>SVOZ01000013.1 GCA_015066115.1 Oscillospiraceae bacterium
ATAACAAGCGCCTCAATTGCAACAAGAGCCGCAACTATGATAATAAAGCTTCGCATAAGCCAGCGTTTTGTAATTTTCTGCACCTTTATCAAAGCGGCTCCTCCTTTTTAGTCAGTTAATTTGCTGTCAGTCAATAACCCATTTATAGCCATAACCCCAGATGGTGTGAAGAAACTTGGGATTTGAAGGCTCATCCTCTATCTTCATTCTTATGCGGCGGATATTAACGTCAACTATCTTTTCATCGCCGACATATTTTTCGCCCCAGATGCTTTTAAGTATAAGCGAGCGCTTTAATGCCGCACCGGCATTGCGCATAAACATTTCCATTATCTGAAACTCAACCTGAGTTACCTCAATTATGGCATCATTTTTATAAAGGGCGCGGCTTTTAAGGTCAAGGCGGAAAGGTCCGCTTGTAAGGCTCTGCTCGTCCTCTTTTTTGCCGCCGCCTTCAGAAATGCCTATTCTTCGACAGAGGGCATCTATTCTGGCGGTAAGCTCTGACGGCGAAAAGGGTTTTATAACATAGTCATCCGCACCGATCATAAGCCCGTTTACCTTGTCGATCTCCTGAGTTTTGGCGGTGAGCATTATTATGCCGAGTTTTTGACTGTGCTGTCTGAGCCTGCGGCAAACCTCAAACCCGTCAATTCCGGGGAGCATAACGTCGAGAAGGGCGACATCAAAATTGCCGTCGCTTTCAAGAAAAGCGGCAACCGCCTCTTCTCCCGAGGAAACGCCAACGCTTGTGTATCCTGCTCTCTGCAGATTTATAATAACAAAATCGCGGATGGCATCTTCGTCCTCGCAAACCAAAATTCTGCGCATTTTTCTCCCCCCTACATTATCTCTATCATATCAAACAAAACCTGCCAGGTGGGGCAAAGGTCGTTTTCGCTGTCGTGAAGCTTTACAGTTACAACAGTGTATTCGTTTGAGACAAGAATTTCATAACCCTCTTCCCATTCGTAAAGCTCTTTTTCGCTAACTCTTATGCTGAAAAGCGGATTATCGCTTGTTTCAAGCCTGCCCGAAAACTCGTAAAACACAAGCTCATTCTGTGCCATTATCGGCTTTAGTGTTATGTTGCCGTCAAGCCTTTCGGGAATCAAGACCCTTATTCCAAGCGCGGTATTAATATACATTACCGAGCTTTTCACAAGCCCTGTACCATCAAGCTGTTTCCAGACCGTTTTATAAATTCGCTCGCTTTCGGGAACCTCTTCGTATCCCGTTACCGCCACCTGATGCGGCACCTCGTAAATTCCGTCGCCATTCATATCCTGGGTGAGCAGGGTTGATTTGTGAATGTTGTCATCGGCGGTTTTGTTTTCACTTGTCAAAAGCGGATTTTGAAGCTTTCCCTGCGAAGAAACGGTTAAGATCTGGGTGTTTACCGTTGCGGCATCCAAAGTTCCATCAAGGAAATATCCTATGCTGTTTTCATTGTATTTTCCTGCCGTGCAGCTTTTATAGCCTGTCACCCTTGAATCAAGCGGTGTGGTCGAGGTTACCTCAAAGCCCATTACGCCTTTTGTTATAAGTCGGGCGTGCTGGGTTGGAAGGGCAAGGTTTTCAGCCGACGCCGAGTAATTTAAGGTAATAAGCTCGTCGCCTGCTTTCTCTGCCCAGAAATCAGCCACGGTAAACTCAACATAGGCGGCGGTGTAATCTCTTATCAGGCTTCTGTTTGAAAGCGAATAGCAAACAAGGGTCTTTTCCCTGTCCTTTATAAGCTCCCAGCCGATTATTATCTCGGTTTGTCCCGAGAAATTGCCTATACTTACCCTATCTATTCCTGCCGCCTCGCCCACAATGTCGCAAACAGAGGTCCAGCCGTTTTTCACCTCGTTATTAAGCACGTTTATGTGGATGACATCCTGAACCGCGTCATCAGAGCTTTGGCGATAAAAGGCTATTGCCTCATTTTCCGAATCGTTATCTATATCCGCAAGCAGAAAAGCCGAGCGGTTTTCGCCTGTGCGCGGATATTCAAGGGTTATCTTTTCGCCTGCCGAAGAGCGCAGAGCGCGCATTATGTCCTCCTGCTCCTCAAACAGCGCAGGGGGAATTATGAGGGCGTCATCGTTTCCGAAAACGCCGTTACAGGAGCAAAACACAAGCGAAAAGACCGCCGCCAAAAAAAGCGCAGTTACCCTTTTAAATGCCTTCATTTGCTCCCGCTCCTTTCTTTTACTCTTTTGTTACAACGATTTTGCCGTTCTCGGCAGTAACCTTAAATTCCTTAATGCTTCCCTCACTGCTCTCGGTGTACATCTGAGCAATGGGGTCTTCAATTTCTCTTCTTATAACATGCCTTAGATCTCTTGCGGCATATTTTCCGCCGTTTGAAAGGGCGCAGACCTCTTTAAGCGCACTTTCATCTACGCTAAGGGCAATTCCCCTTTCAGAAAGCGCAGGCTCAAGCTCGGACACCATAAGTCCTGCAATTTTAACAAGGTTTTCTTCACTGAGCGGATTAAAGACCACAACCTCGTCTACCCTCGCGATAAACTCGGGGCGCAAGAACTCCGAAAGCGCCTTTTTAGCCTTTTCACCTGCAAGCTCCTGAGCGCTTTTATTAAATCCAACGCCATAGCCCGACTTATCGGAGCCTGCGTTTGAGGTCATAACAATAACGGTGTGCTCAAAGTTTACAGTTCTGCCGTGGGCATCGGTTATTCTGCCTTCGTCAAGAATCTGAAGCAGAATGTTCATAACATCGGGGTGTGCCTTTTCGATCTCGTCAAAGAGAATGACGCTGTAAGGTCTGCGGCGCACCTTTTCTGTAAGCTGGCCTGCCTCGTCATAGCCGACATATCCCGGAGGCGAGCCGATTATCTTGGAAACGGCGTGCTTTTCCATATATTCCGACATATCAAGGCGGATAAGAGGATCGCATCCGTCAAAGAGCTCGGAGGCGAGCTGCCTTACAAGCTCGGTTTTTCCAACGCCTGTCGGGCCGACGAATATAAAGGACGCAGGTCTTTTTCTCATTGAGAGTCCTGCACGGTTTCGGGTTATAGCACGGCAAACGGCATCAATGGCCTCGTCCTGTCCAATTATTTTAGCCTTAAGGTTATCCTTTACGCTTCCGAGGCGATTTCTCTCGCTCTCCTCGATTTTTGAAGCAGGAATACCCGTCCAAAGCTCGATAACTCCTGCAAGGTCACGGGTGGTTACCTCTGTGCGAAGGCTGTCAAGGTCAATTTTCTCTATCTCGCTCTCTCTCTTGCAAATTTCGGAGCGGACAAGGGCAAGCGCTTCAAAATCAACATTTTCTTCGCCCGAGAGCGCTCCCTCGCGGCTTTTAAGATTTTTAAGTTCCCTCTGTTTTTTCTCGGCCTCACTGCGAATTAAGTTTCTGAGGCTTGCATAGGCGCAGGCCTCGTCTATAAGGTCGATTGCCTTATCGGGCAAAAATCTATCGGTTATATATCTTTCCGAGAGTACAACTGCCCTGGCGGCAATGTCATCGCTGACAGAGGCATTATGATAGTCCTCATAATAGCCTTTGATTCCGCGCACAAGGTCTATTGTGTCTGAAACGCTCGGTTCATTAACGGTTACAGGCTGGAATCTTCTTTCAAGTGCGGCATCCTTTTCAATGTACTTGCGGTACTCTGCAAAGGTGGTGGCGCCGATAACCTGAATTTCGCCTCTTGAAAGGGCAGGCTTTAAAATGTTTGCGGCGTTCATACTGCCCTCAGACTCGCCTGCGCCGACAAGGTTATGAACCTCATCTATAAAGAGGATAACATTTCCTGCGCTTTTTACCTCATCAATAAGCCCTTTTATGCGGCTTTCAAACTGGCCTCTAAACTGCGTTCCTGCAACAAGCGAGGTAAGGTCCAAAAGATAAAGCTGTTTATCGGCAAGGCGGGCAGGAATATCGCCGTTTACGATTTTCAGCGCAATTCCCTCAACTATCGCCGTTTTTCCAACGCCGGGCTCGCCTATAAGGCATGGGTTGTTTTTACTGCGGCGGCAAAGGATCTGGGTAACCCTCTCGATCTCTTTTTCTCTGCCGATGATGCGGTCAAGCCTGCCTTCCTCGGCCTTTTTTGTAAGGTTTTCGCAAAAGCTGTCAAGATATTTAAACTTGCCCTTTTTCTTTTTCTGCTCTGACTTTTTATCTTTTTTGGAAGAGTCGTTTTCCTGTTCTTCAGAGTCTTCCTTTTCGCCTAAATTCTGCCCAAGCGGAAAGGTCTGGGCGCCGCCCAATTCAAACAGATCGCCAAGGCCCTCGCCGTTTTCAGAAAACATATCTGTCATCTGGTCGCTGAGCAGCTCGATCTGCTCATCGTCAAGTCCCATAGACTTTATCATTTCGTTTACAGGCCCAATGCCAAGCTCCTTTGCGCAAACAAGGCAAAGTCCCTGATTTTTTGATTTATCGCCTTCCATGGTGGTCATAAAAACCACCGCCTGTCTTTTTTTACAACGCGAACAAAGCATAGAGTATCTCCTTAAGGTTTATTACCTATATTATATGTCAGTTGTCTGACTCGTTTTTCTTGATTATTCTGAAAAATTCCATAATGTACTGCGAAAACGCAAACAGCATAAATGCCGCAGCAATAAGAATCATAACAAAGGCAATCTCGGTTGGGATGCCGTCAAACATGGCAATTGCCGCCATAACAACATAGAAAACAGCGGTTGCCACCTTGCCGTACCATTTTGAGCCCTGCAGGGTGATCTTTTTGCGCAGTATTATAAAGCCGCCTATCATCATAAGCAGTTCCTTAACGACAAATATCATAAGCGCCGCCGCAAGGATCCAGCTGCCCAGCTTTATTGCAACGCAGATAACAACGGTGACCTGAGTTAATTTATCGGCAAGCGGGTCAAGTATCTTTCCTAAGTAGGTTATCTGATTATATTTTCTTGCGATTACTCCGTCAAAAAGATCGGTGAGCCCCGAAAGGATAAGCGCACCTGCGGCATAGAAATAATATTCTCCGTTTTCTTTGCCTGCTTTAAAGTAAAGCACTATAAAAACGGGGATAAGCACTATTCTGAAAAGCGACAGAATATTGGGAATATTGAGGTTTTTTGTAAATTTGTTTTCCATTTTACATTCCTTCTGTTTTTTAAGTCTACAAAATTCTTTAGGCGTTAAGGCTTGAAATTATCAGGTTTAAAGGATTGTATTGCGCGATGGTTTTTAAAATTATTGACGACTCAACGGTTTCTAAACTTATAACGCCGAAAAGGTTTGCTCCATCCTTTACTATCACTACAAGCGCCCAGCTTACAATAAGCACAAAGATTACTCCGCGCAAAACTCCGATAAGTCCGCCAAGCAGCGCGTTTACTTTGCCCAGAAGCGGCAGTTTGTTGATTATTTTAAGCGCATTGGCAATTATCTTACAGGCAAGCCATATTAAAATAAACAGCAATAAAAATACAATAACCGACAAAATTTTCAGCACAAGCGGCTGTATGTAAACGGTGCAGATCTTCTGCGTTATCTCATCGGCGTTTGCCGAGATGTGCTCGCTGACCGTTTGCATTAGCTCATCTTTTTTGTCCTCAATGCCTGTTATATCTTTTATAAAGGCGGGCAGCTTTTCGAGCGTTTTGTCAATTGTGTCGGAAATCTGCTGTTTTGTCGGGACAATCGAGCTTTCATTATTAAGGTTTGCATTAACTACATCAGAAACCGCCGTTTCAACAGAGGGCTGTATTGCTTTTTCATAAACAAACTCTGAAACGGGGGCGCAAAGGCTCCCTGCAAGCACGATTGCGATAGCAAAGCCCAAAAGACTGACTAAGGTTTTTGCAAAGCCATCCTTTGCGCCTTTTTTATAGCAAAGAAAGACTATCAGAAGCAAAACAACGTCAATTAAAATTCCAAAAACTATGTTCATGATCTCACCTCATTAAATTACTTGACCTCAGGAGCGATAAGCTCTGAAGCAGATGTTATTACAAATGCGCCTGCGCTCGTTGCGCAGAGGCTTTCGGCATCGTGCTCTATGGCACTCTCACCTGTTTTTATTGCGGTTGAAGCCTCGTAGCAAAGCAGCAGTTCATCGGTTATCATAAACACATCATCGCCGCCGCAGGCAACCGCCTTTACAGCGTGCGGCACAGAGGCTTCAGCCGTTACCTCGGCGTTTTGGTTTATAACGGTAAGCACGCTTTTGCTCGGGTCATTTACATCTCTGAAAACAAGCAGATTGCCGTTTTGCGTTTCATCTATGCCGATAAGCTTTTTCTCCTCAAAGGAAATGTTTCCCTTAAGCTCTCCCTTTTTATCAACGCAAAAAGCTCTCGAATCGGTTATCACACGAACACTGTTTTTATCGCAATAAAGAGAGCGCACTATTTCATCCTCGATGTTATAGGAAAGCAGTGCCTCTGATTTTCCTGTTGTAAAAAGGTAGATCCCCGACATTATTTTTCCGCCCTTGGTGTAAACCGTTGCGGCGGCGACATAATGCCCGTCATCAGACAGCGCCAGCGAGGTTATGACCGCGCCCGACGGGGTCCATTTAAAGACGGCGTTGCCGTTTTTATCGTAAACCTTCATTTCCGAGGTGTAAACATCCGACTCGGTTGAAAGAGCAAATCTGCCGTTTTTGCTTATTGCGCCTGTGGTTATGGGATTATCGGTGGTCATTGACACGGCGGTTTTGGTGTTGGTTTCAACCCTGACGGTGTTTGCGCCGACCGAATAGACAAGCAGATTGTTTCCTGCCGCCTTGCTCTGAACATTCTTGCAGGAATGCTGAACATTTCTAAGGCGCTTTCCTCTCGGAGAATAGAAGTAAACATTGGTCTGATTTGTAAGCGCTATGTTACTACCTGCGCTAAGGAGCGAAACCGTTTCGCCCGAGGGGAGATTAACAGGAAATCCCTCTCCCTCTCCGCCTGCCGAAATTGAGCCCTCAAGCCACTGGGAAATTGCTTCGGGGGTGAGCCTGTCACGGTTTACTATAACCATAACAACAAGCGCAAGAAGAATTATAAGAATAGATATTCTGCGAATGTTGCGATTGCGCTTCTTTTTTCGCATCGCATCGCGTATTTCTTTAATTTCCGCCATTTTCACCCTCCATTTCACTATTTTCAAACGGGTCGTTTTGATAAATTACCTTTTTAAGACAAAGCCCCTGCGCCTCTGCGGTTGCACCTGCATTTTTGCGGTCGCGGCTTTCAATTATATTAGGAATAGCGTCCTTTTCTATTTTTCCCTCGTTTATAAAAATCAGCGTTCCGACCATAATACGAACCATATTATAAAGAAATCCGTCGGCTCTGAATGCAAACAAAACATCCTCGCCCTCGCGGCGCACGCTCGCCTTAGTTATCTCTCTTACATGGCTTTTAACGCTGTCGCCTGCCGAGCAAAATGCCGAAAAATCGTGTTTGCCGAGAAAAGCCTTTGCAGCGCGGTCGAGCATTTTTTCGTCAAGACTGCTTAAAGAATATCTAAGCGCTCTGCCCTCGCAAAAGGGGTCTCTTTGCCTTGAATTTCGCACGATATATTCATATTCTTTCTCTATACAGCTATACCTTGAGTGAAAGTCATCATCTGCCACGGCGCAGTCAAACACCGCAATATCCTCTGGCAAAAAATGGTTGAGCGCTCCTTTAAGCTTATATGGGGTTATGAGATTGTCTGTTTTAAAATTAAAAACGTATTCTGCCGCCGAAACGCCTGTATCGGTGCGGCTGCAGCCGAAAATAACTGTTTCTTTTTTAAGGATGTTAAAAAGCGCCTTTTCTATTACCTCCTGCACGCTAAGCGCGTTTTGCTGGCGCTGAAAGCCGTGATAATTTTTTCCGAGAAACCTAATTTTCACTGCGATATTTCTCTCACTTTTCACGGCAAGCTCTCCTTAAATGAATTTCGGGGTAAATGCTGAAAACAAAAACACCACGGCGGCAAGCGCTATCATAACTGCGAGCGCAACATAATCGCGCCTGCTGCTTGTAAGCTTTTTGAGCCTTGTTCTGCCTATGCCGTTATGATAACAGCGGCTTTCCATAGCAGTTGCAAGCTCGCCCGCCCTCTTTATCGCCGAAATAAAGAGCGGGATCAAAATAGGCATAAGCGCCTTTGCCCTCGAAATAAGGTTGCCGCTTTCAAAATCGGCTCCTCTTGCCTTTTGGGCCGACATTATCTTCTGTGTTTCCTCAATAAGAGTTGGGATAAATCTTAATGCAATGGTCATCATCATTGCAAGCTCATGCACAGGAAACCTAATCTTTTTAAGGGGCGAGAGAAGGCTTTCTATCGCATCTGTAAGCTCAATTGACGATGTGGTGTAGGTAAGAAGCGAGGTGCCGACGATTATCAGAGAAATTCTGAATATCATAAACACCGCCGTCATCACGCCCTCAAGGGTAACTTTAAAGATCCAGGCCTTGAAAAGAACCGTTTCGCCGCCGAAAAACAGGACATTGAAAACCGTCATAAAAATTACAATGGGGATAACGGGTTTTAAGGTCTTCCAGAGCATCTTAAGGGGGATTTTTGACAAAATGTAACAAAACAGCACAAAGGCTATATTAAGAACCATAGCCGCGGCTGAGCTTGCCGAAAACAGCATTACGACAAAAATCAGTGTGAAAACGATTTTAAATCTCGGGTCAAGCCGATGCACGACAGAGTTTCCGGGGTACATCTGGCCGATTGTAATATCCATCATAATGTCATGCCCCCTTTCAGCGTTAAGAGGGCCTCGGCCGCCTTTTGCGCGGTGTAAATATTGTCGGGCAGGTCATATCCCTCTTTTATAAGAGAGTGGATAAGCTTTGTAACGGGCGGAAGGTCAAGCCCGATCTTTTCTATTTCCTCTGCGCGAGAGAAAACCTCGTCGGGCGTGCCGCACATAAAAAGCTCGCCGTCATTTAAAACAACTATCTTATCGGCATAGCGCGCCGCAGTTTCCATAGAGTGAGAAACTATCACAACGGTGCTGCCTGTTTTGTTTCTATACTCGGTGATAAGGCGCATAACCCTATCTCTGCCTGCAGGGTCAAGACCTGCGGCAGGCTCATCGAGCACCAAAACCTCGGGGCGCATTGCGATAACTCCCGCAATAGCAACCCTGCGCTTCTGGCCGCCCGAAAGCTCAAAGGGAGATTTGTTTAATAGCTCGGGCCTTATCTCAAGCGCCTTTGCCGCCGAGAGCACCCTTTCCTTTATCTCGTCCTCCGAAAGTCCCATATTTTTAGGGCCGAAGGCTATATCCTTATAAACCGTTTCCTCAAAAAGCTGATATTCGGGGTACTGAAACACAAGCCCCACCCGAAAACGCACATTGCGAAGGTTATATCCCTTTTTAAAGATATCCTCGCCATCGAGAAAAACGCTTCCGCTTTCGGGGGTGACAAGTCCGTTTAAATGGGAAACCAGGGTGGATTTGCCGCTTCCTGTGTGGCCGATTATGGCGATAAATTCGCCTTTTTCTATATCAAAGCTAATCTTGTTAAGGGCAACCTTTTCAAAAGGCGTCCCCTTAGAATAGCGATATGTCAAATCGGAAACCTTGATGATTGACACTTTTTTTCCTCCAATTTTTGCTATCCTTTGAGCGCTCTGCTAATTTCGCGAAGACACTCTTCCTCTGAAATTATGTCGGGAGCTATGTCAAGACCGTTTTCATTTAAAATGGCGCACAGCTCGGTTACGGCAGGCACCGAAAGCCCTACCTCTTTGAGCTTTTGGCGCTCTTTGAAAACCTCTTTGGGCGTGCCGTCGAGATAAACCTCGCCGTCATTCATAACTATAACGCGATCGCAAAGCGCCGCTTCTTCCATAAAATGAGTTATGAGCACAACGGTCTTGCCCTGCTCGCGAGCAAGCTTTACAATTGTAGACATAACCTGCTCTCTGCCCTTAGGGTCGAGCATTGCGGTCGGCTCATCGAGCACTATGCACTCAGGGCCCATCGCAAGCACTCCTGCAATTGCAACCCTCTGCTTCTGGCCGCCCGACAGCTTGTGAGGCTGATGCTTTTTATATTTGCTCATCGAAACAGCCTCTAAAGCATCGTCGACCCTTTTTCTGATCTCTGTCGGCTCAACGCCTAAATTTTCGGGCGCAAAGGCAACATCCTCTTCAACGATCGTGGCAACTATCTGGTTGTCGGGGTTTTGAAAAACCATTCCAACCGTGCGGCGAAGCTCAAACACCTTTTCTTCATCGGCGGTGTCAATGCCGTTTACCGTGATTTTGCCGCTTGAGGGGGTCAAGACGCCGTTAAAGTGCTTTGCAAGGGTGGATTTGCCGCTTCCGTTATGACCTAAGATGGCAACAAACTGCCCCTTTTCTATTTCAAAATTTACATTTTTAAGCGCTAAACGCAAGTCTTCCTCTCCGTAGCGAAAGCAAACGTTTTGGCACTTTATAAACGGACTTTGCATATTTCTTTTCCTTCTTTATTTTTGCATCCAGATCGCAGTGCTTCCGCAGGGAAGGCACTGACCTGTTTTTTCAACCAAAATTCCTATCTCATCGGCAGAAGTTTCTCCGCCGCGGCCGAGCGCAACTGTTTGCGAGAGGACATATTTCATAACCGACGGAGTGAGCCCCGCAGTGTACGAATTTATCACAAAGAAGAGCGGATTATCGCTTAAAACTCCTGCGCAAAGCTTAACTAAATCGTAAACCTGCTCCTCAAGCTGCCAAACCTCGCCATTTGGTCCTCTGCCATAAGATGGCGGATCCATAATAACTGCATCATAAAATCTGCCGCGCCTTATTTCGCGCTCAACAAACTTTTTGCAGTCATCAACTATCCAGCGGATAGGCTTATCGGAAAGGCCCGAGAGCTCGGCATTTTCTCTTGCCCAGGAAACCATTCCCTTTGAAGCATCAACATGGCAAACGCTGGCACCTGCCGCGGCGCAGGCAAGCGTGGCGCCGCCTGTGTAGGCAAAGAGGTTTAAAACCGAAATAGGACGTCCTGCCTCTTTTATGAGCTTATCAAAAAGCTCCCAGTTTACCGCCTGCTCGGGAAAAACGCCTGTGTGCTTAAAGCCTGTCGGGCGAACAAGCATTGTTATCTCGCCGAATTTTACCTGCCAGGACTCTTTTGTTTTTTTGTAAACCTCCCAATGGCCGCCGCCCTTATTTGAGCGGATATATCTTGCGTCGGCTGTGTTCCAAAGGCTGTCCTTGGGGGTTTTCCATATTATCTGCGGATCGGGGCGGATAAGGGTCACATCGCCCCATTTTTCGAGCCTTTCGCCGCTCGATGTATCTAATAATCTATACTCTGAATTTTGACTGCTGACTCTCATATCGTCTCCTAAATTTCAACTCCGCGTTTTATCTGAATTATATTTGCTATCTGATCGGCAAGTCTTTCAATCACATTTATGTCCTTGCCCTCTATCATAACGCGGATAAGCGGCTCTGTGCCCGATGCGCGAACTAAAACTCTGCCGTTTTTGCCGAGCTGTTTTTCGGCAGCCTTTATGTGCTGCATGATCTCTTTATCCTCTTCAAAGGGAGTGCGGTCTGCAATTTTAACATTTTTTAAAACCTGAGGATAATCTGTCATAACCGCGGCGAGCTCGGAAAGCGGCTTGCGCTCCTTTTTCATAATGTTTAAAAGCTGAACAGCTGTGAGCTGTCCGTCACCAGTGGTGGCATAGTCAGAAAATATAATGTGTCCCGACTGCTCGCCGCCAACGCTGTAACCGTGCTCTAACATCTCCTCAAGCACATATCTGTCGCCAACTGCCGTTGCAACAAGGTTTATCTTGTTCTCTCTTGCAAACTCAAAAAGTCCCATATTGGACATAACTGTGCCGACAAGTGTGTTGGAAACAAGCTTATCCTTGGCTTTAAGGTGCTTTGCAAAAATTGCAAGCAGGTGGTCACCGTCAACAAGGTTGCCGTTTTCATCAACGGCAAGGCATCTATCTGCATCGCCGTCAAAGGCGATACCAAGCTGGCAACGATGCTCCTTTACGTACTCAATAAGGTCTTCCATGTGGGTCGAACCGCAGTTTTTATTTATGTTTACGCCGTCGGGCTCGCAGTTAATAAAGCGACAGTTTGCATCCAGCTTTCCAAAGAGCTGATGAGCGGTGGCGCTTGCACTTCCGTTAGCGCAGTCGATAGCGACCTTGATTCCGCCAACGCCGCTATCAATGGTGTTTCTCACGTGCTCAACATAGTCATTTACAGCCGAGCGGCATCTTGTAACATTTCCAAGCTCGCCGCCGATTATAACGGGGAGCGGCTCGGATTTATCTAAAATAATGCTTTCGATCTCGTCCTGAATTTTATCGGGCAGCTTAAAGCCGTCGCGGTTAAAGATCTTAATTCCGTTATACTCAACGGGATTGTGCGACGCCGAGATCATAATTCCTGCATCGGCGTTGTATTCCCTTACTAAAAATGCAACAGCAGGGGTGGGAATATCGCCGAGGAGCATTGCATCCGCTCCCATTGAGCAGATGCCTGCAGTCAGCGCGCTTTCAAGCATATCTGAAGAAATTCTCGTGTCCTTGCCGATTATTATCTTTGCCTTGTGGTTAAGCTCCTTTGTTAAAACATAGGCGGCGGCTCTGCCGATTTCAAGGGCAAGCTCACAGGTAAGCTCGCTGTTTGCAACGCCTCTTGCTCCGTCTGTTCCAAAAAGTCTACCCATAACAATTCTCCTTTTTTATTCAAAAGAAATCTGGTTTTGGTCTTGTTTGCCAAATTTAATACCTAAATGCTCATAGGCCGCGGCGGTTACGCATCTGCCGCGCGGAGTGCGGCTAAGATAACCTATCTGCATAAGATAAGGCTCATAAACATCCTCAAGGGTAACGGTTTCTTCGCCGATTGCGGCGGCAAGGGTTTCAAGCCCGACAGGGCCGCCGTTATAGCCCTTTATAATGGTTTCTAACATTCGTCTGTCAATATCGTCAAGCCCCATATGGTCAATTTCAAGGCGAAGAAGCGCTGTGTCGGCAATTTCTCTTGTTATTCTGCCGTCGCCGATTATCTGAGCAAAATCGCGCACCCTTTTTAAGAGGCGGTTTGCAATTCGGGGAGTGCCTCTTGAGCGCTTTGCTATCTCCATAGCGCCATCTCTTTCGCATTCAATATCAAGAAGCGAGGCCGAGCGGGTGATAATTGAGCAAAGCTCCTCAGGTGAGTACATTTCAAGGCGCAGTATTACTCCAAATCTATCGCGGAGAGGCGCTGAAAGCTGACCCGCTCTTGTGGTGGCGCCTATAAGGGTGAACTTTTTAAGGTCGAGCCTTATTGAGCGCGCCGAAGGGCCTTTGCCGATAATAATATCAAGGGCATAGTCCTCCATTGCAGGATACAAAATTTCCTCAACCGCTCTTGAAAGGCGATGGATTTCGTCGATAAATAGAATGTCGCCCTCTTCGAGACCTGTTAAGAGCGCCGCAAGGTCGCCCGGTTTTTCGATGGCAGGTCCGCTTGTTACGCGGATGTTTACATTCATCTCGTTTGCGACTATTCCTGCAAGGGTTGTTTTTCCAAGTCCCGGAGGGCCGTAGAGAAGAACGTGGTCAAGCGATTCCTTTCTCTGACGGGCGGCGTCGATGTATATTTTAAGGTTTTCCTTTGCCTTTTTCTGACCGATGTATTCATCCAAAGTTTTAGGGCGCAGGGAAATCTCGGTTTCGCTGTCCTGAGCGCTGTACTCAGGCATTATTATTCTGTCCTCTAAAACAGTTTCGTAATCGTTTAGCGGCATAACTGCGCTCCTTTCTTTTTATATTCTTGCAAGCCTTAAAAGCGCCTGCCTTATCATATCATCGGCATCAAGCGACGGGTCAACTGCCGAGAGCGCCGAAACGGCTTCGCTTCTTGAGTACCCAAGCGACACCAGCGCCGCGACAGCCTGCGAAAGATTGTCTTTTCCGACACTTATTTCGCTCTGCGACGAAAAGATATCGTCGGGAGCGGCAATAACTCCGCTGGGAAGCTGCTTTGAAGCCTTGTCTTTTAGCTCCAAAACTATTCTCTGGGCAAGCTTGGGGCCAACGCCCTGAGCCTTTGTTATCATCTTGGCATCACCCGAGGCGATAAAGAGAAGGAGCCTATCGGGCGTGTATTCATTTAAGATTGCGAGGGCGGCTTTTGGGCCGACTCCCGAAACCGAAATAAGCATTTTAAAAAGGTCCAGCTCATCTCTTGTGGCAAAGCCGAAGAGGTCGAGCGAATTTTCGGTGATGTGCATATAGGTAAAGAGGGTAACCGTGTCGCCCGAAAGGCGCGAGAGGGTCTGATTGGTGGTCTGACAGCTATAGCCAACCCCTGCACATTCAACAACGGCAACGCTGTTTTGCTTATGAATAAGACGGCCTGTAAGACTATATATCATCTTTTTACCCCTTTCCCAAGTTCCTTTAAGAGATTAAAGCTTTGCGAGTTAAAGCTGTGCGCGTGGCAGATTGCTATGGCAAGCGCATCGGCGGTGTCATCCGGTTTGGGGACTTCTTTGAGCTTTAAGAGCTGTCTTGTCATTTCCATAACCTGCTTTTTTTCGGCTCTGCCATATCCCACAACCGCCTGCTTTACCTGAAGCGGAGTGTACTCAAAAACATCTATATGCCTTTTTGCCGCCTCAAGCACTATAACGCCGCGCGCCTGAGCTACGTCGATTGCAGTGGTGGTGTTTGAGTTAAAATAAAGCCGCTCGATAGAGATAGCCTGCGGACGCCATTTGTCAAGTATCCTGCCCAGATCCTCGCTGATCTTTAAAAGCCTGTCGGGAAACGCTTCTCCTGCCTCGGTGGTAACTGCGCCGAAGGCAACGGGCGAAAGGCGAGCGCCCGAGTAGTCAACAAGGCCCCAGCCGACAATGGCATATCCCGGGTCAATTCCAAGCACTAACATCGGCGCACCCCCTGTTTTCAGCGTAAAATTTCCCGATTTTAATCCAAACTATATTATAGCACAAAACCTTTACTCTGTCTACATTTTATTTGCCTTAAAAGATTAAAATTCCTTTAACAAAAATCCGCCGTTTTCCCCATTAGCCGCCCCAAAATTTTATCACAGGAGCAGATGCCTCATCCGCCCGCAACAAAACACCCAAAAACTGTAGGGAAGGCATTTATGCCTTCCGCATACCTTTAGGTAAAGCTCAACGAAACGGAAAAGGCGTTCCCTACAACACGAAACAAAACATTCCACACAACAAAAAACCGCCCGATTTTGCGGCTTTTTCCTTATTAGGCCTCTTTGTGTAAAGGGGGCTGTCACGAGCTTGCGAGTGACTGGGGGATTGTCAGTAAGCCAAACCATGCACAATCCCTCCGGCTTCGGCTACGCCTCAGCCACCTCCCTTTAGGCAAGGGAGGCTAAAAAACCGTCAAACGCAATAAAAACCGCCCTCTTTTTAAGAGAGCGGTTTTTTACTTTAAGAATAAAACTTATTTCATTGCCTCTTCGATAGCAACTGCGCAAGCAACTGTCATACCAACCATAGGGTTGTTACCTGCGCCGATAAGGCCCATCATCTCTACGTGAGCAGGAACTGAAGAAGAGCCTGCGAACTGAGCGTCGCCGTGCATTCTTCCCATTGTGTCGGTCATACCATAGGAAGCGGGGCCTGCTGCCATATTATCGGGGTGAAGTGTACGGCCTGTGCCGCCGCCCGATGCAACAGAGAAGTAATTTACGCCGTTTTCGTTGCACCACTTTTTGTAGGTTCCTGCAACGGGGTGCTGGAATCTTGTGGGGTTGGTGGAGTTTCCAGTGATGGAAACGCCAACATTCTCAAGCTTCATAATTGCAACGCCCTCGGGAACGCTGTCAGCGCCATAGCACTTAACGTCAGCACGGGGACCTTTTGAGAACGCCTTTTCATATTTAACAGTAACCTCTTCGGTGTAGGGGTTAAATTCGGTTTCGCAATAGGTAAAGCCGTTAATTCTCGAAATGATGTAGGCGGCGTCTTTGCCAAGACCGTTAAGAATAACTCTTAAAGGCTTCTGACGAACCTTGTTTGCGTTAAGAGCGATCTTGATAGCGCCCTCTGCAGCGGCAAAGGACTCGTGACCTGCAAGGAAGCAGAAGCACTCGGTCTCTTCAGAAAGGAGCATTTTGCCAAGATTGCCGTGACCTAAACCAACCTTGCGGTTTTCGGCAACAGAGCCGTTTATGCAGAATGCCTGCAGGCCGATACCGATAGCGGCGGCGGCGTCAGCAGCCTTGGTGCATCCCATTTTGATGGCGATTGCAGAGCCTACAGTGTATGCCCAAACTGCATTTTCAAAGCAGATAGGCTGGGTGGTACGGATGATCTTGTCGCAATCGATGCCTTTAGCGAGAGTGATCTCTTTGCACTCTTCGATGGAAGAAATTCCGTACTGCGAAAGCACGCCGTTAATTTTTTCTACTCTTCTTTCGTAACCTTCAAATAAAGCCATTTAAGCGCACCTCCTTATTCTTTACGGGGGTCAATGTACTTGACCGCCTCGTCAAATCTGCCGTATGTACCCTTGGACTTTTCATAAGCCTCGTTAGGCTCCATACCCTTTTTAATAAAATCGGTCATTTTTCCGAGAGAAACGAACTCGTAACCGATAACCTCGTCATTTTCGTCGATAGCCATTCTGGTGCAGTAGCCCTCGGTCATCTCAAGATAACGAACGCCCTTAGCTTTGGTTCCATACATAGTACCAACCATTGAACGCTCGCCTTTACCGAGATCCTCCATACCTGCGCCGATAACAAGACCGTCGTCAGAGAAAGCGGACTGGCTTCTGCCGTAAACTATCTGCAAAAACAGCTCGCGCATTGCGGTGTTGATAGCGTCGCAAACAAGGTCGCTGTTTAAAGCTTCAAGAAGGGTTTTGCCGGGGAGAATTTCTGCGGCCATAGCGGCAGAATGGGTCATACCCGAGCAGCCGATAGTCTCAACGAGGGCTTCCTCGATGATTCCGTTTTTAACATTGAGCGAGAGCTTGCAAGCGCCCTGCTGGGGAGCACACCAACCCACACCGTGTGTGTAAGCTGAGATGTCCGAAATTTCTTTTGCCTGTATCCACTTTCCTTCTTCGGGGATAGGAGCGGGACCGTGATTTGGGCCCTTTGCAAGAGGACACATGTGCTGAACTTCTAATGAGTAGTTCATATTATGTAACTCCTTTCGGTTTATCTGTACGAATTCACATACACACTTATTATATATTTTTAAAGAACTTTTGTAAAGAGGAAATAAGCGAAAAAACGCGTTTCTGTGAAAAAATTGTCAATACAAACGAGCTAATCCCCGCCGCCCTGCATTAAACTTTGGCAAACTGCATATTCTAATTTGGTATAAATTGTTAACTTTTTTAAAAAAATATAATAAACCACTTGATATTTTTCCATAATGTAGTAAAATAGTTTTAGCACTCAAACATTGCGAGTGCTAACTTAATTTGTATTTAATTTTAAGGAGGAGATAGAGATGACAATTAAGCCTCTCAGTGACAGAGTAGTCATCAAAACAGTTGAAGCCGAGGAGACCACCAAAAGCGGCATTATTTTAACTGCGGCAGCTCAGGAAAAGCCCCAGATTGCAGAAGTTATTGCAGTTGGCCCCGGCGGCGTTGTTGACGGAAAAGAAGTTACAATGATGCTTAAAGTGGGTGACCGCGTGCTTACAGGAAAATACAGCGGCACCGAGGTTAAGGTTGACGGCGTAGAGTACAGAATTGTCCGTCAGGACGATATTCTCGCTATAGTAGAATAAGTTTTTTAAAGGAGAAGAATTATGGCTAAAGAAATTATTTACGGCGTAGACGCCAGAAAAGCGCTTCAGGCCGGTATCGACAAGCTTGCCGACACAGTTAAGATAACCCTCGGACCCAAGGGCAGAAACGTTGTTCTTGACAAGAAATTCGGCGCGCCCCTTATTACAAACGATGGCGTTACAATCGCAAAGGACATCGAGCTTGAATGCGCATTTGAAAATATGGGAGCACAGCTCATCAAAGAGGTTGCCACCAAGACAAACGACGCCGCAGGCGACGGAACCACCACTGCAACCTTACTCGCACAGGCTTTAGTTCGCGAGGGAATGAAAAACGTTGAAGCAGGCGCAAACCCCATGGACATCAAAAAGGGTATGGCACTTGCTGTTGAGACCGCAGTAAAGTCAATTATTGACAATTCGAGAAAGGTTTCCGGCTCTGACGACATTGCAAGAGTTGGCACCATTTCTTCTGCCGACGAAACGGTCGGAAAGCTCATTGCAGAGGCAATGGATAAGGTTTCTTCCGATGGCGTTATCACAGTTGAGGAGTCCAAAACTGCTCAGACCTACAGCGAGATCGTTGAGGGTATGCAGTTTGACAGAGGCTACATCACTCCTTATATGGTAACAGACACCGACAAGATGGAAGCTGTTATCGACGATGCTGTTATTCTCATCACCGACAAGAAGATCTCTGTTATTCAGGATATTCTTCCCTTACTTGAGCAGATCGTAAATTCGGGCAAAAAGCTCGTAATTATTGCTGAGGATGTTGAGGGCGAGGCTCTTTCAACCCTTATTGTTAACAGACTTCGCGGAACATTTACCTGCGTTGCAGTTAAGGCTCCCGGCTTTGGCGACAGAAGAAAAGAAATGCTTCAGGACATCGCAATCCTTACAGGCGGTCAGGTCATCAGCAGTGATCTCGGCTTTGAGCTTAAGGATGCAACCCTTGATATGCTCGGTCAGGCTCGTCAGGTTAAGGTTCAGAAGGAGAACACAATCATTGTTGACGGTGCAGGAGATGCAGACGCAATCCGTGCAAGAGTTGGCCAGATAAGAAGTCAGATCGAGGTTACAACCTCTGAGTACGACCGCGAGAAGCTTCAGGAGCGCCTTGCAAAGCTTGCAGGCGGTGTTGCAGTTATTAAAGTGGGTGCCGCAACCGAGATCGAGATGAAAGAGAAAAAGCTCAGAATTGAGGACGCTCTTTCTGCAACCCGTGCCGCCGTTGAGGAAGGCATTGTTGCAGGCGGCGGAACCGCTCTTCTTAACGCTATTCCCGCAGTTGAAAAGCTTATTTCGGAAACCGATGGCGACATCAAAACAGGTGTCAAGATAGTTCGCAGAGCGCTCGAAGAGCCCATTCGTCAGATCGCCGCAAACGCAGGTCTTGAAGGCTCGGTTATTATCGACACCATCAAGAGAAGCGAAAAGGTTGGCTACGGCTTTGATGCCGCTTCTGAAACCTACTGCGATATGATCTCTGCAGGAATTGTTGATCCCACAAAGGTTACAAGAAGCGCCCTTCAGAATGCCGCTTCGGTCGCTTCGATGGTTCTCACAACTGAGTCACTCGTTGCCGACAAGAAGGAAGAAAACCCCGCTCCCGCCGCTCCCGCAGGCGCAGGAATGGGAATGTATTAATAAAATACAAATAAAAAGTAAAAGGACTTGGGCAGGCCGCCCAAGTCCTTTTTTGTTTAGTCTATAAGACCTTTAATGTTTTTGTTTTTAAACAAAACAAATGTTCCGATCGCGGTGAAAATCATTTCGGGGAGCATATACGAGCCGTTGTAGGCAAGCGACCACAGGAACGGGGAGTTGAACATTTCGTAGCTTCTGAAAAGAATAACGCCCGAAAGAAAATGCGAGAAAAATCGCAGGAACAGGGCGATACAAACGCCCAAAACAACTCCTTTAGCGCCTTTTTTTCTGAACACTCCCGAAATTCCCAGCGCTGTGTATGCCAGGATGTAGTCAAACGCTATGCATCCTATGAAAACGGCGGGGGTAAGTCCCCAGCTTGCGACAGCGGCAATATCTAAAAGCATCTGAATTAAGGAATAGATAAACGCCGAGAAAAATCCCCAGCCCATTCCATAGCTTACAGACAAAAAGGCTATCGGCACCATCGAGAGAAGGGTGATCGAGCCTCCAAGCGGCAGTGTGTAGACCTTGATAAGACTTAAGACTGTGGCAAGAGCGATCATTATTGCCGACACGCAAAGTCTTTTTATGTTTGAATTTCGCTGCATAAAGGTTGCCTCCTTTCAAAAAAATTACCGAACGGAAAATATCCCGCTCGGTAAAGAAAGTGGCTAGCAAACAATCTCCCTACGGCGGTACTATCCGCATCAGGTTAAAGGGTTCGGTTTCCCGTCTCAGCTTAAAGCAACAGCTTTACGCACCCCTGATATATTCTGTTCGGTTAGGAAAATTATAGCACTCTTAAAAACAAAAGTCAATAGGTCGGCCAATTTGCCGACAAAAACCGCCCACTCGAGCGGCTTTTGTTGTATATATTCCCTTTATTTCGTGTTGTAGGGAACGCCTTTTCCGTTCCGTTGAGCTTTACCTAAAGGTTTGAGGAAGGCATAAATGCCTTCCCTACGTTTTTTCCTAAAAAATATATAGGGGCGACCATTGGCCGCCCCGTTTTTATTTATTTAAGGTCTGAAAAGAGATCCTTATCATACTCGCCTGCGGCAATGAGCTTCTTAAAGCTCTCGACAACAAACTCCTTGTCCTCTTTATAGGTAACGCCGAACCACTTATCCTTGGTTTCAAGCACCTTGACCGAAACCTTTTCCTCTCTCAGAAGCTGTCCGATATAAATCGGCAGAAGATACTCGGCCTTAAGGGGATTTGCAGGCGCGGCAGTCTTGAAAAATTCATCAAAGCCGACCTCAAGCAAGTCCATAAACTCAGGAGTAAGCCCCCACATATTCATCGAAACAAAGCTATCGGGGTCGATAGCCTTGCCGTCTGCCTCGGCGCCGCTCTCGGTTTTTACAATGTTTGAGGTCTCCTCAACATCGGTAAGGTAACCGTTTGCATCGACCTTACAAACGCCGCGGGTAACGCCGCCGTTTTCAGAAAGGGTGTTTTTTAGGATAAATCCCGCCATACAGAAGGCATTGGGATCGTACTTATCGCCGACATTCTGGCAGAGGTACTGATGGAGCTTAACAAAAGCCTCTTTGCCATAATAATCATCGGCGTTGATGACTGCAAACGGCTCAGAAACAAGCTTTTTAGCGCAGAGCACGGCTTGTCCGGTTCCCCAGGGCTTACTGCGCCCCTCAGTAACGCCGGCGCCCGCCGGAATATCGTCAAGGCTTTGGAAAGCATAGCCAACCTCAACGCCGAGAGCGGCGCACATTTTCTCAATTCGCTCGCCGATAACCTCGCGGAAATCCGCCTCGATATCCTTGCGGATAATAAAAATTATCTTGTTAAATCCGGCCTTGATTGCGTCGTGGATGGAGTAGTCCATTATTATTTCGCCATTGAGCCCAACCGGCTCCAGCTGCTTAATTCCTCCGCCAAACCGCGAGCCAATCCCCGCCGCCATAATAACCAACGTCGTTTTCATAAATATCAGTCCTTTTGCGTTTTGCTGTTTTTATCTGTCTATTATAATTATATCACAAAACAGAAATTTTTAGCAACCCGTCATATCTTGATGGCACATAAATTGTGTTGTCTGAAGAAATATATGCTACATCTGGATTACCCTTTATTTTAATATTCCCCTTTAAAATAGGATTTTTGGCGTCTGCTATATCAATTATCCAAATTTCTCCGGTTGTGGGGTTTGATGCCACAAGGATATTATCTTTCACAGCGGGAAATCCTCTTAGGGTAACAGATTCTATTGTAACAAGCTCTTCTGCCTCTGCTTTCTCAAATCCTTTTGAAATATTTACTATCTGGTATCCTTTGTTGTGCAGGCCCAACAAATGATTGTTATCAAAAGCTGTAACGCCCGAAAGCGAAGAGGAAAATGCTGTGTTGCCAATTTCATTATATGTATAACTGCCGTTTGCAAAAACAAGTTCCAACACACCAGATGAATGAAAAACGTTTATTGTATTTCCATTAATCTGTCCCAACAAAATATCTCGATAGTAAAGTGTGCCGGTTTTAAAATAACGGTCAAGGGTAATGTTTTGCAGATTTTTCGCATTAAGCACCGCTACATACTGAAATCTGCAAGCGGTAATTATAAACTTACCATCAGGCGAAACGCCAAGCTGCCAACATGCGCTGCTTTGACCATTGATCAGCGGTTTATGATTTCCTATCTTTTTAAGTGCACCACCATTTATTTGATATACAGAACCCCCGCCTATTCCCTCCGCAGTATACAGTTTATTATCTACTACTCTCATATCACGAACTGCTGTGTCTGTTTTGAAAAACTCAACTTTTTTCATGTCGCGGTCAAAGCTTTGTATTCCATACGAGGTGGCTGCAAAAATATATTCTCCGCTCTGACAAACAGCAAAGGTTTGTCCGTCAAGCTGATACTTTGAGACCTGAAAATTATGTGTTGAGTAAGTTGTATTCTTGTCTTCCTTGCCTAAAGAAAAGTCTGTTTTGTCGTTTTTATCAGCAAGCTTTGCCTTATCAAACTTGACTGCGTGCACACCCGTTTTTGCATTTGAAACATATAAATACCCGTTATAGATAGCAACACCTGTTACCGATCCCTGTGATCTTTTACCGGTATCAAAACTAAAAACAGAGGTGTCTTTGGTTAAATCTGTGTAGTTTTCCGAGCCGTTTTCAAAGGGTACTGTTATTTTAGCAACCCTGAAAGGCGCTTTTTTGTTGGCAATATCAAAAACATACAGGCCGTTATGCATATCGGTGTAATAAGCATAACCGTCAGAAACCCTCACATTCCAATAGTCGTTTCCGACATTATAGTATCTTCCATCAGCCTTTATCGTTGAAACAAGCGATGGAGCATCAGGATTTGAAATATCATAGAGGGATATTCCGTTTCCTGTTCCGTAACCCATATCGGTCACTTTCTTGCTGTCATTTTTTCTGGAATTAAATCCCATTGAAACAACAAGGGTATCGTTGTATGTATCAAGTCCATAAACCGTTCCTTCAGCTTCAACATATCCCACATATTTAGGCTCAAGAATATTGCCTATATTAAAAACTTCAACCACTTTTGATGCCCAAACCCCTGCATACAGATAATTGCCTTTTACCGTGCAATCAATTCTCTCACTCACATTATCTGATTTAACAAAAGAACAAAACTTGGGCTCTGTAGGAATTGAAACATCGTAGATTTCAATTCCATAGTAACGGCTTGCAATAAATAGATAATCACCCTTTGAGTCAAGTCCTGATGCAAGCTCTAAAGAAGCTATGTGTCCCGCCACGCTGGGCTTTTGTGCATTAGAAACATCAATTAGAAAAACGCCAAACTCACGA
>SVOZ01000006.1 GCA_015066115.1 Oscillospiraceae bacterium
ATATTATCTGTTGCGGGCTTATCTGTCCAATCTGTGAAATCGCTTGTAATAACTCTTGCCATTCGGTCTTTAAGTCCTACCTTTTCTTTTGGTGGTAAAAAGGATGAGGTTACTACATAGTTGACTTTGCCGATTTTATACTTTTGCTCTCCGCCGAGACCTACAATAAATCCCATTCTAATCACCTCGCTCCCTGTTGTTTTTCTTTATAACGCTTTTCAAGCATCGCAAAGATTTCTTTTTCCATATCCGCCGCCGTATAGCGCTTGGGGAAATATTTTCGTAGTTTTTCGGTGGGGATTTTGATCCGCTCTTTTTGATTTGCCTTTTGCTCGTTTAATATTTCTGCTATATCCTCAGGGATAAGACCATCGCCTTGACTAATCTTCTTTAACCTCTGTGCTTGAGATAAATTCGGAGTGGCTTCACAAACCTCAATTACCTCAACCAAATCGGCTTGTTCGGTATCGTTTAAGAAGGAAAGCTCCACCGCAGGTGTGAACGCTATCTTGCCCTCATCAACCATATCCAGCAGCGGTTTTATGAGGTTGGTCAAGCGAATATATCTTTTTACTTGGGTGGCACTGTCATCATTAGATACTTGCTCGGCAGACAACTTTAGACCAACTTGGTCGGAAGTTAAATCGGTGCGTTTTCCTTGATGGGATAGCGCATCCATTTTCATCTTGTATGCAAACGCTTTTTCACTCGGTAACCACTTAAATCAATAACTTCTTTTCCGTCATCACTTATATTGCGTGATTTTAACACACGAATATCACCCGCATCGGAAAGCTGACTATTTGTGATTTGTCTATCCCTAAAAACCTTGAAAACATTAAAATCGAGCTTTTTACAAACCGAATCAAATTGCATATCACGATAAATAATCCAATACGGAAGTTTATCATCAAAGATATACTTTTGGGATTGGGACATATATTTGCTGTGCGTAATGGATGAAACTCTTGTGTTTGACGGGCGTGCAAGGTTATTAATAAAGATCGCTAAAGTCTCTACGAGAACGCCGGGAAACCCTTTTTCACCAAAGTCAATAATACATTCGACGGCTTTTTCCGAAAGATAGCTTCTTGTAGGTGCGAACTCAGGGGTGTTCAATAAGAACTTCGGAAAAACCAAAGCTACATAATTGCCAAGATTGATTGCCTTGTCTAAAAAGAAAGAGCAAATATTTGTCGTTGCTTTGTTAATTGCATTACGACGGTAAATATTAAGTAGTTTGTTTGAGGACTTCATTTTGAAAAACGGTGGATTTCCAATTATGTAATCATACCTTTCTTCAAAATTATGAAGCAGGAAATCATCGTGAATATAATTGATCGTGCAGGTGTCGGGAATATTGTAATTTTTCAGGATTAGTTCGGCAAATTCCAAACTGTGCTCGTCAATATCCACCACATCAAGTATTATTCTTTTACCCTCGAATTTTTTGATAATAAGGGGAAGAAAGTTGCCAACGCCTACCGACGGTTCAAGAATACGAATGGTTTCTTTGTCGGTGTCCGGCAAGGCTTTCATCATTTCAGTAATAAGGGTTTTACTTGTAAAGAATGCTGCATTGTCCGTGCGGCTTGTGTTAGCCATTTCTGCAATTTTTCCCAATGTGGCAGCCGACAAGTTCATAGGATTATCAACAATAAAACTCTTTAAATTATTAACTTCGGATAATTTATTAGAGGATACCACTTTGTTGATAGTTGCAGTATTAAGCGGCGGATGCTTCAATGCCTCAGAAATTTTCTTTGCGATTGATTGGAAAATAGCCGTAGGAACTGCTTCACCCAAAGATTGGCGAATCTTAATTTCTTCTTTCTTTAAAAAGGCTCTTTTTTGCTCTACCGATAAGTTGTTCAACACATCAAAATCGGTTTCAACCCATTTAAACGAGTTAGGAACTGTCATCATCAACATTAATTCGCGTATGCTAAACACTCTATCATCGCAAGGGTGTACAGTATTTTGACTCGCCATTTGATCATTTCGTGTATGAATACAAGGCCCTACTTTATCCCAATATTGGCGAGTATATTTATCTGCATTTTTGCGCTGGTTAATGACAATTTTCCCATCAACAATACGGTGTGGCTTTTTATTATCATCGGCATTATCAAATGCAGACTGACCCTCTTTAATATCAGAGATCCACGCACGCATATGTTCAGGATATGGTCTAAAAGAATGGTATAAATCTTTGCTATCAATCTCGCCAAACTCTTTTAAAGGCTTTAAGTGACCAATAACTTCTCTAAGTGTGCGCTCTTTAACCAAATCCGGATAAAGTTCCAAGGGAGAAACCTCGTCAGCAAAATCTTTTGACACACCAATAACAACAGTGCGTTGTCTGCTAGAACAAGCACCAAAATTCTTAAAGTTAATTACACGAGAAGTATAAGAGTAGGCTTGACCCAAATTGTTTTCTATTGCAGCAGCAATTGTT
This sequence comes from Oscillospiraceae bacterium, assembly GCA_015066115.1. GTDB lineage: Bacteria > Bacillota > Clostridia > Oscillospirales > Ruminococcaceae > SIG578. Next base: position 2,459 of record SVOZ01000006.1, read on the forward strand.
TTATGTTCGCCATCAATATCTGTACATATGGTTTTCATGAAAGCTGGAACGTTCTCAAAAATAAAGAAGCGAGGATTAATTTGTTTAATAATTTTTATAGATTCAACCACCAAAGAATTGCGGACAATTTCGGTTTCACTCTTTTTGTGATTGGCTACAGACATACCCTGACAAGGAGGGGTTGCCACTACAACATCAACGCGAGAAAGCCCCTCCTTTTTCTTCCAAAGAGAGATTTGATCATAAAGAGCATTTTTTGTAACATCTTGAGTAATGTCACCGCAAATATAGCCGCTCTCATATTTGCATTTTTTGTTGAATTTTTGAATCTCTAATCTTCTTGTTATGAGTTCGTTAGTGGCGATGCACTCGAACCCCTCCAACTTGAATCCATAGCATCCGATGCCGGCGCTACTAAACAAGCTAATATATGTAGGTTTATTTACTGTTTTCATTTTAGAACTCCTTTGTTATATAGCTTGTTTCTTATCAGGAATCAATTCCATAATATCTTCTATTCTACAATCGAGAGCGGCGCATATTTTAACCAACACTTCAACTGTAACATTTTCATTTTTTCCAAGTTTGGCAATCAGTGTATTACTTATACCTGCCGCTTCGCCAAGTTCTTTTTTCTTCATATTTTTATCAATAAGAAGTTTCCACAATTTGTTATAACTTACAGCCATAGCGCACCTCTAAATTAAAATAGATTTATACTTGTTCAGTATATCACTAAAAAGGTATAAAAGCAATAAATAATTACGCGAAAGTTTATTTTTTTATTTTATCGGATAATTTATTTTCGATAAACGAAGGGGATTTAAACGATACCTGATTTATTTTATTACTGTTTTGGAGGCTTTTTCCTTTGCTTCTTCCTCTTTAAGCCATTCTTCGTATTCGCGACGTCCTTCTTCGGATTGAAAGAAAGCAATCATATCCGGCATAATGGTTCTGACAAAAGAGCGAAGTGCTTCTTCAGGAATAGTACATTCTGCTTTTCGGTTTGCTAACAAAATGTACTTGAAAATCAAAAACGCTTTTTTAAAAGGATTAGCGTTTTGCATTTCTTCAAGCTTAGGTTGAATTTGCCGAGCGATCTTTTTAACAAGAATTTTGTCTTTAGATTCTAAAGCAACCTTCAACTCTGCTTCTGTCATATTGCAATAAACAGAACTTGCATTTGTTATAAGAACTTTCAGTTCATCTGTTGCGATATTTTGAAGAGTTATTTTATTCATAAATAAATTCCTTTCTGTGAGGGTATTAGGGACTCATCCCTAACAAGGGCGTAGCAAGACGCGTTATATAAAAACGCGATGCTTGCGAAGACGGTGTGTGGATATCCACTCGCGATGCTTGCGGAGACAAGAGCGCGACAATGATATCAAAACACGATGCTTGCGAAGACAAGGTCGTGTTATCATGGTGGTATCACAAACACGATGCTTGCGAAGATGATTCCATCTTTGCAACATCTTTATTCTAACAAAACTAAAGTCCTATATAACGGACAGTAAGTGATGTATAATACAAATATTGAAGTTATTTTTCAGGAATAACTTCTACGATATCTTCAATATTACAGTCTAAGGTGTAGCAAATTTTTTCGAGGGTTTCAATAGATACCGGCTCATCACGCCAAATCTTTGCCATTGCGTTGGTGGTAATTTTGGTCGCTTGTCTTAGTTGGGTATTGGTAATCTTTTTGTCTATCATAAGTTTCTTTAATTTGTCATAAGAACGTGCCATATTGTAATCCTCCAATACAATAATTCATTTTAAATTATACCACACCCTTCTACAAGAAACAACAATTTGTTTTGAATTTCTCAAAATATTTTTGATTTTATTATAGACATAGCGATTGCAATATGCTATAATCAATTTACAAAGAGAATTATTACGGCATCATCTTCGCAAGCATCGTGTTTTGTCTCCTATCCCACGTCCTTGCATTCGCAAGCATCGTGCTTGTATATACACTCCCGCGTTCTTGCCGTAGCAAGCATCGCGTTTGTGTACACAAAACACCTTGTTAGGGTGAGCCCTAATACCCCAAAATAGAAAAGGTAGGTGAAAAGTATGAAAGGTGTAATATACGCTCGTTATTCAAGCGATCATCAGCGTGAGGAATCTATTGAAGGCCAGATTCGTGAATGTTCGGCTTTTGCCGAGAAAAACGGAATTATTTTACTTCATACTTACATCGACCGTGCTTACTCAGCTACAAACGATAATCGTCCTGCTTTCCAAGAGATGATAAAAGACAGTCATAAAAAGATGTTTGATGTTATTCTCGTTTGGAAACTTGACCGATTTGCTCGCCATAGATACGATTCAGCGCATTATAAAAACCTGCTCAAAAAGAATGGTGTTCGTGTTGTATCGGCAACTGAGCCAATTTCAGACGGACCCGATGGCATTGTTATCGAAGCATTGTTTGAGGGTATGGCTGAATACTACTCCGCCGAACTTGCTCAGAAAATCAATCGCGGTATGACCGAGAATGCTCTCAAATGTAAATATAACGGCGGCACTCTTGCGGTGGGATATAAAATCAACAAAGAAACTCGTTTGTATGAGGTTGACCCCTTAACCGCACCGATAGTTACCGAAGCATTTAACGCTTATCTTGACGGCAAAACCATGAAACAAATTGCAGATGATTTTAACAATAAAGGTTATCGCAACACTATCGGCAGAAAGTTCTCTATTGATGCCATCTCAAGAATGCTACAAAACCGCCACTACATAGGCGAGTATAAATTCAAAGATATTGTAACTCCGGGCGGCGTGCCTGCGCTCATACCAATAGAGTTATTTGAAGCAGTTCAACAACGAATTGCTAAAACAAAAAAGGCACCGTCAAGCCACAAGGCAGTTGACGATTACCTTTTAACAACAAAGTTATATTGCGGACATTGTGAAGCCTTTATGGTTGGCGAAAGCGGCACAAGTAAAACCGACAGAATATACCGCTATTACAAATGTGTCACCGCCAAAAAGCGTAAAGGTTGCCACAAGAAAGCGGTCCGCAAGGAGTGGATCGAAGATATCGTAATTGCTCAAATCAAGAAGTTCTTAATGGATGACGAAGCCATAGACAAGATGATAAAAATGGCTCAGGAATATCTAAAGCAAGAAAACACTACGTTACCACTCTTAAAACAAGAACTGCGGGAAGTTGAAAAGAGCATAAATAATATGCTCGATGCAATACAAAACGGAATTTTCACTTCCTCTACAAAACAGCGATTAGAGGAACTTGAAGCAAGGAAAGAGGATTTGGAAATTTCTATAGCACAAGAGCAAATGTTTAAGCCAATGCTTAATCCAAAAGAAATCAAATTCTTCTTTAACAAACTTCGCAAACTTGATACCACAAAGCTGGAACACCGGCGTTCACTGATAGACAATTTCGTAAATGCAGTTTTCCTGCACGATGACCGCATAGATTTTGTCTTCAACTATCAGAAGGGCACCAAAACCGTGACCTTCAAAGAATTGGAAGAGGCGTCCGAAGGAAGTTCGGATTTAATCGTGTCTGCTCGACCAAAAAATCCGCAGGAAAGTTCCTGCGGATTTTTGTTATCTTACTATTACCCACTCAATTCCAAGAATATCGGCAATTTTTGAAATGGTTTCGGCGTGATGTCCTACACCAAGCGCATAATGATGGGTTGGGCCTTCCATAACCCACTTTTTAATAAACTCTTTGGTTGTAGGCTTAAAGAATCCGCGTGTGTTGGTGTTTCCTGTTGGCGGAATGGGACCTTCTTTAGAATAACCTTCCCCTATAACAAACTTAAATTTGCCGTCATAGGTGCTTGTTATTCCAAGCATTGTAATAGGTCCTTCTTTAATCTTAAACTCAACAGATGCGCCACTTCCCGGCTTTCCGTGGAATTTCTTAAGGCTACGTAAAACAGGCTTACCTTCTGCAATCTTAAGGTGATGAGGTCCATCGTGGCCAACAAGAATAAAGTCCTCAGAAAAGTCAAAGGGATGGAACTCCGCAAAGCTTCCGCCTATATCGAGCCTATCCATAATAAGCATCGCAACACATGTTTTGATATCATATTCGCCGCACATTGGAATTCCCTGCGCGTTGAGAATTGAGTTACCTACAATAAAGGTTGAGGAAACTTTGCGCTGAATCGAATCGTCTTCACCCTCGTAATAGTATGCAAGGCCGGTAAGATTATATTTTTCAACAAGCTTATCAAGAGCAACGGCTGTTTTAGCGGCGCTGTACTTGTCTTCATCGGTAAGTTTTAGCGTGATAGGATCGCTCTTGGGATTAGGCATATCAAATTCAGCATCGATAATCTTGATTTTTTCAGCAATTTCTTCTTCTGTAACAGTTTTATACACCCTAACAGCATCATCAATCTCAAGCAAAGGGACATGAAGTCCGAATGCAGCAGAAATTGCGGTTGGGTCGGCGTGCATATCGTACATCGCTTCCATTGTATGACCCATAAGTCCCATTCTTGCACCTCTAAGATCGTGAAGCACCTTGGCAATATCGCACCATTTAGCAATTTCCTTTTGAGCCTCATCGTCATTATAAAGACAACCGATAATAACATCGTTTACCTTTTTATTAAGACGGATCGCAACACCTGTAAATTCAGGAACCGAGCAGATATTGTCATTTTCAAGCTGCATAAAGGTGTTTGCCTTTGTGTAGTCAAGAGCAGCTCTGGGCTGAAGCGCAACAAGCACCATAGGCTTGTTTACTTCTTTTACAATTGGTGCAAATACAGATGAGGTTGCATAAGTAACCATATTGCAGAAAAGCACATCAACATTTGTTGCAAGAATCTTGGGAACGACATCGTATGCCTTTTCACTTGAGTCAATCATGCCAAAATCTACAACCTCGACATCATTTTTCTCAACCATATCACAAAAGTCCTTATGGAATCCCATAATGTTGTCGTAAAGACCATCAAACTGTGCCCAGTATGTAGCGTGAGCAACCGCAAAGATGCCTATCTTTGCAGTTCTTTTATTTTTTCTCTCAATCATTTTATAATTCTTCCTTTTGTTTTATTCGGAGAAAACCCTCTTGAATGCTTCAAGGAAACCATATCCATACTGCTCATCAGGCTCCATATAATTTCCTTCTGTCCACTCATTCCAGGTGCTGATAGTCAAGATATTGCCGGTAACCTTTCCGCTTTCTATCCATTCTTTACACATACGGAAAGTCTTTTCGACCTCTTCGGGAGTGTTGTTGACCTGAATAGGAAGATAAGGATATCCGCTATCTTCGTACTTATCAGACTGAACAGTTCTTGGGCTTGAATCCCAGCCTGTTGATGCGGCGATACAGAAAGGAACTTTGCTGAATTCTACATCCTCAGGAACTGTTTTAAAATACTCTTCTCTTGCTTCGGCATACTCAATTGCGGGCCAGCCATCCTTGGGATAAATGTTAGGCCAGCTGTAGGTCATTACCATTTCAATTCCAAGAGCGTCAACTGTTTTCTCAAAAAGCTCTTTATCCTTTTCTTTAAATCCTGGGAAAAGATTTTTATTGGCTGCCGCAAGGAATAATTCATGCCCTGCTTTTCTTGCGCGCTCACGAAAATCTTCAAAAACCTTGGCACACTCTTCAAGGCTACCGAATTCCTTTACCATGCGTATGACATCCCAAACCCCGTAGAATATTTTCCCATCAACTCTCTGGTAATTCTTTCTCCAGAAATAGTTATCAATGCAGAATTGAGTAACCTCTTTAAAGAGCTCTTTATCAACGATACCGCTTAAAAGCTCGGGTGCAGTGTGCATATAGGGTGCGGGGTGAACATAAACGGGATCGTGGTTTGCCCACATAATTGAAAATTCACAATCTTCATTATTAGGAGCGCCTAAAAAGCCCTTATCAAGGCAATCTCTTCTATAGGGGCCACAACTGAACCAATAAAAGTCAAAAATAAATCCGTCAATGCCGTAATCAAGTGCAGTTTTGATTTTCTTTTCAAAAACAACAGGGTCAGATTCGTCCTCATATCCCCAAAGAGGAACCTTAGGTTGTACGTGACCTTCAAACCTCGGGGTTGCATATTTTACACACTCCCACTCGGTCCAGCCTTTGCCGTGCCATTTTTCATTAAGCTCTGTTACATGCCAATTAGGAAAATACCAAGCATATTTTTTCATTCAACTCAAGCTCCTTTTTTGTTTATTCTTTAATTTTAGTTTACAGCCAATTTTCTCAAAAGACTATGAGGATTTAATCCAATCAATTGAACTTTTTGTCCATTACTATTGACAATATTTTTTTGTTATAGTAGTATGATAAAAAGGATGTGATAAAGTGTTTATCAGTAATCAAAATAGGCTTTCTATTGATAAAATCGACTTGATAGTCCATCATAAAAATCCACCTAAAGACGAATTTAGGCTATATGCCAACGGACGCGGTGTCTGCGGTCTTGTAGTAGCAATAAGTGGATGCTCTACCTATATTTTCAAAGACGGAACAGAAAAGGAAATATCCGCCGGTGAGGCTGTTTTGTTTTCTGATAAAATTTCATATATAGTAAAAAATAACGGCGATGAGCCTTTTGACCATTACACCGTTAATTTTTCTATATCTTCTAATTCTTTTTTTGATGAAGATATGCTTATCAGACCATTTAATTTTTCTAAATTCTTAAATAAATGCGAAAGTCTTTTTAAGTTTTGGCAATCCGGAGAGCCGAGTGCACAGCTAAGATGCATGTCTGTGCTGTACGAGCTAATTGCAGATATAATGGAAAACAACCTGATTGATGCCATTGGTTACGAGCAATACAGCACTATTCTCCCCGCTATACATTTTATTGACAATAATTTCGGCTCAAACATTGACATAAAAAGCCTTGCCAAGCTTTGTATAATGAGTGAAACTAATTTCAGAAGACTTTTTACAAAAGTTTGCTCTAAATCTCCTATTCAATACCTGCTTGATGTCCGTGTAAGCAGAGCAAGGGAGCTTTTAAAGCAAAGCAATAAAACGGTTGAGGAAATTGCTCATCTTACAGGCTTCAAGGATGTGGAACATTTTTGCAGAACATATAAAAAACGTACCGGTATCACACCGACACAAGAAAGGCAAATTTAAAGGTGGAGCGTTATGGTGAATTTAAGCAACACAATTAGAAACAATAATAACGGCTTTGAAACCGAAAAATTACGTTCATTTTGCGAAAAGGTTACTGTTAATGTAAGCGGCGCTTGTGATCGCGGTCACAAGATAAATCTCGTTATATATCTTTACGATGAAAACGATAATGAATCCATTTATTTTAATGAAACAATAAATGACATTGATGGATTCAGCTTTAATTTTACATACTCCTTTGACCCAATAAATCTTTCGGTTTACAACAATGCATCCTATTTCAAAATAGAAATTCGTCCCGAAGAAAACTTCAAAGGCTATGCCCTCACCTCGTTTACTGTAAAAGAAAATGCGCAGGACAGAAGCGAAGGAAACGTTGGTGAAATCGTTTCAAACATAAAGCTTGATAAAAACGGTCAAAAAGTTGCAGAAATTTATCGCGAGGGCGGCAATGTAACCGTTCCAATTGTGCCGAAAAAAGTTGTTTTTGTCGGAAACTCTATCCTTTTAGGTATGCACAATAGTTACGGTATGTGCGCATCTGCTCCCGACAAAGATTACTATCATTATGTAACCGAAGAGATAAAGAAGTACAATCCTTCCTGTGAGTTTTATAAAATTCATGGCGCACCTTTTGAACGTTGTGAAAGCGCGCATGATTTTGATGATTGGTATTACAAAGAAAATTCTATGACAGGACTTCCCTCTGCCTCACACTATTTTAAAGAAGATACAGACCTTATTATCATTCAGCTTACCGACAATGTAAACAATCCTGCAAGCAACAAGGCATTTTCGGAAAATCTTAAGCCATTTATTCTTCGACTTAAAAAGGATTGTCCCAATGCAAGAATAATGTGGGTTTACGGCTGGTATTTAAGTCCCAGCCAAGAAAACATCAATCTTCTTATCGGAACCTGCAATAAATATATGATTGAGCTCATTGACATCTGCTATTTAAGGTGCAAAGAAAATGAAGCTACACTTGGACAAAAATATCTCGACGAAAACAATGAGTGGTCAACAATAAAGGACTTGTGGGTAACACATCCGGGTGATGACGGAATGAAGAAGATTGCAGACAGAATCATAAAACAAATAGGTCTATAAAATTTATGACCACCACAGTCTTTTTGATTGTGGTGGTCTTATGCTTTATAAATTTAAAAAATCTTTACGATAATCAAGATTAAACGCTTCCGCTACATCTTTTAGTTCTTTGTCAAGAATAGTGTTGATATGCGGCATATGGGCCGTGAGCATATAAAGCTGTGCCGCTTTTTCAACTGTTTCAATAAGACCGAAAGTCTCATCCAGATCTTTTCCGGCGCCATAAATTCCGTGAAGCGCCCAAACAACAAGGCGATACTCTTCCATCTTTTGAGCTGTAGCTTTTCCTATTTCCTCATTTCCGCAAACCATCCAAGGCAGCACACCGATTCCATCAGGAAAAACAACAATACATTCTGTACACATTTCCCAAATTGTGTGAGTGAATTTCTTGTCATCAAGTTCATGAATATGTGTCATAGCAAGAGTATGTGTAGGATGGGTATGCATTACAACACGGTTTTGAGGATCGTGTTTTAATCGAACAATGTGACTCATTAAATGAGCGGGCAGTTCGCTTGTAAATTTACCGCCATCTTTGTATCCCCACAAAAGCTGTGCAGTCGTACCATCCTCAGCAATTCTAATTATGCCGAGGTTTTTTTCAGGATCAAATTCAACATTCTTAAAATACTTAGCTGTTCCAGTAACTATAAAAATTTTGCCAATTAACTCTGTTGCATCAAATCCCGTTGGTATCGTTCTTATAACCTTGTTAATATCTAAATATTCTTTTACTTCATCTTCTTCAAGCATATAGCTGATATTTCCGCCGTTACGCTCATCCCAGCCCAAACGATACATATTTGATGTCGTTTTTTTCATTTCCTCTAAAAAAGGCGCATTTAATATATTTTTCATTTTGTTTAACCTCTCTTTGCTAAAATTTCTGTTTCATACATCTTTACATCATTAAACCACTCGCCGTCTTTTGGCACATTGCATTCTTTACAATACTCTGCCCATACATCACCAAACGGAAGGGTTTTAAGCTCTTCTTGTCTCACCATAAGCTCGGTAAAATTATCTGCGTCCTGCAGAGCTTTAAATTCATCATTGGGAGTCAAAAGGGCCATAAGAAGTGCCTTCTGGAAGTTTCTGAAGCCGACTGTCCAGGCAGATATTCTGTTAATTGATGCGTCAAAGTAATCAAGCGCCATCTTAACACTTCCCTTGTGACCGCCGCAACGCACAATTTCTTTAGCAATTTCTTTGGTTTCGTCGTCAAGAAGGACAACATGGTCGCTATCCCAGCGGATAGGTCTTGTAACATGAAGTGCGATTTCAGGGAAAAAAGTAAGGAGTGCAGGAATCTTGTCTGAAACGACCTCGGTGGGATGATAGTGTCCATTATCCATAAGCGGTATACACCTATTCATATTTGCGGCGGCATAGCTTAGTGAAAACTCTGCACTACCAACTGTGTATGCCTCAACACCGATGCCGAAAACCTTTGATTCAACACAGGGCTTAACTATATTAAAATCGAAAGGCTCAGAAAGAATCTCATCAATCGCCTCTTTATATCTAACTCGTGGACCTATTCTATCGGCAGGAACATCCTTAAATCCGTCACCCGTCCATATATTCATTACGCATGGCTGACCAAGTTCCTCTGCAAAATACTGCGAAATACGGATGCAGGCCTTTCCGTGCTCTATCCAGAACTTTCTTGTTTCATCATTTGGTGAAGAAAGTGTCAACGGATCGCACATGGGATGAGAAAAGAATGTAGGGTTAAAATCGCATCCAAGTCCCCTTTCTTTACAAAAATCAACCCACTTTTTGAAGTGTTTGGGTTCAATTTTGTCTCTGTCTACCCAACCGCCGTTTTCCTCATCAAAAATAGCATAGCAGGCGTGGAGATTCATTTTCTTAGTTCCGGGGCAAAGCTTTAAAACAAAATCGAGGTCCTGCATAAGTTCCTCAGGAGTTCTTGCTCTGCCAGGATAATTACCGGTTGTCTGAATACCTCCCGTAAGTCCACCGTCGGTTTTCTGATCAAAGCCTCTTACATCGTCACCCTGCCAGCAATGAAGAGAAACGGGAATATCTTTAAGTGTCTTTATTGCAGTATCTGTATCAACGCCGATTTCTGCATAGATTTTTTTAGCTTCATCGTATCTGCTCATAACATTAAACCTCTCTTATATCAAATGATTTTTTAACTATTTCTCTCGCCTCTGCAAGCGATATTTTCTCGGTGTACATAATCTGCGAAAGCAGATTTCCTGTTGCGGTAGCTTCCATAAGACCTATACAAACCTTCTTGCCTGTGTATTTTGCAGTAAGACTGTTAAGATATTTATCTCTGCTTCCGCCACCGACAATATGTATTGTTTTTATTTGCTTTCCGCTGATTTTTTCAATTTCCTCAACGGCATTTTTATAAGAAAGAGCAAGAGAATGATAAACGCTTGCAAGAACGCAGCCAAGAGGAAGCTCGGGCATTTTAAGATATTTTTTTACCGCCTCAATCATATTGTCCGGCGCAACAAAACTATCATCATTAGGGTCAATGAATCCCACAAGCTCGCTTTCCATCGCAAGATTCATCATCTCATCATATGTAAGGCTTTTATCGATATTTTTACGAATGTTTTGAAACAGCCACATTCCCATAATGTTTTTGAGAAATCTGAATCGATACTCTATTCCGCCCTCATTTGTGAAATTAGCTTTAAGCGCATCATCACTTAAAACAGGATATATATTTTCGGTTCCGATAAGGCTCCATGTGCCTGACGAAATGTAAACGCTTTCATCATCAATGGGACAAGCAGCAACAGCCGATGCTGTATCGTGCGAGGGACAAAGAATTACGGTGCTGTTAAATCCAACCTCTTTCTGAACCTCGACGCTTAAACAGCCAACCTCACTGCAAGGAAGCGAAAGATCTTTAAAAATATTCTTTGGAATGTCAATTGAATTTAAAATCTCATCATCCCAGGCTTTATTCTCTGCATTGACAAGATTTGTTGTAGAGGCATTTGTGTATTCATTTTTAATAACTCCGGTAAGTTTAAACGAAAGATACTCAGGAATCATCAAAAAATGCTTAGCGTTTTCAAGCTTGCCGCTTTTTTTATCACAGTAAAGCTGATAAATGGTATTAAAATTTTGCTTTTGTATTCCGGTTTTAGCATAAAGAACATTTTGAGGCAAGGTTATTCCAACCTCGTTTGCTCCCTCAACTGTTCTCAAATCACGATAAGATACAACGGGCATTATTTCTTTAAGGTTTTTATCAAGCAGAACATAGTCAACACCCCAGGTGTCAATTGCGATGGTTTGAGGAAATTTGTTAATTTCCCCGCATTTTGCAATTCCGGCCTTTACCTCTTTTACAAGGCTCTCTATATCCCAGCAAAGAGTTTCGTCAACATCTATTATTGAATTTTCAAAGCGGTAGATTTCTTCAAGTGTCAGTTTGCCATCAACTATTTTGCCTAGAATATGCCTGCCGCTTGAAGCACCGATGTCAATTGCTAAATAATACAAACAAAACACCTCACATTTATAATGATATCATTAATATAATAATATCATTAAAATGCAAGGTGTAAAATGTCTTGATTTGACTAAAAAACTGTCCTTATTTGCAGTTTCGATATTTATGTGGAGTCATTCCTATGTGGTTTACAAAAAGGCGATGAAAATAACTGATATTTTCGTATCCCACTGCGGACGAAATGTCCTCAACGTTAATTTTGGTGGTCCTTAAAAGAAACATCGCCTGAGACAGCCTTTTTTCCTGCAAAAGCTGTGTGTATGTTCTTCCTGTGCGGCGGTTTATTTCTCTTGAAAGCCAGCAAACATCGCAGTGAAGAAGCTTTGCAAGCTCATTAAGGCTTCCGTTACAGTAATTTTCCTCTATATAGCGAAAAACCTCAAAAAGCATTTCCTTTGCTGGGTTTCCTACATATAATCTATCGGTATTATTGATAAGCTGTAAAAACAAAAGCCCCATTGTTGTTTGATTTATCTGCCTTTTGTTTGGCACATCTGAAATGAGTGTGTAAAGAAGATTTTCAACAAGATTCTGTATTGGTAAAATATCAGAAACCTTAAAATGAAGATAACTTATGTCTTTAGTTTCTCGATTAAGACAATCGATAATAAATCTTCTGAGCGGAGTTTCTTCATCGCCGAGCATGGCAAGCGCTTTATCAAAAAACTGCGGTAGAATGATAAAATTAACCGCTATATCATCTTTATCGGCTTTTTTTATCTCCTGCACCGCTTGTGTGCCCAAAAAGAGCAACTCGCCGGCATTTAAAACAACTTTTTCGCCGTTTATTATGTGCGTAGTAGTTCCGGAGCACATATAAACTACCTCAACATAATCATGTGCATGCGGCGGAAAATCAATAAACCTTGTATGAGGACGAATAGTTATAAGCTTACCAGTATCAAGAAGTTTTTTGCTGTTTACAACATTTTTTTCTTCCATCATATACAGGCTGCGATCGATAGTGTTTTTTCCGCTTAATATTTCTTGTTCTTCTTGCGTTATTTTTGATAGGCTAAGCATTATATCTTTGCAAATCATATAATTTCACCTATAACTATTTATTTTCCGAAGTGATATGCAAAATAGTCACTGCTAAGCGCGCCGGAGCAATAGCGGATCTTATTTCGAACAATAGTCTTTATTCGGCTTACATATCCCTCGGGTATCTCAGCAGTTTCATCATTTGGCACAAAGGTTCCTTTTGATGAATAATATGTTCCAAGATCGGTTTTCCAGTCGTAGTTCATATTAAAAACAAGTGCAGGAGCATCAGACAAAACATCTCTGCCCGGAAGTAAGCGCGAATCGAATTCTGTTCCAAAAAGATTAGAAAGTGTCGGAACTATATCAAGGCCGAAGGTTGGCGAATCGACAATGATGGGATCCATTTTTTCAAGGCATCCGCTCCAGAGAATAAGCCTCGAATGGTCGCGCTCAATATAGTTCGTAACATTATATCCGTAAAGCTCAGAAAGATACGGCATATTTCCAAGCTTGCCGTTTTGGTCAAGTCCATAAGGGAAATGGTCGGTTGAGATACAAATAACTGTATCATCAACAATCCCCTTGTTTTCAAGCTCGTTGACGAGATGTGCAAGGGCATTTTCAAGCTCTAAATTTGCGGCAAGATACCCTTTTACCTGGTCGGAATAAGCAAGATCCTTAACCTTTTCCCAGTTCTTTGCTGTCATAGCGTTGCCCGTTCTTGTATATCCGCTGTGACCGCTAACAGACATATAATAAACATTAAAAGGCTGCTGATCAATATATGTAGGCAGGGTTCCGGCAATCATTTCAAGGTCACTCTGAGGCCAGCGCTTTTTAACAAACTCTTCCATTCCGTTTCCATAGCCCATAAATCCGTCAGAATAGCCAAGATTGATATGTGTTACGTTTCTGCTGTAATATGTGTGAGAATTATTATGAAACGCCTTTCCGTAATAGCCTAATCTATTAAGCTGGCTTCCCATAGTGTAATAGTTTAAATTATCAGCAGTGTTTTTAAATGACATTCCGCCTGCTGTGGGAAGCATTCCGAATATATTCTGATATTCGCCGCCGGTTGTTCCTGCACTTGCAGGTTGATAATAATCAGTGAAATTAATTCCTTTTGTGGCAAGCCTGTAAAGGGTCGGGGTAAGTGTTGGATCAATAACCTCGGCTGTAAATGCCTCAGCGGTTATCATAATAAGGTTCTTGCCTTTAAACAAGCCTGTATATTGATTTTTCTTTGATGCTGTCAAGGTGCTTACATACTCATTTAGTTCTTTGATCTTAGTGGTACTTCCCCCTTCAAGATCAAGCTCAAGTTGATTGAATCCGTATTCCTCAGGTTTAGAAACAGACTCAGAAGAAGCGCTCTCAGAAGAAACTGAGCCAATGTCTGTGTTTTCAAAAGACTCAGATGACGAACCGAAAATATAGTTTTGAATATCAAGTCTAAGACCGGTAAAGAGTCCGAAATTTCCGACTGCTGATTGGAAGTTGTACTCCTTATTATAAATAGGTCCGTAAACACTGCTCAGACTTACACACAAAACAGTTATGATATGAACAAAGACCGCAACTAAGACCGCAAAGGATTTTTTAAACTTATCTGTTCTTTCGGCAGATAAAAAGCGGCGGCCAAAAATTATGTAAAGAACAACAGGCAAAAAGTAAAGAAAGATTTTAAACAGCCCGTCAAATGAAAAGATCAAAGCAAGAGTTTCGTCAACAAAGCCATCGGCAAGATGACCTGCGCCGCCAAAGATTGTATTAATATCGTAAAAAACCTTAAAGAAACGATTGACAAAATATTCAACAAGATATACAACCGCGCATAGCGACATAAGCACAGCGGTTAAAATAAAATTGACCTTGCTGTTTTTAAAAATTGTTGTTAAAAGATATCCTATCATTCCAAGTGAAATGCAAAATAAAAGCATAAACAGCATGCTTAATTTAAAAAATCCGTCAACGCTCGAGATCCTGAAAATGCATTCATAATAAAAAAGCACTGCGGGAAACAAAATCATTGTGAGAGAAAACCATTCTTTATTTTTTAAACGGTTTAGAATTTCATTCATAATATCACCTTCTTATTTAGTATAATATAATTCATAACAAAAGACAAGAAATTTCGACAAAATGAATTAATTTTATTTTTTATCAAATACTCATTTTAGGTGATGTTAAATGAATTCAATTTGGAGTAAAGACTTTGATCTGCCGATATTTGATGAATTAAAGAAAACCGAGATAAAAACAGATGTTCTTATTATCGGTGGAGGTCTTGCGGGAATTTTGTGTGCCTACAAACTACAAAAGCAAAACGTAAATTATATTTTGGTTGAGGCTGATAGAATTTTTAGTGGCGTTTCAGCAAACACAACTGCAAAAATAACCTCTCAGCACGGTCTAATATATAACAAATTGATTAAAGAATTCGGATTAACTAAAACAAGCCTATATTTAAAAGCAAATCAAGATGCTCTTAATGAGTATAGAAATCTTACCGCATCCATTGATTGTGATTTTGAAGAAAAGGATAATTATGTTTACTCACTTGAAAGCCTTAAAAAAATCGAAAAAGAGCTTCGTGCACTCGAAAAAATCAGTTACAAGGCTGAATTCGCTAAACATCTGCCAATTCCTATATCTGTTATGGGAGCAGTTAAGTTTAAAAATCAAGCGCAGTTTAATCCGATGAAGTTTGCAAAAGAAATCGTTAAAGGGCTTAATATTTATGAACAAACGGCTGTGCGTGAATATGACGGCAGATGTTTTTTAACCGATTTCGGCAAAATCAGGGCAGAAAAAGCCATCATTACAACCCATTTCCCTTTTATTAATAAACACGGAAATTATTTTATAAAAATGTATCAGCATCGCTCCTATGTTCTTGCGCTAAAAAATGCCACAGATGTTAAAGGAATGTTCGTTGACGAAAAAGATGACGGGTTATCTTTCAGAAACCATAAGGACACTCTGCTTTTAGGCGGTGGCGGACACAGGACAGGAAAAAACGGCGGAAGCTACGGAGAGCTTGAGGATTTTTCAAAAAAGCATTACCCTAACTCCTATGAGGTTACACGCTGGGCAACGCAGGACTGTATGACACTTGACGGCGTCGCTTATATCGGTAAATACTCAAAAAACACCCCAAATTTATTTGTTGCAACGGGATTTAATAAATGGGGCATCACTTCTTCAATGGTAGCGGCAAACATTTTATCTGATTTGGTTTTGGAAAAGCAAAACCCTTACGCAGAACTTTACTGCCCGTCCCGAAGCATATTGAGGCCTCAGCTTTTGTTAAATTCCTTTGAAACAGTTACAAATCTTTTAACTCCCACAGCACCAAGATGTCCGCATTTAGGGTGCGCATTAAAATGGAATTCGCAGGAGCATTCCTGGGATTGCTCCTGCCACGGATCACGATTTTCAAAAGACGGAAAACTTTTAGATAATCCTGCAACTGACGATTTAAAACAATAAAAACGGCGCAGACTGCGCCGTTTTTTACTAATAAATTTTATCGAGGGTTTTCATTACATAATCCGCAAATTCCTTGCAGGTTGCACCGTCGCGGTTACCTGTAACAACAACTGCCTTTTCCTGCTCATTGCAGATCGCAAGAGCCTTTGAAAGAAGGTCAGCCTTGCTTGGCATCGCAATGTGTCTTAGCATCATTTCAGCCGCCTTAAATATGCTGGAAGGATTAGCATAATCGCCTATTCCCTCTTCAATCATTCTCGGAGCCGAGCCATGAATAGCCTCAAACATTGCATATCTGTCACCAATATTTGCGCTTCCTGCAGTTCCAACTCCGCCTTGAATTTGTGCCGCCTCGTCTGTGATTATGTCACCATAAAGATTTGGCAAAACAAAAACCTGAAACTTGCTTCTGATTTCGGGGTTTACAAGGTTTGCAGTCATAATATCGATATACCACTCATCTGCGGTGATGTCGGGATAATCATTTGCAACCTCGTGGCAAACAGCAGAAAATCTTCCGTCGGTTTTTTTCATTATGTTTGCCTTTGTTACGATTGCGACATTGGTTTTGCCGTTGTTTTTAGCATATTCAAATGCCGCTCTGGCAATTCTCTTTGTTCCAACATCGGTCGTAACCTTGAAGTCCATAGAAAGCTTGCCCTCAATTTCAATTCCCTTTGAACCGAGAACATACTCGCCTTCGGTGTTCTCGCGATAGAAGATCCAATCAATATTCTCCTCGGGAACACAAACAGGACGAACATTTGCATAAAGGTCAAGCTCGCGCCTAAGCGCGACATTTGCGCTTTCCATGGTGCCACCTTTGGGTGTAGTTGTAGGCCCTTTTAAGAGCACATCACACTCTTTAATTGCGTCGAGGGTTTCCTTGGGAATGGGAACATTCTGAGCAAGGCGGTTTTCAATTGTAAGGCCCTCTATTTCGCGGATCTCAACCTTGCCGCTTGCAATTTCATCCTTTAAAAGCGCATTAAGCACGCGACGTGCCTGCTTAACTATAATAGGGCCAATGCCATCGCCGCCGCAAACGCCTATTACAATCTTATCCATGGCTGTAAAGTCTTTTGCCTTTGCACCTTTTTCCATTCTTTCAACACGCTCAAGCTGTTCATTTAAAAGTTTTCTGTAATGCTCAACTGCGGCATCTATCTGATTTTGCATTAGTTATCCCCCGTTTCCTTTGTGTAAGCCAAAAGACCGCCTGCTTTAAGAATATCCTTCTGGCGTTCTGTAAATGAGCAAACAAGCTTTATTTTCTCATTTGTTGTGTTATTCACAAGAGTCATCTCGCCGCTATCCATTCCCGCATAAACATTGTCAATAGAAAGCTTATCGCCCTGCGAAATCTTATCGTAATCATCAGGATTTTCAAATGTAAGAGGCATAATTCCCGCATTTATAAGATTTGCAATATGTATTCTTGCAAAGCTCTTTGCTATTACGCAACGAATGCCCAAATACATAGGAACGAGCGCAGCGTGTTCTCTTGAAGAGCCCTGTCCATAGTTTGAGCCGCCGACAATTATGCCATCTCCTGCCGCTTTTGCACGCTCGGGGAAGGACTCATCGCAAACCGCAAAGCAGAATTTTGAAAGATACGGAATATTTGAGCGGTAGGGCAGAATTTTTGCGCCCGCAGGCATAATGTGGTCGGTTGTAATGTTGTCGCCAACCTTTAAAACAAGCTCTGCAGAAAGTGTATTTTCTTGCTTTTTAGAGTCGGGGAACTTCTTTATATTGGGACCGCGTAAAATCTCAATGTCTTTTGCGTCGATTTCATTTGCAGGCTCAATAACGGCACTGTCATTAATAAGAAAGCTTTCGGGCATTTTTATTTCAGGCATACTGCCAAGAAGTCTTGGATCGGTTATTTCACCTGTTAATGCTGCGGCAACAGCAGTTTCGGGAGAAACAAGATAAACCTTGCCGTCCTTTGTTCCGCTTCTGCCCTCAAAATTACGATTAAATGTTCTTAAGGACACACCTGCAGAGTTAGGAGAAAATCCCATACCTATACATGGGCCGCAGGCACACTCTAAAACACGAGCGCCGCTTGCCAAAATATCAGAAAGTGCTCCGCAGTCTGCAAGCATAGTTAGAACCTGCTTGGAACCGGGAGAAACCGACATACTAACACTGTCGCAAACAGTTTTATCTTTTAACAGAGCTGCGACCTTAAGCATATCAAAAAGTGAGGAGTTTGTGCAGGAACCAACACAGACCTGGTCAACCTTGGTGCCTTTAAGACTCGAAACGGTTACGATATTGTCAGGGCTGTGGGGACAGGCAATAAGGGGCTCAAGCTCAGAAAGATTTATGTCAATAATTTTGTCATAAACGGCATCTTCATCAGAAGCAAGAGGAATATAATCCTCTTCTCTGCCTTCTTTTTTAAGAAACTCTCTTGTAATCTCATCAGAGGGGAAAATAGAGGTTGTGGCGCCAAGCTCTGTTCCCATATTTGTAATGGTTGCTCGCTCAGGAACAGAAAGGGTTTTAACGCCCTCTCCACCCCATTCGATTATAGCACCAACTCCGCCTTTAACCGAAAGAATACGAAGAATTTCAAGGCTTACATCCTTTGCTGTTACAAAAGGATTTAGCTTACCTGTAAGATTAACCTTATACATTTTAGGCATAGTGATAAAGTAAGCACCGCCACCCATCGCTACAGCAACATCAAGGCCGCCCGCTCCAAAAGCAAGCATACCTATTCCGCCGCCGGTGGGTGTATGACTGTCGGAACCTATTAAAGTTTTGCCGGGCTTGCCAAATCTTTCAAGATGAACCTGATGGCAAATTCCGTTACCTGGGCGGGAAAAATAAATTCCGTGTTTTTTACAAACAGACTGAATGTATCTGTGGTCATCGGCATTTTCAAATCCCGACTGAAGTGTGTTATGGTCAATATATGCGACGCTTTTTTCTGTTTTAACCCTGTCAATACCCATTGTTTCAAACTCAAGGTATGCCATAGTTCCTGTTGCGTCCTGTGTGAGAGTCTGATCGATTTTGAGAGAGATCTCGCTACCGACAGTCATCTCACCACTTTTCAAGTGTGACTTAATTATTTTCTGCGCTATTGTCAGTCCCACTTATTTCATCTCCTCTTCCTTCATTATGTTATTATAGGCATTTACAACGTGGTCTGTAACCATCTTCTGAGCAAGCTCTGCATCGTGTGCCTCAAGGGCGGAAAGAATTTCTCTGTGTTCTTTTAAAGAAAGCCTTGCTCTCTCCTCATTTTCAACAGAAGACTTGCGATATTTCTGAACCTTTTTATGAAGAGGTGTCAGGGTGTCATAAATAACGGTACTGCCGCTGAAACGGTAAACAAGTTCGTGAAAATGATTGTCTACGCCTTTCATTCTGTCAGCATCCTTTTTTGAGGCATAAAACTCCTGCAGATCAAGAAGATCGCGAAGCTGTTTTAACTGCTCATCTGTAACGCGAAGAGCTGCACGATATGCCGCAATGCCCTCAATATTTTGCCTTATGGCATAAATATCCATCAGATCTTCTTTTGTTATTCCGAGAACAACCGAACCTTTTCCTGTCTCCTCTATTATATGCTCTTGCGCAAGACGGCGAAGAGCCTCTCTGACAGGTGTGCGGCTGACGCCCATAGTTTCACTAAGCTTTAATTCGGTGAGAATTTCTCCGCGCTGGTATTTTCCGCTTAATATATCTGTTTCGAGCTGCTCAAAAATCTGATCGGCAAGCGAAATGGTTCTATGGTCAAGCATTATTTCCTCTCCTTTCAATTAAAGACGGCTGAATCTGCCGTTTGAGAGTTCTTCAATTTTTTCTTCAATTTCGTGGGTCGAAAGCGAAGTCTGTCTTCCGCCCTCATATTCCTTGTCGATCCACTCTTTAATTCCAATAACAACAGGGTCACGCTTATCTATTGCTTCAGAAGCCGAAAGCCTGTAGTTATCGTTGATCCAATATGCAATTCCTGCAAGACCCGAGGTTTTGCTGAGCATGACCGAAGGAGGTCTGTTTAATATCTTGTCGGTATTGAAGATGTTATAAATCTCCTCATCCTTTAAAAGACCGTCGGCGTGAATTCCTGCACGGGTTACATTAAAGCTCTTTCCGACAAATGGGGTCATAGGCGGAATTTCGTAACCAATATTGTGCTTAAAATAATCAGCAATTTCGGTTATAACCGTAGCATCCATTCCGTCAAGCGAGCCACGAAGCGAGGCATACTCAATAACCATTGCCTCAAGGGGCACATTTCCGGTTCTTTCGCCTATTCCCAACAGCGAGCAGTTTACTGCGCAGGCGCCATAAAGCCATGCGGTGCTTGCATTGGTAACCGCTTTGTAAAAATCATTGTGTCCGTGCCACTCAAGCATCTCGCTGGGAACATCGGAATAGTGTTTAAGACCATAAATTATTCCGGGAACACTACGCGGAAGTGCAACCTCTGTAAAGGGTACGCCGTAACCCATAGTGTCACATGCGCGAATTTTAACAGGGATGCCTGCATCCTGCGACATTTTCATAAGCTCATTTACAAACGGAACAACAAAGCCGTAAAAATCTGCCCTTGTTATATCCTCAAGGTGACATCTGGGCATAACTCCAGCCTCAAAAGCAAGCGCAACTGCAGACAGATAATGGTCAAGTGCCTGTTTGCGTGTCATCTTCAGTTTTTTGAAAATATGATAGTCGCTGCAGGAAACAAGAATTCCTGTTTCACGGATGCCTAAATCCTTAACAAGCTTAAAGTCTTCTTTCGAGGCTCTTATCCATGTGGTGATCTCAGGAAATTTAAGCCCGAGATCGCGGCATTTTTCAAGCGCCTCTCTATCCTTTTTGCTGTAAACAAAAAACTCGGTCTGACGAATAATGCCATAGGGTCCGCCAAGCCTTGACATAAGCTTGTAAAGGTCAACGATCTGCTCAACGCTGTAAGGGTCAACAGATTGCTGTCCATCTCTAAGCGATGTGTCGGTTATCCATATTTCCTGGGGCATTCCTATTGGCACACGCCGGTGGTTAAATGATATTTTGGGAATATCATCGTAAGGATATAGGTCCCTGTATAAATTTGGATCGGGAATGTCCTGCAAAGAATATTTATAGCTATTCTGTTCAAGCAGATTAGTTTGCGGCGATATTTCAAGCATTGTACACACTCTCCTTTAGTGTTTATGTATACAATTATACAATTTATTATATACGCTGTCAATATTTTCTGCCACAAAAAAGAAAAAAGTTCCCGATTTTTTACTCGGGAACTAAAAAATCACAATATTTTAAAGTGGTTTTTGTGCACTTCTATGGTGCCGCTTTTGCGAAGCTTACTTATCTCAGCAGACATAGCGCTTCTGTCCACTCCAAGAAAGTCGGCAAGCTGCTGGCGGTCATAAGAAATATTAAACTCATTATTCCCTGCTCTTTTAGACTCAGCAAGCAGAAATTCCATAATCTTTTCGCGGGTTGTCCTCTTTGAAAGCAGTGTAATTTTATGACGGAGCAAAAGGCTTTTTTGCGAAATTATTTGAAGCAGGTTACGCATAAACTGATCGCAATAGTCAAAAGGACAGCAGGAATTTGACATGACGCTTTTACATTCAAACAACAATATAGCACTCTTCTCTGCCGCAACTATGTAAAATGGATAATTTTCAGCCTCCGTACAGCAAAGCGCTTCGCCAAAAAGCTGACCTGAGGATAGCAACGAAATCAGGTTTCTGTTTCCGTAATAATCCTCTTCCAGAATCTGAACGCTTCCCCATAGCACGATACCTGCAAGACTTGCCTCATCGCCCTCTCTGAAAACGGTTTTCCCCTTTTCGCAAACCTCAACCCTTGCATTAAGTGAACTAAGGACATTGGAGAGTTTTTCTCTTGGAATGCCGAAAAAAAGCGGCATTTTTTCAATTATATTTAGATATTTTTCCATTTTTCTCTCCGCCTCCTTTATTTTTTTATTATAGTATATTTACAAACAAAGGTCAAGAAACTATAATATAATAGAATAAATTTGGAGGAAAATAAATGAAGGTTGCTTTTTTCGATACAAAGCCATATGATAAACCGTCTTTTGAAGAGTTCGGTGAAAAGCAGGGCATTAAATACAAGTTTTTTGAAACAAAACTAAACATCGACACTGCAGACTTAGCGAAAGGCTATGATGGCGTTTGTGTTTTTGTTAACGATACAGTTAACAAGGAAGTTATAGACAAGCTTTGTCAGAATAACATTAAATTTATAGCTCTTCGCTGCGCAGGATTTAATAATGTTGACATAAAACACGCCTATGGAAAAATCAAGGTCTTCCGAGTTCCTGCCTATTCTCCCTATGCAGTTGCAGAGCACGCAATGGCAATGCTTTTAACCTCAATCAGAAGAATTCACAAGGCATACATTCGCACAAAAGACTTTAATTTCAGCCTAAACGGACTTACAGGTTTTGATCTGCACGGAAAAACTGTTGGAATAGTCGGAACAGGAAAAATAGGAAGCGTTTTTGCTGATATATGCAACGGCTTTGGAATGAATGTTATTGCCTATGACAAATATCCAAACGAAAAAGTAAATGCCAAGTATGTTTCTCTCGAGCAGTTGTTTGGACAAAGTGATATTATTTCACTTCACTGTCCCCTAACAGAAGAAACAGAATATTTAATAAATAAGCGAAGCATTGAAAGGCTTAAAAAAGGTGTTGTTATAATAAATACGTCGCGCGGAGCACTTATTGATGCCGAAGCACTTCTTGAGGGAATAAAATCGCGGAAGATCGGCGCCGCCTGCCTTGATGTTTACGAAGAAGAATCAGACCTGTTCTTTGAGGATAACTCCGGCCACATATTAGAAGATGACACCCTTGCGCGTTTAATAACCATGCCCAATGTTATTGTTACCTCACACCAAGCCTTTTTAACAAGCGAAGCTCTCTACAGCATTGCAGAAACAACGACCAAAAACATTGCTTCCTTTATGAATAACGAAAAATGTGAAAACGAAATTTGCCATAAGTGCCAAGGATAACAAAAAACTACCGCCTGTACGGCGGTAGTTTTTTTGTTAAAACGAGTATTTTGCTGAAAACTCATCAAACTTTTCTTTAAATTCTTTATTATCCATAATCTTTATAGAGTTGAGATACTTATGAGTGTCAAAGCTGTTTGCGGCCGTTTCAATCATTGCAACAGCAATATTTGAACAATGGTCAGAAACTCGCTCAATATTGTTAAGGATATCCGAAAGCACAAATCCCATTTCAATCGTACAATCGCCTGCTTGAAGTCTTTCTATATGTCCTGCCTTAATTTGTGCGGTAAGGCCGTCAATTACCTGTTCAAGCGGTTCAACACTTTTTGCAAGCTCAAGGTCATCT
Source organism: Oscillospiraceae bacterium (assembly GCA_015066115.1). Classification (GTDB taxonomy): domain Bacteria; phylum Bacillota; class Clostridia; order Oscillospirales; family Ruminococcaceae; genus SIG578. Next base: position 26,060 of record SVOZ01000006.1, read on the forward strand.
TTTGCAAAAGCATCAATTGTAATGTTAACAATTTCGGAAACTGCTTTTATTGCTATGTCAAGTTGAGTTTGCGCCTGTTTAGAAAAGCTAATATTCTTTTCTGTTATTTCCTTTGAGGTTTTAACAAGATTAAGTGAGTGGTCACCTATTCTCTCAAAATCACCAATAGTGTGAAGCATCATCGCCGCCTTCTTGCTATCCTTTTCGGTTATATCCTTGCTTGATATTTTAACAAGAAAGGTGCCAAGCTTATCTTCATAAAGATCGAGAGAATCTTCTGACTTGTTTATTGCTTCTGCAACAGAGTCATCGTATTTCCAGAGAATTGAAAGCACCGATATAATTGACTTCTTTGCTATTTTTGCCATTTTAACTGTGAGGTTTTTACACTCTGAAATTGCAAAGGAAGGGGTATTTACAAGGCGCTCATCAATAAACTCGTAAACCTCATTTTTATCCTTATTTTTAATAACAAGTTCTGCAATTTTTACAAGCTGCTTTGAGAAAGGAAGCAGGATTACAGTTGTAAAGACATTAAATATTGTGTGGCAAACCGCAATCGTTACCGGATTTACAGCTTGGTTTATAAAGTCAAAACCTATAATTGCGTTCAGCCCGTAGAATAATATCATACAAACCGCCGTGCCAATAATGTTAAATGAAACATGAACAACAGAAACTCGCTTTGCATTTCTGTTTGTTCCAATGCTCGAAAGCAATGCCGAAATGCAGGTTCCGATATTTTGTCCCATAATAATAGGAATTGCCATTCCAAATGAGATTGAACCGGTAAGCGAAAGTGTTTGAAGAATACCGACAGAAGCAGAAGAGCTTTGAATTACTGCTGTGATAACAGCACCTACAACAACACCTAAGATCGGATTATTGAAAAATGTCAATACATTTGTAAATTCGGGAGAATCAGCAAGTGGTGAAACGGCATCTTTCATAAGCTCCATACCATACATAAGAACAGCAAAGCCAACAAAAACTGTACCTATATTTTTTCTACTTGGCTTTTTTGAAATCATTATCATTGCAATGCCGATAAGAGCAACAATAGGTGAAAAGTTTTCGGGTTTAAGAAGTTTAATAAAAATATTGTCACCCTCAATTCCGATGGTTGTAAGTATCCAGGCGGTCATTGTTGTTCCAATGTTTGAGCCCATAATAACACCAACCGTCTGGGACAGGCTCATAATTCCTGAGTTAACAAGCCCGACTAACATAACAGTAACGGCTGAGGATGACTGAATAACCGCTGTAACTCCTAAGCCTAAAGCTAAGGCCTTTAAAGGATGTGAGGTTGCTTTCTTTAATATTCCCTCAAGCTTTCCTCCCGAAAGCTTTTCAAGTCCGCTTGACAAAACATTCATTCCATAAAGAAAAAACGCAAGTCCTCCGCAAAGTGTGATGATGTGATAAATGTCCATTTTTACCTCCAAATTCATTATTATAAGTTTTTGTTATGATTTATTATTTATATATAATTGCATGGTTTAGTAATTTTTTGCGCATGCATAATTTTTCCTTATAGATTATAACAAATGTTTATTAGCATTTCAATAATAAAGTTTGAATTTCAGAAAGTTTATGAAATTCAAACAGATTTTATTATGGATATTTTATTTTTTGTTAAAAATCACAAAAGCAGACCATAAAAATGGTCTGCTTTAACTTTACTTCTCGGGATCATAAGAAAAGCAAGGCATAAATTTTAATTTAAAGAGGTTATTTTTATGCATTGTGTCAATTTTTGTTTTTATATCCTCGGGCGGCTCTATTCCCTCTCTGATATATTTATCAAGCGTTTCATAGGTAAAACCAAGATTATCCTCATCTGTTTTGCCGCAAAGGCCGTCAATAGGAGTTTTTTCAATGAATTTTTCAGGCAAGCCTAAAACTTTGCCCATTTTTTTAACCTCGGCAACAGTAAAGCAAGAAAGAGGGCTGAAATCGCCAACGCTGTCGCCGTATCTTGTTGAATACCCAACCCAATCCTCTGAAAGATTACATGTATTAGCAACCCTGCCATTATTAGACTGAGCAACGGCATAGACCACCGCCATTCTGATTCTCGGCGGAAGATTAAAACGGCTTTGATTTGAAAGCTCAAAGCTATCGCCTATCGCATTGTAAACACCATTTACCGCCTCTTCAATATTAACCGTAAACCTCTTGATATCGAGAAAATCACAAAGGTCGACAGAGTAATCAATATCAAATTGCTCGCCCTTTGGCATAAGAACACCGATAACACGTTCTTTTCCAAGCGCCTTAACACAAAGCGCTGCAACAATAGAGCTATCCTTGCCTCCCGAAATGCCAAGAACAGCATTGCATCCCTTTCCGTTTTCTTCAAACCAGTCCTTTATCCACTGCACGCATTGCTCAACTGCATGATCTGCATTAAATTTATACATAAAAAAATACCTCTTTGTTTTTTATAAATTTTATCATTTTAGCTTAGAAAGGTCAACAGGCGCGTGTGCTTACCTCTCCGGAATTTAATTTTTTAATTTCTCCCTTTTCATTTTTTACTATAAGAGAAAAATCCTCGTCCAAGCCAAGCACCTGTGCATCGTATTCCTCCGCCGAAAGCACCCTAATAGGTTTTCCTATCAGAAACATTCTGTTTTTGTACTCATCGAAGAACCTTTTCTCTGCCAAAAAGCAATACTCTTTAAAGAAGTTGTTTAAAATTAATGCAGCTATACGGCTTTTATTGTTTTCGGCATCAAGAATGTTATCAAAAAGTGTGGTTGCAATGTTTTTTATCTCGTTAGGAAAGTCGTTTTTTGGTTTGGTAAGATTAATTCCTATTCCCAAAATTATATATTTCGCCTTGCCGCTTTCAACATTAACTGCCGCCTCTGTTAAAATTCCGCAGACCTTTTTTCCATCAAGATAAATATCATTTACCCACTTTATTTCCGCTTTTTTATTACAAACGCTCTCTACTGCTCTGCACACGGCAACTGCAGCACAGGTTGTAACTAAAATTGCATCAGAGATTTTTATATCGGGACGAAGAAGAACGCTCATATAAAGACCACTGTCAGACGGCGAATAAAAGCTTCTGCCTCTCCTGCCTCTTCCTGAGGTTTGAGCTTGTGAAATAACAACAGTTTTTTCTTCGGCCCCATCTTCAGCCATTTTACGCAAAACTGTGTTTGTTGAAGTGACCGTTTCAAACAGATTAAGCTTGACACCGCTTACATTAAGGTACTTTTTAATTTCATGCGCAGAATAATTGCTCAAAATTTCACCTCAGATTTATTTATTTTAAGGCTTAAATATGCTGCCAGCGCAATTTTTAAAACATCAAGCACAACAAACGCAGCAATTAGCAATACTGCCTGCTCAATTTTAAAGGTATAAGCCAAAACAAGCCATAACACAGCAGATAGATAAATAGAAAAAAGACCGCCGAGCATTGATAGAAACACACTAATAAATGTGTTTTTCATTCTCTTAAGCAAAACACCTGTAACAATAACCGAAACAAGAAATCCTATTAAAAAACCGCCGTTTTGACCCAAGATAATGTGTATTCCGCCTTGAAATCCTGAAAAAACCGGCACGCCGACCGCGCCCAAAAGCAAATAGATCAAAACAGAAGCAAGAGCTCTCTTTGTCCCCAACATCCCGATTGCAAAAAACACACCGAAAACCTGCATGGTAAAAGGAACTGCAAAAGGTATTGTTATAAAACTGCAAAGTGCGATAAATGCGGCAAAAACGGCAATTATTGCAAGGTCATAGGACGAAAATACTGTGCTTTTTCTCAATTAAATCAAACCTTCATTGTTCATCCCTTATATTAGACCATATTTTTTAGTTTTCGTCAACATTAAAAATAATTTCGGTTTGCAAAAAAAGAACCCGAAAAGTATTCGGGTTCTTTTTTTAGTTTGTTCCCTTGTCTTCGGAAAGGACAACAGTTACATCAAATTCTTTAGATGTGCTGATCCTTGTTCCTATTCTGAAAACAGTAAGCTTAATTTTGTCCCCGGGCTTTTTTTCCTGCAAGATAGAATACAAAACACTTGTGGACGTGATTTTTTTATCATCAATTTTTGTGATAATATCGTTTACCTCAACGTTTTTATTTGCAATATCGCAGGTTTCGTCAATTTCGGTTATGAGAAGGCCTGCAGGAATTTTTGAATTATAAAACTGCGAAACCGACTCTGTGATAAGCTGAAAGCCAATTCCTATTTTTGCTCTATTTTTAACATATCCATAATTCTGAAGGTCGGCAATAATGGGGATGGCCTCATTAACGGGAATTGCAAAGCCAAGATTTTCATATCCGTCAGATGTGATCTTGGCAGAATTTATGCCAATAACCTGACCATACATATTAACAAGCGCTCCACCCGAGTTGCCGGGATTTATTGCGGCATCGGTCTGAATATATGTCATAGCATAGCCTGTGGTGCCGCTTGTAATGGTTCTCTCAAGGCCCGAAACCATTCCTCCTGTACAGCTTCCTGCAAGCTCAAGACCGCCGGGATTTCCAATTGCTATTACGCTTTCGCCCACAACCGTTTCACTTGAATCGCCAAGATCCGCGGCAGGCAGACCATTTTCATTTATCTTAATAACCGCAAGGTCGGACTGATTATCAAGCCCCTTAATTGTTGCACGATATTCTTCCTCGTTGTCAAGTACTACTGTTATCATTGATGCGCCCTCAACAACATGCGCATTTGTAACAATAAATCCATCTTCACTAATGATAATGCCTGAACCCTGTCCTGCAACAGTAGGAATTCCGTTATTTGCATTCTGATACTGAACTATTCCAACAATAGAAGGCCTTACCTTTGCTATAACAGCCGCGGCCGTCATAGTTCCGTCGCTGTTTGTGGTATACTCATCTGCGCCGGCGGGCTTGCTGTTAATTACAAGTTCTTCATAACTGCTTGTATTTTGGCTTTCATTGCCGCCGGAAGAAGAAATAAGTCCGCTTTGCTCTCTGAAAAGCTTTCCGAGGCCATTAAGTGTGAAAAATCCGACAAAGAAGGCGGCGGCAACTATAGCTGTAACGCCTAAAACGCCAAGTGTTATTTTAAGAGCCTTTCTATTCTTTTTAGGCGGTTCATTTGAAAAGTTGGGATTATAATAATTTGAAAAATTCTGCTGGGAAGGATTAAATTGTCCTCTGAAATTATTGGGATTATAGCTATTTGGGCTGTAGCTGTAATAAGCGCCTTGTGAAGAAGGCTGGTAGTTTTGACTTTGATAGCTACTCTCCTGATCAGATATATACTGCCGAGCATCAAAATGTTTCTGAGGCTCCGATTGCTCATTGCCGGCAGAAGAATTAGACTCAATTATCTGCTCTGCAGAATTTTGAACTTCGATTTGCTGAGATGCGGGCTGCTCCGGCGCACTCTCAACCTTGGGTTCTTCTACAACCGGTTGCACATTATCATTTTCCTGCTGAGGCGAATTGAAAATATTATCATCAGGCATAAAATTTCCTCCGTTTTGGTATCTGTTTATAGTATAAAATAAAAATATGAACATATTAAGAGCAAAATCTAAAAAAACATTGACTTTTTATTGTTTTTTGAAAAATCTGTGCTCGTGAGCGGTTTTTTCATCCAAACCAAGATATATGGGAAGTCCTATTATAAATTCGGTGTATTCCCCTTCAACACTGCCTACAGTTATTTTTCCGCCATGCATATCCAAAATACTTTTTACAATATGAAGTCCCAAACCAACGCCGTTTTTATCAAGACTTCTTGACTTGTCTGTTTTATAAAACCTGTCAAAAATATGGTTTATTTCCTCACGCGAAATGCCATTTCCGCTGTTCTTAATATGAATATTAGCGATTTTACCCTCTTTTGTTGCAGAAAATTCAAGGTACCCGTTTTGATTGCAGAATTTCACCGCATTATCAATAAGGTTATAAACAACCTGATGAATAAGGTCTTTATCACCCAGCACAGAAACCTTTTCCATTTCGGCAAGTCCTCTTACATCAATTTGTTTTTCCTCAATGGTGTTTTCAAAATTAAAGAGAGTTGTAATAACAATGTCTCTTATATCTATTTCGGTTGCATTAATTTTAGTGTCTCCCGCTTCGATCTTGGCAACATTGAGCATTGCCCTTACAAGACGCGACAGACGCTTTATTTCGTCAGAAACAAGCTTTAAATATTGCTGTTCGTTTTCTTTTGGAATGGTTCCGTCAAGAATTCCGTCAATAAATCCGCCTATAGTTGTCATAGGAGTTTTAAGCTCATGCGAAACATTGGCAATAAAGTTCTTTCTTGTGTTTTCAAGCTCAGATAAAGAATCGGCCATCTGATTAAACGATGTTGCAAGCTCTCCAACCTCATCCTTACTATGGTAATTTACTCTGACTGTGAAATCTCCCCGACCGAATGATTTTGCCGCTTTGCTCATCTGTTTTAAAGGCCTTGAAAGTATGTTCGTTGTAACATAAATTATAAGGCAGGAAATTAAAATGGAGAACAGACAGGCAACAAGGAACATTTTAACAACATCGGCAATAAGCCTTGAAATTGTGTCTGCCGAAACAGAGCAAAACAGATAACCGATAACTTTGGTTCCGTTATCTATCTTGATCGGCTGTCCCACAGTGTAATGCATAGACGAGTATATTCCGCCGAATTTGCCATATTCTTGATATTGTTCATTTGTTTCAATACTACTGAGAACATTTTTTGAAATTTTATTTGTTTCATGCTGACAAAGCCCGTTATCTGTACAGATCAGGGTGTTTCCGTCAACGTCGGCAAAAAACATAACGCCGCTTACCGTTTCTGACATCGACAAATAAAACTGTCTGACGATTCTTTGATCGATATATTTTCCGCTGTTTTCCTCATAGTTAAAAACAGTAAAAGCCGCGGCTTTAGAAACATTCTTTGAAAGCATATCCTGCCTTTCGGTCCTTACATGCCTTGAAAGAAGAACTCCGAATACAGACCCAAGAAATATGAGACTTGACAGGATTATTATTGTGCAAACGGTAAAATACTTAACAAAAAGGCTTTTTCTCATATTGCCTACTCTATTCCTTTTACCTCAAATTTATATCCTACGCCCCAAACAGTCTTAAGCGACCACTCTGAGCAAACGCCCTCAAGCTTTTCCCTAAGTCGCTTAACATGGACATCGACTGTACGTGAATCACCATAATACTCAAATCCCCAAACCTCGTCAAGAAGCTGATCTCTTGTATAAACTCGGTTGGGATTGGATGCAAGGTGGAACAGAAGCTCAAGCTCTTTGGGCGGAGTGTCAACACTCTTGCCGTCAACCTTAAGCTCATAGCTTTCAAGGTTGATTGATAGTTTATTGAATGTGACGATCTTTTTAGAGGCCGCCTCTGGTTCCGAGGTCTGCGAGGTTCTTCTGAGAATTGCCTTAATTCTTGCAACGACCTCTTTTGAGTCAAAAGGCTTTACAACATAGTCGTCAGCGCCAAGCTCAAGACCTAAAACCTTATCAATTGTTTCTCCCTTGGCTGTAAGCATAATTATAGGACACTGTGAAGTTTTGCGGATCTCTCTGCAAACCTGCCATCCATCCATATTAGGCATCATAACATCGAGCAGGATAAGATCAGGGTTTTCTTTAGTAAATTTTTCAAAGCCTTCTCTTCCGTCAAAAGCAAGAGAAACATCAAACCCTTCCTTTTCAAGATACAGGCGCAAAAGTTCACAGATATTTTTATCGTCGTCAATTACCAAAACCTTGTTTTGTATCATCTGCGGACAACTCCTTTACATTTTATAGTAAAATTATACCTTATCTTCGTGAACAAATTTTTAACCTTTTATTTCGTGCTGATAAATTTTAAGTATAAATTTCAAAAACAAAACGGCTGTATTCCTCGGTAAATGCTTCAATAGAGCTTCTATCACTGCTTACTTCCCAGTTTATTACCTTTTCAAAATCATCAAATCTTTCCGAGCTTGCTTTGGGAATTTTATTTGTAAACCATTTCCACTGTCCCGTGTATACTTCCTTTACAGTTATATACTGAGCAAGTCTTTCTTTGTTAAGTCCGAAATATTTTAGACCTGTTCCCTCGGTTTCTTTTTGCTCCATTAAAATATCACAATGATACCATTTTGAGTCAAGGCAGACCATATTCCAGGTGCGATACTGATTATTTTGCCAGCATCCAACTGTTTTTCCCTCAACCCCGAGCTGCAAAAGAAGGAAGTTATAAAGAGCGGCAACCGACTCTTCACTGCCTTTTTTATCGATCAGGGTCGTGTAATAATCAAACACAACTTTATTTTCCTCATCATCCGTCTTGGAGGCAGTCTCTTGCTGTGCAATTTCAGATGAGGTGTCCTGCACATCGTGAGTATTATGAGTAGTTTCATTCTGAACTATTTGGATATTCTGCGCAAGCCAAGCGTAAATTGAAACAGCGGCAACAACATCGTTATCACTGTTCTTTACACACTCATCAAAAATATTACCGACTGCTTTTTCAAATTCCTCAATTTTACTGTCGTGAGTTTTTTCATAGTTATATGAAATTAAAATTCTATTGTTGGTCGAATCGTATTTATACCCTTCGATCAAAAAAGAAAACGGAAAATTTTCACCGATTGCAAATCGAATATTGTCATAATCGTCTCTCGAGTCCATAGTGACATACTCTTCTCTGCTCAAAACAGCTCGTGCAAACTTTTTATAATTTGCGTTTCCGCCAAGCGCTTTTTTTACATCCTCAGGCAGAACGTAGGGGTCAAAAGCAAAGGTAAAGCTGCCATCGGTCTCGGTTTTTGCAATTGTCGAGGATTCATCGTCATAATATGTTATTTCCGAGGAAATTCCCGATTCTGTGTTATCATTATTATCACGGCAGGAAGAAAGTAAAAGCGACAAAACCGTTAAACTGACGAGCAATAAAAGCACGGTTTTTTTCATTTATATCAAGCCTCCAATCATATTCTTTTATATTATAACAAATTAATCGGCGTTTTTAAAGACTTTTTTGTTAAATGCTTTACAAAAAGCACAAAATATATTATAATTATCAACATTAAATGAACTTTAAGGAGCTGACAGATTGTTTACAAAATATCTTCTTTTGTTTTTGCTTTCAATGGTTCCTATAATTGAGCTTCGCGGAGCTATTCCAGTTGCTGTAGGCTGGGATTTAAATCTTCCTCTGTCTTATTTAGTTTCTGTTATTGGAAACATTCTTCCTGTTCCTTTTATCATTTTATTTGGAAAATTCATTCTTTCCAAACTCGCAGGAGTTAAAAAAATAGGTCCTTTTTTTCAGAAAATCATTGACAGGGCCGACAGAAAGGCAAAAACACTTGGAAAAGCAGAGCTTTGGGGGCTTTATTTATTTGTTGCCATTCCCCTTCCCGGAACAGGCGCCTGGACAGGCGCGCTTATCGCCGCAATTTTAAGGCTGAGGCTTAAAAATGCTTTTTTTGCGATTGCAATGGGTGTTATAACTGCAGGTGTGATCATGCTTCTTGTTTCACTCGGAGTCTTCAGCGGGATTGATTTTTTGTTTAATTTATAATTTAAGATTAAAACTCCCTCGACAAATTAAGTCGGGGGAGTTTTTTGTATGCTTTAAATTCCTAACACAGCAGTTGCAATATTAAAATAGGCAATCAGCGAAATAGCATCGAGAATTGTAGTAATAAAAGGACTTGCCATTACTGCAGGGTCAAGCTTTATTGCCTTTGCAAGAATGGGAAGCACACAGCCGATAAATTTTGCCAAAAACACAGTTATAACAAGGGTCAAGCAAACAACCAAGCTTACCTCAAATGACACCCTGTCAACAAGCATAAGCTTTGCAAAATTGGCAATAGCAAGTGTTACGCCGCACAAAAACGCCACCCGTATTTCCTTCCAAATAACAGAAAAAATATTTTTAATTGTAATTTCGCCGAGAGAAATCGCACGAATAACCGATGTTGATGCCTGGCTTCCGCAGTTTCCGCCCGTGCCCATAAGCATTGGAATAAATGCGGTTAAGATAACATAGCCGTTCTGGAGTGCATTTTCATAGTTTCTTATTATGCTTCCTGCAAAGGTTGCCGACACCATAAGAATTAAAAGCCAAGGAATTCTTTTTAAAAAGGTTTCAAAAACCCCCGTTTTTATATAGGTCTTGTCGGTCGGCACAATTGCCGCCATAGCCTCAATATCCTCTGTTGCCTCATCCTGAACAACATCGATGGCGTCATCAACCGTTACAATACCAACAAATCTGTTTTCCGCATCAACAACAGGAAGTGCAAGAAGATCGTATTTCATAAAAAGGTCGGCAACCGCTTCCTTGTCCTCGGTTGTGGCAACAGACACAAAATTGCTGTCCATAATATCTTCAATTTTGCTGTTCATGTCAGAAAGAAGCAGGGTTTTTGCCGAAACGGTTCCAATAAGTCGGCGGTTTTTTGATGTTATATAGGCAGTGTAAATTGTTTCGCTGTCTACTCCATATTTTCTAATTTTATCAAAGGCATCGCTAACCGTCATATCGCGCTTAAGGCTGACATATTCGGTCGTCATTATGCTTCCTGCGCTGTTTTTGGGATACTGAAGAAGCATATTTATGCTTTTTCTCATTTCGGGATCGGCGCTTCTTAAAATTCTCTTTACAACATTTGATGGCATTTCCTCAATCAGTGCGGCGGCATCATCAACATAAAGATCATTTATGATCTCTTTAAGCTCGCTATCGCTGAATGTTTTTATAAGCTTTTCCTGCGAGTCGCTGTCCATATAAGAAAACACATCTGCGGCGGTGTCTTTGGGAAGAATTCTAAAACAAATCGGCAAAAATTCATCTGAAACATCATTAAGTATTTCCGCAATGTCAACTGTTTTTTCTTGGCTAAGTATTTTTTTAACTTCTAAATACTTTTTTTCTTTTAACAGCTCCAAAATCTTATCCTGCATAAATTTTACCTCCATTATTAAGTATGATTTTAATAATTTCGGTTAAACACCCGTTACTTTAAAAAGGCACAAAAAGCCTTTTTCCCTCGGGGTTTACCGATGTTCGCGCCAGGGTCGGTGCTTTTCACGCCTTTCACTTCCTTTTGGTGTTTATTTTTAATCTATAATATCCTTTTCGTGAAGGACAACGCCACTATTCACAAGCTCTTTTTGAAGCTTCCTTACATTAAGAGCCGTAAAATCCGTGCACATTGCGGCGGCTGTTCCTGCCGCCTGACCTGTTACGGCACAGCAAGGAATTACCCGCATCGCATCCCATAAGGTTTCATTTACACTTGTGCATCTTCCCGCAACGGCAAGGTTTTTAATTTCCCTGCTATAAAGCGTTCTGAACGGCACTTCATAAATAGGACCGCGTTTTTTCCAGTTTGAAACCATTCCAATTGAGTCGTCAAAATATGTATGCTCCTCTGTGTGCGAAAGGGTGTATTCCCCGACAAGCTTTCGCGTCATACGAATTTGGGGAATTGTAGGAATAGTTGCAAGGGCGGCTTTCTTGTTTTCTTCTCTCTTTTTAAGCCAATCTTTTAGTATAGTCTGATGCGTAAGGCACACCATCTCGGAAAGTTCTTTGCCGTCAAGTCCCGAAAAGCGTCTTTCGATTATAGGCTTTTCCTCATTCCCTGTTTTTTCCTCATCAGGAACATCTGCGGCGCCAAGCTGTCTTATATTATATCCGTTTTTATCGGAGTAGTAATACCAGGCCGCAAGTATGTTTCCTTGTTTAAAGGTGTCGGTTGGAGCGCCGGCAAATTTTGCAATATCGCAGTCACCTGTTGCATCCACAACGGCTGTAACATCATAAGCTGTCCTGCCAGATTTGTTTTCTACATACAGGGTTTTGATTTTTTGGTTTTCTGTTTTAACATCCACAACATAACTTCCGTAAAGGATGTCTACGCCTTCTTTGAGCAAAAGCTTTTCGGCAAGAATTGCAAAAACCTGCGGATTGTAGCGCACCAAATATCTTTTATCATTTTCAGTTTTGGTTCCTATTCCGTCAAGCCAATTATCCGGATAATCAGCCTCTGCGCCGTAGGTGATAGAAAGCCTCAAAAGCTCCTCGGCAATGCCGAAAGAAATCTGATGGCCCATTCCGTCGCAAAGTGGCAAATATATTGCAATAAGGCCTGCTGTACCAAGTCCTCCAAGGACATATTCCTTTTCAAAAAGCACGACCTTTTTGCCCATTCTCCTTGCCGCAAGCGCCGCAGATATTCCTGCTATTCCGCCGCCGCAAACCGCAACGTCATATGTAGTGTTCATAATTTACCTCTTTAATTTAATCATATATCTCTAAATTATAAATAAAATTCTTTTCAACAAACCTTTTTGCTCTATATCCCAAGAGAAATGTTTGATTTCCTGCTTTTAGCTCTGCAATCAGAAACTTTTCACCCTCTATTTTAGAAACACAAACCTCTTCTCTGTTAAAGCAATAGCAACCAAGGTCATTTCTCTGATGAAAAAATCCATGCAGTAAATTAGTGGTTATGCGAAGCTCGTCATCTGCAACAAAAACACAAACATCGTGATTTGTAAATCTTTTATCCGTCGACTCGTAACACTTTGTTACCAAACACGGTTCTTGTAATTTATAGAATTTTCTCAAATATTCACAAGACTTTGACAATATTTCATATCGTTTTTCTCTATAGGTTTCAGCCTTATTCTTTAGCGGCATTGATATTATTGCACTTAATAATAGGCTTACGAATACCGCTAAAATTGTTAGTAAAATTTTTAAAGCAATGACTAAAATATTCAAAATAACATTACTGACTGAGGGGATACTCCAAATCCAAGAACAAAACACTGCGCTAAACACAATAAGCAAAATAAAATATAGCAGATTTCCTGCCGCATTTAAAATTCTACATATTGTTTTCCGGCGTTTTTGAGCCTTTAATATTTTATTATTTTCTTTTCTGAAAGCAATTGTTTCATCTAACAACGGCTTATCATATTTAAAATATCTCATTTTTGGTTTCTCTCAAATGGTTTATTTGTTTTATTTACAAATTAATGCCTAAGCTAACGTTTTTTCTCTAAAAGCCTTAGAATTCGCGGTCTGTTATAGCGCTGGATAATGATAAATTGCGCATCAAAAATCATGGCCGCTGTTGCTGTTATAAGAAAAATAAAAAACTGTCCCCACAAAAGCGAAAAAAAGAGGCTTGTTACAGATATAATCTCATTTACCCAATGGTCAAGTTCTGATTTTACTGTTACATTTACAACATCCTCAAGCGAGTTGTTTTTAAGCGAAAACGATTCGGGATTATATGTAAGCGCTTTTCCTTTCCATTTTTTCACACGCAAAAGCTTATACAAGCCTTTTTCGAAAAACTTTTCCTTAAACCACCAATGATTACGGTTAATTTTAAAGAGTTTTGTAACGTTACCCATAATTATTCTGAGCCAAAAATGATACATTATCATAAACGAAACGATACCTGCCCATAAAACAATATCGCTTTGCGTATAGTTGCCATAGTATAACACAAAACATGCAAGCGCAACTATAATTGTTACAGCAATCACAGAGTACATAAATATTGCAGGTCCGCTTTTCTTTTGCTTGCTCATAAATATTCTCCTAAAATTACCCTTATAGCAACGCACACATTTGTCTATAATTTTTGTACATTGGAAAGCTCAATTCCAACAACACCGTACTTATTCTGCTCTGTGGCAGAATAATACCGCTCCATATCAGCAGGATGTGCCTTATCAACATCTTCAGTTGTGTATCCGCATTTTAAAAGGGGCAGTTTTTTATATAATTCTTCAAAACTATCAAAGCGGTGCATTTTCACAACTGTTGCGCTGAGTGTTTCACCGGTAGCTGTATTGGTAAAAACAATTTTGTCACCCGTTTTGATTTGCCGGCGCTTTTCATCAAACAAACGAAGTTCAATTGTTTTTTGTCCGCTCTTTATCATCTCAAACGGCGAAGAATGAAGCTTCATATTATGCAGGTTAAATTGTCGGCTCAAAAGCGCGATGGTTTCACAATGAATCGTGCGAGGAAAGAGGTCAGCAGGAATTACACTTTCACATTTAAAGCCCTTATCTTTCAAAAGAGCTATATCGCGCGAAAGGGTCGCGCTGTTGCAGGAAACATAGACGATTTTCTCTGCGCCCGAAACAGAAAGCGCATCAATAACATCGACGCCAAGTCCCTTTCTGGGCGGATCAACTATTGCTGTGTCAAATTTATAGCCTTTGTTGATTAGGTCAGAAACAAGTGATGCATCACCAAGGTAAAATTCAGCGTTATCTATGCCATTGTTCTTGGCGTTTTCGCGCGCATTCTCCACAGCAGGAGCAACAATTTCAATTCCTACTACCTTTTTAACCTTTTTAGCGAGCGACAATCCAATAAGTCCTGCGCCGCAGTAAAGATCCAAAAGGGTCTCGTTTCCCTTAAAATCGGCAAGCTCGCCAGCCTTTTTGTACACCCTTTCTGCCATATCGTGATTAACCTGGTAGAATGAAAGCGGAGAAAGCTTAACATTTAGGCCGCACATTGTGTCATTTATAGTGTCACTACCTAAAATCGTAATGCATTTTTCACCTAAAATGACATTATTTTTAGCCTTATTAATATTTAAAACAACACTTTTAATTTGAGGAAATTTCTCGCAAAGCCTTGATGAGAGCGCATTAACGCCTGTAAAGGTTTTTCCATTTACAGCAAAACAGACCATGATTTCGCCGCTCACGCTTCCTCTGCGCAAGTAAACATGACGAATTAAGCCTTTATTGGTGTTTTCATCATAAACCGAAACATTGTTTTGGGTTAAAAAAGCTTTGATTTCGAAGAGAATTTCTTTAAATATCTGAGGCTGAAGAAGGCAGTCCTCAACAGGAATAATGCGGTGACTTCTCGGCGCATAAAAACCGAAAACAATTTCCCCATCTGCATTTAATCCTACAGGGTACTGCCCTTTATTTCTGTAACGCTCGGTGCTTTGAGGGTTACAAAGAATGTTTCCTTTTTCAAAATCATCGGTTTTTCCAATAGAACTCACATTGTGAAAAACCTGATTTGCCTTTTCTCTTGTTTCTGCATCATAATTTATATGTCGATAAGCGCAGCCGCCACACTTTTCAAAAACAGGACAATTATTCTCTATTCTATCCTTTGAAGGCTCTAAAAGCTTTTGGAGCCTGCCAAATGCATAGGTTTTAAGCACCTTTACAATTTTAACCTCTGCTATGTCTCCCACTGCGGTATTAGGAACAAATACGACAAGCTCATCTATTCTTCCGACACCGTTTCCCTCTGAGGTTAGGGCGGTTATTTTAAGAGTGACAACGTCATTTTTTCTAATTATTTTCATCATTCTACCCTACTAAAATTTCCAATTTGCCATATCGGCAAAAACATCATATTCGGTAACCTCAGAATTTGAGCCGAGGGTTGCCGAGAAAACCGAAGCACCGCTACGATAAAGAAGCGGAATAAATGGAGTGTTTAAATCAAAGGTGCGCAGAAAATCATCTAAGGTTATTTCAGATGAAAGATACTGATTGTAGGAATTAAGCGTTTCACCGGCGTCATTGCAGGCATTAAGAGCACCGGCAGAGAGCAATGATGAAATATTGTTATCGGCAGTTAATTTAACCTCGCCGATAAACAGGTCATAATCGCCTGAGGAAATGCGATTTTTGTAATCGGCCGCATTCTCCTCTATAAGCTCAACCTTAATTCCAGCCGCCTCTAAATTAAGCTTTACAGACTGGGCGGCTCGCATCCTTGCTGTGTTATCCTTATTTACTGCGAGGCGAAGGGCAACCGCAGTTTCATCTGCAGCAGTATAAAAGCCGCTTTCATCCTTTTGAGAAAGGCCACAAATAGCAAAAAGCTGGTTAGCGGCGCCTATATCGTTTGCGGCAATGGTGTAGCCCTTGCTGTTTAAATCAGCCGCACGCGGATGAAATGGCGATGCAGTTGCAAACCCGAAACCTGCATAGGCATCGGAAAGGATATTGTTTCTGTTAAGGCAGAGCGAAAGCGCCTTTCTGAAATCACGATTTGCAAGATTTAAATTATTGCTGTTTACGCCGAGGTAAACAAGATTATTCATTAAAACAGAAGAGCTTTTTGCAGAAGCGACCTTAAAATCAGAGGAATAGTCTGCATAAACAAAATTTACACTGCCTATTTTAATCATATCCGGCAGCGTCGAATACTTATGAATCTCAACAAGCGATATTTTTTCAACGCTTGTCTTTTTAAGCTTATTGTACTCATTTAAAACAAGCCCGTCAGAAGCGCTGTCACTTAAAAACCTATATCTTCCGCTTCCCACAGCAAAGCTCTTATTTGAGCCGCCTTTAATAATCGGGAAGGTCAGATTTTTAGAAAAATTGCGATCAGCCTTTTTAAGCGTAAATACAACGGAATTATCCTTAACGACGCAGGAGCTTACATTCTGCAGTCTCTGCAAATAATAAGCGCTGTTTTTAGCGGCAGAATACGAAGCGGCAACATCCTTAAGCGTTACGTCGCTTCCGTCTGAAAATTTAAGTCCTTTTTTAAGGGACACACTGCACATATTGCCTTCAAGCACGATTTTTTCTGCCATAGACATTGAAACAGAAAAATCGGTGTTCAAGGTTACAAGACTGTCATACAAAAGTGTCCCAAGATGGAAATTTGCACTTTGCTTTGCAGAATAAGGATTCAGCGAATCATTTTTAAAAAACGGAAGAGAAAATGCAAAGTCCGCCTCTGTCTGCGTCAGATGAGAAGAGGTTTCAGAGCCTGCTATCTGTCCGCTTGAGGAAGAAGTCGGATCATTAAAAGAACAAGAGGTGAGGGTTGAAAAACACAAGATCAGGCATAAGAGCCAGGCAGTTTTTTTCAAACCATTCACCTCCTTTAAGTTTTAATATTTAGCTTGTTTAAATTCTGTGCAGAATTTCTGTGTATGTAGGCATAGGCCAATCCTTTTTGTCGATCATGGGTTCTATACTGTCACAAGCTTTTCTAAGTTCATTCATTGCAGGGATAATTTCATCTCTGCACCACTCCGCTTTTTCGCTCCACAGCTCAATATCGGCAAGATTATTAACCTTTTTGGAAAGAACTATGGTACAGTTTGTAATCTCGTCAATACGTGCGGAAAGCTCCTTGGTTATTCTGTCAAGCGCTTTACAGGGAGCATTTACACCTGCAAGATTTGCAGCAGATGCAGCAACATCTCCTGCATATTTTATGCAGGCAGGCAATATCTGTCTTGATGCCATTTCAAGCATTGTATCTGCCTCGATATTGATTGTTTTTACGTAGTTTTCAAGGCAAATTTCATATCTTGAAATACACTCTGTTCTGTTAAGAACACCATACTTTTCAAAAAGCTCGATGTTTTTAGGATCAGCCATTGCCTTAGCGGCATCAACGGTGCTTCTCATAATGCATAAACCGCGGCGCTGAGCCTCAGCCTGCCACTCTTCAGAATAGTTGTTTCCGTTAAATATTATTCTGCCGTGGTTTTTAACTGTATATGCAACAAGGTCCATTACCCCCTCTTCAATGCTTCTTGCATATTCAAGGCGATTTGCAATATACTCAAGCGCATCAGCACAGGCAGTGTTCATAATATAAGTCGAAACCGCAACCGATGCAGAAGAGCCAACCATTCTGAACTCAAACTTATTGCCTGTATAGGCAAAGGGAGAGGTGCGGTTACGGTCAGATGTGTCACTATTAAGCGTTGGAAGTACGGCAATATCATCAAGAAGCTTTCTGCTGTGAAATGCGTTCTGTTCAGTGTGATTTGCGATACTGTTAAGGATACTTGTTAAGTCCTCACCGAGATAGATTGAAATAATGCTCGGCGGAGCCTCATGTCCGCCAAGGCGGCAATCGTTTCCTGCCGAGGCGGCAGAAAATCTTATAAGGTCCTGATATTTATCAACAGCGATAATAACAGCACAAAGGAAGGTTAAAAACTTAAGGTTATGTTCGGGATGCTTGCCGCTTGAAAAAAGGCTTTTACCCATGTCTGAATTAAGCGACCAGTTGTTATGTTTGCCGGAACCATTAACTCCGTTAAAAGGCTTTTCGTGAAGCAGGCAGGCAAGGCCAAGCTTTTTAGCCTCAATGCGCATTGTTTCCATTATTATCTGGTTATGGTCGCAGGCTTTATTTGCCTCGGCATAAAGAGGTGCAAGCTCATGCTGTGCAGGAGCGGCCTCGTTATGTTTGGTTTTTGATGCAACACCCATTTGCCAAAGCTCGCTGTCAAGCTTATGCATAAACTCAGAAATGCGCAGGCGAATTCTTCCGCAATAATGGTCGCCCATTTCCTGACCTTTTACAGTTTTTGCTCCAAACAAGGTTCTTCCGCAGATCTTAAGGTCAAGGCGGTTTTCGTAATCCTCACGGTCAACAAGGAAATACTCCTGCTCTGCTCCAACTGTGGGGATAACGCGGGTAGTTTCATTGTCGCCAAGGCATCTGAGCACGCGCAAAGCCTGCTTTGAAACAGCGGCATTTGAGCGCACTAACGGCGTTTTATGGTCAAGAGCCTCGCCGTTATAGGAACAGAAGGCCGTGGGGATATATAAGCTATTATCCTTTACAAAGGCAGGTGTATTGGGATCCCAAACTGTGTATCCTCTTGCCTCAAAGGTTACTCTAAGGCCGCCAGAAGGAAAGCTCGAAGCATCGGGCTCGCCCTTTACAAGCTCTTTTCCCGAAAATTCAAGCATTGGCTTTCCGTCAAAAGTAGGGTTAAGAAAGGCATCAAATTTTCCTGCAGTTGCATTATTCATGGGCTGGAACCAGTGAGTAAAATGGGTGGCGCCTTGCTCAATTGCCCACTGCTTCATAGCGCCTGCAACGGTCTGAGCAAGCTCAATATTGAGCGGAAGGCCCTTCTTTATAGTCAGAACAAGACTATTATAAGCTTCCTCGGGCAAACGCTCTTTCATAACCTCATCATTAAAAACTCGGCTACCAAATTTTTTCTCCAGCTCTGTTATCATATCAATTACTCCTAACAGATAAATTTATTCAGTATATTATACCACAGCTTTTAGTTATTTGTAAATATCCAACAGGTAAATTTATGTTATTTTAACTTGAAAAAAGTTAGAATATATCTTATAATATATAAAGCATAACTTTTTCGGAGGATGAAAATAAATGAAGCTTGGTATCGTAGGGCTTCCGAATGTCGGAAAAAGCACTTTATTTAACGCAATTACAAACGCAGGAGCACAATGTGCAAACTATCCTTTTTGCACAATTGAGCCTAATGTCGGAATGGTTACTGTTCCCGACTACCGTCTTGATGAGCTTGAAAAAATGTACGACTCTGACAAGAAAACCTATGCAGTTATCGAATTTGTTGATATTGCAGGTCTTGTAAAGGGCGCATCAAAGGGCGAGGGTCTCGGAAACAAGTTCCTTGCAAATATACGCGAGGTTGACGCAATTATTCACGTTGTGCGCTGTTTTGAGGATACAAATATAGTTCACGTTGACGGCTCTGTCGGTCCAAAGCGTGACATAGAAACAATTAACCTTGAGTTAATTTTCTCGGACATTGAGGTGCTTGACCGCCGCATTGACCGCACCAAAAAAGCACTTAAAGGCGACAAATCTCTTGCCGCCGAGATCGCACTTCTTGAAAGGCTTAAGGCGCACTTGGAAGAGGGCGTTTCTGCGCGAAGCTTTGAGCGAAGCGATGATGAGGACAAGATCCTCTCTACCATTTCCCTGCTTTCTGACAAGCCCGTTATCTACGCCGCAAATATGAAAGAGGATGATTTCCTCGGCGGAATTGATGATAACGTTTTTTACAAAGAGGTTTCTGAAATCGCCGCTTCTGAAAAGTCCGGAGTTCTTCCCATTTGTGCAAAAATTGAGGAAGAGATCTCGGATATGGACGATGAGGACAAGCTTATGTTCCTTAACGACATTGGCTTAGAAGAGTCGGGACTTGACAGACTTGTAAAAGAATCATATTCCCTTTTAGGTCTTATCTCCTTCCTCACTGCAGGAAAGCAGGAAGTCCGCGCCTGGACAATAACAAGAGGCACAAAAGCTCCCCAGGCGGCAGGAAAAATCCACACAGATTTTGAGCGTGGATTCATTCGTGCAGAAATTATTTCTTATGACGAGCTTATGGCAAACGGAAGCATTGCCGCCGCAAAAGAAAAAGGACTTGTTCGCCTTGAAGGTAAAGAATATGTTATGAAGGACGGAGATGTTACACTTTTCCGTTTTAACGTTTAACTTTAAAAAACCTCGGGCAACCCCGAGGTTTTGTTTTTAGGGAGTGAATAAAATGAAAAAGCTTTTATTGGTTTTATTCTCTGTTTTGTTTATTGCCGTTTTTGGTTTGACCTGTTTTGCAAATTCCGGGCAAACAAGCTGGCAAGGCTCATCAAATGCAGGCACGGTTATTTTTGACAAGGACTGCCCTATTGAAGTAGAAAAAGAAAAGCTCGTTTTTGATATTCCCGAGTTTCCCTCTACATATTACGAAAGCTCCGAGGATTTTCTTGACTACAGCGCAAGCGTTACCGCACAGTACACCTTTAAAAACCCTGCGGATTATGACGTAACTGCGACACTTGCTTTTCCTTTCGGCGTTCTGCCTTCATACACATATTTTGACGACTTTGCTATTGATTTTGAAAAATACGATGTTACTGTAAACGGCGGCAAAATAGGCAAAAAACAGCGCCACACTCTTTTTACAGGCTATGAATATTTTGACTACAAAGAAGAAGGCAAAAAGCTTCGCGACAGCTATGTAGAGGATGATTTTTTCTCGCCCGACCTGCCTGTTAAGGTTTATGTATATGAAGTAAACGGCATTGATGACAGTTTATTTAGCGCATATATCTCAGCTTCATTTTCTGAAGACGGAGAAAAAACTCGGATTATGGTTTCAGACTGCTGGGGACACGAATACAAAAACAACAAGGTCCATACAGGGCTAAATGTTGAAAACAAATCCTCGGTATATGTATATGCCATCGGAGAAGACATTAAAAATCTGCCCGAATGGAAAATGTATCACGATTCAAGCAAGGAGGTTCAAGTAGAAGGCGGAAGCGTAGACCTTTTATTTACTGATGACCGCACCTTTAAAGACATAGCAACAATGTTCCACCTTGAAGAAACAACAAATGTTACCGAAGTTGACTGGTACAATGCAACGGTTGACTATTTAAACAGTCAAACCTTTGATGAATTCTTTTTAGGTTCTGACATTGATATTAAATTTACACCCTACAACTTTATGAGATGGTACGAATATGAGATTGAGATCGGTGCAGGAGAAAAACTTTTAAACACCGTTACTGCGCCGCTCTATCCAACAATAAACGAAGGCTATGAGCCTGCCGTTTACGAATACAACTATCTTTTATCACCCGCAAAAAGCTGGTCATCATTTAAAGACTTAGATATAGAAATCAATACGCCTTTTTATCTTATTAACAGCAATTTGGGTGGTTTTGAAAAAGATGTTGAAAGCTACACCCTTTTTCTTAATTCACTTCCAAAAGACGAACTTAATTTCACTCTTTGCTCAGAAAAAGATCCGGAAGAAATAAGGATTCCAATTTATGTTCCATACGAAATATTGGTGCTGGCTGTTATAATTATGGCTGCAATTATCCTTGTTTTAGTTATAGTTGTTATTGTTTTGATCGTTAAGCGCAAAAAGAAATAACGCGTCAATATAAAAGGCAAGCTCAATGAGCTTGCCTTTATTTTTCAATTCTGATTATGCTTCCCTTTGCAACAGGCACAGAGCAGTCGAATGAATACTGTGACATTGGGTGATTTGCGTTTTCGCAAGGCTTTCCCTCGACATCACAAAGGTTTTTAACCTCTACTTCAAAAGGCTTTATCTGAGGCGAAAGAATTTCAACAATCTGCCCCTCTTGCATTCCGTTTTTAGAGGTAAAATACACCTTTCCGTCCTTATAATCGTCAGCAAGTGCGGCAATATCATAGTTTCTTACATAGCCGCCGCTTTGATAACACTGGCCATTTTCGGGTCGCCCGAAATAGAAGCCTGTAGTGTATTCCCTGTGGCTTACCTTGTAAACCTCATCATACATCCAGCTGTTTTCATTTTCGGGCATTTTGCCGTTTTTTAAATAGTAATCAAGAACATTGCGATAGGCATTTGTTACCACCGCAACATAGTAAGACGACTTTGCTCTTCCCTCAATTTTAAGGCTTGAAATTCCCGCATCGCAAAGCTTGTCTATATGCTCTATCATACACATATCCTTGCTGTTTAAGATATAGGTTCCTTCAGGCTCTTCAAAAACGGGAAAATACTCGCCCGGTCTTTTCTGCTCCATAAGGTAATACTGCCAGCGGCAAGGCTGAGAGCATTCGCCACGGTTTGCATCGCGGTTTGTCATATAATTTGAAATGGTGCATCTTCCCGAAAATGACATACACATTGCGCCGTGCACAAAGGTTTCAAGCTCCAAATCGGGATTGGTTTTGTCCCTTATCGTCTTGATGTCATCAAAGCAAAGCTCGCGCGCAAGCACAACCCTCTTTGCGCCCATTTCATAAAAGGTGTTGGCTGATGCGTAATTCACTATTCCTGCCTGAGTTGAGATATGAACCTCTGCATCAGGCACCGTCTTTTTAAGAAGCGAAAGAACGCCGACATCCGAAACTATAAAAGCATCAACACCGCAAAGTGCGGCATTTTTAAGATATTCCTGCATTCTGTCCATTTCGCTGTTAGTGGGCAGGGTGTTGCAGGTTAAATAGATGCGTTTATTAAGCGCGTGAGCCGCCTCAGCAGCCTTTTTCATCTGCTCAAAGCCAAAGTTTGCCGCAGCGGCACGCATTCCAAATTCGTTTCCGCCGATATATATTGCATCGGCGCCGAAATTAAGCGCGGCGTCAAGCCTTTCCATATCCCCAACGGGACTTAAAAGTTCCGGTTTATTAATAATCATTTTAATCCTCTAAACTTGCATTTACCCTCTGCGCAGTGTTGCAATTTTTAAGATGCTGTGCATAGGTAGTTGAATAGTAATATTTTCCTGTATTATCTGTTACAAAGTAATAATAGTTAGTTTTATCGGGGAAAAGCGCGGCACGGATTGCCTCTTTTGTGGGATTACAGATGGGGCCGGGCATAAGTCCTTGTCGCTTATATGTGTTATAAGCATCGTAAAGCTCCTGATACTCATAGGCAATACTCGGCTTAATTGCCCGCTCCACATAATTTATAGTAACATCCGACTGAAGATTTGGGAACATTGTGCTGTTAAGTCTGTTATGGAAAACCGACGAAACCCTTCCCATATGATTTACGTTTCCTGCCTCGGCCTGAATAAGCGATGCGATTGTTAAGATCTCATCAAATGAATATTCCGAGTTTTTAACAGCGTCTTTAATTTCCGAGTCCATATGCTTTACAAAGTTTGCAAAGAACTTTTTGGCAATTCCCTCGTAATCATCTGTACCAACATAAAACTCATATTTATCGGGATAGAAATATCCCTCATATTTATAGTAGCGGTACTTATTTGCGGGAACGTCTTTAATAAACTCGTACTCTACCGCCATTCTTTCAACGGCTTTTGTAAATTCATTTATATCAGAAATAACGCCCTTTTCTTTAAGCTCTTTTGCGATGTCATAAAGATTCCAGCCTTCAATAACCGTTATTTCTACAACGTCATCCTTTTTAACAAGTCTTTTAAGCTCTTTTGTTATATCGGCATAGGACATATTTTTAGAAAATGTGTGGTAGCCGTACTGGAAGCCTTCAGTGTCGCCGAATTTACAATAAACTCTGAAAAGAAGGGGCAGGTCAATAATATCGCTTTCATAAAGAGTTTGAGCAATCTGAGCAGAGCTGGAGCCTCTTTCGATATAAACATCCTTTTCCTCGATTGAGCTAAATTCAAGTCCGTAAATATCCTTAAATCCAAATATTATCAAAACTGCAAGCAATGCCGAAACAAGAAAAATTATCAGCATTCTTAAAAGAACAGGCATCTTTTTTCTTTTCTTTTTACTAACTGCAGGGCGATGATTATCGTTTTCCTCTGTCTGCTCTTGTTCCTGCTCGATTTCTGCTTGAGTTTCAAGGCTTTCTTCATTTAAAGCCTCAAAATCCTTATTTTCGTTTTCTTCGGGATTAGTTAGGTCATTGTATTTATTTTCATCCATCTGCTTTACCCCTCATCCTTTTTTAACATAAATTAATTTTTTGTCTGTGACAACTATATCTGCTGCAATATCGTACCTTTGATACGGAATACTTTCAAAAACAAAATCATCATGGCAAATTCCGATTTTACATATCGGATAAGTGCTCAAAAATCTATCATAGTAACCTTTACCATAACCCAAGCGATTACCTTTTATATCAAATGCAAGGGCAGGCATTATGCAAACAGCTTTATTAAAATCCGTTAGCCTTGCATTTTCATTTGCCTTTGGCTCCAAAACTCCAAATCTGCTTTTTTCAAGAGAAGAAAAATCAGAGATTAAATAAAACTCCATTTTTCCATCTAAATCAACACATCTTGGCAGTGCGACCCTTTTATGTAGCTTAAAAAGACAGTTTATTATTTCTTTTGTGTCAACCTCGTTTTGCATCGACATATAGCAAAGCACAGTTTCGGCAGAAACAAATTCCTTAACCTTAAAAAGGTTTTCAGCAAGGTTTAAATCAAGCTCGGCTTTGGTTTGCGCATCTATAGAATTTCTGCAGTCTTTAATCTTTTTTCTAAGCTCGTTTTTAGCTAAATCTATACTCATTTTTTGCATATCATAGCCATAAACACCTTTTCGGCAGCATCCTTGCCTCTTAAAAGTTCAACAAGCTTATAAGCAAACTCAAAAACTGTTCCCGCACCGCGAGAAGTTATTATATTTCCATCGCAAACAACCCTGTCCATAACAACATTTGCCTGAATAAGCTGCTCTTCAAATCCGGGGAAGCAACAAGCTTTTTTGCCTCTAAGAAATCCTTTGTGGCCTAAAATTGAGGGCGCGGCACAAATTGCCGCAATATACTTCCCATCCTGCTCTGCTCTATCAAGCGCATTACTTACGCATATAGACTTTTCAAGCTCTAAGGTTCCGGGCATTCCGCCGGGCAGAACAAGCATTTCAATTCCATCATCATAAACAAATTCAGCATCAGTTATATCAGCAATAACCTTTATCTGATGTGCTCCCGAAATCACCTTGTTTCCTATACCAACAGTTGTTACGGGAATTTCGGCTCTGCGAATGTAATCTATTGTCGCAAGAGCCTCGATCTCTTCAAATCCGTGTGCTAAAAATACATAAACCATAGTAATTCTCCGTTTCTTATTCTGTGAAGTTAAACAACTTTACATATTAAAACTAATATTTGTAAGTCTTCCCTTAAGTGCGAGGTGGTGAGGATTGTAGGAAAGCTTTGCTTTTCTAAGGCCCTCATCACCCGAATCATCCTCTCGGTTGACCCATTTAATGCTATATTTTTCAAGGCAATCCCTAACAAACTCGTTATTTATGGTCGCATAACTTCCGTCATATTCTCGGTTTGCCTTTTCTACGTGAACATACAGGCAATCACCCTTAATTTCACCAACTGTAAAGGCAATGACCTTTTCATCAACCTCTAAAAAAGCACCATATAAACCAAATTTTTCAATGTTTTCAAGGGCAAAATAGGCACTTTCACGCTCGATTTTTTCGGATGCGTTTTCGGCAGGATTGTTTTTTATAAATTCATCATAGAAATTTTTAACCTTATTCAGATTGTCAGGCGTAATTATGTTATACGAATATGTGTATTTTTTCTTAAATTTGGAAATATGATTGCGCTTTTGATGATATTTTCTGCCGCTTAAGTGCGCAAGATCCTCAGATAAGTAAACATAATCCGAATAATCGCGCGATTCGATATATTCAAAATTCATAAATTCTTTAAAAAGCTCGGTATCTGATGCGGGAATGGAAACGAACTCAGCAGGAATTTCTCTTTCTTTGCAGTATTCCTTTATTGCTAAAATGGCGTTTTCAAGGCTTCCTCTTCCGCTCGGCATATAAAATCTTTCCCTGCCGCTAAAAAATTTACCTTTTATCACAAGCATCGAGTCGACGATCGCATAGGTTAAATTAAGCGGCTTTTTCCACATCATTACAAAGCCGAGGGTGTAATCACTGCAATCGCACTTATTAAAAGAAAGATATTCTCTTATTAAATTTACATCATTAGCAGTTATGTCTTTAAATTCAAGTTTACTCAAACGGTTTTCGCCTTCATTCAGCATTATTTAAAATTTTCTTATATTTTTCACGCATTTCTTTTGCTTTTCCGCAGGTCATAGCGCCCTCACAGCAAGGCCCATAGGCACAGCTTGGACCCGCTTTTGCAAAAAGCTCGGGAGCCACCTTGCAAACCTCTGTGAGCATCTGCTCTGCAACGGCGCGGATCTCCCACTGAGCGCGGTTACAACAACGATGCTTAAAGAAGTTAAGTAAGCTTCTTGTGTTCATTGTAACGACCATTTTGGTTTCGCAAGCGTTTGGAAGAACAAATCTTGCATCCTCATTTGCAAGCTTAACGGCGGCTTTTCTTGCAGATTTCTCATCTTTTCCCTCTGCCATAAGCTTTTTGGTGTGGTTTTCTGTTAAGATCGCGGCAAGATTATCATAGCTTTGCTGCGCGCTCTGCATTGCATTTAAGTAAATTTCCTTTGCATGCTCGTCCTCCTCAATTTCGGGCGGCAGAACAAATTCAAACATTTTTTCGCTTACATATCTTTGGCTCTTAACACTGTAAGATGCAATTCTGTGTCTTGTTATCTGAGCAAGAAGGGCTCTTGAAACACCTTCAATGCCAAATGTAAAACTTGCATGCTCCAAAGGACTTTCATGTCCTAAATCAGAAAGCATCTGTACAAAATCTTTTGCCTTTTCATCGGTTAAATTATTCCCGAGGTCCTCAATGTTGCTGCTAGAATAGCAAAGCTTTGCCGCCTGAGCAACTGTTTTAACAGGATTATAACTATGCGCAATTAAAAACACCTTTGCCGGCATTTTTATTCCTCCAAACATAATTCATATTCCATTTTATTTTAGCACTTATCTTTCTTTCCGTCAACCTTGTTTAAACTATTTTAGTATATAAATACTTGACACGCAATTGCGGCAGGTTATATTATATTAGTATACATAAAGTTGGGGGGATCTTTCGTGTTTAAGCTTGGAAATGAGTGGGACGATATTATCGGAGATGAATTTAATAAGCCTTATTACAAAAAACTGCGCGAATTTTTAAAAAGTGAGTATTCCTCACGCCGAATTTTCCCTGATATGTACGATATTTTTAACGCACTTAAATTCACATCATACAACGATGTAAAGGCTGTTATTTTAGGTCAGGATCCCTATCATGGTGCAGGACAGGCACACGGACTTTGTTTTTCGGTCAAAAAAGGTGTTGCTCACCCGCCCTCACTTGTAAACATATTTAAGGAACTTCAAAGTGATTTAGGCATTGCTCCCTCAAGGCACGGCGAATTAACCTCCTGGGCGCAAAACGGAGTTTTGCTTTTAAACACGGTTTTAACTGTTCGGGAAGCCTCGCCAAACAGCCACAAAGGCAAGGGCTGGGAAACCTTTACCGACAGCGTTATTTCGGCTTTAAACTGCAGAGAAAAACCCGTTGTGTTCATTTTGTGGGGCGCAAATGCAAGGTCAAAAACCACACTTATCACTAACCCCAATCACAAAATTTTAACAGCGGCTCACCCAAGTCCCCTATCCGCTTACAACGGCTTTTTCGGATGCAAGCATTTTTCAAAAACAAATGAATTTCTTACAAGTCACGGCATTGAGCCGATAGACTGGAATTTATAGAAAAAATTGGGCAAACTAAGTCACAGAGGTGATTTGTTTGTCTGTTAAGCGAACTATTGTTTTTTATTCTTTTATGCTTTTTTCTTTCGCGGCGCTTGTTTTAAGGATTTTTTATATAATTCAAAACGACTCTGATATTTATGCCGCACAAACCACAAACAGTTACCGACTTACCATTGACAAAAGCCGAGGAACTATTTACGACCGCAATCTTGTGCCTCTTGTTTCAGATGAGAAAAAATACAAGGTTGCGGTTTTGCCATCTATTGAAAGCAAAAACTATTTACATTCTGTTCTTACTCAAGAGGAATTTTCTATCATTTCAAACAATTTTTCAAGCGGAAAGCCCTTTTACTTTGAGATGGACAGATTTATTAAAGAAAGTACAGATGTAAAGGTTTATCTTACAGCAAAACGATATTCCGAAAACCCTCTTGCCGCCCATTTTATAGGCTACTGCAGCTCTGACCTAACTCAAGGCGTTTCTGGAATTGAAAAGGCATATAACGAGCTTCTTGCAAGCAAATCATCGTCAATTTCACTAAGTTATCCTATTGACGCTATTGGAAGAGCTCTTGCCGGGGCAGAGGTAAGTGTTTTTGATAACAGAATTTTAAGCCGCGCAGGAATTGCGCTCACCCTTGATGCCGAAATTCAAAAAATAGCGCAGTCTGCGTCTTCGCTTTTAAGCGGCAAAGGGTCGATACTTATAATGGATGTAAATACCGGTGAAATTTTGGCAGGTGTGAGCCTTCCTGAATATGATAGAAGTAACATTGCTCAAAGCATTGCATCAAACGACAGCTCTCTTTTAAACAGAAATCTATGTGCTTACAACATAGGCTCCACCTACAAGCTGATCGTTTGCGCGGCGGCGCTTTCAAAAGATATTTCACCGCTTTTTTCCATCAACTGCACCGGTTCTTACGATCTTGACAGCACACTTTTTAACTGCCACAAGCAAGAGGGACACGGCTATCTTACAATGAAAACGGCGCTGTCTAACTCCTGCAATCCGTATTTTATAAAATTAGGTTTGTCGGTAGGAAAAGAGCGGCTTATTTCTATGTCTTCCCTATTTGGTTTAGGAAAGCCTATCGAGCTTTGTCAGAACATCGTTACCTCTGCAGGAAATCTGCCATCGGGCGACAGCATTGTAAATCGCGGAGACCTTGCCAACATCAGCTTTGGTCAGGGCGCGCTTATGGCAACTCCTGTTCACATTGCAAAAATCATAAGCATTATTGCAAACGGCGGATTCGATGTGAAGCCAACGATTGTTTTAGGAGAGGTTGACTCAGATAAAAAGCTAACAGAAAAGCAAAATGATAGTCAAAGAGTTAGAATAATTTCCTCTGAGGTCAGTGAAAAAATAAGGGATTATATGATCTATACTGTGACAAACGGAACAGGCCGTGCCGCTTTGCCGACGGCACTTGGAGCAGGCGGAAAAACAGCCTCTGCCGAAACGGGATGGTCGGTTTCGGGCGAAAAACTGGTGCAGGCTTGGTTTTCGGGATTTTATCCTGCGGAAAATCCCAAATATGCTATTGTTGTTTTAAGCGAGGGCGGAAATTCTGGCGCAAGTGCCTGCGGACCTGTTTTTAAAAAAATATGCGACCTTTTATATCAAAAAGGGTTAGTAAATTAAGGTTATCTATTGACAAAAACTTAAAAAAATCATATAATTATTGCATAAACAAATGCAATGACGGGAAGAAAAGTCAAGCGTTCCTCAAAGAGAGCGAAATCGGAGTTTTCCGTGCTGAAAATTTCGCAGGCAAGGCTGATTTTGAGCCATCCCCGAGCAAAGTGGCGATGAGCCCTTCGCAGTTCTGCGTTACGGACAAGGCTCTTTTTTAGAGCAAAAGCGGCGCTTTGCGCAATCTGGGTGGTACCGCGGTAGGATCAATTTCCTGTCGTCCCTGTTTTTAGGGGCGACAGGTTTATTTTTTTATAAAGGAGTTTTATTATGAAATGGACAGGACTTAATGAGGTCAGAGAAAAATTTCTCACCTTTTTTGAACAAAAGGCTCACCAGCGCCTTTCAAGCTTCCCCCTTGTTCCAATCGATGACAACAGTTTGCTTTTAATCAATTCGGGAATGGCTCCCCTCAAAAAATACTTTCTCGGTCAGGCAACGCCGCCTTCAAAAAGGGTTACGACCTGCCAGAAATGCATCCGCACTCCCGATATAGAGCGTGTTGGAAAAACCTCGCGTCACGGCACATTTTTTGAAATGCTCGGAAACTTCTCTTTCGGAGATTATTTCAAGCACGAAGCGACCAAATGGGCCTGGGAGTTTATCACAAAAGAACTCGAAATTCCCACAGACAGAATTTGGGTCTCTGTTTTCGAGACCGATGACGAGGCAATTGACATCTGGGTAAACGAGGTCGGCGTTTCGCGTGACAGGATCGTTAAGCTCGGCAGAGAGGATAATTTCTGGGAGATCGGCTCGGGCCCCTGTGGACCCTGCTCTGAGATCTATTTTGACAGAGGTGAGGAGCACGGTTGCGGCAAAGAGGGCTGTGCTGTCGGTTGCGATTGCGACAGATATGTTGAGTTCTGGAACCTTGTTTTCTCTCAGTACAATTCCGATGGCAACGGAAATTACACCCCGATGGTGCATCCCAATATTGACACCGGAATGGGTCTTGAACGCCTCGCCTGCATTATGCAGGGAGTTGACAATCTATTTGAGGTTGACACCGTTCAGAACATTATGAACCACATCTGCAAAATAAGCGGTGCAGTTTACAAAAAAGACGAAAAGACTGATGTATCGCTCAGAATAATCACCGACCACATCAGAAGCACCACATTTATGATCTCCGACGGCGTTATTCCCTCTAACGAAGGCAGAGGCTATGTTTTAAGAAGGCTTCTTCGCCGCGCCGCCTGTCACGGAAAGCTCTTAGGAGTTGAGGGGGCGTTTCTTTACAAGGTTTGCGACACCGTTATTAACGAAAACAAAACTGCATATCCCGAGCTCGTCGAAAAGGCAGAATACATTAAGAAGATAGTTAAGGTTGAGGAAGAGAGTTTTGCAAAAACCATTGACAAAGGAATGGAGCTTGTAGATTCTCTTATCGAAAAATGTCTGAATAACGACCAAAAGATCTTCCCCGGAGACGCCGCATTTAAGCTTTACGACACCTATGGTTTCCCCATCGACCTTACCCGCGAGATAGTTTCCGAAAAGGGCCTTTCCATTGATGAGGACGCTTTCTCCGCTCTTATGCAGGAGCAGAGAGCTAAGGCGCGCGCCGCAAGAGAAAACCTTGATGTTCTTGGCTGGGCTGAGGGCGAAATTGAGGGTATTTCAGACATTACAACCTGCTTCTGCGGCTATGAAAAAACCCTCTGTGAGTGTACTGTAAAAGCTGTAATTAAAGACGGAAAGAGTGTTGAGAGTGCTGCTGCAGGCGATGAGGTCACCCTGCTTCTTGACAACACACCCTTTTACGCTGAAAGCGGCGGCCAGGTTGCTGACACAGGAAAAGTTTACAACAGTGACTTTACTGCCGAAATTTTAGGCTGTAAAAAGGACAAGAGCGGCAAAATTTTCTGTTCTGCACGCATAGCAAGCGGCAACATTTCTAAAAATGCTGATGCAACCGCCGAGGTTGACTCTATGCGCAGAAATGCTATTGCTCGAAATCACACCTGCGCTCACTTACTGCAGAGCGCACTAAGAAATGTTTTGGGCGATCATGTACATCAGGCAGGTCAGCAGGTTGACGACAAGAGGCTTCGTTTCGACTTTTCTCACTTCTCTGCCGTTTCCCGCGACGAGATAGTAAAAATCGAGGCAGAGGTTAACGGCGCGATCCTTTCGGCATTAGAGGTTGAGGTTAAAGAAATGTCGCTTGATGATGCCAAAAAAGAAGGCGCAATGGCTCTGTTCTCGGAAAAATATTCCGACATTGTAAGGGTTGTTTCAGCAGGTGATTATTCTGTTGAGCTCTGCGGTGGAACCCACGTTAATAACACATCTGAAATCGGTCTTTTCAAGATTGTTTCTGAAAGCTCTGTTGCTTCGGGAATTCGCAGAATTGAAGCTGTTACAGGAGCAAACACACTCGAATATTTAAACAGCACCCTTTCCCTTTTAGAAAATGCCGCACAAGCCTTAAAAATTGCAAACACAGGGGAGCTTGTTTCAAAGATTACCGCATTATCCGAGGAGCTTAAGCAAAAGGACCGCGAGCTTGACAGCTTAAACCGCAAGATTGCCGCCTCTCAAAGCTCAAATCTCGCCGACAACACAGTTATAATTAACGGATTTAATGTTGTCTGTGCAAAGCTTGACAATGTAAAGAGCGATGCAATGCGCGAGCTGTCGGATAAGCTTCGCGATGCTGATCCTATTAACATCACAGTTCTTGCAACTGACGACGGCACGAAAGGAACAATCTGTGTTGCCTGCGGAAAAGAGGCAGTTAAGTTAGGCGCACACGCAGGAAATCTTGCAAGAGCCGCAGCAACTGCGGCAGGCGGCTCAGGCGGCGGACGCCCTGACAGCGCAATGGCAGGATTTAAAGAAATCGCTAATGTAAATGCTTGCTTTGAGGCCGCAAAAGCCGCTATTGAAGCAATAGCAAAAAAATAAGGAGGCACAAAAATGGATTGCATTTTCTGCAAAATAGCAAACAAAGAAATTCCTTCTCAGATAGTTTACGAGGATGAAAAGGTTATCGCATTTAAGGACTTAGAGCCTCAGGCACCTGTTCATTTCCTTGTAATTCCCAAGGAGCACATCAAATCTGCTGACGAGGTAACTTTAGAAAACTGTGACATTATCGGGCACATTTTCTCTGTTATCCCCAAAATTGCAAAAGAATTGGGCGTCACAAACGGCTACCGCATTGTTAACAACTGCGGCGAGGATGGCGGACAGACTGTTTCTCACATTCATTTTCACGTTTTAGGCGGCAGAAGCTTTGCCTGGCCTGCCGGCTAATAAATAGACAACAACAAAAGGAGATATTAAAATGGACAAGTTTTACACAATGAAAATCGCGGGTCTTGAGCGTTCCCTTCCGATCTGTCCCTTAAATGAAAAGGTTTCTATCGCAGGCTTTGTTATGTTTTCGGATGTTGAGCTGACCGTTGCTTGTGCAGAAGAGCTCATAAAAAAATGTCCTGAGCACGACATTATTATAACTGCAGAGTCCAAGGGCATTCCCCTTGCCTACGAAATGGCAAGACAGCTTGGCAACAGATACATAGTTGCAAGAAAAATGACCAAGCTTTATATGCAGTCTCCCATTCATGTTGATGTTAAATCTATAACAACCGAAAAAATGCAAACCCTTTATCTTGACAGCGGTGAGGCAGAGTTTTTGCGTGGAAAAAGAGTTCTTATCATTGACGATGTTATTAGTACAGGCGAGTCTCTTAACGCACTTGAAACTCTTGTTAATGCCGCAGGAGGAAACATTGTTGGAAAAGCTGCCGTTCTTGCAGAGGGCGATGCTGCCGACCGCAAGGATATTATTTTCCTTGAAAAGCTTCCTTTATTTTTCGCATAATTCTTAGTTAAAAGTTGGTGACACAAATGACAAGACCCCTGATGAAAGCTTGTATTGTTTTTATTGCAACGCTTGCCATCAGTGTCTTTCTGCCAACTGATATTCTCAGGGCTGCTGCCGTTATTATTTCGGTGGTAGCCTTTTTGTTGTACATTTTTCTTAGAAAATACAGCAAAGCAAGAAACATCCTTAGGCTTTCGGTTTTTTCTGTTTTTGCAATTCTCTGCATACTGTTTTATAACATTCTTTGCATTTTACCTGCAAACAGCATAAAAGGAGCAACTGCTGATATAAACGCCGCAATTTTAAGCTCCGAGCTTTCTTCAAGCGGAAATAAATATTACACTGCAAAGCTAAACACAATAAACAACTCTCCCGCTCCGAGAGATTTTAATATCCGCTTATTCTGTTCTGAATCCGAAGATTTAAACGATTACGACGAGATTTCTGCTAATGTCACATTTTTTGAAGATGATGCATTATCTTCTGACACCTTCTATTTATCAAACAACATTCTTGCATCGGCAAGAAGTAATTCAGATATAATCGTTACAAACAAGGATGAGTTTTCCCTTTTGCGCGAAATTTGTCTGATAAGAGATAAAATAATTTTTAACATTCGCGCAAGCTTGCCTACCGATGAGGGAGATATAATCTGCGGAGTTCTTTTTGGAAAACGCGACTACATAGACACTGAAACAACAGATCTTTTTGCAAGTGCAGGAATAAGTCACCTGCTTGCGATTTCGGGTCTGCATCTTTCTATTATAGTTCTCATTATAAATCTCGCCTTAGGTTTATTTGGAATCTCTAAAATTACAAGAAGCATTCTGACGCTTTTGCTGACTTTTGTGCTTATGGTTATGACGGGCTTTACGCCATCGATTATGCGGGCATCAATTATGATTTTATTTAATCTTGTTGCTCAGAATTTACGCTATGATTACGATGCTCCAACAGCTCTCTCGGTTTCTGCAGTTATAATCTGCCTTACAAACCCATACAGCATAACAAATGTTGGTTTTCTTCTGTCCTTTTCTGCAACAATTGGTTTGATTGTTTCTAATCAGATTCTCGACAAGCAAAGAATGAAATTCAGCCTTAAAACCGTTGGCTTTTTCAGGCTACTTTGCCACGAAATACTAAAGCTTATTCTTCCCTGTACCCTTGCATTTCTGTTCACTATCCCTGTAACTGCCTGCGTGTTTGGCTATCTTGCAACATATTCTCCATTAACAAACCTTTTAATTTCACCTCTGCTTCCTTTTCTGCTTGCCTTTTCTCTTTTAGCCGCTATATTTTCTCTTACTCCCTTTGCATTCATTTTTAAGTTTCTCTTGTTCGTTGCAAAACAGTTTGTTTCGGCGGTTGTGCTAATAGCAGAAAGCTTTAGCTCGTTTAAATTTTCAAGGATTTATTTTGAAAACGAATTAATGCCGCTTATAGTAACATCGGCTGTTGCAATGCTTCTTATAGCCTCATTTACTAAACGGCCTTATTTAAATTCCTTTAAAGCCGCATTATTGTGCATTCCTATTATCTGCACCGCTTTAATTTCTCAGTCCTTAACCTACTCAAATTCAACAATAATTAAAGTTCTTGGCGATTCATCACTGCTTATTGAGCACCAAAACAGCAGGTTTGTAAGCGGCTTTACAGGCGACTCAATTTTCCCGCTTAACAAGACGATAGACAAAAGTGCGAACAAGCAGATAGACTTTTTATCTGCCGCCTGTGTTTCACACAACGACATATCTGACCTTACACATTTTGTGTTAAATAACGACGTTAAAAACCTCACCATTTCTCAAAAATATGCCGACACCTTTAGCACAATAAACTCCTCAAATTTTTCAACCAACTGTTATCTTTCGGATAATTTTTCTCTTTCTTCCAAAACTATAAATATAAGTTCACAATTAACAGGCGGCTCAAACAAAACTGTTTTTGAAATAAACAGCTTTAAGATAATTCATCTGGAAATCACATCACCTAAAAACCTGCCAGACAAAGAGGCTTGTGACTTACTTATTGCAAACTCTTTATCTCTGCCCTTTATTGAAAATTATCCTTCAAAATATTTTATTCTTACCGACAAGCTTGAAAATAACGAGCACATAATTGACCTTTTAAGTGAGCGCAACACCGTTTTTCTCGGAGACAGCGGCGTTGCACCAATTATGATAAAAGGTGAAAAGGTAATGATAAAAAACCAAAAATTAGCAGAATATTGAAATAATGATTGATTTTGTGAACCATTTGTGCTATAATAAACTGGAATGTGTATCTTAATTGATATTTAATATTACAAGGAGGTTGCTTTTATGGTAAAAATCGAAACACATCTCGGAGTTATTGAAATTTCTCAGGAATTCTTTGCCAATCTTGTTGGCTTTGTTGCGTCCGGATGTTTCGGAGTTTCCGGTATGGCGACCAGCGGAGCTGTTGACGGATTAAAGCAGCTTGTTTCGGCAAAAAGAACTTTGGATAAGGGTGTTCGAGTTCACGCTGTAGATAACAAGCTGGTTATCGATCTGCACATAATCGTTTCTTTCGGCGTCAATATTTCTGCAATCGTTAAAAGTATTGTAAACAAGGTAAAATACACTGTTGAAGACGCTACCGGACTTGAAGTAAGCACGGTTAATGTTTTTGTTGACGGCATGACCGCACAATAATTTTCGTCAAAACAGGCAACTTTAAGGAGAGTGCTTTTTGTGATAACTGGCTCTATGTTTCGCGATGCGCTTATAAGCGGTGCTAACAATATTACAGCGCAGAAGCAACAAATAGACGAACTCAATGTTTTCCCCGTTCCTGATGGCGACACAGGAACAAATATGTCAATGACTATTAATGCCGCCGCTCGCGAGCTTGCAAGGCTCAGCGACGACTGTACTGTTTCCGAAGCCGCATCCTGCGCCGCTTCTGCTCTTTTAAGAGGCGCTCGTGGCAACTCAGGCGTTATTCTTTCACTTATATTCCGCGGAATTGCAAAGGGACTTGCCGACTGCAAAACTGCAACCTCAGAAGATCTTGCAAGAGGCCTTTTAATGGGAACAGAATCTGCTTACAAGGCAGTTATGAAGCCTACCGAAGGCACAATTTTAACTGTAATTAGGCTTACATCTAAAAAAGCAAACGCATTTTTAGAAACAAACAGTGAGTTTATTCCTTTCTGGGAATTTGTCTGCAAGGCTTCCAAGGATGCTCTTGCCAAGACCCCCGAAATTCTCCCTGTTCTTAAGAAGGCCGGCGTTGTTGATGCAGGCGGAAAAGGTCTTACCGTTATTTTTGACGGAATGATGTCTGTTTTCCGCGACGGCGTTATAATTGCCGCAGAGGGTGCAGAAGCCGCTCCTGTCGCCGCCAAAAAGGAAAGCAATATTGCTGATTTTGAAGAAGAGATCAATTTTACCTATTGCACCGAATTCATTGTTCAGCGCGAAAAAGGTAATGAGCGCGATCCTCTTGCCCTTAGAGCGTATCTTGAATCTATCGGTGATTGTGTTGTGGTAGTTGATGACGAATCCATCATCAAGGTCCATGTTCATACAGACAACCCCGGAAAAGCGCTTCAGCAGGGCTTAAAGTACGGTATGCTTACCAACATGAAGATCGAAAATATGCGTGAGCAGTTCGAAAACAGGGTTTCTGCAGAAAGCTCTGCGCCCACTGCCCCTGAATATGTAAAGGTCGATCCCGAAATTCCTTACGGTTTTGTTTCTGTTTGTGCAGGCGAAGGCGTTGCACAGTTGTTTAGCGATTTGGGTGTTGACAAAATTGTCAGCGGCGGACAAACCATGAATCCCAGCACAGATGATATTCTTGCGGCGGTTCAGTCTGTTCCTGCAAAAACTGTTTTTGTGCTCCCCAACAATAAAAATATCATTATGGCGGCAGAACAAGCCGTTCCTCTTGCTGACCGAGAAGTCAGGGTGCTCCATACACGCACCATTCCTCAGGGTCTTTCTGCTATGCTTTGTTTCGACTGCGACTTAAGCGCAGACGACAATCAGAAAGAAATGATGAAAGCTGCTGAAAATGTTGGTAGCGGTCAGATAACCTTTGCTGCACGTGATTCAGATTACGAGGGCCACAAAATTAAAGAGGGCGAGCTTTTAGCTCTTGAAAACGGAAAGCTTTCCTTTGTCGAAACCGATCTTCAGAAAGCCGCCGTTAAGCTCACCCGTTCTCTTATTAAAAAGACCTCTTCCTTTGTAACCATTCTTTATGGCGAAGGCATTTCACAAGAAGAGGCAGAGTCAATGGTTTCTGCGCTTAAAGAGAAAATTTCCGACGAAATTGATGTTTCTCTTGTTAAGGGCGACCAGCCTGTATATTACTACATTATTTCTGTTGAATAAAGTGGGGCGGTGCCAATTTGCACCGCCTTTTTGCTTAAAGGAGGGATTTTATGCTGAGGTTCGATATGCCGATTACTGAGATTAACAAGATCGGCCAAAAACGCGCCGCGCTTTACAAAAGGCTCGGTGTCGAAACAGTTTACGACCTTTTGCATCACTTCCCTCGATCTTACATTGATTTTACCTCTGCAGGCCCGATAGACAATGCGCAGATCGGCGACACAGTTACTGTTATTGCAAAGGTTGTGGAAAAATTCACGCCGCTCAGAGTTCGCGGAGGCATGACCATCTTTCGTCTTATTGCGCTTGACAGCTCGCAAAATGCAATCACAATAACTTTTTTTAATAATAAATATGCTTTTTCGGCATTAAAGACCGGGCAAAGCTATATCTTTTACGGAAAGCTTTCAGGAAGTCTTACGAGGCCCGAAATGAGCGTTCCCTTGTTTGTCCCAAGCACAGACGCGGCAACTATGCAGCCAAATTATCCGCTCACTGCAGGGCTTTCACACAAAATGATTGCAAGCAACATAAAAGAGGCTCTTTCTTCTCTTGATGAAGCCTCTATAAGCTGTTTGCCTGCTTCTGTTTTATCAAAAGAAGGCTTTTCATCTTCCATTGATGCCTTTTACAGCATTCATTTTCCAAAAAAAATAAGCGACGCAGAAAATGCGCGCAAAATGTTTATTTTAGAAGAGCTTTTGTGTCTTCAGCTTGGAATGTCGGGGCTTAAAAACCGCGCAAGAAAAGCCGCTTCTTGTGTAATTACAGATGATGATCTTTCAAAGTTTTATTCATCTCTTCCCTTTTCTCCCACAAATGCGCAAAAAAAAGCAATAGAGTCGGCAGTTGACGATATGAAAAGCGGAAAATGCATGAACAGGCTCTTGCAGGGAGATGTTGGCTCTGGAAAAACACTTGTTGCAGCGGCGCTGTTTTACCTGGTTTCAAAAAACGGCGGCCAATGTGCCTTTATGGCGCCGACTGAAATTTTAGCAAACCAGCATTTCAAAACACTTAGCAAGATGTTGTCCCCGTTAGGAATAAGGGTTTCTCTTTTGACAGGCTCGGTAAGCGCAAAGGATCGAAAAGAGATTTTTTTAAATTTATCCAACGGCAAAACCGATATTATATGCGGAACACACGCGCTTATTGAAAAGGATGTTGAATTTAAAACTCTTGCCCTTGTTATAGCTGACGAACAGCACCGATTTGGCGTTTCACAGCGTGCGGCACTTATTTCAAAAGGCAGGTATCCGCACACATTGATTATGTCGGCAACACCTATCCCACGTTCACTTGCCTTAACCATTTACGGAGACCTTGACATATCCGTACTTGACGAGCTTCCAAGCGGCAGAAAAGAGATAAAAACCTATCTTATCGACAGTGCAAAGCGTCAGCGAGCTTACGGATTTATTGAAAAAGAGCTCTGTAAAGGCAACAAAGCTTACATTGTTTGTCCCGCTGTCGAAGAATCCGAGCTTGAAATCGAATCAGCAATAAGCTACAAGCAAAGGATTTGCAAAGTTTTTAAAAACAGAAAGGTTGCTCTTTTGCACGGAAAAATGAAGGGCGCCGAAAAAGACTTGATAATGGCCGATTTTGTTAGCGGTAACGTCGACATACTTGTATCAACAACCGTTATTGAGGTTGGAGTCGATGTTTCAAACGCAACAATTATGATGATAGAAAATGCTGACAGGTTTGGTCTTTCCCAGCTTCATCAGCTTCGCGGCAGGGTTGGAAGAGGAGAAAGTCAATCATACTGCATTTTGGTTTCGGACAGCAAATCAGAAAATGCCAGAGAACGTCTTAAAATCATGTGCAAAACCTCTGACGGCTTTGAAATTTCAAAATACGATTTAGAGCAAAGAGGTCCAGGTGATTTCTTTGGCGACAGACAACACGGCTTGCCTGCTCTCAAAACCGCCGACCTTATTTCTGATTCTATTTTGCTCCAAAAAGCACAGCATTACGCTCAGCAGATTTTAAATAACGACCCCAATTTAAGTATGCAAGAAAATCTGCCTTTAAAGCAAAGGGTAAACTCAATGTTTAGGAGATTAAACCATTCGAGAAACAACTAAAAAGAGCTGACTTTTATCGGTTGTACTCTTGAGGACAGTAAAAAGTAAAGTTTCCCCACCGAGAAATCGGTGGGATTTTTGTATGTGAAAGAGTTGAGCTTTTAAAAAATGTTTGCCAAAAATAAATAAACATACCGCATTGTACCAAAATTAGTACATCATATAATGTATAATGTTATCAAACATGAAGAAATAAAAGGTGGTAAAGTGACTTATGAAAATACTCAATTTTGGAACATTTTATATAAACGCAAAAAAGGATAGAAAACCAATCAAATGGCATGTTGCTGATGAAGATGACAAAACACTATTGCTAATCGCCAAAGAATCGGTTGTATCAAGCCCATTCGATGGTGACACTCCTTTTTGGGATAAAAGCGATATTCGTAAATGGCTCAATGAAGAATTCCTAAACGAAGCATTTAATATAAATGAGAAGGCTTGTATTCAAACCTCAAATATCGCAACTACATATTTTCCTGAAAATGTTTGGGAAGGTGGTGACGAACGTTATATTGAAACAGAAGATAAGATTTTTTTGTTGAGCGCTGAAGAGGTGGAAAAATATTTTCCTGCGAAAACTTCACGCATCCAAGAGCAAAATGACTATGTGATCCATACGCTTGAGCCTGATAGAAAATTAACAAATGCATGGTGGTTAAGAAATCCTGGTTTATGCGACGAAGCCGCAATGTTGGTTTTAGAAGACGGAAGTTTTTATTCTTTTGGTGCATATGTTGTTCTTAACGAAGGTGTTAGACCTGCCCTACGAATACTCAAAGAACAATATTGTCAATTGCCGCTGGAAGGACAATTAAGTTTGTTTGACGAATGTGTTGAATAATATCAAATTTTCCTCTTTTGCTGTTAGCAGTACAAGCTGCTATCCATTGAGATAGGTTAAGGGTTTTAGGTTCTCCTAAGGAATGGGAAATGTGCCGTACATTTTCCCTGCTTGTTACGGTATGAGACAAAATTAAAAGCTGTGTAGAAATTTCTACACAGCTTTTTTACTGTCCTTTAGGGTACAATGCCTAAAAGTCAGCTCTTTTTTTAGTCACAGTTTGCAAGATAACGTAGAGTCATAAGGCTGTCGTTTAAGTGGACATTTTCAACCGAAAGGTTTTCACCTTGATGCTTTAAAAGAATATCGTAGTGGGTAAAATTCCAGAAAATATTAATATCGAGTGAAATTAAATTTTCTATAACATCCTCAGCGCTTTTATCCGAAACACAGACAACAGCCGCCTTGATATTATTTGCTTTGCAAAACTCATCGATTTCCTCAGCGTTTTTAACAACAAGACCGCCGATTTCTCTGCCGATAACATCATCCCTATTATCAAAAATAGCAACAAGATTAAAGCCTACGCTGTTAAAATCAATTCTCTTTCCCAAGGCTCTTCCAATGTTACCTGCTCCGATAAGAACGGT
Organism: Oscillospiraceae bacterium; assembly: GCA_015066115.1. GTDB lineage: Bacteria > Bacillota > Clostridia > Oscillospirales > Ruminococcaceae > SIG578. Next base: position 67,380 of record SVOZ01000006.1, read on the forward strand.
ATCAACAAGATTGTCAAGACCGAGGATTTTGGCAATTTCATCCCGAAGCACCTCAAGATTATATCCGTATCCCTGCTGACCAAAGCCGCCAAAACAGTTTAGATCCTGCCTTATCTGCGAAGCTGTCAGACCCATTCTGAGAGAGAGCTCTTTTGATGAAATTCGGGAAATACCTTCTGAGATAAGGCCGCAAACAAAGCGATAATAGCGAGGAAGTCTGCGGATTACAGGAAGAGCAACCTCATATTTTTTAGCCATTTTTATTCTTTCCTTTTTTTAAAATTCAGCGTTTCCAACTGTTCTGGGGAACAAGAGAACATCTCTGATGTTTGAAATGCCGGTAAGATACATAATAAGTCTCTCAAAGCCGAGACCGAAACCGCCGTGCCTTGCGCCGCCATACTTTCTTAAATCAAGATACCAACTGTAATCCTCTTCATTAAGACCGAGCTCGTTAATTCTTGCTTTGAGAACATCGAGGCGTTCTTCGCGCTGGCTTCCGCCGATTATCTCGCCTATTCCGGGAACAAGCAGGTCAACTGCGCCAACAGTTTTTCCATCTTCATTCTGGCGCATATAGAAGGCCTTGATCTCCTTGGGATAGTCGGTTACAAAAACGGGGCACTTACAAAGCTCTTCTGTTAAATATCTTTCGTGCTCAGTCTGAAGATCGCATCCCCAATAAGCTTTAAACTGGAATCTGTCATTTACCTTTTCAAGAGCGGCAACAGCATCTGTGTAGCTCATACGAACAAAGGGAGAATCCTTTACAAATTTAAGGCGCTCAATAAGTCCCTTGTCAACGAAGCTGTTAAAGAAATTAAGCTCGTCGGGACAATTTTCAAAAACATAGTTGATTACAAACTTGATCATATTCTGTGCTGTGTCCATAACATCGGAAAGCTCACAGAATGCGATCTCAGGCTCTACCATCCAGAACTCTGCGGCGTGTCTTTGGGTGTTGGAGTTTTCGGCGCGGAAGGTAGGACCAAAGGTGTAGATCTTGCCGAAGGCCATTGCCATACATTCACCCTCAAGCTGACCCGAAACGGTGAGCTGTGTCTGTTTGCCGAAAAAGTCCTGAGACCAGTCAACACTTCCGTCCTCATTGCGCGGAGGATTTTCGGGATCAAGAGTTGTTACTCTGAACATCTCTCCTGCTCCCTCGCAATCACTACCCGTAATGATAGGTGTGTGAACATAAACAAATCCGCTCTCCTGGAAAAACTTATGAATAGCATATGCGGCAACCGAGCGCACACGGAATGCAGCGCCGTAGAGATTGGTGCGTGCGCGCAGATGCGCAATGGTGCGAAGAAACTCGGGGCTGTGTCTTTTCTTCTGCAGAGGATAATCTGAAGGAGACTCTCCCTCAACCTCGATTTTTTCTGCGTGGATCTCAAATGGCTGGCGCATTTCGGGAGTGAGAACAACCTTTCCCTCGATATAAAGCGCACTGCCGACATTCATTTTTGCAATATCAGCAAAGTTTGAAACCTTGTCTTCCTCAAAAACTATCTGCAAATTCTTAAAACAGGTTCCGTCGTTAAGCTCAATAAAACCGATTGCCTTAGAAGCTCGAATTGTTTTTACCCAGCCGCAGACTGTAATGTTTTTTCCTGCAAGCTCGTTTGCAGAGGCAAAAACCTGCTTTAAATCCATACTCTTTTTCATTCTGCCTTCTCCTTTATGTTAAAAATCATTATATACAAATTCAATTTTCTGCCCGTCTGTAAAGAGATACAAAGCTACAAGTGCTATTATTACAAAAATATAAAACATAATACGCAGGTAGCTTTTTCTGTAAACTGTTTCAGTTAAATTCGTGATAAAACTCATTAATTTCTTCATTTACCTTAAGCCACCCCTTCCATCCTAAATGCATTGTATCACAAAGGAAGTATTTTTCATACTCATATTCGCTCAAATCTACAAAATCAACGTCGTATTCGGAAACTATATTTTCGACCTTATCATAATAGCTTTGGCGTCTTTCTTTTGTAAAGCCTGTATGATCCGACCATTCTCCGTGAAGCGGAACGCTCACAAACATCGGCTTAATTCCCTTTTCCTTGCAGATATCAAGAAGCAATCTTAAATCGTCATACTCGACCGAATTATCGTATGACAGGTTTTTTTCCTTATCCTTAAAGCTGTTAAGCCTGTTGCCGACATTCTTTTTATAGTCGCTGTTTCGCATTCCGAAATCGTTATTATCGCTTTCTTTTTTTGCAATTTCAACCGCGGCCTTTTCTTCTGCATCCCAGTCGATTTTTTCACCAAGGTTATTAATACCCGGCGTTTCGCAGGCGTTTATAAGCTGAGCCGACTTTACCATATCACGACTGTCCGCAAGCATTTTGCTAAAGAGAAAAAATGGTGCAGTAACAGTTTGTGCGGCTTTATAAGCAAAATTATTGCCTGCTCCCATCTTAGCAAGAAGGCGCACATCCTCATAACCCTGGAGAGTGCCAAACTCGCTGTCATATCTTTCAAACATCTCTGCAACGCGCTTTGATAAACGAACCTTTATATCGTCGCTGACTGTGTTATCATACATAATGGTGATATACTGCTGTTTTGAAAAGTTCGCAAAGAACATATCGGGAGTAATTCCGCCATCTACATAAGACTGCGGCGAGGTTATAAGCACAACGGGACTGTTTTTAAGGCTATCGCCAGAAGCAGCAATGCTCATAGCGTGAATTATTCCCTGACAGGAGCCGCGGCCAACAAGGTTAACCTGAAATCCTGTGCGTTTGCCTGCAAAAAAATTTGCAGGATGGGTGCTGATATAATCTGTGCGAAGCTCGGAGGAGCCGTAAATTATTACATTATCCGCAAGCTTTGCCGATTCTTTTACAAGGTAAAGCCCTTGTATTTTCTGGTCATCGCTTTTGTTTCCGAGAGCCTCGTTATAATTTGGCATCATCGAGCTGATAACCGGCACAATTGCCGCAATGATAAGCGCCGCTACAACAACCACGCACAAAATACGCAACAAAACTTTTTTCACGTAAATTATCCTCTTTTCACAAGACAGTCAACAACCTTATTGGGGGTGTTGATGTCCTTACGGTCAATTTCGGTAATTTCAATTTTGATTCCAAGCTGCTCTTCAAAATCAACAAGCAGTCCGAGCATAGCAAAGGAATCAAGGAGTCCCTCTTCAAAGAGGTCGATATCCATATCTTCCTTAAGGTCCTCAGCTTCAACGCCGCATTTATCAGCAAGAATTTCAAGAATTTTTTCTTCCATTTTATTTTCCTCCTAAAAAAGTTTTCCTGAGAAAATCAAAAGACCAAAAGCAAAAAGCTGAATTGTGACAAAGCAGAAAAGCGGCTGCCACTTTTTGTCGCGTTTAAGCTTTTTAAAGCCTTTTACTTTGTTATCGAGAATGTCATTTACACACATCAAAAGTCCGTGATAGGCGCCGTAAACAATGTAGTGAAGCTCAAGGCCGTGCCAGATTCCCATCGTCATCATAGTAAGAACATATCCGATATAGGACGAGGTGTAAGGATTTTTAAACCATTTACCCTTAAGGGCAGACATAACAAAACGGGAATAAACATAATCACGAAGCCAGGTGGAAAGCGAAATATGCCATCTTGACCAGAAATCCTTCATATCAAGGGCGCCAAAGGGCATATTAAAGTTCTCCGCAAGCTTTACTCCCAGAATATACGCCGTTCCGATTGCCATTGAGCTGTAACCTGCAAAGTTAAAGAACAGGAAAAGCGTGTAGCCGTACATATAAGAAACGGTGTCTAAAAAGCTGTTTCCAAGCGGCGATAGCCAATAGGAATAAATGATGCTTGACAAAACAAAGTTATAAAAAGCGCCGCAGAAAAGCTTCCAGATTCCCTTTTCAAAAAGCTCTCTGTACTCCTCTTTGCTGTAAGGAGTTTCGAGTTCCTTTGTAAATCTTCTTGAGCGGTCGATAGGTCCTGAGCTTATACATGGGAAAAACAGGATAAAATACAGAAAATCAAAAACCTTGATTTTGTCAATAAGGCCATCATAGCTGTCAACAATGACCTGGATAGAGCGGAAGGACAGATAAGAAAGGCCTAAAATCCCAAAAATATTGCCGCCGATTTCAACCCTGAATTTGTTTAAAAACATCGGCAGGAGCGCCAAAAGGACAAAGAACCACAAAATCGGGCGCTTATTTACCTTTTTTATAACAGGCGGAAAGACCTTTACAAGCAAAAGCTGCCACAGCGCAAAAAGCGCAACGTACAAAAGCTTTACCGGCGTGTTAAAAATAAGCAGAATAAACAAAAGGGTTACTGCCGCACCGTAATATTTAATTTTCTTGCCGCAAAATCCCAAAACTGCCGCAGGGATAAGGGCGGCTATCAAAATATAAAACCAGATAAGCGAATCAAAAGGTACCATCTTCTATCCTCTCTTTAAAGCTGTTTAGCAAGCTCTTTTCTGTCAACCTTGCCGTTTGTATTAGTCGGCAGACTGCTGCAAAGAACGATCCTTCTCGGCACCATATAGTTAGGAACAAGCTTTGCAAGCTCGGATTTAATTCTGGTTATCTCGCGAAGCTTAGGGCCGTCGATCTCCTTTGTTGAAAGCACAAAGGCGGCAAGATAATCAACCTTTTCCTCTTTCATAACGGGGATAACAACTGCGCGGCTTACATTTTCAACCTTTACCATATTGTTCTCTATATCCTCAAGCTCAATGCGGTAACCGTTAAGTTTAATTTGAAAGTCCATTCTGCCACAGAAATAGTAGAGCTTTCCGCACTGATAGCAGGCATCGCCTGTTCTGTAGCCGCGTTTTTTAACACCTCTTGACTCGGTCTCAAAAAAGGCTTTTTGTGTAAGGTCAGGTCTACCGTAATATCCGTGGCCGACATTGTCGCTTATTATCTGTAATTCACCGGTCTCGCCCTCTTTAACAGGCTTGCCCTCGCTGTCAACAATTCGAAACTCAACCTCGGGCAAGGGCTCGCCGATAGGAATTGGCTTTTGGTCCTCGGCCATCTCTCTTGTAATAAGGCTTGCGGTTACCAGAACGGTTGCCTCGGTAGGTCCATAGGTGTTTACTATATCTGCATTTGGAAAACGTTCATGCAAAAGGTCAACAAGCTTGTGGGTGAGGGTTTCTCCGCAGAAAAGAAAGCGCTTTAAATTGGGGAGCATTTTCTCGTTAAAGTGCTCACTCATAGCACAAAGCTCAGCAAACGACGGAGTCGAAACCCAGAAAGAAAGGTTAGAGTTCTCAAGTCCCTCATAAAGCGATGCGGGTGTTTCCATCATTGTTTTATCAATGGTGTAAAGGGTTTTTCCAAGGGAAACTCCCATATAAACCGACACGACCGAAACATCAAAGGAAAATGAGATCTGATTTGTGATAATATCGGTGCTTGCCTCTATGTCGCACCAAGGGATAAGCTGAGAAGCAAGGTTTTCGATATTAGCGCGATTAATGGGAACTCCTTTGGGCCTGCCTGTACTTCCCGAGGTAAAGAGAATATAGCAGTTATCTTCGGGTTTGACCCAATTTGCGCTATCTATCGCGCCGCCTTTATAAGATTTAAAAATCTCATCAATTTCATTTACGTTGAGCCTCTTTGTGCCCTCACAAACAGCAACATCCGTGTCGCGAAGGGTTACAAAAAATTCGGGCGAAACATCCGAAAGCACCATTTCAAGCCTATCGGCAGGAAAGGTGATATCAACAGGAACATAGGCTCTGCCCGCCTTTAAGGCGCCATACATACAAGGCAGAAACTCTTCTTCCTTATGTCCATAAATTACAACAGGAGATTTGTCCTTACCATTTTTAAGAAGAAAATCGGCAAAGGCATTTGAAAACTGCTCAAGCTCTGCATAGGTCATCACCTTGTCGTGATATATAACGGCCTTTCTGTTTTCATCCTTAGCGTACTGTGCTATTTTTTCAAGAACAAACATTTTTAAAATCTCCTTAAAGCTATTACTTTAAAATCTGCTCTTTTGTGCAGGCAGGCAGGTTTTCTTTATCCCATTTATGAGTTTTTTCCATTTTAGAGTCGGGAACGCAGAAATAATCATCCATCACCTTAGCAAAATTGCCTGCAAAAAGGCCATCAACGTGATACCAGTCACCATTTACATTTACCATAAGCCAGACATGCTCGCCCCATCTTCGAGAAAGGTTTGAATATCTTGTTCCTTTAACATAGATACATTCATACCCAAACTCCTCAAAAAAGAGCCTTGAAACAGCGGCATAATGCTCACAGGAGCCTCTGTAATACCTAAAATAGTGCGCCGCAAGCTGGTGGGTAAGCTCTTCTGAAAAACCGGAAGACAAGTCGACATAAACTGCGCGATAGCCAAAATTAGGATAAAGCCAATTATAAATCGCTTTTGCCTTTTCAAGCGGAGTCATATTGTCATTAGTGTGCTTTGAAATGATCTTTTTTATCTTTACGCTATTTGCCTCTTTAATTTCTTGCAGGGTTGGCTTTGGCTTGGGAGCAGGCTTTGATGTTGCAGGCGGTTTTTGTGATGAAACAATGTTTCCCTGCCCTGTCCCCGTTAAAGCCGGCGAACTTGTAAATGTGCTTGAATTTGCGCTTGAAGTTGAGGCTTCGCTTTGTGCTTGGCTTGAAGATAAGCTGCTTTGCTCTGATGAGCTGATTTCAGAAGATGCGCCGCCACCGGAACTTACAAATAGCTGCTCATTTTCCCTGCAGGAAACAAGCATAAGCAGGCAAAGCGCCAAAACAAATGCAAAAAACGTCCTTTTCAATACGTCACTTCCAAAAAAATTATGTCAATCTCAAACTAAGAGCTGGGGCTCTGTGCAGGCAGGAAAATAGTTTTTATCCCAACGATGTGTGCTTTCGATAGCGCTGTCGGGAACGCAGAACATACTAAATAGATTTGATGTGTGGTTTCCGCCGAAAAGTCCGTCAACGTGGTAATAAGCACCCTCATAGTGCACGATAAGCCACAAATGCTCGCCCCACTCGCCTGTGCCGCTATCGATTCTTTCACCATCGATATAGTAGGTTTCAAAGCCTAAAAGGTCAAGAAAAACCTTTTGTGCGGCGGCATAGTGCTCACAAGAGCCCTTGTAATATTTAAAATAATATTCTGCAAGCTCTGCAGTAAGCTCTCGTGTGTAGCCTTTTGACATATCGACCGTTATCGCGCGGTACTTAAAATTATGATAAAGCCACTCATAAACAGCTTTCGCTTTTTCAACATCAGTCATAGAATCGTCTGTTTGCTCATCTATGATTTTCTGGGCTTTTGCGTTTACCTCAAAAAGAATCTTTTCGGCATCTGTGCTCGACTCAGTTTGCGAGCTTGAATTTTCAGAGGATGTTGAGCCCTGCAAGGACGAAGGATCTGACGAATTTACCTCATTTTGCTCTCCGCAAGCAGAAAAACAAACTAAAACAAGCGCCGCAAGGCACAAAACTGCCAATTTTTTCATAATTTACCCTCCAACTTTAACAAAAAAATGTGCGGAAAGTTATTCCGCAACACTTATAGCATATTCAGCCACTACTCCGTCAACAAGCAGGAAATACATAGTCTGCTCATCCTTAACGGTGTATGTCATGGTTTCGCCCTGCTGAGAAAAATCCTCTCCATACAAAGCTTTAACCTCATCGCCGCTCATTCCGACCTTGACCTTGCCATCCTGCTGAGAGATCTTATCGGAAGATACAGCTACCTCAAGAACATAGTCCTTATCCCCATCAGGATAGGTGTAAACAATAAAGCCCTTATCTGCAAAATCATAAATTTTATCAAGACCGTTATAGGCACAGCTTATAGTCTCGGAATACTCATATTCATAATCCGAAAAGGCATCAAGAACCTCTGCCATATCCATACGGCAGGAGATTTTTTTGCCATCGATCTCTATATAAGAAAGCATTTTTCCGTTTTCACCACAACCTGAAAGCAACACTGTAAGCATAACAGCGCAGACAGCAAGCAGCGAAGAAATTGCTTTTTTCATTACTAATTACCCCCAAGATTTATAATAAGATATTATACCATATTTTTTAAGGCAAATCAACACAAAAACAACATTTTACTTAAATATCTCGCCGTTTTCGGCAAAAACTTCACATCTTAGTAAAGCTGCTCCTTCAACAGACACATTTTGCTGCTCTGAAAAAACGCTCAAAAGCAGCTGAGGGTTAAGTGTGTTAACATTTCCCGAGGCTAAAACAAGCTCTGCGCAAAGGTTTTCTCCCTCACAAAAGGTTTTATAATCATAAACAAAAGCTTTGATATTTACAAGCTTTTCGCCTGCCTTGCCTTTTTTAACGGCCATAATCTCATTCTGCTCTAAAAAGGCATCAAACTGCGCTTTTTTGTCTGACAAGTTAATTAGCTTTACAGCATATTTTGAGGAAACAATGCGATTTGCTTTCATCACAGGCTCACAAATTTCAGTTACCTCTATTCCCTTGGGCAAAACGCTGTTAAGCCTGTCCTTTACCTCGCTAAAAGATATGTCGTCTATAAGGCGCATATCAACGCTTTCACAATCGCTTTCTATTCCGAGCGAAAGCGGCAGAGCAAAGGTCATATAAAGATGCGGATGAAAGCCTTCGGTGTACCACATTGTGATACCGCTTCTTCTGACTGCTCTTTGAAAAAGCCTTGTCATATCAAGGTGAGAGATGTACTTTGCCCTATCGCGTTTTTTAAAGAAAATTCTAATGTTTTGCACTGCACTGACCTCCCTCAAACTTATTTGCACCGCAGGCAGCGCAGGAGTTACGGCAATTTTCTGTTGTCTGAGCGTTATAAGCTTTTTTACACTCTCTTTCAAGGAAAGCCTTTGTAACGCCAAAGTCTATGTGATCCCAAGGCAAAATTTCATCAAATGGGCGCTTTCTGCCTTGATAAAAGGCCATATCAAGTGAGCAGGAATCAAATGCCGCCTGCCATTTTTCAAAATCAAAGCCTTCGCTCCAGCTATCGAAAATCGAGCCATTTTTATAAGCTTTAAATATAGCCTCTCCGATTTTTCTATCGCCTCTTGCGAAAACTCCTTCAAGGATACTTGTATTGCTTGCGTGATAATTTAAAGTAATTTTCTTGCTTCTTCCAACGCCCTTTAAAACATCGTGTTTATGTATAACAGTTTCAAGAGAGTCCTGTGCCTCCCACTGAAACGGAGTGTGCGGCTTGGGAACAAAGGTTGCAACGCTTACGGTTACTGTAACACCCTTGCCTTTTGGCTTATTTTCAAGATCGTAAAAGAGATTTACAACGCTTTGGGCGGTGTAGATTATTCCTTTGATGTCCTGTTCAGTCTCGGTCGGAAGTCCTATCATAAAGTAGAGCTTAATACCCGTATAACCGCCTTCAAAGGCGATACGGCAGGTGTTGTGAAGTTCATCAAGGGTTACATTTTTATTTATAACATCGCGAAGCCTTTGGGTTCCTGCCTCGGGGGCAAAGGTAAGGCCGCTTTTTCTTATTCCGCTTATTCCGTCAAGAACCTCTTTTGAGAAGTTGTCCACCCTGAGTGAAGGCAGAGAAAGGCTGATCTTTTCTTTATCCGACCATTTTGTAAGCTCAGAAAGCATTTTTTCTATCTCGGTGTGGTCACTTGTCGAAAGCGAGCAGAGAGAGATTTCATCGTAGCCTGTATTTGCGCAAAGCTCTTTTGCCTGAGTGCAGAGGGTCTCAACGCTTTTTTCTCTGAAAGGTCTGTAAATAAAGCCTGCCTGACAGAAACGGCAGCCTCTAATACATCCGCGAAGCACCTCTAAAACCGCTCTATCGTGCACGGTTTCAATAAAAGGCACAACAAATCTATCAGGATATTCAGTTTTGTCAAAGTCCTTTACTACCCTTTTGGTAATGCGATTAGGAACGTCGGGGCGATTAGGAGTTATGGCTTTAACTGTGTTATCCTCGTTATAGCTGACATCATAAAAAGACGGCACATAGATACCCTCTATTTTAGCGGCATCTGCAAGAAAAGCCTCTTTATCGCTTCCTTTTTTCTTGTGCTCTGCATAAAGGTCACAAAGTTCAACTATTACATCCTCGCCGTCACCAAGCATAAAGAGATCAAAAAAATCAGCAATAGGCTCGGGATTGCAGGCGCAGGGACCGCCGCCGACAACAAGGTTTTTTAGCTCTTTTCTATCGCGCGAATAAAGCGGAATGCCTGCCATTTCAAGCATATAGAGAACGTTTGTATAGCAAAGCTCATACTGAAGCGTAAACCCGATAATATCAAAATCACTAACAGGGTCAAGGCTTTCTAATGCATAAAGAGGAATATTTTCTTTTTGCATTTCCTCCTTCATATCAAACCAAGGTGCGAAAACCCTCTCGCACCAGATGTTTTCCCTTGAATTTAAAATATTATAAAGGATTTTAATGCCGAGATGCGACATTCCTATCTCATATGTATCGGGAAAGCAGAATGCAAAACGCACATCAACCTTATCGCGATCCTTTACAACGCTGTTAAGCTCGCCGCCGATATATCTGGCGGGTTTTTGCACCCTTATTATAACCTTTTCGATCTTTTCTTTAAGATTCATTTTTTCACAACCTATCACTGCGCATTATTAATTTAATTATATCACAGATGATTTAGTAATTCAACTTTTTTTGGCGCACAATTACTAAAGAAGCGAGGTAAATTGAGGTAATTAAAAGACTTATATTATAGCCGCTGTAAAAAAGGACAAAAGTCCCCAGAATAAAAAGCAAAAATGCTGAAAAAAGCGACACGACATCCGATATTTTCTCTGCCTTTTGCGCTTCAAACTTTATGCACAAAAGCTCATTTAAAATTCTGCCGCCATCAAGTGTTCCTGCAGGGAGCAGATTAAAAGCGCCTGTAATTAGATGAATTATTGCGGCGTTTTTTAAAGAAAGAGCCCAAAACGCCGCAAAAAGCAAAAAGTTTACAACACAGCCTGCCGATAAAACGGCTATTTTTGGCTTTGGCGCAACAATTGAAAGCGGCGTATTTAAGACCATTTTAATTCCAAACGGCATAAACTCAAGTTTTTTTACTCCGCATTTAAAAATTTCCGCAGCAACAACGTGGCCTAATTCGTGAATGATCGCGGCAGAAATTGCAAGCAAGACAAAACCGCTTTTGTCGTAAAAAGAAAAAAGGGCCAGCATAACTATAAGCAAAAAGCTTATTTTTATTCTGACCCCGAACAAATTAAAACTCAATATTTTCAAGCCCTTTTAAAACATAGGCAGGATCGACACATTTCCCGTCTATGCGAATTTCAAAATGCAGGTGAGGTCCGGTTGAGTAGCCTGTACTGCCCATATAAGCGATCACCTCGCCCTGACGCATATTCATCTGCTCCTTAACCTTTACGCTGTCGCAATGGCCATAAAAGGTGAAAAGTGTATCTGAGTGCTTCATAATAACATAGTTTCCGTAGGCTTGTGACTGCCCAACTTCATAAACGCTGCCGCCAAAGGCTGTTGTTATAGGAGTGCCAAGCTTATTTGCTATATCAAGGCCTGTGTGAAAGCCCTCTGTTTTAAAAATAGGATGAACGCGCCAACCAAAATCAGAGGTAACTGTACCATTTGTGGGTGCGGATATCTTTGAGGTTAAAATGTACGCCTGCTCGGTTACTGTTTCAGGAAGTTTTTTTACATCATCACCGCCCGCTCCCTCAGGCATAGCAACGCCGGAAGAGGTTTCCTTTTGCGGTATCTGCGACGAAGATGAAACCGCTTTTTTTGCATCAGAAAACATAAACTCGCCGATTTTTGAAAAAAACGCTTTAATGTCGCTGAAGGTTACATCCTGCTCAGTAACTGCGGCAGCATAGCCTGCCTTGATGGATGAATACGCCTTGGGTGCCAGCGTGCGAAGCATAAGGCAGGAAAGCACTATAACTGCAAAGACTACTGTATTTATAAAGACAAGGCGCAGACAACCCTCACCGCGCGGGATATTATTTTCCTTATTTTCACTTTGGGTAAAATTCGGCTGATGCGACACATCATTATCGTCCGGCAGATTATTTAAAAACTCTTCCTTGAAAACATAACCGTTCATTTTACTACCTCCGTTTTAAAAAAAGCGCCTTTTTCTTTTAGGTGTATTTATTTTGCATCCGCAAGCCTTTTTAACAAGAATGGTGTCCTCACCGATAAGCTCAATGTCTTCCCACTTAATAATTATGTCGTCTTCCCTGCCAAACAGGCCAAAAAACCTAAGTCTTCCAAATATTACAAGTGAACAAATTTTCTGGTCGCACTGGTCAAATTCGGCATCGCAAACCCTGCCAAGACATTGCCCATCCTCAAGACTAATTACATCCTTTTCCATCAGCTCGGTTATTCTTGTCACTTTTGCCGCACCCCTTTCTTTAATTCATATTCAAAAAAGCGGTGCGTTATTCTTTTTAGGTAAAACAATAATTTGATAATATGTTGAAATTTTTGTTTTTTTGTGATATATTTATTTTACACAATTGAGTAAATGTGACTCGGCATTCTTTAAGGATGCAATCGGGCGCGCTCTTTAAGGATGTGTTCGGGGATAAGGAAAGCGCGGTTAGAATCCGCCGCAACAGCCATTACCGTATCTCAGAGGTTTCTACCTGCTGTCAAGTCGGAATGCTTATCGTTTCACATATAGTAAACTGCTTCTGGGCAATGAGGGGCACGGCTTATTTAAGTTATGTTTTTTGGCATGACTTTTGTTTGTTGTCTCCTCCGCCTTTTTGGCGTGGGGAGCATTTTATTTTTACGCGACTGGGTAAATAATTTTAAGGAGAGGTTTTATATGAAAGCCCAAAAAACAATCAAAATTTTTAATATCCTTATGCTGTCTGCGCTTATTGTTTCAATGCTTTTCACAGCAGGATGCAACAAGCAGACTAGCTCGGACGAGCTTTGGAAAACCGCCCTTTACACAGAAGACAAAACCTTTGGTGAAGGGGCAAAAACAGCCTATGTTGAGGTAAAAGCAGGTGACAAGTCGATTACCTTTACACTCAAAACAGACAAGGAAAACCTTGCAGATGCGCTTTTAGAACATAAACTTATTGAGGGTGACGACAGCCAGTTTGGTCTTTATATCAAAAAGGTCAACGGCATACTTGCTGACTATGACATAAATCAATCTTATTGGAGTCTTTGCAAAGATGGCGAGGCGCTTTTAAGCGGCGCAAGCGACACAAAAATAAGTGACGGGGAGCATTATGAGCTTGTCTACACAAAATAATCCTAAATTTACAATTTTTGAGCTTGCGCTCTACCCTATGTATGCCGCTTTGATGTTTGCGTCAAAGGCTATAATGGAAATTCTTCCAAATGTGCATTTGATTGGAATGTTTGTAATTCTTTTTACAGTTGTTTACAGGGCAAGAGCTCTTGTTCCAATCTACATTTTTGTTTTTATAACAGGACTGTTTAACGGGTTTAGTGTATGGTGGGTTCCATACATTTATATATGGGCTGTTCTTTGGGGATTTGCGATGCTAATTCCAAAAAACATTTCCAAAAGGGCTGCATTTATTGTGTTTCCGATCATCTGTTCACTTCACGGATTTTTTTACGGAGTGCTTTATGCTCCTTTTCAGGCGGTTGCTTTTGGATACAGTTTTGAGCAAGCCGTTGCCTGGATAATCACAGGCATTCCTTGGGACGTTGTTCACGGCGTTTCAAACTTTGCAGTTGGATTTTTAATTTACCCGCTTGCAGAGGTTATAAGAAGAGCACACAAGTTTATAAGATAAACAAAAGCCGCCCGTCCGGGCGGCTTTTACTTTATTTTTTCTTTATTTCCTGCCAATATTTTTTTGCGGTTTGCTCGTTTTTATTATCTCCAAAGCTATAATATACTCTGTCTTTAAGCTTATCAGGAAAGTATTGCTGTTTTACATAGTGGTTTTCATAGTTATGAGCATATTTATATCCTATTCCGTGATTAAGCTTTTCCGAGCCTGCATAGTGCGAATCTCTTAAATGGCTCGGAACCTCGGTGGCATGTCCTGCATTTACATCCGCCATTGCTTCATCAATAGCACAGATTACTGAATTTGACTTTGGCGCGGTTGCGAGCAGGATTGCCGCCTGTGCAAGCGGCAGACGCGCTTCGGGAAGTCCTAACTGCAAGGCGCTGTCAACGCAAGACTTTACAATTGAAACCGCCTGCGGATAAGCAAGGCCAACATCCTCACTTGCTATAACCAAAAGTCTGCGGCAGGGCGACAAGAGGTCTCCTGCAGTAAGCAATCTTGCAAGGTAATGCAAAGCGGCATTTTCATCCGAGCCGCGAATAGATTTTTGGAAAGCTGACAAAATGTCATAATGCTCATCGCCGTCGCGGTCGTATTTCATGCTGCTTCTTTGAGAAAGCTGCTTTACAATTTCAAGAGAGATTTCTGATTTTCCATCAGAGTTTACGGGAGATGAAAGGCTCGACAACTCAACGCAGTTTATGGCCTTTCTGACATCTCCGCCGCAATGCTGAGCGATATAAGAAACGACCTCATCGCTCGCCTCTATTTTAATATTAAGCGCCTCTGAAGCCTTTTTATAGCCTCTTATAACCGCCTCTTTAACATCATCGGGGGTAACAGGCTTAAATTCAAAAACGGTGCTGCGGCTCAAAACCGCATTATAGACATAAAAATGCGGATTTTCTGTTGTAGATGCGATGAGAGTTATTTTGCCGTTTTCGATGTATTCAAGAAGTGACTGCTGTTGCTTTTTGTTAAGGTACTGAATTTCGTCAAGGTACAAAAGTACGCCGTTTTGGCTATCAAATCCGTCAAGCGAAGAGACAATATCCTTTATATCACCAACAGATGCCGATGTGCCGTTTAGCTTATACAGCCTTTTATTAGTCTGACGGGCAATGATTGATGCAACCGTCGTTTTACCAATGCCGCTCGGGCCATAGAAGATCATATTGGGAATGTTTCCCGAATCAATAATATTTCTGAGCACCCTGCCATTTGAGAGCAGATGCCTTTGACCTACAACCTCATCAAGAGTTTGCGGTCTGATTAGATCGGCAAGAGGAACTGATTGCATTTTGTCACTTCCCTTCAAAGAAAATTTGATCCTTATTCGTAAAGAGGATATTTAGCACAGAGATTGCAAACAGCTTTGCGGATATTGTCAGCCTCTGTTTCAAAGGCAGTGCAAGCCTTATAGATACACTCGGCGATAACATCCATATCCTCTGCCTTCATCCCGCGGCTGGTAACGGCAGGAGTGCCGATTCTTATTCCGCTTGTTACAAAAGGACTCTGGGGATCGTTAGGAATTGCGTTTTTATTAACGGTGATATAAACCTCGTCAAGACGCTTCTCTAAATCTTTACCTGTAATGTTCATTTTGCGAAGGTCAACAAGCATCAGGTGGTTATCTGTTCCGCCCGACACAAGATCAAATCCTCTGTCAACAAGGCCCTTTGCAAGAGCGGCGGCATTTTCTATAACCTGCTTCTGATACTCTTTAAACTCAGGCTTTAACGCCTCACCAAAGCAGACAGCCTTTGCGGCAATGATATGTTCAAGCGGGCCGCCCTGAATTCCGGGGAAAATAGCCTTATTTATTTTTTGAGCAAGCTCTTCTTTGCAAAGAATAAGTCCGCCGCGAGGTCCGCGAAGGGTCTTATGAGTTGTGGAGGTTACAACGTCGGCATAAGGCACGGGACTCTCATGAAGCCCTGCGGCAACAAGGCCTGCAATATGAGCCATATCAACCATAAAATATGCTCCGACCTCTTTTGCGATTTCGGATATTCTCTTAAAGTCGATAGCTCTGGGATAAGCGCTTGCGCCTGCTACAATAAGCTTAGGCTTGCTTTCAAGCGCAATGTCGCGAAGCTTATCATAGTCAATTCTGTGGGTGTCATCGTCAACGCCGTAGGAAACAAAGTTATAATATTTTCCCGAAAGGTTTACAGGCGAACCGTGTGTAAGATGGCCGCCGTGGGCAAGGCTCATACCAAGAACTGTGTCTCCGGGCTCTAAGAGAGCAAAGTAAACAGCTAAATTTGCCTGTGCACCTGAATGCGGCTGAACATTTGCGGCTTCGGCTCCAAAAAGCTCTTTTGCTCTTTCAATTGCAAGGGTTTCAACAATGTCAACACATTCACAGCCGCCGTAATATCTCTTGCCTGCATAGCCTTCGGCATATTTATTTGTAAGAATGCTTCCCATAGCCGCCATAACAGCAGGAGAAACGATATTTTCAGAAGCAATAAGCTCAATATTTCTTCTCTGTCTTTTAAGCTCGCTGTCCATAGCCTTGGCAAGCTCGGGGTCGGTATTTTTAATAAATCCAATTGTATCAAGCATATTTTCGTACATGATTAAACCTCCTAAACATAAATCACCTTTATTATACAATTTTTTTAAAGGTTTATCAAGCAATTTATAGAAAACACTTTAAAGTTTTTGTAATTTGTGATAAAATTAATTCATATAATGGTAGGTGATGATTTTATGACAAAAAAGGAACTTGCACTTCTCTCGATAGATGCACTTAAATTGCTTTATCCCGATGCCGTTTGTTCCCTTGTTGCAGAAAAGCCTTACGAGCTTTTAATGGCTACCCGGCTTTCGGCTCAATGCACCGATGCGAGAGTTAATATCGTTACAGAAAAACTTTTTAAAAAGTTTACCACCCTCGAAAGCATCGCTGATGCCGACATAACCGAAATTGAAGACTACATAAAATCCTGCGGACTATACAAAACAAAAGCGCGCGACCTTAAAAACATGGCAAACGAGCTTATTGAGCGTTATAATGGTGTTGTTCCCGACACCATTGAGGAGCTTATCACCCTATCGGGAATAGGCAGAAAGACGGCAAATCTCATAGTTGGGGATGTTTATGGAAAGCCTTCAGTTGTAGTCGACACACACTGCATTAGAATCACAAACAGAATTGGACTTGTAAATGAAAAAGACCCCTACAAAATAGAGGTCGCTCTAAAAAAGATACTGCCGCCCGATGAGTCGGGAGATTTTTGTCACAGAATAGTTTTACACGGCCGTGCGCTCTGCACCGCCCGCTGTCCCAAATGCGAGGATTGTCCATTAAATTCATTTTGCAAATATGCTTTAAATCTAAAAAAAGGAACTCTCGATTGAGAGTTCCTTTTTAAGTTTAATTATTCAGCAGCTTCTTCTGCAGCAGCCTCTGCCTGTGCGGTTTCGTATTCTTCTACGATTTCGGCCTGCTCCTCTGCCTCAGTCTCCTCAATGAGAGCTCTCATTGAAAGGCTTACACGCTTAGCATCGTAATCAATGCCGACAACCTTTGCCTCAACCTCATCGCCAACCTTGAGAACATCGGAAGGCTTGTTGATGCGCTTGTTAGCAATCTGGGAAATGTGAACAAGTCCGTCAATTCCGTCGATTACAGTTACAAAAGCGCCGAATGCGGGGAGAGAAACAACCTTACCCTTGATTACATCGTCAACATTTACGGTGTTCTTAAGGATTTCCCAAGGATTGTCCTCGGTCTTCTTATATCCGAGAGAGATTTTTTTGCTCTCTGCGTCAAAGTCCTTAACATAAACTTCAACACTGTCGCCAACAGAAACAACTTCAGAAGGATTCTTAATTCTCTTCCAGGAAAGCTCGGTGATGTGAATCATGCCGTCTACGCCGCCAATGTCAACAAATGCACCGTAGCTTGTGAGCGACTTAACTGTTCCTGTGTAGGTTTTGCCAACCTCGATGCTCTCAAGCACCTTTGCTGCCATTTCTCTCTTCTCTGCATTTAAAACAGCCTTGATAGAGCCTACAACGCGTCTTCTGCCTCTCTTATCGGTGAGCTCAAGAATCTTGAAGCTTACCTTTTGCTTAAGAAGCTTGCTAAGGTCATCATCTTTAGCAACGCCGGTCTGGCTTGCAGGGATGAAAACTCTTGTGCCCTTTGCGTTAGCAAGAACGCCGCCGTTTACAACCTCGAAAACAACGCCTTCAACTGTGGTGTTGTTCTCTTTTGCGGCAACGATCTCCTCGTAGCCCTTTAATGAGTCGATACGCTGCTTGGAAAGGAGAACATATCCTTCCTGGTCATTGACCTTTGTTACCTCGAGTTCAACCTCGTCGCCCACTTTAACTGCATCGCTAAGTGCAACGGTTCCGTTTTGTGTAAACTCATCGGCAGGTACGAAGCCAGCATGCTTGGTACCCAAATCTATCTGCAGTTCCGAAGGGTTAATGCCAACGACAATTCCCTTCACACGCTGTCCCCTATGTACTTTTTTGAAGGTGTCATCAATTGCTTTTGCAAAATCAAACTCGCCTTCCTCCGCATTTACTGCGGTTTCGACCTGGGCCTCTACAGCCTCGGCCTCGATTTGTTGTTTTTCCAGAATCTCACTCATGGTATTCTGTACCTCCTTAATTATATACGACGGTGTCGAGGCGCCTGCCGTGACACCGATGTAATCTTTGTCTTTAAAAAGCTTTTCATCGAGCTCTTTTGCACTTTCGATATGAACAGTTTTGCAAAACTGCGAGCACACTGCACACAGCTTATTGGTGTTAGAGCTTTCTCTGCCGCCTATAACTATCATAATATCGCTTTGAGCGGCAAGCTTTTCTGCTTCGTGCTGTCTTTTATCGGTAGCAATGCATATTGTATCAAAAATTATCGGATTTGTACATACTTTTTTTAATTTTTCTTTACATTTTTCCCATTCTGAGACCTGAAAAGTGGTTTGAGCGACTAAAATCGGGCTTTTTTCACAAAAATCGGGAGAAAAATTTATGAAATTTTCCAATTCCTCTGCGCTCGAGAAAGCAAAGCTTTCGCCATCGCAATGTCCCATTATGCCCTCTACCTCGGGGTGAGAGGCATTTCCTGCGATTAAAATGGTGCCGCCTTTTTTGGACTCCTCGTTTACTATTTTATGTATTTTAGAAACAAACGGACAGGTTGCATCGACGTAAGGAATGTTGTTTTCTTCTAAATAGTCATAAACCTCTTTACCGACTCCGTGAGATCTGATAACCACGGTGTAGCCTTTTGGCGCCTGACTTACCTCGGAAATAATAATAACGCCTTTTTCCTCAAGCTCTTTTACAAGCTGAGGATTGTGGATTATAGGGCCCAAGGTGCAAACCTTTTCGCCCTTTTCTATGAGGTTATAAACGAGCTTTACCGCTCTGTCAACTCCAAAGCAAAAGCCGGCGGTTTTTGCAAGGGTAATTTTAGTTTTCATTCTGCATCTTCCTTATCGCAGGCCTTTTTAGAGGCTGCCGAGATGTTGGCCATTAAAAGCTCGGCTACTTTTTCTTTTACGAGCAAGCTGACCTTTCTGCTATCCTCTATGCGTGTGTTTTCGCCAAGTTTTATATCCTCGTGTTTAATAGGCTGACCGAAGCAAACGGTTATCTTTTTTCTAAAAGCAAGCCTGCCGTCATAACAAATGGCCGCAGGAACTATATCGGCACCTGCATCCGAAGCTATATGTGCCGCTCCCGATTTAAAACGGAGCAGTCTGCCTGTTTTTGAGCGGGTTCCTTCAGGGAAAATAAGCAAAATATGGTTGCGCTCAACTATTTCTTCGGCTTTTTTCACCGCAACCATATCACCTTTTCCTCTGTTTACAGGAAATGCGCCAACGCTTTTAAAAAATGCGGCTAAAAGCTTGTTTTTAAAAAGCTCCTGCTTTGCCATAAATCTTAATTTGCGTTTTTTAATGCCGACAAGAATAAAAACAGGGTCCAAAAGAGTTCTGTGATTTGAACAAAGAACAAATCCGCCTTTATCGCGGATATTTTCAAGACCGGCAAATTTTATATTAAAAAGCAGATATACTATCGGCTTAACGATAGCTCTTAAAACGGTGTACAGCATATGCTTTCCTTTCTTTTATACATTAATTCCTGCAGCATAGCCTGTGGAAAAGGCGATCTGAAGGTTAAATCCGCCTGTACAGGCATCAACATCAATCACTTCGCCTGCAAAGTACAATCCCTTTACAAGCTTGGACTGCATTGTTTTTGGGTCGATCTCTCGGGCCACAACTCCGCCTGCTGTGATAATGGCTGTTTCAATATCTTCCCTGCCCGATATATCAAAGCGCAGCTTCTTTATTGCGTTACAAAGCGAGGCGCGCTCGGCTTTTGTGATTTGATTTACCTTTTTATCAGCATCTATTTTACTTCTTTTTACAACTGTATCAATTAAGCTCTTGGGCAAAAGCTTACTTAAAGAATTGGAAAAATCTTTATTCAAGTTCTCATTAAAATCCCGACTTATTCTATCGTCAAGCTTTTCAAAAGACAGCGCAGGCTTTAAATCGAGCTCGATATAATAGTTTTGCGGATTATCTGTTACGTGTGCGCTTGCACTAAGCACAATAGGGCCTGAAACTCCGAAATGGGTAAAAAGCATTTCGCCCATATCCTCAAAAATCAATTTATCGTTTGCCTTCAGGCGCAGGCTAAGCGCTGTATTTTTAAGGGAAAGACCCTGCATTTCTTTACATTCATTTCCCTTTACCTTAAGCCCGACAAGCGAAGCTCTAAGAGGCGTTATGCTATGTCCTGCAGCCTGGGCAAACTTATATCCATCGCCTGTGCTGCCTGTTTTTGAATAAGAAAGTCCGCCTGTTGCAACTATTACTGACCTTGCCGAAATTTGCTGTCCTGATGCAGTTTTAACGCCTGCAATCTCGCCGTTTTCAATTACGAGCTCGGTGACTGTATCGTTTAAAACCTTTACACCATTATTATGACAATTTTTAATAAGTGCATCAGCAATATCCATAGATCTGTCCGAAACAGGAAAAACACGGTTTCCCCTCTCGGTTTTAAGAGGTACTCCCAGGTTTTCAAAAAATGCCATGGTGTCGTTAGGAGAAAAAAGAGAAACAGAGCTGTAAAGGAATTTGGGATTTGAAACAACGTTTTTTAAAACTGTATCAACATCACAGTTGTTTGTAACATTACATCTTCCCTTGCCTGTTACAAGGATTTTTCTGCCTGTTCTTTGCATTTTTTCTATCAAAAGAGTTTTTTTATAAAGAGACGCCGCAGTTCCTGCCGCCATCATTCCCGCAGCGCCGCCGCCGACAACTATCACATCAAACATTTTCAGCATCCTTTTTATCGGTCTGTACTATCATCGTACACCTTATATTCCTGCCAGAACTGCTCTAATTTCTGCAGTTTATTTGAAACCTCATCCTTGCGGCGAAGCCCTATAGAAACAATAAGCGCATTGATAAGGCTTAAGGGCGCCACAAGCGAATCAACAAAGGATGCCATATCGCTTCGCGCAACTAACAGGTGGTCTGCAAACTCAGAAAGAGGAGACATTGTACTGTCTGTTATAGCAATTACCTTTGCTTTTTTCTCATTTGCATAGTGCATTGCCTTGAGTGTTCTGGTTGAATAACGAGGGAAGCTGAGCGCAACAAGCACGTCGTTTTCATCAATAGAAACAATATTTTCAAAGACATCGCTTGCACTTGTTGAGCCGAGAATTTTAACATTATCAAAAATGTGGTTCAAATAAAAGGTTAAAAAGTTTGCAAGCGCTGCGGCGCTTCCGATTCCTATTACATATATCTGTCTTGCATCTGTTATTGCATCGACAGCCTTATCAAAGGTTTGTTTATCAATTTCTTCAAGGGTCTTTCTGATTTTTTCAATATCCGAATGAAGCACCTTATGAAGCACGTCATCAGCATCTATATTACTGCTTGCAACCTCCATTCGCTGAACGGCTGTTAACATATTGCGGCTGACATCTCTGAGGGCCTGCTGAAGCTGAGGATAACCATCAAAGCCGATCTCGCTTGCAAAACGCACGACGGTGGATTCGCTGACATCTGCAGACTTACCGAGCTTTGCCGCAGTTAAATAAGCCGCCTTGTCAAAGTGCTCAATAAGATAGGCCGCAATTTTCTTTTGACCTTTTGAAAATCTCGGCATTTGCGCTTTAAGCTCTGTAAGCAGATCCGCCTTCACCTGTTATCCCTCCCCTTTTATTTTATAAACTCCTTATATGCTTCGAGAACCTCATCGGTTTCACCCTGCATCATCAAAACTCCGTCATTTATCCAGACGATATGGTCGCAGAGCTTTTTAAGCTGATCGCTGTTGTGCGAAACTATGATAACTGTTCTTGTTTTATCGCTGATAAGCTCTTTTATCTTATCATAGCTTTTCTTTTTAAACTTTTCATCGCCAACGCTTAAAACCTCATCTATAAGCATTATATCGGTTTCCATAACGGCGGTTATTGAAAAGGCCAGCTTTGAATACATTCCGCTTGAATAGGTTTTTACAGGCTTATCAATAAAGGCGCCGAGTTCTGAAAATTCGATTATTTTATCAATTTTTTCTTCTATTTCTGCCTTTTTAAAGCCCATTAAAAGCCCGGAAAGGTAGATGTTTTCTCTACCCGAAAGCTTATTCTGAAAGCCGACTCCGATAGAAAGCAGCGAAACTGTTTTTCCATGAAGGTCGATATCGCCTTTATCGGGCGAGAAAATGCCTGCTATTGAACGAAGCAGTGTCGACTTTCCGCTTCCGTTTTTTCCTATTAGGCCTACGACCTGTCCTTCCTCGATTTCAAAGGACACACCACGCACAGCCTCAAAGGTTTCAAGCTTGTTTTTACCAAAGGAAAACAACGCTCTTTTTGAAGAAACGGATTTAAGACTTTTATAAACGATCCACAGATCTTTAACCGTAATTGCTTTACTCATTAGATCACCTTTGTATAACTGTTTTCGTATTTATAAATTGTGCAAACGCCAAGAGCAGAGATCAAAACTCCAGCAACAAGCCAAATAATAAGCGCCAGAACATTTGGAGTCTGATTATAAAGCATAACATCTCTGAGCGAGGAAATTACAAGCGCCACGGGGTTTCCTAAATTCAAAAGTTTGGCAATAAGCGGATTGTTTGTTCCGATTCTTCCGCTTATGGAATAGAAAATTCCCGACATATAGAAAACAAGTCTC
The DNA here is from genome assembly GCA_015066115.1 of Oscillospiraceae bacterium. Classification (GTDB taxonomy): domain Bacteria; phylum Bacillota; class Clostridia; order Oscillospirales; family Ruminococcaceae; genus SIG578. The sequence goes on from SVOZ01000006.1 coordinate 90,336, forward strand.
AAAAGAACCGTTACAACATTTGAAAGGTCCTCTATAAATACGCCGAAATGCATAAAGATAGTAGCCGCTCCAAAGGTTATTGCAAAAAGAGTTGCTAAAATAAGCGGGATGTACAAAAGATTGAAGCTGACGGGAACCCTCGTAAAGATCATTCCCACTATTACAAGCGCAAATGATATGAGCATCTTGAAAAAGTTTACATACATTTTTGTCAAGATTAGTGTATACTTTGGAATGTAAATCTTAGTTACGGTACTTTTATTTGCTCTTACGAGCTTTACGCTGTTTGTAATGGTACGGTTAAAGAAATCCCATGCCGTAAGTCCGATTATTACAAAAACCGCAAAATTTTCTTCCCTGCTGCTGAAAACCAGCTTTACAACAAAGGAATAAATAAGCATAAACAAAATGGGGTCTAATATCCACCACAGCCAGTTCAGATAAGAGTCCGCCACGCTGGATTTAAGCTCTGCCTTGGCGGCATACATAGCATAAGGGTTGTACCTTTTTAAGTCTCTAAAAAACCTTTTCATAAATTACTCCTGAGTTTATTTTATACACTTTTTCAGCGCTCTTTTACTGCTGTTTGCATCATTTTGGCTATTGAATTTCTCATTAAACTGCTTATATTTGTCGTCATAAACAAACTTTTGCTCTGTATTTTTTATAAGCGATACAAGCTCATCATTTTTAAACGCTATCTTGCCCGGAAGCTCGGTTATATCAAGATAAAAGTCGCGCATCTTGTTTTTATAAAGCTCGTAGTCATACATAAAGAACATTATAGGGCGCTTTAAATTTGCATAGTCAAAAAACACACTTGAATAGTCGGTTAAAAGCATATCGCTTATTATATAAAGCTCGTTTATATCCTGATAACGCGAAACATCATAAACAAAGCCTTTATAGCGGCTTAAATCAAAGTTATCAACCACAAAATAGTGGGCTCTGAAAAGAATTACATAATCCTTTGAAAGCTCCTTTTTGATCAAATCAAAGTCAATTCCAATATCGTAATGAAAGCCCTTTCCCCTCTCGAAATTATCGTCGCGAAAGGTCGGCGCATAGAGAAGCACCTTTTTATCTTCAGGGATATTAAGGCTTTGTTTTACCTTTTTTACATCCTCATCGGTAAAACAAAAGAGAAAGTCATTTCTCGGATAGCCGCACTCAATAAATTTGCTTTTACTCTGGTTAAAGGCCGAACTTATCTTGTCGGTGTAAAACTCAGAGGGAGAAACAAAACAGGTGATTTTTTTGCCCTGCGAGATATACTGCTTATGTATAGACGAGAGCTTTTGTGCTTTGCCCTGTTCGCTTTTTATGTCACATCCAAGCCTTTTAAGCGGCGTTCCGTGCCAGGTCTGGATAAAAGACTGCTCTTTTTTTGGCGTTACAAAAGCCGGCATAGTTGAGTTGGTCACCCAGAATTTTGCCTTGGCGCAAGCCTTAAGATAAGCGCGAGAGCCGTATTTCACAAGCCTTGTGTTGCGGTTTTGCTCAAGCTCTTTATAAGCGCTTAAATCGCGCACCGCCCAGACAAAAGAATAGTCGCCATAACATTGGTCGTTTAAAGCCGCAAGATACATCGCCTTAGGGCTACAGGTTACGGATCGCCCCTGAAACGACTCAAACAAAATGGTTTTTGCATCTGTTTTTACAGTTTTTGAAATTATACCGTAATTTAAGCTTGAAAAAAACAAGACTATTTTCTTATACACGGCATAAACAACTCTGCTGTTTTGAACAAACGCTTTTAGCGAGGACTTAACCTTTTGAAGCATATCTTATCAGTTCCCTTAAGCTTAGTCTTTAAGGTCTTTTTTAATCTGTGTGGTGGAGATTTCAGGTGTTCTCGGCAGGTAAACCACTTCGCAGTGATCCTTTAAAAAATCAAACTTACCTTCCCAGTCATCGCCCATTACAAAGGTGTCGATCTTAAATTCCTTAACATCACTCACCTTCTGCTCCCAATTTTCCTCGGGAATAACAAGGTCAACATATCTGATAGCCTCAAGCATTTTCTTGCGGTCCTCATAAGAGAAGTAGCACTTTTTCTGCTTACTATTCCAGTTAAACTCATCGGTTGAAAGGGCGACAACAAGGTAGTCGCCATATTCCTTTGCGCGCTTTAAAAGGTTGATGTGGCCATAGTGAAGAAGGTCAAAGGTTCCGTAGGTTATAACTTTTTTCATTTCAAATCCTCCGTTTTACATATCTTTAGCTCGGTGAGTATCCTCTCGCATCCGCCGCTTTTAAAGGTGTTAAAAAGTTCGTTACATTCTCTTCGTTTTGTTAAAAAATCATCCTGTCCGTTTGCAACGGCAGATACAAAACTTTTAAGCTCTTCGCTGTTTTTTATATAGTTTCCGGGCATAAGCCTTAAAAAATCATCTGTTACAAAGCCGCGCTTCTTGCGATACTCCTCGGGATCGGGGCCTGCAAAAGCTATCGGCCTGTCAAGCAGGAGAAAATCAATATAAATGCTTGAAAAATCAGTTACAAGCGCGTCCGCAAATTTTAAAACGCCGTAAAGCGAATAGCCTTTTTGCCTAAGATTGCTGTCATTTACAAACAAAATGTTTGAAAAATCCTGGAAAGGCAAAACCGCATCATCCATAGGATGAGGCTTTATTACAAGAAGTGTATTATTTTGCGCAAGCGCAGAATTTATATCATTTAAAAAGTGAGAATCAAAAGGGTTAATTTCTTCATAAAATCCATCGGTTTGGCCAAGGCGCTTTGATGAAAGAAATGTCGGAAGCCAGAAAATGACCTTGTTGTAGCCGCAAAGGAACTGAGGCTTTGGCGCATCATTAAACATTTCATCACATCTTGGCTGAGAGGAAATGAGCATCTGCTCTTTTTGCGCTCCAAATGCCTTTGCCATAATATCGGCGAAAAACGGCGAGGTCGCGATAAGATGTGTAAAAAAGTTCTGGTCGTCATTTTGATGGCCTTTTTCAAGCCTTCCTATGCTTTTAAGGGGCATTCCGTGCCAGAGATTTACAACTTTTTGGTCACGCGCAGGCTTTATAGGATACTTTCCAAAGCTGTAAAAACAATTTTTGCTTTTAAGAAAAGAAAACACTCCTCTTACGCAAGAAACAAAGCGGACATTTTTAGGTGCGCTTTCTGCAAAGCATTTATACTCATCGGTTGACACCGTTATTTTAAAGCGCGAATTTATGCCTTTTTCAATGCAATAGTCATAAAGACTTTTTACATTATCCCTAAAGCCGAGATTTGAATAAAAAAACAGCGTGTCTGACTTTTTTGGAACACATTTATTTAAAAGGTCAAGCGGTAAACACAACAGCCTCGCGCACCTTTTTATCACATTCATTTTTTCAGCCTCTTAAAAATTTTTGATAGACAAATTTTCTAATACCTTGCGGCAAAAGCGCCACAACAGCTCTCGGAAGCTGCACAGTTACAGTTTCTTTAAAAGAGCAGATACCGAGCTCTCTCATTCTATTATAAAAGCGATTTAAGCATTTAACATATTCTCTTCCGCCGCGCCTTTTAATAAGCCCGCTCCCCGTTCTCATCAAAACAAGCGGCTCTGCTGAATTTGCGCCTTTTGCTCCGTTTGCAAGTGCCCTTGCAAAAAGCTCGTAATCTTCAAAAAATAAGTAGTCCATATATCCGCCGACAGACTCAATAACCGACTTTTTATATAAGACGGCAGGATGGTTAAAGGGCGTGCGTTTTTTTACAAACCTCATAATTTCCTCATGAGTTTGCGGAACTGTGCGCACAGAGGTGATGCACTCAGGGTCGCTTTCAAACTCAGCAACTGCTGAGCTTACTATATCTGCGCCCGTTTGCTGCATTAGCGCAAGCTGTTTTTCAGCTCTGTCAGAAACAGAAATATCATCGCTGTCCATTCTCATAACGATTTCATTCTTGCAATGTGAAAGTCCAAAATTAAGCGCCCTTCCAAGCCCTAAGTTTTGTGCCAACGCGGCACAATTAATTTTAAATCTGTCCTTTAAACTATTTATTTCATTTTCAAGTTCGGGGCCGATCTTGCCATCTATAACAAGCACAAACTCATCGGGCACAATGCTCTGGGAAAATATGCTTTCGACGCTCTTTTTAAGAAATTCAGGGGATTCTTTTTCATAAACCGACATAAGAACGCTATACGGCGGAAATTCCTTATTTTGCAAGGCGGCAGACTCCCCTTTCATTTACTATACGGCATAAATATCCATACTATATAAAGATACCACAAAACTATATTTTTTGCAAGCATTTTACCGCTTATTTAATTTGTTTTTGACGGTTTTTCTTTCAGTTTTTTTGATTTTGCTTTTTTCCAAATAAAATCACGACTTTTTATGACATAATTTCCTGCAAAAAGTAAAAAGCGGAAGCCTTGAAAGCTTCCGCTTTTATTTAGTTCCAAAGTTTTTCGGGATAAAGACCGTTCTTCATTTTTTCTTTTAGCGCAATTTTTACATCCTCAAGATCCTCTTTATAGGTCATTCCGTACCACTGATCTTCGGTTTTTAAAACAGCACAGTCTGCCTTATTTTCCAAGATGAGCCTGCTTGCGACAGAAGGAAGATAAAATTCAGCTTTAAGCGGGTTTATGTCCTCATTTTTAAGCGTGCCCAAAAACTCGATAAGCTGATTTTCAAAATGTTCAAGAGCCTCTTTAGGAAATGCCCAGCAATTCATTGAAACAAGGGTGTTTTGATCAAGATCTACCCAACTGTTTCCGTTATCCTCTGTGTAGGATATTTTATCACCGCGGCACTCAATATGGGTGCGCTCGGTAACAGACGCTAAAAAGCCGTTTTCAACCTCACAAATTCCTCTTGAGGTCGAACCGTTTTTCGAAACGGTGTTTTTAAGAACAAATCCGGCCATTGCAAGCCTTAATTTATCCTCTTTTTTACCCGAAACAAGAAAATCGTGCAAGATCTCAAAGCACTTTGGACCATAATAGTCATCAGCATTGATAACAACGAAATCCTCTTTGATCTGCTCTTTGCCGCACCACACTGCGTGACCGGTACCAAATGGCTTAGTTCTTCCCTCAGGCGCAGTGAACTTTTCAGGCAATTTTGTTGTTTCCTGCATTATATATTCGGTTTCAATATATTTTGAAAGCCTGTTTCCGACAACCTCTTTAAAATCATCGGCGATCTGCTCTTTAATTATAAAGTAAACCTTATCAAAGCCTGCTCTCTTTGCGTCAAAAACCGAATAATCTATTATCAGTTCTCCTGCAGGGCCTACAGGTGTGAGCTGTTTAAGTCCTCCAAAGCGGCTTCCCATTCCAGCCGCCATTATAACAAGTGCTGTTTTTTTATTTTTCATAAACATTACCTCCAATTTTCATTTTAATCGGGCATAATAATTTATCAATACACTTTCTGCTAAATAATATGCAATTTAGGACAGATACTGTAATAATAATTATATAATTTAAAAGTATTATCGTCAACACATCAAATTTACAAAAATTATCTTTACAGAATGATTTTTTTGTGTTATGATGTAGTGTACTATATGAAAGGAAGTTATGATATGGCTGAAATCAACACCCAATCGGCTAAGCCCTTTTTAGAATACAAAGGCCGCCCTCTTGTTCGCTGCGGCAAAACCCTTTATTACGGAAATCTTTACGATGATTATGTTGTTATGATGCAGGTCGTTGACACCGTTCCCTTCAAGGATCAGAACTTTGCCGGCAAAATAATCATTCAGCTTCTTAACACCGATCCAAATGCCGCTCCCACCGAGCTGGTTATTAAAAAGACCGACACTCGCGGTCTTTACAACGCAATCGACATTGCATCGGTCTGGCTCGACACTGCTCTTGACCAGAACTAAAAGGGTCGCGGCGAATTTTTATAATTTCGCCGTGATTTTATTTTCTCATTTGGAGGCATTGCAAGTGAATAATCAACAGCTTCTTAACATTGCGTCTCGGCTTGGAAACAGCATGCAAAGAAACGGCGCCGAAACCTACAGAATAGAGGATTCCATCGCCAGAGTTTTATCTGCACTCGGCGCTAATGATATTAATGTTTTCGTCATTAATTCCTGCATTATGCTTTCTATGTCCAACGAGGACAAAGAGGTTGTTTCCGAGATAAGAAGATGCAGAGAAAAAAGCACCGATCTTTACAAAATCGACAAGCTAAATTCCCTCTGCCGCAAGATATGCACCGAGAGAATGAGCTACTACGAGATAATCGAAGAGATCGACAGAATTGAGATGCAAAGGACCTATCCGTTCATTGTAAAGCTTTTGGCCTTTGCAATAATTTCCGGAGCCTTTACATATCTTTTCGGCGGCGGATTATACGAGGTTTTAGCCGCCTGTGTTATCGGGCTTTTGGTTTATCCTCTTGTTTACATAACCGAAAAACTTAAAACAGGAATTTTCTTTAAAAACATAATTGCGAGCGGTGCAATTGCTTTGCTTACCCTTCTGTTTTCTGCATATCTGTACACAATAAAGGTTGACACCGTTATTATCGGAACATTTATGAATCTTGTCCCGGGGGTTGCGCTTGCAACCTCGATGCGTGACATAATTGCAGGTGACCTTATCTCCGGCAAAAACACCCTTACCGAAGCTGTTATAATCGCTGTCGGAATGGCGCTTGGTTCAGGTATCGTTATGGCAACGCTTGCAGGTGTGCTTTAAGGAGGTTTTCAAATGGATATTTTACACTTTGTTCTTTCCCTTATATTTGCCTATATCGCCTGCTTTGGATTTGGCTTTATTTTTCACATAAGGGGACGTAATCTTTTTATTACGCCAATAGGCGGAGTTATAATCTGGGGAACCTATTTACTGCTTGAAAATCCTGTTTCCTCAATAATTGTAAGAGCCTTTTTGGCAACAATGGCTGCCGCTATTTTCTGCGAAATAATTGCAAGGGTTTTAAAGGCTCCTGTTACGGTTTTTATGATTATATCAATCCTGCCTCTTGTTCCGGGAAGCGGAATTTATTACACAATGCAGGCCTGCATAAAGAGCGATTACAACGCCTTTATTGAAAAAGGAATTGAAACCATCGGAATTGCGGGTGCAATCGCAGTTGGAATGCTTATTGTTTCAACCATTTTTAAGATGGGAACACTCGCTTTTTTGCGGCTTAAGAAAAACTAAAAAAGCTCTGTGCATTTTTGAAAAATGCACAGAGTTTTTTTATTTTACAAAGGTGTTAAGCCATTTAAATGACTCGGCGTGATATTTAAGCGCCGAAGGGTAAAGCGCCTCGTTTTTCTCAGGAAAACCTGCTTCCGAGGTGAAAAATCCGTCAAAGCCTGTATCAACAATTGCAGGGATAACATCCTTCCAAGGCACTATTCCCTGCCCGGCAGGCTGATGACCGTCAGCATCACCGACATTGCTGTGAAGGTGCAGTATTTTAAGTCTGTCCCCTATCTCGCGGATAGCCTCTGCCTGCTTAAATGCTTCATAGTATTCCATAATATTTGCGTGGCCCGTGTCCCAGCAAATTCCTATGTGCTTTGAATCGAATTTATCAACAAGGGTGATAAGGTCCTTATAGTTTGAGGAAAAGAACTTTATGTGCTTGACTACAGGGAAAATGGGAAGGTTTTCAACCGCGATGCCGACGTCAAAACGCTCAGCAATTTTGAGAAAATGACATAGATCGTTGTAATTATCTCTGATGGCATTTTCAACATTAAAATCGTGGTTAAAATCGGTTCTCGGGTGGTACGCTCCCCACTTACAGCTGAGGATCGCATTTGCCTCAATTCCGCGCTCTATTTGAATAGTTTCTTCCTCATTATACTCATCGCTCGAGCGGCGGATATAGTAAACAGGAAGATGGGTCTGAACACAGGTAAGACCCTCTCCCTCGATCATTTTACGAACTTCTTTCATCTTTTCGCGCCAGTTATCAAGCTGCAGATAGTTATCCTTACCGTTTAAATTTGCGGCAACGCCATCAAACCCAGCCTCTTTAACTGCTTTTAAAAGCTTTACTGTCATTGACGGTGCGGTATATATATGTGTTGCGATTTTAAAGCTCATTTTTATCCCTCCGACAAGGAATTTTGTTTACTTCATTATACAACTTTTATCCCCTATGTCAACAATTTATGTTGTTTTTATTATGTCTTTTCCACATTTAGAACAGTGAATTTTTATTTTACCCTTTCCACGCGGCACTCTTAAAATAGTACCGCATTCACACTTGAAATATCTGTGTGTTTTTCGCTCTTTAAACATTTTCTTATGAATGGCAAAAAAGTATTTGAATTTTTGAGCAATTGAAAGATATTTTGCATTTTCCTGACGGCGTTTATACAGATTTTTCGAAAAGCACCTGAAAAGCGCAAAAGCCATAAGCGCAACACCAATTATATACAACACATCAAGAAAGGGCAGGTTTGACAAAAAGGTTATCACAATTGAGGATATTACAAGAAATTTATTAAAGGAATCAACCCCGTTTCTTCCGTACATAACTGATGCAAATTTATATCCAAGATTACCAAAAAAGTTCCGCATTTTTATCCTCTTTTCCCTTTTTCAGCGTTTTGTTTCTGAACATTTTTTCTAAGCTCGTCCATTCTAAAATCAAGCTCAGCGCTTATTCTCGCGCACTCAAACAGCTCATCTGCCATTTGTTTTGTAAATTCATTATCCTGTTTATAGCAAAGCTGATGTTCTAAGCTTGCCCAAAAATCCATTGCAATTGTTCTAAGCTGAATTTCAACCTTCATCATTTTCTTTTGCTGTGCTAAAAAGATTGGTATTTCAACTATCATATGAAGGCTTCTGTAACCATTAAGCTTTGGTTTTGCAATATAGTCCTTCATTGTGATTAAGCGGACATCGTCCTGCTGCAAAAGCGCGCCGGCAAGGGTGTAAACATCCTCCGGAAAGGAGCAAATAACACGTATTCCCGCAATATCAGCAAGACTTTTTTCCATATTTGCAACCGACACCTCTAGGCCTTTACGTTCAAGCTTTTCCCTTATACTCTGTGGCTTTTTAAGGCGTGTTTTTATTGAGCTTATAGGATTTCTGTCGTGCACAAGCGAATACTCCACGTTTAAAACATTAAACTTGGTTTCAATCTCCATCATAGCACACTTATAATAAGACATAAGCTTGATAAACTCTTTTGATTGTTTTTCTGTTTCGATACCCATTACATTACTCCTTTTTGTCCTTCTTATAAGTTTATTACACAAAAAATAACAAAACAAGGGCAAAAAACAAAATAATTTGTAAACAAACATTCAAATTTAAAAAAGCCGCTTAAGTAAGCGGCTTTTTCTGTCATTTAATTTTAATAATTATTTTCCGCAAGGCTTATCAAAGCTGGGGTTGCAGGCATAGAAGTTTTTGGCATCGAGCTTATCCTGAACAATGCGCAAAGCCTCGCCTGAACAACAATGGTGAAATGCTTTTGCGACATCAATTTTTTATATCTTCCACTTGATTTCAATGCTCTCTTTTGAGGCGGTTATACGCTCTATCAGGCAGTCAACCACCGTAATTTTGTCGCTCACCGTAAGCTCATCCCAATGCTCAAAATATCCGCTGATTTCACCCACATCATTTGTGCGGTTACTCTCTAATGAAACAATCTCGGCGCCAAGTTCTTTCTTCTCAGCATCAAGCTCGGCAACGCGGTTGTTTATGTACTGCATCACCGTATCATTTGCCGAAACGATTTTTTCGAGCAAAGAGGATATTTCCGAATCAATTTCTTCTATGCGTGTTTTAAGTTTAATAACTTGCAGGTTACAGCCGTCCTGCTTTTTCTTTGACAGTGTTTGAAACTCCGCTAATTTCTTCTGCATTTCTTTGAATACAATGTCGTCCACAATATCAGCATCCAATGAGCCAAAGTTACATCCACCGGAGTGATATTTGTTTGTGCAGAGATAATAGCGGTTATCGGACTTGGTTTTGCACTTATAAATCTTAGCGGTTAAAGCATATCCGCAGCTGGCACATTTGATTTTACCCGCAAGCCATGTTGCTTTTGCCTTGATGGGTCGTGCAACGCTTTGGTTGTTTAAGCACTTGGAACGGCATTTAATCCATGTTGCCGAATCAACAAGCCCCTCGTGCGGTGCAAGGACCAATGTGTGACCTACTAAGGATATTGTTTTACGCTTAAGATTATCTCCCGAATAAAGATACGCTCCGTTTATACCGATAAAGTCCTGAGGTGTATTGACAATGTTCGTGCCTTGCGCTTTAAAGAATTCATAAAGCTGATAATCGGCTTTTACATACGCGGGGTTGATCACCACATCACGCAATCGGCTTCGATTAAAGAGTTTACCGTCACGCTTTCGTATGCCGTGCTCTTCCAAATAGCGCATTACATCACCGAACGAGGTTTGAGGCTTTGAATACATTGAAAATATTAATCTAATAACTTCTGCTTCTTCCTCAATTGGTTTATACATTTTTGTTCGTATTCCGTCTATGGTTGTTTCAACCAATTCGAATCCAAACGGCACTCTGCCACCCATATAAAATCCGCGTTTGCTTCGTGATGAATAAGCATCAATAACACGTTGTTGAATGGTCTCACGCTCAAGCTGTGCGAAAATCATTACGATCATCAGCATAGCCTTGCCAATAGGAGTTGAAGTATCAAATTTCTCCATTGTGCTGACAAAGTCAACTCGGTTCTTTTGAAACACTTCGATTAAATTGGCGAAATCAAGCACCGAACGGCTGATACGGTCAAGACGGTAAACAATTACACGGTTTACTTTGCCTGCCTCTATATCACGCAACAAGTCTTGAAACGCAGGGCGGTCTATGTTTTTGCCACTATAACCCTTGTCAGTATAAACTTTATAACTTTCTCCTGTCACTTCCTTTTTACAAAACTCGATTTGACTTTCTACGGATATGCTGTCTATCCTGTCAACCGATTGTCTTGCATAAATTGCGTCAAAAAGATTCAATTTTTACTCCCTTCTTCGCAAAAAGAAGCGGAGCTGCTGACATATATATTATACCATAACAGCCC
>SVOZ01000016.1 GCA_015066115.1 Oscillospiraceae bacterium
TTAAAAAATTTTTTGTATTTTCTGCCTTTTTGCCTATTACATTTTGTGTAAAAATATGGTAAAATATATTTGTAAGCAATCTGGCAAAAGGGTGATACTATGTTTAAGATCGGAGATGTTGTTGTTTATAGCGCAAGCGGAGTTTGTAGAGTTGAGGATATTTGCAAAAAAAGCTTCGGCTCGTTTTCGGCAAACTATTATGTTTTAAAGCCGCTTATGCAAAATGGCTCAACCGTTTTTGTGCCGACCGAGAATGCCTCACTAACCTCTAAGATCCACCCTGTTTTAACAAAGGAGCAGTTTCTTTGCGCCTTTTCACAGGCCAAGGGAAGTGACACCATCCGCCCCGAAAACGAATTTGAGAGAAGAGAAAAATTCGGTGAAATTCTCGAGAGCGGCAATAGATGTGCTCTTATGCTTATGATCTATGATCTTAAAAATTTAGCCAAAGAGCAGCAGCAAAACTCAAGAAGGCTTCATATTGCCGACGACAAGCTTTTAAACACCGCCGAGAATATGCTTTTTGAGGAAGTTGCCTATGTTTTTGAAATCGAAAAAACTCAGGCCCCCGAATTTTTAAAAGAACAGTTTGAAAAATAAAAGGACAAAGGGATTTTCCCTTTGTCCTTTGTATTATATTACCCTTTGGCCGTTTATAACAAGCCCGAACTTAAGCTTTAGGCTCTCGGCCGCCTTTTTGCAGAGCAGCATTCGGGTTAAAAATATCTCAAAATAGTCCATAACCGAGCTGTACTTTGTGTCTATCGTAAGCTCCAAAATTATATCCTCACCCTTAATCGAAAGATCGGCCTTTTCAACCGAGTAGTTTACCCTGTCGTGAATGTCGAAGGAGGGCAGGTCGGTGTTTCGCACGCGCGAGCGGCGAACATCGGTTTTGTCGGCTAAAATAAGCGCCGCCGAAATGGCGTTTACAGGTTCGCCCGTTCCCTCGTCGTGATTTCCGATGGCAGTCACAATGGTGGCAATGTCCTCGGGCGGCATTTTAAGTCCGCTCAAAATTCTGAAGGCCATCACCGCGCCGCTAAGCGAGTGGTTAATGCGGTTTACAAGGTTTCCGATGTCGTGAAGATAGCCTGCGATCTGGGCAAGCTCGATCTCTCGCTCGCTGTAGCCGAGTGTTCTTAAAATGTAGGCCGCCGTTTCAGAAACCTTGGTAACGTGGGCAAAGCTGTGCTCTGTAAAGCCCAGCGCGATTAGCGACTCGTCAGCCTTTTGTATATATGTTCTTATTTCCTCGTTTTGTTTAAGCTCTTTGTATGTCATTTGTTTCTCCTTTCTTTTTTCACCATTATTATAAGCTTTTGCCTTTAAAAAATCAATAAAAAAGGATTTGCCAAGAGGCAAATCCTTTTGTTTTTTAGAATATTCCTTGATCGAGCATAGCGTTTGCAACCTTTAAGAAGCCTGCAATGTTAGCGCCTGCAACAAGGTCGTAGCCAAAGCCGTACTCCTCAGCGGCCGAAACCGAAACATCGTAAATGTGCTTCATAATGCCCTTGAGTTTTTCGTCAACCTCCTGTGCAGACCAAGAGTAGCGCATCGAGTTCTGGCTCATTTCGAGGGACGAAACTGCAACGCCGCCTGCGTTAACTGCCTTTGAGGGAGCAACAACGCAATTTTTCTGTAAGAGAGCGAGAGCATCGTTGGTGGTCGGCATATTGGAAACCTCAATGTAGTATTTAATGCCGTTGTCGACAATCTTCTCGGCGGTTTCGAGGTTTACTTCGTTCTGGGTTGCACAAGGCATCAAAATGTCCGCTTTAACGCCCCAGGGCTTTTCGCCGGGGAAGTAAGCTACGCCGAATTTCTTTGCGTATTCCTCAACCCTGCCGCTCTTTGACTGGCGCATTGTGAGCATATAGTCAATTTTTTCCTGTGTGCAAACGCCGTCGGGATCATAAACATAGCCGTCGGGGCCCGAAAGGGTTACAACCTTGGCGCCGAGCTCGGTTGCCTTTTTAACAACGCCCCAAGCAACGTTGCCAAAGCCGGAAATTGCAATGGTCTTGCCCTTTATGTCCTCTCCGAAATGTGCGAGAACCTGCTGTGCATAGTAAATTGCGCCAAAGCCGGTAGCTTCGGGGCGGATAAGTGAGCCGCCGTAATTTAAGCCCTTGCCGGTTAAAACGCCGTTTTCAAAGGCGCCCTTTAAGCGTCTGTACTGTCCGTAAAGATAGCCTATCTCTCTGCCGCCAACGCCGATGTCGCCTGCGGGAACGTCAATGTCGGGGCCGATGTGTCTGTAAAGCTCGCTCATAAAGCTCTGGCAGAAACGCATGATCTCGGCATCGCTCTTTCCTATGGGATCAAAATCAGAGCCGCCCTTGCCGCCGCCGATGGGAAGGCCGGTAAGGCTGTTTTTAAACATCTGCTCAAAGCCGAGGAACTTGATAATTCCAGAATAAACGCTGGGGTGGAATCTAAGGCCGCCCTTGTAGGGTCCGATAGCGCCGTTAAATTGGCAACGGTAGCCACGGTTTACCTGAACTCTACCCTCGTCATCTGTCCATGCAACGCGGAAGGAAAACATTCTTTCGGGCTCAACTATTCTCTCAAGCAGGCCTGCCTTCTCGTATTCGGGGTGCTTTTCGATAACAGGCTCAATTGACTTGAAAACCTCTTCAACCGTCTGCACAAACTCAGGCTCGCTTGCATTTTTTGCTTTAACTGATTCTAAAACCTTTTCAATATACTGGTTCACTGAAAAACTCTTCCTTTCTAAAAAAAGAATACAATTATTTTATTATATATTTTCTGCCTTGTCAATAGAATTGATGCATCTAAAATCGGCGTTTTAGCATTATTTTTTGTCCTTGTAAAGGCGCAGAAGCGACATTATAAGCGGAATTAAGACAAGTTGCAAAATTATGCCGGGGAAGGCATCAACAAAGCCGCCCATTAAAAAGGCTTCAAAGGTAAAGCTCTTGCCTGCGACACCCATTAAAACCGCCTTTGCCGCCGCCCAGACAACTCTGCCGAGCAGCTGCGCAGAAATAAGCGAGAAATAAAGCTGACCTATCCCTTGTTTTTTAAATCTACTATATAAAAAACCGAGGAAAAATCCGTACGCCGCGAGCTCAAACGCCATCCAAACGGCGTTTGGGTAAACGGGCGGCATTCCGAAAACGAGCGAGCGCAAAAACGGCAGAATAAAGCCGACGCTAAGCCCATATTTGAAGCCGCAGATAAGCGAGCAGAGCATAACGGGAATGTGCATGGGAAGCAGGGTGTCCCCTATCTCCTTTATCTGCGCCGTAAAAAGCGGAAGCACCGCGCCGATGGCTAAAAACAGCGCCGCAAGTATTAGTTTTTTAAGGCTTGTATTTTGATTTTTTGTTTGGGCCATAGTCTTTTCTCCAAAAAGTTAGTAACTTAATTTTACCACAAATAAAAAGACAGGTCAATCGTTACTTAAAA
>SVOZ01000007.1 GCA_015066115.1 Oscillospiraceae bacterium
CAATACATAAACGCAGTTTATTTGATTTTTTTAAAAGAATCTTAAAAATCAATAAACCTTTTATTCCAAACAGGACATCACTTTGTTTGGAAGTATTATTTGGGGTTATATCTCATTTAGATACAAGCGCTATGTAGCCTCGTTTTGTAGGGCAAATGTAAATACAAAAGCCGGATGAACGTATACACTCACCCGGCTTTGTGACAGTTTGAATATTTAATTTTGGCTGCCCAGAGCAGTGAAAAACGGCCCTCCCTTCGCATTTTAAGTCGAAAATATCCGATTTTCACGAAAAATTTTTGGACAAAAAACAGTGAAAACCCTGTTGTTTATGCGGCTTTAAGTGACTTTTGTGTTATTATAACACGAGCCTCTATACGACGTACAATTCCAGTTGCTTTCATTACTATTATTTGTGATTAAAGGGAATTTATACTGTTTGATATTTACTTTTTAGGTTTGTTGTACTATAATAAATTAAAGGCGGTGATTTTGTGCGCATTCAAAAATGTTACAAATGGTATAGTATTGCAATTTGGTGTTTTTGGGGCATTACGATTATACTGACTACTTGTACTAGACCTGATTTGGGTACAACGGTTGCTTTTCTTTTGCCTATTGCGCAATTCTTCTCAAGGGTGTCTTTTTTTCTGTTCTTTTTACCCCTTCAGTCAGTATTGTTTATCTTATCTTTAATACAAGATGTAAAGCATAATGATTACAAATACATCCCCCGTGATGTTGGTATTTTGCTTTTATCTTTATTTTTCGGTTTTTTATTAATCGCAAACCGCACATGGTTGTATGGCGGTGTATAAAGAAACAGCGGAGCGAAATCACTCCGCTGTTTCTTTATACCTATTTACCACACTATGTATAGCCCAGCAAAACTTGTCGAAAGGTGTCAATGAATATCTCTTGACATTTTAGGGAACAATAATTATAATAATATTGTAAAAAGTTCCCTAAAAGGAGTTTTGTTATGAACAACTATCCAGAAATACAAGAATTATTACAACAGCGTGCCGACTTATATGCTCGACTTAATTTATTGGCTTATAACGGTACACCCGAAATTAAAGAAAACAAAAGCGGCAAATATTTATATATTCGCAAGCGTGTTGGCAGTCGTGTAACCTCAACCTATGTCGATGTTTATTCTGACACTTTGTATCAATTATTGCTACGCAACAATGCAGAAGCAAAGGAACTTCGCAAACAAATTCGCAAGGTTGAAAAAGCGCTTGCAGAAATTGGTTTTACAGAAAATGAATTATCACCTGATGTAATGCTCAATCTTGATTTTGCCCGAATAAATATGAAATTATCTATTTATGAGCAGGCAGTTTTGGAGGGGGTTGCAACCTCTTTTCCTCAAACCGAAGATATTATTGAAAACGGCAAGGTGAACGGCGTTACTGCAACCGACGTGCAAAAGATACTCAATCTTAAACACGCTTGGGAATTTATTTTAGACAAGGACGTTTTGCAGGTAAAAAGCGATTATTCTATTCTTTGCCATATTGCAAAGCTTGTAAATGAAGGTTTTTTTGAAAATGGCGGCAGAATCCGCGGCGTACCTGTTACCATAGGCGGCACTTCGTATATTCCTCCATTGCCTATTGAGACAGTAGTTATTGAAAATATTTTATCTATCATAACTTCAACAAACGAGCCTATCGATACTGCTATTGAACTTTGCCTTTACTGTATGAAAGCACAGATTTTCAATGATGGAAACAAACGCGCCTCTGTAATTTTTGCAAACCATTATTTAATCTCACACGCAGGCGGTTTGCTTGTTATCCCCGAATCACAGGTTCCCGAATTTAAACGGTTATTAATTGGATATTACGAAGATAAAGACAATGGTGAAATCAAAGCATTTTTGAAACAAAACTGTCATAGGAACTATAGATAACATAACGAGAGGTGAATTCACCTCTCGTTATATCTTTCTACTACATTATGTATTGCAATACAAAACTTGGTCGTTGGTATTAATATCGTCAGTAAGGGATCGCCCTCACGAATCCGCATTGTGCGGCGAATTTCTTTGGGGATAACAACTCGTCCTAATTCGTCTATACGACGTACAATACCTGTTGCTTTCATAATATATACAAAATCTCCTTGCTTTACAAATTTGTACTGTTAGTATCTGTAAAACAAGGAGATTTATACTTAATATTTATAATCAGTCAGAAGAGTCTGTCCAACTGTCAAATGACTTAAAAACGGAAACATCAAAATTAAAAATTTCATTTATAGCAAGCCATGGTTCGTCTAAGCAGAGCGGTTTGCCGTCTAAATAGTGTCCATTTAGTTCATCATCAAAAAACAAGTCAAGAGAATCACAAAAATCATCTCCTATAGTAAGTTCTAAATACATGCCACTTGCTTTGCCACTACCCATAGGTATGCAATAAGCTAAAGAGCAATCGATTTCTGAAATGGTTACTTTTTTACCTAAATGATTTGAAACCGCTTGTTCAATATCCGCAATATCCAGCAAGTTGATTTCCTTCGTAATGGTTTTCATATATTAACCTCCAAAAATATTTATATATCTTTCGACCTTTGTATTGTACCATTTAATTTGTACCAAATTTGGTGCAACAATAAAGCGAGGTAAAAATCACCTCGCTTTTTGTTTTAATATATTATGTATTTTAAAAAATGAATTTAGCGGCAAGGGTTAGAATAACCAGAAAAGCGGCGTTTGCTGCTGTGAAAATCAAAATGTATTTTTTGGTTTGCTCGGGGTGCAAAATTCTAAATTCGTTAAATGTGATAAGGCTTGCAAGCGAGGCGATGAGCGTTCCTGTGCCGCCGATGTTTACGCCCAAAAGAAGCGCGGCATAATCACCCGTAAATCTTGAGAGCAAAATGGCCGATGGAACATTGCTTATAAACTGGCAGGTGAGCACCGACACAATCAGGGTGTCCTTTTGCAAAAGGGATGAAACAAGTGCATTTACCGCATCAATTCTCGCAAGGTTGCCTGCAAATATAAAGAAAAAGAAAAAGGTGCCGAGCAGAGCGTAGTCAACCATTTTAAGAGCTTCTCGGTCAACTATAAAAAGCACTATGGGGACAATCAGCAGACCCACAACAAAAGGAATTATTCTGAACACAATAAGAATTGACAAAAGGAACAAAATGCCGTAAAGCACGGCTTTTTTTGCATTGAGCTTTTCGGGAAAATCCTCATCAAGAGTAAATCTTATCGGTTTTATCGGAAGGCAGGCGACCACCAAAAGAAAAACAGCGAGCAGAAATGAAGGAAGCATAATCTGACAAAATTCGCCTGTTGGGATATTAAAATAAGAATAGAGATAAAGGTTTTGGGGATTTCCAAAGGGCGTGAGCATACCGCCTAAATTTGCCGAAATATTTTGAAGCACAAAAAGATATGCCATATATTTTTCCTGCCGCGTTACAGAAAGGGCAAAATATCCGAGCGGCAAAAAGGTTATAAGCGCCATATCGTTTGCAATGATCATAGAGCCTATAAAGGTGATGACTATGAGCAGTAAAAACAGCGAGCGAAGGTTTCCTGTCATATTCACAAGCTTTCTTGCAAGAATGGTGAAAAACTTAATGTTTCTTAGTGCGCAAATAACCGCCAATGTTAAAAACAGGCAGGAAAGGGTTTTTAGGTCAAAATACCCTAAATACTCTATATCGAGCGGCACAAAAAAGCAGGAAACAGCAGCCGCAAGCGCCGCAATGCAAAAAACTGCATTTTTCTTTATAAATCTTAAAGCTTTCAAAATATCACCAAATCGACAAATTTTTCAACCCGCTCATTATATTACAAACGAAAACCAATGTCAACAAACAAAAAAGCGGGGTGAAAATCACCTCGCTTTTGTAGCTTACATTACATTTATCAATACAAAACTTTTGAGTCTGTATTAATGCTTCATCGCAAATATGCACGCTACAATGCTTTCTAATCGACACAACAATTGTTGTCTTTACTTTTTAAACGCCCAAAGCTTATTGAGAAGAAAGTTGCAGGGAATTGTTACAACAAGCACAATAAGGGGCGAAAGATATTCCGAAACATTTAAAACGTCCGATAAAAGATAGAGAAGCACCGAGTTTAGCCCTATGCCTGTGAATGCATAGGAGCAATAGGATTTTATAAGTCCTTTGTACCACACAGGACGGGGAGAAAAGACAAATAGATAATTTAAAATAAATGCACAGGCCGTGCTTATTATAAAAGCCACGGCATTGCTTACAAGAAGATGCAGGCCTATATAAACGCAAAAAACCGTTACACAATAGGAAACCGCCGTGTTTATCACACCAACGCATCCAAACTTTATTATCTGAGCAAAAAGCTGCATCTGCGCGTCAGTCATATTCTTAAAAAAGTGCTTTTTGAAAAAGCCAAGCATTTTTAAAATTAAGGCATTTAATTTATCCATATTATTCTCCGCTTTTTTCTTCATCATCGGTTTTGACTAAATACATAGGCTTCTTTTTAACCTCATCAAAAATGCGCCAGAGATATTCTCCCAAAATCCCGAGCGACAGAAGAATAAGGCCCGAAAACAAAACAATAAGCACAACTATGGTTGTCCAGCCGGGAACGGTTATCGGAGTTACCAACCCTCTTATAACAAGGAAAGCGCCATAAATAAATCCAAGCATTGCGCTTACAAATCCCACAACCGACATAACACGAAGCGGCATATAGGAATAGGTTGTAAAAATATCTATAAACAGCTTTATCTTCTTTGAAAGGGTCCATCCCGATTTGCCGATATCTCTTTTTCTTCTTGTGTAACCCACAAATGTGGTTGGAACTCCGAGCCACAAAAGCGAAATTTGCGGCTGACAATTCTTTTCGCTGATGCTAAGAAGCTTATCGCGGACAAAACTATCCATCAGATAAAAGTCAAAGCCACCGATGGGATACTCGGAATTAATGAATTTTCTTATCATTTTATGGGTTATTTTAGAAAACATCACCCCGAATCCCTTTTCCTTGCGTTGTTCTCTCACGGCACAAACAAGCCTGTTTCCTTCTTCATATTTAGCTAACATATCGGCAAAAAGCTCAAAGGGGTCTTGCAGATCGGCAGAGATAACCCCCATAACATCGCCTTTTGCAATAGAAAGACCGTGATACACCGCGGCAGTTTGACCGAAATTGCGGGTAAATGATGCAATACGTATGGTTTCGGGAAACTCATCGCGATATTTCTTCATAATTTCCCAGCTATTATCGGGTGAGCCGTCATTTACCATAATAAGCTCAACATTATAATTAGGAAAAAGCTGGGGAATCCGATCCATAATATACGGAACGGTTACAGGAAGATTTTTTTCGCTTTTATATATCGGTATAATAATTGAAAATGTCTTTTTCATTTAACTTCCCTCTTATTTAGTCGATACGTTTGTAAATTCTAACACAGGTTGATGTGTTGTTTTCGACAAGCTCATAGTGTTCATTTATCTGCTGTGTAAATGAGGGGCAGAGATATTCCTGCAGATAGCACTGATAAATGGTTTCATAGTTTGCAAAAAATTCTTCTGCCGCCTCTTTTTCGGATGGTATCTTGGTGACAGATGCGTAGTCAATATCATCGCGTTTTCCCTGCATTGTCATATAGTATTCATACCATCCGTCAACAACATAGTCCTGGCATAGAAAAACAACAAGCGAATCGTAGCTATAAGCATCAACGTGACCATATATAGTTTCTGCGGCACCTTTATAGTCCTGATTGTGCGGGGGAGTGTAGCTTGCGGAAATTTTTGGCATATTAGTAAATGCCAAGAACATTACAAGCAATATGCAAACAGCCTTTTTAACAAGCCCAGTCGCCTTAAAATCATTAGTGAGCCTTTTAAATGCCGACAGAACAAAACGGCCTATCCAAACCATTCCATAGGCTGTAATGGCAATTATGCAAGGAAGAATATTTAGGAAATAACGATGTGTCCACAATGTTGCTTGCGGGCGGATAAATGTTCCGTAAGCATACAGGCAGGCAATCATAACAAAGGCAATGAACATTAACGAAAAACGCGCATCAAAGCTGGTCTTTTCTTGTTTTTTATCAAGGAACGTAAAAACAATTCCCGATACGAAAAACACCATAAGTGTAACAGTTGAGCAGAGATAAAGCAGCAGATTATAAACTGCGCTAAATGTTGGTTCAAGCTGCCAATCTGCTGTAAGGCCTAATTGCCCGAGCTGGAGGAATCTAAACATCCAGGGAATATACGAAAAACCTGCGACAATATAAGGAATGAAATCTTTCAGCTTCTTCTTTTTGCAGAAAAAATAATAGACATCTAAAAGAAATACAGCTCCGCAGAGGAAAACCCCAAAATAGTGTGTGTAGGCAAGCAGTATCATAACAAGCGAAAATGCAACAGCATATTTTCCTGTTTTAAGGCGCTTTACATAGTAAAGCAGAAATACGGCCGAAAGCAGAGCGAGAAGAGAATTCGCTCTAAATTCCCTAACTCCGTGAACAAGAAGGGCTGTTGAAAATGCCGAAAGCACTGCAGAAGCAAATCCAACATATTTTCCGCCTATCTGCTCTCCTAAAAGTCCCGTAACATAAACAAATGCGGCGCTAAATAATGTTGGCAACATAAGAAGCCACTTTTCGCCATACGGCACGATGTTATACCAAACATTTGCAATCAATCGGAAAATCGGAGGTGTAGTTTCTGTAACCATCAGGGTTTCATAAAGGCTTTTTCCTGTTCCGCTAAAGCCAATCTGAAACATTTCATCAAGCCACAATTCCTGCGTTTCAAGATATGAAACCGAAACAGCAAAAAAGCCGAGAGCTATGCCGGCATACACGGCTTTTGATTTTATTTTTTCATTTTTACTCTGCGAAATTCTGCAGAAAGCATATATCACCAGCGCAAAAGCGCAGATAATTACACCAAATATAGCAAAACGGCCTGCCGCCTGCAAAAGCTGTCTCTTGATTCCGCTGTCCTTAAGCTCAATCTGGCTTGTCGTGTTTGTGTCAATAACAACCTTTTGGTCCCAAAATCCAACCTGTGCAAGACCGCCCCAGACTGTTTTTTTGAAAAGCAGAGTGCGAGCCGTTCCAACAGGGACTTTAACCACTATACTATCGGTTGTTCCCTCTGGCTGACGGCTGTCGTAATGCGGGCGCCACATATAATTTTCCTCTGTTGTAAAAAACCATTTGCCCTCAGAAATCTCGGGAAAATCCTGCTTCTTACCGCGAATCCCAACGCCGCAAAAAGAAACATCAACACCCTGAGACTGCTCATTTTTTTGGCCTAATGCAACTATTCCAACTTCATCATAAACAATTGGCATTTTTTGAACCCAAGAGTTTGCAACAAAAAGGCAAAAGATAAAAATTGCCGCAAGAATTGGCGTTGCAATTTTGCCTATTGTGTTTTTAAGGAATTTTTTGCAGATAAATATAACAAGCGCGCAAAAAAGCACCTCTAACCCAAAAAGCAACACACGAATCATAAAAAACCTCCATCTTTGCAAAAAGAACACTGCTGTTTTTAGCCTAAATTTTATTAAAAGGCATTATTCTCATTATTATATCACCGCAGAACATTTTTTGCAATACAACCGGTATATAATTTAGGTTGACCATTGTAACCTCATTTTTCAGAAATATTTAAAGCGTATTGATAATGTCTATTAAAGATAGCGATGTTTGTATTATTTTTATGAGTCAAAGCTTTAAATATATGTTGCAGGGTGTCGGAAAATGTGGTATGCTATCATTATGGCTTAATTTAAAATAATAAAAGAAACGAGGCTCTAAAAATGAGAAATAAAGCAAGGCGCTTAACATCCTTGGTTATGGCTCTTATTGTTTGCATAAGCGTGTCATTTAGTCTTAATCTGCCTGTGTATGCAGCAGAGGTCGACTATGTTTATGCCGGAAGTTACATTAAAAACTGGGGCGTCAGAGGCGAGGATGCTGATTTCCTTTCTCCCAATGCCGAAAAATTTTACAAGGACAACAACACCTCTTACAAGGCACTTTCATCCCTTCAGGGAAGCTATAATCGTGACAAGGTTCCCACAAGTGATCTTTACAAAGAGCTCCAAAAGCTTATGAAATCAAATCACTCGCACATAACCGACTATGGTGAAACAAGATATCTTTATCCCTACACCGATTGTCAGAATAGCGCAAAAACAAGCGATAAGATTTCGTCATTTTATTCAGGAGTAGAAATAGGTCCAACCTGGGATTCTGGAAAAACCTGGAACCGCGAGCACACCTGGCCTAACAGCAAGGGTCTTGCCGGAGACGATGAAAACGACATTATGATGCTCAGGCCGACGGCAAGCAGCGAAAACTCGAGCCGCGGCAACTTAGCCTACGGCGAAAGCTCTTCCTTTTATGATCCTAACAAGGAGTCGGGCGGAAAATACGATGTTCGCGGCGATGTTGCAAGAATTATACTCTATCAATATGTCCGTTGGGGCAACACAGGTTATATGTGGAGCTCAGGAAACGGCAGATACGGCGTTATAGAAAGCAGAGAAATTCTGCTTAAATGGATGGAGCTGGACCCTGTTGACACCTGGGAGCTTGGCAGAAACGATTCTGTTGAGTCAATAACAGGAACACGAAATGTTTTTGTTGACTTCCCCGAGCTTGCATTTATTATGTTTGGTGAGGTAGTTCCAAGCAATTACACCACTCCCTCGGGAAATGCGGGATTTAAAATTACCGCAACCTCAAGTAACTCCAAGTGGGGCAAGGTTACGGTTAAGGGCAACACAATAAGCGCGGTTGCCACCACAGGATATGAGGCTACAGGCTACACCATTACAAGCGGCAGGGCCAAGGTGACTCGCAAGGGAGATTCCTTTATTGTTGAGCCCGCGACCGATGTAAGCATCAAGATAAACTTCTCTCAGCGCCTTGATAACGTTGTTAAGTTCTCAGAAAACGGCGAGATCACCGGCAGCGAGGCTACATACAGCGGCGGAAGCATTAAGCTGCCCTCTAACAAAGCGGCCGTTGCTTCGGGCAAAAAATTTGTCGGTTGGGTGACATCTACCGTTAAGGAGACCACCTCTAAGCCGAAGTTTTATGCCGCAGGAAGCCAGTTTGCCGCTAACGAGAGCGACGTTTTATATGCTCTGTACTCACGCACCGAGGGCGGCAAGATCTACTATTTCACGTCCTACATCTCTCAATCGGCAAAGCCTGATCCAAACATAAGTTCTAAGCCTAATTCAAATACAAGTTCCAAGCCGATTTCCAATCCCTCGACCTGCAAGCACCCAAATGCAGAGAAAATAGACAAGATCAATCCCACCTGCACAAGCGAGGGACACACCGAAGGAGTTTACTGCTCCGATTGCCAGACATATTTAAGCGGCGGAAAGGTTATTTCGATGATAGAGCACCGCTTTGCAGGTGATTGTGCTACTTTTTGTGCGCTTTGTAAGGCGCAAAGACAGGCTGCGGTCGAGCACAAATTTGATTTGCACGGCGTTTGCACCGTTTGCAACGAGGAGCTTATCTCGGGCGATGTTAGCGACTTAGAAAATGAGCCGCAGATAAATAACGATTCGGGCTCTTACATATGGATAATCGTAGCGGTCGCGGCAGTTTTAGTAATCGGCGGCGGCGCCGCTGTGGCGATTATGATCCTTAAGAAAAAGGGTAAAGACGAATAAGCCTTTTTAAAAAGCGAGGGATTTTCCCTCGCTTTTACTATGGTTATTTTGTAGGGTTGATTTACAAATCGTCCCTACATAAATTCTAAAATTGTGATACTATCCTTAGTTAAAGCTACAAATTTATACTGCCTGAATTTACTTTTTAGACTGGGTGTGGTATAATAAGCACGTTGAGGTGATTTTCTTGAACGTTTGGTTTGTTTTGATTATAACATTTTTAGCGGGTGCAGGCGCAGGTATCGGCACAGGCTTTGCAGGTATGAGCGCCGCCGCAGTTATCAGCCCGATGCTCATAACCTTTTTAGGTTTAGAGCCTTACGAGGCGGTGGGCATTGCCCTTGCAAGCGATGTGCTTGCAAGCGGTGTTTCGGCCTACACATACAAGAAAAACAACAACATAGACATTAAAAACGGTCTTTTAATGATGAGCATGGTGCTTTTGTTCACCATTGTTGGCAGTTATGTTTCGAGCATTGTTCCGGCGCAAACTATGGGCGGATTCAGCACCTTTATGACCTTGATTTTAGGCATTAAATTTATTGCAAAGCCTGTTATGACAACAAAGCAGGATATGGCGGCAGTAAGCCGTCGCAAGCAAATTTTAGGTTCAATAATAAGCGGAGTAGCGGTCGGTTTTATTTGCGGCTTTGTTGGCGCAGGTGGCGGCATGATGATGCTTATTATTTTAACCGGCATTTTAGGTTACGAGCTTAAAACTGCGGTTGGCACCAGTGTGTTTATTATGACATTTACGGCACTCACGGGAGCGGTATCGCACTTTTCGTTTGGCACGGCGCCAAATCTACTTGTTATGGCTTTATGCATTATTTTCACATTTATCTGGGCGCGAATTGCCGCGCTTTTTGCAAATAAAGCAAGCCCCAAAACCCTTAACCGTGCCGTTGGTGTTGTTCTTGTAATTTTAGGGGTTGTCATTCTTGGATTTGAATATTTAGTAAAATAAACCTTAAAAAGCGAGGGGTTTTCCCTCGCTTTTAGTTTTGCAACGGACAGTTTTATATCCTTGCTTTTTAAGTCAAGTGTGTTATAATTTAATGTGGCGGTGACTTTATGAAAATTATATTTATGTTAAAAGAAAGCATATTTGACTGCAAACTGCAAATAACCGATTTGCAGGGCAGCCGTTATTATCTGATTTCGCCCTTTAGTGAAAACGATATAAGTCAGCAATATCTAACTATAGATATATACGGAACCGAGTTTGATCTAACTCTCACGCCGTTAATGCCCGACATAAATTCGGCATTGGATGAAATTGAGGAAAATAGTTGGCTGGATAAGCTTGCCAAAAATGCAGGCAAGCTTTTAGGCAAGTCACTTGATAAGATTCTTTTAAGGGTAGGCTGTACATATCATATTCAGGATGCACAACAAGGCGACCGTTTGGATATTACTATGCAGGGTTATCCTTTTGGCACTTTTGATCGTTTTGGTTTGTTAGAGTTGTTGCCTATGATATATTTTTTCTTTGAAGTATCGAGCTTTAATAAGCGATTTAAACCGCTGAAGGCTTTTGAAACAAACCGAAAGGACGTTATAAAGGCCTCAAGGGTTCTGGCGCTGTCTATGTCGCTTGGAAACAGCATTTTAGCTCCGTTTTCATATATGATCCAGATGAGCAGAATTAAGCGTTTATCCAAAAACAGAAAAATTTTTAGGGTCATTTCTAAATTTCACAATATGAGCGATGCCGAGCGTAAAAAGTTTGAAGAAAAGATAGATAAGCTTGTAGATTGGTAAAAAGCGAGGGATTTTCCCTCGCTTTTAGTTTTGTGTTTATGTTGTTTTGATTTAAGTTTAGACAGCGGCAAGAATATGTAAATTGCGGATACTAATATCCTTTATTAAGTTATTTACAGTCTGCGCACAGGTCTGCACATCGCCGCCCTGGCTTTTTACAAGCCCCGTCACTTTAAGCTGTGCTAAGATGCTTGCACATACTTCTTCAATTATCCTTGCCTTGTTTTCCGCCTCGTCAGCAGAGTTACCGCTCGAGATGAGATATTCAAGAGGCTGTGAAAGCTCTGAGAGGCATTTAAGCTCATTAAGGGCGCAAAAGCTCCATTTATAATAAGGCGCGTAGGTTTTATTTAAAAGGAAGATTGCGCTAAGCGCGCTTTTTACAAACTCGAAAACGGCCATTTGTGCGGCGGCGCTGTCTTTTCTTTCAATGCACCTACTATAGTTATACCGACCTGCCTGACCCATTAAAAAGAGGTTTCCTGCAAGCTTTTTAAGCCTTATATCCTCGGGGAAATAACTGAGCCTTTTTCTTATCTCGGTGAAAAGACCGTAGTTGTCAAAAAAGACCTCGCCATTTGTCGCCTCTTTAAGCGAATATTCGGGGACGGAAAACCAGTCGCTGAGAGAAAGCTCGCCGTTGCGGCGGCCTGTTTTTGCCTCAAAAAAGTCGCCGATTCTGATTACGCCGTGTCTGCCCGTGTTAACTGTGCTTCTCTCAAAGCCTAAAAAGGCGCGCGGAAGCTTTGAATAGGCTCTTTCAAGCTCAAAACAGGTTTTAGAGTCTATTTCATCGGGCACAAAAACGCAAAATGCGGGCTCAAAATCGTGGTCTTGGGAAACCTCATCATCAAACCCGAGGCATTCCGAGCCGCTACCGACAAGACCCACTGCAAGATAAGGCAAAGCAGAGTCAAACTGCTCGTTAAGCATAGGTGCGCCGCACTCAATATAAAATTTTCTTGACAAATCAAGACCCTTCATATATCCTCTCATACCTCTTTTTAAGCTCGTTTTGATATGCAAAATATCCGTAATAGCCAAAAACCGTGGCGCATTTTTCGCAGACAAAGGCATAGTTTCCGTCGGCTTGATTTTGGCAGCTGTCAAGAAGCTCCATCGCCCTTTCTACACAAGCAGAAATTATCTTTTCGCCCTCTTCTAAACCATACTGCATTTCGGCGGCTGTTGCCATATTAAGATAGGTTATCGCCTGCTCAGGCTCTTTGCCATAGATTTTTTTCATAATCGAAATTGCCTTTTTGTAAAAGTCATTCGCCTCATCATAACGCTTTAAATCAACAAGCGCCAGAGCCATATTGTTATAGAGTCCGCCGAGTCTGTCGTCCTTTGAGAGATTTTTTTCATAAATTTCCTTTGCCTTTTCAAAAAGAGGCATTGACCTGTCTGCCATTTCAAATGCCTTGTAAACTGTTGCGCAATTTAAATAGGTTGTAGCTGCGCCGACATTTTCCTCAATACCCAGTTTGTTCACAAGACCGAGTGCATTTTCGGCAAATGAGAGAGCCTCCTCTTTTTGCAAAAGCTTTCGGCAAAGCCCCATAAGCTCATTATTTAAAAGAAGGGCGTTTTTTAAATCCCCTATACCATTTGCCTCTTTAAGCCAATACAAAAGATGGGCTTTTGCCGAGGAATAGTCATTTCTTGAAAGAAGCTCATCAAGCTTTTGGATAACCCTTTGGGAAGAAATTTTTCCATTCTCTACCATAAACGCACCTCCTTACGCCTGTATCGCTTTTTTATTTATTGGATATAGAAAATGAGAAGGTGGTGGTGCTGTTAAATTCCTCGCCCGCTCTTAATATGCAGGTGGGCCACTCGGGATGGTTAATGCTGTCAGGGAAATGCTGGGTTTCAAGGCAAAATCCGCTGCGTCTGTCGTACTCGGCGCCGTTTTTGCCCTTTCGCTTTGTGGTTTTATTCGCCGTGTAGAGCTGAACGCCGGGCTGGTCGGTCGTCACCGTCATAACAATGCCGCTTTCAAGGCTTCGGGCAATGATGGCAGGCTCACCGCTTAAAATAAGGTTACAATCGTAGCCGTCACAAAGCTTTACGCAGGGCTCATCGCTATCAATGCCGTCCCCTATTTTTCGCTCGGTCCTAAAATCCATCACGGTGTTTTCAACAGGCACGATCTCTCCTGTGGGCAGGCAGGCGGCGTCATTTATTGTAAAGCTATCAGCATTTATGGTTAAGAGCTGATCGTATATATCGCCCTTGCCGTTAAGATTAAAATAACTGTGATTTGTAAGGTTAATAATGGTGTCCTTGTCAGACACAGCGCTGTATCTAAGCTCAAGACTGTTGTCTTTAAGCGAAACGGTCACAACAACATTTAATTCTCCGGGGTAGCCCTGATCCATATCGGGAGAGGTCATAAGAAAGGCGACGCTGTAATCATCAAGCACCTTTGCATCCCAGACATATCTGTTAAATCCCTTTTTTCCGCCGTGCAGGTGGTTTTCGCCGTTGTTTGTGTCGAGCTGATATTCCTTATTATTTAGCACAAAGCGGCCCTTTGCTATCCTATTGGCAAATCTGCCGACTGTGGCGCCGAAAAAGCCGTTGTTCTCAATATATTCCTCTAAGGTGTCATAGCCTAAAATAACATCGACGGGGTTATCATTTTTATCCTTGACAACAAGCGAGCGGAGGGTCACGCCGTAATTTAAGACTTCTACCTGCATTCCGTTATCGCCCGTTATTTTAAAGCAGATAACCTCTTGTCCCTCCAAAGTTGTTCCAAAAAGCCTTTTCGTAATGCTCATTTTATTTCTTCCTTTTTGTGTAATTGTTTAAAAGCTACAGCAGGTTTACGACGGCTAAAATAGCGGCAAAAAGAAAACCGACTATAGCAAAAAGATATTTTGTCACCCTCTCGGTGCGTTCTATGTAATCATCGGTGTAAACATCGCTTAAAAGGTGCTCAAAAAAATCAGTTATTCTATTAAAGAAAAGCGCCGAGAACACAGAATAGCCGACAAGCACAAAGGGAATGATCCAAAGGAAATTAAGCTTTGTTACAGAAAGCAGGAACAGCACCGTCACCAAAAGGGTAGAAATGGCAGGAATCTTGTGCTTTTTAAAAAGATACGGAAGAAAATACTTGTTTAAAACATATTTTTCTGAGTTTGTTTCGGCATAGGGCACTTGTGACAACTCGGAATTGCAAACAGGGCAGTCGCTGTGCGCGTCCACCGTCATTTTACATTTGGGGCACTGTTTCATAAGGCTCACTCCTTTGTGACTTTATTATACACCTTTTAAAACAGAAGTGCAATAGAAAAACCGAGCGGAAAACCACTCGGTTTTAATTTACGCCTTTTTAGGTTTCATATTAGAAATGCAGATGCCCGCCGTTATGAGCACAAAAGCTGCAAGGTACTGCCATCTGAATATGTTTTCCGAAAGCAGAAATGCGCTGAACACAGATGCGAAAACAGGCTCTGCAAACTTTATGATAAAGAGCTTTGAAAGTTCTGCGCTCTTAACTATCGTAAACCACATACAGTAACTTACTGTTGAGGCTAAAATGATATAGATAAAAATCCAATATGAACCTGTTATATTCACATTTCCGCCCATCAAAAGTCCTACTATTACAAGCACCGCGCCGCCAAAGAACTGTGAAATGCCTGTTGACACAACGGGGTCAACTTCGCGAAACACCTTTTTGCTTATAATGTTTGAAAAAACGGTGCAGAAGGATGCCGCGATTATAAAGGCATCGCCCACATTAAAGGAAAGTCCGCCCGCGCCCGAATTTATTGCAATAATTCCGACAAAGCCTAAAACAACGCCGATGATTTTAGGGAGGGTTATTTTATCATCCTTAAAGAAAAACGCCGAGAAGCAGACATAGAAAAGCACGCCTATCTGCTTTAAGATTGCGGTTTTTGATCCGTCGGTCATACTTAAGGCAAGATATGTAAATGCATAGTGAAGTATTATAGAAAACACTCCCGATGAGAGCACAGGGACAACATTCTTAAATGCGGGAATAAATTTTCTTTTTGTTAAAAGCGAGAAAAGATTAATTATAATGCCGCAAACTGCAAAGCGGATGCCCGCAAATAAAAGAATGTCGCCCGTAGTGCTTACATCATAAGCTTTAAAGCCCAGCTTTACCATTGGGAAAAGCGAGCCCCACAAAATCATAACAACAAGCGTTGCTATTATGGCTTTTGTTTCTTTTTTTATCTTAATCAACCTTCAAAACCACTTTTCCTATATTTTCGCCGCGCTCTAAAATGTCCTGAGCCTCATTTGCTTCACTTAAAGGCAGTACCTTATAAATGGAAGGCTTCATTTTGCCCTCCTCGATTTTGGGCCAAACCTTTTCTACAAGCTCGGAAAGAAGCTGTGCCTTTTCCTCGTTTGAGCGCTTACGGAGCATACTGCCCACTAAGTGAAGCCCCTTTGTAAGAAGCGGTCTTAACAGAATGTTTGTTTCAATTCCTGCGAGGGTCGATATAACAACCCAATAACCGCCCTCTGCCATATAGGGCATGCTCTTGCCGAGAGTTTCGCCAGAGAGGCAGTCCATCGACATATTAACGGGGTGTCCGTCCTCTTCTTCCTTTTTTAAAACAGCGGCAACATCTTCGGTGGTGGAGTTTATGATAACATCTGCGCCGAGAGGTTTGATCTTTTCTCTTATCTCATCAGAGAGAACAGAGGTGATAACCCTTGCGCCAAAAGCCTTTGCCATAGGAATTGCAACGCTTGCAAGGCCGGAAGCACCTGCGGGGATAAATGCAGTGCCGCCTTCTTTTAGGTGGCCTTCCCAGAAAAGATTTAAGTAAGAGGTTGCATAGGCTTCGGGAAGGGTTGCGGCCTCTTCAAATGAAAGATTTTTAGGGATGGGCATTACCATTCCAAAGGGAACGCAGATGTACTGGGCATATCCGCCGCCGCCCACCAGCGCGCAAACCTTGTCGCCAACTTTAAATTTGCCGCTTTTCTCGGCTTCTTTTCCCATAGAGTCGACCACGCCTGCAACCTCAAGTCCGGGCCACTCGGGCCAGCCCTTAGGAGAAGGATATGTGCCCTTTCTCTGAAGAAGGTCGGCTCTATTTAAGCCTACCGCCTTAACCTTAATAAGAATTTCATTTTCCTTTGGCGCTGGGGTTTCAACCTCGCTGAGTACTAACCTTTGGTCCTTTACTAACACTGCTTTCATATAAAACACCTCATCTTTTATATACTATCTGTCCATCGCTAATTGTTAAAAGGCATCTGTAGCCTTTATCTGATTTTATGTTGTTGCCCCATCTGTCAGAGATGTCAAAGCCTTCACCGTTTTTATCAAAAACTGCAATATCGGCAACGCCTCCGACTTTAAGAGAGCCCCACTCATTTTCTTTACCTACCGCCTTTGCGGCATTTTTAGTGACCGCCCTAAAGATTTCCTCTTCTGAAAGACCGAGATGCAAGAAAATGCTCATACACATACACATTCCGTAATCGCCGCCGCGAAGATGTGCGCTGTAGGAGGTTATATCGGTGCTGATAGTGTCGGGGGTAGCGCCGGCCTCTATTGCCGCTTTGAGCACCTTAAAATCGGTGTGCACGCCGCCTGCCATACCTGCGTCAATTACAACGCCGCGCGCCTTTGCCTCTTTAAGAGATGCAAAATTATCATTAGCAGCGTTATTTTCAGAGCCATTGTAGGCGTGGGTTAAAATATCGCCGCTACTTAAAGTATCGAGAACTTCACTATAAGGCACGGGACAGCCCGTGCAGTGCACCATTACCTTTAAGCCTCTATCTTTTGCGAATGCGCAAATCTCTTTTAACGGGCTTATATCTTGTATCGGGGCGTTTGCTGTGTCAAAATAGACCTTTATGCCGATATTTTTATCCCCGTAAAGAGCCAAACGCTTTTTAAGGTTTTCAAAATTGGGGCGGTTATTTTCTATAGCAACGCCCGAGAAAACCACATTTTTAAGAGCCATAAACTCTAAAATTTCGTGACTGCCGAGCCCCGCTCCTGCATCTACTCCCGCCGTTACTCCGTGAGGAAAAGCCGCGCTCTCTGCCTGCGTTCCAAAATCTAATACAGAGACACCGCGCATATGCATATGAATATCAACAAGCCCCGGGGAAACAATACAGCCTTTTGCATCAAAGACTAAGTCGGCATCCTTAAGGGTGGTTTCTCCGATTTCCTTTATAAAGCCTTCGCGCACATAAATATCACTCTGCGAAAACTTTTCGCCGTCCCAGAGCCTGCCGTTTTTTATGTAAATACTTTTGATTCCCATATCATCTATGTCCGGGGCCTAAGGTTCTGCCGCCGTCAACTACAATGTTTTGTCCTGTAATAAAGTCCTGCTCTGCAAGGAATAAAACTGCATCGGAAATGTCTTTAGGCTGACCGCAATGTCCGTTTTCGCCAAGGAAGGTCATATGCTCCCATTTAGCGCCGTTTCTTCCGATGGCGCCGGGGGAAACGCAGTTTACGCAGATATTAAACTCGCCAACCTCCATTGCAAGACCTTTTGAAAGACCTATCATAGCGGCCTTTGCGGCGGCATAGTCAACCCTGTCGTAAAGTCCGCAAAGGGCGGCAATTGAGGAAATGTTTATAATCTTTCCCCATTTTTTCTCAATCATCTTGGGAAGGACCGCCTGAATGCAGTGAATGCTTCCCTTTAGGTTTGTATCAATTACAAAATCGATGGTTTCAATCTCGGCATCTACAAATCTTGTTAATTTTCCAAGAAGGTCGGCGCTTCCGCCTGCGTTATTAACCAAAATGTCAACTCCGCCAAATTTTTCCTCTGCCTCTTTTACAAGGTTAAAAAGCGCCTCTCTGTCGCGCACATCGCAAACTGCCGAAACAGCCTTTACTCCGAGCGCCTCTATTTCTTTTACTGTCTGCTCGGCATTTTCTCTGTTATAATCGCAAACTACAACGTTTGCGCCCTCTCTTGCAAAATTAAGAGCTATTTCCTTGCCGATATTTTTTCCTGCACCTGTGACAAGCGCACATTTGCCAAGGAATTTTTTCATTTTTGACACCTCACATTATTTTTTCTAAAAGTTTAGTGGCTTCTTTTACGGTTTTTAAATCGAGCTGTTCAAAATTACTGCTCTCGGTGTAGCCGTCGCAAACAAAGTGTATGCCGTTTCCTAAAATGGGGTTTAAAAGTCTTGTAAGTTTTCCTGCCGCACCTGCGCAGTGAAAATGGGTGGGGGTTTTCATTTCGCGCTTAAGCACAATAGAGGTTTTAAGCGCCTCAATCATATCATCCTCATTTTCAGCAAGGGCAACTATCTTTATCATATCGGGGTTTCTCTCTTCTAAGAACTTTGCAAGGTCAAGTACCTGCTCACATTTCATAGGCACCATAGGGTGACAAGAGAGAAGCACCTCTCTACCCATTTCCTTTACCTTTTCAAAGAGGCGCATCTGCTTTTCTATCACCTTGGGGTCCATAACAACCTCTTTGGGATTTGCCGAAACAAAAGAATAGTCATATTTTTTATTTTCTTCTCTGAAGGAGGTTTTGGACTCTAAATCATAGGTGTAACCCTGAAAGTCAATTATGGTGGCACCTGCCTCGGCGGCCTTTAAAAGAAGCTCTATTCTTTCTTCTTCGGTGGCCTGATAGAGTGAGCAGTCATATCTCTGGTTGTAGTTTAGCGCCATAAGCGGCAAGGAGGTATAATCACAAATAAATTTAATTGAATCGACATTTTTATATTCATCATCAAGGCAGGACAGATGAAGATCTATTACATCTGCGCCGTCAAGCTCGCAATTTTTAATTGCGGCAACTGCGGCTCTGGGAGTCTTCTCCCTTATAACGCCCGCTAAAATGGGACTTTTTGTGGCTACAAAAGATTTTTTCACTTAAATCACCTCATTTTTAGTTTATCACAGCAATAAATCTCATCAAATAGCCAATATGATACTTTTGTGAAATTTGATACAAAAAAATGTTGCTTTTTTGGGGCGTTTATTATATTATTAAGGCAAAGGCGGTGATTTAGTGTATAACGATGTTTTATCAAATTTGGTCATCAAAAAGGTGCTGTCGGTCAACACCATTTTCAGCGACAAGGGCGCAAATGCAAAAAAAATAAACCGACCTTGTTGGGCAATTATTTTAAAGTTTGAGGGCGAAACCGAATACAAGTGCGGCGGCAAAACCCTTATCTCCAACAATGAAAACATTGTTATTCTTCCAAAAGGGAGCAGTTATGAATGGGTTTGCAAAAAGGCAGGCAGATTTTTCACGGTTGAGTTTTCCTGCGACCTTTGCTGCCGGGAAATTATGAGCTTTCCCATTTCGAGCAACGAAAAGATAATCAAAGCCTTTAAACAGCTTGAATACAAGCTGATTGCCAAAAGTCCTTTTTACAAGCTCGAGGCCACAAAGCTCACCTACGATATTCTTTTAAACCTCTTATCCTCAACGGCCAAAAGCTATCTTCCAAAGGACAAGCGGGATAAAATTCAGGTCGCTTTGGATTTTATGGCAGAAAATTATGCCTCAAGCATCACAAACGACTCACTTGCCGCGCTCACCCCTTTTAGCACGGTGTATTTCAGAAAGCTTTTCACCGAAATGACGGGGCTTTCGCCTATGGTCTACCTTCGCAACATAAGGATCAACAAGGCAAAGCAGATGCTAAAAAGCGATTACGGAAGCATTTCGGACATTGCGGTGTCGCTTGGCTACTCAAACATTTATGAGTTTTCCAGAACCTTTAAAAAGCACACAGGTCTTTCCCCCACCGAATATTTAAACTCAAGCACATCATAGAAGCAAAGCACAAAAACAGCGTCTTTTGACGCTGTTTTTTGTTAAAAAATTGCAGTTGTTTTTTATATTTTTTTGTGTTTTTCGGTTGACAGGTTTGCTATTAACTGTTACAATAAAATTGTCGAAAAACCAAATATTTTCCCAATATATATCAGGATAGACGGACCTGAAGTTTCTACCGCACGCCTTTCAGTTGCGACTATTGGATTTACAAGGCCTGCTCGGATATTACCGAGGCAGTGTTTTGGCCTTTTGCAGACCGAAAGCGAGGGTCTGCTTTTTTGTTTTGAGGTGTTTTTATGAAGCTTTTAGAAGAGCGCATTTTAAAAGACGGGGAAATTTTTCCCGGCAATATTCTTAAGGTAAGCTCCTTTTTAAATCATCAGATCGATGTTTCTCTTATGCTTGAGATGGGCAAGGAGGTACAGAGGCTTTTTAAAGAGGACAAGCCCACAAAGATACTCACCGTTGAGGCTTCGGGGATTGCTATTGCCACAGCCATCGGCGCAGTTATGGGTCTGCCTGTGCTTTTTGCAAAAAAGCACGCCTCAAAAAATCTTTCGGGCGATGTTTACTCCTCTCCCGTTCATTCCTACACACACGGAAATGATTACAATATGATAGTTGAAAAGCGCTTTTTAAATAGTGACGAGCGCATTTTGATAGTCGATGATTTTCTTGCAGTTGGCGGTGCGCTTTGCGGGCTTATTGACATAACACGGCAGTCGGGAGCGCATTTATGCGGCTGTGCCATTGCCATCGAAAAGGCTTTTCAAGGCGGCGGCGACAAGCTGCGGGCAGATGGCTACAGAATCGAAAGCCTTGCCGTTATCGAAAAGATGGATGAAGGCTCCATCGAGTTTCGCATTTAGTTGTATGTAATTTAAATTTACATAAAATTTTAGGAGGTCAAAAAAATGAAAAAAGTACTTGCACTAGTTCTCTCCCTCGCAATGACACTTGCAATGTGCGTTGCACTCTCGGGCTGTACCGAAAACAAAAAAGAGCTTCTTGGCATGAGCGATGCTCCCATTGCCGCAGTTGAGCTCAAGGTCGACTACGAAGTTCCCGACGACTTCAAGATCGGTTTCATCTGCTTACACGATGAAAACTCCACCTATGACTTAAACTTCCTCAATGCAGTTTATGCTATTCAGGAAGCTGCAGGTCTTTCCGATGATCAGGTTATCATTAAGAAAAACATTGGCGAAGACGATTCTTGCTACAACGCCGCAAAAGACCTTGCCACTCAGGGTTGCGATATAATTTTTGCTAACTCCTTTGGTCACGAATCCTTTATGATCAAGGCTGCAAAAGAGTTCCCCGAAATTGAATTCTGCCACGCTACCGGTACAAAGGCTCACACCGAGGGTCTTGACAACTACCACAATGCTTTCGCTTCTATCTACGAGGGCAGATACCTTGCAGGCGTTGCCGCAGGTCTTAAGCTCAACGAAATGATCGAAGCCGGCAAAATCACCGCTGAGCAGGCTAAGATGGGCTATGTTGGTGCTTTCACCTATGCTGAGGTTATCTCGGGTTACACCTCCTTCTATCTCGGCGCAAAATCTGTTTGCCCCAGCGTTACTATGGACGTTCAGTTCACAGGTTCTTGGTATGAGCCTACCGAAGAGAAGAATGCCGCTGAGGCTCTCATCTCCAAGGACTGCGTTCTCATTTCTCAGCACGCCGACTCTATGGGCGCTCCCGGTGCTTGCGAAGCCGCCGGCGTTCCCAACGTTTCTTACAACGGCGCAACCTATGAGTCCTGCCCCGAGACCTTTATCGTTTCTTCAAGAATCGACTGGGCTCCCTACTACAACTACATCATTAAATGCGTTGTAAATGATGAAAAGATCGCTGCTGACTGGTGCGGCGGAATCGAAGAGGGTTCTGTTGTTCTCACCGGTGTAAACCAGGATGCTGCTGCTGAGGGAACTGTTGACAAGATTAAAGCGGTTGTTGCCGGTCTTAAAGACGGAAGCGTTAAGGTATTTGACACCAAGACCTTCACTGTAGAAGGCAAAGAGGTTACCACCTACTCCGCTGACGTTGACGACATGGGCGACTACAAGCCCGACACCGAGGCTATCAAGAACGGCGAGTTTGCAGAGTCTTCTGACCGTTCAGCTCCTTACTTTGATCTTAAGGTTGACGGAATCACACGTCTTAATGAGAAGTTCTAATTTAAACATTTAAAGCGGGCGGGGCACCAATCTGCCCCGCCCTAATCTCTTTTTTAAGGTTTAAAAATTTCTATCTGTAAAGGCAGGATTTTTTAAGGCTTAAAAAATTTTTAGGAGGAAAAAGCTTTGGCAAATGCAGCGATAGAGCTTAAAAACATTACCAAAACCTTCGGCAATGTTGTTGCCAACCGAGATGTTTGTCTTTCTGTTAATCACGGGGAGATTCTTTCAATTCTCGGCGAAAACGGAAGCGGCAAAACCACCCTTATGAATATGATCTCGGGAATTTATTTTCCCGACAGCGGACAGATATTCATTGAAGGCAAAGAGGTCGTTATCCGCTCGCCCAAGGATGCCTTTGATCACAAAATCGGTATGATCCATCAACACTTTAAGCTTGTTGATGTTTTTTCGGCCACCGAAAATATTATTTTGGGTCTTAAAGGGAAAGAAAAATTCAAGATCAAAGAGGCGGCAAAAAAGGTTGAAGAGATAAGCCATAAATACGGCTTTGACATTGACCCGATGAAGAAGATTCACGAAATGTCGGTTTCGGAAAAGCAGACTGTTGAAATAATCAAGGTTCTTTACCGTGGCGCTGACATTTTGATTCTTGACGAGCCCACCGCCGTTTTAACTCCTCAGGAAACGCAGAAGCTTTTTGCTGTACTTCGCCGAATGCGCGATGACGGAAAGTCTATCATAATAATCACCCACAAATTGCACGAGGTTCTTTCGCTTTCGGACAGAGTTTCGGTTCTCAGAAAGGGCGAATACATCGGAACGGTAACTACCGCGGATACAAACGAGAGCGAGCTTACCGAAATGATGGTCGGCAAAAAGATCTCGCTTAATATACATAGAAGTGAGCCTAAAAACTGCGAGGACAGGCTCTGCGTTGAAAATATTAACTGCATAAGCCGTGAGGGAGTTGGGCTTCTTAACTCGGTTTCGTTTACAGCAAAGAGCGGCGAGATTCTCGGCATTGCAGGCATTGCAGGCTCGGGACAGCGAGAGCTCTTAGAGGCTATCGCAGGCCTTCAGCACATCGACAGCGGAAAAATCATTTACAACAACCCAAAAACAGGCACTCACGACAATTTAAGGGACAAGACTCCCCTGCAGATAAGAGAGCTGGGCGTCCGCCTTTCATTTGTTCCTGAGGACAGGCTTGGAATGGGCCTTGTCGGAAACATGGGCATCACCGATAACATGATGCTCAGAAGTTACCGCAAGGGCAGATCTATGTTCTTAGAGCGCAAAGGTCCGCACGACCTTGCAGAGAAAATTATTTCCGAGCTTGAGGTCGTAACGCCGGGTTCTGAAACCCCTGTAAGACGGCTTTCGGGAGGTAACGTTCAAAAGGTTTTAGTTGGCAGAGAGATCGCCGCCGCTCCCACAGTGCTTATGGCGGCTTATCCCGTAAGAGGCCTTGACATAAACTCATCTTACACCATCTATAATCTTTTAAATCAGCAAAAGGAGCGCGGCGTTGCCGTTATCTTTGTTGGCGAGGACCTTGATGTTCTTTTGGAGCTTTGCGACAGAATTTTGGTTATCGGTTCAGGCTGTGTAACAGGAATTGTTGACGCAAGGACTGCCACAAAAGAAGAGATCGGTCTGCTTATGACAAAAGGGAAAGGAGAGGAAAAATAATGCAAAGCACAAAACAGAAAAAAGCTCTTTCCTTCCACATTGTTAAGCGCGATCCTCTCCCTTGGTACAAGGGTCTTGCAATTCGCGCCGCCGCCATTGTTTTAGCGCTTGTTGTTGCAGGCGTGATCATCACCCTGCTGACCGACAAAAATCCGCTCGCCGTTTACGCATCTATGCTCGACGGCGCTTTCGGAATGGACATCCGCATCTGGAGCTTACTGCAGGACATTGCAATTCTTTTATGTATATCCCTTGCAGTTACTCCTGCATTTAAAATGAAGTTCTGGAACTGCGGCGCAGAAGGCCAGGTGCTTATGGGCGGACTTGCTACCGTTACCGTTATGATG
The DNA here is from genome assembly GCA_015066115.1 of Oscillospiraceae bacterium. GTDB lineage: Bacteria > Bacillota > Clostridia > Oscillospirales > Ruminococcaceae > SIG578. The sequence goes on from SVOZ01000007.1 coordinate 24,443, forward strand.
TTTTTAGGGGACAAGCTTCCCCTTCCCTTACTTCTTGTAATTATGATTGCCGCCTCAATTTTGGCAAGCATTATATGGGCGGTGCTCCCTGCAATCTGCAAGGCTTACTGGAACACAAACGAAACCCTCTTTACACTTATGATGAACTATGTTGCGATTCAGCTTGTTTCATACTTCCTCAAAACCTTTGTTAAAACAGGCTCGGGCGTTCTCTCGCCTATGCCGCAGTTTGGTCTTCCTGTTTTATTCGGACATCAGTATCTTCTTAATATAATAATTGTCGCTGTTTTGACTGTTGTTGTTTACATCTACCTAAAATACACCAAGCAGGGATACGAGATCGCTGTTGTTGGTGAAAGCGAGAACACCGCAAACTACATCGGCATCAATGTTAAAAAGGTCGTTATCAGAACCCTTATCGTTTCGGGCGCTCTTTGCGGAATTGCAGGTTTACTGCTTGTTGGCGGCACAAACCACACCATCAACACCGAAACCGCAGGCGGCAGAGGCTTTACTGCAATTATGGTTTCCTGGCTTGCTAAGTTTAACCCCATTTTTATGGTGTTTACAAGCTTTCTGATAGTTTTCTTACAGAAGGGCTCACAGCAGGTTTCCACCGATTTCAGACTTCCTCAGGCAATCAGCGATATTGTTACGGGAATTATCCTATTCTTTATAATCGGTTGTGAGTTTTTCTTAAACTACAAAATCGTTGTTTCTAAAAACGGAAAGGAGAATGCATAAATGTTAGCCTTTCTTGTTAGTGCAATAAGACTCGGTATGGTCTTTCTCTTTGGTTCAACAGGCGAGATCATCACCGAAAAATCGGGGCACCTAAACCTCGGTACCCCCGGCGTTATGTGCGTGGGAGCCTCCTGCGGCTGCTTTGCTGAATATCTGTATCTCAAGCAGGCAGGTCTTTATGCTTCCCCCGTTTTAGCCATTGTTATCGCCGTTGTTGCAACCTTTATTGGTGGCGCATTGATGGGACTGCTTTTTAGTTTCCTTACCGTTACCTTAAGAGCAAACCAGAATGTTACCGGTCTTGCTCTTACAACCCTCGGCGTTGGAATTTCCGACTTTATGATAGCCAAAGCAGGCACCTCATTTGGCAGAGCAAGCAAATATTTCACCGCTTCTCTCCCCTTTGCAGAGGACCTCGGCTTTATCGGAGAGCTTTTCTTCTCTCACGGAATTATGATTTACCTCGCCATTGCCATTGCGCTCATTTCATCCTTTGTGCTTTCAAAAACAAGGGTTGGCCTTAATCTACGCTCTGTCGGCGAAAACCCTGCAACTGCCGATGCCGCAGGAATAAATGTTTCGCTCTACCGTTATCTTGCAACCTGCATAGGCTGCGGAATTTCGGGTCTCGGCGGACTTACCTTTATTATGGATTACCTAAACGGCAACTGGGAATACTGCATTGATGCATTCGGCTGGCTCTCCATCGCCCTTGTTATCTTTACAGTTTGGAAGCCTAATCTTGCAATCTTAGGATCGATAGTTTTCGGAGCGCTCTACATTGCAAGCAGCTACATCACAGGTGTCGGCTTTGCCGACAAGGAGCTGTTTAAAATGCTTCCTTATATCGTTACCATTGTTGTTCTTATCTTCACAAGCATCAGGAACAAGAAGGAAAATCAGCCTCCTGCAAGCTTGGGCCTTGCCTATTTCAGAGAAGAAAGATAGGCTCTTAAAAATCTTTTTAAAAAAGTGTTGCATTATTTAAAATGCTGTGTTATAATATCTCTTGCTATGCACGCATGAGCAAAATCTTATGCTATCGGCAGGAAACCACTTACGCGGGGTATGTTTAGGGGCAGGTCACAGCTTGCCTCGTCAGAAACAGAAAGACCGCAAAACTTACAAAGAGGTGAAATCATAATGAAAAAGGATATCCATCCTAACTACAAGACCGTTACTGTTAAGTGCGCTTGCGGCGCTACTTTCGAAACAAAGTCTACAGCTGATGAGATCCGTGTTGAAATTTGTTCCAAGTGTCACCCCTTCTTCACCGGAAGACAGAAGCTCGTTGACACCGGCGGACGCGTTGACAGATTTAAGAAGCGTTTCGGCATGGACAAATAAGGTTACGATCACAAAAAAGGGCTGTCTTTATTAAGACGGCCCTTTTTGGTCATTTTATTTTAGGACAAAGGAGGTTATACTATGCAGGATTACAAGACCGTTTTGGAGAAGGCGGACTCGGAGTTTGTAGAGAAAAAAAGCCGATTTATCTCCTATATTGCCCCTGTTACAAGCGAAAAAGAGGCAACCGATTTTATCTCTGAAGTTTGCGCTATGCACCCACAGGCGCGGCACGTAGTTTATGCATACAGCCTTCTTGACGGACAAACAAAGAGATACAGCGATGCAGGCGAACCGCAGGGAACTGCCGGAATGCCCACGCTCGATGTTATTTTACATAAAGAGCTATATAACGTTGCCATCGCAACTGTGCGATACTTTGGCGGAGTACTTCTCGGAACGGGCGGCCTTACAAGAGCCTATTCAAAAGCTGCCGCTGATGCCGTTTTAGGCGCAAAGGTCATAACCCGCACCTGGGGAGACCTTTTAGAGCTTTCTCTTCCCTATAATCTTTACGGCAGGGTTTCACCCTTTTTGGCTGAAAAAAACTGCGCACTTGTTGACAGCGATTTTTCCGAAACAGTGAGGCTTACTGTTTTTGTTCCCAAAGCAGAAACCGAAAGATTTACCGCAGAGCTTATCGATCTTACAGCCGCCGCCATCAAAATAGAGAAAAAAGATGAGTTATTCTTTGACATTTAGGTTTTTTTATGTTAAACTTTAATATTGGGATAGTTTAAGCATTATTTCGGCAAAGGAGTGTTTTTGCCGAAATTTGCGCATAATAAAAATTGACACTATTTTTTAAACAAAAGGTGGGATCTTATGAACATCAGAGAGCTTACAGAAGATCTTGAGGTTAAATATTTAGCCCCCGACGCCTGTCTTGCAAAAAACAGTCGCGGCAGAGAGGTTTTTGAGGAGCCCTGCGAGTCGAGAACCTGTTTTCAGCGCGACAGAGACAGGATAATTCACTGCAAGGCATTCAGAAGGCTAAAGCACAAAACTCAGGTTTTTCTTTCGCCTGAAGGCGATCATTACCGCACAAGGCTTACCCACACCCTTGAGGTTGCGCAAATTGCCCGAAGCATTGCGCGCGCAATGAGGCTTAATGAGGATCTTACAGAGGCCGCTGCGCTGGGACACGATTTGGGTCACACCCCATTCGGTCACGCTGGCGAAAGGGCTTTAAATCAGATCTCATCCTGCGGTTTTCGTCACTATGAGCAGAGTGTTCGCACAGCTCAGAGGCTTGAAAAGAACGGCAAGGGCTTAAACCTTACCTTTGAGGTTGCCGATGCTATCCTCTGCCACACAAACGCCGTTGCAGGCACGCTTGAAGGCAGAATTATCGAAATTGCCGACAAGATCGCATATATAAACCACGATATTGACGATGCGATACACGCAGAGATAATAACGGCAAAGGATCTTCCCGAAAAGCCGATAAAAATTCTCGGAGACACCACATCAAAGAGAATTTCGACCCTTATATCCGCCATCGTAAACGATGAGAGCAGAAGCATAAAAATGCCCGGCGAAATAAGGGAATGCTTTGATATTCTTCACACATATATGTACGAAACGGTTTATTCAAATCCCATTGCAAAGAGTGAAGAAGGCAAGGCAATGAATATTGTCAAATATCTCTATATGTATTTTATGGCGCACCCCGAAAAGATGCCCGAGCAGTATAACGGAATAATAGAGGCAGAGGGACTTGAACGCGCAGTTTGCGATTATATCGCAGGCATGAGCGACACCTATGCCATCAGATTTTACGAGGAGCTTGTTATTCCGAAATCCTGGTCGGTTCTCTAAACTACAAAGGAGGGAAATTATGAGGCTTTCAGACGAATTTTTAAACGAGCTGAGAATGCGCTGTGACATAGAGTCTATTATTTCCCAATACGTAGTTTTAAAAAAGCAGGGCAGGCGGCTTACAGGCCTTTGCCCCTTTCACAACGAAAAAACGCCGTCCTTTTCGGTTTCAACTGACAAGCAGCTTTTTTACTGCTTTGGCTGCAGCACAGGCGGCGATGTTATAACCTTTATTATGAAGGCAGAAAACCTCTCTTATCCCGAGGCTGTTGCGTTTTTGGCCGAAAAGGTGGGGCTTGCGCTTCCCGAAGCTGAGGTTGACGATTCTCAGGCGCGGCTTAAAAACCGAATTTTAGAAATAAACCGCGAAACCGCTCGATTTTTCCACGCGGCGCTTCTCTCCGGAAAGGGAGCTAATGCAAGAAGATACATTTTAGAGCGCGGACTCCTACAAAAGACCGTTACCCGATTTGGCTTAGGCTACGCCCCTGACAGCTGGGACAGCCTTATAAGGCATTTGCGCGGCAAAGGCTTTTCGGACGCTGAGATGGCGGCGGCGAGCGTTGCTATCAAAACCCGAAACGGAAAGTTTATCGACTTTTTCAGAAACCGCCTTATGTTCCCTATAATTGACCTTAGGGGAAATGTTATCGCCTTTGGCGGCAGAAAGCTATCAAAGGACGACAACGGCCCTAAATATATTAACTCACCCGAAACGGCGGTTTTTGTCAAAAACAGAAACCTCTATGCATTAAATTACGCAAAATCCTCGGCATACAGCGACGCACTTTCCAAAAGCGGAAAGGACAGGTCATTTATTCTCTGCGAGGGTTATATGGATGTTATCTCGCTTCACCAGGCAGGCTTTGACAACGCTGTTGCCCCACTTGGCACAGCCCTTACAGAAAACCAGGTGCAGATAATGGCGAAATATGTTCCCGAAGTCATTATCGCGACCGACTCTGACGAAGCAGGTCAAAAGGCGGCAAAACGAAGTTTTGCGTTACTTGACAGCGCAGGAATCGCCACCAAAATAATAAAAATTCAAGGGGCAAAGGACCCCGATGAATATATAAAAAAATACGGAAGCAAGCGGTTTGAGCTTCTTTTATCCTCAAGTGTCAGCGCGGTTGAAAACGAGCTTGACGCTATCCTTAAAAAGTACGACACCGACACCGACTCAGGCAAGGTGCAGGCGCTTAAAGACGCCTCAAAAATCCTTGCAGGCATTAGTAATGCAATCGAGCGGGACGTTTACATTTCAAGGATAAGCTCTCGTCTTTCGGTTTCTTCGCAGGCAGTTTCACAGGCTGTAAACAACATTATCCGTCAGCACAAAAATTACGAAAAGCGCAAGGAGCGCCAAAGTCTTTCGGTTCAAAGCGGACTTAGGGATAATGTAAATCCGCAAAAGCGAAAAATGCTTTCTGCGGCGGTTTGCGAGGAGTGGCTTTTAGGCTCGCTTTTTGGGCATCCCGATTTTTTTGCGGTGCTTAAAAAAGAGGCGGTTACGCAAGACGATTTTGTAACCGACTGGGGAAAAAAGATGTTCAAAATAGTTCTCTCTGCATCAGAAAGAAACCTTGAGCTTGACCTATTATCGCTTTCGGGAGAGCTTAGCGCCGACGAAATGTCGCGTCTTGCTTCGGTTATCACCCGCGACGGAAGCTACATCAACACAAAGGAGCAGTTTTCAGAGCTTGTCTCTTCACTTAGGAGCGAAAAGCAGAAGCAAATGCTCTCTAAAGAAAACCTAAAGCAAATGGATGATGAGAGCCTTAAAGACCTCATCGAAAAACTCGGAAAAGAGAAAAAATAGAGGAGAAGTAAAAAATGGCAGCACAAGACAAATCAAAGCTGATAAACGACCTTATTGAAATCGGCAAACAGAAAGGCGAGCTTACCACCAAGCAGATAAACGACCTGCTTGAAGAGTTTGATTTTGATGTCGAACAGGTTGACCGCCTTTATGAAAAGATCGAAGGCTCTAACATCAAGATAATTGAGGATATGGAGCTTGACCTTGACACCGATTTAGAGTCTATGAACATCGAAGGGCTCACCGAATCTGATGACTCCTCCGAAACCTTAAACGTCGATGATCCTGTTAAGGTTTATCTTAAGGAGATCGGCAGAGTTCCTCTGCTTTCAACCGAGGAAGAGCTGGCCCTTTCCGAAAAAATGGCTCAAGGCGATCAGGATGCGGCAAAAAGGCTTTCTGAAGCCAACCTTCGTCTTGTTGTAAGCATTGCAAAGAGATATGTCGGCAGAGGAATGCAGTTTTTAGACCTCATTCAAGAGGGAAATTTGGGTCTTATAAAGGCCGTTGAAAAATTTGACTACACCAAAGGTTTTAAATTTTCAACCTATGCGACCTGGTGGATAAGACAGTCCATCACCCGTGCCATTGCCGATCAGGCAAGAACCATAAGAATTCCTGTTCATATGGTAGAAACAATCAATAAGGTTAAAAAGGTTTCCAGCCAGCTCTTACATAAGAATGGCCACGAGCCCACATCAGAGGAAATTGCTCGCGAAATCGATATGCCTGTTGAAAAGGTCAGCGAAATCATGCGCGTTTCTCAGGAGCCTGTTTCTCTTGAAACCCCAATCGGCGAGGAGGAGGACAGCCATCTGGGCGACTTTATCCCCGACGACGACGCTCCCGCTCCCGCAGAGGCCGCTTCCTACACCCTTTTAAAAGAGCAGATCTCAAAGGTGCTCTCGACCTTAACTCCTAGAGAGGAAAAGGTTTTGCGCCTTAGATTCGGTCTTGAAGACGGAAGACAGAGAACTCTCGAAGAGGTTGGTAAGGAATTTAACGTTACCCGTGAGAGAATTCGTCAGATAGAGGCAAAGGCATTAAGAAAGCTGCGCCACCCCGGCAGAAGCAAAAAGCTTCGCGACTTTTTAGATTAAAATAAAAAGGCTTCCGAATTTTAAAATTCGGAAGCCTTTAGTTTTTTCTTTTGCATTTATGCAAGCGATCTTTTTGCATTTTCAATTTTTGATTCTGCCTGAGCAAGTTTTGTTTTGTAAAATTCAAGCTGTGTTTTAAGGCTTTCAAGCTCTGCCACATTAGACTGCGCCATTTTGTTATCAAAGCTGTTTAAAATTTCTGTAAGAAGTGCTGATTGAGTTTTTGCATCAACCTTGTAATCGGTGTCAATGAGCCCTGCCGCCTTGTTATTGCTCAGCTTTAAATAGGGTGTTGGGTCAACTGCCGTGTTGTCAACTCTCATTTCAACATGCACGTGAACCCCTGTTGAGTTGCCGGTTGTCCCCATAGTTCCGATTTTGGTAGTTCTTGAAACCTTGTCGCCCTTTTTAACCTTTGCACTATTATTTACAAGATGGCAAAGGATAATGCGAATTCGCTCAAAGCCGGCGGGCTTTATCGAAACATATCTGCCCCAGCCGTTTGCATCGTAGCCGACATAGCTTACCTCGCCGTCACAAACAGAATAAAGGGCGCGTTCATCCGCCGTTATATCAATTCCCTTGTGTCCGTTTTTCCAAAGGCTCCCCTCTTCTCCGAAAACTGCAGTAACATTGAATTTTCCGTTTACCGGAAGGTTTGTAACATAAGCCGCCATCAAATTTTCACCTCTTTGTCTTCCGAGCTGTTCCCATCAGCTTTTTTTGTCTTTATGGTTTTTATAAGGTCGTAAATATAATTACTTCCTCGCGAGATCAAAATTCCCGTTAAAACATTTCCTAAAAAGGGGATTCCGCTATTTAGCCCTACAAGAGCGGGAATATCAAGCCCGTAAGCAAAGCAGATTATAATACTTACAACCACCGCAGCAACCATCTGCCACTTTATTTTTCTGTCGACCACCCAGGTTTTTGCATATGTAATAACTCCCTCTGTGAGCACCGACATCACAAGCACCATAGAAAAGTCCATTTTATTTTCCTCCTTAGAAAAATTCTTTTAATTTTACGCGCATCATGTTCGCATTATGAGCGCGAGAATCGCAACGACCACCGAGCTTATTGCCGCGGATATAACCGCACCGACAATAAGCCTTTTATAGTGTCTAAAGCTATCGGAAGGCTCGCTCTCAACCGCCGAGATCCTTGCTCCCATATCATCCACCTTACTGTCTATCGACTCTGTTTTGACAGCAATTTTTTCAACGGCAAGAGTTAGGCGTCGGATATCCTTGACCTCATCCTTGATCTCTGAAAGCTGATGAAAAATATTCTTTTCGTCGGCCTCAAGCTTAGCAAGTCTTTCGTGTATTTCCATATTCCTTCGCCTGCCCTCTGCCGCATAAATTCTTCTGCTGCTTCATAAATTATTCTCCTTTATTTTTCCTCTGTCCCTACATTGCAAGCAAACCTCATATAATAGATCTGAGCCTCTCCCAAGCCGCCGAGCTTAAACCTGACACTGTTGTAATTTGCGCGCGTAAGCGGAATGCACACATCCTTATATCCAACGCCCGAAATGGTGTGGGTTATCTCGTAATCGCCGCCGTCATAGCTTACAAAAACCTCGATCAGATTGTCAAATGGCATATAGGCGCCTATTTCAAGCTTTGAGCTGCGTTTATTCCGCGGCAGAAAATCACATATATCCTGAGTTATTACCTGCCACTCAAGATTTCTTACATCGTTGCCTTCTGCATCCTCGCTATAAAGCACGTCAAACTTGTAAATATCTGTGTTGTCCGCAAAAAACACATTTCCGTTATGCCTTACGGCGCAGCTACCTGCAAAATCATCCTCTCTGACATATCCCTCGGCCTCGGTGTTAAAGCCGTAAAGACAGCTTCCGTCCTGAGTTGTGGTGTTAAGATACAGACCTTTGCCTTTGCCGCAGAGAATGGTTTTTGTGCTGTCGGTTTCCTTGCCGCACAGCTTATCAAGCGCAAGCCAGACCCTGCTTCCGTCATAGCCGACTATTCCGTCCTTTGAAACAAAATAAAGGATTCCGCCCGACTCGCAAAGCGCACCTCTGTTTACACAGCCGTAATTTGCGATTTTGACAAGCTCAAAATTGGAGTTGTCCTTTCCGCCTAGCTTGTAAAGCTCATCAGCAGTAAAAAAGAGGGCGTGACCTTTGTAAGTTGTACAGGCCGTAAAATCCGATTCGCATTTTATACTCTTTTCAAAAGCTCTTGCCTCTATATCTATGCGCTCCTCATTCATATTCCAGTTTGTTATCTCGTTATAGGCCGAAGCAAAAATCCTCCATCTTCCGCAACCAAACAGGCGATTTTTATAGATCACGGCATCGTTAAAATGCGGTGTGCTTACTCTCTCTGTCTGAGTAAAATCACCATTATGGGCAACAAGCATATTACTGCCTTCGCCCTCATGCCTCGTATTAAACAGGCAGATATTTCCGCCGGCCTTGCAGATAAGCGAGGTCGCAGTATCCTCTGTGCCCGCCTTGTAGATAAGCGAAAGCGAGGATAGATCGTCGCCGCTGTAAAGCCGAGTTACCCCTGCAAGCACAGTTGTAACATAGGCTTTATCAAAGCTGAAAATGCCCGTTATTCTTTCACCCGACGGGGCAGAAAAGACCTTTTTTCTGCCATTTCTTGTGACAAGCGCGGGCAGCGCAAAGGCAGAGATATTTTGACTGTGAAAGAGGGTCTTTTCATCGGCATTCCACCTTTTGTCAATGCCCGTAAACTCGGTTATGTTTATTTCCTTTAAAGACAGCGGATTTAGTTTAGGATAAACAAGCATCTTTTCACCCCCCTACCAAACCTTTTTAAATCTCTGAGAATTTATATCAAAAGCCATGCCTGCCCTGCGATTTTCCTCCACCTCTTTTTTAAGGGAATTTATCGCCTCGGCATAAAGCAGACTGAAATTATTAAGGCGGTCTATATCGTTATCCATAAGTGCCTCTCTTGACAAAACATGATAAAGATATACTTCATCGTGCTCCTCGCCAAGCAGCAAAATTTTCATTTTATAGTTAAGCATTGTGTGTGGCGCGGGAATTGCGATATGCTCTATCTTAAGGGTGCCGGAAGGGTTGTTAAAATCAAGAATAAGCTGTTTATCCTTTGTATGATAACCTTTATCCTGCAGAGCGCCAGAAAGCTTAAGCTTTGTGTCGTTTAGGTAAACATTGACAATGTTTCTTGCGTAAAAATCAAGGTCTACCACAGTTTGCCCTTCTTTTAAATCGTAAAACAAAACCTCGGTATTTCTGAGAATTTCCAAAGCAACCCTCTTCTCAAGGGCATTAATAATGCTTATGATCTGCTCCTCGCCGAGCCTGCAATCATACTCGTCTTTAAGCTTTGTTATCACATCGTGTGCATATTTCATAGCATTCGCTCCTTTTTATCTCAGCCCTGCATAAATTCAATGTATTTCTGGGCAGCTCTCTCCTGTGCCGCGGCGTTGTCAAGTGCGCTCTTAACATAATCGGGAACCTCAACCTCAACGCCGCGCTTTATAATAAAAACCTCACCGTTTACAATAACCGTAACATCATCGGTGTATCTCTGTCCGTCATAGAAAAGCTTGATTTTAACCTTATTGGTCTGAGGCTTATTATTTTCTTTTTTCATTTTATACATCCTTTCAGGTAAGGGACGCGGAAATAATCCGCGTCCTCTTTTTTATAATCAATAATTGTTATTTAATGAGCTTGCAGTTTCAAGTCTTACCATAAAGGGCTGGGAAAGAATAGCCGCAGTTTTGACTGCCTTCCAGCCAACAGTTGCTCTCTGGTCAAGGGGATCTCCCGAACCCGCTGAGCCAAGCTGCTTAATAATAGTCTTAAGGCCGCCACCCTCAACCTCGGTTACGCCGTAGGCATCGGCACCAATAAAGAGTGTTGAGTAAACAGGACAGCCTTCATAACCACCCTCTCCGGGACAAAGCTCGGAATATAACGATATGTCGATCGCCGCAGCATTTTTGTCAATGGTGATGGTGTTATCAGCAGCATTTGCGGCAACAATAGTGGCAACACCGCCGCCGCGCTGAATCTTTCTTCCAACAAGGTTAACAGCGTCATTTTCGGTAATATCCTGCTGAATAGTTAAAATGGTGCTGTTTTCGCTGTCTATGCTGCTTACTGTAAGGTTTCTGCTTGATTCAATAAGATCCTCGCCCTTAAAAACCTTTGCCTCATTGGTTTCAATAAATCGACAGCCGTAAATTCTTCCAATCTCTCCCTCATACCAGTTTTCAGGATTGTACTCCTTAACGCTCTGCCACTCGTAATCGTTCATAAGGTCATAGGCTACATCCGAGTGAATGATGGCAATGTAACTGCCGTCAATCTTCTTAGCTCCACCTTTTTTAAGGGTGTTAATAGCCTTTTTAACAGCCGAAACTGATATTGTATTGGAAGAGCTCAGCTCATAACGGTGTTTAACGTTACCTTCGCCGTACTGAACGTTTGTTCCGGCATTGATAACCTCTCTTGTAACGGTGTCAAGGGTTCTGCCTGCCTGGTCACCTAAGATAACGGTTGCCTCAAGGATGTTGTTATCAACAGCGGTGAGGTCAAGCATATCAGAAATGGTTACATAGTCGCCATACTGATTAACAGTTGCTGAAAGCTTTGACCAGTCAAGCTTTTTGCCGTCGGGGGTTACACCCTCAACAAGAGGCTTACTTGCCTTGGGGAAGGGATTTAAACGGCGAAATTCGATGGTTTTACCGCCATTTTTGGGAATAAACCTCTTTTGACCGAAACGGTCGTGAATTAAGAGAGGCTCAGCATTTCTGATAAGCTCGGTGTCGTAATATGCTTTCATTTCAACGCTGCTTATCTCCTGTCCCTCTCCTGTTTGAATGGTTGTGTTTGTGTTAAGCTCTGACATAATTTCAAATCTCCTTTTTTAAAAGGTAATTCGCTCTCCGCGCCTTACCCTTTCTTTAATATCCGCGCGTTGCGCATCACTTAGATTTTTTGGGTCAAGCGTCATAGAAAAGCTTCCGTATCCGGATACGGCGTCTTCCTGCGGCCTTAACCCTCTTAGTCGGATCTCGCGGATAACCTGCTCACGCTCCTCTTGCGCCTGCGCTTCTAAAAGTGCAGGCATATTAAGGGCATCAACTGCATCCTTAACCGCAAATCCGTTTTTGACAAGCGAGATAAGGCGCTTGTCGGCAAGCAAGCCTTTAGCCTGCTCGGTGCCGTAAAAACCGCCCTCGGTTTCGGCAAGTTTTTCAAGCTCACTACTAAGAGCCTCTGCAAGCGATGCATCATCTGCCTCGCTCGAATTTTGTTGCATGTTTTTCAAAGAAGCAAGCTCTACAAGCTGCGAAACAGATTCAACTCCAAGCTTTTCAAAAACACCGTTTAGTGTTTCTTTCATCTCTTCAAGCTCCTGACTCTGCTGTCTCGCCTTTGAAAGCCTTTTCCCCAGCGCCTTATCAATGCACTGCTGAAATTCCTCCTTTGTTTTAAAAACACGATAGATCTCCTCGTTCTCTGCCGCCTTGGGCGTCCCCTCAGCATCAGAGCAGATATCTGTATCCTGAGTGAGATCTTCTATATTTAAAGTGTTATTTTCCTGCATTGTCATTTTCCCTTTCTGCCTCTTTTATAGAGCTGATTATACTCTGCTTATTGTCGATAACCATAGCGTTTACCGCCGCGATTGCCGCACTGCTGTTTTCTTTATTAAAGGCTCCGTTTTTAAACAGCTCCAAAACAAACTCATTGTGTGAAAGCGCATCGAACATATTTTTCTTCTGAGCCGACACCTCAATATCAAACACAGCCGCAGAAAAATCCTCTCCGCCGTTTGATTTTACAGCAAGATAGCTTACCTTGCCGTTATCGCCTATTATGCGGAAACTGCGTTTTTCTGTGTAAAACTGGGAAATAAGCTCGATCACCATATAAATTACATCGGAAAAGGCTCTGTAAGAAGTGGTTATAGCATCTCTTGTGAGTTTGCTTCCTGCCTGCTGAAGCGCCGAGATGGCGGCATAGGCTGTAACACCTCTTGCTGTGTCGCCTTGCGAGAAATCCCTGTTTCCGATTATCTCCTTAAGCTCGCTTATTTTGTTTTCCCTGCAGGTAAGGACCGTGCTGGGCAGGGGAGCTGCCTGAAGCGGACGGACACTGCTATCATCAACATTGCGGTCACACTCGATAAAGTCAACCGAAAGGTCAGAAAGCTTTTCTGGGTCAATTCCGCCGTCGCGCTTAATAAGAAATCTCGGTCTTGATGAGATAAGGGCGTTGCGCTCGATAAGATACTCAAGCTTGTCGATTTGTGCCTGGGCATTTTTGCCGACATCGATCATTCCCATTCCAAAAGGCGAGCCCTCAACAGGAATAAATCTGTCAATTACAAAGGGGTACATTCCGTGGTCATAAATGCCTCTGTCGCAAAGATTTTCATCTGTTTTGGTGGAATAAACCGCCTTGTCGCCGATGAGCTTTGTTAAGTGAACCACCGTTCTGCCGTTTTGGTTTTGCACCTTTTCATAGCAGTCGATTATACAGACCCTGCCCTTTAGATCCTGCGTTCCGAAATAGCTTTTAAGGCTCATTTCTCCGCCACTATCCTTAAGATCGGCATCGGGATAGCGGCGCCTTGCCTCTTCTAAATCGCAAAGTGAAATTACAAAAATGTACTTGCTGTCCTGAATATCCTCAATATAAGGCTGGCTGTAAAACCTCAAAAGATCAATTTTCTTAATTGAAACATCACCGAGCCCATTTTCTAAGCTGTTATCCCAGAAAACACCGTAAATACCGCTTCCCTGCTTGAGCTTGTACCACCATATATCCGAATAAACCGATTGAAATCCGCTCTTTTCCAAAACAAGCGGCAACACCTTGGAAAGCTCCTGCGCCTTTTGTCTGTCGCCCTCCTCGCGCTCCAAAATGAGCGGCTGAGGATAGTTGTCCATTGCCTCGGCGTGTCTGTGCCAGATGCCGTTTAAAAGATAAGAACCTGCCGGTCTGTGCGCAAAGCTGCTCTTATCCTCGCCGATTATGTACTTCCAATGGTCGCCTTTAAACCAGTTTTCGTTTTCGATAACCGTTCTGTCGGTTTTTTCCTTTGCGCGCCTATAGCTTTCAAAGGCATTTAGCATTTGTCTGACTTCCTCTTTTGAAAGAGGCGGTGCGCTCTGTTTTTTTACCGTGATCTGATGTCCTGCAAAATTAACTGTCTTTTCCATATCATTTCTCCTTTTTTAAAATGCATAAGGGTTTGTAACCTTTGGCCGTGAAAAGAGGTCAAGCGGATCAAAGCCGCCCGACTTGTCCTTCTCCTTTGGCCTTTCGGGGTAAATCGGCTTGTACATACACATATACCGCGTTTCGTCGTAAATGTGGTCCTCGCCATCGGTGTTGATGTCCTCAACCCTGTTTATATCATAGGTGAGGGTGGGAAAGGTTCTTATAAAATCGCGGCAGGTTTTAAAAATGTACATCATTGGAATTCCGCGCTCATCAAAGCTGAGCCTGTGATGCACCTGCATTTTGCCTGCAATTCTCTCATTATCGCCGCCCTCAAAATAAATTCCCTGCCGTTCCAAAATTGAGGCAATGCAACCGTCGCTTCCGCGGCTTTCATCGAAAATTGAGGGGTCGGCAATGCCTATTATGTGCCTGCCCTTTTCGTATTTGTCCTCGTATTTTCTTATAAGGCTTGCCACCTCATGCGGCGGCATCTTCATTCCCGTGTTAGCACGCAAGGTAAGGCCTGTAGCGCTGTCCTTTACGCTTCCGTAAATCTCGGCATACCGATAAAGCCGCCCTTCCTTGTCCTGTGCCCAGTAGCCGACAGAAAATGGTCTGCTGTAGCCCCAGTCAAGACTTCTGTATCTCTGCCAATCGTCAGGAATAACAAAGGGGTCTATAACGTGAGTAAAAAGTCTGTCGCGGTAATGCTTGGGGTCATTTACAAACTCGGCAAAGACCTGCCCTTCAAAAACATTCCAATCTCCTAAGAGCAGAGCCTTTCTGAGCGCCGGTGGCTTTTGCTCAAGCTCTATTATGTACTCTGAGTTTAGATGCGGATTGTCGGTTGCATAAGCTGGGATGTACTGCCTTGTAACATTAAACTGCCGACCTAGCACCTGCGAATAAACCGAAAATGACTGCACCTCAAATGGCGGCATAGAGTCTATAAACTGCGCCTTTACCCAGCCGTGCCCCACTCCGCCGGGATTTGTGGTAAGTCTGATTTTCGGTTTTACCTTAAGTCTTTTGGGTGCTCTTAATCTCGTTTTGAGATAGTCGTAGACTTCCTGCGTAAAGTGGGTAAGCTCGTCGATGTAAAGCCTGTGCATCTCACAGCCTTGATATTTTAAGGCATCCTGCATATTGCGGCAAAATCTAAAATGCAGGGTTGAGCCATTGTGAAAGCACATATCGTGGCTTATCTTTGAATACTTGTACAGCTCTGAGGGGACACAGCGCAGAGCCTCTGCAATAAGGGTTCGCTCAAGCTCGGGATAGCTTCTTCTGAAAATATAGGCGTCTATCCCATCGTGCTCGAGCGCGTCTATCACCGCCTCCATAACAATTGCTCGGCTCTTGCCGCCGCCTGCCGCACCGCCGTACAGCACCTCGTCGGCATTTGAGGCGTGAAAAAGCGCCTGCTTTTTTGTTGGGGTGTAGTCTAATGTGTAGTTCAACCTCCTTCCACCTCGTCCTTTGCCCTCGGTACACTATGGGTTACTATAATTGTGCCTGCGCCCTCATCCCTTTGCCCTTTGCCGAATTTTTCAACAAGCGTTCCAAGCGCTGAAGCTATCTGATTTATGGGCGCCTCATCAAGCTTCTCGGGGCGGGACAGCTCCTTCATATAAAGCTTTATAAGCTTTTGCGCCCGCGCTCTGTTTTTTTCAATCAAATCGTTTTTTTCGTTTTTTCTCGCCTCTGCCATTTTTTCACCACCTTTAATATTTCTTCATCATATTGACAGAATCCCACATATCATCTATCTCCTGATTTAAAAGTGCAATTCTTATGTAAAGCTCGTCGCGGTGACCGCCGTCAAGACAGTAAAGCTCGCTTGTAAGCTCCTGCACCCTCTTTTCCAGCCTGCGTATCTGCACCTTGTACTGCTCTATAAGCTCTGTCATACTGCTCAAGTTACGTCGCCTCCCTGCGTTTTCTGTAATTTAATCTTAATACACAAAAATGACCTATAGTGGAAATTCTTGAAAAATTATTGCAGAAAAGAGGCAGTTGTGCTAAAATATTTTTATTGTTACTAAAGGAGGAAGAAGCGTGCGCGAGATCACAATTGAAAAAAACGATGCTGATCAGAGGCTTGATAAGTTTCTTTCAAAAGCTCTCTGCAAAATGCCGCTTTCTGCCCTTCACAAGTCGATAAGAAAAGGCAGAGTTCGGGTAAACGGCAAAAAGGTTACCGACTGCCGCTACATCCTTTCAAAGGGCGAAGTCCTTTCCCTTTATATAAACGATGAGTTTTTCGCCTCCGAGCCTACAAAGTTTGATTTCCTCTCGGTTAAAGGCGAGGTTGATGTAGTTTACGAGGATGAAAATATCCTGCTTGTAAACAAGCCTGCTTCCATTGCTGTTCACGATTTTGATGGCGGCGGAAGCGACACACTTATAAACCGAATTATCCGCTATCTTTACGACAAAAAGGAATACGATCCCGAAAAAGAAGCCTCGTTTGAGCCGGCTCTTTGCAATCGAATTGACAGAAACACCTGCGGAATTGTTATAGCGGCTAAAAACGCCGAGGCTCTGCGTATTATGAATGAGCAAATAAAACTTCATAGAGTCGAGAAAAAATATTTGTGTTTGGTTCATGGTGCGCCGCCCAAAAAGAGCGACGAGGTAACCCTTTATCTTAAAAAGCTTGCCGACAAAAACTTAGTTCTTGTAAGCCAAAAACAAAAACCCGATTATAAAACGGCAATTTCTATTTACAAAACGCTCCAAACAAAAAAAGGCTACTCCCTTTTGGAAGTAACCTTAAAAACAGGCAGGACCCACCAGATAAGAGCAACCCTGTCGCACCTCGGCTGTGCCATAGTGGGCGACGGAAAGTACGGCAAAAGCTACGCTGCCGACAAAGCGGCAGGCTTTCCATATCAGGCGCTCTGCTCATATTATGTTAAATTTAATTTTGAGGAAGGCAGCAGCCTCTTTTATCTTAACGGCAAAAGCTTTACCGTTTCTAAAATATGGTTTAAGGACAAATTTTAAAAACAAGGTGATAAAATGCACGGACTTGGAACTTTAATCAACGTAATCGCAATTTTGGCAGGCGGCTTTATAGGTCTTTTTGTTAAAAAAGGTCTCAACCAAAAGCTGCTTGATTCGGTTATGAAAGCTATCGGCGTTGCCGTTATGTTTGTTGGAATAAGCGGCGCTTTAACAGGTCTTTTAAAGATAACCGAGGGCGGCGCCATTGAAACGAGCGGCACAATGCTTATGATAGTTTCGCTCATCCTCGGCACATTCATAGGAGAGCTTTTGAAAATCGAGGACAGGCTTGAAAGCATCGGCGAAAAGCTTAAAGGCGCCGTAAAAGCAAAGGACGGCGGAAACTTTGTTGAAGGCTTTGTTACCACCACCCTTATTTTCTGTGTCGGCGCAATGGCAATAGTAGGCTCGCTTGAGGATGGACTTACAGGTGATTTTTCTATGCTTGCGGCAAAGAGTGTGCTCGACGGCATTATGGCAATAATCGTTGCCTCAACTATGGGAATAGGCGTTCTCTTTTCTGCAATCCCGGTGCTTTTATATCAAGGCGCCATTACCCTTTTAGCCGAATTTATCTCTCCCATATTAAGCAACGAGCTTGTTTTAAACCTTTCTTACATAGGCTCAGCCCTCATTTTCGGAATCGGAGTAAATCAGGTGTTTGGCAAAAAAATAAAGACGGGAAATATGCTCCCCGCCCTTTTGATCCCCATTGTTTACGAGCTTTTTAACAAGCTAATTTTGCCCCTGTTTTAATTAGTAAAAAGCAAGGACGGCATGCGCCGTCCTTTTTTATTTGCCTAAATATTTTTCAAAATAGCCTCTGCTGCCCTTTAAAAGCAGATTGCCGCCGAGATAGCAGGCGATAGCCTGACCTAAGGCTATATAAGCCGCGCTTATAATAAACACCATAAAATCGGGTTTTCCCGAAACTATAAATGTGAGCTCAGCGCCGATAAACAATGCATTAAAAACAACGGGCGGAAGCGGAGCTAAGGCATAAAGCGCGCCACCGTGCACTTTTTTGCCAATATAGGCGGTGCACAATGCCGCTAAAAGAGTTGCCGCGCTTCCGACAAAGGCATCAATAACCCCAAGCGGATTTGCTCCCATAATAAATCCAATTATATTTGAAATAAAACAGCCCAAGGTAAGCCCCGCAGTTGCCGCAGGGCAAACCGCCGGCAAAACTGTGAGCGCCTCGCTTATTCTTATCTGAACAGGGCCAAAGCTTAAAGGCGCGGCAATAAGAGTTAGCGCTGTGTAAAGCGCCGCAATTATCGCGCCAATGCAAAGGCTTTTTACAAAACTTTTCCTCATTTTCTTCTCCAAAACTTTAGTTTTTCTAATTATATCCCTTTTTGCGCCTTTTTTCAAGCACGCTCCTTGCGATAATTAAAAAAATATTCACATCCGCTTAACACATTTTGGAAAGATTAAGATTATAATAAAATTACACTTTAAGCTTAACCGCAAGAGTTTAAGGTGTCAAGGATCTTTTTCATGATGCCCCCTTGGGGCATCGGCGCACATCGGTTCACCCTCCCGATGTGCGTTTTTTCTTTTTTGTTGTCTTTTTCTTTAAAATGAATTATACTTTATGTAGGAAAGAGGTGACGCGTGTGAAACTGCCCGATTATGTTAAAAAAGCTATCCAAATTTTAGAGCAGAACGGCTTTGACGCCTACGTTGTGGGCGGATGCGTGCGTAATTTTCTTTTGGGTGAGCCTGTTTCTGATTACGATATAACAACTTCTGCCCTGCCCGAGCAAATAAAGGCGGCATTTAGCGCCTACCCTGTTATAGAAACAGGCATCTCACACGGCACCGTTACGGTTTTAATCCATAACAATCCGCTTGAAATAACCACCTTCAGAGAGGACCAGGGCTACAGCGACCATCGCCGACCCGACTCTGTAAACTTTTCAAAAAGCCTTGAGGGTGACCTTAAGCGCCGCGATTTCACGGTAAATTCCCTTGCCTTTAACGAAAGAAGCGGCATAGTTGACCTTTTTGGCGGCAAAAGTGACCTTGAAAAAGGCCTTCTTCGCTGTGTCGGGGATGCAGACGAGCGCTTTAATGAAGACGCACTTCGCATTTTGCGCGCCCTTCGCTTTGCCTCTGTGTACGGCTTTTGCATAGAAGAGAAAACCGCCGCCTCTATAATAAAAAGCCATCCACTTCTCTCTTATGTTTCAAAAGAACGCATATTAAGCGAGCTTAAAAAACTGATTTGCGGAAAAAATGCTGAGGGCGTTCTTTTGGATTTTTGCAAGGTTATCTGTTTTATTTTACCTCAGCTTAAAACAAATGCTGCAGATTATAAAAAAGCGGTCAGCTCGCTTTGCCGCCTGCAAAGCGACTTTTCTCTGCGCTTTGCCGCCCTCTTTTGTTTTGTCGGTGAGCCTAATGCAAAAGAGGCCCTTAAAAGCCTTAAGTGTAACAAGAAAACCGAAATAGAGGTCTGCCTGCTTCTTGAATTTTTAAATGCGCCGATCAACACCAAGGCGGACATAAAAAGTCTTTTATCGATTTTTGGAAAAGAGCAGTTTTCTTCACTGCTTGCCCTAAAAAGAGCCGTTTTAAACGCTGACACAGCTTTAGCGCAGGCCTATGCAGAGGAAATTCTGCAGAACAACGAATGCTACTGTCTTTCACAGCTTGCCGTTTCGGGCGCCGACCTTTTAAAGTTAGGCTTTAAAGGAAAAGAAATAGGAGCCGTTCTTAAATTACTGCTTGATGCTGTAATTTCCGAAAAGCTCCCAAACGATTTTAACACACTTATAGAACATGCAAAAGAGCAGGCATAGCCTGCTCTTTTTTACTTAAATTCTTTTGCTATTTTAACAATTTCAGATGGGTGCTCAATTATAAAGTCGGCCCCTGCGCCTTCAAGCTCGGCACGTGAGCGAAAGCCCCAGAGCACTCCGATCGAGGTAAGAGAGGCGTTCTTGGCAGTTTTAATATCAGTAGCGGTGTCGCCTATGTAGAGGCACTCTTCTTTTTTGGCACCCATTTCCTCTAAAATATCATAAACTCCTGCAGGGTCGGGCTTTAAGGCGATGCCATCTCTTGCTCCGTAGCAAACATCAATAAGTCCCTCTTTAAAAAGCGCCTTGGATACCTTGCCTGCAGTAACGTCGGGCTTATTTGAAAGTATCGCAGTTTTTACACCCATCTCTTTAAGGGCAGAGAGCATCTCGATAACGCCCTCATAAGCCTCGGTTAAATAAAGAAAATCATTGTCATAGGTGGTGTTGTACTCCTTGTACACCTTTTCAAGCTGCTCGGCATTTCCATTAACCTCGGCTATCATTCTCTCAACTAAAACTCTGGCGCCGTTTCCCACAAGGATTTTATAGCGCTCCTTGTCGATAGAAGGCAGGCCATAAAGATTTAAAGCGCGGTTTGCAAAATATGAAATGGAAGAAATGGTGTCAACAACCGTTCCGTCCATATCGAAAATACATAATTTAAGCATAAAATTCTCCTATTATTTTTTATACGCGAGGTTTACCCCCGAAACTCCGACAATTATAAGCGCACAGCCGACTACCTGCCAGAGCGTAAAGCTCTCGCCGAGGATAAACACCCCTGCCAAAACCGACACAACGGTGATTATATTTGAAAAAGACGATGCACGAACTGCCGAAATGTGCGACACGGCAAAATTATATAAAAGAAAGGCGATTATCGACGAGCCGATCGAAAGATAGGCTATCGCACCCCAAAACTGCGTGCTTGAAAAGGCATTTACTGCCGCAGGAATATAATCTGCGCCCATTACAAATGGAAGCGCCATCTGAAAACCTATAAAGCTTACTCCAAAGGTTATGTAGGTTCGCTCAAAGGGTGTAAAATCGTCCTTTATTTTTCTGCCCAAAAGGTTAAAGGCTGCCGCAAGCGCCGCCGCTAAAATTAAGAGCAGTATCCCCAAAAAGTAGGTTTTATCAGAATTGTCTGACAAAAGAGCGATCCCCGCCACTCCTACAAAGGAAAGAAATGCAAAAATGTACTGCGCTCCTCTCGGCTTTTCCCCTAAAAACAGGTTTGAAAAAAGGAGCACAAGCACAGGCGAAAGCGAGATGATAACTCCCGAAACCGCCGACGAGGTAAGCGATATGCCGTAAAGCTCAAATATCATATAAAGAAGCGGCTGGCAAAGACCTAAAATTATCGGCATAACAAGTTTTTTGCCCTTAAGCCTCAACCTAAAAGGCGGCAAAAGCGCAAGCAGGTTTAAAACAAGAAAGCTTAGAGTAAAGCGCACCGTTAGGATAAAAAACGGGTGCGCAACCTCGAGCGCCAGCTTTGAAAACATATTGCTAAAACCAAACAGCACATTTGCAAAAAGCGCCGCCAGCGTGCCCAAAAGAACTTTATTTTTTGCCTTTGTCATATTTTAGCCTAACATCACAATGCCTGCAAATGCACAAGCAATAGCGGCATAGTGCTTCCAGGAAAGCTTTTCTTTAAGGAATATGCGGCTCCAGAGCACCGAAAGCGCGCAATAAGCCGAAATGATAACCATACCCTCGGAAAAGTCACTGAACATAACGGCCATATAGAATATCTGACCTACTGTTTCACAAGCGCCGCCGAAATAAAGATGTTTGTTGCCGGAGAAAATCTTGTCTTTCTTTACAAATTTGATCCAGATAAATGCAAAAACAGCAACAAGCAAGAATGTAAGCTCAAAAGCGGAATTTGCGGCATAGTCGGAAATAATACCGTCACCTGTCGGACCCTCTATCGAGAAAATAAACTCATCTCCAACGGTGCCAAGCGCGTCAATGATAAGATAAGCAATGGGAAGAAGAAATGCAAGCAGGCTCTTGGCATACTTGCGGTTGGCCTTTTCCTGACGAGCCGCCTTAATTTCTTCGTCCTCGTAATTTTCAATAAATCCAAGCGCAACAATGCCGAGTGTGATTAAAACTACGCCTACAATTACTAAGGGTGTTACATCTTCCATTGAGTAAATTCCGAATATAAGGCATAATACAAACGCAAGCGCGCCCGAACAGTTACAAATCGGGGAAGAGATAGAAAGCTCTATGTATCTTAGACTTATGTAACCTACCACCATAGCAAAAATGTAAAGCGCCGCTACGGGAAGATAACGGACAAAGTCCATAAGCACAAAATCGGTGTAGAAAAGGGATGCAAGTATCTTGCCGAGCGCTGTTGCCTCAAGAGCCTCAATTCCAACGGTGGAATTTATAACGGCACTGCCAATCAGGGTAATAACAAAGTGTACACCCATTATAAGACCAACTGCGAATGTTACCTTCCAGTGACTGTTTTTATCCTTTTGCTGAGAGCCGAGTTTTGAGAAAATATCAGAACCGCTCCAGCAAAGAAGCGCTAAAAGTGAAAGCCAGAACCACATAATTTTTTGTCCTTTCTAAAATGCAAAAGGCGGCCTTTTGGCCGCCTTTAATTTAGTTTAGTTGTTTTCGGCAGCCTTTTTTGCCTGGATATCCATAAGGGCATCCTTGCGGGAAAGATTAATTCTTCCCTGTGAATCTATTTCGGTAACCTTAACAAGAACGTGATCGCCAACCGAAACAACGTCCTCAACCTTTTCAACCCTTGACTCAGCAAGCTTTGAAATGTGAACGAGGCCTTCTTTTCCGGGAGCAATCTCAACAAATGCGCCAAATGTCATAAGTCTTGTTACCTTGCCGTTGTATATAGCACCGATCTCGGGGTCGTTTGCGATAAGATTTATAATGTCGATAGCCGACTGTGCCTTCTTAACATCGATACCCGAAACAAATACATGACCATCTTCTTCAATGTTGATGGTGCATTCGCACTGATCCTGTATGGTCTGAATAACCTTGCCCTGCTTACCGATAACATCGCCGATCTTATCGGGACTGATAACGGTGGTGAGCATCTTGGGAGCGTAGGGTGAAAGCTCCTTGCGGTATTCAGGAATGCATTTGAGCATTACATCGTCAAGGATGTATTTGCGAGCCTTGTTGGTCTTTGCAAAGGCTTCCTTGATGATCTCGGGAGTAAGACCGTGAACCTTGAGGTCCATCTGAATAGCGGTGATACCCTTATGAGTACCTGCTACCTTAAAGTCCATATCGCCGTAGAAGTCCTCAAGACCCTGAATATCAACCATTGTCATAAAGTCGCCGTAAACGCCGTCGTCACCTGTGATAAGGCCGCAGGAAATACCTGCAACGGGAGCCTTAATGGGAACACCGGCAGCCATAAGGGCGAGGGTTGAACCGCAGATTGAGCCCTGCGAGGTGGAGCCGTTTGAAGAAAGAACCTCACTTACTACGCGGATTGCATAGGGGAACTCTTCAACAGAAGGGATAACGGGTAAAAGAGCACGCTCTGCAAGCGCACCGTGACCGATCTCTCTTCTTCCGGGGCCTCTTGAAGGCTTGGTTTCGCCAACAGAATATGAGGGGAAGTTGTAGTGATGGATATAACGCTTGCTAACCTCTTCGTCAAGGCCGTCAAGCTTCTGAGCTTCAGAAACAGGAGCAAGGGTTGCTACAGAGAGAACCTGTGTCTGACCACGAGTGAACATACCAGAGCCGTGTGCTCTGGGAAGAAGGTCAATCTGAGCGTCAAGAGGACGAATATCGTCGATACCACGACCATCTACACGCTTGCCTTCGTCCTTAAGCCAGGCACGAACAACGTGCTTCTGAACAAGATACATGATCTCGTCAAGCTTGGCCTCATTGCCTTCAAAGCGCTCGTCAAATTTCTCGTGAACTGCATCATAGATGGGAAGGAGCGCGGCATCTCTGACGTTTTTATCATCGGTGTCAAGAGCCTTCTTAACATCCTCAATGCAGAATTCTTCGATCTCTGCCATAATCTCGGGATCGGGATTGCTTGATTCAAACTCAAACTTCTCTTTGCCGATCTCATCAACGATTGACTGAATAAACTTAACAATCTCTTTATTAACCTCATGTCCTGCCATAATGCAGTCAAACATAAGGTCATCAGGAATTTCATTACCGCCTGCCTCGATCATAGCAACAAGGTCAGCAGTTGAAGAAACGGTGAGGGTGAGGTCGGTTTTAGCGCGCTCTTCGAGTGTGGGGTTGATTACGATCTGACCGTCAACAAGACCTACACTGGTAGAAGCGGTGGGGCCATCCCAGGGAATATCCGATACAGCAATAGCGGCGGAAACGCCGATAGCTGCTGTGATTTCGGGAGAGCAGTCGGGGTCAACCGACATAACTGTTGCAACAACAGAAACATCGTTTCTCATATCCTTGGGGAAAAGCGGACGGATGGGTCTGTCAATGCAGCGTGAAGAAAGAATAGCCTTTTCGCTTGCTTTTCCTTCTCTTCTCTGGAATGAGCCGGGGATACGGCCTACTGAGTACATTTTCTCTTCAAAATCCACTGAAAGCGGGAAAAAGTCAACACCCTCTCTGGGCTTTAAAGAAGCGGTTACTGTACAAAGAACGCAGGTGTCGCCGTATGAAGCCATAAAGGCGGCGTTTGCAAGACCGGCCATTTTACCTGTTTCAAGCTTAAAGGGTCTGCCGGCAATTTCGGTTTCAAAAACTTTAAAATTCTCAAACATTTTTTCTTCCTCCTAAAAATTTTTATATATCAGGCGGAAAGGCTTGATTAGCAATAAGTCCGCGGTTTAAACAGGTCGTTTAAGCCGTCGATTTAATACTAATCACAGATTAAAAATCTGCTGCTTTTCCGCCGGATAGACTTTAAAAAATCTTGCTCAAAAGAGCACTAAAAGGCAGACAAATAAGCTTTGCCTGCCTTTCTTTTGTAAGCTATTACTTACGGATGCCGAGCTTAGCGATGATAGCACGATAACGCTCGATGTCTTTCTTGATAAGGTAGTTTAAGAGATTTCTTCTCTTACCTACCATCTTAAGCAGACCTCTTCTTGAGTGATGGTCATTCTTGTGAACCTTAAGGTGCTCGGTAAGGTCATTGATTCTCTTGGTGAGAATGGCGATCTGAACCTCGGGAGAGCCTGTGTCCTTTTCACTCAAACGGTTGTTCTCGATGATGCTGTTCTTTTCTTCTTTAAGAAGCATTTCTTTCACCTCATTTTGTAATATTTGCAATAATCAAAGCAAGGGGAAGGTGAACTCCCTGATGGGCTTAGTCCCTGAGCCTTGGTTAAAGCCTTATTAGTATATCACTATTTTCCCTCATTGTAAAGAGTTTTTTGCAAAATTTTTCTTGTATATTCTTATTATTCCTATTGATTTTTACCTAAAAAAATGTTATAATATGTTAGATTTAACATTTTCAATCATTTTATGTTAAACGGAGGTGAAAAAATGAACTCGCTCAGAAGAGAGCAGATGCTTGAATTTATCAAGGCTAAGGACACTGTTAGTGTAAAAGAGCTTTCGCAGATGTTTTCTACTGTCAGCTTCATGACCATTCACCGCGACCTTGAATTTTTAGAAGAAAAAGGCCTTATAGAAAGGGTGCGCGGAGGAGCAAAGTACATATCCCCCGATGAATCAGAATTTGAACCCACTTTTAATGAACGCGAAATCGCAAACAGAGAGTTAAAGCACGCCATTGCAAACAAGGCGGCAGGCCTTATACACAGCGGAAGTTCGGTTTATATAGACGCAGGCACCACAGCCTATGCTCTTTCCAAAACGCTTCCAAACTTTCCTTTAAGCGTTGTTACAAACAGTCCTAATATAGCCGTTTCACTTGCTGACCGCAGATTTGTAAACGTTATGCTCTGCGGCGGAAGCTTAGAAAAGAAAAATCTCTCGCTTTACGGAAGCGCCGCAATACAGATGCTCGAAAAAATAAACATTGATCTTGCTTTTATTGCCGCCTCGGGTTATTCCGAAAGTTGCGGCTTTACCTGTGGAAACGACGGCGAGGCTGTTATAAAAAATCTTGTCTGCAAAAAAGCAAGAAAGGTGGCGCTTATGTTAGACTCGTCTAAGATCGACACCGTTCTTCCCATCACCTTTGCAAACGAGGATGATATTGATTATTTTATTTGCGACAAGCCTCTTTCCGACGCGCTTTTGCAAAAATTTAAACAAAAAGGCATTACAATATTATAAAAACCACACAGGAGGAAACCTATGAAGAACCTGCTTTTAGCCCAGTCGGGCGGGCCCACTGCGGCTATCAATGCAACCGTTGCAGGAGCAGTAGCCTATGCTCTTAAATGCGATAAGATCGATAAGATCTACGCCGGACGCAACGGTATTAAAGGAATTATCGAAGGAAGGCTTGTAGAGATCGGAAAGCGCCTTTCAGATGAGAAAGAGATGCATCTTTTAGAGACAACTCCCTCTTCTGCTCTCGGCTCCTGCCGCTTAAAGCTCAAGGACGACGATAAGGAAACCTTTGAAAAGATCGTTTCGGTTTTCAGAGAGTACAACATCGGCTATTTTGTTTACACCGGCGGAAATGACTCTATGGATACAGTTTTAAAGCTTTCCCGTTATTTTGAAAAGGAAGGCATCACCGACATCAAAGTTATGGGCGCTCCCAAAACCATTGATAACGACCTTCCCGAAACCGACCACACCCCCGGCTTTGGAAGCGCGGCAAAATATATCGCCACCTCCTTTGCCGAGATCGGACGCGACTGCGATGTTTACGACATTCCTGCCGTAACGGTAGTTGAGGTTATGGGAAGAAACGCAGGCTGGCTTACCGCTTCTGCCGCTCTGGGCAGAGTTAACGGCACTTCGGCTCCCGACCTAATCTATCTTCCCGAGGTCGCCTTTGACATCGACTCATTTATCGAGGACATCAAGGCAAAACTTAACGAAAAGCCTGCTCTTGTAGTAGCGGTCAGCGAAGGAATCAAGGACAAGGACGGAAAATACGCTGCCGAGGCCTATCAAAGCGGAGTTGTTGACGCGTTTGGCCATAAATACCTTGCAGGAACTGCAAAGTTTTTAACTGACATAATAAGAGAACGCATTGGTTGCAAGGTTCGTGCTATTGAACTTAACCTCATGCAGCGATGCGCCGCACATATCGCTTCCAAAACCGATATTGAGGAGTCAAAAGCGCTCGGCGCCGCCGCAGTAGAAAGAGCGGTAAATGGCGCAAGCGGCGAAATGACCATTATCACAAGACAAGCCGGAAGTGATTACAAGACCGCAATTTCCTCTGTCGACATTGCCCTTGTTGCAAACGAAGAGAAGGTTATTCCGAGAAATTGGATAAACGAAAAGGGCAACGACGTCACAGACGAGTGCGTTGACTACATTAAGCCTCTTATACTGGGCGAAACCGAGCCTGTTTTTGAAAACGGCGTTCCTAAGCATTTTATTCTGTAAAGGAGAATATACAAATGAAAACAAAAGCAGTAAGACTTTACGGCGAAAATGACCTTCGCTTAGAAGAATTCGAGCTTCCCCAGGTTAAAAGCGACGAAATTCTTATGAAGGTTGTTTCCGACAGCCTTTGTATGTCATCATACAAGGCAGCAATTCAGGGAGCAAAACACAAAAGAGTTCCCGACGATGTTGCAAACAACCCCATCATTATCGGACACGAATTTTGCGGCGAGCTTGTAGAGATCGGCGACGACTGGAAAGGCAAATATCAGATCGGCCAGAAGGTTACAATTCAGCCCGCAATTGCTAATAACGGTTACTCGGCTCCGGGTTATTCATATAACTACTGCGGCGGCGACGCAACCTACATCATTCTTCCCCCCGAAGCAATGCGCGAAGACTGCCTTCTCCCCTATGACGGCGACGGATTTTTCTGCGGAAGCCTTTCTGAGCCTTCCTCCTGCGTTATCGGCGCTTATCACGCAAACTATCACACCACTGCAGGAGTTTACGAGCACAAAATGGGTATCGTAGAAGGCGGAAAGCTTGCACTTTTAGCTTCGGTTGGCCCTATGGGACTTGCCGCTATCGACTATGCTATCCACGCTGACAGAAAACCCTCTGTTATGGTAGTTACCGACATTGACGATGCCCGTCTTGAGAGAGCCGCAAGCATCTTCACTGTTGAAGAAGCCGCTAAAAACGGAATCAAGCTTACATACGTAAACACAGGCAAATGTGAGGACCCTGTTAAAGAGCTTATGGAACTCTCAGACGGCACAGGCTACAACGATGTTGTAGTTTTTGCTCCCGTTCCTGCCCTTATCGAGCAGGCAGACGACATTTTAGGACACGACGGCTGCTTAAACTTCTTCTCAGGACCCTCAAATCCGCAGTTTAAGGCTCCCTTTAATTTCTACGATGTTCACTACGACGCCACCCACATTGTTGGAACCAGCGGCGGCAACACCGATGATATGAGAGAAAGCCTTAAAATGATGGCTGAAGGTAAGCTCACCGCCGCCGCTCTCGTTACCCACGTTGGCGGACTTAACAGCGTTGTTGATGCAACCTTAAATCTCCCCAAGATCCCCGGCGGAAAGAAGCTCATTTACACACACATCGACCTTCCTTTGACCGCTATCACAGAGTTTGAGGAAAAGGGCAAGGATGAGCCTCTCTTTGCAGAACTTGCAAAGATGGTCGCTAAAACTAACGGCCTTTGGAATGCCGAGGCAGAAGCCTATCTTTTAGAGAACGCTAAGAAAATATAATTTTACATATAGGAGGAAACAAAAATGGCAGAAGGAGTACTTATGCCTAAACAGGGCATAACCGTTGAAAGCTGTATCATCACACAGTGGTACAAAAAGGTCGGTGACAGCGTAAAGGTCGGAGACGCGCTCTTCGGCTACGAAACCGACAAATCCACCTTCGACTGCGAAAGCACCGCAGAGGGTGAGATCCTTGAAATCTTTTATGGCGACGGCGATGACGTTCCTGTTTTGGTTAACGTTTGCGCAGTTGGCACCAAGGGCGAAGATGTTTCTGCTCTGCGCCCCGCATCTGAAGAAGCCGCTCCCGCAGAGGAAGCCGCACCTGCAAAGGCAGAAGAAAAGGCTGCTGACGCAGTAGAGGAAGTTAAGGCAGAAATCAAGGTAAACGACGGCGAGATCAAAATCTCTCCCCGCGCAAGAGCTCTTGCAGAAAAGGAAGGCGTTGATGTTCGCCTTGCCGCAGGAAGTGGCCCTTACGGCAGAGTTGTTGAAAAGGATATTCAGGCGCTTATTGCAAGCGGCGTTACCGCTACTCCCGCCGCATACGGCGAGGCAGTTAAGGCTGAGGCAAATGCAGAGGGCGGCACTGGCATCGGCGGCAGACTTTCTGTTGCTGACCTTACAAAGAAACCTGCTACTATCGCTGCAGCAGCTGACGAGGCTGAATACGAGGATGTTAAGTTTACAGGCATCCGCAAGGCTATCTCCAAGTCTATGATGGCATCGCTTTCGGGCATGGCACAGCTTACCTTAAACAGCGCATTTGATGCAACCGAGATCCTCTCCTACAGAGCATCTCTTAAAAAGAACGGCGAGAAGATGGGTATGCCTAACATCACCTTAAACGACATCGTTCTTTACGCTGTTTCAAGAACACTCAAAAATCACCCCGACTTAAATGCTCACCTTCTTGAAGGCGACACAATGAGACGCTTTAATCACGTACACCTCGGTGTTGCAGTTGACACTCCGAGAGGACTTATGGTTCCCACCATCCGCTATGCAGACCTTAAGTCTCTTGCACAGATTTCGGCAGAGGCTAAGGAGCTTGCTAAGATGGCACAGGAAGGCACAATTTCTCCCGATCTCCTTTCGGGTGCTACCTTCACTGTAAGTAATCTTGGCGCTATGGGCATTGAGAGCTTTACTCCTGTTATCAATCCTCCCCAGACCGCTATTTTGGGCGTTGGAACTCTTATGACAAGAGTTAAAGAGTGCGGCGACGACTTAAAGGCTTACAAGGCTATGGGACTTTCGCTCACGTTTGACCACAGAGCAGTTGACGGAGCACCCGCCGCAAAGCTTGTTAAGGACATTTGCACAAACCTTGAGAACTTTGCTCTTTTACTTGCTAAATAAGGAGAACACAGTTATGGATAAATTTGATTTAATCGTTCTCGGCGGCGGCCCTGCAGGCTATCTTGCCGCCGAAAGAGCAGGCCACGCAGGACTCAAAACCGCAGTTGTTGAAAAAAGAGCCCTCGGCGGCGTTTGCTTAAACGAAGGCTGTGTGCCTTCAAAAACCTTTTTAAACTCGGCTAAGATCTATGAACACGCCCTTCACGGTAAAGCCTATGGTGTTACCGCTGAGAACGTAAAGATTGACCAAAACGTAGTAGTTGACCGCAAGAATAAGGTTGTAAAACAGCTTGTTGGCGGCGTAGGAATGCAGATGAAGGCAAACCACGTAACCGTCTTAAACGGAAACGGCAAAATTTGCGGCAAATGTGAGGAAGGCTTTAAGATCGAGGTTGACGGCACCGCTTATGCCTGTGATAAGCTCATTATCGCAACCGGCTCAACCGCCTTTGTTCCTCCCATTAAGGGCGCAAAAGAGAGCCTTGAAAGCGGCTTTGCTCTTACTAACCGCGAAATTCTTGACCTTCGCGAAATTCCCGAGAAACTCGTTGTTATCGGCGGCGGCGTTATCGGTCTTGAAATGGCTTCCTACTTTAATTCGGTTGGCTCAAAGGTTACCGTTGTTGAAATGCTCAACAAAATCGCAGGCCCTACCGACAGCGAAATCTCTAACTTCCTTTTAAAAGAGTATCAGAAAAAAGGCGTCGACTTTAAACTCGGCTGTGCCGTTACCGAAATTGCTGACGGCAAGGTTGTTTACACCGAAAACGGCGAGAGCAAGTCTGTTGAGGCAGACAAGGTTCTCATCGCTATCGGCAGAAGAGCCTTTACTCAGGACATCGGCCTTGAGACCATCGGCGTTTACACCGAGCGCGGCAACATCGTAACCGACGAAAATCTTCGCACCAATGTTGCAGGCGTTTATGCAACAGGTGACGTAAACGGCAAGATCATGCTGGCTCACACCGCTTACAGAGAGTCCGAGGTTGCTGTAAACCACATTCTCGGCAAGAAAGACAAAATGCGCTACCACGCTATCCCCTCTGTTATCTACACCACTCCCGAGGTTGGCGCTGTTGGCGAAACCGAGGACAGCGCAAAAGAAAAGGGTCTTGACTTTAGAGTTGCCAACATCTCAATGCGTTTCAGCGGCAGATTTGTTGCTGAAAACGAGGGCGGCGACGGAATTTGCAAGCTCATCATCGACAATAAGTACGACCGTCTTATCGGCGTTCACCTTATCGGTAGCTACGCTTCGGAGATCATCTACGGCGCCGCTATGATGATCGAGAGCGAATACAGAATCAAAGACCTTAAAGAACTCGTTTTCCCGCATCCCACAGTTTGCGAGATTATCAGAGAAGCACTTTTTCAGTAAGTTTTAACTTAAAATAAAAGGAGAGAAAAACTATGCCAAAGTCCCAATTTGTTGATCCCGTAGAACTGAGAAAATCGGGAAAGATCACATTCAACGACATTGATGTGAACGTTTACAACAAGACCATCAAGGAAGAGCGCAAAAACTATTCTGACGATGATCTTAAGAGAATTTACAGAGATATTACTATCCTTCGTGAATTCGAAACAATGATCAACCTTATTAAGATTCAGGGCGCTTACAACGGCGTTGAGCACACCTATCCCGGCCCTGCTCACCTTTCAATCGGTCAGGAAGCTTCTGCCGTAGGTCAGGCTTATATCCTTGACAAAGACGATTTCATCTTCGGCTCACACAGAAGCCACAGTGAAATTCTTGCAAAGGCTCTTTCCTGCATCCACAAGCTCGATGACGCTGAGCTTATGGACATTATGAAAAACTTCCTTGGCGGTAAGCTTCTTAAGAGCGTTGAGGCTAAGAACACAAGCGGCAACGTAAAGGATCTTGCTATCGACTTTATCCTCTACGGCGCACTCACCGAGATCTTTGCACGCGAAAACGGCTTCCACATGGGTCTCGGCGGCTCAATGCACGCATTCTTCCAGCCCTTCGGAATTTATCCCAACAACGCTATCGTTGGCGGCTCGGGAACTATCGCTACAGGTGCTGCACTTTATAAAAAGGTTAACTACAAAAAGGGTATCGTTGTTGCCAATATCGGTGACGGTGCTCTTGCACGTGGTCCTATGTGGGAGGCTATGACCTTCGCTTCTATGGACCAGTATCGTCAGCTTTGGGAAGAGAGCAAGAGAGGCGGAATGCCCATTTTGTTTAACTGTTTTAACAACGACTACGGTATGGGCGGCCAGACCCGCGGCGAAACCATGGGTTACAATATGCTCGCTCGAATCGGTGCCGGCGTATCTCCCACACAATTACACGCCGAGCGTGTTGACGGCTACAATCCTCTTGCAGTTATCGATGCAATGAAGAGAAAGAAGGAGCTCCTCGTAAACGGCGACGGACCCTGCTTCCTCGACGTTGTTACCTACCGTGTTGCAGGTCACTCACCCTCTGACTCAAGCTCCTACAGAACAAAAGAGGAGATCGAAGCTTGGAAGGCAATCGACCCTGTTATCAAGTTCCGTGAGGACTTAGTTAAAGCAGGTGTAGGCAAGGATGACGAATATCAGGCCATCTACGACAACACCGTATCTCTCATGACCAGAATGTGCAAAATGGCTTCTGATGTTGAGCAGAGTCCTTACATCGACTTTGATAAGGATCCCGCTGTTGTTGAGCGCCTTATGTTCTCAAACGAGAAG
Organism: Oscillospiraceae bacterium; assembly: GCA_015066115.1. Classification (GTDB taxonomy): domain Bacteria; phylum Bacillota; class Clostridia; order Oscillospirales; family Ruminococcaceae; genus SIG578. The sequence continues at coordinate 57,148 of SVOZ01000007.1, forward strand.
GTTGCTAAGATGGATGACAGAGAGCCCGAGGTTCTAATGCCTAAGGAAGAGTGCCCCAGAGTTATCCAGAACGCTACCAAAGAGCGTTTCGCATTTAAAGACGGCAAGCCCGTTTCCAAACTTAAGACCTTTAACTATCGTGATGCTCTCTTTGAGGCTATCTGCGATAAATACTATGAGGATCCTACCCTCATTTCTTACGGTGAAGATGTTCGTGACTGGGGCGGCGCATTCGCTGTTTACCGCGGTCTTACCGAGGTTCTCCCCTATTCAAGACTTTTCAACTCCCCCATTGCTGAATCCGCAATCGTTGGTTCTGCAGTAGGATATGCTATGAGCGGCGGTAGAGTTATCGTTGAGCTTATGTATGCCGACTTTATCGGCTGCGCAGGCGACGAGATCTTCAACCAGCTTGCAAAATGGCAGTCAATGAGCGCTGGTATCCTTAAGATGCCGGTTGTTCTCAGAGTTTCTGTTGGTTCTAAGTACGGCGCACAGCACTCTCAGGACTGGACCTCTCTTACCGCTCACATCCCCGGACTTAAGGTTTGCTTCCCTGCAACACCTTGGGAAGCTAAGGGACTTATGGCTTCTGCATTAAACGGCACAGACCCCGTCGTATTCTTTGAGAGCCAGAGACTTTATGACATCGGCGAGCAGTTTAAAGAGGGCGGCGTTCCCAAGGAGAGTTATGAGATCGAGATCGGCGATACAAACCTTGTAAAACAGGGTAGCGACATCACCATTCTCACCATCGGCGCAACCCTTTATCGCGCTATGGATGCCGCTAAAGAGCTCGAAGAGAAGTATGGCATTAGCGCTGAGGTTATAAACCTTCACAGTATCTGCCCCTTAAACTACGACAAGATCTTAGAGTCTGTTAAGAAGACAGGTAAGGTTGTTCTTGCTTCTGACGCTTGCGTTCGCGGCAGTTTCTTAAATGACGTTGCAAGAAACATCACCGAGCTTGCATTCGATTACCTCGATGCACCTCCCGTTGTTGTCGGCGCTCAGAACTGGATCACACCTCCGTTTGAGTTTGACAAATACTTCTTCCCCCAGAAAGAGTGGATCCTTGACGCAATCAACGAAAAGATCATGCCTCTTAAGGATTACAAGCCTACCACTAACTGCACACCTGTTGAGCAGCTCAGAAAGGCAAAAATGGGCGTATAATTTAGCCTAATTAAAAAGGACTTGGAGCGAAAGCTCCAAGTCCTTTTTTGCTATATAAACCATAGTTTTATATCAAAATATCATGCGTGTTTTTTAAAATCGGCAGATCTGCTATTGGGTCAGCAGCTTTTTAATTCCAGTAATCTACCTTGTGGGGCAGAGCGATATCCGAAGCCTTGAATGTTGGCTTTTTGCCCTCTTTTAGCTGTACGGTGTAATTATCTAACGCGCGGATCGCATATTTGCCCAGGTACAAAATTACAGGCATATTTATAATGGTCATTCCGCCCATTGTTATGTCGGCAATGCTCCAAAGCAGATCGGCGCTCAGCCCTGCTCCAACGAAAATAACAAGCGATGCGATTATATGATAAGCCGTCATAAATCTTTTGCTCGGCGTCCTTTTGAGCATATAAATAAGGCATTTGTCGACATAATAAAGGTTTCCGAGCAGTGTTGTAAAGGCAAACAAGATCATTGCCACTGTTATAAATATCGGGCCAAAATCTCCGAGTGCCGCCTTTAATGCCGCCTGAACATACGGCGCGCCCGACAGAGAAGCGCTGGGCTCGACCCCTGAGCAAACGCACATAAACGCGGTTGCACTGCAGACCAATATAGTGTCGATAAAAACAGAGAGCACCTGCACCAGACCCTGCTTTGCAGGATGGCTCACCTCTGCCGATGCCGAAGCATTGGGCGCCGAGCCGACACCCGCCTCGTTGCTGAACAGGCCGCGCTTGATGCCATACATAACACAAGAACCGCTAAAGCCGCCGAATATTGCCTCAAAATTAAAGGCATCTGCAAAAATCCTTGAAAAAATTGAAGGAAGTGCCGAGATGTTGAGCACCATAATTATCAGCGCCACCAAAATATAGGCAACTCCCATAAAGGGAACCAAAAAGCTTGTAACCTTTATTATTCTTTTTCCGCCGCCGATAAGGCAGTAGCAAACTATTACCGCCAAAATAAGTCCAATTATCCAAGGCGAGCTTTTGGGATCATAAAAGCTGTAGGACGAGAAGGTGGACTGCAGGTTATATGATGCCAGCATATTAAATCCAAAACCATAGGTCAAAATAAGGAATATTGAAAAAACGATTGCCAGAGGTCTGTTTTTTAAGGTAGCTTCAATATAGTAAGCAGGGCCGCCGTAGCTGCCGTCGGGGCCGCGCTTTTTATAGATCTGGGCAAGCGTGCTTTCAACAAAGGCAGATGCACTGCCGATAATTGCGATAAGCCACATCCAGAAAACCGAGCCGAAACCGCCAAGGCAAAGTGCTGTTGAAACGCCGATTATATTTCCTGTGCCAACGCGCGACGCCGTTGATACCATAAGCGCCTGAAAAGAGGAAACGCCTTTTCGTTTTCGGGTTTTTCTGTAACGGCACGAAACTGCTCCTTGAGCATTCTAAACTGCACAAATTTTGTTCTAAAGGTAAAGTAAAGGCCGCCCGCCACCAAAACTATGATAAGCACGTAGCTGTAAAGGGCATCACTTGCCTGCGAAACTATTTTTTCAAGCATTTTCTTCTCTCCGTTTTTATTTTTGTATATCTGAAATTATATAAAAATTTAGACGAAAAGTCAAACAACAAAGGGTTTTGCCTTGCAAAACCCTTCCTCACCTATTCACTATTACTTCTTACATATTACCTTAAAAAGAGCAGGGCGTATGCCCTGCTCTTTCTGCTCTTTTAATTATTTGTCCCATTTAAATGAAACTTCTCTGCCCTCTTTTTTCCACTGCATATATTCGGCGGTAGCGGCGAATTCAACGTCGCCTGCGCTGTTAAGAGCGGTTTCGACAGAGTCCTGAATTACTCCGATGATAAAGCCTACGCCAACAACCTGCATTGCAATGTCACTTCCTATTCCAAAGAGCGAGCAGGCCATAGGAATTAATAAAAGCGATCCGCCTGCAACTCCCGAAGCACCGCAGGCTGCAAGTGTTGCAAGGACAGAGAGCACAAGCGCGGTGGGGATATCAACAGCAACGCCGAGGGTGTGTGCAGCGGCAAGGGTCATAACGGCGATGGTGATGGCGGCGCCGTCCATATTGATGGTGGCTCCCAGAGGGATTGAAATTGAATAAACATCCTTATCAAGACCGAGCTTTTCGCAAAGCTGCATATTAACGGGGATATTTGCCGCCGAGCTTCTTGTAAAGAATGCGGTAATTCCGCTTTCCTTAAGGCACTTAAACACCAGAGGATAGGGGTTTTTCTTAAGGCAGATAAAGATAATAAGCGGGTTTACAACAAGCGCTACAAAGAGCATACAGCCTACTAAAACTGCAAGAAGCTTTCCGTAGTCTACGAAAATGCTAAGTCCGTTTGTAGAAACAGAGTTAAATACAAGACCCATAATTCCAAAAGGCGCAAACGAAATGATAAAGCGGACAACCTGCGAAACACCATCCGAAAGATTTGTGAGCATCTCTTTTGTAGAAGCCGATGCAATCTTTTTCATTGCCAGACCAAAGATAACTGCCCAGGTAAGAATTCCGATATAATTTGAATTTATCATGGCGGAAATGGGGTTTTGCACCATATTGTTTATAAGGGTCATTAAAACTTCGCCTATGCCCGAAGGCGCTGTATTATTTGCAGCTTCGGTAAGCTTAAGTGTTACGGGGAAGGCATAGCTTGCGAGCACTGCAATAAGCGATGCAAGAAGGGTGCTTGCAAGGTAAAGCACGATAACTGTACTAAACTGTTTTCCAACGCCCTTTCCTGCGTTTGCAAGCGAAGAAACTACAAGGACAAAAACTAAAATGGGCGCGATTGCTTTAAGCGCTCCGACAAACACGTTGCCGAAAATGTTTATAAAGGTTGCCTGCGGCAAAAAGATACCGAGAAGCGCACCGAGCACTAAAAATACCGCTATTCTTGCGATAAGGGGAATAGCATTCCATTTTTCATAGATTTTTTTCATAACGTACTCCTTAAACTTAATGTATAGTGGTATTATACCATACAAAAAAGCAAATTACAACAAAAACTGCCCTGCAAACAGGGCAGTTTTAATTAAATTATCTCGACAGCCATCCGCCGTCAACTGCAATTGTAAAGCCGTGGATATAATCTGCGGCAGATGAGGCAAGGAACACAACCGTGCCGCCTATATCAGAAGGCTCGCCCCAGCGCCCTGCAGGAATGCGCTCAAGAATTTCGTTATAACGTTTGGTATCGTTTCTGAGCTGCTCGGTGTTGTTGGTTGCCATATAGCCGGGAGCAATGGCGTTTACATTTATATTGTATTTAGCCCACTCGTTTGCCATAGCCTTAGTAGCGCCCATAACAGCGTGCTTGGATGCGGTGTAGGCAGGAACGCGGATTCCGCCCTGATAGGAAAGCATGGAGGCGATATTTATGATTTTGCCACCACTTTTCTGCTTTACAAACTGCTTTGCCGCCGCCTGCGAGAGAAAATAGAGGGTCTTAAGATTTATATTTACAACATCGTCCCAATCATTTTCACTATAATCAATCGCATCCTCGCGGCGAATGATGCCGGCGTTGTTTACAAGGATGTCAATTCTTCCAAACCTATTTACTGCATCCTTTATAATACGCTCTATCGGCTCGGTGGTGCCAAGGTCTGCAATTACAGGATAAAACTCTGTGCCGTTTTGCTTAACAAGTTTTTCGGTGTCATCCATTTCTCTTCTTGCTACGCCGACAATGTTTGCTCCCGCTTTAGACAGCGCAACACACATTGCCTGTCCAAGACCTGTGTTTGCGCCTGTTATAATAGCGGTTTTGCCTTTTAAGCTAAACATTCTTAACACTTCCTATCTTAAATCTCTTGTTTCGATAAAGTCCATATCGGTAAATTCCTGATTTTCGCCGCACATAGCCCAGATAAACGAATAAGCCTTTGTGCCTACGCCGCTGTGAATTGACCAGCTTGGGGAGATGACTGCCTCTTCATTGTGCATAATGATGTGTCTTGTCTCGTTGGGCTCGCCCATCATATGAAATACTGCATCGTTCTCGCCCATATCAAGATAGAGATAAACCTCCATTCTTCTGTCGTGGGTGTGCGAGGGCATTGTGTTCCAGTTTGAGCCGCTCTCAAGCTGTGTAAGTCCCATAGCAAGCTGACAAGACTTAATTACTTCGGGGTGAATGTACTGATTGATAACACGCTTGTTGCAATCCTCAGCGCTTCCACAGGGAACCTTTTTAGCCTTGGTGATATCAATTTTAACAATGGGGTAAGACTTGTGTGCAGGGCAGGATGAAACATAAAATTTAGGGGGATTTTCGGTGTCAACACACTTAAATGTTATTTCGCGGTTTCCCATTCCGATGTAAATTCCGTCACGGGCGTTAAGCTCATATTCTACGCCGTCAACTGTGATGATACCCTTTCCGCCGATGTTGATGCATCCCATTTCGCGTCTTTCAAGGAAGTAATCCGAAGCTAGCTCCTTGCCGCCTTCGAGCCTAAGTTCCTGATAAACCGGCATAAGACCTGCAGTTATAATTCTGTCGATATGGCTGTAAACCATACGGATATTGTCCTTTGTAAAGAGGCGGCTTATATGAAATTCCTCTCTGAGTCTGTCGGTAGTATAGTGCTTAACGTCCTTGGGGTTTGATGCATTTCTGATTTCCATTTTGGACAGATCCTCCTTAATATAATTTCCGTACACCTTGATCTGCGACAGCGCCGCCCAAGAGAATGGGAGCTCTGCCTGCTTAAAATTAGTTAGGTGTACCGTTCTTGTTTTTATTTTTTCGGGAAAAGAGAGAAACTGTCCTTCGCCCGTTTTTTCAAAGTTTACTGTATAAATGCTTTTATCCGAAAGCTCTATATCGAGCGCTCTCCAATAGGTATCATGCGGGAAATGTGCACGTAGGAAGAACTCTATTTTAGAAATTTCAACCTCGGTGCCGAAATCTAAAAAGAACTCAAGGTCTTCCCTCGCTCCGCCTGCCCATGAGTGATAGGGATATGCGCCGTGGTTATCGTTTTTACAAACACCGTCAATAGCATTGCGTTCAAAAAAGCAAGGCGCCTCACGGGTGACTAAATTTGCATAGGCGTGCGGGAAATATTTTTTCTGACCCCTTACATCGTGGGAATTTAGCGAAATTATTCTCTCGCCGTACTTTATCTCATCATCGGGTTCGTAAACTATGAGTCTATGGCTCTCACCCGAAAAAGCCTCATTTCCATAGGCTTCCTCTCTAATCTTTCCAAACGGAATGGGAAACTCAAAAGCTCCCGTCGGCACAAATATAATGCTCTCCTCAAGGGTTTTGTCAAGCTTTAGGGAAAGATATTCTGTGTCGCTTTTTGTGATTACGATTTTATCGCCCTCGTTATATATGCCCATATAAACGGTGTCGATCTTATGCCCCTTCTCACAAAAGAGCACTCTGCCACTCTTGTCAACAACCTTTATTTCAATCATTTTTTCACCTACCAAATGAGAAAATCGCTGTTTTTAAGCTTTAAAATAGCTTCACAAAGGAAGAAATCGGCATAAATGTGGTGAAGCTGTTTTCCGTGCCCGTAAGAGATCATGCAGTTTTGCAGAATTGACTCGTTTTCCTCTGAAAAATCAAGGTCACATTCAAGAGCGTGAAGAATTTTGAGCGCCGCGTCAAGATAGCTCTTATCCCCTGTTGCCTTGCATATTTCAATAATACCGCAAGCGGCGCAAACGGCGGCACTTGTGTCGATATAGTCAACATCCTTGGGCTGACAAAAGTCTGTTAAGACCTTATAATCGGATTTTGCCGCTTCTTTAATAAAGTAGTCTGCCGCCTTTATTGCGGCGTCAAGGTATCTCTTTTCGCCGGTGTGTATATGGGAAAGGGCAAAGCCGTAAACTGCCCAGGACTGACCGCGGCTCCAAGCAGAACCCACTCTGTAGCCCTGTCCTGCCAGAGTTTCTGTTACCTCATCCTTCTGCGTGTTGTGAACTGCAATGTGAACAACGCTTCCGTCAGGACGCAGGTGGTGCTTTAAAACAGAATCGGCGTGCATAAGTGCAACATAGGTGTATCTATCGTCTTTTATCTCGCGTGATGCCCAGTAGAGAAGCGGAATGTTCATAAGACTGTCTACAATAGTGTAGTCCTTATTCGGCCAGGCCTTTATGTATTTTCCGCGGATATTTGCTCTTGCAGAAAGAAAGTTTGCGGCGTGAAGGGCGCGAACTCTTGACTTTTTATTTCCTGTTAAAGCATAATTTGCCTTTGCGGTAAGCCCCCACATAAAGCCGACATCATGGTGAAGTCCGTCATACACCTCGAATGCCCTGTCTAAAAGCTCTTCCTGTCTCTCGGCGGCAATTTTGTACTCCTCTTTGTGCGTTTCATTGTACATAAGCCACATCATTCCGCCGAAAAAGCCGTTTGTCCACCAGGTAACATCCTCTTTGAGCATATCATTATACTTTCCGTTTTCGGCTATGAAAGGAAAAGTATCTTTAAGGTTTACTGCCGAGCGGCCAAGCTTTTTGTCAAGCTTTTCAAAGATCAAGCTGACCCAGGCCTTTTCCTGCGCAGATAACTCTATCATACAAATTCTGCTCCTTTGTTTTCATTATACTACTATAATACTGTAAAATCTATGGTTTTTATATAATTATATTTGCATTTTTATAAAATTTTATTGCTATATTTTAGGTATATATGGTATAATACAAAAAACAGCTTTAAAGGGGTAAAAATATGTTACCGGTTACTCATTGCGGATATAAAATTGACACCGTTGACCAAAACGGTGTTTCGCCGCACACCCACACCGTTACAAGCGAGATCATTCAGACCTTTGATAATCACGGAAGCCTTATGATTGACGGCAAGCTCTACAATATGAAAAAGAACGGCCTTTATTTTATCTATGGCAGAGCAATTCACTTTGTCATCCCCGAGGACATAAACCGATACAACCACTCAATTATGCTTTTAAACACCGCAGAAACTGCGCGGCTTTTTAAAAACCTCGATATGTCGGACGTGTTCGGCAGGATATTCACGCAAAACGGCGGCCTTTTCTGCGAGCTTTCGCCCGAGGCGGTAATTGAGGCTGACTCTGTCTTTTTAAATGTTAAAAACATTCTCGCCGACGATAAGCTGCAGTACGCCCGACTTGCCGCCGAGCTTGTACGCCTTTCGCAAATTGGCCTTAAATATGCCGAAACCGACAAAAAGAGCGGCGATAAGATAAGCGACATTATTTCGTACATCAGCGACAACGCTTTTAAAAAGGTCACAATTGATGACATCTGCAAAGAGCTTCACATAAGCAAATATCACCTCTGCCGAATTTTTAAAGAGAACACCGGCGTTACGATCGGCGATTTTATCAAAAATCGCCGGCTTTCTGTGGCTAAACAGCTTCTTGCCGACACCGACCTTAAAATCACCGAGATAGCACAGCGCTGCTGTTTTTCAGACAACAGTTTTTTTACCAAAACCTTTTCTCTGGAATTTGGAGTGACCCCAACCGAATATCGAGCAAAGTACCGATAAAAAAGCACCCTTCAGGGTGCTTTTTCACTTGTTTTTCCGTATACTCGGCAGAATGTCATAGCGAAAAATAGCAACAAGCACTGAAAGTAAATTTGCGCTATCATTTAATATGCTTGTAACCGATCCAACGTATATTCCGTAGCATATCCAGCAGGTGATTGTAACGCACAGCATAAGGCGCATTTTCTTTACATTTGTTGTGCCGTAAGCAATCGTAGATAAAACCTTTGCAAAGATTACAAGCAGGCTTATATATCCGTCCCAACTTAAAAATCCGATTCCTGCAAGCAAAATTGCAAAGCCTATCCTTGAAATTTTAAGCATTTTTTGGTTATCCTTTTTACCGAGATAGGCAAAAAGAAGGTTTCTTAGCACTCCCACAATATTTAAAAGTCCGCCTGTAATTCCGCCAAGCAGAATGTACTGCACCCCAAAAATGCCTTCCTCTGCCATTTTAAAGGCCAAAACCTGAATGTGCTTGTTGCACTGAAGCGCCAAAATTCCCGCAATTATTCCTATAAGTCCAAGTGCATTTATTAAAATTTCAAACCAAACTTTATCCATTTCTCCACCTTATTTTAATGTCGATTGACAGAAAATTTTTTGTTTGTTATAATTATAATCACATAAATAATCAGAACACAATAGTTGTGCTATATATAGAAAATCGAACATTTAAACAAACATTTAGGAGAGAGAACATGAACCTAAATCAAAGACAAGAGGATATATTAAAGCTGCTTGAAGAAAAGGGGCAGGTGCGCGTCGCAGACCTTTCTAAAGGTTTATATGCAAGCGAAATGACTATTCGGCGCGACCTTAAGTTTTTAGAAAGCGAAGGTCTTGTTGCGCGATGTCACGGCGGCGCCCTACCAATTGGCAATCACCTGTTTTTTCCAATCAAATACCGTATGCTTGCAAATGAAAAGCAAAAGAAGGCGCTTGCACTTTCTGCTAAGAAATATCTGCGCGATGATATTACCATATTTTTTAACAGCTCCTCCACCTGCGCTTTTCTTTTACCCTATTTAAAGGAATACAAAAACATAAAGGTGATTACAAATTCCTTGTACCTTGTTTCACTTCTCGCCCCTTTTCACATTCCCTGCACATTAACTGGTGGAGAATATAATGAGGCCGAGAAATGCCTATGCGGCGGCATTGCCGAGGCTTTTTTAAGGGACGTACATCCCGACATTTCCTTTCTTTCCTGTGAAGGCATTTCGGATGATCTTGAAATTACCGAAAGTCAATCTCAAATGGCGCAAATTGCAAAAATCGCTTGTAAAAACTCAAAGCTTACCATTTTTCTAATGGACAGCTCCAAAATGGGTAGTCAGTACACCCATAGCATCTGCCGCGTTAGCGAAAACAAAAACGTAGTGGTAATAACAAAATAAAAAACCGCATCGAAAGATGCGGCTTTTTAGTGTTTTATTTTATACGCGTATAGGTAACTACCATGTCATCCTCTATTGTTGTAAGGCTATCTTCTCCGTTAAAACGGTACTCAGCCTCTTCGAACTCGGTTTCGCCCTGAGCCTTAATAAAGAGCTTGTCTCCCTCAAATTTATAAGAGCTGACTACATTTACCTTCAAATCCATCATTTGTATGTAGGTATCAATATATTCGTCGAGTGTCATTCCGATCTGTGCTTCAAACTGTTCCTTTGTAATTTGGTTTGCCGCGAATTCTTTCTCGAAAGACTGATTTAAAGCTCTTTTTAAAAGTGCATTATATGCTTCTTGGTCTACACTTTCAATTAGAGTTCCGCTTGTAGTAAATTCCATTGTACATTTAATATTAACAGGTCCTGTAATCTCAATGCCAGAATCCTTCAATGCAGGAGAAAAATCTGCAACAGCTTGCCATCTGCCTATTACAAGCTCCTTGGCAGTTTTCGGCTTCGGAGCACTTGAGGTAGAGGCCGCTGATGAGGTGGGCTTTGGTGAAACCGCAGGCTTTGAAGTTGCGGCGGGTTTGGATGTGGTTTGGGGCTTTGACGAAACCGAAGGCTTAGACGAAGACTCAGGATTTAAGGAGCCCTCACTGCTTACAGTTTCCGTTTTTGAGCTTGCATCAGATTCTGTCTTGGCTGTTTCAGAAGATGCTTCTGAAATGGTGCCGACAGATGATGAGCCCGGCTTGTCTGTGTTACCCTGCAAGAGCTGAAGGCAATCATAGAAAATGCGATCAGCACCAGAGCCAACAACAAATTTCGTGCAATTTTGACATTTTTCATTTGTAATACCCTCCGTTTAAAGAATACGTGCTACTTAAATTATATCAACTTCGGCAAATACTGTCAACGATCATTCGTATTAACATCATAGCTTTCGCTTCTTCTCACGCCGTGAGCGCTCGGCGGCTCTGCCCACACCGGCTTACGCTGCTCGGGTTAAAATCCAACATACTAAACAAAAAAACTGCCCACGCAAAAGCGTGAGCAGTTTTTTGAAAAGATAGTATAAAATGGCTGTTTGCTATATATAAGATCGAACTCTCGAAAACAAAAATTGTCCGCGTAGCGGACTCCTTGCACTTTTTCACTATTCACTATTACTTATTACTTGCCAAAATCTACTTCTCAGAGAATAGTGAAAAGTGAAGAGTGAAAAGTGAAAAAGTAAAATCGACAGGCTTCTGTCGAAACCTGTCGATTTTGGAAGGGTAGCACAAATCCGAACCCCTTTGAATTTTTGACCTATGTGTTCGAACCTCTACGTGTTTTAGGAAGGGTGTTTTAATTTATAATAGTACATTTGTATATGTTTGATATATTTGAATTTATCTGTATGCCAATTTAGAGGACATTTATTAAAGCATATATAAGATATACTGTGAATAATCAAAAACCTGAAGTCAATATACTAAAACCTATTTTCGAACCTTTGGTTATATTAATGTTGTGCTTTTTCTTTTATAACACCTTGTTCGAACGCTTGGCCTAAAAGGGTAAGGTCATCAATTTTTCTTTGAAGTTCTTTACCCTTATCTGTGTCCTTGACTAAAATTTTATGGTCGGCGTGTTCAAAAACCACGGTGTCGGATATAATATCTATATTGTTTCTGATGGCGTTAAGCCGACCTTTAAACGGCTCGTGAGCCGAAACGCGTATACCCTCGGCGTTATATATAAGTGTATAACCGCCTATACCGGTGGTTGACTGATATGCTTGACAGAAACCGCCGTCGATTACTATTAATTTACCGTTTGCTTTAATAGGCGCCTCGCCTCTTTTGGATTTTATCGGAATATGTCCGTTTATTATGTGAGAGCCGTCTTTGCCCAAAGAGAATTCAGCCAAAATTTTATCAGCTATTTTTTCATCGTTCCAAGAGTTATAGTAGGCGTTTTTAGGCTCAATCCAGGCGGTTTCATCATCTATAAACAATCGCTCAAAGGTTGTGATTTTTTCTCTTGCACAAAGAGGTGAGTTTTTTCCGCACCATAAAAACCATAAAAAATCTTTGCCTTGTTGGCGTTCAACTGTCCCGTCTTTAGCAAAGTAGCCTTGTCTTGCCATACGGTCGCAATAGTCCATAAAATCTCTGCCGTAAAGTCCGTTAGCACAGTTAAATTTAATAAATTCTCCATTTTCATTTAGCGGTATACAACCGTGGAAAAGCAGATTGTTATTGAAAATGGTATACATTTCGCCTTTTTCAAAAAGGAATGAGACGTGTTTTTGCAGTTTTTCCGAACGCATAAAAGCATTTTTCAGGTAATTCATTACACGTGTTTCAGCATCATTAAGTGCATACGGATTATTCCAATCTACTGTAGGCAAGTCGGTATTGTTAAGAGTATATTCTTTTCCGTCTATTGTTACTGTGCCTTTTTTGGGGTCGATTTTATCGAGCAACAAGCGGTTATCCATTTGAAACTCGGTGTTGCGTAGTATAGTTTGACCTTCAAGCTTGAATAGAATAATACTAATAGCTTTATGCATACAGGCAATAAGTTTATCGTCATCTTGCTTTAAAAAATCCCCGTCAGTGTTACCTTTAGGCATATAATGTGAAACATCGGAATCAGAATATTGCTCGTTTGCAAATAGTGAAAGCGGACGCAAAGATATGCCGTAGCCTATTTCTAGAACATCAAGATTTTTGTATGTAATAGAATTGTTTAATACTGCGGCAATGCACGTTCTGGAACCTGCGGCAGCACCCATCCAAAGTACATCGTGGTTTCCCCATTGTATATCTAGCGAAGACTCTTTCATAAGCTCGTCAACAATAATATCGGCTCGGGCTCCTCGGTCAAAAACGTCGCCCACTATGTGTAGGTGGTCAATAACGAGCGACTTAATAGCAGAACATATAGCAATTATCAATTGTTCGGCAGAGCCAATACTGATAACGGTATCAACAATACTGTCGTAGTATTGTACCTTGTTTATCTCCTCGTTGCCGTTGTTTAAAAGCTCGTCTATAATATAATCGCATCCCTCAGAAACACGCTTTAAGCATTTTCTTACTTTAGAACGGGTGTATTTACTGCTGACGGTACGGCAAATAAGTATTAATCTTTGCAATGTTATAGAGTACCAGTCGTTTGTGTTTTCGGTAAGTTCTTTGATTTCTTCCAACTTTTCTTCAGGGTAGTAGATAAGTGTTGCAAGCTCTGCACGCTCTTTTGCTGTTACGGATTTTGAAAACAGCATGTCAACTTTACGGCGTATAACACCTGAAGCGTTGCGTCTTATGTGTAGGTATGCTTCATGCTCACCATGAAGGTCGCTCATAAAGTGCTCAGTGCCTTTGGGCAAATTCAAAATGGCATTCAGGTTAATGATTTCATTTAAAACGGCACGGCGGTTTGGGTAGGATTTCGAAAGCTCGGAAAGGAATTTCAGGTTCTCATTAGATAAAATGTCAGGCATAGCAGGCTCCTTTCAGGTGTTAAAATCGGAAACAAGAACTCGTATTATATATGTATATTATAATATTAATAAGACGATCACACAAGAAACATGTATAACTTTTGAAAAAATGTAAATCAAAGAGACTATGTCAACAAACTTAATTAAACTTAAGGCTATGTGCGTTTTAGAAATGAAATCAGCTTTGCTTTGACCGTAATTTGCTTCATTTATATTTGCACCAATGCTTGTGCCACTTCAGACTATTTATTTTGAGATTACAGTTTCTTTTTTAGATTTAATTAAATGCTGACGCAATTTCACAATTCGTGCCGCAAAAGCAATAGATTTATCTATAAGTAAATTTTCTTTCATTTAAAGCACCGCTTTTTAGAATATTATAGCAGAAACTGTAAATTAAATCAATTATTCATCATTCATCAGCTGTGCGACTTCATTATTCAATATTCATTGAAAATCCGTTTAACGAATAATGAATAGCGAATAATACAAAACGAAAATCCTGCCGACTGAAATCAACAGGATTTTCGTTTTGGCGGAGACGGAGGGATTTGAACCCTCGCACCGGTTACCCGACCTACTCCCTTAGCAGGGGAGCCTCTTGAGCCACTTGAGTACGTCTCCGTATGGTTCAATTCGGTTAAAGCTTTTAAGTTTTTGGCGGAGAGGGTGGGATTCGAACCCACGGCCCCTTGCGGAGTCACTGGTTTTCAAGACCAGCTCCTTAAACCACTCGGACACCTCTCCCAGTAACGAACTATATCATACCACATTTGTACCGCTAATGTCAAGTAACTTGCGAACTTTTTTTATTTTTTAGGAGCAAAAATTTACTTCTTTTTTGCCCTTTGATCTCCTAATATTATATGCAGAATTTGTGTTCGAAATGCAAATTATCGTATTGACAAAAGCCGTCAAATTTTGTATACTTTTGTTGTGGAAAAAATAACAGGCGACTTTCGGCAACCGGCTTTTTTAAACAAAAAAGTCGGTTTTTTTAAGGAAAGGGCCTTACAAAACGAAAGGAAGAAGTAAAATGAAGCTTATCTACGGCATCAAGGACAAACCCAAGTTTGGTCAGATCTTAGTATTTGCCATTCAGCAGTTGCTTGCTATTCTTGCGGCAACAATCTTAGTGCCTGCTATTGTGGGCAACGGTATGTCACAGTCTGCAGCCCTTTTCGGCGCAGGTGTTGGAACTCTTGTTTATCAGCTTTTCACCAAATTTAAGAGCCCTGTTTTCTTAGGTTCATCCTTTGCATTCATTAATTCTATGACCGCAGCTTTTGCAGGTGCCGTTTCTGTACAGGCAGGATATGCAGGTCTTATCCTCGGCGCTTTAATGGCTGCACTTGTTTATGTTATTATCGCCGTTGTTGTTAAGTTTGTAGGCGTTAAGTGGATATCAAAGCTTATGCCCGCTGTTGTTATCGGACCCACCGTTGCAATCATCGGTCTTTCACTTGCAGGAAACGCCATTGCAGACCTCTCTGCAAGCAAGGTTGCAGGCACAAGCGTTTATGTTTGCCTCATCTGCGGTCTCGTAACATTACTCGGTGTTGTTTTAAGCTCGGTTTTCGGAAAGAGAACTGCAAAACTTATTCCTTTCATCATCGGTATCCTTGCAGGTTATGTTGTTGCCGCCATCTTTACAGTTATCGGTATCGCAACAAATAATACCGCATTAATGGTTATCAACTTTGACGTTTTCAAAGATATGACGATCTTTGCCGTGCCCGACTTTACCTTTGTTGAAGCATTTAAAGGAGTTAAAGAAATTGACGGCACATTTATTGCAACCGTTGCGGCAGCCTATGTTCCCGTTGCATTTGTTGTATTTGCAGAGCACATTGCCGACCACAAGAACCTTTCTTCAATCATTGATAGCGACCTTCTTGAAGAGCCCGGCTTACACAGAACACTTCTTGGCGACGGCGTAGGTTCTTTTGCAGGAGCACTCTTCGGCGGATGCCCCAACACCACCTACGGCGAGAGCGTTGGATGCGTTGCTATTACAAGAAACGCTTCTGTTATTACAATTACGACAACTGCAATTATCGCAATCATCATTTCCTTCTTTGGACCTTTCGTTACATTCCTTTCATCCATTCCTAACTGCGTAATGGGCGGTGTTTGCATCACACTTTATGGCTTTATTGCTGTATCAGGTCTTAAAATGCTCCAGCCCGTTGACCTTAACAAAAACAAAAATCTGTTCGTTGCTTCCACAATACTCATTTGCGGTATCGGCGGTCTTACGGTTAGCTTCGGTGCAGTTACAATTACATCAATCGCTTGTGCCCTTATCCTTGGTATAATTGTTAACCTTATTGTTAAAGATGCTAAGGAAGACTAATTAAAATTTTAAAAAGCAGGGTAATAAATATGAAAAAGGTTACGATTTTTGATCACCCCCTCATTCAGCACAAAACCACGATTTTAAGGCAGACCACAACCTCAAACAAGGAGTTTCGTGAGTCTGTTGAAGAGATCACAATGCTTATGTGTTACGAGGCGCTTCGCGATCTTCCATTAGAGGAAATCGAGATTGAAACTCCTATCACAAAAACAAAGCAAAAGATAATCGCAGGCAAACAGCTTGCTGTTGTTCCAATACTTCGAGCAGGTCTCGGAATGGTAAACGGACTTTTAAACCTTGTGCCCACCGCAAAGGTTGGCCACATCGGAATGTACCGCGACGAAGAAACTCTGCAGCCTCATGAATATTACTGCAAGCTGCCCTCAGACATTGACAAAAGGCTTGTAGTTGTGGTTGACCCCATGCTTGCAACAGGCGGCTCGGCTATCGATGCCATAACCCAGATCAAAGGCTACGGCGCGACACACATTAAGTTCCTCTGTCTGATTGCCGCTCCCGAGGGAATTGATGCCTTAACAGAGGCTCATCCCGATGTTGAGATCTTCTGTGCAAACGTTGACGAGTGCCTTAACGAGAACGGATATATCGTTCCCGGTCTTGGCGACGCAGGCGACAGAATATTCGGCACAAAATAAGTAAAGCAAAAAGCCGCCCAGCCGGGCGGCTTTTTTACATGTAAATCTTTTTCTCTAAAAAAAACTTTTTTTCTTTGGAAAGTAAAACGATCAATAATGTAGATATAAAAATTCGGTTTATTATTTGTATAATATGTCCAGTCTCAAAGCCAAAAGCATAAATAATGAATCCAATGAGTTCTAATAAAAGGCAACAAATCACCAATACAAAAAGTGCAATATTCTTTTTTCTAAATTCCTTCAAAAGCTGCTTTTGTGTTTCTTTTTGCAAATCGGAAAAACATCTATACCCATCACCCCAACACACATATGCTTGTGCCCTTCGTATCGTCTCGTGTTTTTTGCATTGCTTTACAATTACCACAATAAGCCACACAGATACCGCAAGCGACACAAGAGCCAAAACAGAGCTCAAAACTATTATAAGCCACTGCATAGAAGCATCGCCTACTGCAGAAACCACCATACTTTTATCAAGGGCAAGCAATGTGCTAATTAAAAAGAACAAAAATCCTACTGAAAAAATTACAGCCAAAATCACTAAAAATGTTATCCTTACCGCAAATTTTAGCGTTGAATTATAAAGGGACTTACTTATCTTTTTGCGTTCCTCAATTCCAAACAAATCATCACTGCTGATTTGCAGCACCTCCGAAATTTTTAGCAAAAGCGCCGTATCGGGATTTGACTCTCCCGTTTCCCATTTGCTTACCGCTTTATTGGAGACAAACAGCTTTTCGGCCAATTGTTCCTGCGTCATTCCGAGCGCTCTGCGCCTCTCTCTGATGTGCGTTCCGATTATACTATTATTTTTCATTTTGACCTCCGCTTTTTATGCAAATAATAGTATCTTGCATAAAAAAATACAATAGAATAAAGTTCTACCAATGGTAGAATGCTTTTTTACTTTTTCTTTGCACTATCAAGGCTTTTGCCGAACACCACAAAGCGCTGGAAAAGATACTCTGTTACAAAATTTACGATCATCGTGCCGGCAAGAACTATGTACTCATTAATACCAACGCCCTCACCTGTTAAAACGGCGGTCCACCAGGTTGAGAGCGGGGTAAACACAAGGTAAAACGCCGCCACCTTGAGCATTGCAATAGGAACATTGCTTGCAGAGTGGAATGTGAATTTGCGGTTTAGAGTAAAGTTCCACAAAACAGATAAAACAAGCGCTACAAGGTAAGACACCCAGTGAGTAATGTGAAAGACCTCTTCCATAAGAGTAAAACTAAGTACCTGAATAATTCCCGCACTTATAGAAAACAAAGTAAACTTAATAGTACGCAAAAGTTCACTTTTCTTGCTCATAAAATCACCCTCCAAATTTTATTTTATCATATCGTAAATTTTATTTCAATACAGGCTCAAAAAATAAAACTCTTGTAATTGCAGCTATTTTACTTTATAATAAAGTTAACAAAACCTTTAGGGAGGTAAATTTATGCCATCTGACAAAATTATGAAGATCAAAACAAATACAAACAATCTGTTCTTACGAGTTGCAAAAGGTCACTTTGCATCAAGCAATGCACACAGCAACTATTACATTGACGTTGCGGCGCAAAAGGCACGCCTTTCTGAAGCAAAGGCCGTCTCGGAAAAGCTTTGCAGCGGATATAAATATTCAACCACTATTGTTGACACCATTTTGTGCCTTGACGGCACAGAGGTTGTCGGCACCTGCCTTGCTGACACACTTGTAAAGCAGTCTATTATGAATATAAATGCCCACCAGACAATTTATGTTGTAACCCCCGAAACAAGCGGCTCACAGCTGCTGTTCAGGGACAATATCGTTCCTATGATCAAAGGCAAGCACGTTCTTGTGCTGGCTGTATCTGTAGCATCGGGAACCACCGTTTCCTCGGCTATTGACGCTGTAAAATATTACGGCGGAGAGATCGCAGGCATCGCCTCGCTCTTCTCGACCAAAAAGGAGCTTGAGGGCTACGAGATAAATTCGGTATTTAATCCCTCCGACCTGCCCGAATATTTCTCGGTTCCTGCGCACGAATGTCCCCTCTGCAAAAACGGAGAAAAGATCGACGCCCTTGTAAACTATCACGGATTCTCAAAACTATAAAATGACATAGTAAAAGCCGCCCGAGTGGGCGGCTTTTTTATTTTTGTCCGTAATATGCGTTTTTGCCATGTTTGCGCTCGTAATGCTTATCAAGCACATACCTGTCAATGTCGGCGTCAGGGTTTAGCGCAAAGGTTTTTATTGCCATATCGGCAACGTTTTCAAGCACAACGGCATGGTAGACCGACTCAGCGGCCGTTTTGCCCCAGGTAAAAGGCCCGTGGTTTTTAACAACAACGGCAGGAACTGAAAGCGCATCGATGTCTCGCTCTCTAAAAGTTTCAACAATAACCTTACCTGTGTTTGCTTCGTAAGCCTCTTTGACCTCTTTTTCACTAAGGGCGCGTGTGCAAGGAACATCTCCCCAGAAGTAATCAGCATGGGTGGTGCCAAGCGCCTTTACATCTTTTCCTGCCTGCGCAAATGCTACGGCATTTATAGAATGTGTGTGGGTGATGCCTCCGACATCTGAAAAAGCTCTGTAGATCTCTAAATGGGTGGGCGTATCGGAAGAAGGCTTATATTTTCCCTCAACCGTCTCGCCTGTTTTAAGGTCAACAACAACCATATCATCGGGGCACATACCATCATAATCAACGCCTGACGGCTTTATCACAACAAGGCCATTTTCTCTGTCAATGCCGCTTACATTGCCCCAGGTGTAGATAACAACACCTTTTTTTACGAGGTCTAAATTGGCGGCGCAAACCTCTTGCTTTAGCTTTTCTAACATAGGTAGAGCTCCTTATCTGTTAGCGTACATTTTTTCGTAGTAATTCTGATACTCGCCGCTTATAATAGTTTCCCACCACTCGCGGTTTTCTAAATACCAAGCAATAGTTTTCTTAATGCCATCCTCAAATTTGGTTTCGGGGAGCCAACCGAGCTCACTGTGAATTTTAGTGGGATCGATAGCATAGCGCATATCGTGACCCTTTCTGTCAGCAACGTATGTTATAAGGCTTTCGGGCTTATCAAGGGCTTTGCAGATTATCTTAACGATGTCAATATTCTTCATTTCGTTGTGTCCGCCGATGTTATAAACCTCGCCAACCCTTCCGTTATGGATTATAAGGTCGATAGCCTTGCAGTGATCCTCAACATAGAGCCAGTCACGGACATTGAGTCCCTCTCCGTAAACGGGAAGCGGCTTGTCATTTAAAGCGTTTGCTATCATAAGAGGAATGAGTTTTTCGGGGAAGTGATAAGGGCCGTAGTTATTTGAGCAGCGGCTTATGGTAACAGGCAGGCCGAAGGTGCGGTTATATGCCTGCACAAGAAGGTCAGCCGAAGCCTTTGAGCTGCTGTAAGGACTGCTTGTGTGAATGGGGGTTTCCTCTGTAAAGAAAAGGTCAGGTCTGTCAAGGGGAAGATCACCGTACACCTCGTCGGTTGAAACCTGATGGTATCTCTCGATGCCATATTTACGGCAGGCATCCATCATAACTGCAGTGCCGAGAATATTTGTGCGAAGGAAAATGTCGGGATCCTCGATAGAGCGGTCAACGTGGCTTTCTGCCGCAAAGTTTACAACAATATCGGGTTTTTCCTCTTCAAAAAGGGCATAAACCCCTTCTCTATCGCAGATGTCGAGCTTGACAAAGCGGAAATTGGGATTGTCCATAACCGGCTTCAAGGTGGAAAGATTTCCTGCATAGGTTAATTTATCAAGGCATATGATGCGGTAATCAGGGTACTTTTTGAGCATATGAAAAACAAAGTTTGAACCGATAAATCCTGCTCCGCCTGTAACAATAATGGTCTTTTTCATTTTTATGACCTCACAATCAAAAATAAATCTTATCTTCGGCAACCGCCTTTAAGTGCGCGCCGTAGGGACTCTTGCCGTATTTTTCAGCAGACTCTAAAAGCTTTTCTTTGTCTATCCAGTTGTTTCTGTAAGCTATCTCTTCGGGTGCGGAAATTTTAATTCCCTGCCTGCACTCTATGGTTCTTACAAAATCAGCGGCGTCAACTAAGCTATCCATTGTGCCTGTGTCAAGCCAGGCAAAGCCACGACCTAAAAGCTGAACCGAAAGCACATCCTTTTTAAGATACATATCATTTAAGGTGGTGATCTCAAGCTCGCCGCGTTTTGAGGGCTTTACATCCTTTGCCATAGCGCTTACGCCCTTGGGATAGAAATAAAGTCCTGTAATGGCATAGTTACTCTTGGGGTTTTCGGGTTTTTCCTCAACCGAGAGGACCTTGCCGTTTTTATCAAACTCAACTATTCCGAATCTTTCGGGGTCATTTACATAGTAACCGAAAAGAGTTGCTCTGTTGTTGTTTTCAGCATTTTCAACTGCGGCATAAAGTATCTTTCTAAATCCGTTTCCGTAAAAGATGTTATCTCCGAGCACCATAGCGCAGGCCTCGTCGCCGATAAACTCCTCGCCGATCAAAAATGCCTGAGCAAGTCCGTCGGGTGAGGGCTGAACCTTGTAAGAAAGATTGATTCCAAACTGACTTCCGTCGCCCAAAAGATTTTCAAATCTCGGCGTATCCTCGGGGGTAGAGATAATTAAAATATCCTTTATTCCCGCGAGCATAAGGGTTGAAAGCGGATAATAGATCATAGGCTTATCGTAAACGGGAAGAAGCTGTTTACTTGTTACCATTGTTAAGGGGTAAAGGCGGGTTCCCGCTCCGCCTGCAAGAATTATACCTTTCATTTTGTCACCTCATCGATTATCAATTTCTTTTTGAAGTTCTTCTTTTTCCTCTTTTGAAAGCGAATCCACCTGCAAAAGAAGCCTTTCATATCTTAGTGCGGTGCTCTCGCCTATGGGACTTAAATGTGAGCGGTTTTCCTTTTCACCTAAATACCACGCCATAAAAAATCTTTTTGAGGCCTCTTCTACTTCTTGCTCATTTTTGGGAAGCCATCTCCTTGCCTTTGGGGTGTAGAGATAGCCGCAATATGCATTACAGATCTGCTTAGTGGGCCCAAATGCGATCTGTCTGCCGTGGTCAAGCCAGAGGACCTTATTGCAAAGGTTTCGCACCTGCTCGATAGAATGAGAAACCAAAATTCCTGTTACACCGTTAGAAAGAATCTCTTTAATTCTGCGGCCGCTCTTATCCTTAAAGCCTTCATCGCCCACCGACAAGACCTCGTCGAGAATTAGAATATCGGGCTCAACGAGGCAGGCTATCGAAAACGCGATACGGCTTTTCATTCCGCTTGATAGCTGCTTAAACATATGTCCCTGAAATTCCTCAAGTTCGGCAAAGGCAATTATTTCGTCGTATTTTTTATTTATAAATTCCTTGGTATATCCTAAAAGCGCGCCGCGAAGATAGGTGTTTTCTCTTACTGTAAGCTCGGGATCAAATCCCGATGCAAGCTCTAAGAGCGCCGCAACCTTGCCCTCGGTTTTAACGCTTCCCTCGGTGGGGATCATTATTCCGGTTATTGCTTTTAGAAGGGTTGATTTACCTGCGCCGTTTGTTCCGACAACGCCGAGCATATCGCCCCTTTCAAGCGAAAAGGTTATATCTCTGTCGGCCCAGAACTCGCTCACCTCATATTTTCCGGTTATCTTTTTTGCAAGGTATTCTTTAAGTCCGATTGCTTTAAGATCGCCCGTTTTATAACGAATGGACACATTTTTACATTCAACGACCGCCATAAATTCACCTCGCTATCATAAGTAATACAAGAATTCGTGATCGCACTTTTTATAGATCCAATATCCTATCAAGCAAACAACAACGGCATAAAATGCGCAAAGTCCGTGAAGCGCAAGCGACGGAATTTCAACATCTATAACAACCGTTCTGAAATAATCAATGTAAACATAAACGGGGTTTGCGTGGAAGATAAACTGGTATTTTCCAAAAAGGTCGATAGGATAGAAGATCGCCGAAACATAGTTCAGAATTGTTAAAAACACTCCGTAGAGATACTCAATATCTCTGAAAAATACATACAATGCCGAAAGAATCATTCCAACACCAAAGCAGAAAACCACAAAGGTGATTATGGGGTAAATGAGCGTCAGCATATGAAAACCGAACTGTATCTTGTCGCAAATGCAAAATACAAAAAAGATTATCATAGTAAGCAGGAAATTAATAAATGACTGGAAGGTTTTTGACATCAAAAACAGGTATTTCGGAACATTTATCTTGGTAAGTATCGAAGAGTTTGCCATAAGGGCGCGCATACATCCTTGGGTCGACTCGGTAAACATTGACATAATGAGGGTGCCCGAAAAGATGTATATAATAAAGTGGTCCTGCGTTCTTCCAAAGAATTTAACAAACACCACCATAAGAACAAGAACGTGAAGCAGCGGTGCAAGTAAGCTCCACAGCACGCCCAGCACGGTGCGCTTGTACTTTTTCTTGAAATCGCGTTTTACAAGCTCTTCAAACAGAAAACGGTATTGTTTGATTTTTTCTATCAAGCTAAAACCTTCTTTCTTTACTTTCGCTCGTTAAGAAGTGCCTCGACGCTGTCGGGCCCTAAGGTGTAGATGCCGAAGGCGTCGTGCATGCTCTTTCTTTCTTGGAATGAATCATCCACAAAAAGCGCCTTTTTAGAGGGTTTTACGTGGTCGATCTTTCTCTCGCTTCTCGGCAGACAAACTATATTGTCAAAAAGCTCGGGGGAAATTCTTCTTGCTTTAAGATCGACTATAATATCGGTTTCGTGACGGGTCAAAAGGGTTACGGGAATTTTGTTTTCAACGCACTGATAGATAAACTGCAAAACGGTGAAATTTACCCTATCGTGAATTATCACGGTGTCGTCAAAATCCATATAGACCTCGTCATATTCGATGCCGAGCTTAAAAGTGTTGTAAAGCGCTCTGTCAACCGTTACGTCCTTTATTCTCTCGGGAATATCAATGTCATAGCCAAGAGCATCAAAAACCGTTAAGAGCGCGAGGTTTACTCCTGCGGCGCGCTGGACACACATAGTTCCTGCGACGCGGGTGGCACACTCTAAAAGCCTGTATTCCCCGTCTGCATTTCGCTTAAGCTGGAAGAACCAGACGCCTCTGAATCTCATCTTTGAGTTTATCTCATTTGCAATTTCGAGAATCTTTTCATCGGGCTCTGAAATGGTGGAGCTTACGCTTATTCCGTTCTTAATTCTGCCTCTGTTTCTCTGGCAGGCGTACAAAAGAGAGCCGTGCCTATCTGTAAAGCAGTCGATGGTGTATTCCTCGCCGGGAAGATACTCGCAGATGACCTGCTCATCGCGTCTTGCAGAGAGCTCATATTCAAGCTGCTCTTTGCTCTCTATTATCATAAATCCCTGCGAACCCTGTCCCTTTGATGGCTTTATGATAACGGGATATTTCTGAATTTCGTTTATATCGGCGTAGGTTTTAGGCAAAAACTCACAGCCCGAAAGCGCCGCATAGGTTTCCTTTTTACTGCGGCATATCTCAACCGTCTCATGCGGGCAGGTGAGAATTTCGGCGTGCAGTTTTTCCCTGTTTTGACTGAGCGCCACGATCACGCTGTCTAATGCAGGAAAAATATAATCAATTTTATTATCATCGATGTATTTATTTAGCACATCGACAAAGCTCGGATCGGAAATGAACGGGATATTGCCGACATAATTTTTATAGACCCACTCACCGTGATCCGAAACACTTGAAGCACCAAAAAGGGTTATAAATCTTATATCCTTTAGGCTTCGGTGCAGCTCAAGACCGATTTCCGAACCGCAGGGAAAAACAAGAATATTTATCTGCTTCATAAAATCTCCTTAAAGCCCGATTCGCTTTTTAATCTCCTGTGTGATTCTCTCTGAGTTATCAGGACCGTTTACCTTACTGTCAAAGAAATATTTGCATTTCTCTTTTCTGAAATCCGAATCCTTTTTGGGATCCTCTACATACTTCTCGACCTGTTTAATAACCTCGTCCCAGCTATCAACGATAGGCCCCGGAACCGATGCTTCAAAATCAAGATTAAAGCCTGCCTGCTTTGCCTTAAACCAGACAATGTCGGGGCAATAATATATCGCAGGTCTGTCAAGCATGGCAAAATCAAGCGAGATCGAAGAATAGTCTGAAATTACGACACTATATCTGCCAAGGGTGGTGTAAACATCCTTTTCTTCGTCCAGCACAATTCTGTCATAAGCGCTCATCTTAGAAAGAATTCGGGAGCTGTAATCTCTCCAGGTGTGCGGATGCATTCTCAAAACAAATGTTCCGTCGATCTTTTCCATGCTCTCCTGAATCTTGGGAAACGCCTCTATACATCCATCAACAAGCTCGGTTTCCTTTCTGGGATCGTATCTGAATGTGGGGGCATACATAATTTTGGGATTTTCCTTATCGGCAGTAAGCTGATAGGAAAGGACATCTCTCGGGTGGCCCGCCATAAACATAGCCTCGTCCGGAATGTTCCAGGTTTTGCCTATCATTTCAACACGTTCCTGACCGGGACAGACCAGCATAAAGTACTTTTCAAAAAGCTCTCTGTGAGGAGCTACAAAAACAAACTTGATTCTCTTTATAAGTCTTGTAAAGAACCTGTCCTCAGGCTGTACTAAAATATCAGTGCTGTAGACCACGCCGGGCTCGCTTACGGTTTTAACCACTTTGCCGTCGCCCATAGCCTTGAATCCGACACCATGCCAAAGGTTTACAACCTTTGCTCTGTGGTTGAAACCGTAATAACTCGGAAAATCTGCCATAATATTATGGTCGGTTATCACAATGTTTGCTCTTGATAAAAGTCCTATTCCTTTAAGGCTGTTCATTTTGCAAACAGGTTTACCCACCGATTTAAGCACATTATAAACCTCATCATCCTTTGTAAGCCAGACAAGGTCTATCTCGGGGTGATTTTCGGTTACGTATTCATAATAGTACTTAGAATTATCAAGATATCCTTTTGACCTGAAGCTTGTGATAACCCACAAATTCTTTTTCTTGGGCACAAGCGAGAAGAGCCAATAACAGAGAGTTGATAAAACCGCTCTCATTGCCTTTACAGCCTTTTTAAACATAGAAGCGATTTTTTCACAAAGAACTACAAACTTTCCGTAAATTCGCAACGGATATCTGTATAATTTTCTTCTAATTATGCCGCTATAGCCGCCCCATGTAAATGCCCTGGTATAAATTCTTCCATCACCATAAAAAGAAAGGAAGGCGTTAAGTGAAGTTTTGGCCGCCTCAGGATATGTTTTGAAGTAATTTAAAACAGCATCATAATCATTTATTTTAATTGCTGTTCTCAAATAATTAAAACTTTCAAGCTTAATTCTGTTTTTAAAAAGAACCTCAGGATACTTATCAAGGTGATCCCGATACCAGTCAAGCATTCCGCTCATCCATCTTACATGGTCAATGCGGGTCTTCATAAAGTGCTCGTCCATATTCTGACTCATATAAACGCCGACATTGCTACGGCGGTAAACCGCAGTTACATCAGGGAGCATTCCTGCAAGGCCTTCGCCAAGTTGCATTAAAAACATTGGGTGGTCGCCAATAATTCCTGTAAAATACCAGTCGGGAATCTCAACATCGTAGTTCCAACGGTAAAAAAGGGTGGCGGTGTGTGCAGGAAATATCCAGACACAATCATCGGCAGTGATAGTTTTTTCCCCTACCTTATAGGTAGGCTCACAGTCGGGAAAAATGAGTTTTCCTTCACGATTTTCCTTATACCAATCACGCAAAAACCAATCCTCAGGAGCTTCGATTTCAGCTCTTGAGTAGCAAATTCTCAAATCAGGATTTGTTTGCATCATATCAAACTGTTTCTGAAGCTTATATTCATCGATCCAATAGTCATCGCCCTCACAGAAGGCAATGTAGGGGCTCTTGGCGTGGTTACAAAGGTCTATGAGATTTGCCTGCGCGCCCATATTTTCCTCGCGCAAAAATGCCACGATCTTATCGGGGTACTTTTCGGCATATTCGCGAACTATATCGGCAGTGCCATCGGGGCCTTTATCCTCGCCGACAAAAATCTTATACTTAAAATTAGTTTTCTGCATAAGAAAACTATCCAGAGCATCTCTTATATATTCCTCATGCTTATAGGTGATGCAGCAAATAGTAACCGCAACATCCTCATCGTTTTCTTCAAAACGCTTTGCGGTTTCAGGTCCCATTACAAGTTCTTCACTATTGGTAGCAGTAACATATTTATCCTGCTCTCTATTATAGAGTGTTGCATACTTAAATTCCTGTTTGTTCATTGATGTTCTCCATTAATTTAAGGATAACTCCTTTAAGATTTTTATGGTAAGCTCAAGGCCGTTTTTCACGTTGTACTCTGCCCGCCATCCAAGCTTTTTAAGCTTTGTGCCGCCAAGAATACTATTTTGAGGTGCGGAAAAACCTTTTTTCTCAATTTCGTCGGGAAGATCAAAAATCACTCTTTTAGAACAAATCTCAGCAATAGTGTTTGCCACTTGCGCTATGGATGCAGTACAGTTATCATCTGAGACATTATATGCCTCACCGTTTTCACCCTCAAACAGAACCTTAAAAATTCCGCTTACTGTATCAAAAACCGATACATACGACCTTATGGGTTTTCCCTCACTCTTTAAAACGATGTCCTCGCCATTAAGAGCATTTCTTATAAACTGCGCGTGAGCCTTGCTGTCATTTTGAGCCATCGTCGGCCCGTAAACACTGCCAAGACGGGCAATATTTGTCTTTATCCCATACTGCTCACTGTAACAGCGAAAAAGTATCTCGGCGCATCTCTTGCTCTCGGGATAGCAGGCACGAATCATATTATGGTCAATTTTTCCAAACTGCTCTTCACTGTATTTTTCACTTTGCTCAATCTTGCCATAGGTTTCAAAGGTTGATAAAAGAAGAGTGTTTTTTGCCCCTGTCTTTTTTGCAAGTTCAAGTACATTCTGAGCACCGATAACATTTATAAGGAGCGTTTGCGCGGGGTAAAGAGAATATGATCGCGGATCGGCATTACTTGCGCCGTGGATAATATAGTCTATCTCATTTATGCCATCAATAGGCTGACAAATATCTCCGATTATAAACTCAATGTCTTTTCCTTTTGCGTAACTAAATCGCTTTTCAAGCTTTTCTTTACTTCTTCCGTGCGCATACACCTTAAATTTGCACCCATTTTCTTTGTTCGCAAACAAAAGAGTATCAACTATAAGCGATCCAATAAGTCCACTTGCACCTGTAACTAAAATGCCGTTTTTTTCACAAGGCAATTTATCAAAAAGGGCGCGAATGGCATTTTTATAGGTTTCATTACCGTAAAAATTCATAATTAACCCCTTGTTTTAGTGCATCCAATATGCTTTTTTCGCGTTAAGAAGTGCCTTGAATATTTCAATATCCTCTGCCGTGGTAAGCTTTAGGTTTTTCTCACTTCCAAGAGCCATATGAAGCTGTCGTCCAAGTTCAATATACATTGTGCAGGAGGCAACTGAATTTGTGATTCCCTTTTCAAGCGCTTCTTTGTGCGCGCCCACAATATCCTCTATAAAGAAGGTTTGGGGGGTTTGTGTGATCTTGAGATTATCTCTTGGAACCTGCTCATTTGAAGAAACCGAATCATAGGTTTTGAGCATAGCTGCTGTACAAGGCACAACTGTGATTGCGTTTCCAAGCTCACGGCAAACGCGGATATTTTCAGAAATAATTTGATGCGAAACCATAGGTCTGATTGCATCGTGAATCAAAACTATGTCATCTTTGCTGTTGTGTCTTTCATAAATGTCATAAAGTCCGTTACGAATAGAATCCTGTCCGTTTTTTCCACCATCTACAACATTTTCAAGTTTTGCTATACCAAACTGTTTTGCGTAAGCCCTTAAAACATCGTGCCATCCATCAAGACACACAACCTCTATTGCATCAATTTCGGGATGGGTTTGGAACGCCTCAAGTGTGTACACAATTACAGGCTTATCATTTACGTTGATAAATTGCTTAGGAATGTCCTGGTGCATTCTTGCGCCGACACCGCCGGCAATGATAAGAGCAATATTCATTTTTACTACCTCACTAAATTTATAATAATGTCACAAATTCTGTCTACAGTAGCTGTTTCGAGTCCCTCATACAAAGGCAGGCAGAGCACATTTTGCGAAATTCTGTTTGCTACGGGAGTGTCCTGTGACCTGTAAGCTCCGTTAAAGCTTTGGATGCTGCTTGTAAGGGGATAGAAATATCTTCTTGCGCCGATGTTACTTTCAGAGAGCGCAGAAACAATGTCTTCCCTTGTTTTTCCAAATTCCTCGGCCTTAACAACGATCGGGAAATATGCATAATTGCTCTTTACGCCTTCCTGCACGGCGGCAAGCTGAAGTCCCTTTACATTCTGAAGCCTCTCTCTGTATCTTAAAGCTGCCTCTTTGCGCGAGGCTATCGACTCATCGATGCGCCTTAGATTGCAAAGGCCCATAGCGGCACAAAACTCGTTCATCTTTGAGTTTCCGCCCGCAAAAGCAAGGTCCTCAGGGCCTGTCATGCCGAAATTCTTGCAGTAGCCGAGCTTTTTATAGTTTTCGCTATCCTTAAAGATTGCCGCTCCGCCCTCAATGGTGTGGAAAACCTTGGTAGCATGGAAGCTTAGCATGCTTGCATCGCCAAGAGCAGCGGCGCCAACCCCATTTTTAACAACGCCAAAGGCGTGAGCCGCATCGTAAATAACCTTTAGGTTATATTTATCGGCTATTTTTCTTATTTTTTCGTCGTCGCAAAGATTTCCGTAAACGTGAACGGGCATAATTGCCGATGTCTTTTCGGTGATAAGCGACTCGATTTTGTTTACATCAATGGTGAAATCTCTGTCGTTTATATCGCAGAAAACGGGGGTAAGCCCACGTCTTACGATTGCATTGGTGGTGGAAACAAAGGTAAACGGCGTTGTGATGACCTCGCCCTTTAAATCAAAAACCTCTAAAATGCATTCAAGCGCCATATGTCCGTTTACACAAAGGCCGACGTTTGAAACGCCTAAATACTCACAAAGCCTTTTTTCGAGCTCCATGTGTTTTTCGCCCGAGTTTGTAAGCCATCTTGTTTCCCAAAGCGAAGAGATCTCATCAAAATACTCCTGCATAGGCGGCATTGACGAGCGAGTTACCAAAATTTTGTCCTGCATTTTTTCACCAGCTTTATAAATGTGTTTACTTCAAAAGCAGCTTTTTAACTGCTGAAAATATCTTGTTTGCTCCCCTTCCCAAAACAGAAAAGGCTAAGATCGCAAGCAAAAATACTGTTTTTTTAGCAAAAGGCAATTTTTTCGCAAATAATTTCGCATCTTTTTTTAGGCTCTTATCAAAGGTTTTGCGCCATTGAGTGAAGTAAAGGTGGCAAAGATGGAAATTAACTGCATCCTCATATCTGCCGCCGCTATACTCGTTAAAAAGCGAAAGCCACTGCCTTTCGTTTTCAAGATGCTCTATATCGGCGCTGTTTTCCCTCTGCGCCGTCCAGGAGCCCTCGCCTGCAAAGCGATAGACCGCCATATTTTCATCAAGGTAATAAACCTTTCCCATTGTTGCGGCAAGGATCTGCAGAGGATAATCATAAACATCGGCCTTATCGCGAAACTTAGGGAAAAACTCCATAACCTCGCGGCGCACCACAAGCGAAACGCTCGGGCAAAAAAGTCCGCCTCGGGAAATTATGGTTTCAGCATTTACAAATCCGCTCTTTTTAAGCGGACGGTAGGTCATTTTTTTGCCGTCCGGCATAGCCTGATCAACGGCGTGGAAAACAAGGGTACAGTCGGGGTTGTTTTCAAGAAAATCGACCTGCTTTTGAAGCTTGTCCTCATTTGTCCAATAATCGTCGCCCTCACAGATAGCAACGTATTTTCCTTTTGCCGCAGGGTTTAAATAGGTTTTGGCAATGTTGCAGCTGAAAAACTTGTTTTGCTTCTGAATTATAGGCACAATGATGTCGGGATATTTCTCTTTTAAAGAGGTGACCAGCTCGGTGGTGCCGTCGATCGAGGCATCGTCGTGAATAATCAGCTCAAAAGGGAAATTGGTCTTTTGATCTACTATTGACTTAACCGTTTCTTCTATTGTGTCCCTATGATTATAGGTCATACAGTAAACCGAAACAAGCGGAGCCTTTGAAGCTTTTTCCATAGCCAATTCACCTTATTTTCACTTAAAATCAGCGCAAATTTTACAAAAAACCGCAATTTCCCATCATTAGTAATATTTTATCACATTCATAACTAAAAAGCAACATAAATAATATATTCTTGCAATACTAACAGGCGTCCATTTCGCACTTTTTAGGGATGCTGTCAGCTCTCTGTTTGCCACCCTTGCCAATTTCTCTTAAATATTTTTATCTGATTTGTCTTAGCAATGCTTTTTTCAAGTTTAAAACACAAAAGCCTCGACGGATAATCGTCAAGGCTTTTTACATCTGCACTCTAAATTTTGTGTTTTACTAAGCTACTACAGGGACTTATTTACCCTATTTTATCACAGCAGTTCTCTTTCAAGCAGGTCTATAGTTATGCCTGTGTTTAGCTCTATGGCATCTATCGGATAGACGGTTTTTATATATCCGTGATAAAATTTATCTTTGAAAAATTCAATGATTTTCTCCTTGGGCATCCCCGCTTTAAGCCTCTCTACTATCTCCAGCGCCGTTTGCTGTGCGCTTGATCTGGCGACTTTGAGGTAGGTTTTAGTCTGTTCTCTGTTAAGAAGGCCGTAATGCGCCACAAGGATATTTTCTATGTCAAGCTTTTCTACCCGCGCTATAGAGTCAAGCGCCATCTGATATCCAACAAGGTAGGATGGCACAACACCGCCCTCTCCATCGTAAACTCCAATGGTTTCACAGCCGAGAAGCAGCTTGTGTTTCTCGCAATAGTAGCCGACCGAGCACTTTGTGTGCCCCGGAAGGTCGATTACCGTAAACTCCATATCCCCTGCCTGTATCTTGTCGCCGTCAGACACAGGAATATCGACCTTAAGGTTGTCGATAAGGTCCTCATAGCAAAAAACCGAGTTGTTAGCGGCAAACTTATTATCAAGCTCACGCATAACTGCCTTTGCCGAGTCTTTAGCAAAGATTTTTGCGGCGTAACTTCCTGCCACGACCTTTGCATTTGGCCAGTATTTTAGGGCATAAACCGAGCCTAAGGCGTGGTCGTAATGGGAGTGGGTAAGGAAAATATAGTCGAGGCTTCGCTCTGAGAGGCAGGCCTTAATTTTGTCAGCCACCGCATAACCCGTAAAGGCAAATCCCGAATCGTAGAGAATGGCAGTTTTGCCGTCGTCAATCAAAAACGCGCTGTCGCCCGGAAGCGCACGCACATCTGTTATTTTAATGTTTTGCATAAATATCACCTTTTAAGATTGTAGCACAAGCTATTTGTATTCCTTTAAAACCTCTTTTAAAAGCACGGGGTCGTCGGTCATAATGCAGTCAACGCCCATTTCTATGAGCATTCGCATCTCACTTGCATCGTTTATAGTCCAGTACTGCACTGCGATATTGCGGCGGTGAGCGCGATTAACAAGCGTCATTTTATCAAGCGGCACCTCAATTCCGGCGTCATAAGACAGGGGGATCTGCAGGCAGGCAAAGTCGCTGTTGTCAAAAATATTTACACCAACGTACTGTGTAAGCACAAACTTTGCCGCCGCGCCCGTTGATGCGCCGCGCATAAGCTCGGGATAATTTTCTTTAAGCTCGGCCTCGATCTCGTCGTTAAATGTGCCTATAACAATCTGATCCTTATAGTTTGGATATTTGTTTAAGGTTTCGGATAAAATTTGGCAGGCTTTTTTGCCCCTCTCTCCTGCGTCTTTGATTTCAACAATAAATTTAAGGTCGGGGTGGCTGTCATAGAAAAGCTCAAAAAGCTTGTCAGCAGTTGCGACCTGAAGTCCCGCGCTCTCAACATCGGCAACGTCCTTGTAAATGCGCTCGCCCTTTTCATTTTCAAAATAATAGCCAAAATTATATTTTTGAAGCTCTGCAAGCGTCATATCTTCGATATAATGACGGTTATCTTTATCCTCGCAAAGCTCTTTGACCTCGGAGAGAGAAATGTCGCCGTTTACGTTGCAGGTTTCGTCAATATAATCGTCGTGATTGTAAACAAGATAGCCATCGCGAGTGAGATACAAATCGCTTTCGATAATATCGACTCCGATTTCTTTTACTGCTTTTTCAAATGCAAGCATGGTGTTTTCGGGATTATTTATGCTTCCGCCGCGATGCGCCGCAATCATAGGAAGCTGCCCCTCTTTCACCAAAAAAGGATTTACCTCTACGTTCTTTTTAGGCGGAATAATGTTGACTACTGCTAGAAACAGCGCAATAACCGCGATTATAACACCCAAAACTTTAAGAATTTTTTTACCCATTTTGTCGCCACCTTGCTTAAAAGTTGTTACTCTTATTATAGCACTATAGCCAAAAAAGCGCAATATAGCAAAAAAGACACACCACGTGGCGTGTCTTTGTTTTGCCTCTACAGATCAAAAAGGAACTGGTTGAAAAACCTGATTTTCTTAATTAATCTATATCAAAAGCAAAATATCCAACTGTTTTCATCTTTTCAATCAGTTCAAACCACAAATCTTCTTGTTCTGCATTTGCAACCACAACAATACGAGGATTGCCATAAAAAAACATTCTTCTCTCGCCATCAATATTTGTTCTATCACAAATATACCGTAGATTTGGTTTATTAACACGATATTTTCTACACCAACATCTGTGTGCATTCAAAAGATCGACTTCCAGTACACTATGTTGAGTATTAAATAAAGAAATTTCCTCTCGCGTGACATCTTGAATAGAAGATATAGGAAATTCTATTTCTTCTACAAACACCTCATCTCCGTGTTTATCTAATTCGGTGTTTTCTTCACAATAAAAATCATACTCATAAAACAAAGTCTTTTTTATTTCATTTAAATTATCATAAATACTGACACCATTGAAACATCCCCAATCGCCTGTATGCTCATCATATTCTTGAACATATAGCTTGAATTGATCTCGTTGTTTCAAAATTAAAGCTCGCTCTGTGTTTGAAAAATCGAACCATACATAATCGTAATCGCCTGGTTTGATTCCTAAATATTTATCCGTTTCCCATTGTGCAGTAATTTCCATATCACGCTTTTTGTTAATCCTACATGCTAAGAAAACAAACAAAAACATTACACTAGCAATTATAATTTCTTCAACTAAAAAGATAACAAGTAACTGCCAATCTCGCCCGACAAATTCAGAAAACGGCTTATCCCCTGTCCAACCGTCTGTTCTATAAATGTTGCCAATAAGCAAAATTGAACAAATCAAAACAATAATCAAATAAACCCAATATCGTTTAGGAAACGGAAATCGCTTATTCATATAATCACCGCTTTGGGTGTATTATAGCATAAAAGCGGCGAAGCCGCAATACTTATTACCTCTTACCTATTACTTATTACTTCCAAAAATCCCGTTCAAAACATTATTTGAAGTAAGAGTGAAGAGGTAAGAAGTAATAAGTAAAATCCCGCCCACTTTCGTGAACGGGATTTTTGGCGCCTACTGTAGGGCTCGAACCTACGACCCTGCGGTTAACAGCCGCATGCTCTACCGACTGAGCTAAGTAGGCATTTATATGAATCGGTCGGAGTCTTTCGACTGCGCGGCCGATGTTAGCGGTCTTTGGTGACCCGTGGGGGAATCGAACCCCCGTTGCCGGCGTGAGAGGCCGGAGTCTTAACCGCTTGACCAACGGGCCATTGGTGCACCATCGGGGACTCGAACCCAGGACACCCTGATTAAGAGTCAGGTGCTCTACCAACTGAGCTAATGGTGCATATTCAAGACCTTTGCATAAATGCGAAAATCTTCAGATGCGGCGCGACCTATTTTCCCGGGCAGTCACCCACCAAGTATCTTGGGCGCAAACGAGCTTAACTACCGTGTTCGGAATGGGAACGGGTGGGACCTCGCTGCAATCAGCACCGCATATGAAGTTTTC
>SVOZ01000002.1 GCA_015066115.1 Oscillospiraceae bacterium
TTTCCCTTATTTTCGCTCATAAGGGCAAAAACAAGGGAAAATACATAACAGTTGAGTTTGTAATTAACGAAAACCCCAGTAATATCAAGGTTTTTTAGAGTGTAGGACAGTTAATGTCTGATAAATTCAAATTTATCGGTTAGTTGTATTATAGCACAACTTGACTAACAAAGAAAGAGAATATTATAAACACCCTTAGTTTTTTAAAAAACTAAGGGTGTTTTCGTGTCTTGTTGTACTGTCCTTTAGAGTACGACTCATATGCAGTGTGTTTTTTAGGTTCTGTTATTTAACTTTTTTCTTGCCCAAAACTGATGCGACAACTGCGCCGCAGCTTACAAGCATCAGGGCTACCCACATTGCAAGGCCTGCGTTTTCGCCTGTCTGGGGAGCTTTGTTGTTTCCTGCGTTGCCGGAATCGTCTGACGAAGATCCATTCGAGCCATCGGTATCGGGTTTAGTGTCGGGGTTGGGGTTGGGGTTAGGCTTGGGATCGGGAGTGGGGGTGGGGTTAGGATCAACCACATCCTCAGTTAACTCGCCAAATGAGTGAGCAACTATTAACATTTTTGCATTAACAACTGTTGCATCCATCTCAAACTCTTTTAAAAGATCTGAATTGTAAGCCTGACCGTTTACGCTTATTTCAACATTATCTGCAAAAATATATCCTTCATTTGCACTTAAGATAGCGGCAATATAATAATGCTTGCCTTCTTCAAACTCGCCAATGGCTTCTTCTGAGTTTTCAATATTACCATCGGCTGAAACGCCCCAAGAAAGCATCTCAACTGCATATCCTGCATCCTCGGGAACAGAGAAATCTTCAGGATCAATTGTTGCTCCAACCTTAGGCTCGGTAACTGTTAACTCAACCTTTGTTATTTCCTCAATGTCGCTGAAATTATACATTTTGCCTATCATAGACATGTTACCAAGCGAAATGTTATAGCTGCTGTTTGCCTCTTTGCCGCCTGCTTTAAACACAGTTTCATCAGAAATGCGATATCCTTCATTTGCAGCAACTACATAATAATAGATATAAGCATTTCCATCTTCGATAACGCCTTCAAAAGCCTCGGGATTTCCCTCTTCATCAATAGCGAAAACACCACCGAAAGCTGTATACTCATCGGTTTCTAACACGGGTTCTTCAGAAAACTTGGCATCGTCGCCAACCTTTAATTCAGGGAATGCGGGAAGCGCGATCTCATCAATAGCCTCATAGAAAGAATATGTGAGAGTTACATTAACAAAGTCATAATCTGAGAAATAATCAAGTGTCATTTCTCCGTTAACAATAACAACCACTTCATCACTAAACTCAAATCCGGCATTGGGGAGAATAGCGATATCAAGGTCATAGGAATTTTTGTCCTCAAACTTACCTGTTACTTCTTCATAGTTCTGATCGTACCAGGTTGCATAGTCAATAGAATACTCGGCGTCATCGGGAACCTTTATTCCGTCAACGGTCGCATTCTTGCCAACCTCTGCATCGGTTACGCCGGTGATCTCAACTACATCGATCTTCTCTAAAAGAGACGATCTTACTTCAAAAACTATCTCGGTTTCAGATAGGGGCTCTGCGTAATAATAATCGTCGCCGACATAAACGTCAACACCATCTTCGCTAAACTCATAACCCTCTTTTGCAGTAAGAACGACGGCGAGATAGTAAATATTACCATCCTCAAAATTGCCTGTTGCAACATCGCCGAAATCATCGAGCCACTGAGCCTCGGCTGTGTATTCTGCCTCGTCGTCAACAGAAAGCTCAACATCAGCAATAGCCTTGCCTGCTTCCGCCTCGGGAAGAACTGCATCAAAAACAACCTCGGAAAGCACCTGTGAGCTCTCCTCTGCAAAGGCGGTTAATGATGTGCCTGCGAGCACAGCAAAAACCAAACTCATTGCCAAAACTGCACTCAAAATTTTCTTCATATACATCCTTCTTTCTTTTTTATTTTAAAAAGGGGGCTGCCAAAGTGCTCAGTTCCCATTTTAAACTGATTATTATCAGATCTGCTGAAATTATTCAGCTAACAAAAAATGAGCAAAATTAATTTTGCTCATCTGATTCAAGCAACCAGGCAACAGACACGCTAAGCTCTTTAGACAGCGCACGAAGCTCATAATCTGCCACAAATCTTGTGCCCGACTCAATTCGTGAAATGCTGTCACGCTCAATATTGATTCCGTTTATCTGCAGGCGAGCCGCAAGCTCTGACTGAGTCATATTGCGGTTTACACGCGCCTCTCGCACACGCTCTGAACAGATGTTCTTTTTCTGGTTGTAGCTATAGATTTTTATAGGTATCATCCTTTGGTATTTGCTAATGGTTCTTTGTTTGATTGTAACACAAATTTTTCCAATTAATGTGTTAAAGATAAGAATTTAAAACAATGGTAGCATTATTAGATTTTATGTGCTATAATGATGATATTACTAACATGGAGGCACAAAAATGAAATTCGGAGACCAGCTTTTAAACATCCGAAAGCAGAAAAAACTCAGCAGAGAGGAGCTTGCCGAAAGGCTTTTGGTTCCCTGCAGCGTTATTGAGGCCTGGGAGAGCTCGATAGCACAGCCTAATATAGACAATCTTATTGCGTTATCAAACGAGCTTGATGTCAGCCTTGATCATCTTTGCGGCAAAAGCTTTGACTTTACTTTTGAAAGCGAAAAAGGCGGAACATTTAGGTCGAAGGCGATCAGATATGTAATTGTTGGGGTTATTGCCATAGCTGTATTTCTAGGCGGTTTTTCAATGGGCTCAGGCTTTAAGCTAAAGCAGGAAAGCAAAAAGGCATACATGCCCGACACAGTTTCGGTTAGCGGTGTAAGCTTTAAAAAGCACGGACACGGGGTTAAATATATTTTTACGCCAAGCATTGCAGGCGAGCTTTACAGCTATAAAATTCATTTTACAGATTACGGCGGCAAGACGTTTAGCTTTGACGCTCGTCTTAACGGCGGAGTTTGCATAGGAGAGGTCGAGCTTGAAAGCCTTAATATTGAAAGCGTTTCTGTGTCTGTAATAAATACGGATCAAACAAGGGTCGTGCACATTGCAAGCGACCTTGACATCGAAGACAGCGGCACCACCTGGAACAAAGCTGAATAAAAATCTAAAAACGGAGCCGATCTGGCTCCGTTTTTTATTCATAAACCCTTACAACTCTTTTGGTGATTCCGCAGATTATCTGGTAATTTATGGTGTCATCAAGCTGTGCCAGCTCGTTAACCGACAGATATTCATCTTGGCTCGATCCAAAAAGGGTTACTTCCCCTAAAAGCTCTGCCTGAGGAATATCGGTAACGTCTATCATCATCTGGTCCATACAGACCCTGCCGACTATCTTGGCTCTTTTGCCGCAGACAAGGACATAACCCGCTCCAAACGAACGCAAATATCCATCGGCATAGCCGCAAGGAACCGTTGCGATCTTCATTTGCTTAGGAGCTACAAAGCTCGAGCCGTACCCTATCGGGTCGCCACAGCTTACTGTTTTTATATGCGAAATAACGGTTTTAAGCTGCATTGCAGGCTTAAGCTCATCGTAGCATCCTTTATCCTCTGGGTTGGGAGAAAGGCCATAAAGAGCAATTCCTGCGCGCACCATATCAAGCTGAAACTCAGGGAATTTAAACACAGCGGCGCTGTTTGCGCAGTGACAAACAAAGAGCTCTATTCCCGCCTGTCTTACGGCATCAGTCATATTTTGAAACTTTTCAAACTGCGCCTTTGTAAATTCTACACTATCGCTATCGGTCATATCAGCTCTGGGAAAATGGGTGAAAGCGCCTTCTACCTTTATTCCTGCAAGCTTTGCAGATTTTATTGCAGACTCTGCATCGGCAAAGCCTATTCTGCCCATACCCGTTTCAAAGGCGAGGTGCACCGTTACGCTAACGGAATTTTTAACGCAGTAATGCGAGAGCTTTTCTGCAAATTCCTCGCTATAAAGCGCCTGAGTTATTCTGTTTTCAGAAAGGACCGCCGCCTGCGACGGATGGGTAAAGCCCAGCACAAGAATTTCACAGTCAGGAAGTAGGCTTCTTAGGCTTAAGGCTTCATCAAGGCAGGCAACTGCAAAGTACCTTACTCCAAGAGAGTACAGTTTTTGCGAAACCGCCGCCATTCCGTGCCCGTAAGCCTCGGCTTTAACAGCCGCCATAATTTTAGTCTGAGGGCGCAGCTTACTTTTAACAACGCCGAGATTATGCTCTATTTTTTTAAGGTCCACAAACGCGGTCGTTTGACAAAGCACAAGCCTTCCCTCCTTAAATCCAAAACTGCGAAATCCTCCGAAAACCGCTGTTTTCGGAAGATTTCCTTATAGTTTATGATACTGTTTTAAAAGAAATTCCTTTATAATAGTGGCTTAATATCTGGCGATAATTCCAGCCTTCCTTATCGGCATAGAAATGCGCGCCCCACTGCGACATACCAACGCCGTGTCCATAGCCTCTCGTGGTAAATGTAAAGTTTCCGTTTTTATAGGTAATATCAAAATCGGCGCTTCTAAGGCTAAACCAAGAGCGAATATTTTTTCCGGTTGTGGTGCTTTTTCCACAGATAGAAATCTGATTAACATAGCCTCCGCTTGTATAGGAAAGCTCTTTAAACCAAGTGCTCGGGTCGCCCGAAGGGGTGAAGCCACACTTATCCTTTATCTTCTGAGAAACCGTAGCTTCTGAAATGGTTTTTGTCACAAGATATCTATTATAGATTTTAGATGAAGTGTAGGTCTTTTTAGAGAGATTATAATAATCTGCAAGATAATCATATTTGCTTTCGGCACTCACCAAATATGCTCTTGCGCCGCCCCAAACCTCTTTTGATGCCTGAGTTTTTCCACAGCTTAAAGCAAAATAAGGCGAGTAGATTGCCTTGCCGTTATAGGTCATGATCTCGTTATAGACCTCTTCGACAGCCTTATCAATGGTTCCCCCAACCTTATAATCTTTCATACCGACGGAGGGAATGGTGCCACTATCGTTATAATATTTAATATAGGTGTGGGTTGCAACTACCTGAGCCTTGATAGCCTCAAATTTAAAGTTACCGTCAAGCTCATTTGAAACAACCTTTTTAAGAGCCTCTTTTACCGGAAGCTTATGTGTTGCTCCGTTTGCCTTAAAGGTGAGCACTTCACCTGTGGCGGCACCCTGCGATGTTGTGGGCGCAGAAGAGGTGGTGGATGAAGATGTTCCTGTCTGAGATGACGACGGCTTTTTTGATGAGCTGCCCTGCGATGACGCGGGGACTGACGTGGTGCTCTGGACGCTTTGCGCAGAGCTTGACTGCGGTTTTTTAGACGATGTCGGCGCCTTGCTTGATGTGCTCGACTGTGGTTTTTGGGGATTATCAGTCGGGCGAAGCGCCTCATCCTCGATCTCAAGAATTTCAAAATCGTTTAAAACTGTTACGCCGTTAAAGCCATCTGTTTCAAGCTCCTCAAAAAATTCATTTTGACCCGCCATAACAGGAGTTTCTTCAACGATGTAATCCACTGCGGCAATTTTGTCTGCGGCAGTTGATGCCGCGGCGCTTATAAGCACTGCCGAAATAAGCCCCAAAGCCGTTACGGATATTTTTAAACTTGACTTCATACGATTCTCCTTTTTTAGAAAGTAACCACCGTTTTCTATCAATTACCATATATTATACACGCTTTTTTCCGAAAAATCAAATTTACAGGCAATTTTATTAAGTGGTATGGATAAATTAACCAAATATTGAGGCTATATGCTTTATATTTCAGTACAAAAGCCACAACAAAATCAGCAAATTTATTCAAATCATATCTTGACAGAAAAGCCAAACCTTAATCAAAAGGCTTTAATTTTTGTCATTTTTGAGATTATTTTTTAAAAAATCAAAAAAAGACTTGATTTTAGTAAAAATATTTGATAAAATATCACTGTTACGCTGATAGTAAATTAAAAATCGGCAAGTTCGGCGGATTTTTAAAAGGCCCGTCGTTTTAACCATAATAAAAAGCCTCGGCTTTTAAAACGCATCAAGGAGGTGCATTTTCATGGCAAAATGCGATATTTGCAACAAAGGAGTTACTTTCGGAATTAAAGTTTCCCACTCTCACAGACGTTCTAACAGAACCTGGAAGCCCAATGTTATGAGAGTTAAGGCTCTCGTTAACGGAAAGCCCTGCCACATTCACGTTTGCAGCCGTTGCCTTCGTTCCGGCAAGGTTACTCGTGCCATCTAATTTAAGTAAGCAAACACAAAAGGGAGAAACCGATTGGTTTCTCCCTTTTTTCTTTTATTTATTCTTCTTTAAAAAGGCATTAAGCTGCTTTGTCATATTAGTAATATCCCGATTTGCTCTACCCTTGCAGGCTTTTACAAAGTCAAGCACCTGCTCAGCCGTGTAAACAAGCTCATCGTGCAGTGCGTTTGTGCGTTCTTTTGCCTGCATCGCCTTAATTGCAGGAATGCCTTGTGTTAAAATCTCAAACTCGCCCTCAAAGAGATTGTAAACACTTCCGCTAAATGGTGCTGTGGCATTATAGCCAAGCCTACCGAGCTCTGCAGCAAAATCGGTGCAGGAATCGTCATCGCCGTGATTTACGATAACCTGCCTCGGCTTTTTCTCAAAGCCGGAAAGCCAGCTTAAAAGGCCGTTTTTATCGGCGTGACCGCTGACACCTGCAAGGTAGCAGATCTCGGCCTTAACCTCAACCTCTTCTGAGAAGAGCTTTACCTTTTTTGCGCCCTCAAAGATGATCCTGCCGAGTGTTCCCTCTGCCTGATAGCCTACAAACAGCACCGTTGACTCAGGACGCCAGAGGTTATGTTTTAAATGGTGCCTTATTCTTCCCGCCTCACACATTCCGCTGGCAGAAATTATAACCTTGGGATTAGGATCATCGTTTATGGCTTTGGACTCGTTGCTTGTTTTTGAGCAAACAAGCCCGTCAAACCAGAATGGATTTATTCCCTGACGGACAAGCTGGGCCGCCTCAGCATCAACCGAATCGATGTTGCACTGAATGTATATCTTAGTTGCTTCCTCTGCAAGCGGACTGTCTACATAAACCGAAAAGCCGTCAAAGCCACGAACAAGGCCCTGCGCCTTAATTTCTCTTATATAATAGAGAATTTCCTGCGTTCTGCCAACGGCAAAGGAAGGAATAACAACATTTCCGCCGCGCTTAAAGGTTCTCTCAATAATTTCGGCAAGCACATTTATATTGTCGGGATGCTCCTTGTGCTCTCTGTTTCCGTAGGTGGACTCTATAACAACGCAGTCGGCATCGGCGACTGTTTTGGGGTCGTTTACAATGGGGCGGTTTATATTTCCTACATCGCCGCTGAAAACGATTTTCTCGGTCCTTCCGTTTTCGGTTACCCAGATCTCTATGCAGGCAGAGCCCAAAAGGTGACCTATATCTGTAAATCTTATTTCAACATTTTCAAGCACCTGAACGGTTTCGCCGTACACGCAGGGACGCATATGTGATAAAATGACCTCAGTATCTTCCATTGTGTAAAGAGGCTCATATGGCTTTTTGCCTGAGCGCTTTGCCTTTCTATTCTGCCACTCTGCCTCAAAAAGCTGGATATGAGTGGAGTCTCTGAGCATTATGTCGCAAAGCGAGCAGGTTGCCTCTGTGGCGTACACGCTTCCCTTAAAGCCGCCTTTTGCAAGCAAAGGAAGGTTTCCCGAATGGTCGATGTGGGCGTGGGTTAAAAGCACAAAATCTATATCAGCAGGGCTTACGGGGAGCTTCTGGTTTTCAAAAATGTCCTTTCCCTGCTCCATTCCGCAGTCAACTAAAAACTTATGTCCGTTTGTTTCGAGCAAGGTAAGGCTTCCTGTTACCTCATGGGCCGCGCCTAAAAATGTTATTTTCATAATGTCCCTCCCGACTTTTTACTATTATCAATATACCACATTTGCGCCTTTTATTCAACCAAAAAACTTAAAAAATGGAATATATGCATAATTTTCTTATAAATATTCACTTTTATAATGTATATTCGTTTGTTTTATTCATAAATAACAAAATATTTTGCAAATTTATGCATAAATATTCGTAATAGGCTTGACAAAAGCAATTTCTATTGTATAATAGTGAGTATATGAAAAAAGCATTTTATGCAGGAGGCATTTTATTATGAACAAAGAAAACATCAAAAAGGTAGTTTTAGCTTATTCGGGCGGTCTTGATACATCAATCATTATTCCCTGGCTCAAGGAAAACTACAACAACTGCGAAGTTATCGCAGTTTCGGGTAACGTTGGTCAGGCTGATGAGCTTGAGGGTCTTGAGGAAAAGGCTCTTAAAACAGGTGCTTCAAAGCTCTATGTTCTTGACCAGACCGACGAGTATGTTGATGAGTACATCATCCCTACAATGAAGGCAGGCGCAGTTTACGAGGAGTACCTTCTCGGCACAAGCCACGCACGTCCCCTTATTGCAAAGGGACTTGTTGAGATAGCTAAAAAAGAGGGCGCAGATGCCATCTGCCACGGCTGTACAGGTAAAGGAAACGACCAGGTTCGTTTTGAGCTTGCAATAAAGCATTTCGCTCCCAATATGCCTATTATTGCTCCCTGGCGTGAGTGGGATATAAAATCGCGTGAAGAGGAAATTGAGTATGCCGAGGCACACAACATTCCCCTTAAGATAAACCGCGAAACCAACTATTCAAAGGACAAAAACCTCTGGCACCTATCACACGAAGGCATGGACCTTGAGGACACAGGAAACGAGCCGCAATACGAAAAGCCGGGATTTCTTGAAATGGGCGTTTCTCCCATTATGGCTCCCGACAAGCCGACCTATATTGAGCTTGACTTTGAAAAGGGCGTTCCCGTTGCTCTCAACGGCGAAAAGATGAGCGCTAAAAACATCATCTTGAAGCTTAACGAGATCGGCGGCGCTAACGGAATCGGAATTATCGACATCGTTGAAAACCGTCTTGTTGGTATGAAATGCCGCGGCGTTTATGAAACTCCGGGCGGAACCATTCTCTACAAGGCACACAATGTGCTTGAGACCATCTGCCTTGACAAGATGACAATGCACGAAAAGCAAAAGCTTTCCATCACCTTTGCAGAGCTTGTTTACAACGGCCAGTGGTTCACTCCGCTCCGCGAGGCTCTCTCGGCATTCGTTGATAAGACTCAGGAAAAGGTTACAGGTAAGGTTCGCTTAAAGCTTTACAAGGGCAATATGATAAACGCCGGAGTTTGGAGCCCCTATTCGCTTTACAGCGAAGAGATTGCAACCTTTGGCGAGAGCGATTACGACCAGAGGGATTCGGCAGGATTTATCAATCTCTACGGTCTTCCCATTAAGGTTCAGGCGCTCGTTGACGGCAAAAAATAAGATTTAAGTTTGTCGAAATAGTGAGAGATCACTATTTCGACATTCATTATAGGAGAGAAG
This sequence comes from Oscillospiraceae bacterium, assembly GCA_015066115.1. GTDB lineage: Bacteria > Bacillota > Clostridia > Oscillospirales > Ruminococcaceae > SIG578. The sequence continues at coordinate 9,428 of SVOZ01000002.1, forward strand.
TTTACAATGGCTAAAATGTGGGCAGGAAGGACAAGCGGCGACACAAACAAGCTTGCCGACGATTTTAATTCTTCCATTCATTTTGACTGCAAGATGTACAAAGAGGATATAAAGGGCAGCATGGCGCACGCTATGATGCTCAGTGCTAAAAATATCATTTCGCAAAAGGATGCCGATGCTCTTGTTGAGGGCTTGGAGGGCATTTTAAATGATTTAGAAAGCGGCGCCCTCTCATTTGATATGTCCTGCGAGGATATTCATATGTTTGTAGAGGAAGAGCTTACTAAGAGGCTCGGCGATGTCGGAAAGAAGCTTCACACAGCGCGAAGCCGAAACGATCAGGTGGCTTTGGACCTCAGAATGTACCTTCGCGGCAGAATTGACACAATAAGCAGCCTTGTAAAAGAGCTTTTAGAGGTCCTAACAAACAAGGCAAGCGAGCACAAGGCTACCATAATGCCGGGCTACACACATCTTCAGAGGGCACAGCCCGTAACCTTCGGCCATCACCTTATGGCCTATGCCATGATGCTGCTTCGCGACCTTGATAGACTTTGCGACTGTAGAAAGAGAATAAACCTCTCCCCCATCGGCTGTTGTGCTCTTGCAGGCACGACATATGACACCGACCGTTATTTTGAAGCCGAAAAGCTCGGATTTGACGGCATATGTCTTAACAGCCTTGACGGCGTTTCGGACAGAGATTTTTGTTTAGAGCTTTTATCGGCACTTTCCATTTTAATGATGCACCTTTCCCGTTTTTCAGAGGAGATAATCCTTTGGTCAAGCTGGGAGTTTAAGTTTATTGAGCTTTCGGATTCATTCACAACAGGCTCATCCATTATGCCGCAAAAGAAAAATCCCGATATGGCAGAGTTAGTGCGCGGAAAAACAGGCAGGGTCTACGGAGATCTTATGGCGCTTTTAACCACACTCAAAGGCCTTCCCCTTGCATATAATAAGGATATGCAGGAGGACAAGGAAAGTATTTTTGACGCCTGCGACACCGCCGAGATGTGCCTTTCTGTTTTTGTTCCTATGATAGACGAAATGAGCGTTTGCGAGAGCAATATGAAAAAGGCGGCACAGGGCGGCTTTATAAACGCCACCGACCTTGCCGATTACCTCGTTAAAAAGGGCCTTCCCTTCAGAAGCGCCTACAAGATTTCGGGACAGATCGTTGCAAAATGCATTAGCGATGGCTATGTTTTAGACACGCTTCCTTTAAGCGACTACAAGAAATTTTCCGATTTATTTGAAGAAGATGTTTATGAGGAGATCTCGCTTGAAACCTGCGTTGCAAAGCGCATAAGCGAGGGCGGAACATCCGTTGCTTCGGTTGAAAAGCAAATTGAATATGTAAAGAGTAAGATATAAAAACAAGCCCGTGGCAAGTGCCACGGGCTTGTTTTTTTAGATATCTTTCATTGTTAGGGAGATGCGCATTTTATTAAGGTCGACAGAGAGGATCTTAACATCGACAACATCTCCGACCTTTAAAACTTCGGACGGGTGCTTTATAAACTTATTGCAGATCTGCGAAATATGAACAAGTCCGTCCTGATGCACGCCGATGTCCACAAAGGCGCCAAAATCGATAACATTCCTAACGGTTCCCTTTAAAACCATTCCGTCTTTAAGGTCCTTTATATCAAGAACATCGGTTCTGAGCATCGGGGGAGGAAGTTCGTCACGAACATCTCTTCCCGGCTGAGCAAGCTCTTTGAGGATGTCATTTAATGTGGGAACGCCGACGCCGATTTTCTCTGCAACTGCTGAAACGCCTTCGGCCTCTGCCTTTTGTTTAAGCTCTGCGCCGCAGGTGGCAATATCCTTTTTGGAATAACCAAAATACTCTAAAAGGTCGCTTGCCGCTTTATACGACTCAGGGTGAACTGCTGTATTATCAAGGGGCTCGCGGCTTTCGGGAACACGCAGAAAGCCTGCGCACTGCTCATAGGCCTTGGGGCCGAGCTTTGCAACCTTTTTAAGCTCACTTCTTGACTTAAATGCGCCATTTTCCTCTCTATAGGCCACAATATTGTTGCAAACGGTTGCCGAAAGGCCGGAAATTCGCGATAAAAGGGCTGGAGATGCGGTGTTAAGATCTGCTCCGACTGTGTTAACACAGTCTTCCACAACGCCGTCAAGCGCCTCAGCGAGTCTTTTTGGCGGCATATCGTGCTGATACTGGCCGACTCCGATTGCCTTGGGGTCAATTTTAACAAGCTCTGCAAGGGGGTCCTGAAGTCTTCTTGCGATAGAAACTGCGCTTCTTAAGGTAAGGTCAAAATCGGGGAGCTCTGCGGCGGCAAGCTTTGATGCCGAATAAACCGATGCGCCTGCCTCGCTTACAACCATATAGGCGACCTTATCGTCAATTTCGCCGATTGTCTGGGCGGTAAACATCTCGGTTTCCTTTGATGCCGTTCCATTTCCGATTGCGATAATCTCGACCTTGTGCTTTTTAATCATAGATTTAAGCACAGTCTTTGATTTTTCTATCTGAGCATCCGAATGAGTCGGGTAAATAACCGAGGTGTCCAAAACTCTGCCTGTTGCATCAACAACGGCCAGCTTACAGCCTGTTCGATAGCCGGGGTCAAGACCGATGGCAACCTTGCCCTTTACGGGAGCCTGCATTAAAAGCTGATGCAGGTTAGTTCCGAAAACGGCTATTGCCTGCTCTGCTGCCTTGGCTGTCAGCTCATTTCGCACCTCGCGCTCTATCGAAGGGAATATAAGTCTATTATACGAATCCTCGCCCGCCTCTATAACAGCTTTGCCGCAGGCATTATTTGCCTTTACCATTATCTTTGAAATTACCGAAAGCATCTTTTCGCTATCGGCAAGGATTGAAACCTTTAAAAAGCCCTCTTTTTCGCCGCGGTCGATAGCCAAAACTCTGTGTCCCGCAATTTTTGAAACAGCCTCGGAAAACTCATAGTACATTGAATAAACACTGTCGGTGTCTTCTTTTGCGGCACAGGAAGTAACTATTCCGCCGAGCATTACAAGGTTTCTGATTCTCTTTCTTATTTCGGCGTTGTCCGAAATGTCCTCCGCGATTATATCAAGTGCGCCATTAAGGGCATCCTCGGCTGTTTCAACGCCCTTTTCACTATCGACAAATTCCTCTGCCTTTACAATAGGAATAAGGGTGTCATCATCCTGTGCCAAAATAATCTGTGCAAGAGGCTCTAAGCCCTTTTCCTTTGCAACAGATGCCCTTGTTTTTCTCTTGGGGCGGAAGGGCCTGTAAATATCGTCAATTTCAGAGAGGGTTTTGGCGTTGTCGAGCGCTAAGGAAATTTCGTCGGTAAGCTTCTCTTGCGCCGCGATAAGACCTCTAACCTCTTCCCTGCGCTCATCAAGAGAACGCAAATAAGCAAGGCGCTCGGAGATCTCGCGGATAAGCTGATCATCCATCGAGCCGTGCATTTCCTTTCTGTATCGAGCGATAAAAGGAATGGTGTTTCCCTCGTCGAGCAGGGCGATAATATTTGCCACATACTGCTCGTTTACTTTAAACTGTTCGGATAATTTTTGGGCGTAATTCATTTTGATTTCCTTTCGGTCTGTTATTACTTAAATTATATCATATTTCGGCTTAAAATCAAAGCATTTTTTAGTTTTTATAGGCTTTTCCCTGAACTATATCGTTGTCCTCAAAATAGCGGTTTATCGAGTTTAAAACATCCTTTTTATTGCCGCTCCAAAGTGGCGCAACAAGGCTCTTTTTATCGCCGTCGCCTGTAAGGCGGCATATTACCATCTTGGGCGGCAAAAGCTCTATCGCCTTTGCCACAAGCGAGATATATTTTTCCTTTGAGAGCACCTCAAATTCACCTTTCTCATACATTTCAAAAAGGCGGGTGTTTTTTAAAACGTGCAGAAGCTGTAATTTCACGCCATCGGCGCCGCTTTCCCCAACATAGCGCACAGTTTGAAGCATCATCTCTTCTGTTTCAAAAGGCAGGCCTAAAATAATGTGGTAAACCACCTCAATATCTGCCTCTTTTAGTCTTTTAAGCGCGGTTTCGTATTCGCAAAGCTCACAACAGCGGTTTATAAGCTTTGCAGTTTTGTCGTGAACAGTCTGAAGTCCCATCTCGACGGTTACGGGAACAATTAGGTTAATTTTCTTTAAAACCTCTATTATTTCGCCCTCCAAACAGTCGGCGCGGGTGGCAACAGAGACGGCCTCTATATTGGGATGCTCTGCCGCAGACAAAAGATATTCGTAAAGCCTTTGAGGCTCTGTATATGTGCTTGTAAAGCTTTGAAAATATGCGATATATTTTCCGCCGCGGTTTTTCTTTTCAACAAGTTTTTTTGCATCCTCTATCTGCTCAAAAATGCTTTTATTTACATCCTCGGCAAAATCGCCCGAACCGCCTTTTGAGCAAAAAATACAGCCGCCGATGCCTTTACTGCCGTCGCGATTTGGGCAGGTGCTTGAAATGGAAAGAGAAAGCTTATACATCTTTTTGCCAAACTTGTTTTTAAGATAATCGTTATAGGAATAATATCTCTGCATTTTTTCACCGCCTTTTAAAAAGATTATACCACTTTTTAGTGCAAACTGCAATCAAATATGTTATACTAAAAGCATCAAGGAGGTTTTTATATGAACGAGCCTTTTATACTTAACAAAGATTACATATGCAGGTTTATAAAGCCAAGAGTGCGCGACTGCAACAAGGGCGATTTCGGCAGGCTTTTAATAGTCGCTTCCTGCTTTAATATGAGCGGCGCTATCTCAATTGCGACAAGGGCGGCGCTACGGAGCGGAGCGGGGCTTGTTTTTGCCGCATCGAGCGCTTCCGCTCTTATGCCTGTGCGCATAAACACCCCGGAAGCAGTTTTAATTCCCCTTGCCGAAACCAAAGAGGGACAAATCTCCTTTAAAAATGCCGACCTGCTTATAGAAAAAGCAAACTCCTGCTCGGCGCTTGTTTTAGGGTGTGGGCTCTCTGTTTGCGGCGACACCGAAAAGCTTGTTAAAAAGATAATAACAAGCGTAAATGTGCCGATAGTGCTGGATGCAGACGGAATAAACATCATAGCCAAAGACATAAACATATTAAAGAACACCGCTGCGCCAATCATAATAACGCCGCATTTAAAGGAAATGTCTCGGCTTTGCGGCAAGGATGTCGACTTTATCAAAAGCAACAAGGAAAGCGTTGCCGCAGAGTTTTCAAAAGAATACAGGGTCACATTGATACTCAAAGATTTTGAAACCGTTGTTTCAGATAACAGCGGCAGGCTTTTTAGAAATCTCGGCGGCCATCCCTGCATGGCAAAGGGCGGAAGCGGAGATATGCTTTCGGGAATGGTCGGTGCGTTTTTAGCGCAGGGCATAGCACCCTTGGATGCCGCCTGCTGTGCTGTTTTTATGCACGCGCGTGCAGGAGAGATATGCGGAGAAGAGATGGGCTGTTACAGTGTGCTTGCAAGCGACCTTACTAATGTGCTTTACAAGGTGTTCAAAGAAATACTTTAGGTGCGGGGGTTTCCCTGCGCTTTAACTGCGGAGGGATTTTTTGAAAAAAGCACTGTCAATTTTTTTAGTTTTTATTTTATTTAGTTTTTCGTCCTGCACAGCAAGAGGCAAAGAAAGCGCTCACATCAACACAAACGCTCCGTTTACCTGCACAGCACAGATAAACTACGACTCCCTTTCGCTTACGGGCAGGCTTACATTCAGAAATGCGGCAAGCGCGAGCCTTGAGTTTTTAGAGCCGAGCGAGGTTGCGGGGCTTGTGTTTGAGCTGACCTCTGACGGCGTCAGCGCAAAATACAAGGGGCTAAGCTTTTCTCTGCCCGACAGCGTGGCTAATTCTGCTGCAAATTTAATTTTTTCTTCGCTATCCTCTGCCGACAGCAAAACCCCCATAAGTCAGAGCTCAGACCAATTTATTATTAAGGGCGAGCTTGGAGGCAAGGAATACAGGCTTGTTTTTGACAGCAAAAGCGGAGAACTAACGGCTCTTTACGCCGATAGTTTAAACTTTAAGGCTGAGTTTAAAAATTTTAAATATTTGGACTAAAATTTTAAAAAAATATTTGACAGTAGAGACGGTTTTTGATATAATACACTTTGTTGATATTAAAAATCGTTTATACGGGCCTGTAGCGCAGCTGGGAGCGCACCACACTGGCAGTGTGGGGGTCGTGGGTTCGAATCCCATCAGGTCCACCATTAATGCCCTTTGTCGAGTTTTCTTGACTATGGGCATTAAATCTTTTTGGGCTTGTAGCTCAGCTGGGAGAGCGCTGCGTTCGCAACGCAGAGGTCGAGGGTTCGATCCCCTTTAAGTCCACCATTTTACAAAGTCAAAGACAAAGGAGCGCTTAAAATGAAAAAAGTTTACCAAGGCAAAACAAAAGATGTTTACTCACTTGACAACGGAAATGTTCTTCTTAAGTTCAAAGACGATTGCACCGGCAAGGACGGCGTTTTTGATCCCGGTGAGAACACCGTTGGACTTACTATTGAAGGAATTGGAAAGGCAAATCTTGAAACCTCTATTCATTATTTTGAGCTTCTTAAAAAAGCAGGAATCAAGACACACTATGTCAGTGCAAACATTGAGGATGCAACTATGGAGGTTCTTCCTGCGACTGTTTTCGGTCACGGACTTGAGGTTATCTGCCGCCTTGTTGCGACCGGAAGCTTTGTCAGAAGATACGGCGAGTACATTGAGGATGGCACAGTTTTAGAGGGCGGATATGTTGAATGCACCTTTAAGAACGACGAAAAGGGCGATCCCCTTGTTACAGGCGAAGGCCTTGCCGCACTTAAGGTTATGACCCCCGAAATGTTTGAAAGCATGAAGGAGCAGACCTTAAAGATCACCAAAATCGTTGCTGACGACCTTAAATCCATCGGTCTTGACCTTTGGGATATTAAGTTTGAGTTTGGTTACAACAACGGCGAGGTTATCTTAATCGACGAGATCGCCTCGGGCAATATGAGAGTTTACAAAGGCTCTGAGATTGTTGAGCCGGTTGAGCTTACAAAGCTTATCTTAAACAGATAAATAACAGAGAGAACGCGGGCGGATGACAACATCCGCCCGTTTTTTATAGATGTTTTCGGGAAAATTTGACAACGGGACGTCATAAATGCCGTCCCCCTACAAAGCTATATATAAAAGAAAACTCCCGCGCAGTGCGCGGGAGTTTTTTTATTCAGCTTATTCTACTGACGACTGTGTATTCTGCTCAGAAGAGGCTTCTTCTTGAGAAGAAGTTTGTGCCTCGGACGAGGTTTCGTCCTGCGACGGAGTTTCCTCGCTCGCGGTGCCCTCGCTTGAGGTCTGGGATTCAGATGAGGTTTGCGCGTCAGAGGAGGTTTCAGCATCAGAGGAGGTTTGATCATCTGATGAGGTTTGGGCTTCTGAGCTACCGAGTCCGCTCGAAGTGTCGCTTGAGGTTTGCATCTCTGAAGAGCTTTCGCTCTGGGCAGAAGACGAATTAGCTGATGAGCTGTCGGGACGGCCGCTTGAAGAGCTGTTATTATACGAGGGTCGACTGCTTGTATCGGGGATTATAATGCTTGTGTCATCGCCGCTCGAGGTGTTCTCCTGCTGGTCATCATTTTTATTATGGGTTGCAGAATTTACATCAACGACTGTGCTCTCGCCGTCTCTCACCTTTCTTGCCATAACGACAAGGCGCTGATCGCTATACTCATAATAGCAGGTTGAAAGGGTGAGTATCTTATCGGTTGCCTGTACGTCAACAGGTATATTAAATATAGATCTCTCGCGAATATCACTTATAAAGGTTTCAAACTCTTCATTGGAAGCAGGATTGAGCACGTTATAGTAATTAAAATACTTGTCGCTTTTTGTATTGACGCTACAGGTGAAGACAGCGAAGATCTTCCAGTCCATCTCCTCATAAACGGTGTCAAACGAGATGATTGGATTTTTTCTGTAAAATGTAATTGCCTGTTTTCCTTTATAGTATTTTGAAAGGTCAGAGAACATCTGATTGTCGCTCTTCATATTGTGACCGTGAAGAATGGTATTAAAATCAAGCTCTTTTACATCGTTGCGGAAGTCCATAAAAGGAACTCCGTGACGTTCTTTTTTGTTGTAGAAGTTATGGGTGAGGTAATAATCATTATCACTACCCTTAACAACGGGATAATTTATCTGTGAGCCTTCAATTTCTATCCAGCCTGCAACATCCTTATTTTCGTTATACAGAAGGCCAAACTGCTCAAGATATCCTTCGGGATATGTAGTGGTGTCGGCAGGAGTTTCTGTTTTGAGCTGTGCGAGATCATTGTACATATTTTTGTTTTGCTGAATTCCCAAAAAGAAGTTAAGAATATAGCAAAGCGAAATGATAAGGGCGACAGACGCGGTTAAAAACACAGATTTTCTAATTTTTTCGCCTAACAGATCCTTGCGGTTAGGCAAAAGGTTTTGGACAAGGTTTTTAAATCCGTTTTTAATACTATCATCCCCTTTTTTTTCAGTTTCGGGTTGTGTTTCAGGCTCTTCTTCCTCGTTATAGATTTCTGAGGATCTATACAAAAGATGGCCTTTAAATGCCTCACGGCTTTGCTCACTGTTTGAAATTTCCGAAACGGGAATTCTCTGACAGTTAAATATAGCGGCGCCCATAAGCACACGCCTTATCATATCAAGGGCATAAAGCGATGCAGTTTCTCTGATTTTTTCTCTTGACTCATTGCCCTTTGGAGCAAGCTCATATCTTTTTACCCAAACGGTTTCGCCGTTGCAAACCGAGATAAACACAAGACCTACCTGCTCGCCCACAGAGGAAGCAGGGCCTGCATAGCCCGTTATCGCAACGCCCATATCAGACTCGGCCTTATTCATAGCACCGACAGCCATCTGACAGGCGGTTTCGGCACTTACCGCTCCGTTTTCTTTAAGGGTTTCCTCGCTAACATTTAAGACCGATTTTTTTGCATCCTCGCTGTAGCTTACAGTTCCAAGTCCGAAGCAAAGCGAAGCGCCCGAAATATCGGTTATTTTTTTAGAAAGCAGTCCACCCGTGCAGGACTCTGCAACAGCAATGGTGAGTTTCTTTGAAACAAGCTGTGAAACGACAGCCTGCTGCATTGAATCGGTATCGACTCCGTAAACGCTGTCGCCAAGTCTTCTTTTTATTTCATCAACCGACTGCTCAACCGCTCTTTGAGCGGCATATTCGTCCTCTGCTGTTGCAGAAACGCAAATATCGATCTTTCCGCCGTCGGAATAGGTTGCGATGCGGGGAGAGGGCTTAACTACCATATCATCAAGCACATTTGCAATGAGCGACTCGCCCATTCCAAAAACGTTAACGGTTTGGGAGAAGGAATGCATTCCCGACATAGCCTTTATAAAGGGCTTTACGCCTTTTTCAAACATAGGGCACATCTCACTAGGAGGCCCGGGAAGCATAACGATACACTGATTGCCGCTTTTTAAGATACATCCCGGAGAAAGACCTACATCATTTTTTGCAATAACGCATCCCTCGGGCACCATTGCCTGACGAATGTTATTATCGGTCATCTGAACTCCCTTATTTTTAAAGAAGGCTTCTATTTTCTCAAGGCTTTCTTCATCAACAGTAAGCTTTATTCCAAGAAGCTCGCAAACTGCCTGTTTGGTTATGTCATCTCGGGTGGGACCAAGTCCCCCTGTTAAAACAACTATATTACTGCGCGAGAGCGCCTCGGCAACTGCGGATTTAATGCTATTCATCTTGTCGCCGACAGTTACCTGAGCTGTAACCTCAACACCGCACTCGTTAAGCTGCAAAGAGAGATACTGCGCATTTGTGTTGCACTGTTTTCCGCTTAAAACCTCATAGCCGACAGCTATTATTTCAGCATTCATTTTATTTCTCCTCTCTGCTTTTTAAACCGCAGTTATATATTCGTATCGGGTTTCCTCGGCCGCTTTGTTTACAAGCGCATCTATATCCATAACGCTCTCAACCTTTTCAAAATCCGAAAGATTGGGTTTGGTTTTGGGGTGCTTTGGTGTAAATACGGTACAGCAATCCTCAAAAGGCTGAACCGAAATATCAAATGTGTCGATTTTTCTTGAAATTGCAACAATTTCTTCCTTGTCCATTCCAATAAGGGGACGGAAAACAGGCATTTGAGATACTGCATCGGTACAGCATATCGCAGGCAGGGTCTGGCTTGCGACCTGACCTAAGCTTTCGCCTGTTATAAGAGCAAGCGAGCCGTCCTTTTCTGCAATTTTATTTGCAATTCTCATCATAAAACGGCGCATAACAAGGGTTGAATATTCCTCGCGGACTCTATCGCGTATCTGCTCCTGAACTTCTGTAAACGAAACTGTGTAAAGCTTTATTCTTCCGCAATACTGAGCCATCTGCCTTAAAAGGTCCTTTACCTTTTCGAGCGCCCTTTCGCTTGTGTAAGGCGGAGAGGCAAAGTGAATTGCCGTGATTTCAAGGCCTCTTTTTGCCATCATATAGCCTGCAACGGGGCTGTCAATTCCGCCCGAAATAAGAAGCATTGCTCTGCCGCCGGTACCCGTCGGGATGCCGCCCGCTCCATCTGTCTGAGCCGAGTGGATATAGGCGTTTTTATCTCTTATCTCAATTACAACGGTAACCTCAGGGTCGATAACATCGACCTTAAGATTGTGAAATTTAGAAAGCAGGTATCCTCCCACCTCTCTGCAAATCTCAGGAGAGGTTAAGGGAAATTTTTTATCCGAGCGCTTTGCTATAACCTTAAAGGTTTTTGCGCCTTCAAGCTCATTTTTAAGATACTCTGCCGCAGTTTTGCAGATAACCGACATATCCTTTTCTATTTCGCAGGCTCGACAGAAAGCGCTTACGCCGAAAACCTTGGAAACGATATCACTTGCCGCATCCATATCAAAAAACTCGTCCTGCGGAGCGATAGTAACAGTCGACTGTGCCTTTCTTGCCTCGATTTTTCCAAGATGCGCCATTCTGCGCCTTATATTTTTAATCATAGCATCCTCAAAGGTGCTTCTGTTAAGACCTTTAAGGGCAATTTCTCCGTTTTTAATAAGTATAATTTCCTTCATTCAAGGCGCTCCTTATTTAATCTTCTGAAGCGTGTCCATCGCTTTTTTAACAGAGCCTATCAGCGCATCAACATCGCTTTGGCTGTTTTCTGTGCTGAAGCTTACTCTTACCGCCGTATCGGCCGCCAAATCAGACACGCCTATTTCTCCAAGCACATGGCTTTTCTTGCCCTTTGCACAGGCAGAGCCGCTTGAAACATAAATTTCCTCCTGCTCAAGAAAATGCAGAATTGTTTCGGATTTTATGCACATGGTTGAAAAATTAACTATATAGGGACAAGCATCCTCGGGAGAATTAATCACAACTCCCGAAACTCGCGAAAGCTCATCTACAAGCCTTTGCCTTAGGCCTTTAACATCGGAATAAGCTTTGGCCATATTTTTTACAGCCTCTTCTGCCGCCACGCCAAATGAGGCAATAGCTGCAGCATTCTCTGTTCCGGGGCGAAAACGGTTTTGCTGCTCTCCGCCGAAAATTATTGGCGAAATTTTAGTGCCTTTTTTTACAAAAAGGGCGCCGACACCTTTAGGCCCGTGAATTTTATGGGCGCTTATACTGATAAGGTCTGCCCCGAGCCTGCCGACATTTACGGGAATTTTTCCAAACGCCTGCACAGCATCGCAATGGACTATAATCTTGCTGTTTTTTCTTCTTGCTGCCGCCGCAATTGTGGCAACATCGTTAACTGTGCCTATTTCGTTATTTACAAGCATTACAGAAACAAGCAGAGTTTTATCGTCAACGGCTTTTGAAATGTCCTCGGCAGTTATTTTGCCGTTTTTCTGAGGCTTAACATACACAACCTCGATTCCGTTTTGAGAAAGGTGCTCAGCCGCCTCCAAAACCGACGAATGCTCATAGGAAGAAACAACTATTTTGTTTCCTCTTCTTTTATTTGCCTGCACCGAGCCCAAAATAGCGGTGTTATTGCTCTCGGTTCCGCCGCTTGTAAAATAAAGCTCGCCCTCGCGGCAGGAGAGCGCCTGCGAAATAATTCGGCGGGCATTTTTTATTTCAAGCTCTGCCTTAAAACCGAGATTATGAAGAGAAGAGGGGTTTCCAAAGCATTCGGTCATCATATAAAGCGCCTTTTGGGCCGCTTTTTCGCTTACGCGGGTGGTTGCGCTGTTGTCAAGATAGACCATTTTATTCCCTCCTCTTTGTTTTAAAACTTACATTTTATTATACTATATTTTACATATTATTTCAAGACATAACCCTATTTCTTTTGCAGTATGTCAGATTTTAACAGTTTATTTCTCTCGCGATAGTCGGGCAGGTATTTTTCAATAAGCGCGTAAAACCGTTTGCCGTGATTTTTATGCTTTATATGGGCAAGCTCGTGAACTATTACATAATCGACCGCCTCTTTGGGATAAAGCATAAGCCTATAGGAAAAGCAGAGGCTGTTTTTTGGGCTGCAGCTTCCAAAGCGGGTGCGCGCCGAGGTTATTTTAACGTCGCTTGGCTTTAAGTCCATAATTTCGCTAAACTCCAAAACCTTTTTTGGAATATATTCCTTTGCCGCATTTTTAAGCTCTTTTATCTGCCTGTCTGAAAGCTCCACTTTGTTTTCTGCTCGCTCTTTAATTCGCCCTTTTGCCTTTTCTATCCAGCCTTGATGGCTATCTAAAAAAGCATCGATCTGCCTTTGGCTTACAAAGAAAGGAGCGCGCACAACTACCTCAAGCTCGCGCGTTACTTCAATAGCAAGGCTCTTTCGATTTGAGCGCACAAGGCGATAATCTATCATAGTTCGTCCTCCGAGATTAGATAAAGCTCGTCCTCATAAAGCACCTTTATTTTGTTTTGAGATAAAAGCCTTGCGGCAACTCCCATGCCATCAACGAGTCTGCCTGTAAAACTTCCGTCATAAACGCCATCGGGCGAGCAGGCGGGGCTTTTATGCTTTAAAACAGCATATTTACAGCCGTTTTTAAGAGCGATTTCAAGCGCCTTCTCGGCACCCTTTTGATACTCCGTTGTTCTATCCTCGCCGTTTTTGGAAATTACCTTATCCCCCACTATCTCGCAAGGAGTGCGCGGGATCTCAAGGCCGCCGAGCACCTCGGGGCAGACAGGGATAAGGTTATGCCTTTCTTTTAGGGCGATAACGCTTTCACAGGGCTTACTCTTGCCGTCATAGCGGCAGGGTGTGCCCAAAAGGCAGGCGCTGACTATTATGTTCATCTTATCTTCTCCCCATTTAAAATAGCCTCTGTTAAAGTGTCGTTTCTATACGAAAGCTTAAGCGAGAAAAAGGGTTCATTTTTGTCTATAAGGTCAAAGAAAATAAAATCGCCCTCCCATATAGGAAGATTTTTAATTTCATTTTTATCAACCCATTCCAATGTGCCTTCATCGCAGTCTTTTATTTCGCCCTCAAACTCGGTGGCGGTGAAAAGGTGCATATAATCGGTGGGATACGGAGGGCAATCAAAGGTTACGACGCCGCGGTAGTTTAAGTTTTTAACGGTAAGGCCGCTTTCCTCAAAAATTTCTCTCTTGGCACATTCTTCGGGGCTCTCACCCTCCTCGAATTTGCCGCCGAGGCCTATCCATTTGTGAGAATTTACATCGTTTTTCTTTTTTATTCTATGGAGCATAAGATACCTTCCGTCTTTTTCAAGATAGCAAAGGCTTGTGTTTTGCATAAATCGCTTCCTCCATTTTAAAAAAGAGCCGCCGAAAGACAAGCGGCGGCTTTTTTATTATTTTTGCTGAGGTTTAAAGCTGTCCTTTAAGGTAACCGCTCTGTTAAAGCTGCCCTCATTTTTTGTGTCCTTGCAGAAATATCCCATTCTGACAAACTGGAATTTTTCTCCTGCCTTAGCGTCACCCAAAGCCTTTTCAAGCTTTGCATTTTCATAAACCTTAAGCGACTCGGGATTTAAAAAGTCAAGATAATAGCTTCCCTCGGGAATATCAATAAGATTGTCAACTGTGAAAAGACGGTCATAGAGATTAAGCTGTGCATCAATGCAGTTTTCAGCCGATACCCAGTGAATAGTTCCCTTGATCTTTCTGCCATCGACGGGGTTTAAGTTTTTGGTTTCAAGGTCGCAGGAGCAGATAATTTCTACTACCTCGCCGTTTTCATCCTTTACAATTTCATCGCAACGGATGATATATGCACCCATAAGGCGCACCTCACCGCCAGGCTTTAAGCGGAAGAATTTCGGTGGCGGAACCTCTGCAAAGTCGCTTTTCTCGATGTAGAGATTCTTTGTAAAGGCAACGCTTCTTGTGCCCGCATTTTCATCGTTAGGATTATTGGGCAGGTCAAAATACTCGGTTTTGCCCTCGGGGAAGTTAGAAATTGTAACCTTTACAGGATCGCAAACCGCAATTCTGCGAAGAGCTGTTTGATTTAATTCTTCTCTAAGGCAGTGCTCCAAAAGAGCGTAGTCAACAACGCTATAAGCCTTGGAAACACCTGCACGGCCTACAAAGTCAAGAACCGAAGATGCAGTGTAGCCTCTTCTTCTAAGGCCGCAAAGGGTGGGCATTCTGGGGTCGTCCCAACCGTCAACCTTTTTAGTTTCAACAAGCTCACGCAGATAGCGCTTGCTCATTACAACGCCCGTCACATTAAGGCGAGCAAACTCATACTGATGGGGCGGCATTTCAAAGCCAACATTATCTACCACCCAGTCATAAAGCGGGCGGTGATTTTCAAATTCAAGCGAGCAGAGCGAATGTGTAATTCCCTCTAATGCATCCTGCAGAGGATGAGCAAAGTCGTAAAGCGGATAGATGCACCATTTATTGCCCTGTCTGTGATGGGTCTGGCGGCTGATTCTGTAAATTGCAGGGTCGCGCATATTCATATTGGGCGATGCCATATCAATTTTGGCACGCAGGGTGCAGGCGCCATCGGCAAACTCGCCGTTTTTCATTCTTTCAAAAAGGTCGAGATTTTCCTCGACGCTTCTGTTTCTGTAAGGGCTTTCCTTGCCCGGCTCTGTAAGAGTGCCTCTATATTCGCGCATTTCTTCTGCAGAAAGATCACAAACATAGGCCTTGCCCTCGCGAATGAGCTTTACGGCAAATTCATAGCATTTTTCAAAGTAATCCGAGCCGTAAAAGATATTGTCGGGGTTTGCGCCCAGCCAGCGAAGGTCCTCTTCGATAGACCTTACATACTCATCGTCTTCACGGGCGGGGTTTGTGTCATCATAGCGCAGGTTAAACTTGCCGCCGTACTTTTTGGCGGTGGCATAGTTTATATATATAGCCTTTGCGCTTCCTATGTGAAGATAACCGTTAGGCTCGGGAGGAAATCTCGTCTGAATATGGTCAACCTTACCTTCGGCCAGATCTTTATCTATAATTTCGTGAATAAAATTTGAAGCTATTTCCAAAATTAACAACCTTTCTTTTGCCTATTTTGCGCTTTCAAGCCTCTCTCTTACCTTATCGGCACCGAGAATTTTCATAATTTCATAAAGGTCGGGCGAGTTTCTTCTGCCGGTAATGGCTACACGAAGCACCATGCTTACATCGCCAACGTGGCCTTTATAGGCGTCGGGATCCTTTTTATAAAGCTTGGTTTTAGGAGCAAAACCGAGGCTCTCGGCAAGCTCTGTCACCTTATTAAACCAGGTCTGCTGGTCATCGGCGCTGTCGTAAATGTCTTTATAGCGGGAAAGAATTTCTATTCTATCCTCGTAAGTTACGTTCTCGGGGAATTCTCCGCTTTGAACAAATAGATCGTCATAGAAGAATGAAACGTAGTCTTTAACTTCGTTCCATTTTGCTATATCCTTACGCGGCTTTTCTCCGCCTCTGCCGATTGAAAAGATTTTAATGGCATATTCGCGGTTTTCGCTAAGCTTATTATAAAGCTCGCTATCATTATCCTTTGCCCAGGCGGTTACCTGAGAGTAGACCTCATCGGCGGTCATAACAGAAATTGCATTGCGGCTTACGTCGATAAGCTTGTCCATATCAAAAAGGCAACCCGAAACGCTCATTTTATCTGCTGAAAACTTAAAGTCGTCAATAGGAGCGGTGGGGTTCTCTATGCGCCATTCCTCAAAATTGGAATTAAGCAGGGTCATAATATATTCCATAACGCTGTTTGCCGAAAAGCCCTGATCATAGTAGTAGGAAAGCGAGGCTTCGGGGTCCTTGCGCTTAGAAAGCTTTCTCTTAGTGCCGTTATCAAGCTTCATAAGCTGGGCAACGTGCATATAATGCGGAAGCGCAAAACCAAGAGCTCTGAAAAGCTGAACATGGAAGGGCAGGGTTGAAAGCCATTCCTCACCTCTGACAACGTGGGTGGTGCCCATATAGTGATCGTCAACGGCGTGGGCAAAATGGTAGGTCGGGATTCCGTCGCTTTTGAGCATTACGTGGTCGATATCATTTTCGGGGAAGGTAAGTTTGCCTTTAATAAGGTCGACTATGCCGTCCATTTTAGAGGGATCGCCCTCGGAGCGAAAACGAAGAACGAATTTTTCGCCGTTATTTATCTTTTCTTCTATTTCCTCATAGCTTAAATTGCGGCAGGAGGCATACTTTCCGTAATAGCCGAAGTTTTCCTTGTTCTGCTCCTGCGCTTTTCTCATATCCTCAAGCTTTTGCTCACTGCAAAAGCAGGGATATGCCCTGCCCTCGCTGATGAGTTTTTTAGCAACTGCCTGATAAATTTCGGCTCTTTGGCGCTGATAATAAGGGCCATAATCGCCCTTTTCTCCGCTTGCGGTTGCGCCCTCGTCAAAAATAATATTATATCTTTCAAGCGAGCTTAAAAGAATTTCAACTGCGCCTTCGACCTCGCGCTTTTGGTCAGTATCCTCAATTCTTAAGATAAAAACACCGCCGCTCTGGTGCGAGAGGCGTTCACAGGTTACTGCGGGAAAAAGGTTTCCAAGATGCACAAAGCCTGTGGGGCTGGGCGCAAGTCGGGTTATACAGGCGCCGTCTTTTATATTCCTTTTGGGAAATTTCTTCTCTACATCCTCAATGGTTAATTTACAATCGGGATAGAGCAGATCGGCAAGTTTTTTTAAGTCTGCCATAGTTTTTCTCCGTTTCTTTTTGTTCCTTAAAATGCACAAAGTAATACATAATATATTTTATAACGGATGCGATGCAATGTCAAGGATTTTCCTTAGTATAATGCGCTTTTTTAGGGATTTAAAACAACATATCCAAGGTTAAGATAGGCGGCAAACAGGAGCCAGACAAGATAAGGGATCTGCAGGTATGCCGCAAGGGGACTTACTCTGTAAAAGCGGACTATCATAACCACAACAAGCGCGATCAAAAGAAGAAGCCAAATAAACGAAAGGGTTAAAAACCCAAATGTAAAAAACAAAAAAGGCCAGATAAAGTTTACAATAAGCTGAAGGTAATAAACCTTTGCCGCGTCTTCACTTTTTATGCTGTTTTTTGAGATAACGAGGGTTATAGAAACTGCCATAAGTGTGTAAAGAATGCTCCAGACTATCGGAAACAAAATTGCAGGCGGAGCAAGCGGCGGCGCTGTAAGAGACTTAAACTTTTCATCGGGATTTGTTAAAAGTCCCACAAGTAACCCGCCGCCGAGCGACAAAATGAGATTAAAAATAAAAGGTAACGGTTTAATTACAATGCTTTTTTTCATAATATGCCCCCAAATAAATTACTGTATCTAATTTTATTCGGGAATTTTACAAAAAAGCACAAAAAAGCGGATGCCTTTCGGCATCCGCTAAAGGTTTGCTTAAAATTAGTTAAGCTCTGCAAAATACTTAATGGTTCTTACCATCTGGCTGGTGTAGGAGTTCTCGTTATCGTACCAAGAAACAACCTGAACCTCATAAAGATCCTCAGCGATCTGAGCAACCATGGTCTGAGTTGCATCAAAGAGAGAACCATATCTCATTCCGATAACATCGGAAGAAACGATCTGATCCTCATTGTATCCAAAGGACTCGGAAGCAGCAGCCTTCATAGCGGCGTTGATTCCCTCTTTGGTTACATTTGTGCCCTTAACAACAGCGGTGAGGATGGTGGTAGAACCGGTTGCAACAGGAACTCTCTGTGCAGAACCGATGAGCTTGCCGTTAAGCTCGGGGATAACAAGGCCGATAGCCTTTGCAGCACCGGTTGAGTTAGGAACGATGTTAGCAGCGCCAGCTCTTGCTCTTCTTAAGTCACCCTTTCTGTGAGGACCGTCGAGGATCATCTGGTCGCCTGTGTAAGCGTGGATGGTGCTCATGATACCGCTCTGGATCGCAGCATAATCATTGAGAGCCTTTGCCATGGGAGCAAGGCAGTTGGTGGTGCAGGAAGCGGCAGAGATGATATTGTCATCAGCGGTGAGGGTGCCCTCGTTAACGCTGAAAACGATGGTCTTAAGATCGTTACCTGCGGGAGCAGAGATAACAACCTTCTTAGCGCCTGCATCGATGTGAGCCTGGCTCTTTTCTTTTGAGCAGTAGAAGCCGGTGCACTCTAAAACAACGTCAACACCGATCTCGCCCCAAGGAAGATCCTTAGCGTCTTTTTCTGCATAGATTTTGAGGGTCTTGCCGTCAACAGTGATGGTGCCTGCTTCGTCATCGGCAACAACAGTGTGAAGACCTTCTCCGATCTTTCCGCAGTATCCACCCTGTGCTGTATCATACTTTAAGAGATGAGCAAGCATTGAGGGTTTAGTAAGATCGTTGATAGCAACAACCTCATAGCCTTCTGCTCCAAACATCTGTCTGAATGCAAGACGTCCGATACGTCCGAAACCGTTAATAGCAACTTTAACTGACATGGGTAATTTACCTCCTAAAATTTTATCACATATTATTTTATAACAAAAGTTAAAAATATACAATATTTTTTATAAATTTTTTCGGATATTTTTGAAAATTGTGAGCATTGATAAAAATATAACATATTTTACAGTATTTTTATTTAATTTTTAACAATATTTTCCGCTTTATGTTGAAAAAAGCTGAATTTGGTTGTATAATTAATCAGTAAGAAACATTAGGAGGGTAGTTATGCCAAACGAGATAGACGAAAAACAGCTGTCATCGCTTAAAAGCGCTTTTGAGTCGTCCCCTCTCTCCGTTGCAATTTTAAACAGCAATCTTAACATTATTTATACCAACAACGCATTTTGCAAGAGATTTATAAATGATGATAACCCAATGGGCCTCTATATGTTATTTGAGGACATTGACAAAAAAACGGTTATCAACTGTCTTAAGTCAGAAAAGTTTTATGAATTTTGTTGTGATCTGCCTGACCAGAATGGTGCGCTTGTAACCCTGAATGCACTTTTTTCACAAGACGAAAGATGTGAGTTTTCAGGCGCACTTGCTATTTTTGCGCCCAAAAACGGCGAAACCGGAGTGTTTACTTCAGGTGATGATGACGCCTGTCAGCAGGCTGTAAACCGTGAGCTTCGCGACAGAATTAATATGATGCACTCATCGATCTATGCGATCACCCAATCAAAAAACTTTGATCCTGACGCAAGTTTAAGCATTCTTATAAACAGCTTAAACCAAAACTGCTACCAGCTTCTTCGCGCAAGCGACAATCTTTCGAGAATTTTGAGAATCACGTCTCACAACGATTTTGCCAAATTTGACCTCGTTAATTTCTCTGACTATATCAGCACGCTTGTGCGCGCTATTGTGCGAATGGATAACAAGAATTTTATTCCCATTGAGTTTATCTGCAACGACACCGAACTTCCCGTCCAGATAGACATTGCAAAGATGGAGTTTGCGCTTTCAAACATTATTGCCAACTCTATAAAATACACAAAACCGAATAATAAAATAAAAATAATTCTCAAGCGGATTGGAGATAACGCAGTTTTGTCAATTATTGACAAAGGTGCAGGAATGCCAAAGCAGGTGCTTGATAATATCGGCACGCCGTATTATTCCTACTCTCACAAATTTGATGATGCGGGCTTTGGGATAGGCTTATTTATTGCAAAGAAATACCTTTCATATCACGCGGCAAGCTTTTCTATACAGAGCCGCGAAAACGAGGGAACGACCGTTACCATATCCATCCCTCTCGACCTTGAGGATGATGACGACACTCCCCTTACAACACTCACACTTCACTCTCCGCCTGTTTTTGACCCCGAGGCAAAATACTCTCAGACAAGAATTCAACTCAGCGAAGTGTGTTACTATCCTGTCTTATAAAAAAGAACCGTTTAAAGCCGAGGCTTTAAACGGTTCTTTTTTTACAGCTCAACTATTGTAGGGGTGTGCTTTAGAGCAGGAATGATCTTATTTACCATATCCTCTGTTTTTATTTTCAGGCTTGAGGTGTTTATACATGGATGACAACCTATGTATTGCTCCTTTAAAACATCCTTATCAATAAGCAGAGTGACATCGCAGTTTTGGTCGTTTAAAAGGCCCATAATGCTTACAGAGCCGGGAGTAATATCGAGATACTTTTCCATAAACTCGGCACCCGCAAAGGAAAGACGGGCACTGTTTATCTGTGCAGACAGATCCTTAGTTTTAAAGGGCTTGTCTGCAGGCATTAAGAGAAGATAAAAAACGGTCTGCTGGCGGTTACAGAGAAAGAGGTTTTTACAAATTGGTGCGCCGAGCACCTTGTCTATCTTATCGCAAACCTCCATAGTATCAGCGCTCTCGTGGTCAACACGCTCGTACTCAATGTTTAGCGAGTCCAAAAAATCGTAGACCTTTACTTCTTTGGCAAGTCTTTTTTCGCAGTCCTGAGGTCTTGCTTTTTCAAGTATCATTTTTCACATTCCTTTTTAAATTTGTCTGCTTAAGCTGCAGGTAAGATATATGACCTGCGTGTTTTTAGCGATTTGTCTTATAAGCTCAGCCGCTTTTTTGAAATTGTCATCATCAAGGGAATAAAACGGATCGTCAAGAATAAGAAAAGGCCTTTCATTTTCAAACATTGCATCAACAAGCGAAAGCCGCAGGCACACATCAATAATGCTCTGCTGTCCCTCTGAGAAAAGGCTCGCCTTATGAGCCACACCGTCTCGCTTTATTGTGATGTCAAGCTCGGTTCCGATGTTAAAATCCTTTTCCTCAACACCGAAAAACGCATTGCTGTATTTATCAAACGCATCTATAATGCTCTGGGCATATTTCTTAAAAAGCTCATTTTTAGCCGTTTCAAGAAGTTCGGCAGTTTTTGAAATTGTCGCAATATTGTCTTGATATTTTGCAAGATTTTCGCTTTCGTTTTCTATTATCTGCTCCTGCTCATTTAAGTTTTCCTGCGCCTGAGACACTGCAAAAAGAGCATTTTTCTTGTCGCCTATGTTGTTTTTTATCTCGCTCATTTTAGCGCGGACAAGCGATAGCTTTTGCTCTATTTTTTCTGTAGAGCCATCGGTATTCTGACTGCTTAGCCGCTCAAAGGCCTCGGCATCAAAATTTTGATCTATTTTTAAAATACACTCATTAAGCTCGTTTTTAAGTTGAAGAAATCTTTCGCTGTCGCGCCTTACTTCGCTATCAAGAGTGGAAAAATTGTCTTTATTCTCTCCGATATAGCCTATTTTGCCGATGAGAGCCGCTATACTGCTTAGGTTTTCCTCAAGAGCCGCTTCAAGCTCGCAAAGCTTATTTTTCACAGGCTTAAAGTGGTCATCGTACAGCTCTAAATCATAGCAAAGCTTATTTAAAGAAGCGTCGCTATTCTTACCGTAGTATTTTTCAATAAAGGCATCAAGCTCACTTTTCGCCCTATTATATTTATCCGACAGCTTTGATCTGCTTTTTTGAGCCGCCACTGTGAGCGCAATAGTGACAGCAAGCAAAATACCGCATACAGATGTAATTACAGCCGCTATGGTAACATTTACAAAGCAGAGCGCTATGCCCGCCGCAACAAGCACAGACAAAAGCGAAATCACAAACTTTGGCGGCGCTTTTACAGCATTTTTTGCCTCGATTTCGCTCTTCTGTTTTTCACTTTCAAGCACCTGCATTTTTTTAAGTCTATCTTTATCGGGATAGTCGCTTTCAAATTTTTCAAAGACTCTCTGCCCGTCAAAGCGCTGTAAATTTTGCCTTTGAGAATCAAGCATTATGCTTATTTCCTCATTATCGCTGACCGCTCTATGAAGCGCATCGCAAAAGCTATTATCGGGCATTTCTTTTGTGTATTTTCTTGACAAAGAGTCGATCTGCTCTTTTAAATTAATGGCCTTTTCATTTGCTTCATCATAATTTTTCTTTTTAATAAAATCGGCATCGAGCTTGGCAGAGGCATTATAGCTTTTTATGATCTCCTGCTCCTCTTTTTCAGCCGAGCTAAGCTTATTTAAAAGCTCGGAGATCTGTGCGTTTATTCTGCTATACTCATCGTTTTCTCTTTTAAACCGTTCAGACAAGGTTTTTGCGTTCTGAATATTCTGTTTGCAGAGGTCTGTCTGTTTTTTTCTGTCCTTCAAGGCATCCTTAAGATTTTTTTCTGCAACAGAAAAACTGTCAAGGTCGTCCGCCACATTGACGGTACTGCTTATTTTTGCCCTTATATTTTCGGGAAGTCCGTCAAGGTTGACGCTTCCGTTTGAAAAGGTGCTTTTCACAAAAGCCTCTTCATTAAGGCCAAAGATTTCCTCGCCTATATTTTCGGAAAAATCGCTTACCTCAAGACCTGTATCGGCATCAAGCAGCATAAATTCATCACGGGTGGGGCTTTTGCTGTCAAATTTTCTTATAATTCGATAGTTTTTCCCCTTAAGCGAAAAAACAAGCTGACCGCCAAAGGAAGCGGCCTTCCAGGGATTGTATTTTGCTCTGTCGCTGCTATCTAAAGAGGAGTTTTTTCTTGCGGTTGGCATTCCGAAGAACATTGCCTTGATAAAGGCGGCAAGGGTGGTTTTTCCAAAGCCGTTTTTCTCTATGATACAGCTTACGCCGCTGTTAAAATCAATGCTATAATCTGCAAGACCGCCAAAGCCATTTATATTACAGCTTAAAATCTTCACAGCTCTATCTCCTCCCCTGCTATTGCACTTATTCCGCATTTAAAGATCTTTTCTTTCTCCTCGTCAGAAAGGTCTGATGAAATAAGCTGACGGACAAATTCGCCCTTAAGCGAGACATCATTTTTGTAGTCTTCAACATTTATTTTGGTTTTGCTCTTATCCTCAATCTTTGCAAAGTAAAAGCAGTTTTTAAGATAGGTTAAAAACTGTGCAGTGTCCTTATTGGTGTCGGGTGTGCAGTCACCTGTTAAGACCATTTTTACCATATCGCACCGGCGTGCGTTATTATTTTTCAAGGCATTCTCAACTGCAGATCTAATTTCGCTATACGTTACAAGGCCGCTTATATCCACCTCAAGCCTTAACATTTTGCGCTTATCGGGATCGGTTACAAAGCGGTATTCTTTTTTATCGGTATCTATAAGATAAAAGCCTTTTTCGCCGCTCTCATCAAAGCCGCGGCTCTCTAAACAGCCGCAATAGGCATAAACACCGCGCGCATCGAGCGCTTGCAGGCTGTTATAATGGATATGTCCAAGGGCAAGATAGTCAATATTTTTATCTTTAAGAAGCGAAAGTTTGATTTCGCTGTTTACATCCCCGTGCATCACGGCAATATTAAATCTATCCTCTTGCGCCTCTAAGCTGCTGTAAATTACATTTGCATTGTTTTTATTTTGCTCCACTCCGAAAACAGAGACGTTATCATATCTGTACTCCACCCATTTATCCGAGAAAAACCTAAGGTTTGAGGGCAGATCTTTAAGCTTTTCAAAGGGGTTAACATTATCGTGATTTCCCGAAAGCACAAGAAAATCTACATTTTTTGCTTGTTCGATAATATCAGCAACCGTCTGGACTGTTTTTTCTGTTACCTTGGTGTGATCAAAAAGATCGCCTGCTACAATAACGGCGCGCACATCATTCTGCACAGCAAAAGAAACCACATTTTCAAATGCAGCCACAAGCTCTTTTCTTCTCATCTTAGCCTTATTTGAGTCAAGATTTGTTTCAAGCCTTGAGTCAAGATGCAGATCTGCGCAGTGAATAAATTTCATTTTATCACACCTCTTTTAAAGTTAATTTTATTATACCGCATATATCTTCCCTTTTCAAGTAAAAAAGCACACTCGACCGAGTGTGCCTTTTGTTTATTCAAGCTCGAATGCGCCTGTGTAAAGCTGATAGTAGGTTCCTTTTTCCTCTATGAGCTTTTTATGGTCGCCACGCTCAATAATTCTGCCGTGGTCAAGCACCATAATAACATCGGAATTCATAACTGTGGAAAGCCTGTGCGCGATAACAAAAACAGTTCTGCCCTCCATAAGCTTATCCATTCCGCGCTGGACTATTGCTTCGGTTCTTGTGTCTATTGACGAGGTTGCCTCATCAAGAATCATAACAGGCGGGTCGGCAACTGCCGCTCTTGCAATCGCGATAAGCTGACGCTGGCCTTGCGAAAGGTTTGAGCCATTATTAGAAAGTTCGGTGTTGTAGCCTTTGGGAAGCCTTGTGATAAAATCGTCCGCTCCCGAAAGTCTGGCCGCCTCTATGCACTCCTCGTCCGTGGCATCAAGTCTGCCGTAACGGATGTTATCCATGACAGTGCCTGTAAAGAGGTTTGTTTCCTGCAAAACTATTCCGAGCGAGCGGCGCAGGTCGCTTTTCTTTATTTTATTGATATTTATGCCGTCATATCTTATCTTGCCGTCGGCAATATCATAAAAGCGGTTTATAAGATTTGTAATGGTGGTTTTGCCCGCTCCCGTTGCGCCGACAAAGGCAACCTTTTGGCCCGGCTTTGCATAAACTGAAATATTGTGAAGAACATCCTTGCCCTCCTCATAGGCAAAATCAACCTCTTCTAAGGTTACATCGCCCTTTAAGAGAGTGTAGGTAAGGCTTCCGTCGCTGTGGGGGTGTTTCCAGGCCCATTTGCCTGTTCTTACATCGCTTTCCTTTATGCTTCCATCCTCTGAAACCTCTGCGTTTACAAGGGTTACATAGCCGTCGTCGGCTTCTGCCGCCTCATCCATAAGTGCAAAGATTCTTTGTGCTCCTGCCATACCCATAGCAATAGAGTTTACCTGCTGTGAAACCGTATTTATATTTCCCGTAAACTGCTTTGTCATATTAAGGAAAGGCACAAGGATCGAAATGGAAAAGACCTTTCCCGAAAGGCTTAAATTGGGAAGTCCGGACAAGAGGAAAAGACCGCCCACCATTGCAACAAGAACATACATAATGTTTCCAATGTTCATAATAATGGGGCCGAGGCTGTTTGCATAGGCGTGCGCCTTGAAGCTATCCTCATAAAGTTGCTCATTTATCTTGTCAAAATCCTTTTGGCTATCATTTTCGTGACAGAAAACCTTAACGACCTTTTGTCCATTCATCATTTCCTGAACAAAGCCTTCGTTTTTACCCATTGCCTTTTGCTGACGGACAAAATATTTTGCTGAGCCGCCGCCTATTTTTTTGGAGACCAACATCATAGCAAAAACTCCGAGCACTAAAAGAAGCGTCATCCAAATGCTGAAATAAAGCATTATGCTAAACACTACCGTAACGATTATTCCCGACTGAATCAACGCAGGAATTGACTGCGAAACGAGCTGGCGAAGGGTGTCAATATCGTTGGTATAATGGCTCATTATATCGCCGTGTTTATTTGTATCAAAGTACTTTATGGGGAGATCTTGCATTCCACCAAACATCTTACGGCGCATTTTATCAAGGAAGCCTTGTGTCATATACGCCATAAGCTGTGACTGTGCTGTTATGCATATTATTGATATAAGATAGAGGCTTGCAAGCAAAATTATCATAGGGATAATTTCCTCTTTTGCCGCTTCCCAGTTGCCCGTTGTAAACCATTTTTCAATTGATGCAAGCACCTCTTGCTGGAAAAGCGCAGGAATTGCCGAGGTTGCCGCCGAGAAGATTATGCAAACTACCGCAAGCGGAAACAGAACCGGATAAAAGCCCACAAGCATTTTAAAGGTTCTTGCGATGGGGTTTTTGCCCTTTTCAAATTTAGGTCTCGGAGGGCGCTGTGCATTATTTTTCTTCATTCTGCTCACCTCCGCCTATCTGCTGATAATATACTTCCTTGTAGATCTCGCTTTCAGAAATAAGTGTATCATGCTTGCCTACTGCAGAAATTTTGCCGTTATCCATAACTATTATCATATCGGCATCCTGCACCGATGATATACGCTGTGCGATAATGATCTTTGTAGTTTCGGGGATGTATTTCTTAAAGCCTTCGCGGATAAGGGCGTCTGTTCTTGTGTCGACGGCGCTTGTAGAGTCGTCAAGGACAAGGATTTTAGGTTTTCTCAAAAGGGCTCTGGCAATACAAAGGCGCTGTTTTTGACCGCCCGAAACATTTGTGCCGCCCTGCTCTATCTTGGTTTCATATCCATCGGGGAAGGAAACAATAAAGTCGTGTGCCTGAGAAAGCTTGCAGGCTTCCTCTATCTCATCTTGAGCAGCCTCTTTATTGCCCCACAAAAGATTTTCGCGAATGGTTCCCGAGAACAAGAGGTTTTTCTGAAGCACCATAGCAACCGATGAGCGAAGCGCCTCTAAATCGTACTCTCTAACATCCCTGCCGCCTACCAAAACCGCGCCCTCGGTCGTATCATAAAGCCTTGCAACAAGCGAGACCAGGGTTGTTTTGCTTGAGCCTGTGCCGCCGATCACGCCGACTGTCATACCCGATTCGATAGCGAGGTTTATATTCGAAAGGGCAAATTTTTCTGCTTCTTTTGAATACTTAAAGTTTACATTTTTAAACTCTATACTGCCATCTTTAATCTCGCAAACAGGATTTTCGGGGTTTTTAAGCGAGCTCTCCTCGCTTAAAACCTCGCAAATTCTCTTCATTGACTCAATAGACATTGTGAGCATTACATAGATCATAGAAAGCATCATAAGCGACATTAAAACCTGCACACCATAGGTGAGCATTGCAGAAATCTGTCCGATGTCAATGATCTGGCCCTTGCCGACAATTGTAAGGCGAGAGCCGACAAGCAGAACAAAGATCATATTAAAGTAAAGGCAGAACTGCATAATTGGAGTGTTCAGAGCTACCGTTCTCTCTGCCTTTGTAAAATCCGCTCTTATCTCATCCGAAGCGGTCATAAACTTTTTCTTTTCGTATTCCTCGCGCGAAAAGCCCTTTACAACGCGCATCGCTCTAACATTTTCCTCGATAGACTCATTGAGTCTGTCATATTTTTTGAAAACCCTTCTGAATGCAGGCATTGCAAATCGAGCAACTGTTAAAAGACCTATTACAAGCACAGGAATTACAACAACAAAGGTTCCGGCTAAGCTTCCGCCCATAATATATGCCATAGTGATTGAAAAAATAAGCATAAGAGGAGCTCTTATTGCCGTTCTTATTATCATCATATATGACATCTGAACGTGAGAAACGTCGGTCGTCATACGGGTAACGAGTGATGACGAAGAAAACTTATCGATATTTTCAAACGAAAAACCTTGAATTTTCTCAAACATATCGTGCCGCAGGTTCTTGGCAAAGCCGGCAGATGCCTTTGAGCAGGAAAAACCTGCTATTGCACCGCAAGAGAGCGAAAGACAGGCAAGAATTGCGAGAAAAACACCGTTTTTTACAACAAAGCTCATCTCTGCCCCGGCCTTAATGGCGTTGACGAGATTGGAAGTTATAAACGGAATAAAAACCTCGATAACCACCTCTAAAATTATAAAAAAGAGGGTTATAAAGGTCGGCTTTTTGTATTCTCTTATACATTTTGCAAGTTGTTTTAACATTTACGCCGTGTGTCTCCTTTTTTACTTTTATCAACCTTATTATTATAATGTGTTTTATGCCTAAAATCAAGGAAGAAATTGTTAACAATGATAAAAAAGTGCAGTCCTGCGACTGCACTTTTTTTAGTTTAAAGACCTAAATCCTCGACGTAAAGCTCTTTTACATCATCTTGAGGAGCATATTTCTTTTTAAGGAAGTTCTCTGCAACCTGCGGGAAGAGCGCGTAACTTAAAACGTCCTCTTCGCACTGTGCAAGCTCTCCTGCTTCCTTGCGATATTTATCCATTTCGGGTTCTAAAAGGTCGGCGGGGCGGCAGGTGATGACCTCGTCATCTCCGATTGCCTTTTTGCGAACATCCTCGTTAACCTTAGCGGGAACGGCGCCGTACTCGCCGCGAAGAAGTCCCTTAGACTCTTTGGATACCATTTTATAGCGCTCGCCCATAAGCACATTCAGCACAGCCTGTGTGCCAACGATCTGGCTTGTGGGGGTAACAAGCGGAGGATAACCGAAATCCTCTCTTACACGGGGGATTTCCTTAAGCACGTCATAGTACTTATCCTCGGCATTTGCTTGTTTAAGCTGAGAAATAAGATTTGAAAGCATTCCGCCGGGAACCTGATACAAGAGGGTGTTTACATCGATCTTAAGCACCTTGGGGTCAAGGATGCCCTCTTTTGTAAGTTTATCGGAAACCGTTCTGAAATATGCGGCGGCGTCAGAAAGCTTTTTAAGATCTAAGCCTGTGTCGCGCTCAGAGCCTTGCAGTGTGGCAACAAGCGCCTCTGTTGCAGGCTGTGAGGTTCCGTTTCCTAAAGGCGAGAGAGCACAGTCAACAATATCAACTCCTGCCCATGCGGCCATAAGGTTTGTCATATCACCTGTACCGGTTGTGTTATGGGTGTGAAGGTGGATAGGAACAGAAATATTTTCCTTAAGCTTTTTAACAAGGTTATATGCGTCGGTGGGAAGCAATAGGTTTGCCATATCCTTGATACAAATTGTATCGGCGCCCATTTGTTCTAAGGTTTTTGCAAGAGATACAAAGTATTCCTCATTGTGAACAGGGCTGGTGGTGTAGCTCATAGCGGCTTCACAATGACCGCCGTGCTTCTTAATGCTCTTTACAGCCTGCTCGATATTTCTGACATCATTAAGAGCATCAAAAACTCTGATAACCTCAATGCCGTTTTCGATAGACTTGCCGACAAATGCATCAACAACGTCGTCAGCATAGTGCTTGTAACCTAAAAGGTTCTGTCCACGAAGAAGCATCTGAAGGCGAGTTTTGGGCATAGCCTTTTTAAGAGCGCGAAGACGCTCCCAGGGATCTTCATTTAAAAAGCGCATACAAGCATCAAAGGTTGCGCCGCCCCAGCATTCGAGCGACCAATAACCCATTTCGTCAAGCATTTCGCAAGCAGGAAGCATATCCTCAAGCTTCATTCTTGTGGCGGCCTGCGACTGATGCGCATCACGCAAAATAGTGTCTGTAATATAAAGTTTATTTGCCATTTTTAAGCTCCTTTATTTAAACAGTGCAATCAAAACGCCTGCGGCGATTGCCGAACCGATAACACCCGCAACATTGGGACCCATAGCGTGCATAAGAAGGAAGTTTGAAGGGTTCTCCTTCTGTCCAACCGTCTGCGAAACGCGGGCGGCCATAGGAACAGCGGAAACACCTGCCGAGCCAATGAGGGGATTCAT
Source organism: Oscillospiraceae bacterium (assembly GCA_015066115.1). GTDB lineage: Bacteria > Bacillota > Clostridia > Oscillospirales > Ruminococcaceae > SIG578. The sequence continues at coordinate 38,975 of SVOZ01000002.1, forward strand.
CTTGTTCTTTGAGAAGAGATTCATAAACTTTGCAAGTAAAACTCCGCCTGCAGTTCCGCAGCCGAAGGCCACAATTCCAACTATCATTATTGAAATTGTTTGAAGGTTTAAGAAGGAAGATGCAGTCGCAGTTGCACCGACAGAGATGCCAAGGAATATGGTAACAATATTCATAAGCTCATTCTGTGCGGTTTTGCAAAGGCGCTCTGCAACGCCCGATTCTTTCCAGAGGTTACCAAGCATAAGGCAGCCTACAAGAGGGGTTGCCGAAGGGACAAGAAGCGCCACAAATATTGTAACTGCTATGGGGAATATAATCTTTTCGGTTCTCGAAACCTCGCGAAGCGGCTTCATAACTATCTGGCGTTCCTTCTTTGTTGTCAGAGCCTTCATAATGGGAGGCTGAATAACAGGAACGAGCGCCATATATGAGTATGCCGCAACGGCAATAGGACCTAAAAGGTCGGGATACAAAAGCGAAGTTGTATAAATAGCGGTAGGTCCGTCGGCTCCGCCGATTATTCCGATAGAAGCGGCGGCAGGCATTTCGAAGCCTAAAAGGGTTGCGCAAACTACAAAGGTTGCAAAAATGCCTATCTGAGCGGCCGCGCCGAGTAATAGGCTCTTGGGGTTAGCAATAAGAGGACCGAAATCGGTCATAGCGCCTATTCCAAGGAATATAAGGCAGGGATAAATACAGGTTTTAACGCCTATATACAGATAGTCTAAAAGTCCGCCATCCTGCATAATTGTGCCGTAGCCTATCTCATGATTCATAAACTTAAGCCAAAGCTCCGAGTGGTACATTTCTGCACCGGGGAGGTTTGTCAATAGCATACCAAATGCGATTCCGATAAGAAGAAGAGGCTCAAACTTTTTCTTTATAGCGAGCCACAGGAGAAGCAAGGAAACTAAAATCATAACTATGTTTCCCCAATTCTCTTTAAACTGAGCAATCAGCATATAAAAGCCTGTTTCCTCAATAAAATTCATAATTGCTTGCATAGTGGTATCTCCTTAAAAGAGTTTATTCAATGGTGCAGAGAGCATCGCCCGACTGAACGGAAGCGCCTTTTACTACTCCTACAGAGGTAATTTTACCTGCTTTGGGAGCCATAATTTCATTTTCCATCTTCATAGCCTCTAAGATAAAGAGAACCTGACCTTCGCTAACTGTGTCGCCGACATTTACGTTAACTGCCAAAATGGTTCCGGGCATGGGGCAGGAAACGCTTTCGCCTGCGCCGGTAGCAGCTGCGGGAGCGGCGGCGGGTGCGGGAGCAGGTGCTGCTGCCGGGGCAGGAGCGGCGGCGGGTGCGGGTGCTGCTGCAGGAGCAGTGGGAACCTCGCCTAAAAGCTCTACCTCGATTTCAAACATTTCACCATTTACATTTACTCTATATTTTTTCATTTTTATCACCATTTCCTTAGATTTTTTTAAACGATTTAACTCTTATTGCAGAAACATCTGTCCCGAGTTCTTCTGCAAGCACCGCACAAACTGCGGCAATTTTTTTAGAGCGGTCAGCGATAGGAGCTGCAGGGGCTGCTGCAGGTGCCGCTGCGGGAGCGGGTGCTGCTGCAGGAGCAGAAGCCTCTTTCTTTTCGCCATCGCCCGTAAGCTTTCTGCAAAGGAGCGAGACCACCGAACAAAGAATAACGATGGCTACAAGTCCCAAAAAGACTATTGAGACTCCAAGCAGACATACGAACCATACTGAAACTTCCATTGACATCCACCTTTTTATTTATTTATGAATCGGCTCATTATTTCAGGGCCCTTTTCAACAAAGATTCCCGTTCTGCTTGCTGTTTCCTCATTTACCGTCTCTACGCCGCTACTTACAGGCGCGTTTTTATGGTAAATTACAAAGGGAACGGGGTCGGACACGTGCGTTTTGAGAGAAAGCGGGGTTGCGTGGTCGGGCAAAATCATAATTTTGTAATCCTCGCCGCTCTCATCAAGATAATTTTTAACGGTTTTTAAAACCTTTTCGTCTATAAGCTCTATTGCTTTTATCTTGTTTTCTGCCTCAAATCTGTGGCCGCACTCATCGGGCGCCTCAACATGCAGATAAACAAGCTCGCTTCCCTCTTTAAAGGCGTTTATTGCGGCTTGCGCCTTGCCCTCAAAATTGGTGTCGATATAGCCTGTGGCTCCCTCGACCTCGCAGACCTGCATCTCGGTTAATTTACCGATGCCTTTTATAAGGTCAACTGCCGAGATAACGCATCCTTTAAGGGAAAACTTGCTTTCAAAGGAGGGCATTTCACTTTTGTTTCCGCTTCCCCACAGCCAAATGCTGTTTGCGGGGCGAAGGCCTTTTTCAATCCTCTTAAGGTTAACAGGGTGGTCCTTTAAAAGCTCATGGCTCTTTTTCATAAGAGATAAAAATCTCTCATTCTCAGGAAGAAAATCTGTTATTTTTCTGCCTGTTATATCGTGCGGCGGAGTTGCCTCAAAAGAGCCGCCCAAGCCGTTTTTAAGAATAAGGCAATGCCTATAGCTTACGCCGACATAAAAATGAAGGTCATCCTCCGAAAGCTTTTCCTCCAAGAACTTTACAAGCTCTTCCGCCTCTTTTGATGAGATATCATCAGCGCAGTAATCAAGCATTGTTTTTTGTTTATAATCTTCTTCATCACTGAGGGTTACAAGATTGCATCTTGTTGCAATGTCTGAGCTGTCCATTTTTACACCGATGCTTGCCGCCTCTAAAGGAGAACGACCGGTGTAATACAAATGCGGATCATATCCCATGACCGAAAGGTTTGCAACATCGCTTCCCGGCTTAAAGGCATCGGCAACTGTTTTAACAAGGCCTACCTCACCGTTTGCGGCGCAAAAATCAATGTTTGGCTTGTTTGCGAGCATCATTGGAGTTTTGCCCGAAAGCACGTCGCTGGGATAGTCAGCCATTCCGTCGCAAAGAAGAACTAAATATTTCATTTAGCATCATCCGTTTCTGTTTTGTTTTTGCTGTTTTTAAAAAAACCAAATTCAAATTTATTATATCTTAACTCGCGGGTAAAAGTCAACTGATTTGACTATTTTTTAACATATTTTTCCGTTTTTTTAAGCGGTTATACATATTGTTTCCTATTGGCTTGATTTTTTTAAAGTTTATGGTAAAATAAAATGGTAAAAAATTAAGGAGTGAATAATATGCAGGCAGTTATTAGTGTTGTCGGTCGTGACAGGGTTGGAATTTTAAAGGATGTTGCCACAAAATGTGCCGACCGCAATGTTAATGTAATAGACGTTTCTCAAACAGTTTTGAGAGATATGTTTACAATGATAATGTTAGTTGACATTTCAGAAATCAACATAAAATTCGGCGATTTTTCATTAGAGATGGAAGCCTTCGGCAAAGAGATCGGCATGGAGATCCGCGCAATGCACGAGGACATCTTTAATTCTATGCATCGCATTTAACGGGAGAGTAATATGTTTAACACAAAGGATATTCTTGAAACAATACATATGATATCTGACGAGCATCTTGATATCAGAACGGTTACAATGGGAATTTCCCTTTTAGACTGTGCCGACAGCGATATTGACTGCGCCTGTGAAAAGATCTACAACAAGATCACAAGCAGGGCAAAAAATCTCGTTTCGGTGTGCTCGGATATTGAGCGTGAGTACGGCATTCCCATTATAAACAAGCGCATTTCGGTTACTCCAATAGCTCTCGTTGCCGCCGCTTCTAAGGGCGGCGATGTTGTTAAATTTGCGCGCACACTACAGAAATGTGCCGACGAGGTGGGAGTAAACTTCATAGGCGGCTACAGCGCGCTTGTGCAAAAAGGCTTTGCCGCAGGCGACTTAGAGCTTATTGAAAGCATTCCCGAGGCACTTAATGTTACACAAAACATTTGTTCTTCGGTTAACATCGGTTCAAGCAAGGCAGGAATCAACCTTGATGCAGTCGCTCTTATGGGAAGAATCATAAGGAAGTCTGCCGAGATTACGGCCGACAGAGATTGCATAGGTCCCGCAAAGCTTGTTGTGTTCTGCAACGCGCCTGAGGACAATCCCTTTATGGCAGGCGCATTTCACGGAGTAAGCGAGCCTGACTGTGTTATAAACGTTGGCGTTTCGGGCCCCGGAGTTGTTAAATCGGCACTTGAAAGAAGCGAGGGACTTAACATCACAGAGGTTGCAGAGCTTATTAAGAGAACAGCATTTAAGATAACAAGAATGGGACAATTAGTGGCGCAGGAAGCTTCGCGCAGGCTGGGTGTTCCCTTTGGAATAGTTGACCTATCTTTAGCGCCCACCCCTGCGGTTGGCGACTCGGTGGCTCACATTTTAGAGGAGATCGGGCTTTCGCAGTGCGGCTCTGCCGGCACAACTGCGGCGCTTGCCATTTTAAACGACGCCGTTAAAAAGGGCGGAGTTATGGCATCTTCCTCGGTTGGCGGACTTTCGGGAGCATTTATCCCCGTTTCTGAGGACGCAGGAATGATAGCCGCCGCCAAAAACGGCACGCTCACCATTGAAAAGCTCGAGGCCATGACGGCGGTCTGCTCTGTCGGCCTTGATATGATAGTTATCCCGGGTGACACACCTGCCGATGTTATTTCGGCGATTATTTTAGACGAAGCGGCAATCGGAATGGCAAACTTTAAAACAACCGCCGCCCGTCTTATCCCTGCCATTGGCAAAAATATGGGAGATATGCTCTCGTTTGGCGGACTTTTAGGCGAGGCTCCTGTTATGCCTGTTTCCACCGCTTCGCCTGCAAAGTTTATTTCGCGCGGCGGCCACATTCCCGCTCCCCTGCAAAGCCTTAAAAACTAATACAATTAAAAAGCCCACTCGTCAGAGTGGGCTTTTTTATAGGTAATCAAATGGAATGGGATTTAACTCCTGTTCAAGCAAAACTAAATTTTGGTTATTGCGGCGGTTTAGGTTCCAATAAAGTGCGCCTCGCAGTGAATACTTTTCTACAAGCTCAAGCCTTGCAGAAAGTGAACGCACATCCTCAAACCAAACCGTGTGTGCCCTGCCTAGTTCATCTGTATAATCAAAAAACGGCGCCTGTGCATTTTCATCATAAAAAATCTCAGCATTGTTTCTTGCGGCAAGGGCAAAAGCCTGCGCTGTTGAAAGCGAGGTGGCGCGCGACTGCCCCTTTACATAGGGCAGAACAAAATCATATCCGTAGTTCGAAATTCCGAGGAACAATTTTGATGGGTCTATCTGGGTTATGGCGTACTGTATGACCCTTTCAACCTGCGGCAAAGGCGAAATTGCAAGCGGCGGCCCATAGGTGTAGCCCCACTCATAAGTCATTAGAAGAAGGGCATCCGCCGCCTGCCCCAACTGCGCATAATCGTGTCCCTCATACAAAAGACCGCGCTGGGTACCGCTGACCTTTGGAGCAAGAGCCGCCATAACAGGAACTGTAAGCGGCGCAAGACGGTCACGCACCTTTGATACAAATTGCGCATAAAGAGCTGCATTCTGAAGCCCTAAAAACTCAAAATCAACATCAAGGGCGCGGTAGCCCTTGCTTTGAATGTTAGTTATAACATTCTCAATAAGAGAATTCTGAAGATTTTCATCAGCAAAAAGCCTTTCGGCAAGCTCGGTTGAAAAAACGTCGTTTTCGGTGAGTGTAGAAAGGTGCATTATCGGATAGGTGCCGTAAACCGAGGCGCGCGACAAAAGAAAGCTGTCGTTAAGCTGTACAAGCGTTCCATCGGGGCGAAAACCATAGGTAAATGGGATAAGCGCGCCCATAAGAGGCAGGGTTCTGTTTAAAACGAGTGGATCAATAAATGGATAGGCATAGCCGCCAACCTTAAAGCTAAAGCGCGGTGTGCGCTCTGTGTTTATATAAAGAAGCTGGTTTGGGAAAACGGTGTCCTGCCCGTTTAAAAAGAGATTTCTTTTCCACAGGTCATAAATCGGGGTGTTATACATTTGTGAGATGCTATTAAGGGTTTCGCCTCTGCGCACTGTGTGGGTTTGGGTTGGAGTTACAACAGCGAGCGGAGTTCCAACCGCGATATTTTCAAATTCAATATCGTTATTAAAGGCAAGAATTTCGGCATCCACGCCGTAAAGGCGGGCAATCGAAAGCAGGGTCTGCCCCTTTTCTACTATATGTATCTGCATATATATCCCCTCCATAGCAGATATATATGCCTTTAAAAAAAGGAAAATGCCTGCGCTCTTCGTTGACAGCAGACCTCTAAAATATTATAATAACCTAAAAGGACGGTGTAAAAATGTATAATTTTTTTGTTGACGAGCAAAAAAGGCAGGGTCAGCAGTTTCTGATAGACGGCTCTGACTACAACCACATAAAAAATGTTCTCAGAATGCGCGAGGGCGAAAAGCTTTTTGTAAACTGCTCGGGCGCAAGCTTTTTATGCCGTCTTGAAGAATTTAAAGACGGAGCGGCAATTTGCACCATTTTAGAGGAAAACGCGCTTGACACCGCTCTTCCGATAAAAATTTATCTTTTTCAAGGTCTTCCCAAGAGCGACAAGACGGAGCTTATTATTCAAAAAGCGGTTGAGCTTGGCGCATTTAAAATCGTTCCCACAGAAATGAGTCGCTGTGTTGTAAGGCTCGATGACAAGAAAAAGAGAAGCAAGAAGGAGCGCTGGCAAAGCATAGCCGAGAGCGCCGCAAAGCAGTGCAAACTAAATTACATTCCTGAGGTTTGTGATGTTTTGAGCTTTGACAAAGCTTTAGAGCTCGCAAAAACGCTTGACCTTGTTTTAGTTCCCTACGAAAGCAAAAACGGAATGCAGGACACAAAGAGCGCGCTTTCCCTCATAAAAAGCGGAATGTCTATAGGAATTTTTATAGGCAGTGAGGGCGGATTTGAGCCTTCTGAAATAGAAAACCTTGAAAAAATTGGAGCTAAGGTTGTCTCGCTTGGAAAAAGAATACTTAGAACCGAAACTGCCGCTATAACTGCACTTTCGATGTGTATGCTTTATGCAGAAATGAATTTAAACGGAGAAGAATGATGAAAAACCTTCCCACAGAGTTTACAGAGCGTATGCGCACGCTTTTAAAGGACGAATATCCGCTTTACGAAAATGCGGTAAACGGCGAGAGCGTGCGCGCTTTTAGAGTTAACACCGATAAAATTTCACTAAAAGATTTTGAGAAAATTGACTGCTTTAATGGCGAAAAAATCCCTTATGTAAGCGGCGGATTCTATTTTGATTACGACAAGATAGGAAACCACCCCTTTCACCACGCCGGAATGATCTATGTTCAGGAGCCGGCGGCAATGGCGCCTGCCGAATGCCTTGACATAGAGCCTGACTGGAAGGTTTTAGATATGTGCGCGGCGCCGGGTGGAAAAAGCAGTCAGATTAAAAACAAGCTCGGCCAAAACGGGCTTCTTGTTTCAAACGAGATCATTCCGTCGCGCTGCAAAATTTTAACGGGCAATATCGAGCGCTTAGGCCTTGAAAACTGCGTTGTTACCTGCATGGACACTAAGAGGCTTGCAAAAACCTTTCCAAAAACCTTTGATATGGTTATGGTCGACGCGCCCTGCTCAGGTGAGGGAATGTTTCGAAAGGATGACACCGCAATAAGTGAGTGGTCGCCGCAGAATGTTGAGGCCTGCGCCAAGCGTCAGGCTGAGATACTTGAAAACGCCGCTCTCTGTCTTAAAGGCGGCGGATACATAATCTATGCCACCTGCACCTTTTCGCTTGAAGAAAACGAGATGGTGATAGACTCATTTTTGCAAGCTCACAGCGAATTTGAGCTTGTGCCGGTAAAGCAGGCGGTAAGAGAAAACAGCTCTGACGGGGTTTTCTTTGAGGGATGCAAAACAGAGAATATTCACCACGCCCGCAGGTTTTATCCACACAAAGCAAGGGGCGAGGGTCAGTTTGCGGCGGTGTTAAAAAATAGGTGCGAGCCGTTGCCACAAGGAAAAAGCCGCGCTCAAACAAACGACAAAATCGACAAGGCGGTTTATGATTTTCTTGACGATGTGCTTATAAGCTACGACAGACAAAAGGTGCGTCTTTACGGCGACACCCCTGTTTACTTTGCTCCCGACATTGAGATAAAGCGCGGCAGCGCATTTTGTTGCGGCGTGACTATTGGTGAAATTCGCAAAAACTACATTCAGCCGCACCACCAGCTTTTTATGGCGCTGGGCAAGAATTTCAAGCGAAAAATCGAGCTTGCTCCCGACAGCGATGTCCTTAATCGCTATCTTCACGGCGAGGAGTTTGACACAGACTGCCAAAACGGTTGGGCAGTCGTTACCGTTTGCGGATGCGCCTTAGGCGGCGTCAAGGTTAGCGGCGGCAGGGCAAAAAATCACTATCCAAAGGGGCTCAGACTAAAATGAAAAAGGTAATGTGTGTTTTATAATACCCATTGATTTTAAGTACAAATGCAATGTTGCATCTGAGAAAACGTCTGCTCGCTATAGCCTCCCTCTGACGAGGGAGGTGGCAAAACGAAGTTTTGACGGAGGGAGAGAAAAATGAAAGAATACAGTAGGTTAAATATTCCCCTTGCCAAAACCTTGCGAAAAAACATGACACCATGGGAAAGAAAACTATGGTATAATTTTTTAAGAAGCTATCCTATACGATTTCAAAGGCAAAAAGCCATTGGGAACTATATAGCTGATTTTTACTGTGCAAAAGCACGGATTATTATTGAGCTTGACGGTGGTGGACATTATAATAAAGAACAAATTAGTAAAGATAATATAAGAACAAAAGAATTAGAAAATATGAATTTGTCAGTTTTAAGAATTTGTAACTTGGATATTGATAGAAATTTTTATGGTGTTTGCGAATGTATAGATCTGGCTGTTAAAAATTCTCTCCCTCAGTCAGCTTCGCTGACAGCTCCCTCGTCAGAGGGAGCCAAAGATATATCCATCAAAAAGGAGTAAAATAATGACAAAAATACTTTTTTTGTGTCACGGCAATATTTGCAGGTCGCCAATTGCAGAGTTTGTTTTTAAGGATATGGCTAAGGGATATGATGTTTATGCCGAGTCAAAGGCGGTGTCGCGAGAGGAGATCGGAAACGACATTTACCCGCCCGCAAAAGAGGTTTTAAGGCGGCACTCTGTTCCCTTTTCCCATCACGCCGCCAGGCAGGTAACGCGACAGGATTACGAGGATTTTGACTATATTATCATAATGGAAAGCTACAATATGCCGCGGCTTTTACGTATCATCGGCGAGGATGACGAGAACAAGGTTTTCAGGCTTTTGGATTTTACAGACAGACCAAGGGACATTGAGGATCCTTGGCACAGCGGCAATTTCGAAAAGGTTTTCAGCGAAATTCAGGAAGGCTGCTCGGCTCTTTTAGAGCATTTGAAAGAGAATAAAGAGATCTAGTAAAAAAAGGTCAGATTCAAAATGAATCTGACCTTTTTTCTATCAGCCTATTAATTAGTACAGCATTTTCAGGTTTCTTCTTGAGGAGAAGCTGTCAGTGCAGCTGACTGATGAGGTGAAAAACAAGCATTTTATAAAATTCACCTCATCCACCGCTTTCGCGGTCCCCCTTCCCCTCAAGGGGAAGGCTTATAATTTGTAATTGTGATACTCGGTAAATTTTCAGTTTACTGCTTTTTATTTTTGCGGGTAAAAAGCTTGCCTACATTTTTTGCCTTTGACTGAGCCTTTTCTATAAAGCCCTCGGCAAAAGCGAGCTGATTTGGGTTTTTCTTGTACATCATATACATCACAACGCCGACGACAACCGAGATAAAGACAAGCAGGCCTATAACAATCAGAAAAATTTCCACAAAGGTAAAGCCGCCGAGCCTTCTTACTCCCGTTGAAACATACTCGATCTTTTCAAGGCGAGCAATAGCACCAAACGGGTCGCTTGCCTCTGTGGGAATAATTATGTCGTCAACGCTTTCATTAGGAACATTTATTCCAATGACATATTTTGTGTTTTTATTTATCGACGAAACATAAAAGCGAGCATTTGCATTGGCATCAACGACCGACGCCTGAAGCCTTTTAGGCTTGCCGCCCTCAAGCTGATATAAAAACGCATTTGAGTTGGCCGCCGAATCGGGAAGCTTTATAACTACATTTGTTTTTATGCTTGAAGACTCTTTAAATGTTACCTGATAGCCGTTTTCTGTGCCGAGCTTTTTGTTTGTTTTGTCAGTAGACTCGGAAACGGTGTATGTAACGCCGGTGTCTTTTTTTACCTCGTCAAATTTAAGTTCACTGCAATCAATAAACCAAATGCTTCCGCTTGCGTCAACGACCTCAACCGTCATTTTTCTGCCTGCAAGCTCCTGTAAAAAAAGCTTGTTTACGGTGTAGGTGTTTTTAAGATAAAGGGTAAGCCTTATTTCATCAAGCTGACCATCTAAGGAATGGCTGTCGTTGATTTTAGAAAGAGCCTCTCTCAGCTCAATTATTGCCTTTCCCCAGCTTTGCTCTCCCTCAATCGTAAGGATGATGTGAACGCTATAGTAGGGGTGGCTGTTTTGCTCGTTTTTTGTCGTAACCGATGTTGAAAGGGTGATGTCCTCATCTGATTTGACTGTGCTGTTAGTCTGCGAGATAAGAGCGCCGTTTTTGTCTGTCTCGATATCGGAGGTTCGGGTTTCCTCATCAAGTTCTCCCGCTCCGACATAACCGCCGTTTTTAAGCTCGGGAACGTCCTCAGAGATCTGATTTCTAATGGACTTTACGGTATCCTTACCTCCCGAATGATAAACGGTGTACAGGTCATTACAACGCCTGAATGCGTAGGTTTCGATTTCTGTTACAGTTTCGGGCAGTTTTATCTGCGCAAGGCTTGAGCATCCGTAAAAGCACCATTCGGGAATGGCGGTTATCTCAGCGTTTATCTCAACCCTTAAAAGACTCTCGCAATAGGCAAATGCCTCTTTGCCGATGCTTTTAACGCTCTGCGGCACTGTAATACTTACAATGCTGCGGCAGAGGTAAAACGCCTTATCCGAGATTTTTTCAAGGCCATCGGGCAGAGATAGAGCCTCAAGCTTTTGGCAGTTATAAAAGGCGGCGCGCCCGATGGTTTTAAGGCTGTTTGAGAGGTCGACAAGGCGAAGGGATGTGCAGTTATAAAACGCCTTGTCGTAAATTATCTCAACTTTATCGGGGATAGAGATGGCTTTAAGCGAGGTGCAGTTATAAAAAGCAAGCGTGCCTACAGACTCAAGCTTTTCGGGCAAAACAACCGCTGTTATCTCATCGCTAAAGCTGCTCCACGGCGCTTTATTTGCCTCGCTGTAATTTTGCATTTTGCCCTTACCGCTTATGGTAAGGGTTCCCGCTGAATAGGACCATTTTAGGTTTTCGCCGCACTTTCCGCTCTCGGCGGCAAAGGCTTTAAAGCCCAAAAGCGCCGACAAAGCTACTGAAATTGCGACAAGGCAAAAGGCCGCCCGCGCGATATTTAGTTTTTTCATTTGCATAGGGGCCTCCTTTTTAAGCTATTTTTTCCTCGCTCTTTTTCTTTCTCTCAATAACAAAAATCGCAATAACACCAACCAAAGACATAAAAATACAGTGAAATGAAATGGTTGACATTCCTAATAGCAACTTTTCATTATTCATAAAGAAATCAGTTACAAACCGTGTTGTCCCAAATAAAATAAGCATAATTGGAAACTGTTTTGCGTCAGATACATAGTTTTTACTCTTTGTTCGATAAACTAGATACCATGTTATTACAAGCATAATTGCTACATTAATAATTTGGATTGGAAACACCGTAGTTTGCTCTGATGGTGAATACACTCCCCAAACACAAGGATACCCAAAACAACACCCAGTAAAAAAACATCCAATAGAACAAATTGCATAATTTAGCAAATTTGCCGCTGCCAAAAGGTCTGCCGTAACTCTCCAAGGCACTCTTATAATCTTAGCTACTAGCAATGCAACAAGGGCAATCATCACAAATGTTTTCAGTTGAGCATTCACAAGGGTTTGAATCCCTAAAACATGATATGTTGCTGCATATGTTGATCCAATTCTTGCTAACTCGGTCAGAAGAAAATCAAGGGGATATGCAATTAACAAAAAAATAAATATCTTAACTTCAGAAAGACCTATTTTTCTTCCATACCAAATAGAAAAAATTACCGCCGCTATAGCCGCAATCGCAATACAAACCGTTCGCATTGTATCAGAAAGCCCCGCCCTATTAAACCATATAATAATGCTATTAATCCACTCCAAAAAAAACACCTTCGTGATATGAGAAGTTTTGAAACCTAGTCAAATATTTATTAAACGGCTAGGTCCCAAACCTCTCACTTAATATTAGCTTATTAAATCAGTTTACTTTTTCTGTCGAATCAGTTGTTGAACCTGTAACTGATGTTACCTTAGAACCCGACGGTTTTGATGTCGTTTCTGCGCCTTGGTTACCGTAAGAAATAACAGTTCGAGTCGTGATACTATCTTCCGTAACAGAAGTGGAAGTTGATTCAACTACAGCGGTGATAGTTGTAGGTCCAGTTACTTCAACAGTTGCACCAGGGGCATAGGTCACTCCGTTCACCTTCCACCCTGTCACTCGTTTGTTTGTGGTAGTAGTCGTAAGGCTTGATTGTGCTTTGTAAATCGTAGTAGTTTCTGTGTACGGAGTATAGTAGTGCGTTGTTTTTTCATTGCATCCGGATCCCGTAGTTTCAGAACGCTCGGTATAGACAGCACGTGTGGTCGGATTACCCTGCTGAATAAATTCGCCATTTGTGGTCTTCTCGCTAGTAGTAGACCACTTATATTCCTGACTCGGCAGAGTGATTGAATGCTTACCGAGCGGCGCATTCAACTGAATTTTGCTGGGCTGCTCTCCAGTGTAAGAAGCGTCGTTGATCTTAAAGGTTACAGCCTGGTGTGAATAACTCTGCATAATAGTAACAGGATGAGAAAGCTCAACTTCAAAGCTCACATTGCTATTCACCTGAACTGTGATTTTATTTACCGTTTGCTTGCCGGCTGCATAGATCGGAACATTACCCCAGTCACTCCCCACTCCGCCAATACTATTTTCTTGTGTCAATGCAGACGGCGTGAATGTATAGGTCTTATCATAGTCCGACTTTGCTTCATTCGGGAAAAATGCTTTCGCGTTTGTAAAACTGCTTGGCATATCCGACAATGTTAATTTAACTTTCGGGAGCGAGTAACCATGGGTAGCTCCAAACCACTCCTCACCATCATCCTTGATGTATACAACTGCTTCATATTCCGAGAAACTATTCGATACTCCTGTTGTTTGAGTGTACCCTTGAGGACTGCTTATTGTTGCGCCAGTATTTACATTAAAGGTCGTGCCCACACCCGGATTAACTCCGGTTACCTTAATGGTCGGGCGCTTAGACCAAACCTCAAGGTCGAAGGCTTTGTAATCTTCTGTGAGCTTGTTCTGGTCAGTGATCTCCACTGCAGGATTTTCCGGTGCGCCATCCAGGTTCGCAATTACCTTAAATGCCAGCTTATTGGGCAGGTATCGGGTTGCATACTGGTAATTGACATCGTTGGTTGCAAGGGTGAAGTTTGTGTTCGATCCGGAGTCCTTATTAAAGCTCATAGGAGCAAGGGACACACCCGTAACAAAGCGCTCATCGGTGTAACCGCCGTAGGTGGTTCCATCAGATGAAACATTGCTGCCATACTCATAGGCAAAGGTCACATTGTCTACATTAAAGTAGCCGCGTCCGATCAGGTTTTTGGTATCGTTAATGCGCACCTTAATTGCACCTGAGGAAAGCTTCTGCTCTGCAAGAAGCGTTTTAGTGAGGTTTCCTTCGGCATCCTTACCCAAGGTCAAAACGCCCTTGGTGGGATCTACCAACGTGTTTCCTGTAGCTTGGTTGGTGAAATTGATCTGGGTGATCATATCCTCATGCAACACCGCCACTGTCTGAGGCTTAAAGGCGTCCTCTGTGGTTTGAGCATCAAAGATAATGCCTTTATTATAATCTTGCTCGGTCATATTCTCGGCAGTCATGCCCTCAGGCAAAGAATGGAGAGTGGAGTTATTGTCATATGCATTGAAAAGGCTTACGCCTTCAATTTTCCATAATCCTGCCGGAACTGCAAATTGGTAAGCCAATGCTCCAACATCTTCCTGCTTATCATAAAGACCAACGTATTTAACTTCCTCAGTGTTATCCACATTTATAAGCTTTGCAAAGATTTGCTCTGCAGCATAATCCTTAATTACGACCGACATTGTTGCAGGCTTTGCACCGGCAGGAATATACTGTGCCTCGGATGCAACAACATCAACAAAGGAGGGCGGCATAGAAGGAATAATTGTAAATACAGGAGCATCTGAATTTACCTTAGTAAGCGTATTCTCCGGAGAATCGCCCACTCTTATTGAAACGTGGCTGAATTTCCATGTACCCGGCTCTACGCTAAGCTCGCCCTCGTAATAGCCCGCGCCTGAATTATACACAAGTTTTGTGGGAATATTTTCAGTGGCAGTCATTTTATAGATAAGCCAAGCGTCTGCAAGGTTGGGAATAAGGTCGTTGTTATTATTAAGAATTTCGACCTGCACTTTAAGCGACTCGGGGGCATCCTCATCATCGCACACGATAGTTGTAGGTGATGTTGTTTCAACATTTACCTTCATTCCGAGGGTGAGGTCAACTGTTTTCTGCATTCCCGAGGCAAGCTCGACATACTGACCATCTAACACAACGTACTGCATTGTGTACTCGCCCGAAGAAACAAAGTTTGCATTTCCCTGCCAACTGTTCAGCGTCGGGTTATAGGCAAAGTTTACGTTAACGGCGGCGCCGTCCTCACGCATAAATTTACCGATAACCGTTTGGGGCATTTTGTCTGGGTTATCTGTGCCAAACTTAAGAGTAACGCTTGCTGTGTAGAAATCGGCATCGGTCATAATAAACTCTTCCATATTATAAAGAACCGAATTTATAGCAAAACCGTTTACTACAACTGTAGGATAAGACGAGCCCTCATTTATTCTAAGGTCTCGGTCTGTTCCGTCGATGGTAACACTACGTAAAATATACTCGCCTGGGTAAAGGAAGGTGTACTCGCCTTCCCAAATTCCGTCGCCATCGGCATCGTTTAAAATAAAGGTTTCTTCGGGGGAGCCTTGTGTGTCATTAATGCGGCGGATAAAGTTTGCCGTTAATGTGCTAGGCTGTGTGCCTGTTACCCTTATTTTAACCTTAGAGGTCATTTTCCGGCCATCTGTAATTTCATCGAAATTATGGGTAACAGGGTCTATTTCCTCAACCTGTGCATAAAGCTCAGAGTTATAAAGCTTTTCATTATTAAGCGGAATAAGGGATACTGAGCTGCCGAACTGGATATTCATCTGGCCTTCAATATCAGCAGAAGAGAGCACCTTGTCATTTGTAAGGTTGGTTCCGTCAAGGTAAACTATAGCGGTAATACGCTTGGGAACATTCTGCTCAAGCGCGGTAATTGCATATTTTTCTTGGCCGTTTAAATCGGTGCCGATACTTATGCTCTCAACATCTAATGCGAGAGGAACTATAACCTTACCTGCCGATGCATAATGGCGCTCGGTGTCCATATATGCCGTTGTGAGCAGTGTACCTGCCTCGTCAACAAAGGCGACCTTCATAGATTTTAAAAGCTCAAGGCTTCTCTGCTGGTCAACGGGGGTATCAGCATAAAAAACATAACAGCTGCCGCTTCCCTGTGTGGTGCTTGAAACTGTTAAAAGAGAGTGCTTTTCGCCCTCCCAAACGCGATTATCGCCCTCATAACCGATAACCGTTTCAACCTCTTTAACCTTTTTAAGCGGCGTAGGAATTTCCTGACCGCCGAGAGCTTCCTCTGTTACAACCTGATGGCTATCGGCAAAGCGCCAACAATCAACTTCTGTTTGCTGACCTTCGGGAATATATGTAGACTCATAAACGTCATAGGAAGCCACCATCATATCCTCAAGGGCGTTTCCGCCCTCGGTTTCACCATCGGTGTTTTCCTCACCCTCAGAGGTGTTTTCTACCCTGACGGTTATTGTATAAAGCTGTACTTCCTCGCCATTTAGGTCTTTTCCCTTTACGTCAACACTGTCTGTTCTTGTAAGAACATTTCCCTGCAGGGTAAGATAAGAGTTTGCCGCATTGGTGCGAACCCAGAAGTCAACTGCAAAGCCATAAGAGTCGTTTGCAATAAGTGTGGGCTCTCCGTATTCTTCATTGATTTTTTTAGCCAGAAATGCTCTTTCATTTTCAAAATAGTTATCTGTTGCGCTTGTGGAAACATTTGATTCAATCTTCTGCTCTCCCACAATCGAAACATTAACAGTAAGCCTAAGCGGCTCACCGAGGTTTTTAATTCTGGCGCCGCTTCGGCTATCCACATTATAGAGAATGCCGTTTGTGATTTTAGTTTCGCACTCGTTACCTGCAAGTTTTAAAGCGACACCTGCGCCAACACTTTTGATCTTAAGATTTTTATAATCTCCGCCTGTTATGGTGCATTCGCCGACATTTGTAAGATTATTTATAATATCATCAATAATTCTTGTAGTTGTTCCTTCAACAAGCGGACAGTTAGGCCAGTTAATTGAAGTTTTTGTTCCAATGTAATCAACAAGGCCGTTTATACGCACCAAATCAGCCTTAAGAAGCCTATAGTCATAAAGGAAATTATCTATATCCTTTATAATTCCCACAGTTTTATTGCTGTCGGGATAGGTCTCAAAGCCCATTTCAACAAGCTCTTTATAGGCTGTCTTTTGAGTCTTATCATAGGTCAGGGCGAGGATATCGCCTGCAGTAATCGTTACATCTTTTTTTAATATTTTTGCCTGAAGGTTTAAAAGGCTCGCATAAACCTCCGCCTGCTCTTCAAAACAAGCGATAAGCGACTCATACATACTTGCAAACTGTTTTAAGTCGGAAAGCTTTAGTTTTGAGTCTTTTATCATACCTGCATAGTCAGGGCTATTAACCTTTAAAATATTCTCGACCATATATCCCGTCATCATCGAGGCGAGGGCATCCATATAGTCCTGATTACTTGCAAGAGCTTCATATTTATTCTTAAATCTTACGTTTGCGGCTTCTACTCGGTTTAACTCGGCATTGTAAAAATTCTGCTCACCCGATTCGCCAAGGGTCATTGAGGTTATAGCGCGCACGCCAAGGTTATTGGAAGCTACAAAGCGCGAAGATAAAGTGTCCCAGCTGGAATAGCCAAAGTTTGTGTTCATATCGACAACTCGGCCTGTTGCATCATAAACAGGGCCGTAGAGCGGACGCTCGATAAGGTTTGTGTCGTTTAAAAGCGAGGGGCGCAAAACAAGGTTTTTAAGGCCGTAGCGCGGGTCGTTTAGGTTAATTAAGTTACCCCAGGTCAGATTGCGCGCAAGGGTTTCGAGTCTGCTATCTCCAACCGCACTTTTACCGGGAGCAGAGCTCTCCGAAATGGTGCCGCTGGCTAAGGCTATTTCAAGGTTACCGTTAGAGGCGACGCTTGTGCTAACATCGGAAACCTGCGGATTTAATGACAAAGAGAGCCATGCAAATGTTGAGGTTACAAGCATTGCCATCGTCATTACAAACAGCAAAGCTACCGCAACAAGCTTTTCCTTAAGATGCGGAAGTTTCTCCTTATATTCAGCTATGTTTTTCTGCGTTTGATTCATAGTTTTTCTCCCAAAAAAGTTTGCTTACAACTAATTTATTTAACGCGTTCAAGACAGATAAATATCTGCGATGAGCTTATCTGTGCATTATACAAGGTTAATTTAAATGTGAGGGTTGAGCTTTTGCCGCCCTGCAATAAAAACTCAAGCTCATCCGACTCATTTTGTTCGTCAATGCTTTCATAAAAGCAATAAAACTGCCCATTTTTTTGGTTTTTTTTGTAAAAATCGGTGTTTTCCTTTATTGTTTCGGCTTTTGATGGGTGCTCAACGTTTTCATTGTCTGCAAGAAGGGTTATTTCGGGGGTCAGGATTTCTGTTTCCTGCTTATCCTCCCCTTCTGCATTTAACTCTGTCTGAGCGCCTTCCATAACAAAGGCTCGGATGCGAAAGCGCGCATCTTTATCGGGCGGCTGAGCGCCATCTTCGGCTATGTTGCTCAAGGTAAAGGTTCCGCTTATCTGGCCGCTTCCCGCTTGCCACTGCGTAGGCTCAAAAAGGGTTTTATCTGAGGCCTCATTAGAATCAAGATAGATCGGCGGCTGAGCATCTGCCAAAAAGCCTATATCGTGATTTTCTTGGGTGATATATCTGCCATAGGTTATTCTGACAGACAGGCAGGCTATCAGCATAAGCGAAAGCACAAGAACAGATATTTTAAATACAAGGCTTGTTTTGTATTTTTCGCTCATACCATTCTCCTTTTCGCAAAGCCTAACTGACTGCCGCTTTTTATTCCTTTACTACCGTGTACCCATCTGAAGAGCTGTTTATACTGTAGCTTTCTTTAAGGTAAGCTGACACGTCGCTGCTAAAGCTTCCACCCGAAATTTCTATTTTTGCCTGTGAAACGCCCTCAGGGTACTGTCTTACAGCGAGAGTTCCCTCCTGAGTGCCTGTAATTTTAGTTTTATCGCCAGAAATGAACACATTTGTTTGCCATTCGGTGTAATTTGCTTCGAGGTAAACTCCGTCGCCTGTATCCCACCAGCCGCTCTTGGAAAGCTCTGAGGGATCGCTGGGCAGAGGCGTATACTCGCCTGTTCCCGTTACGGTACAGTCGACAATATTAACGGTTCCGCCCTTGACAGCAACGCCTGTATATCCCTCAAGCGTACTTGAAGTTACAGTTAATGTACTGTCTTTTTGCGGGAAGTAAATTGCGGCGTACTTACCTTTTACGCTGCTGTTTGTAATTTGAATATCGGTTCCGTACTGAGCGCCGTTACAGATAACGCCGGCATAATTCTGTCCTATAATATTGCAATTTTCTACAACAATGGACGTTTTTTGCTCGGAAACGGCACCGTTTCCATAGATCCAGAGGCCATCCTCGGCGGCATTTATCTCACAGCCCTTAAGGTGCACCACAGAATCAATGCCGCTACTGCTCTTATTATCTGAAATCACAACTCCGTCATCGACATTTGTAATGGTAACATTATTTAGGGTTACAGAGGACGCTATCGACGAGACGCCTATTCCCTCATTTCCGCAAATTTCTCCGTTACTGAGCATTACAGAAGCTCCATCCTTCGCCTCTACCACAGTTGCGGCGGTAGATGTGATCTTATGGCCTGCAAGGTCAATTACTGCCTGAGAAGATTCGTTAATGCTTATAGCCTCGCTTAAAGTTATATCTTCATTAAGGGTTACTAAATTAAGTCCCGGAGTGCTGAGAGCCTCATTTAAGCTCTGCTCGTCAAACACCAACACGCCGTCACTACTGCAGTTTTGTCCTGTTATCTGAACGGTAGCCTCTCCGATTGGTTGGCTGTTACCGCCGAGCTGAGTATCTAAGACCGAGCCTGCATTAATCTCATCAAGAGTGCAAAGATATGCAAACACTCCATAGCCTGTTTCA
Source organism: Oscillospiraceae bacterium (assembly GCA_015066115.1). GTDB lineage: Bacteria > Bacillota > Clostridia > Oscillospirales > Ruminococcaceae > SIG578. Next base: position 58,486 of record SVOZ01000002.1, read on the forward strand.
TTATTAATGTCAACAGGATAGTAACCCTCAGATGTAACGGCACTTGTGTCTATCTGGCCCTCGTAGCCGTCTGTTTGCGAGAAGGTTTTGAGAAACTCCTCAGCAGTTATCTCTCCGTCTACGGTTTCGAGCCTGCCGTTTGACTTAAAGGTTGTTTTCATAAAGTCAAAATCATATTCAATGGGGCGCAAAAACTCTTCTATCTGCACATTTCCTGTTTCGGTTTTTCTGCCGTAAACATAGTGTCCCAAATTGTCATAGGTCCATTCCCATTTAATTACTGGCTGGGCTCCCGACTTAAACCCAAGCATAAGCTCATTGTGGGGGAAAATCGTGTATGTATAGCTGTTTCTGCCGTTAATATACACGCGGTCTACCGTTTCTCCGTGTCTTACGGCAGAGGTGTCAACATAAAAGTAGACGCGTTTTTTCATTTGGTCAATTATCGCATCTTTTGAAATTTTCACGCTTGCGGCGGCAAGGTCGGCGCTGTCATTAGTCATCTGAATTTCTATAACGCCGCTATCACCCGGTGATGCCGGAGTATCTACCCCTGCGAGCTCAACCTTTGCGCTGAAATTCCAGGTGTCTGCCGAGAACATAAGTCCGCCCGTGTGGACAACGTTGGTCTGCCACGCAATTGTTTGCGAAAAGATGAGCACAGTCGTGACAATGAGCATAATCAAAAGCAAAGCCACATGAAAAATAACCTTTTTCTTAAATGGCTTTAAAGCTGCGAGCAGGTTGCCCAAGGGGTTATTCAGTTTTGGGCTGGGTATCTTCACTTGCTTTTAACTCCTCTATAAGTTCTTCTCTGATTCTCTGACACATTTGGTCATATTCCTGCGAAGAAATCACTTCTGATTTTACATCGGCTAACTGCGCTTTATCTTGCTCCTCAACCGACATAACAAGCTTTTTCATATCCTGTTTAATGGTTTTAACACTACTGCTTAAAACTAATGCCAAAATTAAAACCGACGGAAGCACTATACAGGCAAAAAAGCCATAGCGCCCCGAAACAAAGGAAAGCAGAGAGGAAATGGCGCTATCGCCCGAAGACCATACAACCTTTCCCACCAAATTGCTTTCAAGCACATATCTTCCGTCTACCGAAAGATTGGCATCTCCCTTTGTTAAAAGCCTTCTTTGGCCATCCTCAGCTCTATCGATATCAACCACTCTGTGAGTAATTATAGTTCCAAACATATCAGCCGACTGAGAGCGGAAGCTTACTATATCCTCCATCTGCACCTCTTCTATGGGCACATCCTTAGTTAAGATAATTTCTCCAACCATAAGGTTTGGCTCCATACTCGGCGTTACAACCCGAAAAAAACTATATTTTCCGAAAGAAACATAGCCCTTTCCGAGCACCTGAACAACAACAAACAGGCACAAGCATACCGTTATAACAAGCAGTGCCGTTGCCGCTGAGGACAATATTTTTTTAAGAAGTTTTTTATTTTGTTGCTTCTTCATAACTATCCTTATTGCTTCCTGCAAGCTCAAGTCCAAGCGCAAAGCGGCCTGCCTCGGTCATCGCAGTGCAATCTGCATCCTGCCCCTCGATCCAGACATACATCCTTATTCTCTGAGGCACATTTTTTTCAAGCTTTACTATATATCTATCCTCGGTTGCTCCCGCCGTTTCGAGCGAGGTAAGCTCAAGCTCATTTGCCTCACCGTCGTCAGCGCATTTGCTATACAGCGCCGAGGTGCTTGAAATAAATTCTCCTCTTGAAACATAGGGTGCAAACTGACCCTGCAGATAAACATCATAAAGCGTGGTTTCTGCCTCTTTGGCAGTTTTTATATTTTTGCCTGCAAGAGAAACTGCAAGCACCTCACTTAGAGTAACGTTATCGTCCTGCTTTTCGGCCCAGCTGTTTTTAAGCTGGACTGTAAGCCTATCGCTTACATCAACAAGCGAAACTGTGTTTCCGTTTAGTCCAACAGGCGTGGTTTTAACATAACGTCGATTTTCACCGATTAAATTTAGGTCGCCGTTAGGTTCGTAAATTGTAAAACGGTTATCGCCTGAGTAGGCGTAGTCGCCCTTTTCCTGATATGCACCGGCAAGCCTTTTAAATCTTGAGTCATAGTTTCTGCTGTTTTTATACAGCTCAAAGCTACCGTCTGTTACATAATTGGTGTTTGCAAGAAAGCCTATTCTTGAAGTTGCGGCAAAAGAGCCGTCTGTTTCCTCAAGGATATAGCCGCCCTCGCTTTCCTTTACCTTTGGAAGCTCGATCAAATAGCTTCCGCCGTTATCATCGCCCTTGGAAACGCGCAGGGTGTAATCGGTTCCGGGAGAAACCACCCAGAAATCAAGATAAATATAATGGCCCTTTTGCGCGGCGCCTTTTTCAAGGTTTGCAAACAAAAGCTCATTGTCTTTTTCAAACTTATCAATTGTTTTAAGCTCGCCGACTCCTGCCTCGCCGTTTTTTACCTCTTCATCAGAAATGTCGTAATAAGATGGGATAAAAAAGTTTAGTCCGTCGGCAGTTGAAACAGGCGAAAGCGAATCGACCTGTTTTAAATAGTCATAGCTTTTAAATTTTGAAAAGACAAGGGTATCCTTAAAATAGCCCGGATAATGGCAGACCTTTCCGTCTACTTCCTCTGAAACATCGGGTGCCAGCAAAATGGTGTTACCGCCGCCGATAGAAATCTGAATTCCTTCAGCCACCGGAGCAGATGACAGAGTTGTCCAGGCGTATGTAATAGTAACAATAAGGGCAACAGAAATGATGACCGCCATACCCGCGGCAAACAATTTTTTTATTGTTTGATTCATTATTTTCCAAATCTCCAATGACGCCTTTTGTTTGTGTTTTTAGCATCCTGACGTCTGCGTTTTTCCTCGTCAAACTCGGCTTTAAGCCTATTTTGCTCAAGCTTCTGTTGTTCTCTGAGCTTTAGTCTGTCAGCAATGCGGCTATTAAAGGTAAGTGTTTCTTTAAGCAGGTCTGAAACGGCCTCGCGATCCTTAATTTCGCGCTCTGCACGCTCCTTTTCAAGCCTCTGCCGCTCCTTAAGCTTTAAGAGGTTTTCCTCTTCAAGCTTTTTAAGGCGAAGAGCCTCACGCTCTTCTTCTTCCTTTTTAAGCGCGCGTTCTTTTTCTTCAAGCTCAAGCTGATGCAGGCGCTCAAGCTCCTGCCGTCTGCGCTGTCTTTTAATTGCGGCCTCTTCTTTTTTGATGCGCTCTGTTTCTTCCAAGATGTAAGCCGCATCCTCAAAGTCCTGAGCGGAAATTTTTTCCTGCTCAGCCTCTTCGCTTCGTTTATAAAGCCTTTCATCAAAGTCCTTTAAAAATCTCTTAATATCCTTTTTAAAGATACTGCTGCGGCGCCTTTCTTCCTGTTCGCGCTCCATTCTTTCTATAAGAAGGCGCTGTTTCTCAGCTTCTTTTTCAAGACGAATTCTTTCCTTTTCTGCCTCTTTTTCAAGGCGAATTCGCTCTCTTTCCTCTTCTTTTTGCTTTCTTTGAAGAGCCTTTTCTTCTCTCTTTCTCTCGGCCTGCTCCTGTACAAGTCGGCGCCTTTCGGCCGCCTCCTCGCGCATAAGCTGTTCTTTTGTGAGTTCCTCTATAAGCACCTTGCGGATTTCAACATCGGGAAGGTCGTAATCCTCTGTAAGTTCCTCGATTATCTCCTTGATAAACTTAGGCTTTAAGGTGCGCTTCTTTTCCTTAACGGGCGCGGGCAGGCGCCTGTCCTTATCTCTTTCAAGGTGATTTTTAAGAAGAAGGTACTGAAACATAGTGTTTCTGAAAATATCCTGCTCAAAAGCCTCGTCAATGGAAGGATTTTGCTCGATAACCTTTATTGTATATCCGATATCGTCATAGCCCCTTAAATACTCAAGAAGCTCGATAATAGAGCGGTAGTTTTTATTTTTCTTTAAAACATTAGTCTTTGTAACGGTTCCCTTAATGCGAGGATATCTTGACATATGCCTTGCAAAGTGGCTGTTCATATCATTAGCCAGAATGCGATAAAGGCGAGAAATTCTGTTAAAGACTTCTCGGTTTTTATCGTCGGTGTCCAGAGCGCCGTCGATATCACGGATATGAAGGAACATATCCATATGCACAGACTCTGTTGCGCTCTCCATATCGGTTTTAAACTTAAGCTTGGCGCCAAACTCATCACTCATTGCCTCAAAAAGCGCATCGTGACGAATTTTAACAAACTGATATGCCATTTCCAAGGTTGTGAAAACAACGCGGTTTTCATAAACCTGACCGATAGAGTCCTCACGGTACTTCTGCATGACCTTATTGGGACGCACATTTCCGCTTTCCTCGTCAAAATCCTCAACGAGAGATGCGTGTGTTGCAAGGTGGCGAACAACATCGCTTCCTGTTTTTCTGGCATTTGCAACGTTTACAATAAGCTCATCCTCGCGGATAACATTTCTGGGGTTTTCAATAATATTCTGAAATCCCGTTAAAACCTGCTCAATTGCATCTATCCACTCGGTGTCAACAAGCTTTTCCATTCTACGATTGGAAAACTGTATCTCATTTTGGGCGTGGGCCATTGCACTCATAAAGGAATCGTAAAATTCGGTGCTTCCAAGAGTGCGGATGGTGCTTTTGACATACTTTTGAAACAAAATCTCGGCCATTTCGTTATTCTGTTTATCTACCGAGCCCGGTTTTTTACCTGCTGCCATTTGCCGCACTCCTCTCTTTTAAATTAGTTTGTCTTCTTAAGAAGGTCTATGTAGCTCTTACAGAAGGTCATGGTGTTCTTGCCAAAGGTTCTGTCAAGGAAGTTGCTAAACTTAGTCAAATCGTCCTTCATAAAGCCAAGGCTTAACGATTCAAACTTTCTTAAAACCTTCTTAGCTATAATAAAGTCAACAGCCTGAATTTCTGTTCCGCCGCAGGCTACAAGGCAGGGCACGAATTCGTTTATCTGCTTCATAACACGGTTTCCGAATGCCAGGCGGAAGTTTTTAATTACATAATCGTTTACTACCTCAAGCTTATCGAGAATTTCCTGCGAAACAGGGAAAGCCTCTTTTGCCTGAGAGAACATCTTGTTAAGATGGTCGGTTGAAACAAAAATCGGGTCGGTCTCTTCGCATTCAAAGGGCTCTGCGCGGCTATCAAGGTCGATAGGAATAGCACGGTCGTAAACCTTATCGGCAACAGCAAATGTCGAGTCGTCGTTATTGATGGTACCGACAAACCAGACATTATCGGTGATGCTCACGCTACCCTCACTGATAAGACAGGGGTCATTATCCCAGACAGCAGACACAACGTTGATCTTCCACTCTTCCTGAAGCGGAAGCTCCAAGATAGAGAGCATTTCTGCAAAGTAGTACTCAACACGCGCGATGTTCATCTCGTCGAGAATAACGATGTGCGGATCTCTGTAATAATTGCATTCATAGATTGCGTTTAAAAATTCTGTTTCGGAATATTTTTTGGTAAATTCGTTGTAATAACCGTAAAGCTCGGTTCTCTCACGCCAGGAAGGCTGAACCGAAACAACGGTCGAATCCTTTTGAACGAATTTTCCGAAGGCATAGGGCAAGCTGGTTTTACCTGTTCCCGAAATACCCTGCAGAATTATAATTCTTGCGGCGCCCATTGAGGCGACAAAGAATCTTATCAGATCAATATCATAATAAAGATGAAGCTGTGATGCTGCAAACTTGCGGAAACGCTCACAGAATTCCTCTAAAGTGACATCAAAGTCATAGGTTGGTGCACTATATTCAGTTTTATAAAAATTATCAACCGAAGTAAGACGGAAAAAGCGGCTTTCTGATGGGTCAACAGGTGGTGAATCAAACCTGTTACGATTAGCAGAAACAAGGGCGGTTTCCTCATTTTCCTGCTCCTCGTTTTGATTTTGATCCTGCTCATCCATAAGCTGAGGCAGGCTTTCACCGCCCGAAAGCTCTGCAACACGCATTGCAAGAAGCCTGTCTTTTTCGTAGTTTGCGCGGATAAGGTCGCGCTGGAGCGCCCTGACCTGCTTTACGACCTCATCATATTTTTTAGGAGAAATACGAAAACGAAATATTTTTTTACAAAGCTTGAAAATGCCGATAAACATTGCAACGATCAGCACGATAAGGATGATGTTTACAACAAGCAACATCACCCATTCGGTTGCAGAAAATGACTCTTCATACTTTTTGATGATGTCCATTCGCATAGGAAAATTAAGAAGGAAATTAAAAAAGTTCCCTATTGCTACAAGCATATCAACAAAAGCACGAAAAACATTTCCAATATCCTGAAAAAAATATCTGAGAAAATTATCCATACTTTAAACCTGCCGGAAATTATTTTAATTTAAGGCAAACCGATTTAAGCCTTAGAATTATCCGAGGCTTCATCAGCCGTTTCATCAGCGGCCTTTTCCTTTGCCATACTCTCGAGAAGCTCAGCACGAAGTTTTTCGCGGATCTCTGCTTCCATTTTTGCACGCTCTGCCTCTTTTTGAGCCAAATCGAGCTGCTGCTTAGCAATAAGATCCTCGGTTCTGCCGCGCTCCTGCTCAAATTTAATGCGGTTTTTAACGCCCTGATATTCAAACAAGGCTCTGAAGAACTGCACCAAATTAAAGATAAAGAAAAGGAGAACGGGAAGCAAAACTACAAGGAAAAATCCTGTAGAGGTCTGCAGATAGTCAAAAACCTTTCCTAATCCTGAAATATGGAATTTGTACTTACCTACAATTTCGGATTCGTGAACGGTCAAGGGGTCAACGTTTGTGTTGTTATCACCCTTTGTTTCAAACACAAGAAATCCGCCGCCATCGTAAATGTTTTCAATACGGTGGGTATTGAGAACTCTTTCGCCGTCAATAACCGTCCAATAGGTTATGATATCCTTAGGACGAAGCTTTGAGGCATCCTTTACAGGCGTATCGATTGCAAGGTCTCCCGCTACAAGCTCAGGATACATTGAATCGGTCTGGATAGAGAGAAGCTGTACTCCCAAAATGTTGGGAACGCCGCTTCCGGATGTTGTTACAAAGGAAACAAAGGTGCAAACCGCGGCAATAACTATAACAATGACCAAAAGGACATTGATAATTGTATTAACGGTTTTAGACACAGATCTTCCTTTTTTTGCGGGTGCCTGGGTGCTTGTTTCGTTTTCAGAAACAGGTGTTGTTTGGGCTAATTTGTTTTCGTTCATTTTTTCCTCCCAGCCGCTTTTTGCGGCGTATTTTAAGAATTGAGAAGATACAAAAATTTATTGTCAGCCTTTCGGCAGTACAATCGAAGTTAAAAACTAAACGCTTATCTTATCGGCTGAAGCCCTGAGCTTCCCTCGGGGTCGGCCTTAAACTGAACATTGGCGATGATCTGCGCCTCTCTGATGGCATTTGTGCAGTCAACATCCTGACCCTCGAGCCAGAGATAAAGCTTTATCATCACCTTTTGGTCGGCTTTAAGCGCAAAAAGCTCGGTCGGAGTTTCAAAATCTCCTATGGTGTAGACCTGTACACCGTTTTCGACAGGGTTTGCTTCTGTCCAGCTTGAATGAGTTTGTATAATAAGCCGCTCTGAAGGCACCAATGAGCTGTCTCCATCAATGCTCGGGGTTTCGATATATCCCGTTTTCTCGTCGGCGTGTGTGTCGCAGTTAGGTTCGTAAATGTAGAATTTTTTAGTTTGTTCAATGGGGTTGTTATTTTCATTCAGATGGGTTATCTGAATTCCTATTCTAACGGCGTTTTCGGCACCTTGTCCCGCATTTATATGCGAGAGCTTGTCTGCATCCCAGAGGGGAGTGCCGATAAGGTAGGTTCCTGAGCCGCTTATTCCCTCCGCCATTTCGACAGGGCTTGTTAAAGACACCGTTACATCCTCGGATGTACGTGCATAAAAGGTTCCAATGCTATAATAGCCGTCGCGGTTATCGCGATTGGCATTGCGGTCATCCGAAAGCGGATGCCAATTTCCGCTAAGTCTTCCATCTATTGCGTACTCTGCGGCATAAAATCTTTGATCCTTTTCGGACCAGGTTACAGGGCGCAAAGGAAAGCTTTTGCTTGTCATATCAAGATACGAAAGCTGGCTTCCCCACTCCTCACTATCAGGAGAGAGCGCAAGCTCTAAACCCGAGCGAGAGGTTACATACATAGAAAGGTTGCTTACCTGCGGGGTTCTGCTTAGGGAAAACCAAGTATATGTAGCGGTGACCGAAATGATAAGCAAAAAAAGGAGCAGATACGAATAAATAACAAGCCTTGTTTTTTTGCTCAGTCTCCTATTCTTTTTTTCTTCAGCTTGGTTTTTCACGATATTGACCTCTTCATAAGCAAAAAAGTTAAAGTTTACAATGCGGCACAACCCTATCCGCAAAATGCTTTGCGGATAGGGCGAGCCGAGCATTATTTAGTTTTTAAACAAAGTTTTACTAAACCTTAGCCTTAGTTTCCGGCGTTCTGGTTGTTGTTAACAGTGTGAAGGCTACCATACTCCATAGGAACAAGAGCTGCGCTGCTTGCAAACTGTAAGTTAACAGTTCCTGTCATAGACTGAGCTACGGTTGCAGCAACATCATCATTTTCAATTGACTCACCATCAAGGTAAACAAGAGCAGAGATGTGCTTAATCTCACCCTGATTAAGAGCAGTGATAACATTATCGCGAACCTCTACCTCAACACTACTCTCAGTAAATCCTGTTACGTCGGGGGCAGTAGTTAACTTTGTGCTATCAGAACAGGGAAGTCCACTATAGAAGGTGTTATCAACCTTATAATATGTTGTAGTATCTTTAACATACTTTGTTGCAGTAGCGTTCTTATAGATGTAAAGCTTAGCTGTTACGCCGTTTGCATCCTCAACAACACCATTTACAACATCAAGCTTTGCAGTTGCATAAACTTCAGCAAACTCGCCATCACCCACGGTGCTATAGAAAACAACACGGATATTGCTCATAAGCTCCTTTACCTTTGCTGTGGTAAAATCAGAAGCTGAGGACTTAAATGTCATTGTGCTTCCGCTTCCCATTGTCTGTTCATTATTGTTGTTGTTATAAATTCTGTCAATGGCCTCGGTTTGAAGAAGAAGATTAGACTGAGCTGCATTGGTTCTAAACGCAAGGTCAATTACATAGCCATAAAGTTCTGTAAGAGGAAGTGCTCCTGCAGTAGTTCCCGAAGGCTCTTTAGCGCTGATAGTTTTATTAATTTCGGTGAGATAGGGATCAGAAGGATTTTCTCCATTATTACGAGTGGAATCTGCAGTCATGGTTGCTGAAATAGTCAAATCATGAACACCTACATTTAAGTCATCAGACTTAATATTGATATCAACGGTGTAATCTCCGCAAAGGTCTGCTATATCAGCATACACTCCACCGCCTGTGGGAATATTAACCTTAACGCCCTTACCACCAATAATGTCGCTTGCGATTTTGTTCTTATTTTCTTCCTCTTTAACATCTTTTGCAAGAACTCCGTTAATTGTAATTTTATCAACATCAACAAGCTTCATAAGAGCGGGGCTGATATCACCCCAACCAAACTCGGTGCCAGAAAGACCTTCTGCTAAGTCCTTTGCACCCTCTACATCAACTCCATTACCAATTAATGCTGTTACGGCTGCCTTATAAGCGTCATATCCATTTAATGACGCCTTAACAGTAGTGCTGGCTTCTTCTCCAATTTTTTCAAAAACAGCATTGAGACGGGCATCAAGAACTGCATTATCAATAGTTGCGGCACTACGAATTTCGGCTGCATACGCATTTGCGACAGTGTCATCAGCGTGATTCATTAATGTACTAAGTGAGTAAGCAATTATCGCTTGAATGTAAGCCTCTTCTGTCTGCTTTAATGAAGTTTCGAGGCCTGTGATCATAGAGTTGATAGCAGCAATATGTGTGTCATTATAAGGCTTCTCTGCAGCTGACATTGCCTTAAGGATTGCAATGCTTGCAAGAGTTGTACCATTGTTGCTAAGAGAATTACGAGCCTCGGTTTGAGCGTTATAGCGAGCGGTTGCCATCGCAGAAATAGCGCTTCTGAATGCCTGCTGGCGCTCGGTTAAGCCCGATGCAACACCAACTGCGCGGAAACCATAATCCTTATCTCCGGGAACAAAGTTATTCTTGCTTGCATTGTACTTAGCAAAATCTCCACCAGATACGAGATTTTCAACACGTCCATCTGCTCCGAACGAGGGAGTTTGTAACGGCAGTAAAAGGCTAAATTTTCCATCATTATTTAAATTCAGCTTTGAAGGATAGAGGGTTATAGCCTGTGAACCGTAGCTGGGATCACTTAAATTAACAAGGTTTCCCCAAAATGTATTACGTTCTACTGTACTCTTACCATTTACCGATCCTGTTCCAAAATCCCAGTCATTCTTTTCATCGTTCCAGGTAGCAAGGAGCATTTCCAGAGCGCCGTTTGCACCGACGGCAGTTGAAATGCCGGTTACTTCAGGTGCTGTGGAAAGGGTAAACCACGCATAGGTTGATGATACGACCATAATTGTTGCAACAAGGAGCATTGCAATGGCCGAAACAAGCTTACTTTTGATTGAGTAATTTGTCTTACGTTCGTTCTTTTCCATTTTTTTTTCCTTTCTTGGAAGTGTTTTTTGCCTTTTTTATTTTAACAGCGATCTCTCGCTGATTATAAAAGGAAACTAAATCAGACTATCTTCAAGTTGCATGAAGAAGTCCATTCCCAAATGACCGTCAATAAGGTCATTTGTACATTGCGGATCGTCACCCTCAAGCCAGATGACGACTGTAAATCTATGTACATCCTGAGGCTCAAACTGCTCTACAAGGCCGTTTTCAACAAGCGAGCCAGACAGGAAAGCCTTGGGCTTTACCCGCCAATATGTAAGAGAGCCTGATTTTTTAACAACCTCGTACTGTCCCTCAGGGTCGGCCGCAAGCTCATAAAGCGGAGCCTTTACGTAGCCTCTTGTATTATCGTTTTGCAAGGGGAGCATCTGAGGAGTTCCATCCTCATTTGCCTTTGCATAAAGCGTCATTTTTCCGTCAACAAAAAGCATTATCCATGCCGCCGATGACACATTATTGCTTTCGGAATTAAGCCTTAGCTGCCAAGACATATTTTGCGCGCTTTCACCATCATTTCTGACATAAAAGGTGTATGCAAAATAGTTGTCGTGGTGCGCTCCGTCGATTTCGTCTACATTTTCGGGAATGTTCACTATCGAAATGCAGGGAACGGCTTCGGCAGGGGTTGCAAACAGGTGTGAAGTAGGATTTTCAAAGCCGCGGGTTTCAGAAATAGTAAAACCCTCTCTGAAAAGCTCATCTGACATACTGATGGTAAAATGGCCTCGCAGGTCGGTTATGGCCGAAAGGCCGTAAAGCATCAGCATAGCTAAGGCTCCTGCGCCCAAAAGCGCCCACAGGCCTTTGCCGCTAAACAGCCAAATGATAATAGCAAAGCGCCTGTTTTTATCAAAATAAAGGCCAAGGCTTGAGGCTGTGAGCTCAAATTCCTTTTTGCTCTTTATTCCCATTTCCCGCATTTGTTTGCGGAGCTTTTTTCTGCCTTGTTTTATCTTTATGACCTCGTCCTTTGAAAGAACGATGCCCGCTCGCCTCTTTTTAAAGGGTCCGCGTTGTTTTCGCTCGGCGCCTGTTATTTTTGGCTGCTTCTTGTTATTTAACTCATCCATTTTAGGCACCTTACAGCTCTTCTCTGGCGAGAATATCAAGAATCATCTCGTCCTCGTCAACAGCAACTCCAACCATTGTTCCCGAATAGCAGAAGGCACGGTTTGAGCTAAGCCATTTGAGCGCTTCGGGAGAATCGGCAGATTTTGAGAGCACCGAAATTCCGTTTTTATGAAGCTCATTTACAAAAACCTTTCCTTCGGCAGTCCTTAAAAGCTCTTTTGCTAACACAACCTTTGTAACACCCATTTGACTAAGCCTTTCGGCAGAAAAGCTATCATCGGGTCTCACGGCGTCGGGCACTACTAAAATGCCGTTTCGCAAGTAACGCTCGATGTTTTCAAGCGTTGTTTTATTACAGCTACAGAGCATATCAAAAGGCAGAGTCAGCATCAGGCGATGTTTTTCAATCGGCTGGTCTTTAAAAAGCTTATTGAATTTCTGAAGCTGAGATGCGAGGCTATAAAACTCGGGAATCATATTAAGGAGAATGCCGTCAACCGCGAGATTACAATTTTGCATACGCAAAACTGCATCGCAGGCTTCATAAAGCAGGTACCAACTGATATCCTCAACTATATTTGTACGGACAAACAGCTCACGCAGGTCCTCTATCGTTTCGGTGTCATCGGGTCTGTCCGCAACGCCTTTAAACCAAGGCTCAGCCTCATACAAGGGAACAACATTTTGCTCAGAGGATGCCATCGGCCTGTATTTTAGTCCCATCGAGCGCTTGTCGCTGCGCTCAACGAGAGGAATTGTTTTGGGGAGAGTTCTTGTATATGTAATATATTTGTAGTAAACCGCGTAGCACTTTTCCTTTGCCGCCTTTAAAACCTCGATGAGCTCGGGCGACCAATCCTTGCCGCCCTTGGAAACGATTTCATCAAAGGCAAGCTCAAAGGGATTTTCGGCTCTGGTTTCGGAAGCGAGGCGGTCAAGCTCTTTTGCAAGGCCGACTATCTGCGCGGGTGCGCTGATGTCGCTTCCCAAGCGGTTTGCAGGGTAGCCCGAGCCGTCCCAGCGCTCCATATGCTGTTCACAGCACTCGCGCATAATGAGCCAGGGCAAATTTTTAGTAGGCAGTTCCCCGGACTTATCCTTACGCCTATCCTTAACATTTGCACCTTTTTCCTGAAGCGAGGCCACAAGGGCGCGTCCATCGGTCGTGTATTTTTTATACACAGCCATCTCTTCATCGGTAAAGCTTTCCTGCAACACCTGATATTCGGGCGGAACAAGCGCCTTTCCAAGCTGGTGATAGATGCCGCATTTATACATAAAATCGGCATACTGGCCCTTCATTCTCTCCTGCCCTGCCTGCGTGTTGGCCCCAAACTTCATTTTGACAGCTTCAGCAAACAACACCTGAGTGTAGGCGGCAACGCGCACCGACTGCTGACGGATAACGGGCGTTAAGCCACGAAAAGCCTCATCCCAGCTTTCATATTCTTTTCTTTTCCAATTTTGTTGAGTCACAGCAAAAACATCCTTACGAATTTTTCATTGTGGAGCATTTTTTATCATTACTCGGCGTCGTCGGTAATATCATAATCCACTAACGGAGTGTCGTCGGTCGTCTTTTTTCTTTTTGTGTAAAAGTACATAAAGGCAAGCGCGCCGGCCGAAAGGTTAATTGCAAAGCTTATCCAGAAAAGGACTATCCACACAGGGTGTGATTTAATGTTGCAATAATCGCCCTCGGGCTCTACTGTAACAGGTTTTTCGATTGTAATGCTATCTACTCCTGCCATATCGGCAATTGCCTTTTTAAGCTCAACAAGCAGTTCTTCAAGCCTTTGAGCGTATGAATCAACAGTTTGCTGATTGCGACTTGTAAGAGCGCTGTCGGCCTCTTTTAAAAGGCTCTGTGAATCATCCCAAAGGTTTAAAAACTTATTGTTTTCAGCGTAATCCTCTATTGCATCTATAGCTAAAGTAAGGCGCGTATAATCAATTTTGGTAAGGCCGTCGATAGCTGCTTTAAGCTCGGCCGCCGCTGTGTCTATTTCGCCCTGAAGCTTTGAGCTTTTTGCCTTTTTGGCGTTCTGAAGCGCCTGTGTAAAGTCGTTCCAGCCGTCCTTTGCATAGTCGTTAGCCTTAAGGCCCTCTGCAATGGCTATCTGCTGATTAAGCTCATCAAATTTAAGCTTTCCTTCATATATAGAAACGAGGTTCGCAATTGCATTTTTAAGGTTTTTGGTTGCGGTGTCTATTTCTGTCTGTTTCTTTGAGGACTGCGCTTTTTTTGCATCCTCAAGCGCCTTGGAAAGCACATCCCAGGTTTTAGCTGTGTAATCTGCTTTATTTAATGCTTCTGCAATTTTTATCTGCTTTTGGAGCGCGGTGTAATCAGGGAGCTTTTCAAGAGCGTTTATAGCCGCGCGAAGACTATCTGCCGCCGCGTTGATTTCTTTTTGAGTGGTTGCATTGCTCAAAACGGTTTTAGCATTTTTAAGCGCTGTTTCGAGTTTTGCAAAGGTTTCAGCGGTGTATATGCTTTTTTTAAGACCCTCTGCCTGTGAAATAACGCTTTTGAGGGCGGAATGGTCAAGCTTTTCTACAACAGTAACTGTAACCTTATCGTATTTATAATCAGGATCTGACGGCAAGCTTCCGTCAACAGTTGTTTCATACTGTAGTGTTATATTACAGCTATCGCCTATTTTTGCCTTAGGCGAAACGGTCAATTTAAGGGTGATGGTACAGTTAACAGGCTTGCTTCCGAAAAATGCAAGTGTCTTTGTCTCGGGACTGTAAAGTCCTGACGTAAGCCCGTCAATAGTGAATTTTATGTCTGAAAAAACGTCGGGATTTGAGTATGTAAAGGTTCCGTTGATTCCGGCGATACCGGAATAGGTATATTTTAATGTAACGACCTGTCCCGCATAGGCATTTGTTTTCGATGGTGACACGGCCGCAAAAACGGGAATATTTGCGCAAAGGAGAAGTGCTACAGTGAGCATCAATGCCAAAACTTTTTTAATATTTTTTCTCATATTCATGGATTTCCATCCTCATTTTGTATTTTTCCCTGCACACCGCTGAAAAAGGCGGTGTGCAAGGTTATCTCACCGTTTTAAATAAAGGGTTTTGGGTTTATCTGTTTTCAGCCTTTCTTTTTGAAAGGAAAACAAGAAAAACCACAAGAGCTGCTGCAAGCATAATTAACGGGAGAATTACCAAAACATCTCCTGCGTCGGGAGCGTCAACTGTTTTGGTTTCAAGTGCGTCAATTGCAGCTTTAAGTTCTTTTGTTGCGGCATCAACATCTGCCTGCGAATTTGATTTGCGAGCCTCGATGGCTTTAGCGAGAGCGGTTTCAACCTTTGCCCAACTCTCAGGAGTGTACTTATCCTTTTCAAGACCCTCTGCAATATCAATTTGGTCGTTTAACTCGGTGTAATCAACAGGTGTTACAACGGGTTTTGTTTCTAATGCGGCAATGGCATCTTCAAGAGCCTTTGCGGCGGCGTCAACTGCAGGCTGTGCAGTTAATTTTCTTGCCTCGATAGCATCTTCAAGTGCTTCTTCAAGAGCCTTCCAGCTATCCTCGGTGTAGTCATCTTTATTGAGTTTTTCGGCAATTTCAATCTGCTTATTTAACTCGTCATAATTTACAACAACACCGGGCTTTGTTTTAAGCGCATCAATAGCATCTTTAAGTGCCTTTGTAGCATCATCAACTGCTTTCTGAGTGGTGGCTTTTTTTGCCTCAATAGCATCTTCGAGAGCTTCTTCAAGAGCCTTCCAGCTATCCTCGGTGTAGTCATCTTTATTGAGCTTTTCGGCAATGGCAATCTGCGCATTGAGCTCATCATAATTTACTACAGGCTTTTTCTCTAATGCGGCAATGGCATCTTCAAGAGCCTTTGCGGCGGCGTCAACTGCAGGCTGTGCAGTCGCCTTTCTTGCCTCGATAGCATCTTTGAGAGCCTTATCAAGAGCCTTCCAACTATCCTCGGTGTAGTCATCTTTATTGAGTTTTTCGGCAATGGAGATCTGACGATTTAACTCGTCATAATTTACAACAACGCCGGGCTTTGTTTTTAGCGCATCAATAGCATCTTTGAGAGCCTTTGCAGCATCATCAACTGCTTTCTGAGTGGTGGCTTTTTTTGCCTCGATAGCATCTTTGAGAGCGGCTTCAAGAGCCTTCCAGCTATCCTCGGTGTAGTCATCTTTATTGAGTTTTTCGGCAATGGCGATCTGAGCATTTAACTCGTCATAATTTACGCCGATCTTAATTATTGCATTGTCATATTTATAGCTCGGTGTTGCGGGCAGCTTTCCGTCAACAGTTGACTCATATTCAAAGGATATAGTGCACTGCTGACCTGCAACTGCGCTCGGCAAAAGTGTAACATTAACTGTGCAAACAAAGTCGGTTGGCTTTCCGGCAAAATAAGCGATTACGCCATCCTTGTAGCTTCCTGCAAAGTCTTGGCCTACCTGGATATCAATTTTGTCGACGATTTTATCGCCTGTAACACTGAATGTGCCGCGAATTCCGCCGATTTTTTCGAAGCTGAACACGACAGAAACGGTTTCGCCTGCCTTTACTTCGGTTGCCGCAGGGGCAACCGAAGCGAAGGAAGAAATAGTTGTAACATTAATTAACAATGCGGCAAGCACTAAAACGATTAATTTTTTCATAGTTTTCATTTTTGCGCCTCCCAATTACATATTTGCATTGCCAAGCATAGTTTCGTAATTGTTCCAATCAACGTACTTGCTTGCAATTCTTGTTGCGTCACCGATATCGGTACGTCCGTTGCAGTTGGTGTCGGCCGCTAAAAGCTGAGTATCGCTGAGAGTTTTCTCTCCAACGAGCATCTGGCTGATCTCAACCGCGTCACCTGCTTCGATACGTCCGTTACCGTTAATATCACCGAGAACGATGATTGTATGGGTTACGACGTCAATCTCATCGGTTCCGTTTCTTCTTGCAGTTGCTGTAACCTTGGTGCCGTTGGCAACACGAGCGCTATCAGCAAGAGTTCCGTCACCAAATACAAGCTCGATGCTATCAGCATTTAACGCCTGAAGCTTAAGAAGCTCCTTAAGCTCAGCCACTGTGATGCCGTCGTTATGTGCATCAAGGGTGATCATATTCTTATCATGGTTAACTACAGCGCCTGCGATCTTATCGTTTTTAAGAACCTCGGCGTTGCCGTGTCCGTCTACGAAGACAGGTGCCTTTAATTTGAGGGTGGCAATGGCATCCTTAAGGGCCGTTGCGGCAGCATCAACAGCCTTCTGGGTAGTGGCTTTTCTTGCCTCAATAGCCTTAGCAAGAGCGTCGGCTACCTTTGCCCAGCTGTCAGCAGTGTAGTCATCCTTATCAAGTCCCTCAGCGATTGCGATCTGAGCATTTAACTCGGTCAGATCAAGCTCGGTAACATTTGTGTCAAAGAGCTTAATTTTAACAACTGCATTTGTAATAGCGATGTCAACATCTACAGCATATCCGCGGAAAAGTTCCTTACTATATAGTCTCTCAATATTTGCGCGAGTCATACCATAAGAGCCGTCACTATCAAGGAATGAACCAAGTGTACGGTTTCCGCCTACAAGCTCAGCCTTTCTTACTGCAAATGCGGCAACCTTTCCAACTCTGTCGTAAAGTGCCTCAAGTTCATTAACCTCAGCCTTTACAACATCGTCGAGCTTAAGGGCTTTAACCATATCGGCAAAGCTGTCATTTACAGCAAAATTCTTAATTGCGCTGATGACCTGTGAGGTCTTAAGCGAATTGAATGCAAGGCTAAGTGCATTTATATCGCCGTTTTCATAGTAACCGCGAATTGCGTTTACAAGGTCGGCTCTCTCATTGGCAGAAAGTCCGTCAGCAATTATTACGCTGAACATTACTGCGTAATTAGGATCGGTCCAATCAACCATCACATTAGCATCTGCTGCAGCACTTATCTTAATATTAGTTCCGTCCTTAGAGTGCGAAACGGTTACATTGATATCTGATGTAACGGTTTCTCCAAGCTCTTTAAAGAGGTCGGCAAGCAAGGTCTTATCCTCATCTTCGCCAACAACACAGATCTTAAGCTTTGCAGCATGTGTCTCGTCGCCTGAAATAACGTTGCTTGTGATATAATTTCCGTCTTTAACGTGTACAAGCTCGATGTCCCAAGGCTTAGTTACCATGCTGTATTCAAAGACAGGAGCATCATTTTCAATTGCCTGTGCAATTGCGGCAAAGTCCATTGCATCGTCAAGCACTGTGTTGACAAATGCAGAAAGCTGTGCGCTGTCGACCATACCCATTGCTTCGTCAATAACGGTATCAATGCGGTTGCTTGAACCATAAAGTCCTACAAGGTCTTTAAGTGTAATATCATAGATCTTGTTACCATCGAGTTCAAGATAGTTGCTTGAATATCCGTTAAAGAGGAGATCGCAAGCAAGGTCGATTGCAAGGCCGGTAATGTCAGGCTTCTTATCGGTGTTGATAAGGCCTGCATTTACAGAAACAACAACATTTCCTTCGGAATCCTTTGAAATATCGTAGTACTGATTTGCAACAACGCCGTCGGCGCCCTGAGCAAATCCGTTCTTAACATAAGCCGAAACATCCTCGGTGTACTTACCTGCTACGAGCGTGATATTTCCTGAAACCTTACCGTCTACGGTTGCGGTTTTGTCATCCTTAATATAACTGTCAATAACAATGGTCTTTGCATTAGCGGTTAAATCGCCCTTTACATTAAATCCATTGAGATTAAAGAGTGTGGTTTTATTAAATGTTAAATCCTTTTCAATGTCCTTAAGGAGAACGATTGCAGAGGTTCCTGCAACCTCGCCAAGCTTTTTGCTAAGATCAGCAGTAAGTCCTACCTTATTGGTGATACCTGCGGCATCAACGTCAACATAAATCGCCTCATACTCTTTTCCAAGATCCTCAAGCGCAATTCCTACCGCAATATCAATACCTGTTTCCTTTTCGGCAATGATGTTTCCAAGCACGCCGACATTCATAGAATCAATAAAGGAAGAAATTCCTATATTGCCTGTTGCGGTACCGCTTGTTTCATCATAGGTAAAGGTTGCATTGGTGTAGAAGGACTTAAGCGTTGAGAAAAGTGCATCAGCGCCAGGCTGTGAAGAAAGGTTAAAGTTTTGGCCAAACTTTGCTAATGTATTATCAAAGGTTTCAACAGTAATGTCGCCTTTGAAGAGCGGAATCAGCAGGTTGTTTACAAATGTAACTGCAATTTCGCCGTTTACAGCGTTAATGTCGTTAAGGCTGATATTCTCGGTTACGAGAAGAACAGCAAGGAATGCCTCATACATTTTTTCGGGCATATTGAGCGAAACTCCGACCTTGCCGTCATCACAAGCAAAGGTGAGGAAGGAGCTAAGTTTCTCTTCAAAGAGGTTTCTAACCTGTACAAACTCTGATCCGACAGCTCCGAGTGTTACATAGAAAGGAAGGCTTGTAGCATCACTTTCAGAGATTCCGAGCTGCATGGTGGTCTGCATTAATTTGCCGCCCATAGCGGTGAGAGGTTTGTTTGTAACAACATTTCCCTCTAAGGCGGGCATATTTTTAATATTGCCATTTGCATCAACAATATTAAGCATTGTGTCAGAGCCGAAGCCGCTGTCAAGAAGGGCATCTACAAGAGTCTGCAGATAAACGCTTCCATCTTCAAGGAACTTATCGTTATTTACGCCAACATAGGGATAAGAGCCCTGTACCATACCGGTGGCAATTCCCTGAACGGCAGATGTAAGTGCGTTGGGTGCGCTTGCGTCGATCTTAAGAACGATGGAGAAGCTACCATTATTCTCAACAAGTGCAAAAACTGCAAGGTCACTTGCGACTGACTCGTTAAGGCTATTTACATAGTTTACAAGGTTCTCACGAAGGATGTAAACCTCTTGTCTTGTTACAAGGAAGGCGCCCTCGATAACCTTATCAAACTCAGCATCAGACAGGGTGTATGAGCCTGCGCTAACCTTGATGCCGTTAATATAGTAATCATAGCGATACTCTGCGTTAGTGCTTGCGGGAAGTGTAATGCCTCTGTCTTTAAGGCTTACAGGCTGATTTTCAGTTCCGGGAACAGAAACCTCAAAGGTTTTATAGGTCCAGGTAAATTCATAGCTCTTCTTTTCAAGCTCGCCTGCAACTTTACCTACGAGAGCATCAAAGATGGTTTCATCATAGGTGGTGTTGTAGTACTTAGCGTTGATCGACTGAGCTGCGAGCTGAGCCTTGATGTTGTTCTTAAGGGTGTTAACAAAGGTGTCGTCAATTACCGCATCAACAAAAACAGCATCCGAGGTTACGGTTACGTTTTTGCCGCCCTCAATATTAAGGGTAACTGTTACAGCAGTTTTGTCAGAAGCAACAACAACGATTGTTGAGTCCTCAAGGTGAAGTCCATAGTTAAGGGATGCAAAGCTCTGGGTGTTACCTGTGCTCTGAAGAGCCTTTGTGAGAGTGCCGAGCTTGTCGCTGTTTAAATCAATGGCCGCATTGGGAGCTGAGAGATCAGCCTTAACGCTGCTCATAGTGCTTTCAAGGGTGGTGAGCTTAGAAACATACTCATCAACCTTATCGGGACTTACGATATTGGAAGGCAGTGAACGGATAAGTGTCTCAAGTGCGCCGAGCTTATCCTGTGCAGAGAGAGAAGCATCCTCTCCGAGCATCTGTGTCATATAGCCTGCCATCTTAGCAATTTCGTTTCTGATATAATCATTATTGTTATAGTAATAAAGAAGCTTATCGGAAGAGGCTCTGTATTCATTAACTATATCGTAAAGATAGAGGTTTGTTGAACCCATGCAGTTAGCCTTAATTGAATCAAGAACAGAGCCGAAGCTTGCTTTGAGAGCTGCGTCCTTTGCGGCATCGTCATTAAGAACTGTGTTCTCGATAAGACCTGCAAGAATACCTACCATTGTGTTGTTAAGTGTTTCAAGGTTATTCTTCATATTATCTGAAGAAATTGCGTTAAGAGCTGCAAGCTGTTCCTTTGCCTCATCATTGAGAACATCGGGAAGGTTTGCAATGTCAATAACGGTGTTGTTAGAGTAGTTTGTAAGATAGAGGCGATAATTAACTGTTACATTGTCAAACAACTCGTTGATATCAACCTCATTTGCGCCATTAAACAGATAGGTATTACCATTAGAAAGTGTGTAGCTATACGGTTTCCAGGAAAGGCCGTTATAGCTTGCATTGTAATCAGCGGCAGAAAGCTTATTTCCGGTAAGGGTTACGATGCCGTTTGAGTTATCGGGGTAACGAACAGCAACTAACTGATTTCCTAAAACTGCGCCGGAAGTAAGGATAGAAGCGCCTTTGCCATCAAGATAGTTATCAGCAACTATCTGATAGAGGTTGGAGGAAACATAAGATTTTCCTTCTTTACGGCTGATGCTTGTAGCATCAACTATCATATAGCTTGAGCCCTGTGCATAGTAGCTTCCGTTAATGGTGTAGTCATAAGCCTTTTCAGCATTTGCGTGGCTTTCAAGCTTTACAACATAGCCATAAGGATATGAAACGGTACCAAGCTCGCCGTATCCAAAGGTTACGTCGTACATATTGGGGTTATAGGTAATGACATAGTCAATGTCTTTAGTAAGTGCATCAGGAAGCTCGCTTGTTGTAGCGGTGAACTTTCCGTCAACGAAACTAGAGCCCCATGAAGCCTTAGCGTCAGCCTCAATGCCTGTTTCCAAAACCGCGGCAAGAATTTCTGCCTTGGTAGCACCCTCTGCAAGAGTTACAGTGGTGCTCTTGGAAGCATACTCATAATATTTGATGTCTTCACTTGAAGCATCGGTGAGGTTTAAAGCAACCTTAACAGTGACATCAAACATGCTCATATTGTGCTGAATTCTGGCTGTTGAAGCGCGAAGAGGATTCTTGATCTCAATAGCCGAAATATCAGTAAGGGTTGTGAGCTGGGCCACTAATGTGTCAAGTGCGCTGTACTCAAGAGCGGTAAGTCCGTCCTTAACAAGCTCTTTTTCTGCTGCATCCCAATCTTTAGCACAAACAGCCTTAAGATCTGTCGAAGCATTGGTCAAGGCTGAATGTAACGTATGGATAGCGAGATATTCAGTTTTATCCAGAACACCTATCCAACTCCAGAATTTTCCCAAGAGGATATTGTCTATATGACCGGCAAGTTCTTCAGCCGCTGCCTTCATTTTGGCGCCGTTTTCAGCAAGGTACTGCACCTTACTTGCTGAAGCTTCATACTCGCTTATCATTACGCTAAGGTCAAGCTTACCATCGGTAAGATTTTTATCGCCGCCGTTAGCAATCATTTGCTGCTGCAAGCAGAGAGCAGAACTGTCAGCATCTTCCTGGTCAAAAGCTACTTTACCTGTTCCAAGCGCGGTAGTTATTTCTATACCATCACCGGCAAGCTCAACTATCTGAGGCATTGCCAGCTCGATGATGCCAAGATAATCCTTAACTGCGGCAACATCCTTAAGGTTAGCAAGGCCCTCGGTTAAGTACTTAGGGGTATTGAGAAGAAGACTCTGTGTTTCCTTGGCTATATTAACGTCAAGAGCATACTCAGCTACAACGGAAAATGCATTTCCCTCATAGGTGTAGTTACCCTCTCCGTTAGTAATAGAAACAGTTTCTTTAATCTCAGTTCCTACAACGATATTAACAGAGACCGCTTTCCAGAGATATCCGGTTGTACCCTCGTAGTTACCGACAGTTATTTTCTTATTGTCGGTGTCAACCGTGATAAGACCGTCATCAGAATCGGGCACTAAATAGGTGTGAGATCCACCTGCTAACAGCCCCGAACCGATAAGGTCCTTCTCTGCGCTTGAAAGGTCATAGTTTTGCGCTACGATCTTTCCCTCGGTCAGAGTTTCGGTTTTGTTCGTTTCAGCGAACACCTTCAAGCTGGCAAAGGGACTGAGCACCGACATAAGCATTGCCACTGTCAGAACCAAGGCCTGAGCTTGTTTGAAAAAGCTTGCATTCTTTTTCATAGATCCTTCTCCTCCTAAAAGAACAATATATATAACTGTTACAAATGCACTCTGCATAACCAAAACAATGGCAAGCAATGTTTTATCCACTTTGCAAATACAGCCTGCAAAACGCACTAAACATTTGATTTCCAACAAAAATGATTATCACGACGCATATTGTAATCGATGCCTTTAAAGCACAAGAGTGCAGTAAGGCATTCTTACACTTAATTATAGTCCAAACACTACCAATATGTCAAGGAAATTGGCATAAAAAATCACTAAAAAATGAGGATTTTTACTGGTAAAATTCGACAAATAATTAACAATAAACGTATACATAAAAACAAAAAATTTGATGTGTTTTAATCCGAATATATTTCTATGTAACCTAACAGAAAAATATTTTTAAAAAAATAAAAAAGGCGCGCAGTCGAAACCACGCGCCGAAAAACACAAGGCTCCGATTGCTGCAACACAACTTCTGACAAACTATAAGAGAACGTCAAAAAAAGAGCCTGTGTTTTTACCAGAAATAAAAACACTTCTCCTATAGTTTGTGCTATTTAGTTGTGTTGCAAACGCATTATAGCATAATATTTTTTGTTTGTAAATATTTCTAAGTATTTTTCTTGTTTTTATTATATCAAGCACATCACTAAAAGTCCTGTGCTGACGGCATATTTTTTTAATAAAACAAAAATCCCGAAACAAATAATTGTGTCGGGATTTTTAAGTGTTATGTTACAAATATTTGATAAGCATTTCGGCTATAAACACGCCGATGCAGGAAAAAGCGGCAACCTGCACAAGACTTTTTTCAAGGTAGGCAAAAATCAGTGCCACAACAAAGCCTGCTAAGGCCGAGATCCAGCTTGACGAAGCATAAAAGACCGCGGGAACCGTCATAACCGTTAAAACCGCTATGGGGATATAATGCAGAAAAGAAAGGATAAAGCGATTCTTTATTCTGCGCCGAAAAAGCACAAGCGGCAGCATTCTGACAAGATATGTAACCCCTGCCATTACAGCGAGATAAATTAAAAACTGCGCATTACTCATCTATCGCCACCTCCGAGATCTCAATGGGGGCAATGAGCGCCATAGCAACACTTGCCAAAACTGCACATATAATAATTACAAATCCGTTGGGCACGGTGTTTAGGACAGGAATATATCTAAACGCACAGCTTAAAACGACCGAAATGCAAACACATAGAGCCGATGCCCTGTCCCTTTTTGCCTGCGGCACAACAATTGCTATAAACATTCCGTAAATGGCAACGCCGAGCGAAGTCGTGACCACGGTGGGAAGAACATTTCCTGCAACCGCGCCGACAAGGGTTCCCATAGACCAGCCGAGAAACGGCGTTAGAATAAGGCCATACATATACCGATTTCCTACAAAACCGCTGTTTGAAACCGATACCGCAAAAATCTCATCGGTATTGCCAAAGGCTATTAAAAATCTGTCTGCCAAAGACACGCTTTTTCCGAGCCTTTGCGAAAGCGAGATCGACATCAAGCAGTATCGCGAATTTATAACAAGCTGTGAAATGGCGAGCTCCAAAAGCGAGCCGCCTGCACATATAATCGGCACAGCCGCAAGCTGACCTGCCGAGGTTAGGTTGGTCATTGAGATAAGCAGGGCCTGAAGAATAGAAAGTCCGCCGGCAACCGCAAAAATTCCGAAAGCAAAGGCTACAGAAAAGTAACCTATGCAGATCGGAAGACCATCCTTTATTCCCTTTTTAAAGCTGTTGTTTTCCATTTTTTGCCTCTTAAATTTTTATGCAATGATTTTAACACACTTTTTTGTGCTTTTCTACCCTTTTTATGAAAAAATCGCAATGCGCCCTTTCGGGCGCATTATTTTATTCAACTGTTACTGATTTTGCAAGGTTTCTGGGTTTATCAACGTCGCATCCGCGCTCTACCGAGGTGTAATATGCAAAAAGCTGTATGAATGCCGCAAGAAGAAGCGGCATAAACAGATCGGAGATCTCCGGCATTTTTACAATGTTATCATAAACATCATTGGAAACCTCTGCTGTCTCGCGGCATACAAGGGTCACCATTGCACCGCGCGCCTTGACCTCTTTGATGTTTGAGATCATCTTTTCAAAAAGCGGCTTCTGTGTTGCAATAGCAACAACGGGCACGCCGTCTGTTACAAGCGAGATAGTTCCATGCTTAAGCTCACCTGCGGCGTAAGCCTCGGAGTGAATATATGAAATTTCTTTCAGCTTAAGCGAGCCCTCAACCGAAAGCGAATAATCCATTCCCCTGCCGATAAAGAAAAGGTCGGTGGTGCTGAAATTCTGGCACGCAAGCTCTCTGCAGGCGGGGTCTATCTGCTCTATTACCTTTTCAACGACGTCGGGAATGCTCATGAGCTCGGCTGTTTTTTCCTTTACCTCATCCTCGCTCAGAGTTCCTTTTGCAAAAGAGAGGCGCAGAGCAAGCATATACATTATCGCACACTGCACAGAAAACGCCTTAGTGCTCGCGACCGCGATTTCGGGACCTGCCCAAGTAAACCACGCCCCGTCTGCCTCTCTTGCAATAGATGAGCCTACCACATTTACAACAGCAAGCGTATATGCTCCGCTTTTCTTTGCAAGGCGAAGGGCGGCAAGGGTGTCGGCAGTTTCGCCCGACTGAGAAATTATAATAACAAGGTCATCTTTATTTATAATAGGGTTTACATATCTGAACTCAGAGGCAATGCTAACCTCAACGGGAATTCTTGCAAGCTCTTCGATTGCGCTTTTTCCGATAAGACCTGCGTGCATAGCCGTTCCGCAGGCAACGATGTGTATCTTGTTTAAAGCGGCAAGTCTTTCATCACCAAGCTCACTTACCGGGATAACAGGCATCCCGTTTTCGATATGTGGGGAAATGGTGTTTTTAAGAGCCTTAGGTTCTTCGTTTATTTCCTTTATCATAAAGTGAGGATAGCCGCCCTTTTCGGCCGCCTCAATGTCCCATTTTGCCTCAAAAACGCTCTTTTCAATTTTCTTTCCCTCGCGGTCGACGACACAAACGCCGCTTTTGTTTAAAACAGCGATCTCATTTTCTTCAATGAGATAATATCGGTTTGTATACTTTAAAACCGCCGGAATATCCGATGCGATAAAACTCTCATCCTCGCAAAGGCCTACAATAAGAGGACTGTCTTTTCTTATGGCATAGATCTCCTCAGGTCTATCCGAAAAAATAATGCCGAGAGCATAAGAGCCGCGCATTTTTTTGCAAAGCTCGTCAATGGCTTTTATGGAGTCGCCTTTATACAGCTTTTCAAGCATTACCGCCACAGTTTCGGTGTCGGTTTCGGATAAAAACACATATCCGTCGTTTACAAGTTCTTCTTTAAGCTGAATGTAATTTTCAATTATTCCGTTATGAACAAGGGTTACTCTTTTGCAGGAATGGGGATGAGAGTTTACATCCGAGGGCTCGCCGTGGGTCGCCCATCTTGTGTGACCTATTCCGCAGTTTCCTTTGGGAACGCCTGTTTTTTGCATACAAGCCTCAAGGTCGTCAAGCCTTCCCTTTGCTTTTCTTACGGCAATTTTTCCTGAGTCAACAACGGCGATTCCTGCCGAATCATAGCCTCTGTACTCAAGCTTTCTAAGGCCATCGATAAGTACATCGGTCGCGTTCTTAGTTCCGATATATCCAACTATTCCGCACATACAATGAAATCTCCTTTCAAAGCAAAAAAGGACGCCAAAAAAACTTCCTGCCAAAACAGCAGAAATACATTTTAACGTTCTTTTTACTTTTTACCGATCAGCTTGTTTTATACTGCCGATCGGCTCCGTTATTCATTGCATTTTGTATTCCGAGTTTCACGGATTTTGTAAGCAATGCTGCGAACACAAGACGTTCTCTTAAAAGAAAACCCAATTGTCCGGAGAGGCTCCCGCCGAGTCTTTCGATACTCCTCTCACCTCGTCAATTACAGCCGGCTAAGCTGCAATCCTGGCGCTACCTTCTATCTCAATATATGCAAAAATGTTTTTGCCTGTTCTATCCCCTTTCACAAAACAAAAAACGGCGGGTGTTTTGCCCGCCGCATTTTTATAGATGTTAGTTGTTTACATAAGGCAGGAATGCAAGGTGACGGGCACGCTTGATTGCCTTTGTAAGCTCACGCTGATGATAAGCACAGGTTCCTGTTACTCTTCTGGGAACGATCTTGCCGCGCTCGGAAACATACTTTCTGAGCTTTGCAACATCTTTATAATCGATCTGGGTTCCGGCTTTATCAACACAGAATGCGCAAACCTTTTTACGGCTCTTACGGCCGAAAGATCTCTCGGTCCTCTCCATTTTAAGTGACCTCCTTTTTTGGTATTAGTTTTTAAGTTTCTTTTGTCTGTCAGAACGGAAGATCATCGTCATCCTGATCGTTTACAACCTCGAAATCACCGTTACTTCCTGATGAAAACGCAGTTGCAGGAACGTCAAAGCTGGCTACCTCACGGGTACCGCTTTCTGCCTTACTTCCTGTAAACGAAACATTGGATGCAACAACTTCATAGGCTGTTCTCTTATTTCCGTCCTTGTCCTCATAGCTGCGGGTCTGAAGCGAACCCTCGAGAGCTATCATACTGCCTTTTCTGAAATATTTGCAAACAAATTCAGCAGTCTGACGCCAGGCAACGATACTTATAAAGTCAGCCTGTCTTTCACCTGTTTCTTTATTTGCAAAATTACGGTCTACGGCAATTCTGAATGAAGTGACGGATGCACCGTTTGCGGTTTGTTTAAGTTCGGGATCGGCAACCAGCCTTCCCATCAGCACTACAACGTTAATCATAAATAGCGTCCTTCCTTTTTAAGAAGTTTTCTGACAGATTCCTTTTTTACTGCTTGCTGATAACAAGTGAACGAAGGACCTCATCTGTAATATTGCAGATACGGTCGAGCTCAGCAGGGAACTCGGGAGCGGAAGTAAAGTTATAGAGAACATAGTAGCCCTCGGTCATATCATTGATGAGATAAGCGAACTTACGAACGCCCCATTCATCAACACTTTCCACCGTTCCGTTTGCAGCAATCAGGTTAGTAAACTTTTCAACGACAGCTTTAACAGCCTCTTCGCCGATGCTGTTGTTAATAACCAAAAAAGCTTCATAATTTGCTGTTACCTTCGGCATTTTGTGCACCTCCTTTTGGACTTTGGCCCCTTTTTTATAAAAGGAGCAAGGATGTTTGACGCAATTTGCGACAATACAACATTGATTATAACAATTTATTTTTGCTATGTCAACACAATTTTTTAATTTTTGCCATTCTTTTTATATTCAGAGGGCGAAACCCCCATCTGCCTTTTAAACCTTCTTATAAAATATGAAAGGCTTTCAAAGCCTGTTTCAAAAGCGGCATCGGTTACGCTCATATTGTGGGTCTTTAAAAGCTGGCAGGCACGCTCAATACGCACACGATTTATGTATTCTATCGGGGTGCAGCCTGCCTGTTTTCTGAAAAAGGAGCAGAAATATTTTTCGCTCATTTTTGCGCAATCGGCGAGCTGAGAAAGGGTTATTTTGGCTGACAAATTATCATCTATATAGCCTATTACCTTTTTAATTATCTCGGTGTTTTGTGCCGCGGTTTTGTTTCCGACCGAAGAAAAAACCTCTCCGCTGTTAAGAAGGGCAAGCAAAATCTCATAAAGCGCCACGGTTTGTTCAGCGGCATAAAGCGGTTTATTTTCCGAATTTATTATTCTCACAAACTGCTCCTTGATCTTTTCAAAGCATTTATCGCCTTTTTTTATCTGATGAGAAAGGCAAAGCTTACCGCTTTTTAAAGGATCCAAAAATGAGCGCTGAAAGGGATTTTTATTGTCAAAATCAAGAAGCTGAGGATAAAAAACAACAGAGTGAAAAAGCACCTCTCCTCTGTTTTCATTCATGGAATGAAGCTCGCCTGTGTTTACTATAAAAATAGTTTCGGGGAGCGCAATAAATCTTTCATTATTTATCACGACCGTAAACTTTCCTTTTTCGACATAAACTATTTCAATCTCGGGGTGCCAGTGATAAGCCGTGTCGACCTTGGCGGTTTTAAAATTATAAAGCTTGAGCGGAAAATCGGGTGTTCCGCGCACAACCTTTTCTCTGAGTGTCTGCATTTTTTACTCTCACCTCCAAAATATGAAAATAGTTCAACTTTTTTAGGAATATTATGGTAGAATTAATAAAATAAAAAGGATATAATTCAGTTATAGGCTGTTTTTATTTTACCAAAATCATGACAGCTTGTCAAATATCTGTGAAAGGATGTTTATTTATGAAAAAGCTCCCCGAGCATTTGATTGCAAACCCCTTTGCACCCGCACATCCCGAATGTGTAGTATCAGGCGACAAATGGCGTTTTTCTGTTATCACATCTCAGCTTATCCGAATCGAATGGTGTGAGGACGGTGTTTTTGAGGATGCCGCCACGCAGTCGGTAGTATGCCGCAATTTCGATAAGCCCTCATTTGATGTTTTTGAAGATGAAAAGGTGCTTAAGATAGTTACAGAAAAGCTTGAGCTTATCTACAAGAAAACAGGCAGGTTTCAAGCAAATAATCTCTCAATATCTTTAAGACACAATTTAAAACTTCGCTATGTTAAGCCGCTCTGGCAATATGGCGACGAAATTCAGACCCTTGGCGGAACCGTCAGAACCATCGACACAATTGATGGCGCTATCCCCTTGGGCGACGGCGTTTGTTCAATGGGCGGTTTTTCGCTTATTGACGACTCAAAGTCTGCCACCATGTGTGAAAACGGACTTATAAAGAAACGCCGCGAGGATGTTATCGACCTATATTTCTTTGGCTACGGATATGAGTACAGAGAAGCAGTAAAGGCACTTTTCCGCTTAACAGGCGAGCCTCCCATGCTCCCTGCCTATGCGCTTGGAAACTGGTGGAGCCGCTATTACAAATACACCCAGCAGGAATACATTGACCTTATGCAGAGATTTATTGACGAAAACGTTCCTTTTTCTGTTGCCGTTATTGATATGGACTGGCACACCACCAATATTCCCAAAGAATACGGAAGCGGCTGGACAGGTTACAGCTGGAATAAGGAGCTTTTTCCCGATTATCACGCATTTTTAAATTGGCTTCAGGATCACAATATGCGCGTTACCTTAAATCTTCACCCCGCTCTCGGCGTTAGAGCTAATGAGGATATGTACAAAGAGATGGCAGAGGCTATGGGAATCGATCCTGAGTCTAAAGAGCCTATCATCTTTGATATGACAAACATCGAGTTTATCAAGGCTTACTTTGAGGTTTTACACAATCCTTACGAAAAAGAAGGCGTTGACTTCTGGTGGATGGATTGGCAGCAGGGCACAAAGAGTGCCATTGAAGGCCTTGACCCGCTCTGGCTTTTAAACCATTACCACACACTTGACATTTCAAGAGACGGAAAGAGGCCTATGCTTCTCTCCCGTTTTGCACAGGCAGGAAGCCAGAGACACCCCATCGGTTTCTCGGGCGACAGCGTTATGTCCTGGGCGTCCCTTGATTTCCAGCCATACCTTACTGCGACCGCCTCAAACATCGGTTATCCCTGGTGGAGCCACGATATCGGCGGACATTTCCAAGGCGAGCGTGACGATAATATGACCCTTCGCTGGGTTCAGCTCGGCGTTTTCTCCCCCATTAACAGGCTTCACAGCTCAAACAGCCCCTTCAGCGGCAAAGAGCCTTGGAATTTCAGTGTAGAAGCAGAGCGTTCAATCAAAAAATCGCTCAACCTACGCCACGCGCTCTTCCCCTATCTTTACACAATGAACTACCGTACCCACAAAGAGCTTCTTCCCTTAGTTCAGCCCCTTTACTACGAAATTCCTGACGAGTGGGATCCTTATCTTAACCCCAATGTTTTCTATTTTGGAAGCGAGATGTTAGTTCTCCCCATTACCTCTCCTGAGAGCCCCGTTACAGGACTTGGAAAAGCATGTGGCTGGATTCCTTACGGCAGGTGGTACGACTTTATGCAGGGCGGATGCTATGAGGGCGGCAGAAGCGTTGTTCTTCACAGAAACAGCGATGAATATCCCGTTCTTTGCAAGGCAGGCGCTATCGTTCCCTGTAATATTATCAAGGATCACGACAATACACTGGGCAGCAAAGAGGATATGGAAATTTTTGTATTCCCCGGAGCAGACAACACCTTTACTCTTTATGAGGACGCAGGCGACGGCTCTGAATATTTAAATGGCGCTTATACTACAACCGACTATGTTTTAAGTTGGGGCGACAAACCCACATTTGAGATAAAAGGCGCGGTTGGTGACCTTTCCCTTATTCCCCAAAAGAGAAATTACAAAATTAATCTTCGCGGTTTCTCCAAGGATACCGAAGTTTCTGTTACCAGCGCAGGCAAAAAGCTCGATGCCAAAACCGCTTATGACGATACTACAAACACAGTTATCGTTTATGTAAACGGCGTGTCTGTTGCCGATGACCTAAAGCTTTCGCTTTCTTCCGAAAGCAACTTCATTCCCGACGACACCGCAATTTACAAGCGCATTTACGACATTCTTATGCGCTCCAAGACGGTTTACAATCCCAAAAATGACTGCTGGCCGATTTTAACAAATCCCAAGTTTACCCGCTTACAGAAAATGAGCTCGGTTATGTCCAAAATCGACAATTCCGATATTCTTTCGGCAGTTTGCGAGCAGTTAAGTCTATAAAAATAATCCCCGACCGCTTGGTCGGGGATATTTTTTATTAAAATGCTTTAAAAAGGTTATTAAAAATACACAAAACTGTTGAAAAAACTTGCAAAATAAGGTATAGTAATAATAGGTAAAATCAGCGGTTTTCTTTAAGCTTTTGTTGCATCTTTTTGGGCGACACGCCATACATTTTTTTAAACTTAACCGAAAAGTAATTACTATCGTTAAAGCCGCATTTTTCGGAGATCTCGGTTACAGAAAGTTTCATATTCTGCTTCAAAAGCTGTTCTGCTCTTTTAAGCCGCAGAAGATTTACATATTCGCAAAAGCCAAAACCTGTTTCTTTTTTAAATTCGCGCGAAAAATGTTCGGGGCTTACAGAAAAGCTTTTTGCCGTTTGCGAAAGCGAGATAAAGGGCGAAGAATAGTTTTTCTGAACAAAGTTTACCGCATTTTCTATATACTCGTTTCTTATTCTTGTATCGTCATAAAGATTTTCGTGTCGTACAAGCATAAAAAAAAGCATATGCATATAGCAGGCAAGGATTTCATCCGAAAGCTCTTTTTTGCTTTGATATTCGGATTCTATCTGTTTTAAAAGTGCGTAAATATCATTTGCAATCTCGCCGTTTCTGTAAAGGTATCTTATAGATTTTAAAAGCGGCATAACTGCGGCAGGAATAAAACGCGCGGAGCAGTTTATGAGCATTCGAGAATAGCGGCTGTTCTTGTAAAGGGTGTTGTGAATAACGCCTGCAGGAATAATGGCAATATCTCCGGGTACAAGCTCATAGGATTTGTTATCTATAAAATAATTGCAGCTTCCGCTTTCGAGATAATAAATTTCAAATAGATCGTGATAGTGCCGCTCCATAAGCTGCTCGCTTATGACCTCGGTTTTTATATCGTGATTAAAGAAAAAACTCGTTTTATCGGGATAGTTTGTAAGCTTCATTTTTTCACCTCGTTTTTTAAATTTACCATATAATATCAAAAAAATCAAGAAAATATGGTCGTTTTATTATTTTTTTAAAGGAAACAATGATTTATTTGATATATAATGGTATTATAAACTAAAAAAACAGCAAAAGGATGTGGGTTTATGTCAGAAAAAGTAATTCAATTTGGTGAGGGTGGCTTCCTGCGCGGTTTTGCCGACTGGATGCTCCAATATGTTAACGAAAAGACCGATTTTGACGGCAAGGTTGTTGTAGTTCAGCCTATCGAAAAGGGTATGTGCGATATGCTCTCAGCTCAAAACTGCGAGTACACACACATCTGCCGCGGCTCCGAGGGAGTTGAGGTTAAAAAGGTTAATGTAATTTCGCGTTGCGTTAAGCCCTATGAGGATTTTGAGGCTTATCTTGCTCTTGCAGAAAATCCCGATTTCCGTTTTGTTATTTCTAATACAACCGAGGCAGGAATCTGCTTTGATGAGGGCGACGCTCTTACAGATGCCCCCGCAAAAACCTTCCCCGCAAAGCTTACACAGCTTCTTAAAAAGCGTTTTGACTTAAAGCTCGGCGGATTTGTATTTTTGCCCTGCGAGCTTATTGACAAAAACGGCGAGAACCTTAAAAAGTGCATTCTTCAATACGCTGACCTCTGGGATTTAGGTGCTGACTTTAAAGCATGGATCGAAAATGACAACATTTTCTGCAACACTCTCGTTGACAGAATCAATACAGGCTATCCTGCAGGCGAAGAGCTTAATCTCGGCTACGAGGACAATATGGTTAACACCTCTGAGTATTTTCACCTTTGGGTTGTCGAGGGATACGATAAGCTCTTTGATGAGATCCCCTTTGACAAATGCGGCCTCAATGTTATTGTTACAAACAATCTTGCAATGTACCGCACAAGAAAGGTTCGTATCTTAAACGGCGCGCACACCTCTCTCGTTCCCTATGCTCTTTTAGAGGGCTTTGACACAGTTAAGTCCTGCGTTGATGATGAGAAAATGCGTGAGCACATTAGAAAGTGCGTTTTTGATGAGATCATTCCTACACTTGACCTTCCCAAAGAGGAGCTACTCGCTTACGCAAACGATGTTCTCACCCGTTTTGCAAACCCCTATATTAAGCACTATCTCTCCTCTATCGCACTTAACTCTGTAAGCAAATTCAAGGTTCGTGTACTTCCTTCAATCCTTGAATACATAAAGAGATATAACAAAATGCCAGAAACACTTCTCTTCTCCTTTGCAAAGCTTATCGATTTCTACAGAACGGATATGACAAACGATGACGCTGATGTTACTGCATTTATGAAGACCGCTTCTGTTAAAGAAATTCTTTCAAATGTAAGCCTCTGGGACGAGGATTTATCTTATCTTGAAAGCGAGATAGCAAAATATGTTAATAAATAAGCTTGATAATGTTGAAGTAAATGTTGAAAACGGCCACAAATACGCCCTTTGCGACATAAAAAACGGCGAAAACATTATAAAATACGGTCAGAAGATCGGACATGCCGTTTGCGATATTAAAAAGGGTGAGCATGTGCACACCCACAACATCAAAACTAATCTTTCGGGCAAGCTCGAATATACATACACCCCCGATTTTGTAGAAATACCCAAA
The DNA here is from genome assembly GCA_015066115.1 of Oscillospiraceae bacterium. GTDB lineage: Bacteria > Bacillota > Clostridia > Oscillospirales > Ruminococcaceae > SIG578. The sequence goes on from SVOZ01000002.1 coordinate 92,421, forward strand.
ATCGACTCTGACCTTACATTTGAGGGCTATGTTCGCGAAAACGGCGAGGTTGGAATTAGAAACGATGTTTGGATAGTTAACACCGTTGGCTGTGTTAACAAGATTGCAGAGCGCCTTGCAAAACTCACCGGCGCAAAGTATTTCCCCCATCCCTTCGGATGCTCACAGCTTGGCGATGACCAGCTTATCACACAAAAAATCCTCGCAGGAATGGTAAATCATCCTAATGCCGCAGGAGTTTTAGTTTTAGGTCTTGGCTGCGAAAACAACAACATTGATGTTTTTAAAAAGCATCTTGGTTCTTGGGACGAAAAACGTGTTAAATTCTTAAACGCTCAGGATTTTGAGGACGAAATTGAGGAGGGCGTGCGCGTAATTCGCGAGCTTCAGGCTTATGCCGACACCTTTAAGAGAGAAAAGGTTCACATCTCGCGCTTAAAGGTTGGCTTAAAATGCGGCGGAAGCGACAGCTTTTCGGGCATTACTGCAAACCCCCTTGTCGGCAGATTTTGCGATAAGCTCACCTCTCTCGGCGGCGCTTGTACACTCACCGAGGTTCCCGAAATGTTTGGTGCCGAGCATCTACTCATGAACAGATGCGAAAATGAAGAGGTGTTTAACAAGACCGTTAGCCTTATAAATGACTTTAAGGATTACTATATCCGTCACAATCAGGTGGTTTACGAAAATCCCTCGCCCGGAAACAAGGCAGGCGGAATCACAACTCTCGAGGAAAAGTCACTTGGCTGTGTTCAGAAGGGCGGACTTTCCAAGGTTGTTGACGTGCTTGATTACGGCGACAGAATTACCAAAAACGGCCTTTCACTCTTAAACGGCCCGGGCAACGACATTGTTGCCTGCACAAACCTTATGGCCGCAGGCGCACACATTATCCTCTTTACAACCGGCAGAGGCACTCCGCTTGGAACTGCTGTTCCGACAGTTAAGATTGCGACAAACCACAATCTTGCCACCAAAAAGAGCGGCTGGATAGACTTTGATGCTTCCCCCGCCCTTGATGGAAATCTCCTTACAGATGAGCTTCTTTCATTTGTAATCGAGGTTGCAAACGGTAAAAAGACCAAAAACGAAGAAAACGGATATGAAGAAATTTCAATCTTTAAGGATGGTGTAACACTATGAGTTTTATTAATGACAAATTTATGCTCAAAAACGATACTGCTGTTGAGCTTTACGAGGCAGTTAAGGACCTTCCCATTATCGACTACCACTGCCACATCAGCCCCAAAATGATTGCTGAAAACTATCAGTTTAAAAACGCTTTTGAGCTTTTCCTCGGCGGCGACCACTACAAATGGCGTCAGATGAGAACAAACGGCGTTGACGAAAAATTCATCACAGGCGATGCCGATGATTTTGATAAGTGGATGAAATTTGCAGAAACAATGCCTCTTCTCATCGGAAACCCTCTTTATCACTGGACACACCTTGAACTTAAGAGATACTTTGACATCGACGAACAGCTTTCTCCCAAGACCGCAAAGGCTATCTGGGACCGCATTAACACCTGTCTTGCAAAGGACGATTTCAGGGTTCAGAGCCTTATTAAAAAATCAAATGTAGAGACAATCTGCACCACAGATGCTCCTTATGACACGCTCGAGTATCACCGTCAGCTTAAAGATTTCTCCACAAAGGTTGTTCCCGCTTTCCGTCCCGACCTTGACAAAATAAACGGCGACATCACCGAGAGAATGGACTTCTTCCATGAAAACGGATGCCGTCTTTCCGACCACGCTGTTGATGAAATTAACGACGAGATTATTGATAAGCTCGTATTTTTAGGCGAGGAATACGCAAAGCGCGGCTGGGTATGGCAGCTTCACTTAGGCGCGCTTAGAAACAACAACTCAAGAATGTTTGAAAAACTCGGCCCCGACGTTGGTTTTGACTCGGTAAACGATTTCCAGATTGCTGAAGGACTTTCCAAGATTCTTGACAGCCTTGAGAAAAAGGATATGCTCCCCAAGACCATTCTTTACACCTTAAACCCCAAGGACAACTATGTGCTTGGCACAATGCTCGGAAACTTCCAGGGCGGCGGCATCCCCGGCAAAATTCAGTTTGGCTCGGGCTGGTGGTTTAATGACCAGCGCGATGGTATGGAAGGTCAGATGAAGGCTCTTTCAAACCTCGGAATGATCGCCCGTTTTGTTGGAATGCTCACCGACTCAAGAAGCTTTGTTTCCTACACAAGACACGAGTATTTCAGAAGAATTCTCTGTAACCTGCTTGGCAAATGGGTTGAAGAAGGCGAGTATCCCAAGGATATGGATATGCTCAAAAAGATTGCGGCAGACATCTGTTACTACAACGCAAAAGAGTACTTTAATTTTTAATCTGAATGAAAGGAACTGAAAAAATGAGCCATATCACTAACGAGTTCTTTTACTCACACAGCAGATTTAATGACGGCAAGCCCTACCACGATTTTTCTGACGAGGCCCTTTTAAATAAAGAACAAAAGCTTGATTTCTGCGCACACTACGCAGATTATCTTGAAAAAAATTATCCCATTTGCGAAACTCCTAAGAAAATTCTTTCTGAAGAGGAAGCAAAAGAGGAGCTTTTAAAGCTTTGCGAGGCTGAAACACTTCCCCGCGTCACAAAAAGAATCGCTTTTTCCGATTTGGACGCCTCTCTCGTCCCCGTTCCCTTTAATCGCGGCTGGCAGCTTTACACACGCTACACCGAAATTAAAGACGGCGCAGTAGTTTTTAAGGAGCATCCCTATGCTCCCTCTCCTGCCGCACTTTACAAAATTGAGAGCGCCGCTCCAATTAAGGAGTTTGTTTTCTCGGTTAAGATTTCGAGCGAATACAAGTCCTTTGTTTCAAAGGTTATCGACTCGACAACCGCAAGAACAATAGAGCTTAGAAACGGGATTCACGACATTTTAAAGCTTCATTTTTATCCCCACGGCAAGTTCTATGCCTGCCTTGGCGACAAGAATGAGTATATTCTCAACAACGTTGAGGTTTGCGACTATGAATATGACAAGTGGCAGACCGTTAAGGTATCGCTCCTTGCAGAGACCTTTACAGTCGAGCTGGGCGGCACAAAGGCAGAGTTCCCCTATTCCGAGAACTTAGTTCCCGACACACTTTTTGTCGGAAGCGGAATGTTCCACATAGGCGAGTGGGCATTTAAGCCTGAGCTGATGAAATCAGAGTCCGACGAGATAGTCGATTTCTTTAAAGAGAGCGCACCCTGCGCCTGCGAGGCAGAAAAACTTGGAAAGGTTGATTTACCCTACCGCGTCGGCGGATTTAAAAACCGCGACAAAGCGCTTGTTTTAGAAAAAACCTTTACCGCAATTAAGGCTAAAAAGGCACTTTTAGCACTCGACAGCCTTGATCCTCACGGCACCGTTTATATAAACGGCAAAGAGGTTTTAAAGACCGACGGCTTTGAGGCTCAACAGCTTGACATCACACCTTACATCAACGATGGTGAGAACACACTTAAGATCATAGTTGACCCCCGCGCTCCCGAAACCCTCTTTAACTGGCACAGGCAGACCGACACCTACAACGGCTGGTTCTGCGAAAAGGTTACTCTTACCTTTATAAATGCCGCTGTTGTTTCGGACGTTGTTGTTAAGACAACCGCAGTTTGTGGCGAGAGCGTTAAGGGAAATGTCAGCGCAAAAATATGCTGTGCCGACAAGGCAAAAATCACTATTCAAAAGATCTTCCCTTCTAAAGCTGACGACATTGAGCTTGGCGTTTTTGACGTTAAAAACGGCGAAATCGACGTAGATTTTAAGGTTAGCGCAGAGGCTTGGACACCTGACGCTCCTGTTATTTACGCAGTTTATGTAACCGCGCTTGACGAGAATGGCAACGCGCTTGACGATGAGGTTATTGAAACAGGCTTCCGCACAATAGGCCAAAAGGATGGCAAGGTTATCTTAAACGGCGAGCCCATAGTACTGACAGGTGCGCTCTTAATGCAGTTTATGCCCCCGCACGATGACACCCCTGTTACCCACATCTGCCCCAGAGATGAGCAGATCTGGCAGCAGGAAAGGCTTGTAAGGCTTATGGGCGGTAACACACTCAGGCTTCATATGCTTGGTTACGGAAGCAACGACATTCGTTACGCCCGTTATGCCGACAGAATCGGTCTCCTTCTTATCTGGATCACAAGATTTATCGACAGTGCCGAGCAGATGGCATTTGGCGGCAAATGGCCCGCACTTGACGGCTACATCAGACAGATTTCTGCGCGCCGCAACCACCCCAGCATTATCATCTGGGAAGGCTCAAACGAATATCACCCCAACTTAGAGGACATTGACAACATTTACAGCCAGTTCGTTCCTGCTGTAAAAGCGGTCGACTCAACAAGGCTTATCTGCCCCATTTCACACCTTTACTATGCGGCCGATTCCTATCCCTATCCCGGCTGCGGATATTACGATGATGCCGGCGAGCACGATCACGATTTCAATCCCGTAAAAGCGCCTAAAGAGTGGACCGACCCGTTAGTTGTCCGCTCAGCTCACACATACGAGCTACTTCTTGGCTACGGAACCGGCTGGGACAGACTGAGAACACAGTGCTGGTCAATTCAGCCTGATATGTTCAAGTCCAAAAACCACGCATATTTAGTAACCGAGTTTGCAGTTATCGGCAGAACTAATCCCAACGTTCCCGAGGCAAAGGATTTCTACAACGACAACACATACGAGCTCGGCGACGAGGATGCAGGTCTTGGTTTCCGCTTTAAGAGAGAAGAGTGGAGAGAGAGCCAGGCTTATCAGGCGCTTTGTGCAAAGGCCGCTACACAGGTCTTAAGGCTCAATGATGCCGACGGTATGCTCTGGTGCTGTCTTATGAGCGGCGCGAACAACGGCTCTTACCTAAAGCCTCCCATCGACTGCTACGGATATCCCAAGTTTGCTTTCTACACCCTTAAGGAAGGCTATCAGCCGCTTCAGGTCGTTTCAAAATCGGTCGACGTTCTTAAGGCAAGCGAATTTACAGTTTCTCCCGTTGTTGTTGGTCTTAAAGAGGGCGAAGCCTGCAGCGTTACTGCTGAGATTATAAGTGAAAACGGCGATGTAGTTTTAAGCAAAGTTTACGAAAATGTAAAAGGTCAAGGCGAAAATCTTGAGCTTGACAGCTTTACAGCAAATGTTAGCGAAAACGGATATTACGCCCTGCGCTACACCTTAAATAAGTAATAAAGGACGGGAAAGATTATGAAAATCATCACTCCACAAAACGACGGTTATCAGTATTTCTTTGGTTATTACGATCTTCAGCCCTTTGACTCAACAGGCAGATACCATCTTTGCAACAGAGTAAAGTTTATGGACAGACTCCCCGAGCCCGAAGATGTTTGCGAGCTTGGTATGATCGACCTTGAAACAAACGAGTTTATAAAGCTCTCTGAAACAACTGCCTGGAACTTCCAGCAGGGCTCTCTTCTCAGATGGTTCAGAGATGATGACCACATTGTTTACAATGTTTTTGACGGAGAAGCTTTTAGAACCGAGGTTAAAAACATCAAAACAGGCGAAACACGCCGTTATCCTATGGCTTTTGCCGATATGTCGCAGGACGGAAAGAGGGCAGTTTGCATAAACTTCTCAAGAATTTATGATTTTCGCCCCGGTTATGGTTATCCCCACATTCCCGATCCTTATTATAATGTAAACGCTCCCAAAGAGGATGGCGTTTACCTTATGGATATGGACAGCGGCGAGTGCAAAATGATCATCGACTACGAGCAGATAAAGCGCGATCTTCCACAGAAGCCCTACTGCGACGGCAAGCTGCTTGTAAACCACATTACATTTAACCCCGCTGGCGACAGATTCTTATTCCTCTTAAGAAACTTCCCCGAGCCGGGCAAAAAGTGGAACACAATGCTTGTTACCTCTGATTTAGAGGGCAATCTCTTTGCTCTTACTGAGTACTGCATCAACTCCCACTATCACTGGAAGAACGACAGAGAGGTTCTCATTGTTACAAGCGTAAAGACAGAGGCTACCGAGTATGCCCTTTACTTACTTGAGGACATCACAGGCAAGGTTACAAGGCTCCCCGAGCCCAACCCCACCGATGATATTCACTGCATCTATTCGCCCGACAGGCGCTACATTGCAGGCGATGCATATCCCTCAAAGGAGAACATTCGCACAATTTGGCTTATCGACACCGAAACCAATAAGATCTACCGCGCAGTAGATTCCTATTCGGTTCCCACCGACAACACCGACCTTCGTTGCGACCTACACATCCGCTGGTCGCCCGACGGCAAGACCGCTACCTACGACAGCACCCACACAGGAAACCGTATCGTTTGTATGGTAACCCTTGATGAGATGCTACAGGGCGAATGCGGCGATGTTTGGGATGCCGAGCCTTGCGCATAAGCATAAGCATAAGCCTAAAACTAATACCGCTCTCTTGCGAGAGCGGTTTTTTATTGCAATAAATTATAAAAAGAGTTATAATAAACTAAAACTGTGTTAAGGAGGAAAATATGAACAAGATTGCTCAAGATATTTTTAAGGCAATTCATCAGGGTAAGTGGATCAGCATAGAATACAAAAACAAGTCCGAAAAAACCACGAATTACTGGATTGGTATTAAAAAAATTGACACCAACAAACAAATGCTTACCGTAGACGGATTGAATATTGGAACGCTTGAATTGGCTGAATTACGATTATATTATTCCTCTATCAAGAACACTGCAATTATAGACGGTTCATATTATCCGGTAAACAACAGTCTTGTTAAAAACATTGAAAACTGTCCCTCTCGCTATTCTTTCATATTTCAGAACATAACTAATTTAAAACTTCTTGACTATTTAAGCGAGTGCAACAAGCTTGATAACACTCCATATAAAAAAGACTATTCACTTATTGATGAACTGGATCTGGATGTTATAGGCAAGGGCGAGTTGCACCTATCAGAAAAACAGTTTTCTACAATTGTAAAAAAATTCAATAACGAATCAAGAAACAAAAACACCAATATGATGCCTCGTATAAATTCGCTATGTATGAATGTGTGTAGTATTCATACAAAAGATGGTATTTATGTTTTAGCCTATAAAAAACTCTTGCTTGATGTAAAAGAAAGAACATTACGTCAAGACAATGAGATTTCGTTATGCTCAGAGTTTACAGTAGATGGAGTGAAGAAGAGCATCCACTTTTTCTTAGATGCTGATGAATACGATCTTCTTTCAGATTTTAGTCGCAACTGCGAAAAGATAAAAGATGCAATAACAAGTAATTGTCCCGAATGTAACGGCGTAGATGATATGCCATATATTATGGCAATTTCCCGTGATTGTAAAATCAATCTTGATTATGAATATCAAGCAATAATGAAAATGTATTCCAAACAAGAGATTACCTATCCTATACAAGCTTTTTTCGGCGACCTAAACGCAAAGCCTCGCCGTATAAAAGACTTTCCTCTCGCATTATATAACGATAGAGTTAATCTTGATCAGCTCCTTGCTATTCACCACGGCATAAAATACCCCGTTCTTTATGTACAGGGACCTCCGGGAAGCGGAAAAACAAACACCATTTTGAACACTGTTATCACAGCTTTTTTCAACGGAAAAACTATCTTACTTTCCTCATACAACAACCATCCCATTGATGAGATTTATAATAAACTTTCAAATCTTAAATACAAAGATAGCACCATCCCGTTTCCAATTATTCGCCTTGGAAATAAAGAAAAACTGCGTGATTCTATTTTACAAATCAGAAATCTTTATCAGCAAGCAGCAAAAATGAAGGTATATGACTCTTCGCTTGAGAAAAAACATATTGATGAACAAAATCGAACAAAAAGACTAAGTGATCTCTTACGAAAATATGAGGAAAAATTAGATTTAATTGAAAGAAAAGCAATGATTGAAACTATGCTTTCTTCCTCAGATAACATTCCTTTAATGATGAACCTACAAGGCCAACAACTAAATAAAATTGATGATAATCTATCATCAATAGGTGAAATATCAGACAAGGATATTGTACCTCTCATTCAACAAGATCGCACCGAACTTTTGAAATTTCTGCACTTTACATCGGCAAAATTTATAAAACATCTTTCCGAACCCAAAAATAAAGATCTTTTGGATATTATTCTTACTGAAGATTTAGACCAAAGCGTTGAGCAATTCTCGAAATATCTTTCTAGTGATGAGAAATTCCAGAAATTTATTAAAATTTTTCCGATTATTGCTACAACCAATATGTCTGCTCACAAATTAGGAAAACCAAAAACTTATTTTGATATGGTAATTATTGATGAGGCAAGCCAGTGCAACACTGCTGTTTCTCTTGTTCCAATCATTAGAGGTAAACAGCTTATGTTGGTGGGTGATCCTCAGCAGCTACAACCTGTTATACTTTTAGATAAAAAAGACAATGAGTACTTAAAAAAGAAATATAATGTTTCGGATGAATATGACTATTTAACAAAGTCAATTTATCAGGTTTTTCTTGCCGCTGATGCCGTAAGTGATGAGGTTTTGCTTAGTTACCATTATCGTTGTCATCCAAAAATAATTGATTTCAACAATCGAAAATACTATAATAGAAAGCTCCGTGTTAAATCAAAAGAATTAAATGACACACCATTAGAATTTTTTGATTGCAAAAGTGATTTGGCCGGCGAAAAAAACACCAATGATATAGAAGCACATATGATCTTACAGTATATTAAAGCAAATCCCAAAAAGACAATTGGTGTTATAACTCCGTTTGTAAATCAAAAGAACAAAATATTATCCTTACTGGAACAGTACAACATAAATAATGCTTCTTGTGGAACTGTGCATGCGTTTCAAGGAGATGAAAAACAGGAAATAATATTTTCTCTTGCCTTGTCTAAACGTACAAATCCAAAAACCTATAATTGGTTAAAAAACAATAAAGAACTTATAAATGTAGCAACCTCCAGAGCACAAGAAAAACTAATAATAATTGGTGACAAAGAACAGCTTGATCGATTACACAATCCGTTAGAAGATGACGACTTATATGAATTATGCGAATATGTCCGGCTCAACGGAAAAACACGGATTAGCGAACGTGTTCCCGTTTCAAGAGCTTTAGGCATAAAGCCTTATAGTACCGAAACAGAAACCGCTTTTCTAGAAAACTTAAATCACGCCATTAGTTCTATGCTTATAACTAAAACAAAATATGTCGTGCAAAAAGAAATAGCAATTTCTCAAGTTTTTTCAACAACAACAGAAATAAACGATTTGTTTTATACCGGAAGATTTGACTATGTTGTGTATGAAAAAGTAGGCACATCCTTATACCCTGTTCTTGCAATTGAATTAGATGGAAACGAACACTTTGAAGATGAAAAAGTTAAAGAGCGTGATAGAAAAAAACAGTTTCTGTGTCAGCAAAACAACTTCCAGCTGATTCGTGTACCTAATAACTATGCTAGACGTTATCACTATATTAAGGAAATATTGTCATCTTTCTTTGAACAAATAAAATGATAAGGAGAGTACTATGAATTTTTCAGAAATTGCAGTAAACAGGCAGTCCTGCCGCAGTTACAACAGTGAAAGGGCGGTTGAAAGTGAAAAGCTTGCCGCCATTTTAGAGTCGGCGCGGCTATCGCCTTCGGCTTGTAACGGTCAGCCATATCACATAACTGTTTGCAGGGGTGAAAGTGCCAAAGAGGTGGCAAAGGCGACTATGGGAATGGGAATGAACTCATTTGCAAAGGATGCGCCCATTCTTTTAGTCATTTCCGAAAAGCCCTATGTTAAATCTGCCGCTCTCGGCGCTAAAATAAAAGACAATGACTACCGCTCGATAGATATTGGAATACTCTCAGCTTACATCACCGCCGAGGCCGCCGCGCAGGGTCTTTCCAGCTGCATTTTAGGCTGGCTTGATGATGAGAAAATACGAAAAATCTGCTCTCTTGACGGCAAAACAAGGCTTGTTATAACCCTGGGCTATGCCAAAGAGGGTGACAAGCTGCGCGATAAAAAAAGAAAAACCATAGATGAACTTGTTTCATACAAATAAAGAAAGCCGCCCGTTTACACGGGCGGCTTATTTTGTCTAAAGTTTATAAAAAAGTGTAAATGCAAAAAACAAACAAGACGTTATTTCTGGTTCATTATTCTTGCGCAATCCGAGCATCTTCCGTGAGAGTCTAAAGGCAGAGGTTTTAAAACCTTTTTCAGTTCCTCACGAATGGCTCTGTGTTCTAAATCGGCGATTTTCTTTGCATCATTACGAACAAACCCATCTTCATCAATAGTAGGTCTATATCCCTGCGCTCCGCAAACTGAGCAGGTGTTAACAAATCTCTTCGCAGTAGGATTCCACTTTTCTATGTATAGTGACTTTCCTCGCTTTGTTGTTTTACTGTGAGACATAAAACCTCTCTTAATTTTATTGTTTCTATTTGTGTTATAATTAGTTTTTCTTTAAAAATTTATCGAAATATTTTTCCAGTTTTCTTTCGATTATAGGTGTGTATTTTTTATCTAATGCTTTGAAAACAAAGTGTGCGGCGACTTCTAATACAATAAATAGAACAATATATCCCCCAATCGTAATCGCATAGTATTGCCATGAAAAAGTGTTCAGCAGGCCTATTACGATAAATAATGCAGGGATTGCCAAAAACTCTGCAATATCACATATTACCATTATGATTGTTAGGAAAACGCCTATAAAGTTCAAAAAAACTTTCATTTTGAGCTCTCCTTTGCAGTTCGGCAAGAAGCAATCAGCATTGCTCTTAAAGATGTACATCTAGAAGAAAGCATTTTGAAAGTTTGCTCATCGATATATTTTGTTCTGTATAAAAGTTCAAGCCAATAACCTGTTTCACTTGCTTCCTTTAAGGCAATTTCAAGCTTGGAAATAAAATCCTTTTTACCTTGTGCATATTGTGCCTCGTGGATATTGGCGCCAATGCTTGTTCCACTTCTGCCGATTTGATTGGAGATGATAGACTCCTTGACGGATTTTAGATGCTTTACCAATTCAATAATATCGACGGAGAATTCCATTGAAAGTTCTCTAAGCTTGGATTCTGACATAATATACACCTCACTTTTTAAATATTATACTGCACAAAAGGATTGTTTGTAAATAAGAGATAAGTGATGCCGCTGCACTGTGATAGGTGATGCGATGCGTTCCGCTCACGCGCCGAAGGCGTGCATCACGGGCGAAGCCTGCATCACGCACAAAGTGCGCATCTCGTTTCGCAAGGAACGCATCACTCAAAAAAGTCTCTTTTGTCTGATAGACAAAAGAGACTTTTTTACTGGCAGGGGCAGTAGGACTTGAACCCACGACCAACGGTTTTGGAGACCGCGACTCTACCAACTGAGCTATACCCCTATATAAGCGCAATAGCGCTTATTTGGTGGGCCTTCAGGGACTCGAACCCCGGACCAACCGGTTATGAGCCGGTTGCTCTAACCAACTGAGCTAAAGGCCCATTTGCTTACAACAGCACTTGTTATTATACTGCCTTTTTGCTTAAAAGTCAATACCTCTTATTCTCTTTTTATGATATATTTTCAAAAAAAGCGGCTTTACACGAAAGCCGCTTTTTAAATTTGCTAAAAAACTGACACTCCTCTTGCTGTCGGGCGGGAAACGCAGGCAAACGGGTAGTTTTTTTTCATTTGCTGAGCGCATTTTTCTGCATTTTCACACTCAGTGAAAATGCCAAACACAGCGCTGCCGCTTCCCGTCATTGCCGCCTCTACTGCGCCCATTTTTTTAAGTTTTTCTACGATCTCAGAAATCTCTTTAACTCTGGTTGTCTGCTGAAAAACATTAATTAATTTGCCCTTTAGCGCCTCGAAATCGCCTCTGGAAAGGGCTTCAATTACTTTATCGAGTCTTAGTTTAACAAGATCGGTTGCGCTGTCATAATCCTCATAAGCCTGCTTAGTGGAAACGCCGTCTTTTCCCTTTACAACAACGATATAGCAATCGTGGCAATCCGCAAGCCTTGTCAAAATTTCGCCAATGCCGCGTGCAAGCCTTGTTCCGCCGCAGACACAAAAAGGAACATCTGCGCCAACCTTTGCACCGAGATTGCAGAGCTCTTCCTCTGAAAAATTTGTTTTATACAATCTATTCAAGGCTACAAGCACAGCCGCCGCATCCGCGCTGCCGCCGCCGAGGCCGGCCTGGCTGGGAATTTGTTTTTTTATTTCAATGGTAGCGCCTGCACTGCATTTTAAATTAGCTTTTTTAAAAAACACCTCTGCGGCTTTATATGCCGTGTTTGACTTTTCGGGAAGGTCCATATTCCTACACACGACACGAATATCGCCGTCTTTCCTGCGTTTAACCGTGACAATATCGTGCAGATCAATACTCTGCATCACACTTTCTATAAGGTGATAGCCGTCATCTCTTGTTCCGATTATATCAAGGCAGAAATTAATTTTTGCATAAGCTTTTAAACGGATAATTCCAAACATAGCAAACTCCTTAAAGCTTTATTCACTCCATCATTATATCACATAAAACAAATTTTTTCTACTGTTTTACAAAAAAACAGACGGCGTTTTAAAAACGCCGTCTGAATTTAATTTTTAAGAGATTATTTCTCTTCAGCTTTCTTTCTCTTTGCAACAATAAGTGCTACGAGAAGAGCTAATCCGCTTACTGTTACGATGGGAGCAAAAGACTGAGCAGGAGCTGCCTGAACCGCAGACATATCAGCAACTTCAACATCGAAGAATCTATCGACGTTTACGCTGTAATATGCGGGATCAACCTCTGTAATGCTGTTACCGGTCTGTTTTGCCCAAACAGCATCGATGAAGCGATATGTGCCCTGATAGAAGGCGATATCGTCAATGCTGATCGTGGTTCCGCCGATAGCTGCATAGAAATCAGTCTCGAAGTAGAATCCAAAGTAATTAATAAGGTTGTAGAGATTGAGAACTCCGTCAACATACTCAGAACTTGCTTCATCGAAGAAGAAGTTATCAAACGGAATTACAACATATCCTTCGAATCCGGGCTTGAATTCGAGATAACCGTAATACTGAGTTACCTTTCCATCCTCAACGGTGTAGTAATAAGTATTGGGGTTATACCAGAAGGATTCGGAATCATCCTCATAGATCTCAAGATCAAGACCAACTGTCATAGGAGCCTTTTCAGGAACGCTGAGCCAGAAGGACATTCCGTTAGAATTCATATAGTTCTCATACTCTTCATCAGAGAAGTCATCGGGATCCTCAGGGAATGCGAGGTTCTCGAACAAGACTGAAGAAGAACCATTTCCGATCTGTACATTGATGTGAGCATCAGTTTTGACTGTTGCCTCTACAAGAGTGAGAGCTACGTTATCATACTTGTAGATGCCTTCGTTACGCTCGATACTGGAGCAGTTGTTTGCCATTTCTCTCGGGAATGTGGGCTCATCATCTTTGGTAAGATCAAGAACATTGTCAAAGATGCCGTACTCATCGGTACCCTGGATCTTAAGGGTGTAGGTTACAAGATCTTCAAAGTCCTGATAGAGATAGAAGTCATCGATATAGATGGTTCCGCTTGTAAGTGCAGGATAGAGATCCTTGTCGAACTCAAGGGTGAAGTTCTTAATTGTGTTAGGAGTATAGAGAATTCCGTCAACGAACTCAGAGAGAGTTGCGTCATAGTTAAATACTTCAAAGGGAAGTATTACATATCCGTTAAATCCGGGAGAAAGCTCTATCTCTCCATAAGACTTCATTGCAATACCGTTTGAAACGGTGTAGTAATAAGAATTGTTGTAGGAGAAGTTCTCGGTGTTGTCTTCAAGTGTCTTAACATTGAAGCCAACCTTACCGGTAAGTGACTTAGGAACATTCATATAGAATGTAACACCAAGAGAGTCAGATACTGCCCACTGAAGTTCGGTGGGAATCTCGCCTCTGTAGTTAAGAGCGTCGTTAGTAACGCTGATTGTACCATAGCCGTTAACAGTAAGTCCGAGAGCCTCGCTCTTTTCGTTAGGCTTGGTGATCTCTGTTACTGCAGCGTTGATATTCTCAATCTTATCTAAGCCTTCATAAAGCTTATTACCGGTACAGTCATTAGACATAACGCCGGGGAAGTTAGGATCAGTTACCTTGTTATGTGCGTCAGCAATAACCTTTTCGGGAGTGTTAGGAGCGTGATTCTCCATAAAGAGGTTTACGTCTTCAATAATAACGGTATCGCCGATGTACAAGGGAGAATCCATCCAGTTAGAGTCGCCATATCCTTCGCCTGCTCTGAGGAAGAACTGGAAGGACATCCACTCGTTTTGGATAAGATCCCAGGTTAAGTCAGTGTTCTTAGCACGGATATTAGCTAAGGGATATACTATCCATCCGTCAAATCCGCCCTTGAATGTTAAGTTGCCGCTAAGGGTTTTCTTAGTCCAGGTGCCGGTTGTCTTATCGATGAGATAGTAGTCACCACTGTAGCCTCTCTGCTTTTCAGCGCCAAGCTGATCATAGTACTGATAGTAGGGAGACATCTGCTGGGTGGTACCTGCATCATTGATCTTAACTCTGATAGCAAAGCCCCACTGATCCTTCATCCAGATTCCTCTGGGGAAGCCGCGTGTTTCAACGCCGTCATCAACATACTCTAATGTTGCACAGAGCTGGAGGTTGGACTGTTGTGTAGGAATAGTACGAATCTTGTACTCAATAAACCGCTCACCATCAATGGTTACCAAGGGAGCCTGACCGCCATCGCGACCGCCCTTGTTGTTAACCGCGAGGTAATTAGAGAAGCCGTACATACCCTGATAATATTCGCCTTCCATATCAGAAACGGTCATATAATCGCTGGAGCCGTCGCCTCTGTACCAGAGGTTTTCAGCCTTGGGAGTTTTAAATGTAAGTTTCTCGGTTGCTACACCTGTTTTCTTATCGATACCGTATATGGTGTACTCGGTGTTAGGATCAAGAATGCCAAAATCAGCAAGCTCATTCCAGGTTGCGCCACCGTCAATTGTGTAGGTAATGCCGGGAACGATATCGATAACAATCTCAGAATCCGTAAGTGAGAGCATCTTGGGAATTGCTGTTGAGGGAGTGCTCATATCAGTCTTAAGTGTGAGGGGCTGAGATGCTATATCATTTGTTGTATATTTTGCATAGATCCTATACTCTTTATTCTCGGTAAGGCCTGTGAAGACACCATCGGTGTTCTTATTGGTCCAATCGCCATCGATGCAGTACTCCATTCCGGGGATTGCAACGACCTTAATTGAAGTTGTGGTCTTTTCAAGAAGTGAAGGAGCATTGGGGGCAGAACGCATCTGGAGGAACTTGCTTATATCAGCAACAGCAAGCGAATCTCCGATGTAGAGAGTTTTGCCATCCCAATTAGATACAAAGTTTACCTTAAGACCTTCATATCCATTTGCAAATGTTGCTTCAAAGTTTTTACCAAATGCATCGATAGGAACAATAACCCAACCATCAACCTCGCCAAAGAGCTTAACGCCATTTCTGTATTCGAGATTGGTTGCAACTCCGGTTTTAGCATCAACAAACATCATTCCATCGTTTTTCGCAACAGTATATGCTTTATCATTAATGGTGTATGTGAAGTTGAAGATTCCGTAATCATCAGCTTTTGAACCCTTGATAGCAATTCTGAAAGCAAATCCACCGACTCCGTTATCAGCAATCTCAGCGGGAAGTCCTTTCTTGCCGTCAAAGTACTTTTTGCCCTGATAGGTCATATTGGAGCTAAGAACAGCAACAGCACCCTTTGTTGCAGATGTAGCAAGCTTGATCATCTTCTCGCCTGCAACATCCTCAATGTAAAGCTTTTCAGCAACACCAAATGCAGTTCCATTGTTCTGATCCTTGCTGATGTAAGCACCTGTGTTATCAGAGAGAGCATCTGCAAGGGTGGGAATCTTGATAATAAAGCTACCTGAATCTGTTGCACCGGAAGAGTAAACTCCGTTGTCGGTTTTGAGAATAAGAGGAACAGTCTGTGTAGTTGTTCCGTAAATTCTTGCAACAAGGTTGTAAGATGCGCCTGCAATAACACCTGTAAACTCACCGCTTTCGGTCCAGTTTACGCCGTCAATGCTGTACTCATGGTCCTCAAGAGGATTCTTAACTATAATTGTAGTAGCAGTTACAGTTACATCATCTTTGGTGGGAGTTACAAGAGTGGGATTGGGAAGTCTTGTTTTTACAGTAAAGGTGCTGTAAGCAGTTCTTCCGATATATCTTGCCTTTAAGGTGTAAACAGTGTCAGGCTTGAGGTTTTCAAATATAGCCTCGGTGGTCCAATCTTCACTACCGTCAAGAGCATACTCAACGCCGTCAGCAGGCTTGATTGAGATAGATGTCTTGGTCTTTTCAGCTATCTCGTGGTCATAAGGCAGGCTGTAAGCTCTTAAGAACTCGGTTTCGTTCTCGTAGAAGAGACCTGTTCCGATATTGAGGGTACGGCCGCTCCAGTCACTTGCTTTGTCAGAACCATAGAGAGTGAATACAAGGTTCTTATACATTGACTGGTTATAGGTTCCAACAAGGCCAACGCCTGCAGCGTTCTTGATGTTGGAGAAAGGAATTACAAGCCAACCGTCAAGCTCGCCGGAGACTTTAAATCCATTATCGTATGTAAAAGCAGAAATAGTTCCGTCAGCTACGTTAATGAATGCATAGTCGCCGTTGGCAATGGCATAATTATCGTGAACAAGAATGTCAAACTTAGACTCAGTACCTGCGGTTCCGCCGGCAACGCTCATTCTGAATGCGATACCTGTGAAATCAGCATACTTAATCATATCCTCGGGCAGACCATAACCTGTTTTGTTATATGTCAGGCCGATTGCATTAACAGTTGCCTTGCCTTCGCTTGCGCCGCCTGCAAGAGCGATGTAATTTACGCCGTCGCGGCTTACAACGGGAATCGAAGTGATGGATCCTGTGAAGGAGCCAAGAGCGCCTGTGATTGCAGAAACGCCATCCTCAACCTTGAGAGCATAGTAAGCGGTTTCATTATTGCCTGTGGTCCAGGGAAGAGCACCGGTTTTAACCTTAGCTGATTTAACAGTGGTTTTGCCGATCTCTCTGACATAAACAGTATACTCGGTTGCATCCTTGAGTCCTGTAAAGATACCTGTGGTGTTCTTATTGTCCCAATCCTCGTTAAGGCAGTACTCAAGACCGGGAACAGCAACAACTGTGATAGAATCATAAGTTGTGTTTAAAACCTCAATGTCAGCAAGGCCCTTGGTGTAAAGAGCTGCAGAAGAAGCAAGAGCTTTGCCTGCATATCTTGCGTAAATGACATATTTCTTTCCGGATTCAAGACCTGTGAACTTACCGTTAGTGTTCCATGTTGCGCCGTCTTTAGAATACTCAACTCCTGCAACGGTTTCTAAAGTGATGGAGTTCTCAGTTGCTTCCTTAAGGACAGGAGCATCAGGAGTTCCGTGAACCTTTCTGAAGCTATCAATGCTCTCAACGAACATAGCATTACCGAAGTAAAGCTTTTTGCCGTTGAAATCATCGGTTTTAAATGTAACCTTAATGCCCTTATAACCGGTTGCATTGGGGTTGTAGGAATTTCCTACTGCTGCGAACTGGGTGAGAGCTCTGTCAAGAGTTACATTAGCGGTGCCTTCAAAACCGGTGAATGCTACATAAAGCCAACCGTTTGCATTACCTGCAAGCTCAATACCGTTATCGGTATATCCAACGGGGGTAATAGAGCCTGTAACAGCATCGATAAAGAGCATATCTGCCTTTGCGGTGTATGCAACATCGGTACCCTTCTTATTGGTGAGCTGAAGGTCGATTACCATTTTATCAACAATGGTACCTAAACCTTTAAGGCGGAATGCCATACCGGTAAGCTTACTGCTGTTGATAGCGGCAGGAATACCGTTATATACAGCAGGGGTTTCACCTGTGTATGTATTTGCAGGAGCGTTCTTAAAGGCTACCTCTGCGCCCTTGGAAGCAGGGTTGAGAACGAAGAACTTCTCTGCTCCGTCGGTTGCAATAAAGATTTTACCCTTTCTGTCGCTTGCGTAGCCGGTGTCGCTGTCGTTTCTACCCATTGTGTTGGAAGAATCGACCCAGCTTCCAGCACCGCCGATAGCAGTACCGAATCCGACTGACTCAGCATCCTCGGGCACCTTTAAGGCTAAGCTTGCGCTATCGCCCTTGCCTGATGAATAACTCTCGGTTGCGAATGGGAGCACACTGACCTGTGCTATAAGCATTGCAGCCACGAGAATCATTGATACGATCTTTTTTGAAAGTTTCATTTTCTCTTTTCCTTTCTTATGTAAAATTTACTTTCATTGCGATATTAATTGACATGGAATAAGCACAAAAAGATACAATCATCCACTATCCTTAATATACAATAAGGATACCATAATCAAGTTGATTTGTAAATAAATTACGGCAGTTTTTTTAATTTTCGTTATATTACACAATTGAAAAAAAGCCGTTTTGTGCATTATGCAGTGCCGATCGGTTTGCTAATTAAAGTTTACGCTCTGAAACAAGGCCATCCTGAAGCTCGCCAAGGTATTCAAAGGCTTTTCCCGCTCCCACAACAACACATTTATCGGGATTTTCGGGATAATAGGTCTTTATTCCCGTTCTTTCCTCTATAAGCTTATCGAGGCCGTATATAAGCGCACCGCCTCCAGTGAGCCAAATGCCCTGCTCCGAGATATCAGCGACAAGCTCGGGCGGAGTTTTATCAAGAATTGCGATGAGCGAATCGACTATAACCTTGAAGTTTTCGTCAAAGTAGCCTCTTAATTCCTTAGGATCGAGCTTTATCATTTCGGGAAGGCCTGTAAGCGCATTTTTACCCTTTACCTCAAGAAGCTCATTATTTTCTATTGCATTTTTAAGACCTATCTTAACCTTTTCAGCCATTCTTGAGCCTATTATAAGATTATGTCTGGCTTTTACCGACTTAACGATAGTTTCATCAAAGGCATTTCCTGCAATTTTAAGAGAGACCGACTCTGCGATTCCGCCGAGGGTTATAACAGCTATATCGGCAGTTCCACCGCCGATATCCAAAATCATATTTCCGTTAGGGCGCAAAACATCAAGCCCTGCTCCGATCGCTGCCGCCATAGGCTCTTCGATGGTGACAACGCTTTTAGCTCCTGCAGCGTCAGCAGCTTCAACAACAGCCTGGCGCTCAACCTCAGTTACCTCAGAGGGAATGCAGATAGCAACGCGGGGGCGCAGTATTCTGTTTTTGCAGGTTTTTTCAACAAAATACTTAATCATTTTCTGACAGCTTTTTATTTCGGCAATAACCCCCTTTTCAAGCGGGCGAACAGCAACGATGTGCGAAGGGGTCCTGCCTATCATGGTTTGTGCTTCGGTTCCGACTGCGACCACATTTCCTGTTTTATTATTATAAGCAATAACAGACGGTTCGCTTAAAACGATCTCTCCTCCGACATACACCTGAACCGTTGCTGTTCCTAAATCTATTCCTATATCAAGTGGCATAACAAAAAACTTCCTTTCATTTTTATAATTATATTTTACTATATTTTGCCTTTATTTTCAATTATTTTTCTCGCATTTAAGAAAAAATGCCTGCGTTTTTAGCAGGCATTTTTATCAAAGGTAGAGTTCTTTTAAGATTTCTGTTATTTCTTCAAGCGAGCGCATAATAAGGTCAGGCTTATGCTCACCGTTTAAAGCCTCGTCAAGCGTTCCCTCACCTGTCAGCACCAAGATCGAGGCAGCCTCGGAATTTTCGGTCACAGCTATATCGGTGTAAAGCCTGTCACCGACAAAGGCTATTTCATTTTCCTTGTAACCCGTTACATCCACAACATAGTCAAGGGTGTGTTTAGAAGGTTTACCGAAAAACTCGGGAAATCTGCCTGTTGAGCTTTCTACAAGTCTTGCGATAGAGCCGCAGTCGGGAATGAATTTTCCGCCTTCCATAGGGCAGTTTAGGTCGGGGTTTACTCCGATATAGTCAACTCCGTCACGCACGAACTGGCAAAAGCGGCTGAGCCTGTCATAAGAGAGGGTGGTGTCAAAGCCGAGCACCATAAGATTCGGGTTCTGCTCGTCTATCTCAATGCCGCGAGCCTTAAAGTTCTCAATAAGCGCGGGCGTTCCGAGGACGAACACTCTGGGGTCCTTATAGTTTTTCTTTATATAACGGATCACAACCTCGTTTGAAATGCAAACATCGTTATCCCCTACCCCTTCAACACCGAGTTTTTTTAACTTTTCGGCATACATTTTAGAGTTTCGGGACGAGTTATTTGTAAAAAAGCGGTAATCCTTGCCCGCTGATTTAACTGTTTTTAGAAATTCCGGAGTAAACTCAAAAAGCTCGTTTCCAAGATAAATGGTGCCATCCATATCAAGTACAAAGCATTTTATCTTTTTTATCTGTTCTTTTTTAAATCGGCTATCAAGTGCCTTTGTCATTATGTTTTCTCCCTTAGGCTTTTAATCCTTTGAGGCTCTCTTTATATGCCTGTTCCTCATACATAAAGTAAAGCGGAAGCAGGTCGAGGCCTTTGTTATCGTATATTCTTTTTTCTATAACAGCACGAAGCTGAGGGTTTCTGACTAAAATAGGGCCCGAAAGCTGAGTTGCAAAAAGGTTTTTATCTAAAATGCCCTCGTCGTTTCTGTCGGAGGCATTTCCCGCTCCCGAAACAACCCTGAAAAGCGGGTTTGGAATGATGGTTGTACTGCTTTGTTTATTCATAAATCCGACGATCTTTGAGGAGATTAGGCTACATGTGCAAACAGTATCTACGACTACCCTTCTTTTTTTCTCAATGGTTTGAAAATCGTAAAAGCCGAGGCACTCATAAACCTCGCCGTTTACAGCAGTTATGCTCTTGCCTAAAAGCTCAAAGGAGTTTCCGCAAAAGAGGCAAACTCCGCCCAGATCGATATACTCTTTTAGTGCGGTCTTATGCCTTTTTATGTCTTCAAGCACTCTTTTTTGGCTACGCTCGGTTCCCGCTCCGATATAAACAAAATCAACACCCGAAAAGTCTATTTCATCGCCGAGATCGGCATAGATTATCTCGGTTTCCGAACCCGCCTCGATAATATGCTTTTCTATGCAGCGCATATTTCCGCTGCTGCCATAAAGGTTCATAAGATCCGGGTACATATAAAGAAGCTTTATTTTCATTTAGCTTACCTCGTTTCAGTTTAAAAAGGGAGAGTCCATTTTTCAGGCTCTAAAATCTCAACATTTGAAAGCAGCTTATCTCTGTCCGAAAAACAGGTTATTGCAATAATGTCGCCGCTTCCCAAAGAGAAGGTGTAAGGGAGCTTTTGTGTGTCGCTCACTATTTCTATTTTCTTTTGAGGAATATCGGTGTAAGAAAAACGATTTGCAAGGTCATAGCAATATCTGCCTGCAAGAATAATTTTTTCAACAGCGGGACTATTTAATTTTTCAAAATCAATATCCCAAAGCCAAGAAATTTCTCCTGTGAAATACTTGCGGCTTATGGCGTCTACTATTATCACAACGGTGCAGGGCTTTTTGCTTGAAGCCGCAAGTGCGATAGACTGATTATAGCTTACCGAATTTTCGTGCTTGGATGTGAGCAAAACGCCGTTTCGCTCGCCCGAAGCAAAGCAGGTAAGCCTTCCGTTTTTAAGCACATGGTTGCTTATCGCCTCTGCCGCAAGGGTTTTATCGGCGCCGACAAGGTCGGCCACTGCAAAGGCGGCAAGGCTGTTGTAAACATTATAAATACTCTTTAAGAAAAGTGAAACATTATGCTCGCCGTTTATAACAAAGCTTCCGTTTTCTAAATCAAGGCTTGTGACTTTATATTGCGGCTCGTTTCTTTTATGTCCGCAAGACTTGCACTCATAAGAGCCGATATGGGCATAGTGGTAAAAATCATAGTCCATTTTCTCTTTACAATTGGGGCAATATGCTCCATCGTTGTAGACGCTGTCGTTTTTCTCTTTTGAAAGAGAATTTTTTTCGACCCCGAACCAAACGACCTTATCGTGTCCTTTAGCGAAAAGCGAAATAAGAGGGTCGTCGGCATTAAGAACAAGTGTGGTGTTTTTATCCTTAATACTATCATTAAGTGCATCGAAAACAAATTCAGGGTGGCCATTTCTCGAAAGCTGGTCCCTGTAAAGATTTGTAAAAACATAGTGGGTGGGCGAAAAATGAGAAAAGGTGTAGCGCGCAAAGCGCTCATCACTCTCAACTATCAGCACCTGAGCCTTTACCTTACCGCTAAGGTCACAATTATTTAAAACAAGGGTGGTAACACCTTCTATCTGATTGGAGCCCTCTTTATTATAAGCCACATTAAAGCCACAGCTTTCAAGGGTGTGGGCAATCAGCTCAACGGTTGAGGTTTTTCCGTTGCTTCCCGTTACGGCAATAACATAATCACAAAACTTTATTCGGCCTAAAATATTGGGGCACAGCTTTAGCGCAATCTTACCCGGAAGACTGCTTCCCTTATTTAAAAGCTTGCCTATTTTTGTAAGTATTTTGCAAATTACAATTACAATGGCTTTCACTCAAAACGCCGCCTTATTTTTTTATTTTGCATTTTCCACAGCAGAAGCGACGGCCTCTGCATCAACCTTATTGTCTCTGTCAAATTTATCGTTTAAATATTTTGAAAGCTCGGAAACTGCCATCACCTCGCAAGAGGGGGCTGTTATCATTGCTTTACATTTTTTATGTTCAATAACAACTGCATTTTCGATCTTAACATTATAAATTTTGGCATCCGCAACAATTTTACGCAGCGTCATATTATCTTTAAGCGATTTTTTAACGATATTCTCGGTTTTGTTTCTGCTCATTTTATAATCGACAAGCACAAAGTTGCTGTCATTTTCATTTCCGTAAAGCTCGCCCTTTTCCTTAAAGCTACGGACGCAAAAGGCGCCAAAAGAGCCTATCAAAATGTGTTCAAAGGTGTGTGCCGACTCCCCTGACCCAACAGTCACATCCGAAAGAAGCTTGTAATTGCACATACGGGCAAATCTTTTCAAAATAGTTTTGGTCTTACTCATTTATTTATTCCTCCAAAGAAATTAAACTGCCTTTTACAAAACAGCCGTCATCCGACACCGAAAGGATTTTAACCTTACAAACACTTCCCACCGGAGCAGACACGCTTTCAACACAAACAGGAATATAATCCTCTGTATAGCCAAAGGCCTGTCCGTTTTTTGTGCGGCTTTCAACTAAAATTCCGGCAATTCTGCCGACCTGTGAATTTAATATTTTCCTTCTCACCATTTCGGTTTCTTCAAGCATAACACGGGCGCGCCTCTTTTTTTCGCCGCCCTCGATCTGATCTGCAAACTTATCGGCTTTTGTGCCGCTTCGTCGAGAATAAGGGAAAACGTGCACCTTTAAAAATCCGATGTTTTTTACAAACTCGAGAGATGCCTTAAAATCCTCATCACTCTCGCCTGCAAATCCGACCATTACATCGGTTGTAATGCTGGCATTTTTAAAAACAGCTCGGATTTTTTCCACGATGGTTTTATACTCATCAGCAGTATAGTGCCTATTCATTCTTTTAAGTGTGTTATCGCAGCCGCTTTGGAGCGACAGGTGAAACTGAGGGCAAAAGGCAGGGATTTTTGAAAGCCTTTTAAGTTCCTCGTCTGAGATTATCTCGGGCTCTAAGCTTCCAAGTCTTATTCTTTTAACTCCACTAATCATTGAGACCGCCTCAACTACATCTGTGAGTGTCTTGTCAAACTGCCTGCCGTAGCTTGACAAATCAATTCCGACAAGGACTATTTCGCTAAATCCGTTTTTTGCAAGCTCGGTTACCTCAGACACGATCTCCTCAAGCGGCTTTGAGCAAATTCTT
The DNA here is from genome assembly GCA_015066115.1 of Oscillospiraceae bacterium. Taxonomy (GTDB): domain Bacteria; phylum Bacillota; class Clostridia; order Oscillospirales; family Ruminococcaceae; genus SIG578. The sequence goes on from SVOZ01000002.1 coordinate 116,318, forward strand.
CCGCGAGCTGTGGGAATAATGCAATAACTGCAAAAGCGATTGCATCCGTCCTGAATTTTAACAAAAGCTCGGGTCCTTTCCTCAAACTTAGTGATCTGCATTTTTTCGATAGTAGCAGGAGAGCAGAAATCTTTAATTTCACATCTTCTCTGTTTATCGGCAAAAAAAGCCTCAACAAGCTCTACCACTCTACTCTTATTCGCGTTTCCTACAACTATATCTGCATCCGTAATCTGCTCCGCCTTTTTGGGAAAAGCCTGCGGAAAACATCCGATAAGAGCGATAACGGCATTTGGATTTTTCTTTCTTAGGTGGCCTATCGCTTTTTTACTTTTTGAGTCGCTCATAGAAGTAACAGTACAGGAATTTATTATGTATGCATCCGCCTGTTGCGAGCAGGGCACTATCTTGTGACCGCGATTTGAAAGCTGCTCACAGATCGCTTGCGATTCATACTGATTAACCTTACAGCCAAGCGTATAAACTGCTATTCTCATCCGACTCACCTTCTTTATACCATCTTAATGAATAACCCATAAAAAATCGGTCATATTCTAATTATATCATTTTTGCTTTTTTTTGCAATAGGTTTAAGACCGTTTAATTAAAGGAAGGAGATTTATATGAAAAAATGTTGTGTACTGCTTTCAAGTGTAAGCTGTGTCAAAGAATTTGTTGAGATAGTCACGCATTGTGATTACGACATCGATCTATCATCGGGAAGGCATTTTGTTGATGCAAAGTCCATTATGGGAATTTTCAGCCTTGATCTATCAAAGCCCATTGAGCTTATTGCGCACACAGACAATGCCGACGAGCTTTTTACAAAGCTTGAAAAATTCAAGGCGTAAAAAAAGAACTGCCTTTCGGCAGTTCTTTTTAAAGAAAACTCTTTTATTACATACCTGTAAGACCGCTTCTCTCGATACCTTCCATAAATTTTCTCTGGAGGAACATATAAGCGATGATGGGAGGCAGCATTGAGATAACAGTTCCGGCCATAACCGTTCCGTTATGATACAATGTAGCATCCATACCTGAGAACTCAGAGTTGCCCTGCATAATAGCATTCTGCATTGCTGCGATAAGTGCTTTAAGAGAGTCAACGATCTGAGGGAGAAGCATGCTTTCGGGCTGTGTAAGGTAGAGCTGGGGTTCAAAGTAATCGTTCCAGTGCCATACCATTGAGAGCACTATACAAACGATGGTTGTTGAACCTGCGGAGGGGAACGCTATCCTAAAGAAGGTTTTGAGCGGTCCGCATCCGTCGATACTTGCGGCCTCCTCAAGCGACTTAGGAATTCCGAGGAAGTACTGTCTGTAAAGGAACACAAACAGACCGCCTTTAAGTCCGAATCCGAAGAAGCAAGGAATGATAAGAGGCAGATAGGTGCCTATCATATTGAACTGGGAATAGGTCATATACAAGGGAATGATAATAACCTGAACCGGCATCAATATTGAAAGCACAACAAGTGCAAAGAACACGCCTCTTAAGGGGAACTTATATCTTGCAAAACCGTAAGCAATATATGAACAAGCGAAAACGTGACCTATTGTTGCAAGAACTGTTACGACAAGGGAGTTTATTACAGTTTGGTCAAGGCGCATTGCCATAGCTGCGATCTTGAAGTTTTGCAGTGTCGGGCTTTTGGGGATCCACTTAACGGTTGCATTAATAATATCACTATAGCTCTTAAATGATGTAACTATCATATGTGCAAAGGGATATAAAAAGACAAACGCAAGAAGGATCAGCATTACATATACAAAAAGGTCACCAAGAGAAACGGGGGACTTTTTGTAGACTCTCATTACAGCTTCCTTGGAAGGAAGTTTAAGCTTTGGTATTTGCATTTTATTCCCTCCTTTAATTGTCTTTTACCTTGTTGACGAAGGGTCTCATCACCAAGAATATGATTGCAACCAATATAATAATAAACACGAAGAACAACCAAGCCATTGCCGCAGAATACTCATACTGCGGAATCTCACTGTCAAAGCTGGTTATGTTTATATAACGCAGCATCCAGTTGCGCGAATCACTAAAGCTGTCAATAACGGTGAAAACGAAGTTGAGCAGCATCATAGGAGTGATCATAGGCAGGGTTATAAGCCAGAACATTTCCCATTCACTCGCGGCATCAACACGGGCAGCCTCATAAAGAGTGCTTGGAACGCCCTGCAAGCCTGCAAGATAGATAACTATAGGAACGCCGGATTTCCAAAGAATATTACTGATAAGGTCAAGGAAGGTGGATACAGCTTCGGTCAGCTCTGCTCCGAGATAAATGGCAACCTCTCGGGGAATAAGAACCTCTTTAGCAGCTTCCATTGCCTCCGCGTTAACGCCCTGATTCATAAGGCTATACATAGCAAAGCCTGAGCCAAGAACAACGGGAAGGAAGAATATTGCTCTGAACACTGCTCTTCCCTTAAACTTACGGTTAAGCATAACCGCAATGATCAAAGAGAACACGTTAATAAACGGCACAGTCTCAATAAGAGACGTAACGCTCTGGAAATATCTTTCGATATATCCGGCGTCGCCGGTTAAGGCGTGTGCATAGTGTTCAAGACCGGCCCACTCGACAGCATAATCGGTATAGTTTGTGATGTTCGAAAAGCTCATTTCAAGAGAGCGGTAAATCGGGAATACAAAGAACAGTGCTGCACCAAGTATCCAAGGAAGAACGAACAAATAGCCGTTCATATTTTCTTTGCGCTTTAAGTTCCAGAATTTCTTTCTGGCCGGATTTGCGCTGTTTATAGTTTTTTCAGCCATTGTTTTTCTCCTCTCTACCCGACTATGCTTCCGTTTGCGTTAACTACGGCGTAGTTTTGTGCTTTAACGGTTACATTGTCGATGGTGATATCACTTTGATTATAGTTTACATAAACCTTATTACCGTTTGAATAGGTCAAACGATATACATTTGCGGCAACCTGAGTGTGCTCCTCAATGGTGCTGTTTCCTGTAAATGCGAGCTTGCTGTTAAACTCTTCTGCAATAGCCTTAACATCGTCGATCCAGGTCGCAAGCTCTGTTGAGAAGGCGTTATCAACTGTAGAGTCCTTGAACTTTTCGCTCATTTCCTCTGTAAGCAGGAAGGTAGGCTCTGCGCCATACTCGATCCATTTAAGCTTTTCAACTGTATAGTCAACAGACATATTTCCGGGAATATCCAAGCTATAGGGAATGTATCCGTGAACAACCAGCTGATAGAAAGGAACCTCGCGGTCAAGAAGCTCATAGGTTGAGCCTGTCTTAGGCAGGTCATAAATATAATCGGTGTTAGAGAGGACATATGCGTTACCCCTCTGGTTGGCAACCTTCATCTCTGCTTCTTTTACTGCTTTGATCATTGCATTGTAAACAGAGACAACATCCTGACGGTTGAGCTCTGATTTTCTCTGGTAGTCATCAAATACATACCAGCCGACTTTATCAAAGCCGACACCGTTTACAGAGTTCTTCTCAAAGTAAGGAAGGGTGGTCTTTGTGAGTTTGGAATACTCTTTAAAGGGGTTACGTACATACTGTTTATTTTCAGAATCGGTAACAGGAAGAATTGCCTCATTGTAAACTGCATCGCCCTGAACCGAGAAGTGTTTTGACGCGGTTGTTGCGTAAATCAGGTCGTCTACAACATAACTGTCAATTCCGTTATCTTCAAGGAACTGAGAAAGCTTCTTGATGCTTCCGATCTCTCTTGCGGCTTTACCGCTGCTGGGATATACATTGTATCCGGAGGACTGCCATCCGAGCATCATAATACGGATATCATCCTTTATGCTATCAGGCAGAGCCTTGACCATATTTTCGATATCTTCACAGCTGGTCATAACCTGGAGATACTCTGCGATCATGGTCTCAACCTTTGAAGACATGATCATCTGAAGGTTAACCTCAACGCCCTCACTCTTTGCAGACTCAGCTTTTACAAGCCTTCCGGTGTCTGTAAGGTACTTACGAAGAGAAACTGCCATATCGCTATATGTAATCTTATCTGTTTCAGAGCCGCCGATAAACATATACTTAACGGCAAAATTGCCGGCACTGATATTTTTCTCAACGGTTGTGATAACGTCTCCGGAGGGGTTGGTGTAGTTGTAAGACTTACGATAGTTAAGCGATGCGTTGATTCTGGTAAGGTTATAGATAGAACCGCTCGGATTAAGCGTAATAAAGCTGTTCATTTCGCCTTCCGAAACATAACCTACAAAGCCCTTATTACCCTTTGAAAGTCCAAAGAACGGCATCATAGCATTCTTAACACCCTGCTCATTGCTTGCCTGAATTTCGTCGAGGTCAAAGCTTCTAGGGAAGTAAACATCCATAAAGAGCGGACTCTGGGCGATAGCTATAGGCTTAACATCATAAATACCGCCTGTCGAATCGGGGAAGAGTGCAAAAGCATCCTTAACGTCATCTTTTACAGCATCGAGCATAGGAAGAAGCGAAATGCTGACGATTCCGTTATCTCCGCTTTCAACTATCTTATCCTTGGGAACCCTTACATTAAGTCCGGTTTCGTCAACCCAGAACTCAACTGTTACAGATATTTCACAGCTGGGGAAGGCCGCTTCGATTGCAACGCCGTTTTCAATTTTATGAAGTTTAACAGCGGCATCGCTTTCGGTTGCAAGGCTGGTATTAAGTGAGATCTGATCAAAGTTTGTATAAGCAAACTCGAAAAGCTTTCTTAGGTTCTGTCTATCGATTTCTGTGTTCTCGGTGTAGCCCATATCAGCATTGTGGATATACTCCTCATCGCTGACCATACTTGACCATTCTTGGCCGGTCTTTGTATTTTTAACCTTAATACTGTAATCGGCCTTTTTAAAGTAAAGCTCATTGTCTCCGCTTTTGCCAATAAGAGCATATTCTGCCTCATTAACAACAAGCTCTTCATTGAGATACTTAGCCTCGGTTGAGCCTATAGGAGCATTTGCTTTAATAACTTCACGATCGATAGAAAACTTGGGGGAGAACACAATTACGGCAACAATAGCAAGAACTACTATAGCAGCAATTGAAATAATAGTTATTTTCTTTTTCATATTTTTGCCTCCTCCCTACCTGAGCAAGAACTTGATCTCAGCTACAAGTTCTTGAACAAATTTAACGATTTGTGCTCCGAGACCAAAGGCAAGCAGGAATGTTACAGCAATGACGACCATTGCAAGAACACTCAGCAGACTAAAGCCGAGAGCGTGGGAGAATTTAAGACCGTTTGACTGCATAAATCCGACAAACAACAATATAACGACCCAGGCAATAATAGCGGCTTGAATTCCGGTAAAGAATGCCTGCTCGGATGTTGAGAAAATGTGTGAAAGTCCGATGGTTATAGGAGTGCAAACGATGTAGGGTGCCAAGCTGTAAACAGAAATTGTGAAGGTTTCTCCAAATGTGGACTCACCACCGCAAACTGTCATAACAGCGTAGCTTGCAACTGCCCAAAGAAGTATCGGCAGAAGAATGATGCCGATCTCAACCAAGGCATTTGCTTCAGCAGCAGTTGTAACCGAAAGGGTAAAGTTTACTGTATAAACATAGATGATCTTCATTGCAACAGCTGCAAAGAGAACCAAAAATACTGCTAATTTTGATAATTCTTTTCTGTCCTTCTTAATGAGATAGAAAGTATCAATAGGATGGAACAGAGTTAAGAAGAAGTATTTAAACCATTTCATATTCTCTATCCCTCCAATTTATCCCAAAATTCTTTTTGTATCTTGCGCATTGTCTTTCTGACAAACTTCATTAAGAATACAACGCCTACTATCAGTGCAATTAATACGATAACGATGAGATAGAAATATTCCTGCATAAATCCGTAACGGAGCTTCTCAAAGGCTTCGCCGTAGCTCACCCTGTTTCCGCTCTGCTTGAAGTCATCCAGAACCTCGGCATAGTTACCGTTCTTCATTTCGATCTTACCGATGAATTCTCTTGCAAGGGTATAGCTTGCATTGTCTTCTTTAATCTCGTTCCAGAGAACAAGCGAATCATCATATCTACCCTCAGAATAAGCAATAACAGCATCCTGAACGGTGGTGATAAATTCTGTGGGCATAAATACCTGAATTCTGCCAAGTGTAGCATCAAGGGTTACAAGCTTTCCGTTTCCTGCATAAACAATTGAAGAAGGAAGGTCGAAATAGCCTGCGGTAGTTCCCTTTCCGCCGAAGATACAAAGCAGGTTTCCATCGGGATCATACTGATAAACGCAGGATGTATTTTCCTCAATAACGGTTATGATCTCGTTTTCATCAACACATATATCTCTGAAAATAGGTACGCTCTCATAAGCTGCATTGTCATAAAGAGTCTCGCCGTAAAGCTTTTCGGGATATGTGTTGGTTCCTACAGTGTTGATAACACTGATTCTCTTGTTATCTGTAGCACCGGTTGCATAGATCTTTCCGCCATTTGCAACGCAGAAGTTATAATATGCTTCCGGCTCAATTCTTTCCATCTGATCCTTCTGCTCGTCGGATGCAAATGTAAGAATGATGAAGTTTATAAGGTTGAATCCAACCTGGTTTGCGCCGACATAACCTTTAAAGTTATTAGCGGCGTCGATAGTCATAAACTGTTTACCCTGAACAACATAGAGGTTGTTATTTATAGGATTGATAGCAACCTTTGAGGGTGAAAAGTAAGTAACATCGTAAAGAAGCTCTGACTCGGGCATTACAAAATCTTCAACCCATTCTCCGTTGGGATCAAGGTGAATGATTTTACCGCCGGCAGAGTCGGCAATATACATATCGCCTTCATTTGTTACATAAATGCCTTCGGGGGAGTTAAGAACATATCCGCCGTTGTATTCTGCAACAAACTCAAAGTTACTGTTAAGTCTGACAATTCGGCTGTTTCCGGTGTCAGCAACATAGTAATCACCGCTGGGTGCTAAAAAGAGGTCCTGCGGGTTACTGAATTTCTTTTGCATTGTGTCGCCTTCAAACTGGGTGACCACCTGCTCGCAGGTGTAAGGCTTAGGCATTGCCATTCTTGTCTTTCCGTCAGGTGCAAGAATATATCCGTTATCCCAATAGTTAAAGGCAGAAGCCTGAGATACCAGAAGTACTGCAAGCATGACTGTGACGATGGCACAGCGTAAAAACTTTTTCATCTGACCTTCTCCTATTCTTATTTGATTCCGCTATGAGCCATAGTTTCGATAACGCGGCGCTGCATAAGTGTGTAAATAATGATGGTAGGTGTTGTCATTATAAATGTTGCAGCAGTCATAGCACCTGAACGGGATAAACCACCTGTTGCGATGGAGCTGATAGCAGTAGGCAGTGTTCTCATAGCCTCATTTGTGATGTAAATAAGGTCTCCTGAGCCGTCATTCCAAATTCCTGTAAATGAGAAAACAACGAGGGTCGCAATTGCAGGGGAAAGGAACGGGAAAACTATACTTCTGAATATTCTCAGCTCTGTTGCGCCGTCAATTCTGGCGGCTTCAAGGATAGGAATGGGGATCTGTTCACAGAACTGCTTCATCATAAAGAAGTTAAAAGCTCCGGCAACCTTAGGAACTATAAGAGCCCAATAGGTGTTTATCATTCCGAGACCGTCAACGATCATATAGGTAGGAATGGTAAGAACGGTTGCAGGGAACATCATAGCAGCAACAACCAACGAGAATATCTGTTTTTTGAGGGGAAGCTGCATTTTTGCCATTGAGTAAGCACCCATCGACGCAACAACGATTGTAAGCAAAACGTTTGAAACAGCGATAAAAATACTGTTTACAACGTTTCTTAAAAACGGAACGCTTGAGCTTGATGCCGCAACCACAAGATCCTTAAAGCTCTGTAGTGTCGGTTTTTTAACGATAAACTGCGGGGGGAATTTTAAAAGCTCATCTATAGGCTTAAACGCAGTAACAACAACGTATATAAGAGGTAACGCTGTAAAGCAAACCAATGCTCCGATAAATATGTAAAGAAGCACGCGGCTTGCGGAAATCTGCACAACTTTTTTCCTGAAACGAAGATGCAGACCTCTTCTAACCATTGCCATAACAGGCACATCCTTTCATAATTAATTTTGAGATTGAGTTTTAGTCTTTGTCTGTAAGCATCCACATACACAGCTTACCTGCAGCAAATGTGATAACAAACAAAACAACTGCGATTGCAGAAGCATAACCCATCTCAAACTTTACGAAAGCATAGTCATAAAGGTGAGCGACCAGTGTGTGTCCTGCATAGTTAGGTGTCGGGAAGCCGGCGAATGATTGGATGATCGAGAAAACACCAAACGAACTTGAAATGGTGTTAATTGCACCAAACAAAAGCTGAGGCTTCATCTGGGGAAGTACTATGTAGAACAGTTCCTGGAAACGACTCTTGATTCCGTCAAGAGAGCCTGCCTCTATAAGTTCTCTGTCCTGATTCTGAAGACCTGCCATAAAGACAAGGAAGCCGGTACCCATACTCATCCAGATCTGAATGAAGATACAGCAAGGAAGAATAGTGGACGCATCGCTGGTCCAGAGAATAGGACTGCTTATGATACCCATATTGATAAGGGTATTGTTGATAAGACCGTAACGGTCGGGAGAGAAGAAGTAACCCCAAACAACGCCCATTGCGGTACCGCTGGTGATAGACGGTGCATAGAAAGCAAGAGCAAATGCGGTTCTTCCCTTTAAGTCGTTAAGCACCCATGCCATAATAAATGACATAATGTATCCGACAGGACCGGAAATAAGAGCAAAGTAAAGTGTGTTCTTAAATGCGGTCATAAACAGCTCGTCATCCAGGAAGAGTCCCTGATAGTTATCAAGGCCTACCCAGTCGGGCTTTTGAATAAGGTCGAAGTTTGTTAAGCTGTAGTAGAACGAGTTAACAACAGGACCGATTGTAAAAATGCAAAACAGCACAAAAAACGGAAGGAAGAAGAGTATCGCGGTAGCGACGTCCTTTTTAGAGCTGACGCCGCCACCTTTGATCTTCTTTGTTCTAACACGTTTTTTGGAAGCTTCTTTTGCTAATGTAGCAGTAGCCATATTGACCTCCATAAAACTTACTCAGTTTATTTTAATCCCTCGGGATTTACACCGTACATGATCTGCTTTCTTCTGAGCTCTTTATTGATAGCTTCAGCGGCCCTTTCAAGCTCTTCACGGACACTCTTACCTTGGGTTACACAGCTTGTGTAAGCATTGGTGATATGTCTTCCTGTGAAATATCCGCCGAGAACAGCAGGTGTTCCCCTTGAATTATCAAAGCATACCTCAATAACCTCAAGCTCCTGCTTGGTCCAAGGAAGCTTTTTAAAGGCTTCGATGTTTGCAGGAAGAATTCGGCTGGAAACGCCGAGAATAGATTCATTCTGACGTCCAAAGGCTACCTGTGTTTCGGTGCTGTTAAACCACTTGATAAAGTCCCAAGAAGCTTCGGGATTATCAGTTGTTGCAAGGATGCAGGATGCCATTCCGAGTATTGCGCCTGAACATCTGTTAAGGCTTCCGTCATCCTGAACGGTTGCAGGAATGGGAACCATTTTCCATTTACCAACAAGTTCGGGAGCAGAATAAACAAGCTGAATATAAAGATCAAATGCATCAACGCAGATGGGCATCTCGCCGGATCTGAATCTGTTAAGAACGCTGGCAGATACAGGACATCCGTAGTCTGTGTACATCTTAACAAGTCTATCGTAACCCTCCAAGAACTCGGGCGAGTCAACAAGGCTGGTATAACCTGTTTCGGTGTAGTACCTTGCATTGTTCTGATAGATCATCATTCCTGGGTCGTTTAACATTCCAAACTGCATATTGTACTGATAGAGCTGGGGAAGAAGTGTTTCAACAACATCATCCCATGTGTTAGGAACATCAAAGTCTAACTGCTCAAAAACATCGGTACGATAGTACATTGCCTTGTAGGTGAGGGTTTCGGGAAGTCCGTAAACTCCGCCCTCATAGGTGAGAGGAACTACCGCCTGGTTGTAGGTGTACTTTATATAATCCTCAAAGTCCTCAAACTTTGTAAGATCGTAGGTGGCATTACGCATAGCATAGTCGGTCGGAACGTTGGCCGCAATCGAAAGAACAACGTCAGGCTCAGTTCCCGCATTAATTGCAAGAAGCAGAGGGCTGGTTCCGCCGCCGAGAGCGCCCTGAGGAAGAACGTTTATTTTAACGTTTACCTTGTACTTCTCGGTGAAATCAGAATCGGTGAGGTCTTTTACGATCTCTGCCTGCTCTTTACCACGGCTGATCCAGACATCAATGGTCTCATATTCTTCGTTATTCTCAGTAAACTGACCGATAGCGCTGTAATCCTTGGTGTAGGAAAGAATAAATGTTGCAAAAGTAGCATAAAGACTATCCCAGAATGTGCTTTTTTCGCTTACGATCTTTGCGTCGGGAGCGGTGAACTGAATATAGTCAAATCCAAATCCGTGGCTCTTGATATCGTTAAGCCAGGTACCGATACTTGTGAGTGATGAGGTGAGGTCAGCAAGCTTTGCGGGGATCTTGCTGGGCTTATTTATCATCTCTTCAACAAGCTCGTAGCTCATTGTAAAGTTGTTAACGATAGGAGTTCTCTTAACTGTGTATCCCGAAATTTTGTCAACACAGTACTTGAGCTCGGTTACGATCTCGTTAAGATCGGGGATGAGCGAAGGAATCTGTCTTTCGAGACGATAGTCATAGTTTAAGTCGGGGCTCTGACCTGTAATCATTGTGATGTTACGGATAGCATTTGAAAGCTTAGAGGTAACATCTGTTACACGATGAATAACATCGGTCATCTCGCCCATGACAACACGCATTGATAATGTGTGCTTGCCTTCGCTTAAATAGATAAGATAGGGATCTCCGTTTTCATCAGAGAAGGCTTTTGTTATCCACTTCTCATCGTATGTAAACTTTGTTTCGATCCATTCTTCAAAGGGGATATTGCCGTCGATCATGATCTGACGGGTGGATGTAAATCCGTTACCGTAAGACTGGATGTATCTGGGGGCGAGTTTATAAAGACCGCTTTCTTTAACCTCGAATTCCCACTGAATGGTCTGGTCGCCGCCGCTCCAGGTACCGCCGCCGATGTAGTTATACTTCTTAGAGGTGATACCGACAGGAGTTAAGGTTGAGTCAGAACTTGCTCCGATAGTCATTGTTGACTCGGTTTTGAAATCAACAAAATCCTTATCCTCTGCCTCAAAGCGAATGGTTTGAGTTGCAGGCTTATAGCCCTTCTGCTCGTATTCAGCCTTTACCTCTGCATAAGTCTTGATCTTTACAGGCGCTACAAGACTAAAGGAAGCTATTGCAAGAGGCTGGTCAACACTGTACATTGTGATGGTGTGCTTTCCTGCAGTTAATGCAACCTTTAAGGGAAGCGAATACTCACCAAGTGAATCGTACAGGTCAGTAGTTGTCCATTCTTGAATTTCGGTCTGTGAGGGGCGCACCTCATCACCGAGATTGTTTACCTTGGGTTTTGCTGTGTCAACCCAATGGCGACGGAGCTTGATATCCTCGAGTTCATCATAAGGATATTCGCCGTCGATCTTAAATGCTCTTGAAACCGCAAGGGTGTTACCGTCAACAGGAAGGTACTCTATTCTAAACTGATAGAAGCCTGCCTTTTCAACGTTTATTTCCCATGTAACGCTTTCATTGTCAGCATCGGTGTAGAAAACATTTTCTTTACCCTCATAGGTTTTAATTTCGGGCTGTTTTCCTTCAAACGATGTGTAATTATTAACATCAATCTTGATCTCTGCATCAGTTACGTCGGAAAATTCACCTTCTTTTTCCTTTACGTAATCGACGTAATAATTGTTGTCATAAAGAACATCGTCGAGCTTTATCTGCTCTTGAAAATTGATGTGTTCGGCAAGAGTTTTTCCGGCCAAAGCGGTTGTGCCGAAAGAAACAAGAAGGCTGGAAGCGAGCGCCATCGCTATGATCTTCTTGAATGCCGATGATGTTTTTCTTTGCTTCATAACAATCTCCATTCCACCGCTGGGCCCAAGCCAAGAAAAAGAGCCGCGGTGATATTTTTTTCGTCCGCCGAACTCTGCGAACGGAGATTTCCGCATTTGCGGAGGCTGCCTTACGGCAGCAGACAGATAATTCCCACTGCCCTTTCCCTCTGAAAAAGACATCGGCCGGTCCGCAGCCTTGAAATTATCCTTTTTGTGCTTTTTTCCGTTTTTCAAAAACACATCTGCCAACGGAAAAACAGATATGCCATTCTCAAAGAATGACTCTGCCCTGTCTTCTCGGAACGCTATGGAACACCTGCGCTTTTGGGGAAATGCAAAATTCTTTTTGCCCTTAGGCAAAGGCTCCTCTGAGCCGCTTTTGCTGTGTGCCTTATGCAGGTAAGACAGAGATTGTATATTTCAACGATTACGCAATATGCATCGTTGCGCAATCGGCTTGAAATCTTTTTTTACAGCATGTACTTTTTATGCATTGACTACGCGAAATTCATTTACTTTCTAAATAAATATTAAAAAAGCATAAAGTAAATTCCGGTAATAAATTTTACAGGCTTTTTTAACAAATTTTAACAGCTAAATTTGTGCATAGTGCATAAATTAAATCCGCAAAAAGAGACAAATTCCCATATTATTCAGTATAGCATGTCAGGGGCAAATTGTAAAGGATTTTCTTTCTTTTTTCTACAAAAAAATTACTTATTTTTTAGTAATATGTTACGAAAATTTTTTCTGTTTTCAAAAAAGAAAACAAAACAGCTCGGCATAAAAGCCGAGCTGTTTTTTAAGCTATATTTTATAAAACAAGTTTTTAAAGATTATTAGAACTTAAGGTCTCCGTCGATCATAAAGACGTTGCTCTTATGCTTATCAACGATAGACTGCCAAAGCTTAATACAAGCTTCTTCGTTAGATTTCTGGCTGTTGACCCAAGTAGCCCAACCGGCAAGGTCATCATAGCCTTCAACATAACGGGAGAGCTTACCGCCGCCGCCTTCATAGCTGGAGAACTTTCTAAGCTGAGCTAACTCTTGTGCAGTTCTGTTGTAAATGAACGCAGGTCTGGGATCCTTCTTAAGTGCTGCTGCATAAACCTCTGCTGCCTTTACTTCATAAGCAGCACCGTGAGGATTGGTGACACCCTCGCTCTTGTCAAGAAGCTTATCCATGCAGTTGGTCTCAGGAGCACGCATGGTCCAGCTAAGACCCTGAGTTTTTGCAATGTCTACACCCTTAGCCTTAGAGGTTAAGTAGTAGCTTCCGTCAGACTTCTGCTTATAGAGACCGTCATCGGGTGAACCGTAGTTTGCAAGCATGATACCTGCATCGGTGTAGAGATAATCATAGTAACGGAGAACAGCTTCGGGATAGTCGCAGTCTCTGGTGATGATCTTACATCCGCGGGTAGGTGTAGAGTTGAAGGGCTGATTTGCCTTGGGAAGATCAAGCTCGGGGTTTACGAAGTTTGCAGTGGGATAAGGAATAGGAATATACTGATCGAGAAGTTCTTTCTTCCATCCTGTGATATATGACCAGTTGAAGACACCAACAGTACCGGTTGCGATCTTGTTGATGAACTTGGTGTACTGACCGTTTCCGTCAGAACCGTCAAGCTCTTTGTCCATGAGGCCATTTTCATTGAGAATCTGGTTCCAGTAGATACATGCCTGGTGAGCGTTCTCGGTGGTTCTTGCATAGTAAACCTTACCTTTTTTATCTACTCCGATAGCACCGCTGGGCTGAATGCCCCATCCATTGATAACGGTTGCATCATTCCAGATCCAAACAGCCATAGGAAGCTCATCCTTCTGACCGTTTCTGTTAGGATCGCCGTCACGGAATGCTCTGAGAACGTTACGGAGCTCAGTCATTGTGGTGGGAACCTTGAGCTTTAAGTTGTCAAGCCAAGTCTTGTTGATGTTGAGCCAGTGGTCATAGTCAAGGAAAGACTGGTTGATGGTCTTGTTAGGAATGGTGTAGATCTCACCGGTGTTCTGAACGTTGAGAGCCTTGTTAATGGGGTTTTCAAGCTCCTTGTAGATCTTAGGAGCATATGTTTTGAGCATATCGTTTTTATTTACGTCAACGAATGCGCCCTCTTTACCATACTTATCGATCTCGAACTCAGAGAAAGTATTGTTATAGAAAGAGAACATGTCGGGGAACTTACCGCTCTGCATAACGGTTGCTTTCTTCTGGTTGATAGCAGTTTCGCCGCCGGCAATTGCCTCGAACTCAAACTTAACATTTGACTGCTTCTCATACCATTTGAACATACTCATGTTCTTAGCATCGCCATACTGAGGAAGGCCGATACCCATAACTTTAATTGTGATCTTATCCTTTACGATAGGCCAGCCGGTTTTGTTAACCTTCTGTTTCTTGCCGCCTGTGGTGCCAAGAACGGGTGAATTACCGCTGGCAGTAGAATTAGTGTCGCCTTCATCTTTGTTGTCATCTTGGCTACCTGTTGCTTCAGAACCTGTTGAATCAGGATCCTTTACGTCGTTTCCTTCTCCACTGCCGCTACCGGTTACATCGCTCTGAGTTTCAACAGCAGAGGAACCGTCAACAGGATCATTTGAGGGTTTGCATCCTGCAAAAACGGAAACAGCAAAGAGAGCAACAAGCAGAAGAGCTAAAACTTTTAAACTTTTACGCATACTCTTTTCTCCTTTTCCTTCAAACTTGTTTTACTAATATATTCGAAAATATATTGGTATAAAAAGGTTGATTGTACAAAATAGCCAACTTTGCAAACCCCATTTTGTGTATGTACAACAACAAAATCGGCAATTTAGGCAATCCACCCCATATACACATGTATTATATAATAATTAGGCAAAATAGTCAATATTTTTGGGAAATAATTTTACAATTTAACATTTTCTGCCGAGAGAAATTTCGGCAAAAATTTTGTGCAAATTGCAAAAAGAAAACGGCTCGGCATAAAAGCCGAGCCGTTTTCAAAAACCGTATTTTATAAAACAAGTTTGAAAGGACTATTAAAACTTAAGGTCTCCATCCAAAAGATAGATATTGTCCTTATGCTTATCAACGATAGACTGCCAAAGCTTAACACAAGCCTCTTCATTAGCCTTCTGGCTGTTGACCCAAGTAGTCCAACCGGCAAGGTCATCAAAGCCTTCAACAAAGCGCGACATCTTACCACTTCCGCCTTCATAGCTGGAGAACTTTCTAAGCTTAGCTAATTCTTCTGCGGTTCTGTTGTAAATAAACACGGGTCTGGGATCCTTCTTAAGTGCCGCCGCATAAACCTCGGCCGCCTTTCTTTCGTAGGCAATGCCGTGAGGACTATCGGTGCCTTCGCTCTTGTCAAGGAGGGTATCCATATTTACAATCTCGTGAGCTCGCATAGTATAGCTGAGACCATGATTTTTACAAAAGTCTACACCCTTAGCCTTTTCAGTTAAGTAGTAGCTTCCGTCAGACTTCTGCTTGTAATAACCATTTTCGGGAGAGCCATAGTTAGAAAGCATGATACCCGCATCGGTGTAGAAATAATCATAGTAGCGAAGTACAACCTCGGGATAGTCACAGTCCCTGGTGATTATCTTACAGCCGCGATTAAGCATCGAACTGAAAGGCTGGTTTGCCTTAGGAAGATCAAGTTCAGGGTTTACGAAGTTTGCAGTGGGATAAGGAATGGGAATGTACTGATCAAGAAGCTCCTTTTTCCATTCTGTTATATAAGACCAGTTAAATACGCCAACAGTACCGGTTTCGATCTTATTGATAAACTTAGTAAACTGTCCGTTTCCGTCAGAACCATCAAGCTCTTTGTCCATGAGGCCATGTTCATTTAAGATCTGGTTCCAGTAGATACATGCCTGGTGAGCGTTCTCGGTGGTTCTTGCATAGTAAACCTTACCTTTTTTGTCAACGCTGATATCTCCGGTTCCATTAATTCCCCATCCGCTAAGAACAGTTGTATCGTTCCAGATCCAGACAGCCATAGGAAGCTCGTCCTTCTGACCGTTTCTGTTAGGATCGCCGTCGCGGAATGCTCTGAGAACGTTACGGAGCTCAGTCATTGTGGTGGGAACCTTGAGCTTTAAGTTGTCAAGCCAGGTCTTGTTAATACTGAGCCAGTGTTCGTATTCAAGCGAGTGATCACCAATAGGTTTGTTGGGAATTGTATAAATTGCTCCTCCGGAGGATTTATTGAGAGCTACCTGAATGGGATTATCAAGCTCATCAGCAATATTCGGAGCATAATCCTCAACTAATTTTGAAACATCGATAAAAGCGCCTTCTTTACCATATTTATCGATTTCAAATTCAGAGAAAGTATTGGTGTAAAAAGAGAACATATCGGGGAACTTACCGCTCTGCATAACGGTTGCTTTCTTCTGGTTGATAGCAATCTCGCCGCCGGCAATGGCTTCGAAATTAAACTTAACGTTTGTCTGCTTTTCATACCATTTAAACATACTCATTTCCTTGGCATCGCCATACTGAGGAAGGCCGATACCCATAACTCTGATCTCAACCTTGTCGTTAACAATAGGCCAGCCGGTTTTGTTGATCTTCAGTTTTTTACCGCCGACTGAAACGCCTGTTTTTCCTGAAGAGGTGGAGGCAGTGTTATCGGGACCGTCTTTATCCTCAGAACCCGTTGCGTCAGAGTCTACCGCACCAGAACCTGTTGCGTCAGATGTTGTGCTGTCATTCTCTTTGTTTTCTGCATCACTTGTTGTTTCGACCGCAGAAGAACCATCAACCGGTTCCTTTGAACCGCCGCAACCCGCAAAAACGGAAATAGCAAAGAGAGCAACAAGCAGAAGAGCTAAAACCTTTGAACTTTTACGCATATTCTTTTCTCCTTTTCTTCAAATTTGGTCTACAAATATATTCCAAAATATATTTGTAAATAAAGGGAATTTCACACATTCACCTTTATATGTGTATATTTTATAATATTTGTACAACCGAGTCAATATTTTTAGTAAAGTTGCTACAATTTTACATCATAAAGCATCAAAAAAACATAATTGATGTTATGTATGTACACTAATTATACAGTTTTATTAAAAATTGTTTCCACCGCCAAACTGCGTCGCCAAATATAAAAAGCTCAGGTGCTTTGTTGCGCCTGAGCTTTTTAACTGTTTTTAATCTTTAGGTTCTAAAAGTCCTGCTTTTTTCTCTTTAAATGCCGTAACAGTTTCTACCGATAGAAGTTTCGGCAGAAATTTTGTGCAAATTGCAAAAAACATCACAGACTTTACCAGAATACCATTCAGCTAAGCTTAACAAGGTTAGCTTTTTTGGGGCTGAATACACTGCACCATTTGCGCAGCTTGGCGCAATAGGTTTCATATTTTTCAACCTCTGGCCAGACCGCCCAATTACCCGACTCATCCTTAAGATCCATTCGTCTTTCAAAAGCAACATTTTCATCCTTATCAGTGCGCCTGAAGGTATAGATACAAAGTCCGCCGGGGTTTTCGAGTGTTAAAATATCCTCTGCCATAAAATCAAGGTGAGCCGACCAAAAAGCTTCATCAGGTCTTTTGATTCCCCCGACACCACCCCACAGTCCACCCATCCAGGCGCTTGGATAATGCCAGAAATTTGTTTTATGCCCACAATGAGCCTGGAGGATCTTTCTGTATTCGGTGTAGTAGCTCTTGCCGTCAACGATATCGGGAGAAAGCGATGCCTGCCAATCGGGATACATATTGCCATTAGGCGCTCCTTCGCGAACATCAACCGAATAGGAGTCGAATCCTATATCAGTGAGGTACTGCATAGCTGCTCTTGATATTTTTTGCATCTCATCGGCGCCGAGTCCGAGAGCGCCTTCATTGCCCTCAAAGTTTGTAAACTCGCCCGTTGCAAAAACGGCATAATTGCGAAGTCCAAACTTCTGATAAAGGGTTTTTGTAAGGGTTAAAAACTGGGTATTGGATATCCTGTTACTCCAACGAGGCTCATCCCAGAAAAATCCATTGAGAAGGTCTTTATATCCCGCCTCTTCAAGCTCATTTATGTAACGTTCAAGAACACTTACATAAGCATCAAGCGCATATTCAACATCAGCACCGCTCTTTGTGCACATGATCCAAAAGCTTCCACCTGCCTCAGCTATAATTTCAGCCTCTGTTAAAAGATACTGTCCTGCTTGAAGAATGTACTGATTGAAATAGCCTGCATCAACAATTTCCTTAAAATACCTCTTACGGCTCTCAAAGTCATCACCATAGGCCGTTGCACTGCTCATGGAAAGAGAAAAACACATCAGACCGATATTTTGAGGATTATTAAAAACCTTAACAGACTCGCTTTCGGTCTCTGATGAGGTTTCTTCTTTATGCGTTGGCATTTGCACGGGTTTTCTGCCGCTTGACGTTTCTTTCCCGGACGAAATGCTGCTTGTTTCCACAAACGAAGAGTTTTTTTCCTCGCTTGAGGCTTCTGACGAAGCCATCTGCTCGTCACTTTGGGTGTAAACAGATTCGTTTTGCAAAGCAGCAGATGAAGTCTCATCATTTTCTGTTCTGCCCGCGCAGCTTACAAAAACGGTAAACAACAATATTGACATCAAAACCATTGCAGAAAGTTTTTTTATCATTTTCGTTCTCCTTAATAAAGGTTATAATATGTGCTTTTTTTATAAATATAGCACATCGTGTCAATTTTCGCAATATTTTGTTCTGCTCAAAAACAGCAAAACCGCAGAGGCGGGCTCTGCGGTTTTTCATCATTTAGTCTTTAAGCTCTAAAAGTCCAGCTTTTTTCTCTTTGAACACTTTACACCAATCGCGGACCTTCTGGCTATAGGTCGTGTACTTCTCAACCTCGGGCCAAACAAGCCACTCGCCCTTTTCGTCCTTTAAGTCCATACGTCTTTCAAAGCAAACTCTTGTGTCCTTATCAACACGTCTGAAGGTGTAAAGACAAATTCCGCCGGGATATTCATAATCAAGAACATCCTGTGCCATAAAGTCAAGATGTGCATTCCAGTAACCCTCATCGGCAGTCATAATACCGTCAAGGCCGCCGTAAAGTCCATCATCCCAGGTACAAGGGAAATGCCAATAATTAACGGGGTGTCCTGCGCGCTCGGTGATGAGTCTTCTATGCTCGGTGTAGTAGCTCTTGCCGTCAACAACACCCTTGGAGATCTCTTTTTGCCAAATTTTATACTGGTCTTCCCCACCATTGGGAGCGCCGTCACGAACATCGGTCGAATAAGCGTCAAATCCAACATCTGTTAAGTATTTCATACCGTGGGTGGTAATTTTGCCGATCTTAATATCGGGAGGAAGCTCATCCTCATTACCCTCAAGCCTTGTAAACTCGCCTGTTGCAAAAACAGCAAAGTTTCTAAGACCAAACTTTTCATAAATAACTCTTGTAAGCTTTAAGAACTGGTCATTTGAAATACGAGAACCAAGAAGAGGCTCATCCCAGAAAAATCCGTTAAGAGCATAGTCAAGGCCCGCTTCTTTAAGCTCGTTTATCTTGTTTTCGATTTTTTCAATATACTCATCAAGCCTGTTATCAACCATTTCGCCGTCTTTTGATGTAATAAACCAAAAGCTGCCGCCTGCCTTGGCGATGATTTCGGCTTCCATTACAGCCCAATCATCCATAGGAAGCAGATACTGGTTAAAATAGCCTGCGTTTACCATTGTTTCAAAATACTTTTTACGGCTCTCAACATCGCCGCCGAGATTGTCAGTACTTCTCATATAAAGGGAAAAGCACATCATACCTACATCTTGAGGATTTTTTGTGTTTGCATTTAAAGGTTTCATATTATTTACTCCCTCTCCTTTTTAGCTTGCGCTATTTTGTTTTGGCAAAAGTACACATGGTTTCACAATTTTACCATGACTTAATTATATAGACAAAAAACAGGATAGTCAATGCTTTTATGGCATTTTATCAAATCTTTTTGTATTAAAAAAGGTGCAAAGTGATAGCCTTGCACCTTTTAAAATCATTATGTATCCAGTGACTTAAGCCCCACCTTTGTTGAACTGAATTTTTCGCACCAACCACGGAGTTTTTCGCTGTAGGTTAGGTATTTTTCGGTGTCCGGCCAGACAGCCCACTCACCATTTTCATTTTTTAGATCCATTCTTCTTTCAAAACAATCACGCGAGTCTGCATCAACTCTTCTGAAGGTGTAGATGCAAAGGCCGCCCGGATACTCATAATCAAGGACATCCTGTGCCATAAAGTCAAGATGGGCGATCCAATAGGCTTCGTCAGCCTTTCTTATTCCGTTAAGGCCGCCGCTGACACTGCTGTCCCAAGCGCAAGGGAAATGCCAGAAATTAACAGGGTGACCCGCGCGCTCGGTGATAAGCCTTCTATGTTCGGTGTAATAGCTTTTACCATCAACAACATAGGGAGAAACCTCTTTTTGCCACCTGTTAAACATCCACTCATTGCCGGCGCCCTCTCGAACATCCACCGAATAGGAATCAAATGCGACATCGGTAAGATACCGCATACTGTATGTTGTGACCTTTTGAGTAATGGTTGTTGGCGGAACCTCATCCTCATTGCCGTTAAGCCTTGTAAACTCGCCTACTGCAAAAACAGGAAAATTTCTAAGACCAAATTTCTGATAAAGGCCTTTTGTAAGCTTTAAAAATTGTTCATTTGATATAGTTTTGCTCCAAAGAGGCTCATCCCAGAAAAAGCCGTTGAGCAAATCGGCATAACCTTTTTTTCTAAGATTATCGATAATTCCCTCAAAATCGGAAATGTAACTATCAAGATTCTTGTCAACAAGCGCACCCTGTTTTGTGCAGTTGATCCAAAAACTGCCGCCGGCTTTTGCAATGATCTCAACCTCATCCATGAAATATTCACCGAGATGAAGAATGTATTGATTGAAAAATCCGGAATTAGCCATTTCTTCGAAATATTTTTTTCGGCTTTCAAGATCCTCTCCATAGGCAGTCGTATAGTTCATAGAAAGCGAAAAGCACATCATACCGACATTGCCGGGATTACTATACACCTTTACAGACTGGCTTGAGGAAACCGACGCGACCGGTATTTCTTTGCTTTCATTGCTGCTCGTCTCAACCTTTATATGCTGTGATGAGCTACTTTGAACAGGCTTTTGACTTGAAGTTTCGGATGAGGTTTCTATCTTTGAGGTCTCGCTCTCGACAAAAGACGACTCATTTTTACTTATATGAGAAGAATTATCCTTTATTGTTTCAGCCTTGCCGCAACCTATCAGCAAGGCACAAAGCAAGGCAAGGGCAAGAAAGAACGCTGAAATTTTCTTGTACATATTTTCATCCCTTTCTATCACAAGATCTTTATAATTAGGTTAATAAGGTTTGCACCCATGCAGTAAGTAATCTTACTGTTTAGGCCAGCTTTAACCGTTGTCATACAGATTAAAGCTCTTGGTTTTTCGCAGTTTTTCTAATAAAAAACGCGGAGCTTTTGCAGCTCCGCGTTATTAAATTTACTTATTTTGAAGTAAGGTTTGTAAGCTCTACTCTCTTAGAGCTGAATGTCTCGCACCAGCTGCGAAGCTTTTTGCAGTATTCTGTGTATTTCTCAACATCAGACCAAACAGCCCAACCGCCCATCTCGTTCTTAAGATCCATTCTTCTCTCGAAGCAAACACGGGTGTCTTCGTCAACACGTCTGAAGGTGTAGATACAAAGTCCGCCGGGATACTTATAATCAAGAACATCCTGTGCCATAAAGTCGAGGTGTGCGTTCCAGTAACCCTCGTCAGCTGTCTTAATTCCGTTAAGACCGCCGTAAAGACCGTCGTCCCATGCGCAGGGGAAGTGCCAATAGTTTACGGGGTGACCTGCACGCTCGGTGATAAGTCTTCTGTGCTCGGTGTAGTAGCTCTTACCATCAACAACTCCGGGAGAAATCTCTTTCTGCCAGATTGCTAACTGACTATCGCCACCATTGGGAGCGCCTTCACGGACGTCAACAGAATATGCATCGAATCCAACATCAGTTAAATACTGCATACCGTGAGTGGTGATCTTTCCGATCATTATGCTAGGATCGAGTTCATCCTCGTTGCCTTCAAGTCTTGTAAACTCGCCTGTTGCGAAAACGGCAAAGTTTCTGAGACCGAATTTCTGATACATTGCTTTTGTAAGAGTAAGATACTGCTCGTTAGAAATTTTGTTTCCTAAGAGAGGCTCATCCCAGAAGAATCCGTTAAGAAGAGCACCATAACCTGCATCTTTAAGAGATTTTACAGCAGTTTCAAGAGTCTGAAGATATTTGTCAAGGCCATTGTCAACAGTATCACCGCTCTTTGTTGCATTGAGCCAGAATGATCCGCCTGCTTCGGCAATGATCTTTGCTTCTTTTAAAAGATTGTCTCCTGTAAACAGTATGTACTGATTAAAGTAACCCTCATTAACTACTTCTTTAAAATATCTCTCGCGGCTTGCAGCATCATTTCCGTAAGCTGTTGTGCTGCTCATAGAAAGAGAGAAACACATTAAGCCGAGATCGCCGGGGTTTTTATAAACCTTAACGCCACCGCCTGAGGTTACAGACTGGGTAGCCTGAGGGTCATCTCTGAAGTAAGCCGAATCGGTTTCAATGGTCCAGGGATAAGGCCAATAGGAAGAATTATCTCCAACCTCATCACCAAGATCGCTTTCAGTCATCTCAGAGGACTCAGCCTCGGGCTCGCTGCTTACATCCGAAACGATCTCCGAAGTAGGCTTAGAGGAGCTACCTCCTTGCGGGTTGCTAGGCTTACAGCCGACTGCAAGAGCTGCAAACATCATAACTGCAAGCATAAGAGCAAAAATCTTTTTAAGCATTTTTCTTTTCTCCTTTTATGAAAACTGTTGTGTTAGCACATCAATTGAGCAGATACCTACTCTACTACTTATTAAAATATTATCACAAACCAATCAACTTTTCAACAAAAAATATAGTCTTTTTTATTTTTTGTAAAAATCGCACAACTTTACACCCTATTTTTTGAAACCCTGCACAAAAAATCTCTTTTGGTAACATAATTTTATCCCGATTATACTCTAAAACCCCCACATTGCCAAAAGCAACGCAGGGGTTTTTGTATTAAAAGTTGAAAGTTGCCTGTCTTGCCTTAGTTTTTCTGCACTCCTCTGTTATCACCTTTAGGCGATAGCTGAAATACTCCCATTTATCATAATGACCGGGCGTTAAGATCTGGTTTCCGTTTTCATCCTCAACGATAAGCTTTGATTGCAGGCCGAACTCGTTGGGATTTGAGGCGTTATTTTTGTAGGTATAAAGGAAAAGTCCGCCCTGATATTTTTGTTTTTTCAAAAGCTCATAGAAATAATTTAAATGTGCAAGGCAGTAGCCTTCATCGGCGCGTCTTAGTCCATTAAGGCCGCCCCAAAGGCTTGTTGTATAAGAGCAGGGGTAAAACCAGACATTTACATCGTGATCAACTAAGGAGAGAAGCACCTTGGTGTACTCCGAATAATAGCTTTTTCCGTCAACAATTTTAGGAGAAACCTTTTGCCATTCGGAATATTTATTACCGTTAGGTGCGCCGTCACGCACATCGACACTGTAAGAATCAAAAGCAATGTCGGTTACGTATTTAAGCGCTTTGGGGTTTACCTTTTTCATGTTTGCGGCGTCCATATCTATCTGATTCTGGTTACCCTCATAAGCGGTAAACTCACCTGTTGCAAGCACAAGGAAATTACGCTTGCCCCATTTTGTGTAAAGTGCCTGGGTCATATCGAGAAAATCGGCATTAGATTGGCCGCGCCAGATATTTTCATCGTACTGAAAACCGTTAAAAATGCTCCACCACTCTGCGTTTTTCTTAATCTCAGAAACGGTTTCCTCAACATTGTCCACATACTTTTTAAGGGTCGTTTTACTGCTGTCATAATAATCAAAAAGGCTCATCCATACAGACAGCTCGTTATCCAAACAGATCTTCCAGAATTTCTCGTTTGTGGCATAATGAGGACTTACAATAACGGTGTTAAAATAACCCTCCTCTACTACGTCCCTAAATTCCTTCATTCTGTTAGCCTCAGAGGTTCCGTAACTTTCGGTCCAATAAGGTTGGAAGTGGTAAACTCCGATGCCGATCGCCTTTGTGGGATTTATAACAGGATTTGCAATAGAACTCGAGGTGGTTTGTGAGGTCGCCGCTTCGCTTTGTGATGGCTTGGATGTGTTGGATGAATTGTTTAAATTGGACAAATTATTTGAATTGGACGAATTGTTTAAATTAGATGAACTATCGGAGTCAGACGAGATCAGATCAAATGACGAAGATGTCTGGGGACGGGTCGGCAATTTTATCGGCCTTTGAGGTGTGCTCGACTGCCCGTTTGAGGAGTTTTGCTCACTATCACCAGAACCGCTCTCTGTTTCAGAGTGCACATTTGATGGCATCGAAGTGCTGTCAGAAGTGCCTTCGCTAAAGCCTATATCAGAAGAAGCGTTGCCGCTCGGAGAGTTTTCTAAAGGGGCACTGCAGGCGCAGAGCATTACTGTAATTACAACGGCGCAAAACAGCGCCGAGAACTTTTTAAGTTTCATTTGGCATCACCTATTTTCCTGTGTTATGAATACGATCTTTACAAGAATATTTTAACACGAAAATATATATAGAACAACAGGCTTTTTTTATCTGAAATTAACTTTTCTTTATCCTTAAATAAAGACCCCCGCATCAGACTGATGCAGGGGTTTTGCTTTAGAAATCAAACTCGGCAAGTCTTGCCTTTGTTTCCTTAAATTTACGGGTTGCATTTTTAAGGCACTCAGAATAGGTCTCCCAATTGGGAATTGAGGACCAGAGCTTTTGTTTACCGTTTTCATCGGGTACAACAAGATGTGTGCCGAGGCCGAATTCCTGAAGTCTTGTAGGGTGATTTTTGTAATTATAGAGACAAAGTCCGCCCTGATACTTTTGCTGCATCAAAAGCTCGCAGAAGTATTCAAGGTGACCTAAGCAGTAGCCCTCATCTGCCCTACCGCCACGCCATAGCTGTGTAGTATAGGTGGTGGGGAAAAACCAGACATTTACATCGTGACCAACAAGCTTTACAAGGTGCTTTGTAAGCTCGCTGTAATAGCTTTTTCCGTCAACAACGCCGGGGAATTTCTGCTGAATTCTTTCGATAAAACCGCCGTTTTCAAAGCCGAATCGGACGTCAACGCAGTAGCTGTCAAAGGCAATATCGGTTACATATTTGAGGGCTTCGGGAGCAACCTTGCCCATTTTGTTTCCTTCGATGCCAAGCTGGAGAGCATTTCCCTCGCTATCCATAAACTCACCTGTTGCAAAAACAGGGAAAATACGCTTGCCGTACATTTCGCGAAGGTTTTTGGTCATGGTTAAAAAGTCCTCATTTGACTGGCCGCGCCAGACCGGCTCATCAAAATGGAAGCCGACAAGTCTTTCCCAGCGCTCGGGGTGCTGTTTTAAGATCTTAAACGCCTCGTCCCTTTGCTTGTTCCAATCGTCAAATGTCTGCTCTTTACTATTATAGTAATCGTAGATATTAAACCATACATTTGCATCATTTTCAAAGATAACTCTCCAGAATTCGTCGTTATTGATATATGTAATCTCAACAGTGATGCTATTAAAGTATCCCTGCTTCATAACATCCTCAAATTCTTCGATTCTCTTTTCGATGCTATCGCCGTAGGAACAGGTCCATCGGGGATGGAAATGATAAATTCCCATTGATAAAGCTTCGGTTGGGTTTATTTTTGTCTGCATAATTCTCTCTCCTTATTTATAAGATTATTCAATTATAAAATCGCCAAAATATTCCGGCCTGTGAAACTGTGGAATAACTGCTATTGAGCGGCACCACATTCCGTAATGCTCATAGGCAGTCTCATCGCCGCATTTAAACATATTTCCTGTAAATTTAAAACCGCTTTGAAGCTTTACGCCGTCAAAAAGCGTGCTTATCTCATCGTTTGTAAGGCGGATTTCTGCGCACCAATGATCCTCAAAAACCTCGCCTGAAAAATACGGGATATGCCCCAAAATATCGGGTGCAGGAACTCTCGTTTCACCATCGTTATTGCCTATCGACATAAGGGCGGCGCCGGCTGAATTTACCTCGCAGTTTACATATATATCGGGTTTTTGGCTATTGAATGCCGCAAAAAATTCAAGGCAACTATCCTTATAAACATCCTGTCCGAACTGCGTACAGGTGGTTTCGGGATTTTTCTCATAGCAGGTGAGTTTTACCCTCAGCTCATTTCCCTCAACAAAGGCAAGCTGGCCGAAGCAGACAGGCTTATAGTCATATCTCCAGCAAAAAATATCAATGGGCGCTTTCTCAATATCATCCCATTTAAAACCCTTTTTCACTTGTTTTATTATATAGGTTTTTGCCTCTCTTTCAAACATAAAAAAGCTCCTTTTATTCCCTAATCCACTTAAACATATAAAATTTAATTTGGTTTGTCAATGCTTTTTAAGAAAAAGAGAACCATATTTGGCAAAAATGCCAAATATGGTTCGGTTTTTTGGTTATTTTGCTAATTAGTTACACTCAGCAACAAGGGGACCTGCAAGCTCGGATAAGAAGAAGAGCTTACCTGGAAGTGTGGGAATAAAGGACGAGGTAATAGCCTTGTCGGGACCGTAGCGAAGGGTCATCCAGAAGCTCATACCCTGCCACTGCATTCCTCTGCCTAATGTACCGTCGCATCCGCCGATAGCATAGTCAGCCTGCAAGAAGAGGCCGGGGCCGATGGTGTTAGCGCGGCAAGGAACCAAGGTGGTTCTTGACTTAAAGCTTGTGAGAGCGTTCTGCTCGATGGTAAGCGGGTGAAGCTTTGCAGCGATTCTGTAAGGCTGCTTCTTCCACTCTTCAACGCTGTCAAACTCTGCGCCGAAGTGAGGCTCCCAGAATGCGATGTGGCACATTCTTCCGATGCCGTAAACTAAAACAAGCTTTACGCCGCGAGCTTTTAAAGCAGCGATCTTCTCGGGATATTTGGGGAGGTTATCCTTTGTTGCAAAGTTTCTCTGCTCCTTAGGAACAGTAAGCTCGCCGAGGGGATTGTAGAGCGCATTTTCCATAGCATACTGGAAGGATGCGGGGTTATCGGAAGATAAGGTGTTGCCCTCGCTGTCTGACCACTCGTCCATATTAAAGCAGTGAACGTGGTCACACTTACAGTTCCACATCTTAAGGAAGTAAACTGCCCATTTGTACATACCCATAGGACCTACAGGGAGAATGAAAGCGATCTCCTCGCCGTTATCTCTTGCTTTTTTGATCTGCCAAGCGATCTCGTGACCCATAAGTGTGTCAAAATCAGAAAGGCTGTCACATTTTACGGGAGCAAAATCCTTGTTCCAGAATTCCTGAGGCTCTGTAACCTCTTCGGGCGCGTGCTGCATGCAGGCATCGATCTTTGCCATATCCCATCCTTCGGGATAAAAGCCTTCAAGAAGCGAGCCTTTTACTGTGCTTTGAAAATCCATAATAGTGCCTCCTATATGTTATTTAAAATTTAAGAAACTTATTTTACGGGAGCAAGCGCTTTGTTGTTCCCTTTAAGTACACCTGACAGGGTCTAAATCCCTCGGCATAATCTGCGCCGCACTGATATCCGCGGTAACGCGAGCAGGTTTTAACCATATCGGCAAAGTCGATATTATCGTGCTGTCTCATCCATACAAGCTGGCTTGCGTGGCACTCGAGCATTTCGAGCTTTAAGTCAATTACATCAGAGATGTCAACAAACTCGGTGGGGTTAAAGTTTACTCCTGCAAGGGTGTCCATATAGTAAATGGGAACAAGTTTTGCAGGCTCTCCGTTTGGATCACTGTAAACGTGGGGATAATCGGTGTAGTTAGGAAGTGTTGCAGTAAAGCTTGCGTCAAAAACAAGACGGGAAACCGCAGTGTGGTCGGGCATATAGTCATCGGGGTTGTGGGTAATGATAACATCGGGATTTGCATAGCGGATAACATCAACTATCTTATCTCTTGCTTCTTTGTTGTTATCATAGATCTGAAGGTCATCAAAGCCTCCCCAGATTACCTCAATTCCTGCAAGCGAGCCTGCTTTTTTAGCTTCGTTTGCACGCATAACTCTCAGTTCATCGGGAGGAATGATTACGTGACCTAAGTCTCCGCTGGAAACGTGGCAAACGATAACTCTGTCGCCGCGTTTTACGCATTTTGCAAGTGTACCTGCGCAGGCAATCTCAACATCATCGGGATGACAGCCAATTGCTAAAACGTTCATATTTTTCACTCCTAAAAATTAGTCAACATCAACGCAAACGCCCTTATCGGAAGACTCATAAGCGGCGCGGACAACCTTCTGGATGTGAACAGCGTCGGACATAGGAATCTCGATGGGAGCATCATTTAAAATAGAATTTGAGAAGGACTCAATTTCCTTAGTGTACATATTGCCAAATTCAACATTTATCTCCATAGGAGCAACTTCGTTTCTGTTCTGGTCGGCATCATAACCGCCCGCTTCAGAAACAACGACCTCGATTTTACCGCCTTCAACCTGACCGATGGTGCCTTCAGCGATAATGCTTCCGCGTGTGCCATAGAATTCCATTCTGCACTTTGCAGCGGCATCGGGAATATTGAAGTTACTGTCAACATAGCCTGTTACGCCGTTATCAAGTTTGATAAGAACGTTAGAAGAGTCGTCAACATCATAGCCAAAGGTCTTGGTGTCGTTAAATGCAACGGTTTTTACAGTTCTTCCGCCTGTTATGTACTCGATAAGGTCGATACAGTGAACGCCCATATCAATTAAAGCTCCGCCGCCCGAAAGAGCCTTTTTCTGACGCCAAGCGCCCTGCATCTCGGGATACCAGCAGGTA
Organism: Oscillospiraceae bacterium; assembly: GCA_015066115.1. Lineage (GTDB taxonomy): Bacteria > Bacillota > Clostridia > Oscillospirales > Ruminococcaceae > SIG578. The sequence goes on from SVOZ01000002.1 coordinate 145,155, forward strand.
AGCTGTGCTCTTGCTGAAACAACCTGTCCTAAAGCGCCTTCTGCAATAAGATCGTGCATCTTTTTGTGATATGCGTGGTATCTCATCATAAAGCCTGTTGCGGTCTTAACGCCGCAATCATCGCAAATCTTCTGAATCTCTTCTGCTTCCTCAACAGTCATAGCGATGGGCTTTTCGCAGAGGATGTGCTTGCCTGCCTTTGCAGCGGCAATAACCTGATCCTTGTGATAGGTTACGGGAGAAGCAATGTAAATTGCCTCAACTTCGGGGTTAGCGATAAGCTCAAAAGCATCGGTGTAAGCATATTTTGCATCATACTTTGCTCTAAGCTTTTCAGCAACCTCAGGGTTGACCTCCATAACTGCTACAAGCTCTGCATTGTTTGCAAGCATCATTCCGGGGATAGTTCTTCTATCGGCGATACCGCCAGCGCCTATAACGCCCCATTTTACCTTTTTCATTTCAAAAACACTCCTTTTATTTTAATCGTTTTTTAGTCGATTGTATTACGTTTTTCAAACATTACGCTGCCAAAGGTTCTGGGCGTGTAACCCTTTTCCTTGCACCAGCGTGCCGCTGTTAAAATAATTTCCTCAAACTCGGGGATGTAATTCATATAATCCTCATAGAAATACTCTTCATGGATCATAAGCTCCATAAAGCCGGAGCGGGTTTTATTCTCGTAGATTTCAGAAAGCAGAGGCTCGATCTGTTCTAATTTAAACAGATTTAAAACAAGGTCGATCCTGCCGTAAATTATATCTTCCTCGGTGTCGACCCAGAAATCTCTTTCTCCCACATAAGAAACAAGATCATCAGGATAGAAATACGAAACAAGGGTAGTTCCGTCTCGGTTAAACTCAAAGTAACCTGCCGCTCCCTTTACACCGAGAGCGCGGATTGCACGCATTCCCTCAACTGTACATTCGCCCCAATGCACCGTTGTAACATCGGAAAGGGTCTGCCTTCCTGCAAAGCGGATAATTTCGCGGTGCACCTTTTCGCAGTCGCCCTCAATGAGCGCTCTGTCGGTGTTCTTATAAGGCATATCAGGGTGGTTTGCCTTTGCGTGAAAGGAAAGGCGAAGCCAATCGGAATTTTTTATCCACTCATCCTTAAACTTATCGGTCATCATAGAGAGGTCAAAGTGCTCTCTTTTGCCCGAAAAATCATTCATCTCATCAAATTCATAGAAAAGATTTAAGTGAACGCAGGCGCCGTAAAGGTCGTGCGCCTTTTTATAAACCGCTAAATATGGGTTATCAAAAATAGATGTATATGTGTCCTTATTTTTATTGATGTCATAAAGAAAAACTATATTATCGTCAACCGAAAGGCGCCAGGAATTTACCGCGTTATAAAGCTTATAAACCGCCACCCTTGCGCTCTTTGTTTTATCCTTGTTTTCGGCTACAAGCGTGTTTCTGTATCCCTTTACGGCAACGATCGCTTCAAATGCGCCGTTTTTATACTCAGCCTTTTCTCCGTTTATGTAGATTTCCTCGTTTTCGGGAGCATCTATCCTTGCATTTACATACAAAACGCCGTCTTTTACAAATCCATCATACTCATTTACGCAATCGCCGTCTATCGGGAAAATGAAATTGATTCCCTCGCCATTTTTAAAATAATCTCTCATTTGTGTAATGCGCCTTCCTTATTCAAAAATATCTGTGTGAAAATCAACATCAAAAATGCTCTCGCAAAGGCTCTGTGCCATTCCCTCTATCATCATAGATTCAGTAATATCATCGGTTTGAAACTTTATATTATCCGAAAGCGCCGAGAACACCCTTCTTTTTGCCTCTTTAACGGCATAATCTAAAATCGCCTCGCATTTTTGGTACTGGCCTGCATTTATAATAACAAGGTCGGGATTTAGCACATTTACGGCGTTTGCCATTCCGACGCCCAAATACTCGCCTGCGCTTTCAAAAAGCTCCTTAGCAGTTTTATCGCCGCTCCCAAAGCCTTTTATCACATCCTCAAGGCTCTCACCACGGCCCTCTTTACGATAAAGCTCGCAAATACGCTCGAGCGAGCACATAATTTCAAGACAGCCCCGGTTGCCGCAGAAGCACTCATCGCCGTCCTTTTCAACGGTGGTGTGCCCTATCTCGCCTATTACCGAGCGATTCAGATGCCCATCATAAAAATGAACCGCACCGACACCATCAACAAGGTCGACAAAAAGCATACTGTGCATATTGCCGCCGCAGCTATGCTCATTACAATAATGTGCGCGTGCCACCGACGAGTCCATAACAAAAACAGGCTTTTTAAATTCTTTTTCAAGCTTGCCCTTAAGATCTGTCTTGTCCCATTTGAGCTTACTTGAAACAGCCAAGGTTCCGTCCGGCAGAAAGAAAGCCGAAACAGCAACCCCTATTCCGAGAACTTTTTCACTGCCGCTCTCCGAAACGAGCTGTGTAATTCCCTTTTTTATTTTACAAAAGGCATCATCAAAGCCGCTTCCCGAATATTCGTAAGCCTTGCTTCTTATTGCGTTTCCGTCAAGATCGGTAAGCGAAACTGAAATTCTGCTTTGAGAAACCGAGACACAGATAAGATTATGCTCAGAGGGACAGAATTTTAAAAGCACCGCTTTTCTGCCTATTCTCTCGGCGTTTTCAAAGCCTGTTTCAACAACAAGACCTTTTTCTATTAAAAATGAAACTATATTTGTGATGGAAGAAAGGGAAAGTCCGGTTTGCTCGGCAACAGCAGGCCTTACTATATAAGGGTTTTTACGGATACAACTAAGCACTTTAAGGCGATTGAGTTTTTGCATAAACTGAACGCTGCCTACCTGACTGTTCAACCTGCTGCCCTCCTTGCACAATTAATTTATCGGATAAATTATTTTAATTTACCCATAAAATTCTATAAAGCATTATATCACAGCTTTTTTGCAAGGTCAATACGAAAGGGGGATTTTTACCCTTTATTTTCCTCTTTTTGATTGACTTATCTTTATTTACTATGTTATAATGACAATGAGGTAGTGTGCTTGTTAAAAGCTTGTCAAAATCAAAGAGTTTTGACACCTCTCTATTGTTTATTTTTCAGCATTTTTGGTAAAGGAGACTTAAATTATGGCAAATCTCAAAACTATCTCTCACGACGTTGACATTTGCGTTGTCGGCGGAGGACTTTCCGGTCTTTGTGCCGCAGTTTCTGCCGCTCGTCACGGCTCAAAGGTCGCAATTATGCAGGATCGTCCGATGTTTGGCGGAAATGCCTCGAGCGAAATCCGCATGTGGCTTTGCGGAGCAAGAGGCGAAAACAAGCGCGAAACCGGAATTTGTGAAGAGATCGAAATGGACAATTTCTATCGCAATCCCGAAAAAAACTTCAGCATCTGGGATTCTATATTGTTTGAAAAGATCTATCTTGAGAAGAATATTACTATGCTCTTAAACTGCAGTTGCATGGATGCCGACTGCGAAAACGGCAAAATAGCTTCAATCACAGGCTGGCAGACCACCACACAGCAGTTTCATAAGGTAAATGCCAAAATATTTATCGACTGCTCGGGCGACAGCATTCTCGCACCCTTGACAAATGCCGAGTACCGTCACGGCAGAGAAGCAAGAGGCGAATTTGACGAAAGCATTGCTCCCGAAACATCTGACAGTCATACAATGGGAATGAGCTGCTTAATTCAGGCAAGAGAAACAAATGAGCCTTCATATTTTATTCCTCCCGTTTGGGCGGAGAAATACGAGCACGCAAAGCTTACCCGCCGTCCCGATTTATCTGACCCCAGCGAAAACTTCTGGTTTTTAGAGCTCGGCGGAATGGGCAACACCATTGAGGACACCGAGGAACTTCGAAACGAGCTTTTATCGGTTGCCTACGGAATGTGGGATTACTGCAAAAACGATCCCGTTGTTGCTGAGAAAAACCGTAACTGGCATCTTGACTGGATGGGCATTCTCCCTGGCAAGCGTGAAAGCCGCAGATACGTCGGAGATTATATTATGACCCAGAACGATGTCAGAGCCGAGGGCAGATTTGAAGATATTATCGCTTACGGCGGCTGGAAAATGGACGACCATCATCCCATGGCTTTCAGAACAGACGAGCCTCCGACAATCTTCCATCCCGCTCCCTCGCCTTACGGAATTCCTTACCGCTGTTTATATTCTAAAAACATTGAAAACCTTATGTTTGCAGGCCGTAACATCAGCGTTACCCACTCAGCATTAAGCTCAACAAGAGTTATGCTCACCTGCGCCACCTTAGGTCAGGCGGCAGGAACAGCCGCAAGCATCGCTGTTAAAAATGCGATCACTCCCCGAGAAGTCTACACCAAGGGATATGTTTCCGAGCTTAAGGAAACACTTATGTATGACGACTGCTATCTTCCATTTAACCGCCGCACTGTTTCCGATATTACAAGCGGCGCAGAGCTTATTTGCGATGCCGAAAATGCAGAAAACCTAAGAAACGGCTTTGATCGTCCTATTGATGATGAGGATAACGGGGTTTACGCCGATTTAGACAAGGCTATCGAGTACAGATTTTCTGCTCCTCAAAAGCTTTCTGAGATAAGAATCGTTTTTGATAGCGACCTAAATCGCAAGACTCTTCCCGAAGGCGAGGTAAAGCTTCAGAGAGATATGATACACAACCGTCCCTTAAGCTTTGTCCCCTCATATGTTCCCAAAACAATGACCAAGGCTTACAAGATCGAAGCCGAGCTTGCAAACGGCGAAGTGGTCACCATTGCCGACGTTTCAAACAACTATCACCGCCTCTGCCTGCACAAGACCGATGTAGAGGCTGTTGCAGTGCGCCTTACCCCCGTTTTAAGTTGGGGAGAAGATAAGAGCCACATCTTTGCTTTTGATGTAAAATAAAAGTTACCCTTTGCGGCGGAGTGGATAAGGCACTCCGCCGCAAAAGGCTGAAAAGGAGCAATTTTATTATGCAAAACGCTGCACCTTTAAAAAACCGCTGCGAAAGCTCACCCATCATCCGAATAATATTTTCGGCTATGGTGGCTGTTGTTTTTGCGGCTTTTTTCGTTTTTGGGCCAATGCAGACCCTTTCTCTTCCAAACGCGGCCGACGGCGTTTTCCTTGTTATATCCTGCCTTGCAATTTTGCTTCTTAGCTGCCTGTTTTTAAACTTCAAGGTTAAAATAAGCTCCGATATAACCTACATTGCCCTGCTTGCAATAATTGCGGCGGCGCTTGCATTAAGGTTTTATTTATTTGACCATCAATCGCGCGATTACAATGTATTTTTAAGCCAGTGGCTTTCTCAGATGCGTTCGCTAAACGGTGTTGAGCCCATAACGACCCCGATCGGCGACTATAATATGCCTTATCTTTACTTTTTGTTTTTAGTTTCAAGGCTTCCGCTTTATGATCTTTATTTGATAAAGCTGCTTTCTGTTATATTTGATTTTGTGCTGGCGCTTGGAGCCGTTAAGCTTGTTTCGCTCTTTATTAAGGGCGACGGCGCAGTTATTGCCGCTTTCACCGCCTCACTGTTTGTTCCAACCCTGTTTTTAAACTCAGCTTACTGGGGCCAGTGCGACGGAATTTATGCCGCTCTCTGCGTCTGGGCGCTATATTTAGCGCTTTCACGCCGCCCAATTTGGTCGGTCAGTTTATTTGCACTTGCATTTTCCTTTAAAATGCAGAGTATTTTTATTCTTCCCATTATCATATTCCTCGTTTTAAAACATAAAATATCGTTAAAACATCTGACTGCTTTTCCCATTGCGTTTTTTGCAACCTTGCTTCCTGCCATCCTTTGCGGCCGAAGCTTTTATAACACACTTTCAATTTACGTCGACCAGACCTCGAGCTATCCCTCACTCACCCTAAACTGCCCGTCACTCTGGGCGCTTTTTTCGCAGAGCGATTACGGCTTTGAGGTTTTCGGAACCGCCGCGCTGTTTTTAGCAGGCGGCGTAATTGTTGCTTTCGGGGTTTATGTTTATTTAAACCGCGATAAGCTTACAGACAAGCTTTTATTTGACTGTGCCTTTATTTTCACTCTGCTTCTCCCATTTCTGCTTCCGAGAATGCACGAGCGATATTTCTATCTTGCCGAGGCGCTTTCTGTTATCTATGTGCTGCTTCACAAAGACAGAATTTATGTTGCGCCTGTAATTATACTGACAGGATTTTGCGTTTACAGCGCATATCTTTTCTCAAATCTCTTTATAAAACTCGAACTTCTCAGCATTATAAATGCCGCTGTTATCATATATGTCATTAAGAAATTTACAGCCGACCTTTCGGCCGAGAGCCACAGGCCCGCTCTTAAGGAAAACGACAAAAAGGAGTGTTTTTAGGTGTTGTTTTGTGATATTCAGGATTTTTACAAAAAGATAAAGGGCAAAAAGGTTGCCTTTATCGGAATAGGGGTAAGCCATAGCGAGCTTATTAAAAAAACTGCCGCCTGCGGCGCTCAGGTCACCCTTTGTGACAAGCGCAGTGAAGAAAACATTCCAGAGGCCAAGGAACTTAAAGGACTTGGGGTTATCTTAAGCTGTGGTAAGGAGTATCTTAACAACATTGATGCCGACATAGTTTTCAGAACTCCGGGAATGTATTTTAATCATCCTGCTCTCAGAAATCTAAGGCAAAGAGGAGTTTGCATAACAAGCGAGATGGAGCTCTTTTTTGAGCTTTGCCCCTGCAAAATATATGCCATAACAGGAAGCGACGGCAAAACCACCACCTCAAATCTTATCGCCCGTATGCTTACAGAGTCGGGCAAAAAGGTGCATCTCGGCGGAAACCTTGGCAGAGCTCTTCTTCCTATTTGCGACCAAATTTCAAAGGATGACTGTGCCGTTGTTGAGCTGTCGAGTTTTCAGCTCATTTCAATGCGCCAAAGCGGCGATGTTGCAGTTATCACAAACGTTGCGCCCAATCATCTTGATGTGCACGCAGATATGCAGGAATACATTGACTCCAAGAAAAATATTTTTGCCCATCAAAACGGCTTTTCGCGCCTTATTTTAAACCGCGACAACGACATAACCCGCGCAATGCGCGATGAGGCAAGAGGAAGTGTTGAATGGTTTTCTTATTCGCGCGGACAGGATTTTCTTTCCGCCTCCAACATCACAGGTGCTTTTCTCTCGCAAGGCGGCGACATAATGCTTAAGGATCACGACGGGATTCACAAAATCATGCACAAGAGCGAGATAAAAATACCCGGCGAGCACAATGTTGAAAATTATCTTACCGCTATTGCGGCGGTTGGCAGTGAGGTTGGCCGTGAGGTTATTAAAAAGGTTGCCCGCGAGTTTGGCGGAGTCGAGCACAGAATAGAGCTTGTAAGGGAACTCGATGGGGTTCGCTATTACAACGACTCGATTGCCTCTTCTCCGACGCGAACCATCGCAGGCTTAAAATCATTTAAAGACAAGGTTATTTTAATTGCCGGCGGATACGACAAAAACATTCCATACGCGCCTCTTGCGCCTTATATTGACGAGAGGGTAAAGCTTCTTATCACCATGGGAAACACCGCCGAAAAAATCGAAGCCGCTCTAAAAGAGATCGGCTCAAGCGTTGAAACCGTTAGAGTTAGTGATATGGAAAAGGCTGTTTCTCTTGCAGGGGCAAGAGCAAAGGACGGCGATGTTGTTTTAATGAGCCCTGCCTCTGCAAGCTTTGATAAATACAAAAATTTCGAGGAGCGCGGAAAGCACTTTAAAAAGCTTGTCTGCGACCTGTAAGAGAAGGTTTTAAAATGGAGTTAATTGAAATTCTTAAAGCGGTTTGCTCTGAAAAGGCCGTTTCGGGAAACGAAAACACATTTTTCGGCGCGCTCTCGGCGCTTTTGCCAAAGGGCTCCTCTACCCAGCGCGACAAAATAGGAAACACATATATAAAGCTCGGCCCGCAAGGCGCCGAGCACTCTGTTTTGCTTGATGCCCACTGTGACCAGATAGGTTTTGTTGTAACCGACATTTGCAGTAACGGCTTTCTCAAGGTTGCCGCTGTTGGCGGAATTGACGCACGCACCCTTTACGGCGAGCGGGTTGAGGTTTTCGGCAAGCAAACTCTCAACGGAGTTTTTGGCGCCATCCCACCCCATCTGCAAAAAGAAGGCGACCGCGACAAATATGTAAAAACAGAGGACCTTGCCATTGACACGGGTCTTTCAAAGGATGAGGTATGCGCTCTTGTTTCTCGCGGCGACTTTGTTTGCGTAAAGAGCAATTTTATGCTCTTAAATGAAAATAAAGTTTGCTCAGCAGGACTTGACAACAAGGCAGGCGTAGCAGTTTTGCTCTATGTTTTAAACAAACTCACAGAGCTTAAAAACACAGAGGTAACCCTTCTTTTAAGCGTTCAGGAGGAGCTTGGTCTTAGAGGCGCCGCCGCCGCAGAAAAGGCGGCTGATGCAATTATCTGCGTTGATGCAAGCTTTGCAAGCTATGTCGGCTGTCCCTTAGAAAAGACGGGCAAAATGGCAAAAGGCGCTATGCTCGGGCACTCACCTGTGCTATCGCGCTCTTTAACGGACGCGCTTGAAAATATCGCTGTGAAAAACGACATTCCATTACAGCACGAAATTCTCCCCGACCTTACAGGAACAAATGCCGACAGGCTTTCTCTAAGGGCAGGCGGAGCTAACTGCGCGCTTATTTCTTTTCCGCTTCTTAATATGCATTCTGCGGTTGAAATGCTTGATCTGCGCGACCTTTACAGCATTGCAGACATAATAGAAGGCTATATTAAGGAGGTGGACCGGGTTGCTTAAAACATTAGAAAAGCTCTGCGCTCCCATTGCCGTTTCGGGAGATGAAAAAAGGCTTTGCTCAATTATAAAAAACGAGGTTGAGCCATTTTGCGACAAGGTCTACACCGACCTTGCAGGAAACTTAATATGCCAAAAGCGAGGAAAAACGGCCGCTAAAAGCAAGATAATGATAGCCGCTCATATGGACGAGGTCGGCTTTGTTATAACAAGTGTGACCGACGATGGACTTTTAAAATTCGCAAGCGTCGGCGGAATAGACGAGCGCATTTTCCTTGGCAAAAAGGTTTGTATCTGCGGCAAAAAAGAGCTTGTTTGCGGTGTTATAGGAACTGTGCCGCCGCACCTGCTTTCAAAAGAAAGGTCCTCTGCTGTTTTAAAAGAGGACGAGCTTTATATAAATATCGGCGCAGAGTCTAAAGAGGACGCTCTTTTAAACGTTTCACTCGGCGACTGCGGCACCTTAACAGGCGATTTTGTAAATTTCGGCGGCGGCAAAATTATGTCGCGCGCTTTAGATGACAGGTGCGGCTGTGCCGTTTTGATAAAGCTTCTTAAGAGCGAGCTTGCCTGCGACATAACCGCCGTTTTCACAGTTCAGGAGGAGATAGGTCTTAGAGGCGCGCAGATTGCGGCATCAGCAATAAAGCCAGACATTGCAATTGTGATCGACTCGACCACCGCCTGCGACGTAAACGATATTCCCGACGAAAAGACCGTTTGCAACCTTAATAAAGGCGGCGTTGTTTCCTTTATGGACCGCGGATGCGCCTACGACAGAGAGCTTTTTAACCTCATTTTAAAAACCGCAGAGGATAACAACATTCCTGCACAGGTCAAAAGAGCGGTTGCAGGCGCAAACGACTCTGCAAGCATTCACAAAATCGCGGGCGGCGTTCGCACAGCGGCAATTTCCCTGCCTTGCCGATATATTCACTCGCCAAACAGCGTTATTGCTTCTGAGGACTTAAATTCGGTTTACGCTCTTGTTTTGGCGCTTTTGCCTGAGATAAAAGAGCTATGATAAGTCAGATTACTTTTGAAAGGCTTGAGCTTTTTTCAAAAAGGCTCAGCCAAAGGCAGAAAAGCGATCCTTTGTTTTGCAGGCTTTATGCAAACGCAGCCTGCTTTTCGCCACACGCTCTGTGCTCTCTTTTTGAGGTGACAAACAGAGGCAAAACAGCAGGATTTATATGTGTATACGCACAGAGTGCAACGGCTTGTTTTTTTAAAAAGCCGAATTTTGACGAACTTGCTGATTTTTTTGCCTTTAACTCATCCGGTGCAAAATTCCTTGAAATTGACACCTCTTTTGCGCAAAAAATCAGAAGAAGACTCTCTTCCAAGGCGGTTTTTGGAAGTGCCTATATCTTAAAAGGCGATGCAAAGTGCTTTATTAGAGATTGCAGTGTTAAAAAAACCGAGAATGTTAAGGAGTTTTTTGAGATTTTAAAGCGCTCGAGTGAGGCTTACAGCGACACATCTTTTGAAAGCTACTATTGCGATTATTTTTACCGCAAAAACTTACCTGCCGAGCTTTTTATCAGCGAATATGAGGGGAAAACCGTTTCTGTTGCGGCGGTGCTTCACGTTTTTGAAAAGCTCGCCATAATTTCGGATGTTGCTGTCTTACCCGATTTTCGCAGAAGAAAATTTGGCTCACAGCTTGTAAGCGAGGTTTGCAGGCACTTAAAGGACAAGGGCTTTACTCCTGCCCTTTTCTGCACATCTCCTGCGGCAGAGGTTTTATACAAAAAAATCGGCTTTAAAAAAAGCCGCGGATTTGGTTTATTAATGATAAAGGATGATTTTTGATGGACTGGAAAGATTACTACAAAATTGACGAGCGGCTCTATGATTTATCGGAGCTGGTTTTAAAGGACTGCGACGAACAGTTTAAAAAGGCGGACAAGATCCGCCTTGTAAATCAGACAAAGGTTATGAGCGCCTTCACTTCTGTTGGAGTTTCGGCGGCGCATCTTATCGGAACTACCGGCTACGGCTACGATGACAGCGGCAGAAATGCGCTGGACGCAGTTTTTGCTAAAATTGTCGGGTCTGAGGATGCTTTAGTTCGCTTTAATTTTATGTCGGGCACCCACACTATTTCTGTGGCGCTCTCGGCGCTTTTGCGCCCAGGCGATGCTATGGTTTCTCTCACAGGAACCCCTTACGACACCCTTCACGCCGTTATCGGTTTAGGCGGCAAAAAGGGCGATGGCTCGCTTATTGATTTTGGCATAAAATACAGTGAGGTTGCGCTTAAAGAAGACGGAATGTACGATTTAGATGCCATTAAAGAGGCCTGCCGATCTGACATAAAAATCGCCTATATTCAGCGCTCGCGCGGCTACAGCCTGCGCCCATCTTTTACAAGCGAGCAGACAAAAGAGATAATTAACGCTGTAAGAGAAGTAAATAGCACTGCTTACATAGTTGTTGACAACTGCTACTGCGAATTTGTTGACACAGAAGAGCCGACCGATTACGGCGCCGACCTTATTATAGGCTCGCTTATAAAAAATGCAGGCGGCGGAATTGCCAGAACAGGCGGCTATGTCGCGGGTAAAAAGGACCTTGTTCAAATGTGTGCCGACAGGCTTTGCTATGTCGGAGTCGGCAAAGAGATAGGCTGTACTCTGGATATGAACAGAGAGCTCTTTTTAGGGCTTTTCTTTGCTCCGCAAACCGTTTGCAACGCTGTTAAAACGGCGATTTTTGCCTCGCAGTTTTTCTCGAAGTTAGGCTTTGAAGCAACTCCCGCTCCAGATGAGAAGAGAGCCGACATCGTTCAGTGTCTGCTGCTTGAAAACAAGGAAAAGCTTTGTGCCTTTTGCCGCGGAATTCAGGCAGGCGCGCCTATTGACTCATTTGTAACCCCTGAGCCTTGGGCTATGCCGGGATATGACAGCGAGGTTATTATGGCGGCGGGCACATTTACAATGGGCGCCTCGGTCGAATTATCGGCAGACGCACCTTTACGAGAGCCTTTTGCCGTTTGGATGCAGGGTGCTCTCTCCTTTGACGCAGGTATGCTCGGAGTGCTTTTAGCGGCGCAAAAAATGCTTGAAAACGGAGAGCTTAAAATTTAAACGGTGATAATATGAGCAGAAATTTAAAAGGCAATCTACTTCTTGTTTTAGCGGCATTTGTTTGGGGAATCTCATTTGTTATGCAGGACCTCGCCGCTCTGCATCTTTCCCCCTTTTCAATAAACGGAATCCGTTCACTTATCGGAACGGCGGCACTGACGCCGCTTATTATGGTTATGTCCAAAAAAAGCGGCAGGCCGATTTTAGAGAAGACCCCTAAAGAGCGGTGCGATCTTTTAGTTTGTTCTCTGCTTTGCGGCATTTTTCTTTGCATTGCGACAAACTTTCAGCAATTTGGAATTGCGCTTTATCCCGACGGCGCCGCCGCTTCGGGCAGAACAGGGTTTATCACGGCACTTTATGTTGTTATAGTTCCGATAATTTCGATATTTTTTAAAAAGCGGGCAAGCCTTTCTGTGTGGCTGGCGGTCGTTTTGGCAACGGTTGGAATGTGTCTTCTCTGCCTCGGCTCAGGTGCAGGCGAAATTTACATAGGCGACGCGGTTGTGCTATGCTGTGCCTTTGCATTTGCCCTACAGATCCTCTGCATAGACAAATACGCCGACAGGGTTGACGGAGTAAAGCTATCGGCGCTTCAGTTCTTTATCTGCGGAGTGCTTTCGCTTGTGCTTATGTTCATTTTTGAAAAACCATCCACCGACCAAATTTTAAAGGCGATGCCCTATCTTTTATATCTCGGTGTTATGTCCTGCGGCGCAGGCTACACCTTACAGATAATCGGTCAGCAATATTCCAAAAACCCAACGGTCGCATCCATTTTAATGAGTCTTGAATCGGTTTTTGCGGCGCTTGCAGGGGTTGTTTTAGTTGGCGAGAGGTTTACCATCAGAGAAACGCTCGGCTGCATCATAATGTTTGCGGCAATCATTCTTTCCCAGCTACCATCACACAAAAAAAGCGAAGAGGCAGACGGATAAATCCGCTGCCTCTTTTTTCGCCCAAAATGCGAGGACATTTTGTTTAATATATATATAAATATATATTACCAAAGTTCAACCTCTTCACTATATCCGCTCAGCTCGAAAATTTCCTTAAAGAGCAGACTGTTTTCCTTCGGTACATCAATGCAGAAATCTTCATATTCGCTATTTCCGTCGCGGTAAACAGATGTGTAAATAACATATCTTCCGTCTGTCATTTCCCAGACATTAATATAGCCATTTGTAAAAGTACCATCCTTATCGCATTCATCAAGCATTACTATGTAATTGATATCGTCATAGTCATAATTATCTTCATAAGGCTTGCCGGTTAAGATTATATCATTTATCAATTTAACGGCATCCTCACTAAGCACCTTTGTTTCAAATTCAAGGGTTTCAAAATCTATAGCGTCAAAACAGTAACGATCCATAACGGGATTATCAAGAAAAGCCATAAGCTCGTCTACATAATCCTCTCTGCAATAAATCTCATTTTCACTGTCTTGGCGAACAGCTTCGATTATGGTTTTATTGCTGTTGTACCACATTTCATCTCCGAAAACGGATGAGAGAAGCAGCGGAACATCTTTTTGGCTTACTGAGCCAAGGTTATCTGTTTTAATGAAATACTCTTCTAATCTTTCATCGTCAATCGGCAGATAAATTTTATCGTGAAAAATTATTTTCTCTTTTGTTTCATCTGTGTAATATGCCCACGATTTTCTCATTTCCCTGATAAAGTCGCAAGAGCAAAGCACAAAACACATACCCACCGCAAGAGCAATCACAAGCAGTTTTTTTATGGTTTTTTTCATAAGGTCACCCCACTTATTCAAGGTTAAGCTTTTTGGTTATAATAAACTTGTTTATAAAGAAGAGCGCAACCGCCAAGCCAAACGTTATAAGGGTTGCTCCCAAAAGACCGATATGTATAAAAAGCGTTACATTCTTTGTTACATATTTCACCATTTTTTCAAAGCCTTCTGACAAGCTGACTGCACTGAAAACGATGGTAACTATGGTGCCGATAATCTGACCTGCAAGGCTATAGCCAAAATAAACTCCAAATGCGGCAAGCACCCTGTTTTTCTTTGCAAGCTGACCTATGGTGATGCAGGAATAATAAACAAGATAGTTAAAGCAGAAGCTGACAAACAAAAGCAAAGCGGCCTCGACAAAATAAAACGGGGTGTGTCCCTGTCCTATCTCAAAAAGCTTTTCCATAAGATAGACTGCTGCTTTGTAGATCTCTACTCCAAGCTCTCCTGCCGTTACAATAGCAAACGAAGCCGTTACTAAAACTGTGTTTGCGGCCGCAAACAGCAAAACGGTAAACAATTTTACAAAAATATGCTGGCTTGCAGTTACAGGCAGGGTAAAGCTTAAATAGCCCTCTGCTGTGAACAGATTTTTGTAAAAGCGCGTTATCGCAGTTATAACTATCATAGCCTCGCAGGCGACAACGGTTATTCCATACACAAAAAGGGATGAACCATAAACAATGTCGAAAACAAAGAAATCCATTTCCATCGACTGAATGATCCTTGAAAATGCCGCAACCGACATAAGAATGATGTAAAACGGCAATAGTCTTTTGAAATAAGCTATAATTTCGTATTTAAACAGTTTCTTTACCATCTGAATGCCTCCCTAAACAGCATATCTACGCTTCGGCCGGTTTCCTCGCGGATTGTGTCGGCGCTCTTGTGCAGTATCACACTGCCCTGACGGATGAATATAACATCATCGAGCACCTCTTCAATATCGGAAATAAGGTGGGTCGAAATGATAACCGAGGCTTCGGGATTGTAGTTGTTTATAATGGTTGAAATAATGTAATCCCTTGTTGCAGGGTCAACGCCTGCGATAGGCTCGTCAAGGACATACAAAAGGGCATTTCGGCTCATAACCAAAATCAGCGAAACCTTTTCTTTATTTCCTTTTGAAAGGGTTTTGAGTTTTCTTTTTTTGTCAACTCCAAGCCTTTCAAGCATTGAATATGCAAGCTCGCTTCTGAAGTCGCTGTAAAAATCGGCAAACATCTCAACTATCTGCTTAACCGTCATACTGTCGATCAAAAAGTTATTATCTGGCAGATAGGAAACAAGCTTTTTGGTTTCCACCCCTATTTTTTGTCCGCAAACGGTTATCTCGCCCTCGTTTGGCTGCAAAAGGCCGTTTATCATTTTGATAAGGGTCGTTTTTCCACTTCCGTTTGGCCCTAAAAGGCCGACTATTTTTCCGCTTTCAATGGAAAGTGAAAGATTATTTACCGCAACAAGACTGCCGTATTTTTTAGTAACGCCTTGGCATCTTAAAATTTCACTCACGTTCACCACTCCTCTATGTGTTTCTTTATATCGTCGAGAGACATTCCGTAGCCCTGCATATCCTTTACAAATGCTGCTGTTTTGCTTCGGATAAGTGTTTTAACTATTCCCTCGGCAGTTTCTCTATTATCTGCTACATACCATCCCGAGCCCCTTACCGAATAAATAAGGCCCGACTGCTCAAGACCTTCAAATGCCTTTTGAACTGTGTTTGGATTGACCCCTGCCTGAAGCGCAACCTCTCTCACAGAGCTGATTCTTTCGTTAGGATTTAATTCTCCGCACGCAATTCTTACGCAGATATGCTCATATATCTGCGGACACAGAGGACGGCTTTTATCAAGCTTCCAAACCATTTTATCCCTCCTTTCTTTATACTGTACTACTTCTATAATACAATAGTACAATAAATGTAATATTTTGTCAATATGTTTTACATTATTATATACGTGGTGATTTTGGCAGGCGGTTGGGTTTATATAGGGGTAAGAACATCGGAGATGTCTTTTTCGTTTTAAATAAGCCTTGTTTTGCGTAAACAGATGCAAAACAGATTTGATAAAGCGTGAAAACCCGATGTTCAGGGGCGCGCCCCTCTACTACGCACTCTTTGCATCCTTTCTCTTGCGAGAGAGAAAGGATGTGCCCGCGCTTCCATGAGCGCAAGAAACCACAAGGCTTTTTGTTATGTGCAATGTTTTATTTCATGTTTTAGTGCGGATGTTTCATGGCAAAACAAAAACCGCCCTTCCGGGCGGTTTTGATTTTATTGCTCTTCCTTTAAATCCTCAAGCGCAGCCCTAACTGCCGCAATAACAAATGCTGAAAATGTACAATCTTTTCCTACAATTTCTTTTTCAACTGCGGATACAACATCCTCGGGGAAACGAACTGTTTTGTTTACTGTCGGCGAATTTTGTGGGATTTTAAATCTACCCATTATAACACCTCTGTAATATATTATTATAATATAATTGTATTACAAAAAATACTAAAATAAATATTGCAATTGCATTGCAAATGTATTATAATACCAATTGAGGTGATAAAAATGGATGAATACAAAAAGCCATATTTCATTTTATTTTCTGCAATGTGCGATATTTTTGATAACATAGACCAGCTTGATGCAGGTTCTGTTAAAGAAATCATCTACAAGGCTCAAAACGAGGCAGAAGACGCGTATGTGATGTTCCCTGAGGAGCAAGAAAAATTAGCACAAGAGGAAAAGCAGTAAAAAAACCGCCCGTATGGGCGGTATTTTGTTTACTTGCTTTGTTTTTTATCGGGAATTAAAAATATAAACACAAGCGAGGAAACAAGAAGCAGCAACGGATAGAACAAAAACGGGATAATATCGAATGCCGAAACCGTTTTTCCAAGCTCGGCGGCGGCTGTTATAGCAACTAACATCTGCGCACCGTAGGGCAGTATTCCCTGGAATATGCAGGAGAAGGTGTCTAAAATTGAGGCGGTTTTTCGGGGAGTGACGTCATAGTTTTTTGCCATTTCGGCGGCTATGGGGTTTGCCATAACTATTGCAACGGTGTTATTGGCAGTTGCCACATCCATAACGCCGACAAGCATTCCCATTCCAAGCTGACCGCTCTTTTTGCCCTTAAAAATTTTACGGCAGGCATAAAGCAGTGCATCAAAACCGCCATGCTCTCTGATAAGGGCACAGATAGCCGAAACCAAAATTGCAACCATCGAGGTTTCAAACATTCCTGCCGCTCCGCTTCCCATTGATGCAAAAAGGTCTGTGGCGGCGGTGCCTGTAAAGAGCATTATAGCCGCTCCAGAAACTATACCGACAAGAAGCACAACAAAAACATTTATTCCGACGATTCCGCCGACAAGCACAAGAACATAGGGAATTATCTGAACAAGGTTATATTCATGCTCAATTCTGCCCGAAATATCGCTGCTGAGCGACAGAGCAAGAATCAAAACAAGGGTCGCAATAGCGGCAGGCAGGGCAATTTTAAAGTTTTCCCTGAATTTATCCTTCATTTTACAGCCCTGACCGTTACAGGCGGCGATAGTAGTATCCGAAATAAAGGAAAGGTTATCGCCGAACATAGCTCCACCCATTACAGAGCCAATGCAAAGCGGCAGAGAAAATCCCGAAGCCGATGAAACAGCAACGGCAATAGGCACAATAAGGGTTATTGTTCCGACAGAGGTTCCCATTGCGACCGAAACAAAACAGCTTACCACAAACAAAACCGCAACCGAGAACTCAGCAGGGATGGTTGAAAGCATAAAGTAGGCAACACTTTCTGCGCTGCCTCTGCCAACAACGCCGACAAAAATTCCTGCTTCAAGGAAAATTAAAAGCATTGTTATGATATTCTTATCGCCAACGCCCTTGCCCATTATCTCAAGCTTTTCATCAAAGCTTAGGTTTTTATTTTGCAGGCAAGCAACAAGCAAAGCCGCCAAAAAGGTTACCACAATTGAAATATTGTAAAAACCCATCGGCACCTTTAAAACATATTCAAAAACAATTCCGAGACCGAGATACAAAACTAAAAACACCGCTATTGGAAGCAGCGCCAAGGCGTTACCTTTTTTCATAATACCCTCCGAATTTCAGTAATGCCATAATTATACAGCAAAAAATGAAAAAAGGCAACCTTAATTAAAGGACATAGAAAATAATGCAGATATACTGCATAATGCTTCCCAGCACAACAAAAATGTGAAACACCGAATGCATATAGCGACGTTTTTTGCCAAGTCCGTACAGCACCGCCCCGACTGTGTAGGATATGCCGCCTGCAAGCAGCCAGATAAATCCTGCAAGGTCGAGGGCCTCTATCGCCGTTTTAAAGGCTATAACAATGCACCAGCCCATTGCTATATAGCAGATCATAGAAAGCTTTTCGTATTTTTTAAGGTCAATTGCGGTAAAGGTTGCCGCTATGGCGGCACATGTCCAGACAATGCCGAAAATAGTCCACGCCCAAGCAGGCGAAACCTCTCTTATAGAACACAGCAAAATCGGGGTGTAGGTTCCGCCGATCAAAAAATAAATGGTGCAGTGGTCAATGACCTGCATAACCTTTTTGCCTATATTTTTATTGAGTGCATGGTAAATGCTTGAAACGCTATATAGGCAGACAATCGAGGCGCCGTAAATTGCACTGCCGACAATTCCCCACGCATCGCCTTTAAGTGCCGCCACGATAATGCAGGAAATCAGCGCAATTATTCCAAAAGCGCCGCCCACTATATGCGATACACTATTAAAGATTTCTTCGCCGCGGGTATAGCTCACAAAGGGTCTGTCACAAAGCTTAGTTCTTGTCATATTAGCCTCCAAAAGTTTTCTTTGCCGTTATTATATCCCTGCTTTGTCTTTTAACTCAACCTACTTACACGCACAGCCGCTACACCGTTAAAAAACGGCAGGTAGAATTGATGAAATTCTCTCTACTGTCGGTAGAATGCGGCAAAAATCGACATATTCCATCTTTGCTATTGACATTTCTTGCAAAGTGATGTATACTTTGTTTGTTCACTTTGTGAACTTTTAGTAGGAGGAACGGCTATGTCACAATCGACAACAGAGGCACGTCTTTTAATGGCGTGGGTAAAACTATCGGGAATACTTAAAAACAACAGAATAACAAAAGGGCTTATGTACAACGAAGCGACTGTTATGCTGATCTTGTACAACCGCTATCTTGAGGACGGCGAGGGGCTTACTTCGGTTAAAGAGATCGTTACCGAAACGGGTATGCTCAAGTCTCTTGCCAACAGAACCATTTCAGCCCTTGAGGAAAAAGGTTTGCTTGCCCGATGCCAAGGCATAGAGGACAAGAGGACCGTTTATGTCAAATGCATAAAAGAAAAGCTTGATGTGTTTTTAGAGGTTCACAATTCCTCTTTGGATGTTGCAAAAAACGTTATTGAAATTATCGGCCGCGAGGACGCAGGACGATTTATAAAAATCGTTGAAAAGCTTGAAAACTCAGGCTACAAGGTTTGAGGCCGGTTTGTGTTTGGATTCTGTCACATTTTGCACCAAGGCTTACAAATTTTTGTTACCAAATAAATTAAAACACCATAGGCTCTATTTTTGAGTCTATGGTGTTTTTTCTGTTATTACAAATATTAAAAAATCAGCTTATGCAAAAATTCATAAACCTTAAAAATCGGAACAAGGCACAAAATCAAAAGCAATATATCAATAACAACGCCTTTTGCAGATGGCCTTTTTTTGCGCTCTCTTATGTACAAAATCAAGAGCAAAACCGCCGCGACAAAGCTCAAAACTCCAAATATAATGCTTAAAGCTCGGGCAATTGGAAAGACCTTAACAGAATTAAAGATAACAATTGCCAGCCAAATCATAAAACAATAGGCTCCAAATGCTATGTCCGCAGACAAGATAAGCGAAAGCAGGCTTGTTTTTTTACCGCAATGCTCTTTTACGGTTTTGCGGAAAACAAGACAAAAAAGAGCAGATATAATAAGAGCTGAGCCAATCCAAATCAAAACTGCAAACAGTGAGGAAGAAAAAAGCTGCGGGGTGAGAAAGATTGCTGTGGGGCCATCAGCTCCACCTATTATGCCAGCGCTTGCATCTGCCCTATTTACCACAGTCAAAAAAAGTATCAAGGGCATAAGCACTCCGACAACCACCAAAAGCATTCCGCAAGCTAAAGCTATAAGGCTCTTTTTCACAACTTTACCTCCACTATTAAATCAGAATGCCCAAAACAAGCTCGACCGCGATTACTATCAGCACGGCTTTTTTTGAAACTCCGCCACCTGCTTTTTCACCGTTTGTAAGCAGATGGTGACGATAAATGCAGTCGGCAAACAATCCCGGCACAAGCCTGATTATGAAGGTGACAACAAAAGATATTAAGCCGACTTTTGCCATCACCGCCTCTGTTTTTAACTGCAGACTCTTCATTTTAGACTCATAAGCGTTATATTTTACTTTTGACGGCAGGATAACTTCCTGATCGCTGATCTCGCCCGATTTTAGCTTCTCTTCGAGCTCGGTGTATTCCTGCGCAATACTTGCAAGGTCATCTGCAAAGAAAGCAGTAACAACGACCTCTGATACAAAAGAAAGTGCGGTTGCGGCAATTAAAAATATTATTCCGTAAAGATACATTTTTCGATAGAAGAACCAATAAATTGAGAAAAACATTGCCGCAAAGTTTAGGTTAGCAAAAACCTTTTTATCCTCGTTTTTTTCAAATATTCCAACATATCTGTCGCTGTTCTTTTCTATAAGCTTATGCATCCGGGAAACCGGAATGCCGTTTATGGTTTTCTCGTTTGGCCTTTCCCAATTGTTTTGAAAAGCTCCTGTTTCTGTCATTATAAAACACACTCTTTATTATTTTTTGTTTTTCTAATTAAAAGCAAAACCAGCAATATTATCGCAATGACAATAAAAAACTTGCGAGACACAAGATACATCAAAAAACCTGACCAAAGTTTTGTTTTAACAACAGGTCCAAAAAGCATAAGGGCAGGCACGGCATAATTGTGAGGCGGTATTATCACAAAAACCAAAATAGTTATAGCTATGCCTATAAGCAGGGCGATTTTAAGCTTTGGCGACTGTTTTTTAAAAAATGATAAAATAATGCTTAAAGCCGCTGTGAATATCAAACCTAAAACCCCAACAATATAAAACGGGGTATATACCGACGGAAAGGGATAATGCATAACCAAATTTAAAAAAATAACAACCCATACAGCCGACAAAAGCGCATAAATCAGAGAAACGCTTTTTAAAATGAATGATTTTATATCTTTCATTTTATTTCCTCTTTTCGCTTTTGAACTGCGTTTTTGCGGAAATCTGCGGGTGTTTCGCCTGTCTGCGCCTTAAAAACGCGGCTGAAATGCTGAACTGTTTTAAAGCCGCAACGAAGTGCAACATCCTTTACGGGAATTTCGGTGAAAGCAAGCTGCTTCTTAGCGATCCTTATGCGGTAATTCATAAGGTATTCCATCGCGGTAAAGCCTGTTTCCTCTTTTAAAAGCTTTGTCAGCGAGGTGTGATTAAGCCCGCCCTCGACCGCAATTCTTGCAAGGCTCAGGTCTTGTGAATAGTGTCCCTCTATGTAAAGCACGGCATCTCTGAGCCTCGGGTTCTTTATTGTGGGAGCATCATCCGAAGTGGCTCTCTTTGTCCCATGGCCCATAACTCCGTACATACGCTCAAGCGCAATAATTATCTCCATAAAATAGGAGCGGCCTCTGCAGGACCAATACCAGTCCCTTTGTTCAGAAAGCTCCCTTTCCATTCCCTCGCAGGCGGCTTCAATTCGCTCGATATGATTTTCCTTTATAGGAATAACATATTCTTTTTCAAGGAACGGACGCAGCAGAAACATATCGTGCGCGTGGGCTATATCGCCGTAAAACCCTGAGCGAATGAGCGAAAAGCTCATATTTACATTTAAAAACATCGGGTGAAAATAAACAGAAAAGCTCTTTGAGTTGTTTGAAATTGTTTTAGGGTTTGCGGTTTCATCAAAACAAACAAAGCAGGGCGCAATTGCCTCTATCCTTTTCCCCTCAAGCTCGAAAAGGGCGCTTCCCTCAAACAAAACCGTGAGAAGAAAACACTCATCCTTTATTTCAATATTATTAAGTTTATCATCGCGGACACACTCGACAAAAGCAACCTTATCCTTACTGTACCTTCTGCCAACCGTTACATGCCCCATATTTTCACCGCCTTTTAAGATAATTTTACCATAATCGGCATTTTAATACAATGGTGATAATTTATCCAATCTTCAATTTATTTTATCTTAGATTAAATAAGATAACACAAAAAGCAAGCCACAGGCAAATTTGCCCATGGCTTGCTTTTTATATAGCGAGGAAAATTTCAATAATAGGTTTAGGACTTTTTCCTATTTGTAACTGCCTTGATAACAAACAGGGTTGCTACCATAATAACAGCCGCGATAGCAAGAGAGATAACCGCATTCTTTACAAATGCCGCAATGATAAATGAAACAAAGGAAACTGCCGCAACGGTTATGGCATAGGGCATCTGGGTTGAAACGTGATTGATATGGTCACATCTTGCGCCTGCCGAGGACATAATTGTTGTGTCCGAAATGGGCGAGCAGTGGTCGCCGCAAACGGCACCTGCAAGGCAGGCAGACATTGACATAACGCCGAGAGGATCGCCGATGGGGAATATGCTGAGAACGATAGGAATAAGAATTCCGAAGGTTCCCCAAGATGTTCCTGTTGCAAATGCGATACCGCAAGCTGCAAGGAAGATAATTGCGGGGAGGAATACGCTGAGTCCCGAAGCGTTAGCAAGAGCGCCCTCTACAAATGCCGAGGAATCGAGAAGTCCTGTCATATTCTTAAGGGTTGTTGCCATTGTAAGAATAAGGATAGCAGGAACCATCGCGATAAAGCCCTTGGGGATACAAGCCATGGCTTCCTTAAAGGAAACAAGGCGGCGTGCAACGAGATAAACCATAGTTATGATAAGAGCGATAAGTCCGCCCCAGGGAAGACCGACTGTTGCGTCGGTGTTAGAAAATGCGTCAACAAAGTTAAGCTCATTTGTGTAATTTGCAGAAGCAAATACCCACTCTTCGCCCATACATCTTCCAACATAGAAGAGAGCTAAAACACAGATACCGATAAGTACAACGATGGGGACAATAAGGTCGATAACCTTGCCCTTGTTTGTTGCAGGAGCTTCTTCATCAGAAGCGGTTTCTGTTCCCGAAGTAAAGAGGTCGCCTTTAAGAGCATTCTGCTCATGCAATTTCATCGGGCCGTAATCAAACTTCATAAGTGTGATAGCGATGATGAAAACAAAGGTTAAGAGCGAATAGAAATTGTAAGGAATAGCCTGAATAAAGAGGGCGATGCCACTCTGTCCTTCGGGAGCATAGGAAGAAACTGCTGCTGCCCAGGAAGAAATGGGGGCTATCATACAAATGGGAGCCGCTGTTGCATCAATAAGATAAGCAAGCTTTGCTCTTGAGATCTTTGTCTTGTCGGTTACGGGGCGCATAACTGCTCCAACTGTAAGGCAGTTAAAGTAGTCATCAATAAAGATAAGTACACCGAAAACAAATGTTGCAATAGAGGCGCCCACCTTTGTTTTGATGTGCTTAGAAGCCCAGCTGCCAAATGCCTGCGATGCGCCTGCTTTATTAAAGAGGGCAACGATGATACCGAGAAGCACAAGGAAGATAAAGATACCTGCGCTACCCGAAACAGCCGAAATAAATCCGTCGGTTGTTACGGCATCAATGGTGTGGATAGGGTTAAAGTTTGTGGCTAAAAGTCCGCCTGCTAAGATACCGATAAAGAGCGAGGAATAAACCTCTTTGGTAAGAAGAGCAAGACCGATAGCAATTACAGGGGGAAACAGCGACCAAAGTGTACCGACGGGACTTGTAATAGAGCCTGTGAATGCGCAAAGCACGCCAAAGCCTACAACGAAAGCGATAATCAGCACCTTAGGTATGATTTTTTTTGCCTTCATAAGTGTTTTTTCTCCTTTCAAAATAAAAAACTGTGAACCCAACTTTTGCGAGTTCACAGCTAAATGTACATTTGTTCTCCGATAGCTCTCCACAAAAGTGACAGTCCTGCAGATATTCTCTGCAAGCCCAACCCGACTTTCAAGCGGGAACTTGACTATTCGGATTTCGGCGGCATCCCCTTTTACAAGCAGGCATTTCCCTAAAACCTGCAGGCTACTTTTGAAAGCCGCGCCTCTATCATTCGGCGCAAGGCCGAACAAATATTTAATTATACATGAATATTACCATACAGTTTACAGTTTGTCAACAATTTTCGCGCATTTGCGACTTAATCGAGCTTTAGCACCGCCATAAAGGCTTCCTGCGGAACCTCTACGCTGCCGAGCTGTCGCATTCTCTTTTTACCCTCTTTTTGCTTTTCAAGAAGCTTCTTTTTACGGGTAATATCGCCGCCGTAGCACTTTGCAAGAACATCTTTTCTAAGCGCTCTTACAGTTTCTCTTGCGATGACCTTGCCGCCGATTGCCGCCTGAATGGGCACCTCAAAAAGCTGACGGGGAATGTGGTCTTTGAGTTTTTCCGCCATTTTTCTCGCTCTTGTGTAGGCGCTGTCGGCGTGAACGATAAATGAAAGGGCGTCAACCGTTTCGCCGTTTAAGAGAATGTCAAGCTTTACAAGCTTTGAGTTTCTGTATTCAAGCATTTCGTAGTCAAAGGATGCATAGCCGCGTGTTCTTGATTTTAGTACATCAAAAAAGTCGTAAATAATCTCGTTTAAGGGAAGCTCGTAGTGAAGCTCGGCTCTTCCCTCATCGAGATATTTCATATCCTTAAACACACCGCGTCTTTCCTGACACAGCTCCATAATTGCGCCGATAAAATCTGTCGGTGTGTAAACGCTTGCCTTAACAATAGGCTCTGCAGCGGCGGCAATTAGGGCAGGATCGGGATAGTTTGTGGGGTTATCGATATACTGCACCTCGCCGTTTGTCATAGTAAGCTTATAGACAACGCTGGGAGCGGTGGTAACTAAATCAAGATTAAATTCGCGCTCAAGTCTTTCCTGGAAGATCTCCATATGAAGAAGGCCCAAAAATCCGCAACGAAAACCAAAGCCTAATGCAAGCGATGTTTCGGGCTCAAAGGTAAAGGACGCGTCATTAAGCTGTAATTTTTCAAGGGCGTCACGAAGGTCGCCATATTTTGCGCCGTCGGCGGGATAAACGCCCGAGAAAACCATCGGGTTTACCTTTTTATATCCGGGGAGCGCCTCATTTGCAGGTCTTTCAGTGTGGGTCACAGTATCGCCGACGCGGGTGTCGCGCACATTTTTAATGCTTGCGGTAAGGTAACCTACCTCGCCGGCCTTTATTCCATCCTTGCTAGGAATAAGATCGTTTGCGCCCATATATCCGCATTCGACGACCTCGAACTGCGCGCCTGTTGCCATCATTTTTATTTTGTCGCCTGCTTTTAAGGTGCCGTTTACGACACGCAGGTAAACAATGACGCCTTTATAGCTATCATAAACCGAGTCAAAGATAAGGGCTGAAAGGGGCGCATTTTCGTCGCCTTCGGGGGAAGGAACACCCGCCACTATCTGCTCCAAAACATCCTTTATATTTATGCCCTCTTTTGCCGAAATGCGAGGGGCGTCCATAGCCTCAATGCCGATAATATCCTCAACCTCGCGAGCAACTCTCTCAGGGTCGGCAGACTGCAGATCTATCTTATTTATAACGGGAAGTATCTCAAGGTCGTGCTCGAGCGCAAGGTAGGTGTTAGCAAGCGTTTGCGCCTCTATTCCCTGCGATGCGTCAACAACTAAGAGCGCACCCTCGCAGGCGGCAAGGGAACGGGAGACCTCATAGTTAAAGTCAACGTGCCCCGGAGTGTCGATAAGGTTTAAGACATAGGTCTCTCCATCGTCGGCGGTGTAATCAAGTCGGACTGCTCTTGCCTTAATCGTGATGCCGCGTTCCTTTTCGATGTCCATATTATCAAGCAGCTGCTCGCTCATATCCCTCTGGCTTACGGCGCTTGTAAGCTCTAAAAGCCTATCAGCAAGGGTAGACTTACCGTGGTCGATATGGGCAATTATGCTGAAATTTCGTATTTTGTCTTTGTAACCGGACAAAAAAATCACCTCAAAACTAAACTTACAAAAAGTATACCATTTTTAAATTAACTCTGCAACATTTTTTATTTAAACTTGCAGTTTTTTATAGTTTATGTTAAAATATCCTAAAGACGGAGGTGCTCTTTATGATGGATTTTTTATACACCCTTGGAGAAAACATTGAAAACTTTTTAGGGACTCCTGTTGCCGCCGCTATCGGTGCAGTTTTTATTATTGTGACCTCGGCGCTGATTTTATATCTTATGCGTTATTTTGAAAACAACTGAAAACCTCTATTTGCCGCCCATCAGGGCGGTTTTTTTATTACTTAAAAATTACAATGGTTACAGAAAAATTACAGTTTTGCCCTTTACGGTTACAATTCGGTACAACTGTTGCATTTTTAATTTTTGTGGCATAAAATGAGTTTAGAAAAACATAAAAGAGGTGAAATTTATGCCGCAGAAAAAAATTCGCAAATCCCCTATTATTCTTTTGGCGTCTTTGAGCCTTGTTCTGCTTGTTTGCGCTTGTTTTGTATGGACTGTTTTTGGCTCTGCCGCCGCATCGCTTGCCGCCGCGGCAGATGTTTCGCTTTCTCAGATCGAATATATAACAGTGCGATACGAGGATGAAAACGGCAACTCCCAGGTTAAAAAAATAACCTCTGAGGAGGAGATCGAGCGCCTTTATGCCTCTCTTTCAAATATGTCGGTTAAAAAGAGGGTTCGCTTTGGCTTGGAGGCATCGCAGGCTCACAGCAGCATTTCCTTAAAGCTTAAGGACAAAAGCGGAACTGTGAGAATAAGCGACAGCTCAAACCATTTTGCCGCACAGAACAAAGGTCTGCTTTCGGCATTCTTTATTTGCTACTACGATGTTGAAAACCCCAAAGAATTCCTTGACACTGTAAGCGACTTTGCCGCATAAAAATCGCGCCGATATAATCGGCGCTTTTTTATTGCCATTTTTTAAAAACCGTGGTAAAATAAATTAGATATTTATCCTTTAGAAAAGGCAGGTCGGGATATGAGCCTTTGTAATTTGTGTCCGAGAGGCTGTGGCGCTAACAGAGATAGCTCCCTCGGCTTTTGCAAAAGCACAAACAAAATAAAGGTTGCACACGCGGCTCTGCATTTGTGGGAGGAGCCCTGCCTAAGCGGCAAAAACGGCGCAGGAACTGTGTTCTTTTCGGGCTGTAATTTAGGCTGTGTTTACTGTCAAAATGAAAAGATCAGCCACGGCGGTTTTGGAAAAGAAGTGTCGGCAAAAGAGCTTCGCCTCATTTTTGAAAGGCTCATAGAAATGGGCGCACACAACATCGAGCTTGTAACCCCCACCCATTTTATTCCACAAATAAAAGAGGCGCTTATCTCTAAGCTGTCTGTGCCTGTTATTTACAACAGCGGCGGCTACGACAGCGTTTGTGCCCTTAAGGAACTCAATGGATTAATTGATATTTATATGCCCGATATGAAGTATTCTATTGCGGCTACAGCAAAAAAATACAGCGCCGCTCCCGACTACCCAGAAATAAACCGACTTGCCATTGAGGAAATGTACAGGCAGGTTGGCGACTGCGAATTTGATGAGAGCGGTCTTCTCAAAAAGGGCGTTTTGGTGCGGCATCTTATTCTGCCCAACAATCTTTTAAACACAAAGGGAGTTTTAAGGGAGTTTAATAAGCTCGCAGAGGGGCGGAAAATGCTTTTTTCGCTTATGGCGCAGTACACCCCCATAAAAAGCCAAAGACTCTTAGCCTTCCCTGAGCTTTCAAGAACTATTACAGAGGCTGAGCTTTTTTCCGTTATGCGCTATCTTTCAAGATGCGAGAACATCGAAGGATTTACGCAGGAGCTTTCATCGGCAAAAGAGGATTTTATCCCCGATTTTGATCTAACGGGTATAAAATAAAAGACGAAGGATTTCTCCTTCGTCCATTAGTTTAATATCCTCTGTGGTCCTCAAGCGAATCGTCGTAATAAACCCAATCGCGAACCTGAAGCTCTCTATATTCCTCTTTAGTGTCGCGTACATAGACCTTTTCGATTCCTGCGTTTATTATCATACGCTTGCACATTGAGCAGGGTGTCGTTCCCGAAACAAGCTCGCCTGTTTTAGCATCGCGGCAGGCTAAAAAGAGAACGCTTCCTATCATCGCATTTCTTGATGCGCTGATTATAGCATTTGCCTCGGCGTGAACAGAGCGGCAAAGCTCATATCTTTCGCCTCTGGGAATGTTAAGTTCTTCTCTGCGGCAATAGCCCATATCGCTGCAATTTTTTCTTCCTCTGGGGGCGCCGACATAACCTGTTGAAATAATCTCATCATTTTTAACTATAATTGCGCCAAAATTGCGGCGCAGGCAGGTTCCTCTGCCGAGAACTGCTTCAGCAATATCAAGATAATAATTTACCTTATCTCTTCTCATTTTTACCCCTCCGTGTTATTATTAATTATATTTTACTTTATATTTCTGCTTATTGCAACATCATTTTTCAAAATGGCAAATTTTATTTTAAAGAGGAGCGCAGAATATGCAGTTATCCGACATTAATTTTATAAAATCGCTCTTATCTCGCCACGGCTTTCATTTTTCAAAGGCTTTGGGGCAGAATTTTATCGTCGACGGTTCTGTTTGTCCCAAAATGGCAGAATACGCAACGGCAGGCGGTGACTTCGGAGTCATCGAAATAGGTCCCGGAATAGGGGTTTTAACACGTGAACTTTCAAGATGCGCCAAAAAGGTTGTTGCAATCGAGCTTGACAGCCGCCTTATCCCCATTTTAAAGGAAACGCTGTCCGACTGCGACAACACCGAGGTTATTTACGGCGACGCAATGAAGCTTGACCTTGCAAAGCTCATACAGGAAAAATTCGAGGGGCTCAGGGTTTGTGTTTGTGCAAATCTTCCCTACTATATAACCTCTCCTATTATAATGGGGCTTTTAGAAAAAAAGTTGCCGCTTGATAACATAACCGTTATGGTTCAAAAGGAAGCCGCCGAGCGCCTTTGCAGCGCTCCAGGCGAGCGCGATTGCGGCGCAGTTTCGGCATCTGTTAGTTTTTACAGTGAGCCTGAAATTCTATTCGAGGTTTTAAGGGATAGTTTCTTGCCGCCGCCAAAGGTGGATTCGGCAGTTATCTCGCTTAAAATCAGACAAAAGCCGCCGATAACGCCAAAGGACGAGGCCTTTTTCTTTAAATGCGTAAAGGCGGCATTTGCACAGCGCAGAAAAACCGTTGCAAACTCTGTTTCGGCAACCTTTAAAATGGACAAGCAGGCAGTTTCCAAGTCACTCGAAGGTTGTGGCATTTCTCCGCTATCCCGAGCCGAGTCGCTCACGCTTTCTGAGCTTTGCAGGCTATCAGACGCGCTTTTAGAGCTTAAAAAAGGGCAAAATCTATAAATATTTTCTGCTAAATTTTTAATTTATGTCGCTTTTTCTGTATAGACAGATCAATATTTATATGCTAAAATATATTTATAATAAAAGAAAATGGGTTATATAATCGGCGAAACCTGTTTTTACATAAATAACACCGCCGAAGAAACGGAGTTAGAAAAAATGAATCTGCACGGCAAGGATATTAAAATTTTTGCAGCCAATTCCATCCCCGACGTTGCATCACAAATTGCATCAAGGCTCGGTCTTCCTTTAGGAAAATCCTCAGTAGGTCAGTTCTCTGACGGTGAGATCTCGGTTTCCATTCAGGAATCTGTTCGTGGTTCGGACGTTTTCGTTGTTCAGTCCACCTGCGGTCCTGTAAACGACAACCTTATGGAGCTTCTCATTATGTTAGATGCATTTAAGAGAGCTTCGGCAGGAAGAGTTACCGCAGTTATCCCCTATTTTGGCTATGCCCGTCAGGACAGAAAGAGCAAGGCTCGTGATCCCATTTCAGCAAAGCTGGTTGCCGATCTTTTAACTGCCGCCGGCGCTGACAGAGTTCTCACAATGGACCTGCACGCTCCTCAGATTCAAGGATTTTTCAACATTCCCGTTGACAATCTTCTCGGCGTTCCCATTTTAGCTCCGTTTTTCTGCAACAAATTTAAGGGCTGCAAAGACGAATTTGTTGTTGTTTCTCCCGACTTAGGTTCTGTAACAAGAGCCAGAAACTTTGCAACTCGCTTTGAGGCTCCTCTTGCCATTGTTGACAAGCGCCGCCAGAGAGCAAATGTTTCCGAGGTCATGAACATCATCGGTGATGTTAAGGACAAGAGAGTTATTTTAGTTGACGATATGATCGACACCGCAGGAACTCTCTGCAACAGCGCAAAGGCTGTTATGGAGATCGGCGGCGCAAAAGAGGTTTATGCCTGCGCCACCCACGGTGTGCTTTCAGGTCCCGCCATCGAGAGAATCGCAGAAAGCCCCATCAAAGAGCTGTTCATTCTTGACACTATCACTCTTGATGAGAGCAAAAAGCTTGACAAGATAACAATTATCCCCGTTGCGCCCGTTTTTGCCGAAGCAATCGAGCGCATTTACGAGGACAAGCCCGTTTCTCCCCTCTTTGGTTAAATTTAATTTCGCTTTTTTATGCCCAAGCATTTTGCACTTTGCCGAATGTTTGGGCATCTTAGTATCAGCTTTGGAGTGTGAACATAGTGTTTTTTAAAAAAAAGGCGCAGGGTCCTATTTCTGCAATGATAGTCGGTCTTGGAAATCCCGGCGCAAAATATCAAAACACCCGACACAATGTTGGTTTTTGCGCCATTGACCACATCTGCAAAAAGCTCGGTTGCAATGCCGACAAGCTAAAGTTTCAGGGGCTTTACTGCCGCACAAAAATGGGCGGAGATGAGGTCCTGCTTTTAAAACCGCAAACCTTTATGAACGAAAGCGGAAAGTCGGTTTCGCAGTTTGCCTCCTTTTTTAAGATCCCTCCCGAGAACATCATTGTTATTTTTGACGATGTTTCTTTGGATGTTGGCAAATTAAGGGTGAGGCGTAAGGGCTCGGCAGGCGGTCACAACGGAATTAAAAGCATAATTTCCTGCATCGGAAGCGAGGATTTCCCGAGAGTTAAAATAGGTGTTGGCAAAAAGCCGCACCCCGACTACGACCTTGCCGACTGGGTGCTCGCCGCTCTGCCCATAAAAGACAGAGAAACCATCAGCGACAACATGGACAGCGTTTACGATGCCGTTTGCGACATTTTAAAGGGTGACTGCGAAAAAGCTATGGCCAAGTATAACTGACATTTTTCGCAATAAAATTATTATATAATAAAGGAAACTCTAAACATATTCGGAGTGTATCCTATGGGATTTTTTTCAGAGATTTTTAAAAACAGTTCTGCCTTTTCGTCGCTCTGCGAGGCTTTAGACGCAAATAACACCCCGATAAGCCTTTCGGGAGCTTCAGACATTCACAAATCGCATATTATAGCCGCCCAGCTAAGTCGGCTCGGCGGCAAAAGCCTTTTGCTCTGCCGAAACGAAAACCTCGGCAGGCAATTTTGTCGTGACATAAATTCGTTTTTAGGCGAGGATGCATCCGTTTTTTATCCCGAGAGGGATCTTTGTTTTTCGCTTTCGCAAACCTCTTCGAGAGAATACGAGCAGGAGCGCCTATCTGCGCTCTGCCGCATTTCAAATGGCTCGGCAAGGCTTTTGGTTGCGCCTGTTTCGGCGGCTTTGCAGTTTGCGGTGCTGCCAGAGACTCTTGAAAAAAGCTGTTTTGAAATAAAGCAGGGCGACAGCATCTTAACAGAAGAACTTACCTCAATTCTTGTCTCGGGCGGATATGTGCGGCGCTCTCAGGTTGACGGCGTTGGTCAGTTTTCTATCAGGGGTGGAATTATTGACATATTTTGCCCATCGCACAAAAAGCCTGTGCGAATAGAATTATGGGGCGACGAGATCGACAGCATCTCTCCATTTGACATAGACACCCAGCGGCGTGAGGATGGCATAGATTCATTTACCATAACTCCCTCAAGAGAAAATCTTTTTGATTTAAATGAGCTTAAAGACAGGTTAAACAAAATGCTCGACTCTCTTGAGAACGGTGATGCGCGCTCGGCTCTTGCCGCCGATATAAACCTCATAAACGAGAGTGCCGATATATGCCTTGACAAATATCTCGCGCTTTCGAGCCTAAAGGCAAGCATTTTTGATTACATTGACGGCGCGGTTTTTGTTTCTGAAATAAATGACGTAATAGAATCGGCAAAAGGCTTTAACGAGCGCCTTTCTCTTCAGATAAGCGACCTTATTTCTTCGGGCGAGCTCATTTCTCTAAAGGGTAAGTGGGCGCTTGACACAGGTGATCTGCTTGACAAAATAAGCCTTTCACCCTGCGTTTTGATGGACACATTTTCAAGAAACCTGCCGCTTTTACAGCCTAAAAAATTTATAACACTGCGCGCTTCGCAGTCGGGTCTGTTTTCGCAAAAGCCTTCCTCGCTTTCACAGCAGTTATCCCGTCAGCTTTCAGATTCGTACACGGTTGCAATAGCCGTGCCGACAGAGCATCTTGCCTCTATCCTTTGCTCAGATCTAAAAAAAGAGGGGCTCTCGGCAGTTGTTTGCTCTGCCGCCGAGAACATAGTCCCTGCCCCTAAAACCGTTTACATTATTCCCGCCTCTTTTTCTGCCTGTCTTGAATATCCCGAAGAAAAGTTTTCTCTCATCAGCTTTGCGGGCGAAAAGGGCAAACAAAAAACAGGCAAAAAGAAAAACAAGGCGGTTTTTGACCTTTCAAGCGTCAACATTGGTGACTATGTTGTTCACTCGGCGCACGGCATCGGAATTTACAAGGGCATACAAAAGCTTACTGTGCAGGGTGTAATCAAGGATTACATCAAAATTCAATACGGCGGAAGCGATGTGCTTTATGTTCCCGTTACCCAACTTGATATGGTTGCGAAATACATCGGCGCCTCTGCCGATGACAACCTAAAGCTTGCCCGCTTAAATTCTGTTAGCTGGCAGAACACCAAGAAAAAGGTTTCGCGTGCGGTTCGCGATATGGCAGACGAGCTACTTAAGCTTTACGCCAAGCGAATGCAGGTTAAAGGCTTTGCCTTTTCAAAGGACACCGATTGGCAGCGCGATTTTGAAGAGCGTTTCCCCTACACCGAAACTCCCGACCAGATAAGATGCATAGAGGAGATCAAAGGCGATATGGAGTCGGGCACTCCTATGGACAGGGTGCTTTGCGGAGATGTTGGCTTTGGAAAAACCGAGGTCGCACTACGCGCCGCAATGAAGTGCGTTATGGATTCAAAGCAGTGCGCCATTTTGGTTCCGACCACCATTTTAGCCTGGCAGCACTACAAAACCGCCCTCAGCCGATTTGACTCTTTTCCAATAAACATCGCTCTGCTTTCAGGCTTCCGCTCCTCGCGCGAGCAGCAGGAAATAGTTAAAAAGCTTGCAAAGGGCGAAATTGACATTGTTATAGGCACACACCGCCTTGTTCAGAATGACATCGCCTTTAAAAATCTCGGTCTTGCCATCATAGACGAGGAGCAACGCTTTGGGGTCAAGCACAAGGAAAAGTTTAAAGAAATATTTGCAGGGGTGGATATGCTGACCCTTTCGGCAACCCCCATTCCGAGAACGCTTAATATGGCTATGTCGGGCATTCGCGACATTTCTATGATAGAGGAAGCTCCGCTTGACCGCTACCCTGTTCAGACCTTTGTTCTGGAATACAACCGCAGGCTTCTTCTTAATGCAATCGAGCGCGAGCTTGCGCGCGGCGGCCAGGTTTACTATCTGCACAATCGAATTGAAACCATAAATCAAAAAGCCGCGGCGCTTTCTCAGGCTATACCGGGAGCAAGGGTGGCAGTGGCGCACGGTCAGCTTTCGTCACAGGAACTTGAAAAGGTTTGGAAAAGGCTTGTTGACCATGAAATTGACATTTTAGTTTGCACCACCATTATTGAAACGGGTGTCGATGTTGCAAACTGCAACACAATGATAATTGAGGATGCTGACAGGATGGGGCTTTCCCAGCTTTATCAGCTAAGGGGCCGAATTGGCCGCTCCTCGCGGCGCGCTTACGCATATTTTACCTTCAGACCCGGCAAGGAAATTTCGGACATTGCTTCAAAGCGGCTTTCAGCCATCCGCGATTTTACCGCCTTTGGCTCAGGCTTTCAGATCGCACTTCGCGACCTTGAAATAAGAGGCGCAGGAAACATTTTAGGCGCTCAACAGCACGGGCACATGGACGCCGTTGGCTACGATATGTACCTAAAGCTTTTAAATCAGGCGATATCTGAAATGCGCGGGGAAGATGCTCCCGCCGAGGACAACGAATGCCTTATCGACCTGCCTATTTCGGCGCACATTCCAAACAGCTACATTGACGACAACACTCAGCGAATAGAGGTTTACAGGCACATTGCAATGATAACCTCAGACGAGGACGCAATGGATGTTACAGACGAGCTTATCGACCGCTTTGGAGAGCCGCCGCGCGAGGTAAGCCTGCTTATAGGGGTTGCGCTGCTTAGAAACCTCGCTCAAAAGGTGGGGATCGTTCAGATCACAAAGAAGACCGATTTTGCGGTTATCGAATTTAAAGCTCCCTCGCTTGAGCTTTTATCCTCGGCTTGTGCCGAGTTTCCCCGAAAGGTATTTTTATCAAATGCAAACGTTCCCTATCTTTCGGTTAAAATTCCTGACAACAAGGATATTCTTGTAACCCTTACTGATGTTGTTTCCTTTATGGCAGAACACAAGGATAGCAAAGGGAAGTGAAAATATGAAGTTATTTAAGAATGCTTTTTTCCAGCAGGCAATAACGGTTGTGCTTTCTGTTATCGTGCTTTTTATTGCAAGCCTTTTTTGCAGGTACGAGCCTGCGCTTGTTACCGACGGAGAACTTCAGCACGCAACAGTCAAAGAGGTTATTGCCACAACGGCCGAGCCGAGTGTAAACGGCAAGGAAGCCACGGTGGTTATTTTCAGCGCCACCATTACTACAGGAGAGCACAAGGGCGAAACCTACAAAATGACCCAGCTTCGCGACGAGGTTTCTCCGCCTGTTCCAAAGGCGGTTGAGCCGGGCGACAGAATACTCATAGCTTACAACGAGCCCGAAAATGAGCAGAGCGCCATAAGCGGCTGGTCCTATGCAGGAGTTAATCACACGCGCGGGGTTGTTCTTTTAAGCCTTGCATTTCTTGCTTTAATTCTTATTATCGGAAGGGGCAAGGGAGTTAGCACAATTATTTCGCTTGTAATAACCATTGCCGCAGTTTTGGGTCTTTATATTCCCTCTCTGCTTTTAGGGCACAATGTTTATCTTGTAACAATTCTTATAACTCTTTTTGTTATTATTTCGTCACTTGCTATTTTAAATGGTTGGAACAAGAAAACGTTATGCGCCATAATCGGCAACGCGGGCGGAATTCTTGCTTCAGGTGTGCTTGCGGTGTTTATAAACGGCGCATTTGGTGTAACAGGTGTTCTTAATCAGGACTACCTTTTCCTCACCATGCTTGAGGGCGGAGTTTCGATTGACCTGCCTGCGCTTATCTGGGGCGGCATCCTAATCGGCTCGCTCGGAGCTATAATGGACGTTGCAATGTCACTTGCCTCCTCAATGTACGAACTGTCCGAGCAGATGTATGAGCCTTCATTTAAAAAGCTTGTTGTTTCGGGAATGAACATAGGCCGCGATGCCATTGGAACCATGACAAACACCCTTATCCTTGCCTATGTCGGCGGCTCTATGGCAACCATACTGCTCTTTGCCGCATATACAAGTGATTTCGTTGTTCTTTTAAACTATGAGATGCTGCTTGTTGAGATAATTCAGGCGGTTGTCGGAAGCATTGGCATCCTGCTTGCCGTTCCCATAACTGTTTTCTTCTCGGCTTGGATATTCCTTAAAAAGCCAAAATAAAAATCAGAAATCAAAGCTGATCAGCAGTAGTTAAAACGCGCCCAAAAGGGCGCGTTTTTTGTCTTATTTTGCAGTTCTACTGACAGTAGAGAAGCTTTTTTCGCTCTACTTTTAAGCAAAAATTAGTAGAAAAACAAATGCTGAGTATAGAGTGACAAGGGCGATTTTTGGTAATATAATAAATTCAGATGATTTTTGGAGGTACTGTTATGAACAACTACATTATTACAGCCGATTCGGGCTGTGACCTTTCGGCAGAATTTATTAAAAGCATAAATGTTTTGCCGCTCTGCATGAAATACATCATTGACGAAACAGAATACACCGACACAATGCAGCCTGAGGATTTAGAGAAATTCTTTAGCGCCATGGTTGAGGGCAAAATGCCCAAGACCGCACAGCTTAATTCTAACGACTACACAGTTTTCTGGGAGCCTCTTCTCTCTGAGGGCAAGGACATTTTGCACATTGCCATGTCAAGCGGAATTTCGGGCACATATTTAAACGGAGTCAATGCCGCAGAAGAGCTGATGCAGAAATATCCCGACAGAAAAATATGCGTTATTGACAGCCTTATGACCTCAACAGGAAACGGACTTTTAGTTGTTGAGGCGGCTAAATTGCGCGACGAGGGCAGGAGCTTTGAAGAGGTTTGCGATTTCTGCCAGAACACACGCCGCAAGATACACGCCTGCTTTACCACCGACGACATCACCTATCTTCACCGCGGCGGCAGAGTAAGCAAAGCCGGTATGATTCTTTCAAAAGCGCTTCACATTTATCCTGTTATGCATGTAAACAGTGATGGTGAGTTAAAGGTTTTTGCAAAGGCGCGCGGAACATCTGCCGCCTGGGAAACTGTTGCAGGATATATTAAAGACAACTGCATAAACCCCGAGGAGCAGACTCTTTATGTTTCGGACGCCTCAAATCCAAACGAAGCCATAAAGCTTGGCGTAATGCTTAAAGAAAGATTTGGTTTTAAGGATGTTTTCTATTCCAAGATCGGAAGCATCATCGGCGCTCACACAGGCCCGGGACTCCTAACACTTTTCTTTGTGGGAAAAGAAAGATAAAATGAAAATCCACCCGCAACTATCACGTAGTTTTGGTTATACAAACAACAAAGCCGCCCACCTGGGCGGCTTTGTTGTTTTGTGTCGTGGCAGAGTAGGCATTTATATTGCGGCGTAGCGTATTTTTCGATAAACTTTTTGCTGTTTTGCTCGCTGTAGTTACGTGCGGTTGGCACGGCGTTTTGAAGGTTAAAAAAGCTATAACACTCGTCACCGCTCTTAAAGATACGGCTTTCAGGCAGTGTGCTGTCAGCATATTTAATGGCAGTAATGTTTTTTACCACGCTTTTCACCTCAAAAAAATCGTAACATAAATGGAGCTTTGCGCAACAAACGCCTTTATTGCGTTTACATTTAATGGAAAATGTGATATAATTAATACACAGCACTTAACAAAGGTGGGCAAGATCTATGCTTAAATATCTTAACACCAAGGCCAAAGCATTTGTTGTTTTTGTCTTTTCACTGGCTTTTATCGGGCTGTTTGTTTTATCCTCTCTGCTTGCAACTCAAATCTGCCAAAAGTGGTACGGGTTAGCTGTAGGACTTGTTATGATGATCGCCGCAATCCCTTTTCACTGCAAGGGCAAGAAAAAGCTTTGGGGTTATCTTGTAAGCTTTGCTATAAATGCAGTTGCATCGGGCTTTATTGTTTCGGCCTATTATCTTAAAAACGGCATTGCTCTTGATATGCTAAGTCTTTTAACGGGCGCCGCATTTTCAGCCGCAATTCTTTTTCTTGTGTATCTTATGCTGCA
Source organism: Oscillospiraceae bacterium (assembly GCA_015066115.1). Lineage (GTDB taxonomy): Bacteria > Bacillota > Clostridia > Oscillospirales > Ruminococcaceae > SIG578. The sequence continues at coordinate 182,607 of SVOZ01000002.1, forward strand.
AAGCTTTAACAAAACAAAAAAGGTGACCATTATTGTTGCCGGCATTATAAATGCAGCTCTTACCATTGGAGCAACGGTTCTGTGGATAATGCAGGGCAATGTTGTGTTTTCATTTGGTTTTTTCTGTTCTCTGATTTGCTTTTTCTTTCTTTGTGTATTCGGCATTACGATAAATCACGACGAGCGCTCGGTTTTCAGAGATATTTCATTTGGAAGCTTCGGATCGCTTATAATAATTTCTGTCGTCGTCATTTTTATAATCTCGGAGGGAGAGGTTCTCGACGGGCTTGATTTTGGCGGCGGCGAGAGTGGCAAAAAAGGAAAGAAAAATTAAGGTGAGAGTTACCCATGAAGAAAATATCATCAATACTATTTACAATATCCGTAGCCTTATTTATGGGTTCAATCGCGTTATCCTTGCTTGGTCGCGCATTCTGCACACGTAGTAATGATAATTATAAAGAAATACAACCTGAATCTTTTGTGCCCGATATGATCGAAATCGTCTTACACGATGAAGAGCTTGGGCAATTATATGTTTGCTATGATGACGCAAACTGTGTAAATGTTTACTCCGAATCCGGCGAATTTCTATGGGCAGTTGCCACGCCATATTTACGAAATTCAGATTTTGAATTGGTGGATGACAAGCTTATCATCTATGACGGCGATGCGTATATCTACAACTCTGAAACCGGAGAGTTTTTAGGGCTTGATAATGAAGAAAACTTAGAACTAAGTTACAATTGGCAAAATGAACCCGCAACCCAATATAAAGAGGGTGATTTTCTCTTTGACGCGTTTCAGGTTTACAGAGTGGCGGCAGATGGCACAATTGAAGCTATTGTTTCTCGTCCTTGGTGGCATAATTTGTTCAATTATAGTTTAGGCCTTGGTATCGCTTTTATTGGTGCGGCGGGTATTGGAATCAGTATTTTTTCTGAAAAGATGCGAGATTATAAGTCTGTAAAAAATTCAGTCGTTTTTAAAAATAAAAAAGCATAAATTATCAAGAATTATTTTAAAACGGCCGCCTTTATTCATATAGGATATACCATTTTAAATATCGTCTTTGCATTCATTACTGACTGGTTAATCATTGGCATCATACCATTAGCCATTCAAATGATCATTTCAAATATTATTTTATGGAATATGACAGATCGCCTGTCGTGCAAATCAGACGAAATGACTGTTATTGACTTTTGGGGGACAATAGAAATAGGTTCATTTGTTATTGCTTTTATTTCGGTGATAGTTGCCTCTGCGATAGCAGGGTAATTTAAAAAACAGCGATGTGGTATAGTAAACCATGGGAGGGAACATTATGAAAAAAACTTTATGTATCGTTTTATCATTATTACTTATTCTTGTGTCCTTTTCCGCCTGCAAAAGCGAATATATAACCCCAGCAACCGCAAACCCCGATTATCTTTCTGAAATAATGAAAAACTCAAGTGAATATCCACAATTGACAAAAGAAGAATTTGTTGAGGCCACAAACACTTATTTATCAACAGGCGAGTGGATTCTGCCTGCAGAAAAAGCCTGTTTCTATACATACGGTGTTAACTATAGTGCTTATATAGTTGACAACGAATATCTGTTTTCACTTTATGCAAAAAATGTTCCAGATGGCTCTGTAGAGTATGATTTCTACCTGTCACATTACAACAGCGGCGTTATTACCGAGTCGGAAAATAATGCGCTTCATTTTGAGGACTTTATAAAATAAACTTCTAAAAGGCTTGGCCGAGAGCGAAAAAAGGAAAGAAAAAATAAGGTGAGGTGGCATGATGGTTACAATTCAAAAAGATGAATATGTATTTGAAGTAGATATTGAGAAAACCATAGATTATTATAAAACGCATTCACTTTGCGAGTGTGATAATTGCCGCAACTATTATTCTCAAATCAGGGGTAAATTTCCAAAGCTTGAAGAGTTTCTATCACAGTTCGGCATTGATATTTCCAAACCTGATGAAATTAATATGAGCTATGAAAAGGACAACTGCATCCACTACATCTGCGTTGACTATACTGTAAGCGGTAAGGTATTAAATATGGGCCAATATGAAATTGATATACCAGACAATCAATTCTTAAGCCTTGTTATTACCGATGGATTTAATTCACCAAATGAACAAACATCAGATTATTTTACCATCTCAATTTATAGTGAATTTACACTTCCTTGGGCATTAGACAAGCCCTTTCCCGAGCCTATACAGCTAAAAGCCATTAAGAAAACGAGTTTTTTAAAAAAATTGTTTGGGCGCAAAAAATCAACCGAGAAAAACCCAAAAGAATGCCTTGAAAATATAAAAAGAAAGATAACAGAGAAAACTGGGATTTCAAAATGTATTGACTTGGGTGAAACTAGTGCTGCTTTTTCTGGAACGATTGATAATTACGACTTGTATATTTCTTTAGACATTGTTAAAAAACGAGGCAAAAATTATCTTTGGGCCTATATGGAAGGCCATTTTGAATGGTATGAATGGGAATATGATTCTCAAAACGAATTTGAAAATGAAATCGCTGAATATTTTTACGAAAAAATCAATCGCACCATCAAAACCATCACCGAAACAAAAAGGCATAAATATGTTAGGGTGACTGAATATTATCTTGATAAAGAAACAAACGAATGGGTTTTGATGTCAGACGATAAAGTATCGTGGCTAATTATGCGGCCGTTTATTGAAGCAGATGATATAACGGAAGAAATCAAAGAATATCAATTGTAAAAGGCTTGCCCGATGCGGTCAAGCCTTTTTAAATTAAACTTTCTTCCGTTTTTTGTCAAAAAATGGCGGTTTACGCGTTTACTTTACAATAAAAATGTGTTAAAATAATCATAGCAAACATTAGGAGGGTAATATGAAACCTTTTTTAGGAATCGACATAACCGAAAACAAAAAAAACGAAGCATTTAACGGTGAAGAATTCATAATTGCAAGGCCTTCTTCAGCTTTATCAGCCGCTTTTGATAAAACCAGTGAGGAGTTTATAAATGTTATATCGGAATCACGGCTTCCTATTGCTATCAGAATCGGGCACTGGATTTGCGGCACAGTCGGTGCAATTGTGGCTATAGGAATAATAAAGGCGCTCACAGGTAATGACTCGATTAGTCTTGCTCAGGCGTACCAAAACGCCGACTGGCTTTTTTGGGTTGGTGGTATTTGTCTTGTGGCGTGGCTGATTCTTAAAATAATAAGCAATAAAAAACAAAAAACTGTTTTAGAAAGTGACGAGAGCAACAACGTCTTTTCAAATTTTGATAAGGTTGCAGAAAACATTTATCAAGAACTAAAGGTTCCAACCGATGCCAAAGAGGTTGATGTTCTTTCTTTTGCATATAAAACAAAGAACGGATCAGTTGTTGCGAAAGAAAGAGGACTTGAAACCACGCCATATTCCAATTTGGTTTTCAGAATACATAAAGATGCTGAAAACATGTATCTTACCGACAGAGAAGCAAAATACTGTTTTGCTCTATCCTCGCTAAAAAATATTAAAAAAATCAACAAAACCATCTCTGTTCCCATCTGGCATAAGGATACAGAGCCAAACGAGGGCGAATATAAGCAGTATAAAATTTTCTCTAACAACCTTGATGATTTATGCTTTAAACCATACTATATTTTGGAACTTGAACATAACAACGAGGTTTGGGGAATCTATTTTCCATGCTATGAATTGCCGATATTTGAAGAAATAACAGGATTAAAAGCAGAATAAAAACTTTCTTATTTGTATAAAAAGGCTTGACCAAACGAGTCAGGCCTTTTTTATTTGCTTTTTTGAGAATATGGTGGTATAATATAGAAAAAATTAAGGAGACCGTGTTATGATAGAAGCAAGATGGTTTAAGCGGATTTTGTATATTGTATACACTATTGGCTGTGCATTTTCAGGTTACGTTATTTATTATGCGGCAAAAAACGGCACGCTTTATACCGATGTATTTGACCATCTCATTGTCAAAGCGCTCATTCTCGGCATCCCCGCGGTTTTATGCTTCATATTTGATATGATTTATCACTCTGATATGATGGAGGCTTTTGCATGGCAAACCTCTATCGGCGCGCCCATTGTTTGCTTGCTGATTGGCTTTTTTATAATTGGCGACAAGCAGGAAATCAGCGTGTTCGGATTATCTATTTCGGTTTCAGTTATTTACATACTGATGTACGCCATTTCGCTTGTAATAACCTATTTGACAGGACTTTTCGCTATTTGGACAGGAGAAGATGAGAGGCCGAAATGGACTCCCTCTCCGACACATGTTGAAACCTATACACCTCCCACCACCCCGAATTCCCCCGGCTGTGGAGCTTACGGTTTCCCCGAAGAGATGGGATCGAACCATCTCCCCGACAATTTAAAAGGTCCATATTGATTTAAAAGGCTTGACCAAGAGGGTCAAGCTTTTTTGTTATATGTAGGGAACGGATTAATCCGTTCCGTTTGCGGAATGCATAAATGCATTCCCTACAATTAAAACAATGTGGTTATATAGTAAATCACTCCGTAAATAACGCTCGCGACTACGCCGTAGACGATGACGGGGCCGGCGATTACAAACATTTTAGCGCCGAGGCCTAAAACAAAGCCCTCGGTTTTAAACTCAACGGCGGGCGAGGCGATGGAATTTGCAAAGCCTGTTATTGGAACGAGTGTGCCTGCGCCTGCGTGGGTGGCGAGCTTGTCATAAAGCCCGAAGCCTGTAAACAGGGCGCTTAAAAATACAAGGGTTACAGAGGCGAGCGGCATCGCAACCTCCTGAGACAGTCCGAGAGAGCTATAAATCTCAATAAAGCTCTGTCCCAATGCACAGATGAGGCCACCTATAACATACGCCCAGATGCAGTCCTTTAAAATGGGTGATTTGGGCGAGTAGGACTCGCTCATTTTTTTATATTCGCTTGCGCTTGGAAATTTCATTTTATTCAAACCTTTTCTTTCTTTTTCTTTGCTTAGTTTGCCTGTCTTTTTTTAGATTATGTAAAGCAAAAATCTTTTTTCTTTACATTACAAAAGTATTTTGCTATAATTTTTTTATACTATTAAGAAAAGGGAGGGATTTAGGTTGCAATTTCGTAAGGCTTTTACGAAGCTCATTTGTGTTTTACTGACTGCGATTATTTTCTGCATCTGTTTTTCGTCCTGCCGAGGCGGAAGCGGAAAAAGCATAAACTGGCTTCTTAATTCCTCTCCGCGCAATCTTGACCCTCAGACTGCCAGCCTTGACAGCGAGCTGCTTATAATAAAAAACTGCTTTTCGGGTCTTTTTGAAAAAGGTGCCAACGGCGAGCTTTACTCCTCCTTTGTGAAGCACTATGACGTTTCGGAAAGCGGAAAAAGATACGTTTTTCACCTCTATGACGACAAAATGTGGAGCATTTACAGAGGCAGAAAGGCCGAAGCTTACGCCCCTGTTACCGCGCGCGACTTTGAATTTGCAATAAAGCGCCTTTTTTCCGATAATCCCGAGGCCGATGTTATGCGGGTGCTGTCGGACATAAAAAATGCCGACAAGGTTCTCGCGGGCGGCAACACCTCGCTTTTGGGGGTTTCCTGCCCCGACGATCTTACTCTTACGATCGACCTCAAAGAAAAAAATCCTGCCCTGCTTGAAGCCTTTACAAGCCATCAGCTTTTTCCCTGCAACGAGGAGTTTTTTAACTCCACCTCGGGCAGATATGGGCTTTCGGGTGACCTTTTGATTTTTAACGGCAGCTTTTGCATAAGTGCCTGGGGAGAGTCTTCGGTGCGGCTTTTAAAAAATCCGCAAAGTCCTCAAAAGGTTTCCGCCGCAGGTGTAACCCTTTATCTTCCCAAATCAACGCGCGAGGCGGTTTCCCTTTTAAAAGAGGGTGACATTGACGCCTCTTTGCTTGACTACAGCAAAATGGATTCTCTCTCAGCCTCGGGCAATTTTAATGTGAGCAGAAAAACCTCTGCAGTTTGGGCGCTTGTTTTTAATGAGAGCGATGCGCTCTGGCAAAATTCTTCCCTTCGCTCAGCCGTTCTTTACTGCACAGACAGGGCGGTTTTTGAAGGCGGCGAACATTTACAGCCTGCCAACAGGCTTATTTCAGACACAGCAACCCTGTTTTCGGAAAACTACACCGCGCTTACAGACAACACAAAGGCCGCTGATTATAACCCCGAAAAAGCAAAGGGACTTTACAGCGCGGCGCTTTCGGAGCTTGAAATGCACAAGATCTACAACACAGAAGTGCTTGTGCCCGATATAGAGCTTTGCAAAAGCAGTTTTTCGGCTTTAAATCAGGTTTTCCAGCGCGAGCTTTCGCTCTATTTTTCGCCCGAATATCTTTCAGAGGAAGCGGTTTTAAAAAAGGTTAAAAGCGGCGATTTTTCGGCGGCGCTTGTTCCTCTTTATATAACCGCAGACACCCCCTCTTCCTCTCTCGAATTTTTTTCAAAAACCTCTCCCCTTTGCATTTTGCCGATAACAAATGCCGCCTATGCCGACAATTTCAGCAAGGCACAAGCTCTGTCAACTGCGGCGCAGGCCGCCGATAGCTATGCAAAAGCCGAGCAGGCTTTGTACGACAGCGCGCTTATAAACCCGCTGTTTTTTGAGAGCAGTTATTTTGTTTCATCAAAATCGGTTTCGGGCTTTTCGCAGGATATTTACGGAAGCGTTCTATTTAAAGATGTTATAAAAAAATAAAAGGCTCCCTTGTGCAAAGGGAGCTGGATTTTTGCAAAGCAAAAAGACTGAGGGATTGTTTTAAGCTGCGTCGATCTCGTTTCTTCAATCCTTCCGTCATCCTTCGAATGCCACCCTCCTTTACACAAGGAGGGCTTTTTGTTTATATGCTTTTCTTATTATCAAATTTTACATTTTTTCAGCAAGCTCTAAGATGAGCTTTTCGGTTTTTTCCCAGCCTAAGCAGGGGTCGGTGATGGATTTGCCGTAAATATGCTCACCGATGCCCTGTGCGCCGTCCTCAATATAGCTTTCGATCATAAGACCTTTAACAAGCTTCTTTATATCGGGGTTTACCTTGCGGCTGTAAACGACTTCGTTTGAAATTCTTATCTGCTCCAAGAATTTCTTGCCCGAATTTGCGTGGTTGGTGTCAACTATTGCCGAGGGGTTTTTAAGGCCGGATTTATCATAAAGCTCACAAAGCTTTAAAAGGTCCTCATAGTGATAGTTGGAAACATTTTTGCCTGCAAAATCGGTGTAGCCGCGAAGGATTGCATGGGCACACTCATTGCCTGCGCTTTCGACCTCCCAGCCTCTGTAAATAAATGTGTGAGAGCTTTGCGCCGCCTTTATGGCGTTCATCATAATGGTAAGGTCGCCGCTGGTGGGGTTTTTAAGTCCCGCAGGAATATCAAGTCCGCTTGCGGTCAGTCTATGCTGCTGATCCTCAACAGATCTGGCGCCTACCGCGATATAGGAAAGCAGGTCGGAAAGGTAACGGTGATTTTCGGGGTAGAGCATTTCGTCGGCGCAGGTAAAGCAGTAGTCGCGCAGGGCGGATGCATGAACCTCACGTATGGCAAGAATTCCTTTTAGCATATCGGGCTTTTCATCGGGGTTTGGCTGATGAAGCATTCCCTTGTAGCCCTCGCCGGTTGTTCTTGGCTTGTTTGTGTAAATTCTCGGAATAATAATAATTTTATCCTTAACCTTATCCTCAACAAGACGCAGGCGGGAGATATAATCGAGCACAGAGTCAAAATTATCTGCCGAGCAGGGACCGATAATAAGCAAAAACTTATCGCTTTCGCCCTTAAAAACAGCCTTTATCTGCTCGTCGCGCGCTCTTTTAACCTCCGCCATTTTTTCTGTAAGTGGGTACTGCTCCTTAATCTCCTTAGGAATAGGAAGTTTTCTGTGAAATTGCATATTCATAGTGCATTAGTCCTTTTTATCAAAATTTCTGCGGCGCTCTGAGGAGATACGCATCATACTGCGCATTTCCTCGCGGTCGTTATTCTTAACACAGTTGTAAAGCCTTTCAAATGTTGTTTTATAAGCATCCATCTGAGAAAGCAGGGTTTGGCGATTTGCCAAAAAAAGTTCGCTCCACATCTCATCGTTTATGTTGGCAATTCGGGTAAGATCCCTAAACGAGTCACCTGTGTATCTTAAAAGATTGGGGTCGTCGCTTGCGCACATAAGCGAAACGGCGATGCAGTGGGTAAGCTGGGAAAGGAAGGCTATCATTTCGTCGTGTCGCTCAGGCGGCAGCACCGAAACATCTGCAAAGCCAAGCTCCTGACCAAGACTTTTGCAAAGCTCTATTGCCGAGTAGCTGTTTTTCTCGGTGGGAACAACGATATAGTTTGCACCCCTAAAAATGCTGTCGTCGCTATTCTCTACTCCGAAAACCTCTCTACCTGCCATAGGGTGAGCGGCAATGAACTCAACGCCCTCAGGGAGAAGCGACTGCACCTCATAAACAACACAGCCCTTGACACCCGTTACATCGGTGACAACCGTTCCCTTTTTAATAAGGTGACCGTTTTGCTTTATCCAGTCTATAAAAATATGCGGATAGAGCGCAAAAACTATGATATCGGCAGAGGCGATAAGCTCTGCATCCACCTTAGTTGTGCCCCTGTCAATAAGATTATGCTCAACTGCATAGTCTATTGACTCTTTTCTTATATCTATTGCAGAAACATCATAGCCTTTTTTCTTAAGCGCCATTGCGTAGCATCCGCCGAGAAGTCCGAGCCCGACTATCAGTATTTTTTTTGAACTGTCAATTATCATACATTTCCATTCCTATTCCAAGGTTTTTTATTTTTTCAAAGAAGTCGGGGAAGCTTTTTTTAACCGCCTCGGCCCCCGAAATTTCTCCGCCCGTTTTTGAAAGCAAAAGCGAAAGCGCCATAACTATTCTATGGTCGTTATGACCGCAAAGCCTTTGTGTCGGCGATAAGAGGGTGCCTTTTTTTATTTTAACGCTGTTTTCATAAATTTCGCTGTCTATGCCGATTTTTAAAAGCTCCTTGCGCATAGCCTCTGCTCTGTCGCTTTCCTTGATTTTGAGCCTTGCCGTTCCTGTGAAATCGGCTCCGCCGCAAAAGGCGGAAAGCGCAAACATAACGGGAGCCAAATCGGGGCAATCAGACAGGTCAAAACTCTTTTCGCCTTTTAAAAGGGCTTTGTACATATCCTTATACACCCTGTCGCCCTGAAGGCTGTTTTGAGAGAGCCCCGTGACCTTAACTTTGCCGCCAAGCAGGTTAAAACCATCTAAAAACGCCGCATTTGACATATCGCCCTCAACGGCATACTCGGCGCACTTATAGCTCTGCGAGCCTTTTATATAAAAGACATTGTCTTTTCTCTCAATTTCTATTCCAAAGGAATTTAGCGCGCTTAAGGTCAGGTCTACATAGGATGCGCTTTCAAACTTGCCTGTCACTAAAAGTGTGCTGTCGCCATCTAAAAGAGGAAGGGCAAACAAAAGTCCTGAAATGAACTGGCTTGAAATGTCACCCGCGACGCTGTATTCTCCGCTGTGAAGCCTGCCGCAAACCGTAACGCTGTCGGCATTTTTATAAAAGTCTATCCCCTGCTCTTTGCAGATTTCTTCATAAACCGAAAGCGGTCTTTCAAAAAGACGACTGCTTCCCGTAAGGGTTATTTTTTTGCCCGAAAGCATACAAAGCGGCAACAAAAATCTTAGCGTGCTTCCGCTCTCACAGCAATAAAGGCTCGCGTTTTCCTTAACATTAAAGGGGTCAAGCCCGCCGATAACGAGGCCATTTTGGGTATTTTCAGCTTGTGCGCCAAGCGCCTTTAGGCAGCCGAGAGTTGCCTTTATGTCCTCGGACTGTGCAAGATTTAAAACACGGCTTTGCTTTGATAGCGCGCCGCAGATAAGAGCTCTGTGAGCCATGCTTTTAGAGGGCGGCACCGCCACCTTTCCGTTTGCAAGAGACTTAAAAATCTTAACAACCATATTTATTCTCCTGCCGTTTTAACAAGATAGTCAATAGCCTCAAGGTAGCCCAAAAAGCCGTGACCTGCTATTGTTTTTTTGCAATAAGACCTTACAAAGCTTATCTGACGAAAATCCTCGCGCTGTGACACATCAGAAATGTGCACCTCGACCGCAGGGATATTTACAGCCTTAAGCGCATCCAAAATGGCAACGCTTGTGTGGGTGTAGGCGGCAGGGTTTATAACTATGCCGTCTGTCTTATTAATCGCCTCTTGAATTTTATCAACGATGCAGCCTTCATGGTTAGACTGAAAGATCTCGGTTTCAACCCCGATTTTTTCAGCGTGCTCAGAGATAAGTCGGCAAAGTCCCTCATAGGTATCACTGCCGTAAATATCGGGCTCGCGGATGCCGAGCATGTTAAGATTAGGGCCGTTAATGACAAGTATTTTCATTTAAAAAATCCTCTTTTATCATTGTAACATTTTTTGCGATATTCTCGCTTGGAGTGATTCTTTTATGACAGCTTTTGCAATAAATCGAGTATCGCTCCTTGTATCTCTTTTCAAGATCTGCGCGACTGCTTGAAAGTGGGCGGTCAGCAGTTGCCGTTAAGAAGGAAAGCGGTCTGTCTATAAAATATATCCTGCCGTTTTGGGATAAAAGGCGGACATTTTCCTCTTTTAAAACCGCTCCGCCGCCCGTTGCTATAACCGTGTGCTGAAGCTTAGCGGCTTCTAAAACCGCCTGGGACTCAATTTCTCTAAAGCCCTTTTCGCCGCGTTCTGAGAAGATCTCGGGAATGCTCTTTCCGGCCGTTTTAACTATAAGCTCGTCTGTGTCCACAAACTGCATATTAAGCTCTGTGGCAAGCCTTTTGCCTATTGTGGATTTTCCACAGGCCGGCATTCCGATAAGAACCAAATTCTGCTTGCCTGCAAGCATTTGTTTATAAATCTCATCCGTTTTGCTTTTGTCAACCTCACAGCCTGTAAACTTTTCGGCGGCGTAAACTGCCTGAGACACAAGCATATAAAGTCCGCCTGTCGCCTTGATGCCTCTTTTTTTAGCATTGCAGACAAGAAGCGAATTAAGGGGATTGTAAACCGCGTCAACCACGCCCGAAAGGAAGGGGAAACTTTCTATCTCAACTGCCGATGCATTTATGTTAGGGTACATTCCGCAGGGAGTGGTGTTTATAATTATCTCGGCATCGCTATGGTTTTTTTGCGCATCCTCATAAGAGATGCAATTGTCCTTAGCGCTTCTTGAAACCCTTAAAATCTCGCTCGCCTCAAGACTCTCTGCAACTGCACAGGCGGTCTTAGATGTGCCGCCGCTTCCGAGAATTAACACCTTTTTATTTTTAAGAGAAATATTATTTTTTAAAATCAGCTCGCGAAGCCCCAAAAAATCGGTGTTATAGCCGTAGAGCCTGCCGTTTTTATTGACAACTGTGTTTACTGCACCGATCTTCTCAGCCATCGGATCAATATAATCAAGATGCTTTATAACCCGCTCCTTATAAGGAATGGTTACATTTATAGCTTTAAACTCTCTTTTTGTCATAAACTCATCGAGCTTATCGGGCGCTATTTCACAAATTTCGTAATTATAATCAAAAAGCTTTGCGTGAATTTCTTTAGAAAAGCTATGCGAAAGCTTTTCGCCGATTATCCCGTACATCATTTTTCACCCAGCCAATCTGTTCCAAAGCGAGAGGCGAGCATATCGCTAAGTGTTATAGCGGTTACGCAGTCGATAACGGTGCGCGCTCTGTGAACTATGCAGGGATCGTGTCTGCCGGCGGCCGCAAGGGTGGTGTCGCATTTATTTTTAAAATCGACCGTTTGCTGCTCTGCCATAAGTGTAGGTGTGGGACGGACGGCACATCTGAAAACAATCGGCATACCGTTTGTAATGCCGCCGTTTATGCCGCCGCTGTTGTTGGTTTTGGTCTTTATGCACTCGCCGTCCATATAAAATGGGTCATTTGCCTGCGAGCCGCGCATTTTTGAAATGGCAAATCCGGCTCCGAACTCAACTCCCTTAATTGCAGGAACCGAGAAAAGCGCGTGCGACAAAAGACTCTCAGTGCTGTCAAACCAAGGCTCTCCGACTCCAGTCGGCATACCGACAACGGCAGTTTCCAGCACGCCGCCGATGCTGTCGCCCTCGTTTTTGGCGTCTGTTATCTCGCTTATCATAGCGTTTACCATAGAGTCGTCAAGCACTGCAAAGTCCATATTAGAAAGCTTTGTAATATCGCTGTCAAGGTCGCCAAATTCGCGGTCTGACACCTCGCCTATGCTCTTAATATGGGTTGCTATGTATATTCCCTTTTTGTTTAAGGCAGAGAGCAAAATGGCTCCTGCGGCGCAAAGAGCCGCGGTTATTCTACCGCTGAAATGTCCGCCGCCGCGCGCATCCTCAAAGCCATGATATTTGCAATAGGCTGTGTAATCGGCGTGCGAGGGGCGAGCTACAGAGCGCATGGCGCTGTAATCACCCGAGCGTGTGTCTGTGTTGGGAATAACTATGCAGATTGGAGTTCCTGTGGTTTTACCATAAAAAACTCCGCTTACTATCTCAAAATTATCGGGTTCTCTTCTCGCCGTTGAAATAGCTCCGACAGGGCGGCGGCGAGCGAGAATATTTTTAATAAACTCCTCGTCAACCTCAATTCCCGGCGCAAGCCCATCCAAAACCGCGCCTATCGCTTTTCCGTGACTTTCTCCAAACAGGGTTACCGAAATGCTGTTACCAAAGGTGTTCTTCATCTTTTAAGCACCTGCCTTATCATTTCTTCATATTCTGAAAATTTCATTGTTTTAAGCTCGAATTTTCCTATTTTCTCAACATAAACCACCGTAATACTATCGCCCGCAGTTTTTTTGTCGTGGCGGCAGGCCTCTAAGAGCGCCTCTGCGCTGTAATCAAGCTCTGTGGGAAGCTTCAGGCTTTTAAGTACCTTTTCAAGCCTCTCTCGCACCTCTTCACTGCACATAGCGAGCATACCAAGAGAGACGCATTCGCCGTGATAAAGATTTTGCATATCGTTTACGCTCTCAATAGCGTGCGCAAGGGTGTGTCCAAAGTTTAATATCTTTCTTAAGCCTGCTTCCTTTTCGTCCTCTTCGACTACCGATTTTTTAATTAGCAGAGCCTTATTAATAACGGTGTCGATATTTTTAAAGGCGTCCTCTTTTTCAAAAAGCTCAAACAGCTCGCTGTCGCTTGTTGCCGCCATTTTAACAGCCTCGGCAAGTCCGTTTGAGATCTGTCTTTGGTCAAGAGTTTTTAATGTGTCGGGGTCTATAATAACCACCTTGGGCGGATAAAATGCTCCGACTATATTTTTAATTCCCATAAAGTCAATTGCAGTTTTTCCGCCAATTGAGGAATCGACCTGCGACAAAACGGTTGTGGGAATGTTATAAAAATCTATTCCGCGCATAAAGCTCGCCGCCACAAAACCTGAAAGGTCACCAACCACTCCGCCGCCCACCGCGACAACGCAGTCGGTGCGGGTAAATGAGTGTTCTACAAGAGCGGCAAGAACCTCTTTAAAGGTTTCAATGTTTTTTGAAGCCTCGCCCTCTTTTATGGTGACTATATGTCCTTCTCTGCACCGAGATGCAACCTCTTTTGCGTAAATTTCGGGCACCTTGCTATCGGTTACAACAAGCACCTTGCGGTTTAAATCAAGATACTCGTCTGCTTTTTTAAGAGCGCCGCGCTCTAAAACTATGTTATAACCGCCTTGCGAGGTTTTTACAGGAATTATCATTTTCCTTCTCCTTACAAAATTAAACTCTGATTTCTTTTTCAAAACTGCCGAGAACCTTTAGGTTACTGCAATAGCCTTTAAGCTCATCGAGCATCTTAATGCCCTCAACACTTCCGATATTGCCCTCGCCTTCAGCATAGAAATAATAGTCCCAGATAAGCTCTTTGGTGGGTCTGCTTTTGAGTGCGCGAAGATTAAATCCGTGCTCGCCGATAACCGAAATGGCACGACCGAGCGAGCCTGCAACGTTGTTAACAGTAAAGAGCATTAAAAATCTTCTGTCCGAGGGCGAAACTAATTTTTGTGCTCTTGAGAAAACTGCAAATCTTGTTGAGTTTACATTGCTTTCGTTTATATGCGCGGCAAGCTTTTTAAGGCCAAACTTTTCTGCCGCCTCACTGCTTCCAATTGCGGCAATATCATGCCTGCCCGATGCGGCAACCTCTTTTGCGGCAACGGCTGTGTTGACCGCCTCAATCGTTTCAAAGCCATGCTTTTCTATGTAAGCGGCGCACTGGCCGAGCGCCTGCGGATGACTTATAACCGTTTTGACCTCTTCAAGGGTTGTTCCCTTTACGGCAAGCAGGTTTTGAATTATCTCGGCTTCATAAACTCCGTTTACATAAAGCGAGCCGAAAAATGCCAAGTCAAGCACCTTGCCGACGTCACCGTTAAAGCTGTTTTCAACAGGGAGCACCGCAACATCACACTCACCGTTTTCAACCGCTTTATAGGCTGCCTTGAAATCGGGGTAAGCAACTGTTTTGGCGTCGGGAAAAATGCGCTCAGCAGCAATGTTTGCAAATGCGCCCTCTACACCGCTGTAAGCAACCCTCATTCCATCTAAAAGACGGTGCTGCATGCTTTTTGAAATTTCAATATTTGAACGCAGGAAATTAACATAATAAGAGCGAAACTCCTCGTTTGCAATGAGGGCGGCGTTTCTCTCTATCATTTCTTCCTCGCGCGCTATATCGTCAACAGGAAGTCCTCTCTCCTGCTTATAAGCCGCCACAAGCTTTACCGCCTGCATTCTCTTTTCAAAAAGCTCTGCCATCCCTCTATCGGCAGAATTTATAATTTGTCTTGCCTTTTCAAGCTCTGTCATTTCTATTTCTCCTCGTTATATTCCTTATAAAGCATTTCAAATGCAGGCAGAGAATTTGCTATCTGCTCATATCCTACACAGTAAGCAATTCTTACATAACCCGAAACTCCGAATGAATCGCTGGGAACCAAAAGAAGTTCATATTTCTTTGCTCTCTCGCAAAATGCCGCGGCGTCCTCTTCAAGCGCCTTTACAAATAGGTAAAAGGCGCCATCGGGTCTTACAGCGCTGTAGCCTATTTTTGTAAGTCCCTCATAAAGCGCTTTGCGGTTCTTATCATAAGCCGAAAGGTCGGGCTTTATCCCCTCACAAGCGGCAACCGTTCTTTGTAAAAGACTTGGGGCGCAAACATAACCCATAGAGCGTCCCGCTCCGCAAACTGCAAAAAAGGTGTCCTCGCTGTTTTCCATTTTTGGCGAAACAAAAATGTAACCAATTCGCTCGCCGGGAATGGAAAGCGATTTGCTGTAGGAATAACAAACTATTGTGTTGTCGTAGTATTTAGGGATGTACGGCACCACTTCATCGTCATAAACAAGCTCTCTGTAAGGCTCGTCTGCGATTATTGTGATCTCTCTGCCGAACTGTTTTTGCTTTTCATTTAAAAACTCAGACAGCCTTTTTATGTTATCCTCGCTTAAAACAACTCCGGTAGGATTATTAGGCGAGTTTACTATAATTGCTCTTGTATTTTTATTAACCGCCATTTCAAGCTCACTGAAATCTATCTCAAAGCGCGGCTCTTTGCAGAGTACTTCTCTCACAACTGCGCCTGCGTTTTCGGCAAAAACCTTATGCTCGGGAAAGTAGGGTGCGAGCAGAATGACCTCGTCGCCCTCGTTTATTATAGCTTTGAGCGAAATTGTAAGGGAAGCGGCGGCGCCGCAGGTCATATAAATGTTATTTGCCGAGGCCGGAACGTCAAATCGCTCTGTAATACTCTTTGCAATGGTTTCTCTAACCTGCATATCGCCCTGTGCCGAGGTGTAACCGTGCAGGTCGATGCTGTCAAAGCTATCAATAAAACCTTTAATGGCATCGTCAACCTCTTTGGGAGCAGGGATGCTGGGGTTTCCGAGGCTGAAATCAAAAACATTTTCTGACCCAATTTCTGCCTTTCTCTTTTTTGAGTACTCAAAAATTTCTCTTATTGACGAGCTTTTTTTGCCAAGAGAGAGCATTTTCTGTGAAAGCATTTTGTTTCCTCCAATAAAAAAACCGCATACCACCTTTGCCTTGATATAAGGCACGACGGATGCGGACTGTCCTCTTTTTTATTCTGCAAAAAGCTTATTTTGCAAAACTAACATTAAGCGGACAGCCCTTGGTAAAATAATAAAACTTATACTCGTAAAAGAACATTCCGCTCACTTCCTTTTTTAAAAAAACTTAATAAAAAAATTTTACTCCTTTTACTTAAAAAAGTCAATAGAAAATTGCATTTTTTTGCATATTTACTCACTTTTTAAACGTAAAAAAAGACTGTACAGAATAAAAATGCACAGCCTTTTAATTATTTTACAAACCAAACACCTTTTTAGCGTTTTCGTAAAACATCTTTTTATATTGATGCTCTGAAAATCCCATTTCTAAAAGTGTTTCCAATTCCTCTTTTTGAGGATACATAGGATAATCACTTGCATAAATAACCTTATCAGGTGTGTACCTTTCGATAAGCTTTTTTGCTCTGTCCTTGCCGATAAATGCCATAGTCGACGAGGTATCAACATAGAAGTTATCGAGTCCTGATAGTTTTTCGGCCGCCTCATCCCAGACGCTATAGCCGCCGAAATGTCCGCCGACTATCACAAGCGAGGTGTAGATCTCCAAAACGGGCAAAAGTCGGTTTGGGTTAGAAAAGTCGTAGCGGCTGTCGCCTGTGTGCATTAAAATGGGCAGGTGATTTTTCTCGCAAAGCTCATAAATTTTAAGACAGCGATAATCATCTATCTTAAATTTCTGAATATCGGGGTGAAGCTTTACACCCTTTAAATTAAGGCGCAAAATTTCTTCTACATCGCCCTCAAGATCCTCACTGTCGGGGTGCAGGGTTCCAAGTCCCGTAAAGCGCCCGTTTGCCTCCGAAACAGTTTTCGCAATAAAGTTATTTATGCTTTTTACCTGCTTTGGCGTTGTGGCAACCGACTGAACAAGGGCATGGTCAACGCCGCTCTCAGCCATCTGGTTTAAAAGGCATTCGGTGCTGCCGTCAAACTGCGATCTTACGCCATAAAAAGCGTCGGTTGCATTAACTGCGGCAGAGGCAATCTTCTCAGGATAAACATGGCAATGAGCGTCTATGACCTTGTATTTATCTAAAAGCATTATTTATCCACCTTGATTCCAAGCTTTTCTGCGGCATTTTCGCGCATTTTATATTTTAAAATCTTTCCTGCGGCATTCATCGGGAAGCTGTCTACAAAATCAATGTAACGCGGAACCTTATGGCGAGCCATATTTGCGCCGATATATTCCTTCATCTCCGCCTCGGTCATGCTTTCGCCCTCTTTTAAAATGATGCAGGCCATAATTTCCTCGCCGTACTGCTTATCGGGCACGCCGATGACCTGAACATCACTTACCTTGGGGCAGGTGTAAATAAACTCCTCAATTTCCTTGGGGTAAATGTTTTCGCCGCCGCGGATTATCATATCTTTAAGGCGGCCTGTGATACGGTAGTTTCCGTTTTCATCGCGGCAGGCAAGGTCGCCTGTGTGGAGCCAGCCGTCCTTATCAATGGTCTGTGCGGTAGCGACCGGCATTTTGTAATAGCCCTTCATAATGTTATAGCCGCGGGCAACAAACTCGCCGTTTACACCGTCGGGGCAGTCCTCTCCTGTTTCGGGGTCGATTATCTTGCACTCGACATTTGCAAATGCGCTTCCAACAGTTTCTGTGCGGACTTCGAGGCTGTCATAATAGCTGCTCATAGTGCATCCGGGGGAAGCCTCTGTCTGACCGTAAACCGAAACTATCTCCTTCATATTCATAACATCGGCGGCGCGACGCATAAGATCGGCAGGGCAGTTTGCGCCTGCCATAATTCCTGTGCGGATATGCGAAAAGTCGGTCTTTTCAAAATCGGGGTGCTCCATCATTGCAATAAACATTGTAGGCACACCGTTAAAGGTTGTGATATGCTCATTGTGAACGCAGGAGAGGGCAGGCTTTGCCGAGAAGTACGGCAGAGGATACATTGTGGCTCCGTGTGTCATTGCGGCGGTCATAGAAAGCACCATTCCAAAGCAATGGAACATCGGCACCTGAATCATCATTCTATCGGCGGTTGAGAGGTCCATATGGTCGCCGATATATTTTCCGTTGTTTACAACGTTGTAGTGGGTGAGCATAACGC
Organism: Oscillospiraceae bacterium; assembly: GCA_015066115.1. GTDB lineage: Bacteria > Bacillota > Clostridia > Oscillospirales > Ruminococcaceae > SIG578. The sequence continues at coordinate 200,813 of SVOZ01000002.1, forward strand.
CTTTGGGGAAGCCTGTTGTGCCCGAGGTGTACTGCATATTGCAAACATCATCGCGGTTAACATTAGCTGCCATTCGATGAACCTGCTCAAGAGGCACCTGCGACGAGCGCTCTACAGCCTCGTCCCAAGTAAGACAGCCTTTCTGCTTAAAGCCCACTGTTATAACATTTCTCAAAAATGGCAGGCGCTTAGCATGCAGGGGCTCGCCCGCCTTTAAAGACTCAAGCTCGGGGCAAAGCTGTGCCACTATTTTTCCGTAATGGGTGTCCTTTGCGCCCTCTGTCATAACGAGGGTGTGGGTATCCGACTGGCGCAGAAGGTACTCTACCTCATGAATTTTATAAGCGGTGTTTACAGTTACCAAAACGGCACCGATTTTAGCCGCCGCCCAGAATGCAATATACCACTGCGGCACATTTGATGCCCAAACAGCAACCTTACTTCCTGCCTTTACGCCGAGGGCGATAAGGCTACGTGCAAAGGTGTCAACATCGTCGCGAAACTCGCCGTAGGTTCTTGTATAGTCAAGAGTGGTGTACTTAAAGGCGTACTGGTCGGGAAATTCCTCGACCATTTTATCAAGCACCTGCGAAAAGGTAAGGTCGATAAGCCTATCCTTTTCCCAGATGAATTTTCCTGTGTGTGCCCTGTTATAGTAATAGGATTTTTCGTTTCTTGAGGTGTCGCCAAAGCTTTTCATAAAGCTTACAAACTGCGAAAAGATGATCTCCATATCATCTAATTCTTCACACCAAGCAGGGTCCCAGACAAGCGAGATAAATCCGTCATAGTTTACAGAGCGCAGAGCCAGCATCATCTCTAAAACGGGCAACTCGCCTTCGCCTGCAAGGCAGTACTCTGTGCCATTCTCTGTCCTTTGAGCGTCAGAAAAATGCACGTGACGCACATAGGCTCCGAGATTTTTAATTACCTCGTCAGGCGACTCGCCGCACTCAAAATAGGCGGCCGAAAAATTCCATAGCGCGCCGAGATTATCGCTTGCAAAGCTCTCCAACAAAGTTCTCAGCTCTGCGGTGGAGGCAAAAAGTCCCGAGGTTTCAATAACAAGGCAAACGCCTTTCTCTTCTGCAAGGTCAAGTGCCTTTGAAATAAAATCGTAAACATTTTTTACAGCGGACTCTTGATCCTCTTTTAAAGGAGCGCGAAGCCTTATACAAGGAATATGCAGATTTTCTGCAATCGAAATGCAACGCACGATCTCGTCATAAGCCTTGTCACTGCACTCTGCATCTGCAATGTCAGAAATAGTGTCAATACAAGGGATCTTTAAGTTTTTTTCATAAAGGCGGCGCAGGGTTGCGGCGGCGGCATAATCGTGAAAGGCGCCGTCCTTTTCTGTGAAAAGCCTGTTATATATATTGTGAAGCTCGATTCCGCTAAACCGAAGCTCCTGTGCCACAGAGCAAAATTCCTCAAAGGAATTTTGATGCCAGCCCTTTGTGGAAAAGGAGAGTTTCATTTTTTACGCCTCCTCGTAAACGATTTTATTAACGGCGCTAAGATAAGCTCTGATGCTTGCGCCGATAATATCGGTGGAAATACCGTTTCCGCTATATAGTTTTCCATTTGAACGAAGCTTGACAAGAGCCGAGCCCATAGCCTCTTTACCCTCGGTTACCGACTGGATCTGAAAATCATCAAGCTCATAGTGGTGACCGATTATCTGGTCGATTGCAAGAAATGCGGCGTCGATAGGTCCATCGCCAATGCAAACGCCCTGCATCTGAGCGCCGTCTTTTTCAAGGGTTATCTGGGCACTTGCAGAAATAACATTTCCGTTATTTATTACATAGCTTATGAGCTTATAGGTAGACGGGACCTGCAGGGCGACCGATGCGACGATTGCATCAAGCTCCTTTGCGCCCACCTTTTTCTTTGAAGCAACGCGCAAAAACTCCTCATAAACCTTGCTCTGATCCTCTTCTGACAGGTCATAGCCGAGCTTTGAAACTGCTGAAATAACGTCGCTTTGGCTATCCGACTCATCAAGATGCAGGCCTATTTCGCCTTCACCTGCGGCTGAAACAATGCGCTTTTCATTTTCGGCATTATTTGAGATCCAGTTTATTTGTTTAATAATGCGGTGAAGCTCGGTGCGCTTTACATTTGAAGAAAGTCCGTAATTTTCGCCGCAATCGTAAATCATAGAAACAAATTTTTCAAGGTCTGTGATGCTGCCGCCGACGGCGGTTTTAACGCAGTTTGCACCTGCCTTTAAGGAAAGGGTTGCCGATGCGATGGCAAGGCCGTTTTTATCCTCACAGCTTACTCCCACGCAGGCATCGGTCTTTTTGCAGATGTCGGAAACAAATGCGGCAAAATCATCGGGAAAAAGCTTTGCGGCGCTGTCACAAACTGTAATGCAGTCTGCTCCCGCCTCTGTTGCGGCAGAGATAGCCTCACTTAAAAACTCAGGCTCTGCCCTTGTTGCATCAACGGCGCAAAATTCAACCTCACTTACCTTTTCTTTAGCCATTTTAACCGCCTGAGCAATCCACTCAAGCATCTGAGGCGCTTTTTTATGACCTATATACTCCATTGTAACGGGAGAAACAGGCAGTTCTATTTTTATTCTTGCATTTTTTGCCGAAGACAACGCTGTCACAGCATTTTCAATGCTCTCTTTGCTGCTTCCTGCTGCAACCGAAATGGTGCTCTTTTTAACAAAAGATGAGACTGTACGCACAAAAAGAATATCGGTTTTTGCATTTTCGATCTCGGGAATTTCAATAATATCAACATTGAGTTTCTCAAGCTGACGAGCGATCTCAAGCTTTTCCTTAAAGCTGAATTTGCGCTGTTTACAGCATAAAGTTGTGTCGACGATTTTAACTTGCTTCATAACACTCTTCCTTTCAAATAAGGCTCGGAAATTAAAAAATCCCTGAGCCCGAAAATTATCGGACTCAGGGACGAAAATTTTTCGCGGTACCACCCTGATTGCTATAAAAATAGCCACTTAGTAAGGCTCTATCAAGCCTTTTGCCTTGGTAACGGGGCAGGCCGTAACAGCTTACTTTTCTTTCAGCCGCTCTGCTCAGAAACGAGACTTCCCAAATTCTCACATATCGGCTTTCACCTGCCGCCGACTCTCTGAAATGCTCAAAAAAGAGAATAATTCCTTCAGCGCATTTTGATATGTGTTATTATAACACCGCTTTTTTTACTTGTCAATATTTTTTGGGAAATTTACACTTTAAATAAGATTTATCACACCAAAAATAACAGTTATACTATACTCTGTTGTTTTATTTGCACTTATATAAGTGCATAAATATAATAACAGTCATTTATAATAAAGTCAAATATTTTTGCTCTTAAATGGGCGCAAAAAGGTGATTAGAAATGAATGCTCTTGTTGAAAAGAGAGTGGACGAAAATATACGCACTCTCCGTGTTAAAGCAAAGCTTACGCAGGAAATGCTTTCGGCAAGACTGCAGGTTGAAGGTTGCGATATAACAAGAAGCGCCCTTGCCAAAATTGAGGTTGGTCAAAGACACTTATATCCCGATGAAATTATTTTAATTGCAAAAATACTCAACGTAAAATACGAGGAAATTTTAGATATCAATAAATAAAACCGTACAGTCAGCAAAAGCTTTCTGTACGGTTTTTATTTTTAATATTCGGCGCCGAGGCGCATTGCTTTTAGGTTTACTTCAAGCATATCTGCGTGCTTTGCCGAAATTACCTTTTTAAGCGCCGCAGTGAGTGCGGTTTCATCAAACTCATTAAGTTCCTTCATAATTCTGCCGATAATTATCATATTGGCAAGTGTAGGAATACCGTTATCTTTTGCAAGGCGGGTAGCAGGAATGTAAACTACATTTACATCATCCCTTTTAACCTTGCGCTCGATTAAGGTGCTGTCTGCAAAGATATATCCGCCGCTTTCAACGCTGTCCTCATACTTGTCAAGCGAGGGAAGGTTCATAGCTATTAAAATGTTGGGGTTTGAAACGATGGGCGAGCCGACTGCATCATCGCTTACAATTACGCCGCAGGAAGCGGTTCCGCCGCGCATTTCGGGGCCGTAGGAAGGAAGCCAGGAAACATTTTTGCCCTCCATAAGACCTTTATAGGCGGCAAATTTTCCTGCAAAGAGGATGCCCTGTCCGCCGAAGCCGGAGAATAAAAACTTTTTCTCTTTCATCATTTTGCCTCCTCTGCGCTTCTATCCTTATAAACACCCAAGGGATAATAGGGAAGCATATTTTCTTCAAGCCACTTTAACGCATCAACGGGAGTTTTGCCCCAGTTTGTCGGACAGGTGGAAACAACCTCGACAAGCGAAAATCCCTTGCCGTTTATCTGATTTTCAAATGCCTTTTTAATAGCCGCGCCTGCTGCCTTAACATTTTTTACATTATTTACTGCAACACGTGCGATGTACTCGGGGCCTTCTAAGGTTGCGAGCATCTCGGAAACTCTTACGGGATAGCCTGCGCTCTTAACATCTCTTCCATAAGGCGAGGTTTGTGTAACCTGACCGGGAAGCGAAGTAGGAGCCATCTGGCCGCCTGTCATTCCATAGATTGCATTGTTTACAAAGATTATTGTGATGTTTTCATTTCTTGTTGCGGCGTGGACAGTTTCAGCCATACCGATAGAAGCTAAGTCGCCATCGCCCTGATATGTAAAGATGATATTTTCGGGCATACAGCGCTTTAAGCCTGTTGCAACGGCGGGTGCTCTTCCGTGAGCCGCCTCAACCATATCGCAGGCGAAATAGTCATAAGCCATAACGGCGCAACCAACAGGGGCAACACCAACTGTTTTACCCTCGATGCCGAGGCTATCTATTGCCTCAGCAACAAGACGATGAATAATTCCGTGTGTACAGCCGGGGCAGTAATGCAGCTGTGCGTCTGTAAGACTTTTGGGTTTCTCAAATACTACCATTACTTATTACCTCCTGCTGTTTTCTTAATTGTTTCAAGCACCTCTTCGGGTGTGGTGATAACGCCGCCGACACGACTGCAAAGCACGACGGGCTTTTTGCAGCTTGAAGCGAGCTTTATGTCCTCGATCATCTGTCCCATAGAAAGCTCAACGCTGATAAATGCCTTAACCTGATCGGTTACATCGGCGATTGCTTTTTCGGGGAAGGGCCAAAGGGTGATAGGTCTTATCATGCCGACCTTTATTCCCTGTGCTCTTGCGGCAATAACGGCGTTTTTGGAAACGCGCGCAGTAATTCCGTAGGCCACAACGCAGTACTCGGCGTCCTCCATCATAAAGGACTCAAATCTCTGCTCATTTTTCTTTATCTGCTCGTATCTTTCAAAGCGCTCAAGGTTTGTCTCTTCAAGCTTTTCGGGAGAGAGGTAAAGAGAATTTATGATGTTGTGCTTTCTCTTCATTTTGGTGCCTGTTACAGCCCAAGGCTTTTCGGCCGCGTCAAGCTCGATAGGCTCGGGAAGCTCTACAGGCTCCATCATCTGACCCATAGTGCCGTCCGCAAGCATCATTGCGGGCACTCTGTATTTATCCGAAAGGTCAAAAGCAAGGGCGGTGAGGTCTGCCATTTCCTGAATGGATGCAGGGGCCAAAACTATAAGGTGATAGTCGCCGTGTCCGCCGCCGCGAGTTGCCTGAAAATAGTCAGACTGCGAGGGCTGAATTCCGCCAAGACCGGGGCCGCCGCGCTGAACGTTTACTATAAGCGCAGGAAGGTCGGCGCCTGCGAGATAGGAAATTCCCTCTTGTTTAAGAGAAATTCCGGGGCTTGAAGAGGAAGTCATAACGCGGATACCTGCGCCTGCAACTCCGTAAACCATATTTATTGCAGAGATCTCGCTTTCTGCCTGAAGAAATACGCCGCCGATTTTGGGCATGCGCTTTGCCATATAAGCGGCAACCTCTGTTTGCGGTGTAATGGGGTAACCGAAATAGTGGCGGCATCCGGCGCGGATCGCTGCCTCGGCTATTGCCTCATTACCTTTCATTAAAACCTTTTCTGCCATTTTTCGCACCTCACTTTTCTACGGTAATTACACAGTCAGGACACATAGTTGCGCAAAATGCGCATCCAATGCATTTTTCCTGATCAGTAATGCGCGCGGGAGAATGTCCCTTTTTGTTGATCTGGTCGGTTGCAAGCTCGATTATTTTCTTAGGGCACGCCGCAACGCAAAGCGAGCAGCCCTTACACAAATCGACCTTGAAGGTTACCTTTGCCATAATATCTCTCCTATCAAAATAATTTCTCTTGAAGCTTTAACACAAACCTATTTGGCACATCTATATTTTCAAATCTGCTGTCAACCGATGTGAAAACAAGTGGAAGCTCTGTTTTTTTGCAAAGCTCTTCTGCCCTTTTGAGTGTGCCTAAAATATCCTCGGAACTCGTATCACTGCCTAAGTTCGAGTTGTTTACAATCCCCGTAAATTTAAGACCTGAAGCCGCCTGTATTTCATAAAAGGCTTCTACCGCTTCATGGGCCGTTGTGGTTAATGGTCTAAAGAAATTTACCACAAAAAACATATCATAATTATTCTCTTTTAATATGTAGGGAGTGAATCTTCCCATTGCGAGCGCTCCGCGCTCATCTCCGCCTAAGTCTATTATAACATTGCGGTCAAGCCTTTGGACAAGGCCGTAAACCTCTGAAGGCAGAGCAGGAAGATCAACATTACTGTTTGCAAAAGGGAGCGAGATAAGCTCAATCCCCTCTTTTTCGAGGATTTTCGCGCTATCCTTAGTACGAAAATAGGGATTTACTATGTCAAGGTCGCAAATACTTACCTCTTTACCTTCTTTTTTTTGCTTTACGGCATAGTTTACGGCAAGATTTGTTTTGCCGCTTCCGTAATGCCCTGCAAAAACCGTTATTCTTTTCATAAAACACCTTTTACAGCTTATTTCTTTGTATCTTTCCACTTGTTGTTTTGGGAAGGCTGTCTCTAAATACAACTACGCGCGGATATTTATAAGGCGCTGTTCTCTTTTTAACGTAATTTTGGATCTCCTTTACAAGCTCGTCGCTGCCCTCGGTGCCCTTTGTTAAAACAATGCTTGCCTTAACTATCTGGCCTCTTACCTCATCAGGAACGGCAGAAACGCCGCACTCAAGAACATAAGGAAGCTCCATAATAACGCTCTCTATCTCAAAGGGTCCTATGCGGTAGCCCGAGGATTTGATAACATCGTCAACTCTGCCGACATACCAATAAAATCCGTCTTCATCGCGCCATGCCATATCGCCTGTGTGATAATAGCCGTCGTGCAGAACTTCTTTGGTTTTCTCCTCGTCGCCGTAATAGCCTGTAAATAGGCCGCAGGGCATACCGTTTTTAACATTTACAACGATCTCGCCGGTTTCACCAACTGCTACACTGTTTCCGTTTGCATCCATAAGGTCAACATCGTAAATGGGAGCAGGCTTGCCCATTGAACCAAGTTTATGCTTGGCACCGCGCAGGTTTCCGATTATCATGGTGCTTTCAGATTGTCCAAAGCCTTCTAATATCTGAAGTCCCGTTGCCTTTTCAAATTGGCGGTAAACCTCGGGGTTTAGCGCCTCACCCGCAGTTGTCATATGGCGTACAGAAGAAAGGTCATATTTAGAAATATCCTGCTTTACCATCATTCTGAGCATAGTGGGCGGCGCGCAGAAGCTTGTTATGTTGTATTTTGCAAACATCGGCAGTATCTCAGCGGCATCAAAGCGGTCAAAATCATAAACAAAGGTTGCAGCCTCGCAGAGCCATTGACCATAGAGCTTGCCCCACATTGCCTTTGCCCAGCCTGTATCGGAAATTGTAAAGTGAAGTCCGTTGGGGTCGGCATTGTGCCAATATTTTGCTGTGTGGAAGTGTCCAAGCGGATACTTATAATTATGAGTAGCGATTTTGGGATAACCTGATGTGCCCGAGGTGAAGAACATAAGCATTGTGTCATCGCCGCCGGGAGCATCCTCGCCTCTATTATAGTGGCTGCTGAACATCGTGTACTCATCGTCAAAGCTTCTGAAGCCATCGCGCTTGCCGTTTACGATAAGCTTGATTTTAAGCTCATCGCATTTTGCCGCCGCTTTTTCGGCCTCGGCCGCCACCTCACCGTCGGCAGTACAGATAATCGCGCTTATTCCTGCCGATTTAAAGCGATATTCAAAGTCTTTTTCAAGAAGCTGATTGCTTGCAGGGATCGCGATGGCGCCAAGCTTATTTAAGCCAAGCATCGCAAACCAGAACTGATAGTGGCGCTTTAAGACAAGCATTACTCTATCGCCCTTTTTAATGCCTAACGACTTAAAATAGTTTGCGCATTGGTTAGAAGCGCGGCGCATATCCTCAAAGGTAAACCTTCTTTCGGTTTTATCCTCTGAAACGTGAAGCATTGCAAGCTTTTTAGGCTCTCTACGGGAGAGCTCGTCAACTAAGTCAAATGCAAAATTAAAGTTGTCAATATTTTTAAAGGTTATAGATGTCGGGGTGCCGTTTTCGTTCTTCTCGACATCAATATACTTTTTATAAATTCTGTCGGCTGTGTCCTCGGGAGCGGCGGCTGTCTCTAAAAGCTTATGTGGTGTAAGCTCGGGGATCGGCTCACCTGTCGGGTTTAAAACGATTGCATAGAAAACGCAATCCTCGCCGTTAACAGCTATCATACCGTGAGGAGTGGACGAGTCAAAATATATGCTATCGCCCGCCTTTAAAACCTCTCTATGCTCGCCTATCTGAACCATAAGGCTACCCGAAACAACAATGTCGCATTCCTGGCCCGAGTGGGTTGTAAGCTCGATGTCCTTATGCTGTGCCTCTTCGTCATAGGCGCTCTTTACATAAAGCGGCTCGGCAATTCTGTTCTGAAATGCGTAAGCGAGGTTATAATAGGTCATTCCGTGTGCATTGGCAATTTCCTGTCCTGCGCCGTTTCTTGTTACTGTATAAGAGCGCAGGGTCGGGCTGTAGCCTTCGATAATATCGGTTACGTTAACGCCGAGAGCAAGAGCGCACCTATATATAAAGGCAAAATTTAAATCGCTTTTGCCTGCCTCGCACTCTATGTACTCCTCAATAGTAACATCGGTTTTAAGCGCCATTTCTGCAGGGGTGAAGCCAACGATCTCGCGAAGCTCCTTAATTCTTCCTGCCATTTCCTTGATTTTAAAATCAAGACCTGTCATTTGTTTCATAAGTTTTCTCCTCTCGGGGCAAATAAAAACACCCGCCCCAAAGTTGTAGCTTTGAGACGAGTGTGAATTAACACCCGCGGTACCACTCAAATTGCAGAAAACTGCCACTCAGAGTCTATCAACTCTTATGCCTTTACGCAGCAATCACGGGAAGGTTCTACTTGCTTTTGGCTTTCTTCCTTCCGGCTCAGAAGCTACAAATGCAAAAACTGTGTTTGATGGACTTTCACCGACCGCCATCTCTCTGAAAAGCATATTTTTGCACACTCTTCGTCAGTGCCTTTAATTTGAAGTTAGTATAACACAACTTGTGGGTTATGTCAAGAGCATAAAGCCTTATTTTACAGTTTATTTCTCTGGATCTTTCCGCTGATGGTTTTGGGAAGGCTATCGCGAAATACAACTACACGGGGGTACTTATAAGGAGCTGTGTGTTCCTTAACATATTTCTGGATTTCCTTTTTAAGTTCCTCGGTTCCCTCGGTTCCCTTTGTGAGGACGATACTTGCCTTAACCACCTGTCCTCTCACCTCGTCGGGAACGGCGGAAACGCCGCATTCAACAACATAAGGTAATTCCATGATAACGCTCTCGATCTCAAAGGGTCCGATACGGTAACCCGACGACTTGATAACGTCATCTACGCGGCTGACATACCAGAAATATCCGTCTTCATCGCGCCAGGCAGTGTCGCCTGTGTGGAAGACATTATCATGCCAGGCCTCAGTTGTCTTTTTCTCATCGAGATAATACTCTTTAAAGAGTCCGCAAGGAACGTTCTTATCGGTGTGGATAACGATCTCTCCAACCTCACCTGTAGCGACGCTGTTGCCCTCGCTATCGACAATGTCAATGTCAAATTGAGGCGATGCCTTGCCCATAGAACCGATTTTTGGGGTTGTGCCTGCAAGGTTTGCAATGGCAAGGGTGGTTTCTGTCTGGCCGAAGCCTTCCATAATCTCAAGGCCGGTTGCGGCTTTAAATTGTTTGAACACTTCAGGATTTAATGCCTCGCCTGCGGTTGTCATATGGTGGATAGAACTCAAATCGTATTTAGAAAGGTCGCCGCGGATAAGCATACGAAGCATTGTAGGCGGCGCGCAGAAGGTTGTGATGTTGTATTTACTAAACATCGGCAGGATGTCATTTTCATCAAATCTGTCAAAGTCATAAACAAACACAGCGCCCTCACACAGCCACTGGCCGTAAAGCTTGCCCCAAAGGCTCTTGCCCCAGCCTGTATCAGAGATTGTAAGGTGAAGTCCGTCGCGCTCGCAGCAGTGCCAATATTTCGCGGTTACAAAATGGCCGAGAGCATAGGTATGCTTATGTGCAGCCATTTTGGGATTGCCTGTTGTGCCCGAAGTAAAGAACATAAGTGCAGTGTCGTCGCCTGCGCTGGCATCATCGGGTCTTACAAACTTACGCGAGAAAAGGCCGAATTCGCTATCAAAATCTCTCCAGCCATCTTTTTTGCCACCGACTAATATCTTTGTGATATTTTGCTCGCACTTTTCTGCGGCAGCCGCGGCTATGGAGGCTGTGTCACCATCAGCGGTGCAAACAATTGCAGAAACCCCTGCGGCGTTATAGCGATATTCAAAATCGTGTTCCTTAAGCTGATTTGTTGCAGGAATTGCGATAGCTCCTATCTTGTGAAGAGCCACCATTGCAAACCAGAACTGATAGTGGCGTTTGAGAACTAACATTACTCTATCGCCGCGTTTTATTCCGAGCGAGGTAAAGTAGTTTGCGGTCTGGTTTGAGTAATCCTTTATATCCTTAAAGGTAAAGCGGCGCTCGGTCTTGTTTTTATCAAGGTGGAGCATTGCAAGCTTATCAGGGTACTTTCTTGCGATGCCATCGACTATATCAAATCCGAAATTAAATACCTCGGTGTTTTTAAATTCGATATTTTTAAGAGCGCCTCTCTCATCTTCCTCGGTTTTTACAAACTTCTCACAAACTAAGGGCTCGGATTTTTTAGCGGTAACAATGCTCTGTCTTACAACGTCTTCCTTAGTGTTTTCGCCCGGCAAAACGACCGCGCAGAAAACGCATTCCTTGCCGTCTACCGCGATCATACCGTGCGGTGTTGAGGAATCGTAATAGATGCTGTCGCCTTCCTCAAGAATTTCGGTGTGGTTGCCGATTTGCACTTTAAGCTTACCGCTTATAACAAGGTCGAATTCCTGGCCGCTGTGGGTGGCTAAGTGAATGGGTTTATTCTGCTGAGCAGGGTCAAAGTCGTATCTTACCCAGTAAGGCTCAGCAATTTTGTTTCTGAATTTCGGGGCGAGGTTAGAGATGTTTATGCCATCCTCTTTAGCGGTTTGCTGACCTCTTCCCTTTCTTGTAACGGTGTAGGAAGTAAGACGGGCACTGGTTGCGCCCTCAAGAAGATCGGACATACCAATGCCGAAAACCTGCGCGCATTTATGGATAAATGAAAAAGGAAAGTCCTGTGTTCCTGTTTCAAGCTTTATGTATGTATCAAGCTCAGTTTCGGTTTTTTCAGCCATTTGTGCTTCTGTGAATCCTGCGATCAGTCGCATCTCGCGAATTCGCATCGCCACCTCATACATCTCGTTTGTAACAGTTGACATTTTAATTCCTCCTTAAATGTTTTTAAAAAACAAAACCCGCCTCAAAGTTTTAGCTTTGAGACGGGTGTAATTTACACTCGCGGTACCACTCAAATTGCAGCAGAGCTGCCACTCTCGGAATCTATCAATTCCTATGCTTTTACGCAGCAATCACGGGAAACGTCTACTCGCTAAAAAGCTTTCGGGCTTCCGGCTCGGAAGGGATGGGTTTTATGGCATCTTACTATCGGCTTTCACCAGCCGCCGACTCTCTGCAAGTAAAAAGACCAAACCGTCTTCGTCACAGCCTTTAAAAACATGGACACATTATAACATAGCAAATTTTTGCTGTCAATAGTTTTTTAGAAAAAGTTTACAGCGTTGCCGCCATAACCGCTTTTATGGTGTGCATACGGTTTTCTGCCTCGTCAAAAACGATGGATTTATCGCTTTCAAACACCTCATCGGTAACCTCAAGGCTGTCTAAACCGAACTTATCGTAGATCTGCTTGCCGATGGTGGTTTTAAGGTCGTGGAATGCAGGCAGGCAGTGCATAAACTTACACTGCTCTCCCGCCGCCTTCATAAGCTCAGCGTTTACCTGATAAGGCGAAAGCTCTTTTATTCTCTCTGCCCAAACCTCGTCGGGCTCGCCCATTGAGACCCAAACATCAGTATAAATTACATCTGCATTTTTAACAGCCTCTTTAGGCTCCTCTATAAATTCCAAAACTGCGCCCGTTTGCTTAGCAATCTCAAGGCAGGTGTCAACAAGTTCTTTATCGGGGAAATATTTCTTGGGCGCGCAGGCAACAAAATGCATTCCCATTTTTGCACAGCCTACCATAAGTGAGTTACCCATATTATACCGGGCATCGCCCATATAAACGAGCTTTTTGCCTTTTAGAGAGCCAAAATGCTCCTTTATGGTTAAAAAGTCGGCAAGTATCTGAGTGGGGTGAAACTCATTTGTAAGTCCGTTCCAGACAGGCACGCCTGCATATTTCGCAAGCTCCTGCACCTTTTCCTGACCAAATCCTCGGTACTCGATGCCGTCAAACATTCTGCCAAGAACCCTTGCTGTGTCGGCAATGCTTTCCTTTTTGCCCATCTGAGAGCCCTGAGGTCCCAAATAAACAGGATGCATGCCGAGATCTGCCGCCGCAACCTCAAAGGCGCAACGGGTTCTGGTGCTGTCCTTTTCAAAAAGCAGTGCTATGCTTTTTCCCTCACAAATTCTGTGGGAAATGCCTGCCTTTTTCTGCTTTTTTAAATCCGACGCATAGTTTATAAGATAGTCAATTTCCTCGGGGGTAAAATCAAGAAGTTTTAAAAAATGTTTGCCTTTGAGATTCATAATTTCCTCCTAATTTGCACAAGCGCTTTTTATTATTTCTATTGCCTCGCAAAGAATATCCATCGGGATATTAAGGGCAGGCAAAAGCCTTACCTTATCCTTCGCGGTTAGACAAAGGACACCGTTTTCTATGCATTTATTCACTATATCGCGGGCAGGCTTTGTGGTTTTAATGCCTATCATAAGACCAAGTCCGCTAACGCTCTCAACGCCATCTGCATCTTTAAGCGCATTAAAGATATATTCGCTCTTTTGCTTAACCTCTGAAAGAAGAGCCTCGTCAATTCTTGATATAACCGAAATTGCTCCCGCACAGCTTACCGGATTTCCGCCAAAGGTTGAGCCGTGATCTCCTGCGCCGAGAGTAAACTCCACCTTTTCTCCTAAAAGCGCCGCTCCGAGAGGAAGCCCGCCGCCTATTCCCTTTGCGGTGGTAACAATGTCTGGCATTATGTCATAATTCATATAGGCATAAAGTTTGCCGCTTCTGCCGTTGCCCGTTTGCACCTCGTCAACAATTAAGAGAATGTCATTTTCCTTTGCAAACTCGGCAGTTTTCTTAACAAAGTCGCTCTCAAGCGCGATAACTCCGCCCTCGCCCTGCACGCACTCAATCATAATAGCGGCAGTTTTGTGCTCTAAGGCGGTCTCTTTAAGCGCCTCAAAGTCATTTGCAGGGGTGTGAACAAATCCCTGTGTCAGCGGCTGAAACAGCTCGTGATAGTGCTCCTGTCCTGTTGCGGCAAGGGTTGTAATAGTTCTGCCGTGAAAGCTATTTTGTAAGGTTATAATTGTATAGTAATCTGCGCCTTTTTTCTCGGCGGCATATTTTCTTGCAGTTTTTATGGCGCATTCGTTTGCCTCGGCGCCCGAATTTGCAAAGAACACCTTTTTCATGCCTGTCTTTTCGCAGAGAAGCTTTGCAAGAAAAGCGCAAGGCTCTGTGTAATAAAGGTTTGAGGTGTGCTGTAATTTTGTAAGCTGATTTGTAACAGCCTGTGTCCATTCGGGGTCCGAGATACCAAATGCGGTAACGCCGATGCCTGTGCCCATATCTATATATCTTTTGCCGTTTACATCAAAAACCTCAGAGCCCATTCCATAGACAAGCTCTACAGGGAAACGGCTGTATGTATTTGCAATATAGGTTTTATCAAGATTTTGAAGCTCGCTCATCTTATCCTCCTGTTACCATCGTTCCGGCACCCTCGTCTGTTAAAAGCTCCATTAAAATAGAGTGAGGAACTCTGCCGTCCATAATAACAACATTTTTAACTCCCTCGCGGATCGCCTCAACACAGCATTCCACCTTGGGAATCATTCCGCCCGAAACGATACCGTCCTCGTAAAGCTTTTTAGCCTCACTGCAGGTTACCTCGGCAATAAGCGTGGACGGGTCGTCCTTGTCCCTTAAAATGCCTGCAATATCGGTCATCATAATAAGGCGCTCGGCATTAAGTGCGCCTGCAATAAAAGACGCGGCAGTGTCGCCGTTTATGTTATATGTGTTTCCGTTTCTGTCGCAACCGACTGTTGAAATAACGGGTATATAGTTTTTCTCAAGAAGGTCGATGACAGGCTTGATGTGTATCTTTGTGATGTCACCAACAAAGCCGAGGCGCTCGTCCTTTTGCTTTGCTTCAATGAGCATACCGTCCATTCCCGAAATGCCCATTGCCTTGCCGCCCTTCATTTCAAGAAGGTTTACAAGGGTTTTATTAACCTTTCCTGCAAGCACCATCTGAACTATATCAACAGTTTCCTTATCGGTTACTCTGAGTCCGTTTACAAACTCGGCCTTTTTACCAAGCCTCTGCATAAGGTCATTAATTTCAGGACCGCCGCCATGCACAAGAACGATCTTTACGCCGATAAGCCAAAGAAGAACGATATCTTCCATAACCTGCTGTTTCAGGCTTTCGTCTATCATGGCATTTCCGCCGTATTTAACAACAACTATCTTGCCTGTGTACCTTTTAATATAGGGAAGTGCCGCCGTTAAAACCTCGGCACGCTCTGCATTGGAAAAAAAGTTATGCATTTTTGTTTCCTCCGACATTTTTAGGTCCTGTAATCTCCGTTTATCTTAACATAATCATAGGTAAGGTCGCATCCCCAAGCGGTTGCACTTCCCTCACCGGAACCTACCGAAATGATAATTTCAATTTCCTTTTCAAGCAGGATCTCTTTTGCCTTTTCCTCAGAAAATTCTATTCCCGCTCCGTTTTTGCAAACATCAATTGTGCCCTTAATACTCTTAAAGCTAACGTCAACCTTGGAAACATCAACATCAGCTCCGCTATAGCCTATTGCACAAAGCACCCTGCCCCAGTTTGCATCGGCGCCAAACATTGCCGCTTTTAAAAGGCTTGAGCAGATTACGCTTTTTGCAACTGTTTTGGCGGTCTGTGTATTCTTTGCGCCGCTTACCTTACATTCAAGAAGCTTGGTAGCGCCCTCGCCGTCACCCGCTATCATTTTGCAAAGGTAAACCGTTACGGTGTTAAGCGCCTTCATAAAGGCTTTAAAATCCTCGCCGTCTGCTGTTATCTCAGCATTTTCAGCCATACCGTTTGCAAGAACGGTTACCATATCGTTTGTAGAGGTGTCGCCGTCAACGCTTACCATATTAAAGGTGTCGGCAATATCGGTGCTAAGCGCCTTTTGAAGCATTGCCGAAGAAATTGCCGCATCGGTTGTGATAAAAACAAGCATTGTTGCCATATTGGGATGGATCATTCCGCTTCCCTTGGCAATTCCGCCGATCTTACAAACTTTTCCGCCGATTTCAAACTCAACGGCAATTTCCTTTTTAACAGTATCGGTTGTCATAATGCCTTCTGCCGCCGCATCGCCACCGTCTTTTGAAAGACCCTGTACAAGCGCGGGAATTCCCGACTTGATAGGCTCTAAATTTAAGGGCTGACCGATAACGCCTGTTGAGGCAACAACCATATTATCAGCGCTGATATTAAGGGCATCAGCCATAAGAGCGCTCATTTTTTCGGCTATCTCAACTCCATCGGCATTGCAGGTGTTGGCGTTTCCGCTATTGCAGATAACCGCCTGTGCCTTGCCGTTTTCAAGATGCTTTTTGGTAACTAAAAGGGGCGCGCCTTTTACTAAATTTGTGGTGTAAACTGCCGCCGCATTGGCAACCTTTTCGCTGAAAATTAAGGCTAAATCTTTTTTGGTGCGGTTTTTGCGAATTCCGCAGTGCACACCGCTCGCCTTAAATCCTTTTGCGGCGCAAACGCCGCCCGAAATTATCTTCATAATTAAGTTCCTCCGTTAAACAACAAGTCCTGTTTTTTCATCGAGCCCGAGCAGAATGTTCATATTCTGAATTGCCGCACCCGATGCGCCTTTTCCAAGGTTATCAAATCGGCTTACGAGAATAATTCTCTCATCGTTTCCGCAAACCGTTATCTGCATATCATCTCTTCCGCTAAATGCCGCCGCCGACAAAAAGCCCTGTTCGTCGGCATTTTCACAAAATGAAACAAGTCCGTTTTTATAATATTCTTTATAGCAGTCTTTAAGACTCTCAATTGTGCCTTTAAGCTGGTCTTTAAACAGGCTGATTGTAACTTCCATTCCACTGTAAAAAGGAGCAACTATAGGGCAAAAGGCAGGAAGAAAATCAAGTCCGCTTATTTTTGCCATTTCCTTTAAATGCTTATGCTGCTGAGAAAGGCCGTACATTCTCGGCGCCTTTAAAAGCGGCGATAGGTTTTCATCCTCATATTCGGCTATCATTTTTTTGCCGCCGCCCGAATAGCCTGTAAGCGAGGTGCAGCAGAGCTTTTCGCTTTTATCTATAAGACCGTTTTTCACAAGCGGCTCAATGAGCGCTATAAATCCGCTTGCGTGACAGCCGGGGTTTGCAACCCTTTTAGAGCTTGCGATTTTTTCTCTCTGCTTTGATAACTCGGCAAAGCCGTAATCCCACTCATCGTTTGTGCGGTGCGCTGTAGACGTGTCGATAACGGCGGTGTTTTTATTCTCGACAAACGAAACCGACTCTTTTGCCGCCTCATCGGGAAGGCAAAGAAAAACGATGTCTGCACTATTTATGGCATCATGCCGCGCGCCGCTATCTTTTCTTAAATCTTCGGACAGCTTTATAAGAGACAGGTCTTTTCTATCACTCAACCGCTCGAAAATTCGCAGGCCTGTGGTGCCGGCGCTTCCGTCTATAAAAACCTTGGTCATAGTAAGTTTCCTCTTTTTATGCATAAACTTGAATAAATATTCACTTATTTTAAAAACAATATGAATTATTATAAATCTTTGCGGCTCTTTTGTCAAGAATAAATGTGCAAAAACCTGCTTTTATTTTTATGTTTTTTTATTTAAAAATCCTTTGCGAAACTTTATTCGTGTTTTTTTGCAAAAAAATGGATTAATATTCATTTATTCACTAAAAAATATTCAAAAAAACAGCCTCTTTTTTTACAAAGAAGCTGTTTTGTATCTTTAGATTATTTTGTCATTTTCTCTTGCTTCACCTTGTGGTCAATAACGTGACGAGAAGCAAGCTCTGCGTGAATATCCTCAAGAGATATGCCCATCTCTATCATAAGCACCATAATGTGATAGGTAAGGTCGGCAATTTCATAAATGGTTTCCTTTTTATCGTCTGCCTTGGCGGCAATGATGACCTCGGTGTTCTCCTCGCCGACCTTTTTAAGAATCTTGTCAATTCCTTTTTCAAAAAGATAGGTGGTGTAAGAGCCTTCCTTTTTATCGAGCTTTCTCCCCTTTATAAGCTCCATTAATGCCTCTAACGAAAAAGCGGTGTTCTCCTCGCTTACAAAAAGCGGATTTTCAAAGCAGGACTCATTTCCTAAGTGGCAGGCAGGGCCGTCGGGCTTTACCTCGATTTTGAGGGCATCCATATCGCAATCGGCAGTAATGGAAACGATGTGCTGATAGTTTCCGCTGGTTTCGCCTTTGAGCCAAAGCTCATTGCGCGAGCGGCTGAAAAAGCAGGTAAGGCCCTTTTCCATGGAAATTTTAAGGCTTTCCTTGTTCATATAAGCAAGGGTTAAAAGCTTTTGCGAATCAGCATCCACCACAACCGCAGGAATAAGCCCGTTTTTATCAAATTTAAGATTTTCAATGTTGATCATAATCTATCTCCTTTTATATGCGCATAGGGATGCCATTTTCCCTAAGCACCTTTTTAAGCTCTTTAATTTCTACCTCGCCGAAATGGAATATCGAAGCGGCAAGACCTGCGTCAACCTTTGGAAGCGCTTTAAAAAGCTTTGTAAAATCGTCTATTTTGCCTGCACCGCCCGATGCGATAACGGGAACTGACACAGCATCGCACACAGCCGATAGCATTTCAAGGTCAAAGCCGCCTTTAACTCCATCGGTGTCAATAGAGTTTACAACAACCTCGCCTGCGCCTTCAGAAACACATCTTCTTATCCACTCTATAGCTTCCATTCCTGTGTTTTCTCTGCCGCCCTTTGAAAAGACTCTGAAAACGCCGTCTACTCTTTTTATATCAACAGAGAGCACAACGCACTGGTCACCGTATCTTTTTGCCGCCTGCGAAACAAGCTGTGGATTTCTTATGGCACCCGAATTTACGCTGACCTTATCGGCGCCGCATTTAAGCACCCTGTCAAAGTCATCAAGGGTGTTTATGCCGCCGCCGACAGTTAATGGAATAAAAATGGTTTTTGCGACCTCGGTTAAAATATCGGTAAAAAGCCGCCTTCCCTCTGCTGAGGCGGTTATATCATAAAAAACGAGCTCGTCTGCGCCGTTTTGGCTATAATACCTTGCAAGCTCTACAGGAGAGGAAACATCGGAAAGACCCTCAAAGTTTACTCCCTTTACCACCCTGCCGTTTTTCACATCGAGGCAGGGAATAATTCTTTTGGTTATCATTTTGCCACCTCTACTGCCCTTTTTAAATCAATAGCGCCTGTGTAATAGGCTTTGCCGATTATTGCGCCGTAAATTCTAAGCTCGGCAAGCTTTTCTACGTCCTCCATGCTCGAAACTCCGCCAGAAGCAATTATATCAAGACTGAATTTTTCGGCCATTTCTTTATATAGGGCGTGGTTTGTACCCTGCATGGCTCCGTCCTTTGAAATATCGGTGCAGATAACGGTTTTAACCCCGATGTTCTGCATTTTAAGGGCAAACTCCATGGCATCTATTTCGCTTTTTTCCATCCAGCCATGGATAGCAACCTTTTTATCCTTTATATCAATGCCGACCGCTATCTTATCGCCGTATTTTCTAACGGCCTCTATAAGAAAATCCTCATCCTTTACAGCGGCAGTTCCGAGAATAACTCTGTTTACCCCTGCATCAAGATATTTTGAAACGGTCTCACTATTTCTTATTCCGCCGCCTATCTCAACAAAAAGGTTTGTTTGTTGTGCAACTTTTTTAACCGTTTCAAAGTTGGGAGTACTTCCGTCCTTGGCGCCCTCTAAGTCTACCATATGTATGCAGGTGGCCCCGCACCTTTCAAATTCTTTTGCAACTTCCAAAGGGTTTTCGCTGTAAACAGTCATCTTACTGTAGTCGCCTTTATAAAGGCGCACAGCCTTGCCCTCATATAAATCTATTGCAGGAAAAATAAGCATTTTTTAGTTCTCCTTTTCACAAAAAGCGCGCAAAATATTAAGCCCGACATCGCCGCTCTTTTCGGGATGAAACTGGCATCCGAAAACATTTCCTCTTGCCACGGCCGCTGTTAAGGGTGCGCCGTATTCAGAGGTTGCGATAACGTCATCGCAGTTTGCGGCATAAAATGAATGCACAAAGTAAACGTGGTCACCGTTTTTTATGTATTTAAAAAGTGGGCTTTGTTTTGTAAAATCAAGGGCATTCCAGCCAATGTGCGGGATTTTAAGGTCATTTGGAATAACATCGGAAATAGGCCTTATCTCGCCTGAAATAAGTCCCAAACCTTTGTGCTCGCCGTATTCATAGCTTTTTTCCAAAAGAAGCTGCATTCCGAGGCAAATTCCAAGAAGTGCCTTGCCCTCTTTTGCCTGTCCGATAATAAATTTATCAAGTCCGTCTGCGCCAAGCTTTTTAGCGGCGTCGGGAAATGCGCCAACGCCGGGCAGGATAATTTTATCCGCATTTTCAAGAACCGCTTTATCCTTTGTTACAACAGTTTCAACCTTTAAAAAATCAAGCGAGCTTTTGAGCGAAAAGAGGTTACCAACCCCATAGTCTACAATTGCAACCATCAGAGAACTCCCTTCGTTGAGGGAATCTCATCCTCAAAGCCTGTTTCAATCTTTGCCGCCGCTGAAAGCGCTCTTGCCGCCGCCTTAAAGGAGGCTTCTATGATATGATGCGAGTTGGTTCCGGCAAGCTGTTTTAGGTGAAGTGTACATCCGCAGTTTCTTACAAACGAAAGCCAGAATTCCTCTGCAAGCTCTGTGTCAAAGCTGCCGATTTTTTCGGCAGGAATGCTTTCGGCATAGCCTAAAAGGTCTCTGCCCGAAAAATCAACTGCCGAGAGCACAAAGGTTTCATCCATAGGAATTGCCGACCAGCCATAGCGGCAGATGCCCTTTTTATCACCGAGAGCCTCTTTAAAGGCCATTCCTAAGCAGATGCCAATGTCCTCAACTGTGTGATGGTCGTCAACCTGAGTGTCGCCCTTGCAGGTAACTTCCAAATCAAATCTGCCGTGCCTTGCAAAAAGGGTGAGCATATGGTCTAAAAAGCCGCATCCGCTATCTATAACAGAGCTTCCTCTGCCGTCGATATTAAGCTTTAAAACGATGTCTGTTTCGGCGGTTTTGCGCTTAATTTCTGATATTCTCATTTTAGTTCCTCCAGAATTTCAGCAATAGTTTTAACAAGGGCTTCAAGCTGATCTTTTGAGCCTATAGTTATGCGGACAAAGGGCGAAATGCGTTCTTTTTCAAAGTGGCGCACCAAAATTCCCTTTTGCTTTAATTTAAGATAAAGCTCCTTGCCGCTTATTTTATCATTCTTTGCAAAAACAAAGTTTGAAAGCGAGGGAAGGGTTTCAAAGCCAAGCGCCTTAAGCTTAAAGGTGAGCCACTCTCTGTTTTCAGCAATCTTTTTGCAGTTAGCTTTGGTGTAATCCTCGTCGCAAAGCGAGCCGATTCCTGCCGCCATCGTCATCGAGTTTACGTTGTAAGGATTTGTTGAGTATTTAATGGTGTTAAGATCAGAAATTACTTCGCGGCTGGCCACACCAAAGCCAAGCCTTGCGCCTGCCATTGAGCGCGATTTTGAAAATGTTTGGGTTACCAAAAGGTTATCAAACTCATTTACAAGGGAAACGCAGCTCTCTGCTCCGAAATCAACATAAGCCTCATCTATAACAACGATATTGTCAGGATTATTCCTAAGAATTTCTTTAATTTGCTCGCGGTTAAGCGCAATGCCTGTCGGCGCGTTGGGGTTTGCGATAAAAATAGTTTTGCCGAGGTTAAAATAATCCTTTATATCAATGGTAAAATCCTCTTTGAGAGGTATCGTCTGATAAGGCACATTATTTAAATCGGCAAAAACAGGATAAAAGCCATAGGTTATATCGGGGAAAGCCGCGGGGGTTTTATCATCGCAAAAAGCCATAAAGGCAAAGTTTAAAACCTCGTCCGAGCCATTTGTGGCGAGCACCTGGCAGGGCTCTACATTAAAATGCTCGGCAAGCTTTTTATGAAGCTCTCTGCACTCGGGATCGCTGTAAAGCATAAGCCTTTTTGCCGCATCCTCGGCGCATTTTTGTGCCTTTTCAGAGGGCGGAAAGGGAGACTCATTTGTGTTAAGCTTTATGTACTGCATATCCTTGGGCTGTTCGCCGGGGGTGTAGGCTACAAGCTTTTTATACTTTGTGCTTAAAAATCTGCTCATTATTTCTCCTCAAATCTTATAACTGCACTTTTAGCGTGGGCGGTAAGTCCCTCTTTTTGAGCAAAGAAGGCAACGTCCTCGCAAACCTCTTTAAGTGCGTCGCGTGTAAAATATGTATACTGGGTCTTCTTTACAAAGTCATCAACCGAAAGCGGACTTGAAAATTTTGCGGTTCCGCTTGTGGGCAGGGTGTGGTTTGGCCCTGCAAGGTAATCTCCGAGAGCCTCGGGACAGTTTCTGCCCATAAAGACAGAGCCTGCGTGTTTTATCTTGTCAAGATATTCAAAGGGATCATCAACGCAAAGCTCAAGATGCTCGGGCGCAATCTCGTTTGAGATCTCTATTGCTTTTAAAAGGTCGGGTGCAACTATTATCTTGCCGTTATTGTCAATCGATTTTCTTGCTATCTCGGCTCTTAAAAGAAGCGGAATTTGCTTTTCAATCTCAATAGAGACCGCTTTTGCAAGCTCAAAAGAATTTGTTACCAAAACAGCGCTTGCCATAATGTCGTGCTCTGCCTGAGAAAGAAGGTCAGCCGCCACAGAGCGCGCATCGCTCTTTTCATCTGCAACAACAAGAATTTCGCTCGGCCCTGCTATCATATCAATTGAAACCGCGCCGAAAACCTGCTTTTTCGCCTCGGCAACAAAGGCATTTCCGGGTCCCACGATTTTGTCGACCTTGGGGATGCTCTCGGTTCCGTAAGCTAATGCGGCAATAGCCTGAGCTCCGCCAACCTTGAATATCTTATCAACTCCTGCTATATGCGCCGCCGCTAAGATGACAGGGTTTATTTTGCCCTCTCGGTTTGGCGGAGTTACCATTACGACCTCCTCACAGCCTGCAATTTTTGCAGGAATGGAATCCATCAAAACGGTGGAAGGATATGCCGCTGTGCCGCCCGGAACGTAAAGGCCTGCTCTGTCAACGGCGGTTATTTTCTGGCCCATAACAACGCCGTTTTCGCGTTTTATCTCAAAGCCCTCGCGCTTTTGCTTGCTGTGAAAGGCGCGGATGTTTTCGGCCGCCTTTTTGAGCACCTCTAAAAAACGCGGCTCGACCTCTTTGACAGCCTTATCAATTTCCTCTTTGGAAACCAGAAGAGAAGCAAGTTCAGCGCCGTCAAACCTTTTACAATACTCAAAAACCGCCTTATCGCCGTTTTCTCTTACATTTTTAATAATATCAGCAACTATGTCTTCAACCTTTGTTTGCGGCACGACACGGGCAAAAATTTCGCCGTTTTGCACCTTTCCGTATTCTAAAATCTTAATCATTTTTTGCCTCCGTCTGTTGTGACAGACATTTTACGATTTTTTCGATAGGTTCACTTTTAAACTTAAAGTTTGCCTTATTGGCGATAAGCCTTGCACTTATGGGAACAACATCCTCAATAACCTCAAGGTTGTTTTCCTTTAGCGTGGTTCCTGTTTCAACTATATCAACAATAACATCCGAAAGATTAAGAATCGGAGCTATCTCAATAGAGCCGTTTAGATGAATTATATCAATATCTCTGCCCTGTGCGGCATAGTGGCTTTTTGCGATATTTGCAAACTTTGTGGCAACCCTTAAGGTTTTCATTGTGTCATCGCGAAAGCCTTTTTTTGCGGCGACCGCCATTTTGCAAATACCTATTTTAAGGTCAAAAAGCTCGTAAACATCGGGCTGATATTCAAGCAGAATATCCTTGCCTGCAACGCCGATGTCAGCCGCTCCGCGTTGAACATAAATTGCAACATCGGAAGGTTTTACCCAGAAATAGCGCACGCCGCACTCTTTATTTTCAAATATCAGCTTGCGGTTGTTTTCCTTTATGGAAGGACAAGGAAAGCCTGCTTTTTCAAACATACTATAAACCTTTTCGCCGAGCCTGCCTTTAGGAAGGGCAATATTAAGCATTTCCATTATTCTGCCGCCTCCTCTTTAAGCTCTACAAGTTCTCTGTATCTTAATTTACTCGGAATGCATCTTTCGGCAAGAACTCTCTTACCGCCATTTGCAAGCTTACTTACAAGCGCGCTTAAGCTGTCAAGCTTTGTGGTATCATCATAAAGCACAAGCACGTCAACGTCAAATTCTGCCGCGTTTTCAGAAAGCTGCTCAAGCATATCAAGATAAACGGCAAATCCGATAGCGCCGGCTTTTTTATTCATTCTGCTCATAAGGTTATCGTACTGACCGCCCGAAAGCACACCCTCGGGAATGCCGCTTACAAAGCCTTTAAAAACAACTCCGTTATAATATTTCATATCATTTATAACAGAAAAATCTATGCGGATTATATCTCCAAAGCCGCTTTTTTCAACCTGTTCTGTCGCCTTAGAAAGCAGATCAAGTGTCTCTTTTGAAACCATATCGTGAGCAAGGCTGTAAAGCTTGGGCAGGACATCCTTTGGCGCGCCGTGAAGCGAGATAAGCTCCTTTAAAACCGAGATTTTTTCCTCATCGACGCCGTTTTGAGCGCAAATGGCAGATGCCTCGTGAACATTTTTTTCTGCAATGCAGGCAACTATCTCTCTTTTTGCTTCGCCGCTTATTTTAAGGCTCTCCAAAAGTTCGGAAACAACCCCCATGTGCGAAACATCCAAAATACATTTATCGGATATTGTTTTAAGACTCTGTGCGGCAAGGGTTAAAACCTCACAAATGCAATAAAGGTCAACATTTCCTATGCATTCAAGGCCAAGTTGCATAATTTCCCTATATGAGCCGCTTTTGCCCGAAATTCTATATACATTTTCGTTATAATAAACCTTTTTAACGGCCGCCTTATCGTCCTTGCTGTTCTTTATGATAGAAAGGGTGACATCGGGCTTTAATGCCATAAGCTTGCCGTTTGTGTCGGTAAAGGTTATAACAGAGTCGGAAATCAGAAAGTCCTTGTTTCTGACATAAAGGTCATATTCCTCAAACTTGCTCATTTTATATTGAGAATAACCGTATTTGCGGTAAAGCGAGCCTAAAAAGAGCGCCGCCCGCTCCTCTCTTTTAAGTTCTGTATCCTTAAAGTTCATTTTACTCCTCCGAGCTTTTTAGTGTATCAATCGCGAGGCGATAGCCGCCGCTTCCGTATGCTAAGCATTTGTTAACACGGCTTATGGTCGCTGTGCTTACACCTGTTGCGCGGGTTATCTCCTGATAGTTTTTATCCTCGCTTAACAGCCTTGCAACCTCAAGCCTCTGCGACATATCCATAATTTCCTTAATCGTGCAAAGATCCTCTAAAAGCAGATAGCATTCCTCTTCACTCTTAACATTTGTAATAGCATGAATAAGCCTGTCTGTTAACTCTGTATGCCACTGTTTCATAATTTTTTCCTCCGATTTAGTACTTCATTTTAGTATTTTATCACTTTAATGTGTTAAAGTCAATAGTAAAGATGAAAAACACTGCATTTTTAAAAAATAATTATCGGCAAAAAGCAAATACTAATAAAAAAGCGAAAGGACTTTTAAAGGTGAAGCTTAAAAATATAGCTTTAACGGTTTTGGGAACCCTTATTCTCTGCTTTGGAAACGCAGTTTTCATTATACCCTTTAACTTAGTTACAGGCGGCGTTACAGGCGTTGCCATTGTTTTAAACAGACTGTTTAATACCGAGTTTTTAACGGTTGATCTTTTAATTGCAATTCTAACCTGGATAATGTTTTTTACAGGCCTGTTTATTTTGGGCAAAAGCTTTGCAATAAAAACCTTAATTTCTTCCATTATTTATCCAATCGGAATAAGCCTGTTTTCCCGCCTTACAAGTCCCGAGGTTTTAGGCGGTTTTTTCCGCCTTGCAACCAAGGAGCACTCCCAGCTTTCAATTCTGCTTGCCGCCCTTTTTGGCGGAGTTTTTATAGGCGCAGGCTGTGCCATAACCTTTTTGGGTGGCGGGAGCACAGGCGGAATTGACATAATTGCACTGTCCATCTGCAAGTTTTTTAAAAAGGTCAAAAGCTCGTATGCCATTTTTGCCATTGATGCCGTGATAATCATTTTCGGAATGTTTGTCCTTAAAAACTTCGTGCTTTCTCTGCTTGGAATTTTGACAGCCTTTATTGTTGCAATAGTTATAGACAAGCTTTTCTTAGGCGAATCCGAAGCTTTTATTGCCCAGATAGTGTCGAAAAAAAGCGACAAGATCAACGCCGCTATTATAGAAACACTCAGGCGCACCACCACCTTTTTTGACGTAACGGGCGGATACACAAAAAGCGGCAAAAAAATGCTTATGGTATCATTTCCAAAAGAGCAATATGTCGAGCTTATAAACATAGTAACTTCAATTGATCTGTCAGCTTTTATAACGGTGCACCGCGCCCACGAAATACGCGGTGAGGGCTGGAATAACTAAACAAAACCCTCAGACAGCTGTCTGAGGGTTTTTACATCAAAAAAAAAAAATTAAACAAAAAGCAAATACATCATTTCCATAAAATCGCCGCCTTTTAAAAAATTGTATCACAAATTAAACCTGTTTGCAAATAAGTGATAAGTGATGCGGCTACGCTGTGATAAGTGATGCGATGCGTTCCGCCCACGCGCCGAAGGCGTGCATCACAGGCGAGGCCTGCATCACGCATAAAGTGCGCATCTCGTTCCGAAGGAACGCATCACTCAAAAAAGAACTGGTCGAAAACCGAGGATTATCTTTTTCTCGTTATTTCAATATTGTTTTGATTTGTCCTTTTGTTAGCCAAGGCTTTTTCCTATGGATCATACTATGACAATTAGAACACACCATTAAAATGTCTTCCACTTTTGTTTTTTCGTTATCCGTCATTTGTGATATAGGTTTAAGATGATGTGCTTCAATAAAATCTTTTCCTAATTCTCCGTATATTTTTTCGAAATCAAATCCACATACTTCACAATATAAATGCCCGTGGTCAGCAATGAATTTATTTTTTACAGTTCGAATTAGTTTTACATTGCGTTCTCTTTGCAGATGTCTTTTCAGCGAAATCTTTCCTTCCACAAATTCATCATCTTCTTGTGTCAACTCAATTTGTTCATCAAAAGAATAATTTTTAAGTCCCCAATGACCTTTTCCAATTCCTTCAATAGCCTCAAACAAATCATCTTTTCCGGTAAAAACACTAGAATTTGAACTATGTCTTTCAATAACACTTTGAATACTTTTTTTCCAAGTTTTTGTCAATTCACCATCGTAAATCTCGCTAAATTTCTGATATATATCCTGATAATAAGCATGTCCACCCAAAGCTTCTAAACTTTTAACAATTGCTTCTTTATAAGTCATATATTTCTCCTGTTATTTACTCAGTTTGCTTTTTGCTGTATTAATTGAAGACACTAACAACTTTTTAACCTCAATACACTTGTCTAAAATATCTTTGCCATCCAAATATCCACTTTCAATTAAAAGTTCAAGCCAATATTCACTTTCAGAACATTCTTTGAGTGCTATTTGCAGTTTAGCAATAAAATCGGCAGTGCCGTGTCCGTAAAATGCTTCTCTTATATTTGCACCAATACTTGTTCCACTACGAATAAGTTGGTTTGTAAGCACACTTTCCTTTTTAGTTTGTTTAACATAGTTACAAACTTTGATTATTTCTAGTGCAAATTCTTTAGATTTTATAATTAAAGGACTATCAGCCATAATATTACCGCCTTTCTAAAATAATTATACCACTATAAAACAAAAAGAGCAAGGCAAAGCCTTGCAAAAAAACTTATTACCTCTTACTTCTTACTTATTACTTTCCAAAGTCCCAAGGGCTTTTTGAGGTAAGAGTGAAGAGGTAATAGGTAAGAAGTAAGCCCCAAGAACTTATCGTCCTTGGGGCTTTGGTGCCGCTGACCGGAATCGAACCGGTACGGTGTTGCCACCGAGGGATTTTAAGTCCCTTGCGTCTGCCTGTTCCGCCACAGCGGCTTTTTTACCTGCAACAATTATAATATACAATTTAAGGTCTGTTGTCAAGTTATTTTTTTATTTTAAGGGGTTATATTAACAAGATTTTTACAATTTATTTTTTCTTTCATCTTTACAATATTACCCAAATATCATATAATTAAAATGTTAAGCTGTTTTTAAAAAAATTGTCAATAATAAAATATATTTGGCTTTCGAAAGGAATGTAACTATGCTTGAATTAGACGAACTGAAGCTTCAGCTCGATGCCATGGCTCCCAAGGTTTCGGAAATGTACGAGGCCTGCGGTATTGAAAAAATTTCAAAGGAGCTCGAGGGCTTAGAAGAAAAAACTGCCGACAACGGTTTTTGGAACGACACCGAAAACTCCAAGGTGGTCTTAAAGCAGATAAGCGACATCAAGGGCAAGATAGGCAGATACAACACTCTGCGCGAAAAATTTGACGACGCCCAGACAATACTTGAAATCGCAATAGAGGGCGACGACAGCTCGCTTTATCCCGATGCAAAGCAGAGCTTTGACGAGCTTGTTTCAGCCTACGAAAGTCTAAAGCTCGAGACCCTGCTTTCGGGCGAATACGATGCCAACAACGCTATTTTGACCCTGCACGCAGGCGCAGGCGGCACAGAGGCGCAGGACTGGGCGCTTATGCTTTACAGAATGTTTGTGCGTTGGGCAGAGCGTCACAGCTTCAAGGTTAAGACCCTTGATATGCTCGACGGCGACGAGGCGGGAATAAAAAGCGCCACAATCTCAATTGAAGGCACCAACGCCTACGGATTTTTAAAATCCGAGTCGGGAGTTCACCGCCTTGTGCGAGTTTCTCCCTTTGACTCATCAGGCCGCCGCCACACCTCATTTGCCTCGCTTGAGGTTATGCCCGAAATCGACGATGATGTTGAGATAGAAATTTCCGAGGACGACCTTAAGGTTGACACTTACAGGGCAAGCGGCGCAGGCGGTCAGCACGTCAACAAAACCGAATCTGCTATTCGCATAACCCATATCCCGACAGGAATTATAGTTGCCTGCCAGAACGAGCGCAGTCAGCACCAAAACAGAGATATGGCAATGAAGATGCTCCGCTCAAAGCTTATGGAAATCAAAGAGCGCGAGCATCTTGAAAAGATTGAAGACATCAAAGGCGTGCAAAAGGAAATTGCCTGGGGCTCGCAGATCCGTTCCTATGTTTTTATGCCCTATACCCTTGCAAAAGACCACCGCACAGGCTTTGAAATGGGCAACATTGACGCCGTTATGGACGGAGATATCGACGGATTTATAAACGCCTACCTAAAGGCGCTCAGCCTCGGTGAAATCTAAAAAAGCCTTGTGCTTGGAAAGGACAGATTATGAACACCTTTAAAAAAGTTGTTTCTATTTTTTGCGTTCTTGCAGTTTCTCTTTGTGTTTTTTGCTCCTGCAGTCAAAAAAACGAGGTTTTGATAAAGCTCGGCGACAAGGAGTATTCCCAGTTTAAAACGGTGCTCAAGCTCGATGACTATGAGGTTTCTCTCGGTTTTTACCGATACTGTTATCTTATGGTAAAGGACAATATGAAGAAAAACGACCCCGACATTGACTTTACAAAAGAGGAAACCATTAAGGAGTTAAACGAGGAGACAATGTGGCAGGTTAAAAACTTCTATGCCGTTGACTCACTTGCCAAAAAATACGGCTACACCCTTTCATCCGATGACCTTGCATCTATTGATGACGCCATGAAGAGTGCCTTTGACAGTGCTGGAAACGCAAAGGACTACAAGGCGATGCTTGAAAAAAGCTATCTTACCCATGAGGTTTACGAAAACGCCCTTAAATTAAGCTATCTCAACTCGAATATGTCCGCGACGCTATTCGGAACAGATGCAAAAACAAACAAAGAGACCTTTACTCTCAACGAGGCCATCACATCCTACGAAAAGACACATTGCCGTCTTATGAGCATTTACTATCCCGTTGATTACGCCGACGAGGACGGCGTTTACTTAAATGAGGAGGAATATAACAAGGAAAAGGCTGCGGTTAAGGCTAAGGCCGATGCCACCCTCAAGAAAATTCGTGACGGTGCCTCTTTCGAGATCGTTCTCAAACAGGAAATGGGCGAGGACGTTTACAAAAACGATCTGCAAAATTACTATGACTTCGAGTCCTTCTCGGTTATGTTGGGATATGATTTAACGACCCTTGAAATCGGTCAAACCACCGAGCCGATATTTACACAGGACAACTACTTTTTAGTTCATCGCCTTAAAAATGACAACGAGTATCTTAAGGAAAACCCCGCAAATGTAATTTCGGCTTACAGCGGCGTTTGCTTTGCCAACGCTCTGCAGGATATCTCTGATAATTTCAAGGTTAAAGAAACTGACCTTCTTAGCAAAATAACCCCCGATTCACTCTCATAATAAGGAGTTTTTATGTTTAAACTACTTAAGAAAAACGCCAACGCACGCCGCGGCGAGTTTCACACTGTACGCGGAGTGGTGCAGACGCCGGCTTTTATGAATGTTGCAACGGCTGGTGCAATTAAAGGTGCTCTGTCAGCCCACGACCTTGAGGATATCGACTGTCAGGTTCAGCTCTGCAACACCTATCATATGCATCTTCGCCCCGGAGACAAACTTGTTAAAAAACTGGGCGGCCTTAATAAATTTACAGGCTTTTCGGGCCCTATCTTAACCGACAGCGGCGGCTTTCAGGTTTTTTCGCTTTCTAAGCTGCGCAGAATAGAGGAAGAAGGCGTGTATTTTCGCTCACATCTTGACGGGCGCCCAATTTTTATGGGTCCCGAGGAGAGCATGAGAATACAGTCCAATTTAGGCTCCACCATTGCAATGGCTTTTGACGAATGCGTTGAAAACCCCGCGCCTTATGAATACGCTAAAGCTTCCTGTAAGCGCACAACCCGCTGGCTTATGCGCTGTAAGGACGAGATGCAAAGGCTAAATTCTCTTAGTGACACAGTTAATCCCCATCAGCTTTTATTCGGTATAAACCAAGGCTGTACCTACGACGACCTTCGCATAGAGCATATGAAGGAGATTGCAAAGCTCGACCTTGACGGATATGCAATCGGCGGACTTGCCGTTGGAGAAACAGCGGAGGAGATGTACCGCGTCATCTCGGCGGTCGAGCCCTATATGCCAAGGGATAAGATACGTTATCTTATGGGGGTTGGTACTCCGCAGAACATTTTAGAGGCAGTACGCCGCGGAGTCGACCTTTTTGACTGCGTTATGCCCTCTCGAGACGCAAGGCACGGACACCTTTTTACCTTTAACGGCACAATGAACATTATGAATGCCAAATACGAGGATGACGAAAGTCCGATTGACCCAAATTGCAACTGCCCCACCTGTCAGAAGCATTCAAGGGCATACATCCGTCATTTATTTAAGGCAAAGGAAATGCTGGGAATGCGCCTTGCCGTTACACACAATCTGTATTTCTACAATCATCTTATGATAGAAATACGAAAAGCGCTTGACGAGGACAGATTTGACGAGTTTTATAACAAATATATAGATATTTTGGGAAAAAGAATATAAGGAGGTTTTTATATGCAGATTCCCGAAAATTTTAAAGAAATAGTAGCCTCGAAAAAAGGCTTTATAAGCGATATGGACGGCGTTATCTATCACGGCAACCGCCTTTTAGACGGCGTTCATGAGTTTGTTGACTGGCTCAAAAGGGAAAATAAGGAATTTTTATTCCTTACAAACAGCAGTGAGCGCTCGCCCAAGGAGCTTTCTCAAAAATTACAAAGATTAGGACTTTCTGTAAGCGAGGATCACTTCTATTCCTCCGCTATGGCAACTGCATCCTTTCTGCAGAGCCAATGTCCCGGAGGCAGTGCCTATGTTATAGGCGAGCCCGGCCTTGTTTACGCTCTTTACGAGGCAGGAATAAGCATGAACGACTACAATCCTGACTACGTTGTCGTCGGCGAGACCCGCTCCTACAACTTTGAAAAGATCGAGCACGCCGTAAAGTTAGTGCTTAACGGTGCAAAGCTTATCGGCACAAACCCCGACCTTACGGGCCCCAGCGAAAACGGCATCATTCCCGCCTGCAAGGCATTAGCTTCCCCTATTGAGATTGCAACGGGCAAGAGCGCCTATTTTATCGGCAAGCCAAATCCTCTTATGATGCGCCACGCTATGAAAAAGCTCGGCTGTCACAGAGCGGAAACTATGATCATCGGCGACAGAATGGACACCGATATCATTGCAGGAATTCAGACCGAGGTCGACACCCTGCTTGTGCTTTCGGGAGTGACCGCACTTGAAGATGTCGATTCCTTCTCCTACAGGCCGCAGTTTATTGTAAACGGCGTTGGAGATCTTTGCAGATAAAATAAAGGACTTGCATATTTTAAAAGTATTGTGTATAATAAAAATAACTTAATTGGAGGTAGTTTAAAATGTATTTTTTACTTGACGCAGCAACCAACACATCTTCACAGCCGGCACAGCAGGGTGGTTTAATGGGAACCCTCACAATGTTCCTTCCCCTTGTTCTTATGTTCGTTCTTCTCTATTTCTTTATGATCCGTCCCCAGAAAAAGAGAGACAAGGAAATTCAGGATATGAGAAGCAATCTCCAGATCGGCGATGAGGTTATCACCACCGGCGGAATTGTCGGCATCGTTGCAAGCCTTAAGGAAGACACCGTTGTTATCGAAACAGGCAGTGACAGAAGCAAGATCAGGGTTGCTCGCTGGGCAATTGCTCAGAACAACACCGTTCACGAGGAAGAATAATCTTTAGTTCTTAAACTCAAGCTTCAGGCATATAGTTTATTAAAAAGCGCATAAAAAACTATGCGCTTTTTATATTCTGTATTTAAAGGGGAAAACATTATGAGAAGAAGCTCTAAGAGCGCTGTTCAAAGTCCGGTATTGGAACTTGTCAAACACACTGCAATAGGTGTGGCGGCAGGGCTTATTTGCTCTATTGTTTTATCTCTTTTGGCGGCATTGGTGCTGACTCTCGGCTCTCTGCCCCACCGCAGCATCGCCCCCATCTCAATGGCGATAATCGCAGTTTCAATGCTTATCGGCTCTTTTATTGCAGGCAAAATGCTTCACCGCAAGGGTCTACTTCTCGGTGCGCTTGTCGGCGTTGCCGCATTTGCTGTAGTGTTTTTGTGCGGTATGCTTATTCCCGATGAGAACATCGGGGTAACTGTGCCTATTAAGGCTCTGCTTTGTGTAATTCCCTCGATAGTCGGCGCAGTTATGGGAGTTAACACCCGAGCAAGACGCTGAAGTCATTTTGTCTGTGCGCTAAAATCTCGGATTTCGCTTGACAACACAAAGCCGCTGTGATATACTCAATGTTGCTGATTTCAGCAAATATGCGGATGTGGCGGAACTGGCAGACGCGCTAGATTCAGGTTCTAGTGGTAGCAATACCGTGTGGGTTCAAGTCCCTTCATCCGCACCAAAACATCGCCCTGAGCAAAAGCTCAGGGCGATGTTTTTTAGGCTTGTGCAGGTCTGAGTCCTTTTATTTTTCTCCGCGTATTTGTGCAATTTTATCTCGCAGATATGCCGCCTGTTCAAAT
>SVOZ01000003.1 GCA_015066115.1 Oscillospiraceae bacterium
CGCCTTTTCTCTATTATACCATGAAAAGAAAATAACCGCAACCTTGTATCAAGATTGCGGTTATTCTTTGGCGGAGAGAGCGGGATTCGAACCCGCGTGCGGTTGCCCGCAAACTGATTTCGAGTCAGCCCCGTTATGACCACTTCGATACCTCTCCGTATTTAATTTTACATATAAATTCACTTGAATACGTCTCTTTATATGTTAAGCTCCAAAAGAAGCATTAACTTAAAACTTTTTGGTGCGAAATGTATTATATCAAAAAAAAGAACAAAGGTCAACCTTTTTTAAAAATTAAAAAAGAAAAAATAAAAGCGCCCTTAAAAGAGCGCCTTTGACTGCTATTTTGCCGCTAAAAATTTTTCAAGCTGGGCACAAATTGCCTCTGCAGGATCGTCTGCAAGGGCGCTGCGGCATTTTTTAACTCCATCGAGTGCCTTTTTGGGATTGTTTAAAATGCCGATCACCTTGTTTATAACATCTGAGTGCGACTCTGCAGCGGCGGCAAAACCATGGCCTACCATAAAGTCGATGTTTCGCGTTTCGCAACCGGGAACGGCATCAATGTAAAGGAGCGGAACATCCGATAAAATGGTTTCTGTTGTGCTAAGACCGCCCGCTTTTGTTATGTAAACATCCGATGCGGCTATATAGAGCGCCATCTTTTTGGTGTAGGGTAGAGGGATTATGTTGTCGTGCTCGAGCCTTGTAAGTCTTTCGAGCAGGCGAAGATTGTTTCCGCAAACAACAACTATAAGTGCGTCAGGAATCCGACGGGATAAAAGCGCCGCAAGCTTTGCGATGGGACCGCAACCCATACTTCCGCAACCTAACAACACGATTTTTCTGTTTTGCGGCAGACCAAGCTCGCGCCTTGCTTCAGATTTGTCCCTTTTCTCTATAAATTTATTGGAAACAGGAATGCCGAAAGGGAAAAAGGATTCGGGCTTTATTCCGCTTGATTCAAATTCGTCGCGGAGCAGGGGATGAGGGGCAAAATATAGATCTGCCTCTGATTCGGGCGCTCCGGGGCAACAGGTGTAGTCGGTTGAAACAAAGGCTAAGGGAACTTTGCTTCCGCTGCGTTTTTTGTATTCGTTTACGATCAGAGAGGCGAAGGAATGGGTGCAGACAATGGCATCAAAATTTTTGCTCTCGAAAAATTTGGCAAACTTTTTAACGCCTAATTTCATCTGGTTTATTATGATTGTGGGCGGATGATTTTCCTCAAACCTGTAACCTACGCCGAAAAGCTTGGGGAAACGCTTGTAAATAAAAACGTGCCCGTCACAAACCACCCTGTCGTAAATTTGCGACAGGAACAAAAGCGCATTGTGAAATTCGCAGGTGTCGCCGCGTCTTTCAACAGCTTCTTTTATTGCGAGTGCGGCAGAATTGTGCCCCTGACCTGTGCTACACGACAGAATTAATATATGCATTTCTTTTTTCCTCCCTTTGTTTAAGCTTATCAGCTAAGGCTACGATTTTGGGTCTGTTGTATCTTTGAATGATTATGTATGGCGTGTTGAGCGATATGCTCAAAACGACGAGAAAAACGCCGATCTTGTTTTTCCAGAAGAAATAAATTCCTACAAAAAGAATATTAAGAGCATTATGAACAGCCTCGGCAACACAGGTTTCATCTGCGAGGCGGTAAAGCTCTTTTGAAGTTGGCTTAAAGGACACCGATTTGGGAATCATATCCTTCATTATCTTGCTCATATCGGGCACCTTGTCCTTCCATTTGTGCACCCTCAAAACAAGATAAAGCCTGCCGCTCTTTTCAAAGCCTAACTGTTTAAATGGAAGTTTTCTGAAATTAAACAGCCGCCTTGGAAGTGCCTCACCGATGTAGTGAGCCAGAATGCCTAAAGCCCCGACATATATAATTGATAGAAGTAAAGGCATAACTCATTACCTTTCTGTAGTGTCTGATTTCTTTTTTTGAATTTTGAGATGAATAAAGCCAATAAATGATGCGGCAAAAGCGCCGATCGAGTCTAAAATAATGTCCTTCATGGTGTCTGAAAGGGCGTCGTGCCCCGACAAAACGGTTCCGTCTGCAAGGCGGAATTTTTGCATATTAAGCCCTAAAAGCCCGTCAAAAGAAAATTCGTAAATTTCCCATAGGGTTCCAAAGGTTACGCTGAAGCAAAATGCAAAAACCGAAACAAAAAGCGGTGAAAGGTTTATTGAGGTATGCCTGTCACGGTTTAAAATATCAACCACCATAAATCCAAATGCACCCGACATAAGACTGCTAAAGGTGTGTAAAATGCTGTCCCAGTGGGGAAAGTGGTAGTAATAATCTCGGATCTCTCCAAGAAAAATGGCACAGTAAAGAAAAATGAGGTACATAATATAAAGCGTTTTGGGAATTGAAAACTCAAATTTCTTTTCGAGAAATGCGGGCAGGTGAATTACAACAACTCCCAGCACACATTCAAGCAGCATAAGGGTGTAGTCCGACATGGGTCGCTCGGGCGAAGAGAGTGCGTCGGTAGAAATCAAGATTATTTTAACGGACAGGTAAATTATCGGAATAACAAAGCTTACCAAAACCGAAAAATACAGAAACTTTGAAAAACCATCTTTGCTTTTCATAAAAATCCTCCGATAACCCTTAGTGCAGAACCTCGACTATATCGCCTATATCACAGCTGAGAAATCTGCAAAGCGCAACGAGAACCGAAAGGGAAACGACCTTGTTGTGATTTAGCTTGTTGACCGTTGAGGGGCTTAAGAGCTTTCGCAGGTCGCTTTTTTTAAGGTCTCTGTCGATAAGCAGTTTCCATAATTTTTTGTAGCTAACTTCCATTTACTTCTTCCTTTTGTTTGTCTTTTATTTTATCTTTCTGTAAATATAATACCAAATAATTTGTTTATAAACAATAGTATTTTTTGTTAAAAATGTTTGTACAAGTACAACATTTAATAGAAAATGTACAATATCGTGTACATTTTGTATTCGGTAAAAGCCCGCGCTTTGCGCGGGCTGATTTATTTTAGAAATCGGTGTTTACCTCTTTGGGAGGCTCTTCCATAAGCTCAGGATGGGCGAGAAGACGCTCCATCTCGTGAAAACACTTGGCATAATATCCGCCCGAGGCAATTCGCTCATCGCAAACAACGCCAAGGGGCATATTTCTCTCTAAAACGATCTCGCCGTCCTTCTGCTTGGGACGCATCTCACTGTTGCCCATTGTAATGATCTGGCCAACCGTTCCGAAATCGTAAATGTGGTGGAAGATATGATTGGTTCTGATGCTTGCAAGGTTTGAAACGACCATCGAGGTGTGGAAAGGCGAAGCATCAATAATTGCCTTGGGCAAAAGTCCGTGCTTATCCATCCATTTTAAAAGGCCTACAACGGGACCTAAAAGAAAAGCAAACTTTGTAAGCTTCCTCATAATATCGTCGGTCTTGTTGCTGTCTTCCTGACGGTTTGTTTCTATGTAATCGTTGATCTTTTCGTTTACGTCAAAAACAGTGTCGGTAAGCTCAAAGGAAAGCTTGCCCATTGTGCTCTGTGCATCGATTGCTCTCTGAACGACCATTGCAACGATAAGCTCGTTTCGCGAATAGATCCTTCTGTTTACAACAAAACGGTTAATTGCAGGGTACTTTGCGGCGGTGCGAACATAGGCGGCAATAATGAGCGAAAGGTGGCTCATTTTGATGCCCTCAGCACGCTTTTTGAGGATATATTCGTGCATAGGCTCGTAGGGAATATAAACTGTGATGGAATTGCAGGCATCACAGCGCTTATCCATAATATAAGGCGCGATAGTGTACATCATATCGGTGCCCTTAAAGCGTTTTCCGTCTTTTCTTGGCATGGGATCTTTCCTCACCCTCTAAAAATATTTATATAAATTATACACTATTTTGCGACAAATTACAAGATATATTTTATATAGGATTAAAAGTCACAAAAGTCCATCTGCTGTCCAATAAAATGTATTTGCAAACATAGCTTTTATAAAGTAAAATGTAATTTAGGAGGGGATAAAATGATAACTCTTATTAAAAACGGATTAAAAATTGGCGTTGATGAAACAAACGGTGCGATTTTAGTTTCTCAGGAGGGAAGCAGACACAGCTATCAGACAGTTGCTGCCGATAGCGAGTACAGTGTTTCAAATGCTCGCCTTGAAGATGACAAAATTCTCTTTGATGTAAGCCGTCCCGAAAAGAAACAGGGTGAGGTTCAGCTTGGAGAGGCTGTTCCTGATGCACAAACTCTTGTACACGCATGCTTTGAAATAGAAAATGAAGAGGTGCTCTGTGCAAAGCTTACAATGAGCAGTAATGCAAGGTTTAAAAAGCCCTTTAATTATCCCCCTGCATTTGATGTTCAAAAGGGAGATACCCACATAATTCCATATAACGAGGGAATTGCCTTGGATGCGGACGACCCTAATGCCGATGTTCTTTTATACGGCGACCATAAAATGAATGTCTGCCAATTTTCTGTTATGGCAATGTGGGGCCTTTTAAGAGAAAACAGAAGCGGCCCCTATCTTCTCTGCGCCTGCGATACAAACTATGACGCAGGTGTTAATTTCAGCCGCGATGATGACGGTTATTTTCGTGCCCGTCCCTATTTTGAGCCTCAAAAGTCCTTCTGGGGCTATGACAGAGTTCTTCGCTTTGTTGTTTCGGATGAAGGCTCGGTTACCGCAATGTGCAAAAATTACAGAAAGTTTGCAGAAAAACGCGGATTTGTGAGAACCCTTAAAGAAAAGGCAAAGGCTGTTCCTAATGTTGATAAAATGATCGGCGCGGCTGATGTTTGGCTCTTTAATGATGATGCTATGTATAAGCTTTATAACAAAGATGCAAAGTACACACCGCCAACTGCTGAGCAGTATAAAAAGCGTCGCGATATTGCCGATGATATGGAAAAGCGCGGCATAAAGAGGGTTATGTGGAGCATCTTTGACGAAAATGTTGACAGAGAAACCGTTGACTACATAAAAGATAAAGGCTATCTTACAACAGTTTATGATGTTTTCACCGATGTTATTCAGCATCCTATCGCATCGCTTATGACCGAAACAAGATATAAGCGCTGTGAGCCTCGACTTGCCTATTGGCCAAACGGCATTGCAATTACCGAAAACGGCTGTCTTATGACCGCCTGGCAGCTTATGGGCAAGGACGGAAATTATTATTATCAGAGCCGTATGTGCGACCAGATGTGCGTAGAGTGTGCAAAGGAGCGCATCCCCGCTTTAAACAGCAAAATAAATGTTGACGGCTGGTTTTTGGATGTTGTCTATAACTTCTCTTATGAGTGCTATAGTCCCGAGCATCCCATGACAAGACGCGACAGCCTTTATTATAAAGGACAGCTTGAAAAGTTTATTGAGGATTCGGGTCTTATCTGCGGAACAGAGATAGGCAGAGAGGACGGCGTGCCTTACTGTGTTTATAACGAGGGAATGCTCTCTATCAACGAATGGCGCTCAAATCAGGCCGGCAGAAGAATGTGCGAGCTTTATTACGGTGACGAGATCGGAAAAACCATCACCTCATATATGCTCAATCCTGCTTACCGCCTGCCGCTCTGGGAGCTCGTTTATCACGATTGTATGATCTCCTATTGGTATTGGGGCGATAGCCATAACTGCTGTCCTGAGCTTATGCCTAAGCGCGACCTTTTCTGCAATCTTTATGGCGTGCCGGCTCTCTTTAGCTTTAATGCAGCAAACTATGAAAAGCTTGCCGACAGCATTGAGACTTCTTATAAAAATACAAGCCCTCTTGCACAGGAGCTTGGCTATGAGCAGATGACAGGTTTTGAGTATCTTTCTGAGGATTACAAGGTTCAAAAAACACAGTTTAGTAACGGAACATGTGTTTATGTAAACTTCTCTGATAAAGCCTTTACCCTTGAAAACGGCGAGGTTATTGCCGCAAACGATAAGCTTGTTACAAGAAAATAAAAAATAAGCCCTCAACCACGTGGTTGAGGGCTTGCTTTTTGTATTACATAGAAGAAATGCGTTTTTTAAGTCCTGTTCTGTCAAATATAATTCCGGTCGCAATAAATAAAACGGCGCTTGCAACTGTTTGAATTAGGTTAAAGGGAATAGATGCGATTGGAACAATAAAGCCGCAACCGTAAATTATAACCTCTGCAATATAATATCCGCCGACACAAAGAACTGCGCCGACAAAGAGGGCGATGATGTTTCGTGTGCAGATAAGCTTTTCCTTTTTGCTTGTAAACAAGAGCGCCGATGCAACCTTTATAAGCACAGTCGCCGGAACCCAAGCAGGCGCACCGCCGGCTATATCTGCAAGTGAGGCGCCGATCGCGGCAGAAGCGGCGGCATAGGGAGCGGGCAGAAATGCGGCACACAGATAAATTAAGGTGTCGCCAAGATGAATATATCCGCCGTTAAAGCCAATGCCGATATGTATCATGGTTGCTAAAAAGATAAGTGCTGCAAAAACTGCGGCGAGAGATAGGTTTAAAATCTTCTTGTTGTTTTTCATTGTTTTGCTTCCTTTACAAAATCACAGAGCTTATGTATAAATGGCTCAAATGCAATGCCGTCATTGTGATCTGTGTCAAATTGCGCAGTGTAGGCGGTCGTCTCTTCAACAAAATCAGAGGCAAGGCGTGCCGCGTCTAAAACAGTTGCGCCGTTTGTAACAGCACCGCATAAAACCGATGCAAACAGATCTCCCGTTCCGGGATAAGCCGAGTTTACACGGCGGTTTTTAATAAAATGGAACTCCTGAGAGCTTTTTTCAAAAACAAGGGTGCAGATAAATTCGCCCTCGATTATGCCTGTTAAAACGACAGAACGTTTGCCGTTTGAGCTTAAATCCCAAACCAGCTTTTTAGCAAAAGCCTCATTAATGTCCTCCCCACGATATTCTTCATTCAGCAAAATGCAGGCCTCGGTGATATTGGGGGTTATAATATCGGCGTATTCAATGAGAAAGCGCATTTTTTCGCACATCTCTTTTGAATATGTGGAGTATATTTTTCCGTTGTCACCCATAACGGGGTCAACTATAATTGTGCTCTTATCGCTTTTAAAATCTTCAAAGAAGCTTTTAACTATGTCTATCTGTTCCGTGCAGC
This sequence comes from Oscillospiraceae bacterium, assembly GCA_015066115.1. Lineage (GTDB taxonomy): Bacteria > Bacillota > Clostridia > Oscillospirales > Ruminococcaceae > SIG578. The sequence goes on from SVOZ01000003.1 coordinate 7,106, forward strand.
CTAAGAAGCCTGAAAAAATGGTATCAAAATTAAGGCCGAGCTTTTTCCATTCGTTTATGTATGCGGACATCTTTTGGGTGTAGCTGTCAAAGAAATAGTTTGGGTATCCTGTGTGATTGGATAATATCGCAGTCGGCAGGCTGCAGCATTGAACACACATTGCAGAAAGCACAGGCAATGCAACCGAAATAGAGCATCTTCCAAAACCGGAAAAATCATTTATAACCGCACATTGTTTCACCGGATGCTTCACAAAACCCGCCTCCTTTTAAAAATTTACTTTATTATATCCCTGTTTTTTTAAGATTGCAATAGTAATACACGGAAAATTTACATATTGTATTTGATTTTTATAAATAAAAGGTCTATAATTATCTTAAAATACAGCAAAATCAGTATGGAGGTCTTTTATGGCTGAATATACCAATCTTATCTGTCCCGTCTGCGAGCAGAAGTTTTCGCCTGATGATGATATAGTTGTCTGCCCTGTTTGCGGAACGCCTCATCACAGAGAATGCTATGCAAAACTTGGCCAATGTGCGAATTTTAGTTGGCATAGTGAAAACAAAAGCTACGATGCCGATGAGGAACGCAAAAAGCTCTGTATGCAAAATGAGCAGACTGAGGAAAATGGGCAGGAGAAAAGTGATGCCGTTACCTGCTCAAGATGCGGCCAGCAAAATGATGCTCAGGCAATCTTTTGCAACAGATGCGGAGCGCCCGTCTCTCAGGGCTTTGCTTCGGGTGAGGACAATCCCTTTTCGCAGAGAGGATTTGGCGCCGCGCCCTTTAATCCGTTTGCATCTCTTGAAAGCGACGAGAAAATTGACGGAGTTGAAACATGGAAATACACCGCAGTCGTTAAAGAAAATGCGTTCAGATTTGTTCCTCAGTTTAAAATGATGTTTAAAAGAAACCGAAAAACCAGCTTTAACTTTGCCGCCTTTATGTTTTCGCCCTTTTATTTCTTTTACAGAAAGATGTATGGCATAGGCGCTGTTTTGGGAGTTCTTTTCCTTATATTAAATATCCCGACATTCGTTCTCAACTTTACAAATGAAGCCCTCAGCGAGATCGTGGGAGCAACTGTAAGCACAGGAATAAGCCTCACCGCCGCGCAGATCAAATTTTGGGGATATGCCTATTATTTTTCCAGCATTGGTATAACAGCCTTGAGGTTTTTAAGCGGAATTTTTGCAAACTGGTTTTACTTTAAAAAATGCAAAAAAACGGTCGCCGAAATTTCTCAGACCACTCAAAGCCGCGAGGAGTTTGCAGAGGCGGCGCATAAAAGGGGCGGAGTTAACCGAGTAGTTGTTATCGCTTTAATTCTCGCTTGCTTTTTTGTAATTTGGAGCGCATTGTTTGTTATTATGGATCCTTCGTTTATAGGTCTATAGGTAAAAATGCAGGATTTTTTAAATCAAAATTCATTTTAAACACAAATTGACTTAAAATTGCACAAAAAATGCAGTATGTGCTTGTACATATTGCATTTTTTTGTTTTTTGTATTGACAGACGAATAATTTAATGATATAAATTTATAAACGAAATATTTTTTTAACAAAAAGAAAAAAATTTTCATTTTTTGTCTAAAAATATTTTAATAAACCCGACCTGCGTACAAAAACTATAATTAAGTACGCAAAGCGAAAAGAGGAAACTTTATGAAACTAAGTTTTGACACGGTTCTTGGAATTATAACCTTTATTTGTGCCGCAATAGGTCTTATTTATGCTATTGCTACAGCCAAAAAGGTTCTAAAATTTTCAGAGGGAACCGACAAAATGAAAAAAATCGCCTCGGCCATAAGAGAGGGCGCAAATGCCTATCTTAAAAGGCAGTACACAGTTGTTGCAATTTTCTTTGCGGCGATGTTTGCTTTGCTTAGCATCATGGCGGCATTTGGGCTTCTGACATGGTTTGTGCCCTTTGCCTTTGTAACGGGCGGATTTTTCTCTGCGCTTTCAGGCTTTGTCGGAATGAAGATCGCAACAGCATCAAATGCAAGAACTGCAAATGCCTGCCGCGAGGGATTAAACCGCGGCCTTAGAGTTGCTTTTTCTGCAGGCTCGGTTATGGGCTTTACGGTTGTAGGACTCGGACTTTTAGATATTTCCATTTGGTATCTGCTTCTTAAAAATGTATTTAATCTCGGCGCTTCCGAAATAACAGGTGCCATGCTCACCTTTGGTATGGGTGCTTCTTCAATGGCACTTTTTGCAAGAGTCGGCGGCGGAATATTCACAAAGGCGGCCGATGTCGGTGCCGACCTTGTCGGAAAGGTTGAGGCAGGAATTCCTGAGGATGACCCGCGCAACCCTGCCGTTATTGCTGACAATGTCGGCGATAACGTTGGTGATGTTGCAGGCATGGGTGCCGACCTTTATGAGTCCTATGTGAGCTCGGTTATCTCTGCGTCTGCGCTCGGCGTTGCCGCATTTGGCTCCTTTAAGGCAATGGCAGTTCCGATGCTTATGGCGGCGGTTGGAATAATTGTTTCTATTTTAGGTACGTTTTTAGTTAGAACAGGTGAAAAAACCGAGCAAAAGCTTCTTTTAAAGGCACTAAGAAGAGGAACAAATTTTAGTGCTATTCTTATGGCGGTTTGCGCATTTCCTCTTATTTGGTTTACCTTGGGCAAAGAAAATATCGGTTTTTACTTCTCGGTCCTTTCGGGACTTTTGGCCGGTGTTCTTATCGGTCTTTCAACAGAGTATTTTACTTCTGATAGTTATAAGCCTACCAAAAAGCTTTCCGAAACCTCTAAGACAGGCTCTGCGACTATCATTATAGGCGGCCTTGGACTTGGAATGAAATCAACAGTAATTCCTATTGTTATAGTTTCGGTTTGTATTCTGTTAGCTTATGGTCTTGCAGGCGGCTTTACAAGCGCTGACCGCGGACTTTACGGAATTGCCCTTTCGGCAGTCGGAATGCTTTCAACCCTCGGAATAACTCTTGCAACCGACGCTTACGGTCCTGTTGCCGATAATGCAGGCGGTATTGCACAGATGGCAGGCTTAGAGCCCGAGGTAAGAGAGAGAACAGATGCTCTCGACTCTCTCGGAAACACCACTGCCGCAACAGGTAAAGGCTTTGCAATCGGCTCCGCCGCGCTTACCGCACTTGCACTTATGGCTTCTTATATAGATAAAATAAAAGAGGTCGGCGGCGCAAATGTTAATCTCACATTTGACCTTATGGATCCCAAGGTGCTTATAGGACTTCTTGTCGGCGCCTGCCTTCCCTTTGTTTTTGCCGCGCTCACAATGGAATCTGTCGGCAGAGCGGCACAGAGCATAGTTATTGAGGTTCGCCGTCAATTTAAGGAAATTAAGGGAATTATGACAGGCGAAAAGGATCCCGATTATGCAAACTGTATAGACCTTTGCACAAAGGCTTCGCTTAAAGAAATGATACTTCCCACAGTTGTAACAATCGGTGTTCCCGTTCTTTTAGGTGTTGTTCTCGGATATCAAGGAGTTGTTGGTATGCTTGCAGGCGCGACCGCAACAGGCTTCCTTCTTGCAATCTATATGTCAAATTCGGGCGGCGCTTGGGACAATGCCAAAAAGCATATCGAGGCAGATAACTTCGGCGGAAAAGGCGGCGATTGTCACAAGGCGGCTGTCGTTGGTGACACAGTAGGTGACCCGTTTAAAGATACAGCGGGCCCTGCGATCAATATCCTCATAAAGCTTATTTCAATAGTTTCGATAGTCTTTGCGGCTGTTGTTGTAAATTATCATATCTTGTAAAAGAATTAAATTAAGCCTCCTAACATATAGTTTAGTACTGTATGTTAGGAGGTTTTTTATGTTTAAGAAAATCATCTGTTTTGCAATGTGCCTTTGCCTCTTTGTGGGCGCAGGAACTGTGAGCTTTGCAAATGAAACACTTTCGGTGTCCGATTATGTAACGGCGCCTTCCTGGGCAGAGGATGTAACAGCCGCCGATGCATCTTCGCTAAATCTCGGCGGAAAATCAATAATTCTTGTTGAAGAAAGCACAGGCAAGGTGCTTTATGAGCGCGATGCCGATATTAAGATGCCGCCCGCCTCAATCACCAAGATCATGACACTCCTGCTTACAATGGAGGCGCTCGAAAGGGGAGACTTTTCTCTTGACACAGTTGTTACCTGCTCGGCACATGCGGCCTCGATGGGCGGTGCACAGATATGGCTTGAGGAAGGGGAGAGAATGAGCATTGACGACCTTTTAAAAGCGGTCTGTATAAAATCGGCAAACGATGCGGCGGTGCTTCTCTCTGAGGTTGTGGGCGGAAGCGAGGAGGGCTTTGTTGTTATGATGAACGAGAGGGCAAAAGAGCTCAAAATGCAAAACACCACCTTTAAAAATGCATCGGGACTTGATGCCGACGGCCATCTTTCAACGGCGCGGGATATTGCGATTATGTCAAGAGCGCTGATGAGGCACGACAAGATTTTTGAGTACACTAAGATATGGATGGACACCCTGCGCGACGGCCAGACCGAGCTTGTAAACACAAATAAACTGATAAGGTTTTATAAAGGCGCAACAGGTCTTAAAACGGGCACTACCGACGGAGCGGGAAGCTGTCTTTCTGCAACGGCTGAGCGTGAGGGACTGTCGCTTATCGGGGTCGTAATGGGTTATCCCGACAGCAAAACAAGAAATGCCGCCGCAAGCAAGCTCTTAAATTTCGGCTTTGCAAATTACAAGATCGTGACGCCTAAAAAAAGCGAGGAAATTCCGGATACTATTGAGGTAAAAAAGGGACTTAGTGAAAGAGTAAAGCTTGAGACAGAAAAAATCCCGTCGGTTCTTTGTGAAAAAACCGCCGAGGGTAAAATAACACAAAAGGTGACACTTTCAGAAAGGCTTGAGGCGCCTGTTGTAAAGGGTCAGAGTGTTGGAAAAGCGGAAATTTATGTTGACGGAAAGCCTTACTCGTCCTATGAAATAATGGCGGCTGAGGATTGTAAAAAAATGTCGTTTTTGCATGCTTTTATAAGAATTTTAAGTGCAGTTTTCTAATTTTAACAAAAAAATGAAAATATTTTAATTTTGTTTATATGTTTGTCTTGAAAAATTCGCATTAGTGTAGTAAAATAAAATAAAGAAATTACTTAGTTAGAGGGAATAGCACAATGTCACTTAAACTTATCACCAAGTACGCCGAGGGTTTTGTAAATCCTCATGAGATCGAGGCTATAAAAACTCAGATCTCAGCAGCACACAAAACTGTTCATCAAAAATCAGGTCTGGGGTCTGACTTTTTAGGCTGGCTCGACCTTCCCGCAAATTATGACAAAGAGGAATTTGCCAGAATTAAAAAAGCGGCAGAGAAGATCAAAAAGAATACCGAGGTCTTTATCGTTATCGGAATTGGCGGCTCCTATCTTGGAGCAAGAGCGGCAATTGAGTTTATCCGCTCTCCTATGTACAATCAGCTTAAGAAAGACACTCCCGATGTCTACTTTGCAGGCAACAGCATCAGCGCAGATTATTTAAACGAGCTTCTTGACATCTGCGAGGGCAGAGATGTTTCTATAAACGTTATATCCAAGTCCGGCACCACCACAGAACCTGCGGTTGCTTTCCGTATCTTTAAAAAGCTTTTAGAGGATAAATATGGTAAAGAGGGCGCAAAAGAGCGTATTTTCTGCACCACCGATAAGGCCCGCGGAACCCTTAAGGAGCTTTCCGACCGCGAAGGTTATGAAACCTTTGTTGTGCCCGATGATGTTGGCGGAAGATACTCTGTTTTAACTGCGGTAGGTCTTCTTCCTATGGCAGTTGCAGGAATTGATCTTGACAGCGTTATGCGCGGCGCGCAGGATGCAAGCAAGGCGTTCTCTGAGGATGACTTTGAAAATAACGATTGCTACAAATACGCCGCTTACCGCAACATTCTTTACCGCAAGGGTAAGGCGATTGAGATAATGGTCAGCTACGAGCCGAGATTTGCCATGATGAATGAGTGGTATAAACAGCTTTATGGCGAGAGCGAGGGCAAGGATCAGAAGGGAATTTTCCCCGCATCAGTTATTTTCTCGACCGATCTTCACTCTATGGGCCAGTTCATTCAGGATGGAAGCAGAAACCTTTTTGAAACGGTTGTAAACATCAAAAAGCCTAACCGCGATATTGCCATCGAGGCGGATCCCGAAAACTTTGACGGTCTCAATTTCCTCGCAGGAAAAACAATGTCACAGGTAAACGAAAAGGCATTTGAGGGAACAATTTTAGCGCACAACGAGGGCGGCGTTCCCAACCTTGTGCTTGAAATTCCCGAGGCAAATGAGTATGAGTTCGGATATATGGTCTACTTCTTTGAGAAGGCCTGCGCAATTTCGGGATATACACTTGCTATAAATCCGTTTGACCAGCCGGGTGTTGAGGCTTATAAAAAGAATATGTTTGCCCTTTTAGGCAAGCCCGGATATGAGGATAGACAGGCTGAGCTTTTAGAAAAGCTTAAATAATGTAATATACCCTCTTTGTGAGGGGGTTAAAATAAAATAAGCAGGAGGACGAAACAACATGATCAAACTTATTATCGGAAACAAAGGAACCGGAAAAACTAAAAAATTAATTGAGCTGGTTCACGATGCTGTTAAGGACTCAAAGGGAAATGTTATCTGCGTTGAAAAGGGCGCAACCTTGACCTATGACATCAAGCCTCAGGTCAGACTTATTGATTCTGAAGCCTATGACATAAACGGTTATGATATGTGCTATGCATTCCTTGCAGGACTTTTTGCAGGAAATTATGATATTACCGAAGTGTTCGTTGATTCAATTCTTAAGATCGGCGGAAGAGACCTTGAGGCTCTCGGAGCATTCTTTGACAAACTTGATAAAATTTCTGCTGACGTTGAGCTTGTTTTCACAGTTTCAGCCGATGCCGATGAGCTTCCCGCAAGCGTTGCAAAATATCAGGCAATCGCTCACTAATTAAAAAACGCTCCCGACTTTTAGTCGGGAGCTTTTTTGTTTGGGATTTGCTTGCGTTTATATATCAGCTTTTTCGCAAAAAGCAAAAAGGTTTTGTATTGCCTCGCTGTAACGGGCGTTGTCTATAACATAGCTAAGTCCGTGCTCGGCATCCTTTGCAAGAACCAGATATTTCTCGCAGTTGCAGGCGTCGTATGCCGCCTGGGTCATTTTATAGGGAACAAGGCTGTCACCCGTGCCGTGTGCAAAAAGAATGGGACGGGTGTTTTTTAACATTGCAGCGGGTGTGCTTGCCTCTTTGAGCGAAAATGAGGCAAAAATCTTGCAATAAAGATCAATGCTCGAAAGAAGCAGCCTCGGGGTTCTGTTAAAGGTTTTTTGTGCAAGACTTTCTATTATTTCGTATGGTGAGGTAAATGAGCAGTCGGCAATGATTCCGCGAACATTACGGGGAAGATCAAGTCCGCTTGCAAGAAGCACCGAGGTGCCACCCATTGAAACCCCGTCAAAATAAACGGGATGGTCTTCTCCGAGGGCTTCTAAAAGCCACTCGGCCCAGGCTTTACAGTCTTTTGCTTCGTGAACTCCGAAGGTGATGAATTTTCCTTCGCTTTTTCCGTGTGCCCTTTGGTCTATCATAAGCAGATTTCCGTGCTTTAAAAGCGGCTCAACTGCGATTGAAAAATCATGTGAAGGGTCTGAGTGGTATCCGTGAACGCAGATTATAGTACGCTCGGGGTTTTCGCCGCTTAGATAAAGGGCGTGGAGATCAAGGCCGTCAAAGCTTTGAATGCTGACCTCCTGCTTTTTGCAGTTTTCGATTTTTTGCCTGCCTTTTTCGATTTGCTCCTTGTATGGCGAAAGGGAGTTTGCAGAGCCTTCGGAAATTATTTTTGAAACGAGTTTTCCGTTTCTTGCGCAGGCAATTTTAAAGAAAATTCCGCCCAAAACAAGCAAAATTATTACAAAAAAGAGCAACACGGCAAAGAGCAGTACTAAAAAAGTTTCCATAAAAACATCTCCGTTTGAATTTACATTTTAATATTAGCAAAAACACCAAAAAAATTCAACAAAACATACCTTTTATTTAAAAAAAATTAATTTTTCAAAAATAAAAAAACAAAACTTCCAAAAATTGAGAAATTTTTCACAAAAACCCAAAAAAGTAAGAAAAAAACTATTTACTTTTCTAATTAAAAATGGTATCATATCAGGTGGAGTAATGCGCCCGAATGAAGCGCGGCGCAACACCGATTTTCTATTGTTTTATTTAATCTAAGGAGGATATAAAATGGCAAGAAAAATGAAAACCATGGACGGTAACAATGCTGCTGCTCACGTTTCCTATGCATTTACCGAAGTAGCCGGCATTTACCCCATCACCCCGTCCAGCCCGATGGCTGACTATGTTGACCAGTGGTCTGCAGCCGGCCTCAAGAACATTTTCGGAACAACCGTTAAGGTTTCCGAGATGCAGTCCGAAGCAGGCGCCGCAGGAACTGTTCACGGTTCGCTCAACGCAGGTGCTCTCACCACAACCTACACAGCTTCACAGGGTCTTCTTCTCATGATCCCCAATATGTACAAGATCGCAGGTGAACTTTTGCCCGCAGTTTTCCACGTGTCCGCACGTTGCGTAGCAAGCCACGCTCTTAACATTTTCGGTGACCATTCAGACGTTTATGCCTGCCGTCAGACAGGTTTCGCAATGCTCGCTGAAACCAACACCCAGGAAGTTATGGACCTCGGTGCAGTTGCTCACCTTGCAGCAATCAAGAGCCGCGTTCCTTTCTTAAACTTCTTTGACGGATTCCGTACCTCCCACGAATTACAGAAGATCGAAGTTTGGGATTTTGATGACCTTAAAGAAATGGTTGATATGGATGCTGTTGAAGCATTCAGAAAACGAGCACTCAACCCTGAGCGCCCTGTAATGCGCGGCTCGCACGAGAACGGAGACATCTTTTTCCAGCATCGTGAGGCTTGCAATAAGTATTATGATGCAGTTCCCTCAATCGTTGAAGAGTATATGGACAAGGTCAATGCCAAGCTCGGCACCGACTATAAGCTCTTTAACTACTATGGTGCTCCCGATGCAGAGCGTGTAATTATCGCTATGGGTTCTATCTGCGACGTTGCAGAAGAGGTTATCGATTATATGAATGCCGCAGGCGAGAAGGTTGGTCTTGTTAAGGTAAGACTTTATCGTCCTTTCTCTGCAGAAAAGCTTGTTGAGGCGATTCCTGCAACTGCAAAGAAAATCGCAGTTCTCGACAGAACTAAGGAACCCGGTGCACTTGGTGAACCTCTTTATATGGATGTTGTTACCGCTTGTGCTACAATGGGCAAATCCTATCAGATAATCGGCGGCCGTTACGGTCTCGGTTCTAAAGATACACCTCCTTCAAGCATCTTCGCAGTTTATGAAGAGCTTAAGAAGGATGCTCCTAAAGCTCAGTTTACCCTCGGTATCGTTGACGATGTTACAGGCCTTTCTCTCGAAGAGAAACCCTCTCCCAACACCGCAGCAGCAGGTACCATCGAGTGTAAATTCTGGGGTCTCGGCGGCGACGGAACCGTTGGCGCTAACAAAGACTCTATCAAGATCATTGGTGACCACACTGATAAATATGTTCAGGCATACTTCCAGTATGACTCTAAAAAGACCGGCGGTATCACCATCAGCCACTTAAGATTTGGTGATAAGCCCATCAAGAGCCCCTACTACATCAACAAGGCAGACTTTGTTGCTTGCCACAACCCCTCTTATGTTATCAAAGGATATAAGATGGTTAACGATGTTAAGCCCGGCGGTGTATTCTTAATTAACTGCCAGTGGTCTGCAGAGGAGCTTGACAAGCATATGCCCGCAGAGGCAAAGCGCTACATTGCTAATAACAATGTTCAGCTCTACACCGTTAACGCTATCGACATCGCCGCAGAGATCGGTCTTGGTAAACGTACCAACACTGTTTTACAGTCTGCATTCTTCTCACTTTCAAAGGTTCTTCCTGCTGAGGAAGCAATCGGATATATGAAAGAAAAAGCCCAGAAGTTTATGAAGAAGGGCAAAGAGATCGTTGAGATGAACGAGAAGGCAATCGACGCCGGTGCTACAGCTTACGTTAAGATCGACGTTCCTGCCGCTTGGGCAAATGCTGCTGACGATGTAGCACCTGTCGCTTCTGAGGGAAGAGAAAAGACAGTTAAGATGGTAGACTCCATCATGAAGCCTGTTGCTCTTATGAATGGCGACAGTCTCCCCGTTTCCGCATTTATGGATCACGCTGACGGTACCTTTGAGCACGGTGCTGCTGCTTACGAGAAGCGCGCAGTTGCTGTTATGGTTCCTGAGTGGGATGCAACCACTTGTGCAAAATGTAACAAGTGCTCCTTCGTTTGCCCCCACGCTACAATCCGTCCCTTCGCTCTTAATGCTGACGAGGTTGCCGCTGCTCCTGCAAATATGAAGAAGGCTCCCAAGCCTATCGTTAAGACTGAATATACATACACCTTGGCTGTTTCGCCTATGGATTGTATGGGATGCGGAGTTTGCGTAGGCGTTTGTCCCACAAACTCGCTTAAAATGGTTCCTCGTGAATCACAAGAGGCTGAGCAGGCAGTATTTGATTACTGCGTAGAGAAGGTAACCGAGAAGGCAGAGACCACTGCTAATATCAACGCTGTAAGCAGCCAGTATAAGCAGCCCCTCTTAGAATTCTCCGGCTCCTGCGCAGGCTGTGCTGAAACTGCTTATGCACGTCTTATCACCCAGCTTTATGGTGACAGAATGTACATCTCCAATGCAACCGGTTGTTCGTCCATCTGGGGCGGTCCCGCTGCAACCTCTCCCTACACTGTAAACAAGAAGGGACAGGGTCCTGCTTGGGCTAACTCGCTCTTTGAGGACAACGCCGAGCACGGATATGGTATGTACTTAGGTCAGAAGGCTGTTCGCGAAGGCTTAATTGCTGACGTTAAGGAAATGGCCGCTTCCGATAAGGCTTCTGATGAGTTTAAGGCAGCCGCCAATGAATATCTCGAAACCGTTAACGACGGTGCAAAGAACGCAAAGGCAACCGACGCCCTCATTGCAGAGCTTGAAAAGGCAGCTGCACAGGGTTGTCCCACCGCTCCTGCTGTTCTTGAGAAGAAGGAATTCCTCTCCAAGAAGTCCGTTTGGATCTTCGGTGGCGACGGTTGGGCTTATGACATCGGCTTCGGCGGTGTTGACCACGTTCTTGCTTCCGGCGAAGATGTAAACATCATGGTATTTGACACCGAGGTTTACTCAAACACCGGCGGTCAGGCTTCCAAGGCTTCTCAGATCGGTCAGGTTGCACAGTTCGCTGCTGCAGGTAAGGCAATTAGTAAGAAGAGCCTTGCAGAGATCGCTATGAGCTATGGCTATGTATATGTTGCTCAGATTGCTATGGGCGCTGATATGAATCAGACCCTTAAAGCAATCCAGGAAGCAGAAGCATATCCCGGTCCTTCAATCATCATCGGCTACGCTCCTTGCGAGATGCACTCTATCAAGGGCGGAATGGTTAACTGCCAGGCTGAAATGAAGAAGGCTGTTGACTGCGGTTACTGGCATATGTTCCGCTTCAATCCTCTCCTTAAAGAGCAGGGCAAGAACCCCTTCATTATCGACTCTAAAGCCGCTACCGGCGATTACAAGGAGTTCATTATGAATGAGGCTCGCTACTCCTCGCTTATGCGCTCCAATCCCGAGAGAGCAGAAGCACTCTTCGAGAAAGCTGCACAGAATTCTAAAGAGCGTTACGATCACCTCTTAAGACTTTCTAAGCTTTACGAATAAGCTAAAATAAAAAACTCCCGTGGCCATGGCGTTGTACCCGTAAGGATACAACGCCAGTTTTATTCGCCTGACGGCGAGTTCTATTGCTACGCAGTGATATTTGGACTAAAGCCCAAGTGATATTGCCTTCGGCAGTTATTGGCGAATAAAATACCACTGAAACCGCAAGGTTTCAATATCACTATTGACGTAAGGCAATAATATCACTCCGACAAAGGCGGAATATAACTTGAAAGATTATCATCCTTTATGTATAATAGATTTAGAGGTGATAACTATGGCGGATAGTATTTTAAGAGATAAGGCAAAAGAGTTTGCAAAGAAAACCGTTTTTCTTTGTCGCGATATGAAAACAAATCATAAAGAATCCGTTTTAATAAATCAGTTGCTTCGCTCAGCGACCTCTATTGGAGCAAACTTACACGAAGCTCAGTATGCACAAGGAACTAAAGATTTTATTTCAAAACTCGAAATAGCCCAAAAAGAGTGTTATGAAACTGAATATTGGTTAGAACTTCTTTTTGAGACGGGCTGCATGACTAAGGATATTTATAATGATGTTCAAAACGAATGCGGAGCGATTCGCAGAATGTTAATTTCATCACTTAAAACGATAAAATCAAAACAGGTGTAAATTATGAGGAAGAAAGTATTTTCAGTGATTGAGCCGGTAGACAACGGCAGTAAGTTAAGTAATATTTACGATTTTATAATGATGACAACTATCGTTATAAGCCTTGTTCCACTTGCTTTCAAAGAGACAAATGCCGTTTTTCGGTGGATAGACTACATAACTGTAAGCATTTTTATCTTAGACTACTTTTTGAGATTGATAACTGCAGATTTCAAAATTAAAAAGTCAGTGGTTTCTTTCTTTATCTATCCGATTACACCAATGGCCATTATTGATTTAGTTTCCATATTGCCTTCTATTTCTGTCTTGAATAATGGCTTTAGATTGTTGAAACTGTTTAGACTGTTAAGGACATTAAAGGTGTTGCGTGTTTTCAAGTTTTTGCGATATTCAAAAAGTTTCGATATTATAGCTAGCGTGTTTAAAAAACAGAAAAAGGTTTTATCTGCAGTTGCGACAATGGCAGTTGCTTATATTTTGGTTTCTGCTCTTGTAATATATAATGTTGAGCCAGAATCATTTGAGACATTTTTTGATGCTATTTATTGGGCGACCATCTCATTAACAACTGTTGGTTATGGCGATATTTATCCAGTAACAACAATAGGTAGAATTGTTACAATGATATCTTCTGCTTTTGGCATTGCAATAATTGCATTGCCGTCTGGTGTTATTACGGCGGGTTATCTTGCGGAGATTAACAAAGAAGAGTAATAATTACAATAGTTTGAAATATAATAATTATTATAGAGGGTTTTAGGTTCTCCTAACAAGTGACATTTGGGCGTCAAAATGTCCTGCTTGTTACGGTATAAGACAAAAGTAAAAGAAGCACGAAATTTTCGTGCTTCTTTTTTACTGTCCTTAAGAGTACGACTCTATGCCACGGGTGTTTTTGTTTGTTATATTTAAAGTTATTTGGAATTTAGGCGGCTGAGCGCTGTGTTTACCGTGAACATAAGCACAACCTCAATGGGAATCACAATGGCGCACTTTATAAACCGCTCTACCCAAAATGCCCAGACGAGCGGCGTGCTATACAAAAGGTGAAGCCATAAAGGCGTTAAAGCAAGATCGACAACCAATGCGATTATAAGCCGCACTAAAATTATTTTCCAAAGTCGCGGCTTTTCTTTGAAGAAAAATATACCGTAAATCAGCCCGACAATTATCATATTAAGTGTAAAGCCGGGAAAATACGGGCCCGTCGGGGTTATAACGGCGCCGAGTATGTCGGCTACTCCGCCTACTATTGCGGCAGGAATTGGGCCAAGCAGCAGCGCCGCCACCGAGACGGGCAGAAAGAAAAATGTTATGTTTACACTTAGCGTGATGCCCCATTTTAAAAAGCATAGCACACAGCTTATTGCAATGAGTATTGCGCATAGGGCAAGACCGCGAACGGTTTTAAGAGCCTTAAGGCTCTCCTTAAATAGATTTTTTGACATAAAAAGACACTCCTTATGTAGCGTTGCTACATAAAGAGTGTTTGTCTTTTATGCAGCAGCGGGATGCGATGCCAAAACCGCAGGCTTTGTAACCTTTCGTCCGCTGACAACTCCCCGTTCAAACGGCACTACGAATTTCTTCACGCTTTGGCATCTACTCTGTGTAAAATATGTTTATATTTTGTTTTTTGCGGCGGCAACGGTGTTTTTCATAAGCATTGCAATTGTCATAGGACCAACACCGCCGGGAACTGGCGTGATATAAGAACACTTGGGCGCGACAGACTCAAAATCCACGTCACCGCATAATTTTCCGTCAGCCATTCTGTTAATTCCCACGTCAATTACAACGGCGCCGTCCTTTACCATATCGGCAGTAACAAATTTGGCTCTTCCAACTGCCGCCACAACAATGTCAGCACCTCTCACAACATCCGACAGATCCTTTGTGCGTGAGTGGCAGATTGTAACGGTTGCATTTTTGTGAAGCAGCAGCATCGACATAGGCTTTCCAACGATGTTGCTTCTTCCGATAACAACACAGCTTTTGCCCTCGATAGAAATTCCGCTTCTCTCGATAAGCTCAATAATTCCTGCAGGTGTGCAGGGGGCAAATGTGTAGTTTCCGATCATAATTTTGCCGACGTTTACAGGATGAAAAGCGTCAACATCCTTGTCAGGCGAAATAGCATTTATAACCTTTTTTTCGTCAAGGTGGGAAGGAAGGGGAAGCTGAACTAAAATTCCGTCAACAGCCTTGTCGGCATTTAGCTTCTCAACAAGCGCTAAAAGCTCATCCTCGCTTGTGCTTTCAGGCAGTAGATACTCAAAAGACGCAATTCCGAGCGCCTCGCAGGCCTTTTTCTTGTTGCCTACATAAACCTTGGAGGCAGGGTCCTCGCCCACAAGCACAACCGCAAGCCCCACCGAGATGCCCTTTTCTTTTAAAAGCGCAACCTCGGCCTTGACCTCTTCCTTTATCTTGGCCGAAATCTTCTTTCCGTCTATAATCTGGTGCATATTAAAACCTCACTATTTGCTCTCGTTGGGAGAGGGATGGTCAAGCTCATCCTCTTCATCGTGAACTGTGTCTAATATTTCGTGCATATCTCTGTCAGACTGCTCAGCCTCGTCAGATTCCTGCTCTGTGTCTTTTAATTTAAGTTTTTCTCTCTCAATATTAATAGCCTCAAAAAACTCGTTAATGAGCTGCCTTGCAGAGTCTATCTGAGCGGCGGCGATCTCAACTCGGTCATAAGACTCTTCGGATTCTTGCTCTTCCTCGGAATTATCCTCATCGTCCTTAAGGCCAACAGAGATCTGCTCGAGCAACGAAGAAGCAATAGAGATTTTAACAAGTGCAAGGTTTATCTGCTGCTCGGCAAGCTCAATTATATCGTCATCCGTCATTAAGTCGTCTGCCATTTCTTCAAGGCTTTCCGAGGCATCCGAAGAGCCGACGCCAATCTTTTCGAGGTTGCTCTGAGCGCTGTTTAAGGTGCCGATAGCCTCGTTTAAACGACCTTCTGCTCTGTCAAGAATAACAGAGGGCTCATCCATAAACTGCGCCTTGGACTCTTTGGTGTCAACATAAAGCTGCATAAATTCGGGATCTGTTTTTCTCTCTTTTGAAATTTTAACGCGGATCAAAACAATTGCTGTAACAGCCGCAATTACCATAACAATGCTCAGAACCTGAGAAACACGAAAATCACCTATCATAAGGCTGTCGGTGCGAAGTCCTTCAATAAAGGCTCTGCCTGTGCCGTACCAGGCGGCGTAAAAGAGCATAAGCTCGCCGTCAAATTTTCTGTACTTTTTATATAAAAGAATGAGTAAAAATCCGATTACACACCAAATCGATTCATATAGGAAACAGGGATGAACGGGAGCAGAGGGATCAACTTCAACACCCTGCTTAAAAAGATCCCAGGCAACATCGCTTAAATAAGCCTGCGTTTTTTCGCTGTACATTCCGAAAATTGAGTCGGTGTTTACACCAAAGGCTTCCTGGTTTACAAAATTTCCCCATCTGCCGATTGCCTGACCGATAAAGAAGCCGCCTGCGGCAAGATCAAGGCAGGGAAGAAAACGGGTCTTGTTAATGCGCGAGGTAACGTAAGCTGCCAGCACGCCTAAAATAAGTCCGCCGTAAATTCCAAGGCCGCCGTCGCGAATGTTTATAACATCGGCAAAGCTCTTGTAGTTTTCAATGTTGAAAATCACATAGTAAAGCCTTGCACCCACAATTCCGAAAAGAAGCGCCACTATAACAAGGTCAATAAGCTTGTCGGGGTTGACGCCGTATTTTTTTGCCTGAGTCATTCCGTAAATCACCGCTAAAACTGCACCAACGGCAATTATAACGGCGTACCAATAAATTGCGAAATCGCCTATAACAAAGGCTTCGCGGGTGAGATTGAATTCAAGTCCAAGCCTTGGAAACTGTACTGCTACCTGCTCCATACCTGTCTTCCTTTCTTGCGTCAATTATTTTATAGGATTTATAACCGAGATTGAGGAGTGATTAATGTTAAGCTGATTTTTAAAGCGCTCGCAAAGCTCTTCAAAGGTTATATCTGCAATGGTGTTAAGGCTGTCAAATGCGTCGCGGCCTTCAAAATAAGCGTTCATCATATTCGAGGCAACCGCTGAGACCGAATTAAACCTAAAGACATCGTTTCCGTAAAATTGCTTTTTGACCATCTCAAAAAGCTCGCGGTCAAGTCCCGTTTCGCGAATGCGATCAACTTCCTTTGCGATTTCGTCATAAACCCTTTGAACATCGGGCGACTCACCGCCTACAAGGTTTACAAGATAACCGTTTCCCGATAAGACCTCGTGTTCAAAGGTGGAATTTATAATGCCCTCGTTGTAGAGCCTCTGATAAAACTCTGTTGACTCGCCGAAGATCATTTCAAGCAGCATTTCGTTTAAAATTCTGCCTCGCATAATGTCGCTGTCGCTATTTTCTTTGAAGCCTATCTCGAAAAGCGGCATTGAAACATCAAGCTCTTT
This sequence comes from Oscillospiraceae bacterium, assembly GCA_015066115.1. GTDB lineage: Bacteria > Bacillota > Clostridia > Oscillospirales > Ruminococcaceae > SIG578. The sequence goes on from SVOZ01000003.1 coordinate 23,977, forward strand.
TTCGATCTTCTTTAAGAAAACATCCTGAGGCTCACTTACAACCTTGTTTTCAATTTTAATTTGCTCGCACTCTGCAAGCTGCTTGTCGCAAAGCTCTAAAACGCGGTCAACATCAATGTTTCCTGCTATAGAGAGTACCATATTGCTTAAATTGTAAAAGGTGTTGTAGGTGCGGTAAAGAAGCTCTGGGGTGATGTGTGAAATGGACTCGGTCGAGCCTGCTATGTCTATTTTAATGGGGTTATTCCAATAAAGCGCCTTTAAAAGATTTAAAAATACGCACCAGGACGGGTCATCCTCGTACATTTTTATTTCCTGACCGATAATGCCCATCTCTTTATTAACGGTTTCTTCGGTAAAATACGGATGGGTTACAAAGTTTAGAAGAATTTCAAGCGACTCGTAAACCTTGTCGGTTGCCGAAAAGAGATATGCTGTTTTGTCAAAAGAGGTGTAGGCGTTTGCACTCGCACCTGTTCGTGAATAGCTTGTAAAGGCATCCTCTTTTTCGCCCTCAAACAGCTTGTGCTCTAAAAAGTGAGCAATTCCGTCGGGCACGGTGCAAAAATCCTCGTCACGATCGGTTTTAAAGGTTTGGTTTACAGAGCCGAACTTGGTTGCAAACAGTGCATAAACGCTGCTGTAGCTTTGCATGGGATAGAGAAGAATTGTAAGTCCGCTCTTGTGCGCTATTTTGTAGTAGCTTTCCGAAAGGGCAGAGGAGGTTATGATATTTTTCTCGGTTTTTCTCATATTACTGCTCCTCCTTTGGCGCCATAAAGTAAACTGTGTTAAGCGCAACCTTTCTTGCGGCGTTTATAATATCCTCGCGAGTTACCTTATTATAGGCCTCAAGGTCATCCTGCGGAGAGGTAGACCTTCCTGTGCAGAGGCGGGCGATATAGAAATGCATAATTTTTATCATATCGTCTGAAACAGAGGTGCAGGCATTTTTGAGAAGCTTTTTGGTGTTTTCAATTTCCTCATCGGTTATCTCGCCGTTTTGAATTGCCTCAAGCTGTTTTAAAATTTCGCTCTGGGCTTTTTCCCGGTTTTCCTTTTCGATTCCGCTGTTTATAAAAATTGCGCCCTTAAATTTGTCGTAAGCCGCTGAACAGTAATAACAAAGGCTGAGCTTTTCGCGAACATTCAAGAAAAGCTTTGAAAAGGGAGTGCCGCCGAGGAGCGCACACATAAAGTTCATAGCCATTTCGTCCTCGTCGCCGACAACGCTCTGACAGGTAAAACCTAAAGAAAGCTTTGCCTGCGCAATGCTGTAATACTCGGTTTTTTCTTTGATTCCGCCAAATCCGCTAACTGCTCTTGAGCCTGTTTCAAAGGTTTTTTCGCGCTCGGCAGAGGAGGTAAATGCAGAGGTGAATATTTCCTTTGCCGCCTCGCTGTCGCCACAGCCTGAAAAAACGATCTCGATTTTTGCTCTTTCCAAAAGCTCATTGTATGCATCGAAAACCTCACGGCAATCAAGAGCCTCTGCGGCCTCTAAGCTTCCGTGTTTTCCGGTGGAGGCAGGATGCCCCTCAAACATTATTTGCTGACATCTTTGTGACGCAAATGCAACCTTATCATTAAGCTCTGCTTTTATGGTGTTTATAAGAAATTTTTTCTCTGTTTCAAAGATTTTTTTGGAAAAACTCCCGTTTTCTATAACAGGGTCTAATATAAGCGAGCAGAGAATTTTGGAAAGCTCCAGGGTTATCGGCTCGTTTTCAAGTGTAAATCTGTCGTCAATTCCCGAAATAAAAATGGATAATAGCTGATCGTCTCCCGCCTTTGCAACACTGCAGTTACACTCGGCACCGTAAAATTTGTTGAGCAGTCGGTTAAACTGTGCGCTGTCGGGACATTCTCTGTATCCCCGTGTAAGCATAGCAGGCAAAATAGCGTATTTTGCGGCGGTGTCCTCAGAAAGAGGCGCAACAAAGGTTACCGATATGCAGTTGCCTTTAAATTTGCTGTCGCGTATCTCGGTAAAATATACTGAGTCTGAAATTTTTTGACGGTTTACGTTTAGGCTCATAAAAAGACCCTCTCAAAAAAATATTTATACCTATATAGTATAACAAAAAAGGTAGAAAATAACAATACCATTTGCGCTTTGTTTACAAAAAAATAAAAGCTCCGCAATAAGCGGAGCTTTTTCTTTACTGCTCTACGGCGTAAACGCAAACTTTCTTGCGGTCACGACCTACTCTTTCGAATTTAACCTTGCCGTCGATCTTTGCAAACAAGGTGTCATCCGATCCGATTCCGACGTTCTCGCCGGGATGGATATGAGTGCCTCTCTGGCGAACGAGAATGTTGCCGGCAAGAACAAACTGACCGTCAGCACGCTTTACGCCAAGACGCTTGGATTCGGAATCACGACCGTTCTTGGTCGAACCGACTCCCTTTTTATGAGCGAAGAATTGAAGATTTAAGCGAATCATTGTTACACCTCCGTAACCGTAATATTGATTGTGCCCTTGTACTGACTTTCTATGTACTCTAATTGCATCTTAAGAGCCATAAGGAAATACTGGGCCTCTTTTTTTCTTTCTTTGAGATTTAAAACAATTTCATTGTCCAAAACCTCGACCTCGGCCTTAACACCCGCGCATTCTGTAATGCCGTTTAGCGATGTCATAACAGCGCTTGTGACAGCGGAACAAACAATATCCTCGCCGCACTCGGCATAGCCTGCGTGCCCTTTTATAGAAAAGGCGGTGTAAAAGCCATCGTTTTTAAAAAATTGTGCGTAAATCATAGGTAAAAGATTTAAGCGTTGATTGCATCGATCTGAACCTTGGTGTAAGGTTGTCTGTGACCGAGCTTACGCTTGCTGTCCTTCTTGGGCTTGTAGGTGAAAACAGTGATCTTCTTCGCCTTGCCGTTTTTGAGGACCTTTGCGGTTACGGTTGCGCCTTTGACATAGGGAGCACCGATCTTAGCCTTTTTGTCGTCACCAAGAACGATAACCTTGTCGAAAGTAACAACATCGTCAGTGTTAACATTGAGCTTCTCGATGTAAACAACATCACCCTGCTCAACACGATACTGCTTTCCGCCGGTTTCAATAATTGCGTACATTTTGGGCACCTGCCTCTACTGTAATCTCGCTGTTTAAGGCGACGGTACCCCGTGCTTTTGGGCATAATACACCCTGCCTCAACCAAGCGGCCTTAATATAATACCACACCTAAAAACAAAAGTCAATAATTTATCGAAAAATGTTTTAACTTATTTAAGAAACCGCTCAATAAGCTCAACTATGGCAAATTTTGCCTCGTATTTGGGCGATGTTACGGTGTCAAGCTCGCTTTGCGAAAAGACCTCCTCAGGCGTGGCTGAGCCTTGAGATGCAGGAATGCATAGGGTGGGGAAGAGAACACACCACCAGTTTTTGCCCTCTGCGGCGCCTATCTCAACCCTCAGTGCCTGATAATTGCCTGCAGGAAGTGTGTAATTTTCGTATTTTCGGGTCTCGAAAAACATATCGCATAGATACACTGTTACAGGATAGTTGTAGCCGTTTGTAAAAATCTCCTCCTCGGCAACGCTCTGAAGCTCGCTTAAATTTTCTTTTGCGCTTTTTATCGCCCCTTCAAGCGATAGCGTGGGGTCAAAAAGCTCGGGCGATCTTTCTAAAATCGCATCGCGTATTTTAAGTTTTAATGCTTGGTCCTGTTCCGAATCGGAGTTTGCGAGGATGTGAAGCCGCAGCACATCACTGCGCACAGTCTGACAATCCTTTGCAAAGGCGGTAACGCTTGTAATTGTAATGGCAATTATAAGTCCTATTAAAACTGAAAATTCTGTCCGTTTCATTTTAAAAACCCTTTCTGTTTGTTTGCTTACCCTAATAATTGGCAAACAATTATATTTTAATCAATTTCTGTAAAAAAATCTCTTTTTATTTGACGAATAAAAAAATTAACGATATAATATTTTTGTTAGCTTAAACTAACTTACAAAATGGAAGTGATTAAATGAAACAATTTAATATAAGCGGAATGAGCTGTGCCGCCTGCTCTGCAAGGGTTGAAAAGGCGGTCGCAGAGCTTAGCGGAGTTGACACCTGCTCTGTAAACCTGCTGACAAATTCTATGACGGTTGAGGGTGATGCGCCTTCCTCTGATATAATTTCAGCGGTCGAAAAGGCAGGTTACGGCGCAGAAGAGAAAAATTCCGCTGCAAAAAAGCAAACAAATAGTGAGCCTAAGCCCGATAATAATAAGAAAAAGCTTGTAACTCGGCTTGTGGCGTCAATGATTTTCCTTGCCCTTTTGATGTATCTTTCGATGGGGCACTCGATGTGGGGATTTCCTCTGCCGACACCCTTAGCGCAAAACCCCATGGCACAGGGCATTTTGCAGATGCTTTTGTCCGCCGCAGTTCTTGTAATAAACCAGAAGTTTTTCATAAGCGGATTTAAAGGTCTTGTTAACCGCGCGCCCAATATGGACACGCTGGTTGCCCTCGGCTCAGGCGCCTCATTTGTTTATAGCACCTGTGTGCTCTTTTCTATGAGCGCAGACCTGATGAGCGGCGAGCTTTCAAAGGCGATGCATTCGCTCCACTCACTTTATTTTGAGTCTGCCGCAATGATACTTGCCCTTATTACAGTCGGAAAGCTTTTGGAGGCTCACTCAAAAGGCAAAACTACCGATGCCATCCGCGCTCTTATGGACCTCTCGCCTAAAACTGCAACAGTTATTCGCGACGGAAAAGAAGTTCAGATACCCACAGGGCAGCTTGCTATAGGGGATGTTTTTGTAGTAAAAGCGGGCAGTAACATTCCTGCCGATGCAGTAATAATTGAGGGAAATTTAAGCGTTGACGAATCGGCGCTCACAGGCGAAAGCCTTCCGCTTGAAAAAGCGGTTGGCGACAGAGTTTCTGCCGCTACAACAAGCCGCTCGGGATACGCGCTTTGCAGAGCGGAAAGGGTCGGCGAAGACACCTCGCTTTCGCAGATAATAAAAATGGTTGAGCAGGCGGCCTCAACAAAGGCGCCCGCCCAAAAGATAGCCGATAAGGTTTCGGGAATTTTTGTTCCCGTTGTGCTCGCAGTTGCTGCAATAACTGCGGCTGTTTGGCTTATTCTTGATAAAGAAATAGGCTTTGCCCTTTCTCGCGCAATCTCTGTGCTCGTAATAAGCTGTCCCTGCGCGCTGGGACTTGCCACACCCGTTGCCATTATGGTAGGTAGCGGTGTCGGCGCAAAGCACGGCATACTTTTTAAAACCGCCACAGCGCTTGAAAACGCAGGAAAAACCGACATAGTTGTTTTGGACAAAACGGGAACAGTTACAAACGGTAAGCCTGAGGTTACCGATGTTATAGCCATCAGCGGCATTAGTCAAACAGAGCTTTTAGAGCTGGCAGGCTCGCTTGAGAAAAAAAGCGAGCATCCGCTTGGTGAGGCAGTCGTAAGATATGCAGAGTACAATGATGTAGTATTTAAAGATGCCCAAAACGTTGTCACAGTTTCGGGCAGAGGAGTTTCTGCCGAGATCGATTTTAAAGCTGTTCGCGGCGGAAATGCAAAGTTTATGGAAAACCTGCCTGATGAGCTAAAGGAAAAGGGCGAAAAGCTCGCATCTGAGGGAAAAACGCCCCTTTATTTTAGCCTTGACGGCAAGGCAATTGGAATAATTGCCGTTGCCGACACCATAAAAGAGGATAGTGCCGAGGCTGTAAAGGGCCTTAAGGAGCTTGGCATTCGCGTTGTAATGCTGACGGGCGACAACGAGAAAACCGCCGCCGCAATTGCAAAAACAGCAGGGATAGATGAGGTTATCGCAGGCGTTCTGCCGAGCGGAAAGCAAGATGCTATTGAGCGCTTTAAAGAGCAGGGCAGAGTTATGATGGTGGGCGACGGAATAAACGATGCCCCCGCGCTGACCTCTGCCGATATAGGTGCTGCCATCGGAGCAGGAACCGACGTTGCAATCGACTCGGCCGATATAGTGCTTACAAGCAGCAGGCTTTGGGATGTTATTGAGGCTGTGCGACTTAGCCGCAAAACCCTTAAAAACATTCGCGAAAATCTTTTCTGGGCCTTTATCTATAATATAATTGGAATTCCGCTTGCCGCAGGAGTTTTTATATCGCTATTCGGATGGGAGCTTAATCCTATGTTCGGAGCGGCGGCAATGAGTCTTTCGAGCTTTTGTGTTGTAAGTAATGCTTTGAGGCTTAATCTTTTTAAGCCCCTTAAAAAAGATAAAAAGGAGAAAAAAACCATGCAAAAAACAATGTATATTGAAGGAATGATGTGCCCGCATTGCGAGGCAAGGGTAAAGGGAGTTTTGGAAAATCTTTCCGAGGTCGAAGCTGCCGAGGTAAGCCATAAGAGCGGCACCGCCGTTTTAAAGCTTTCCAATGACATCTCAAACGATGCCCTTAAATCCCTCATCGAACAAAACGGCTATAAAGTAACCGACATTAAGTAAGCTAAACCTTTGTGCCAAACAAGATAGCAGAAAATAAACCAAAGGCTCCCTCTGACGAGGGAGCTGTCGAGCGTAAGCGAGACTGAGGGAGAGAAAACTACCCCTCAGTCACCTGCGGTGACAGCTCCCCTGACAAGTGGAGCCTTTTTATTTGTATGAGAAAAGTGACTCGTTTTGTTTTGAAAACTATTTTATTTTAAACATTGCTGTGATATAATGGAATCAAAAGAGGTGAATATATGAATTTGACAAATCGTTTTTATTGTACAATAAATACTTTTGGAATGAACGGCATTGAATTTCCCATATTCTATTCTGCTAAAATAGGAATTCGGTTTGATATTGGGGATTCCTCGGAGGTTGACGTATATTCAAAAAAGCACACTGTTAATCCTTTATATATAGAACACTGTCTTAACAGAGCCACCGAAATAATGAATTCATTATCTAATCAGCCTGATATACTTGCGATACAACTATACTATAGCGATGATAAACGATTAAAACGAGATATAAAAAAGGTTTTGTCGGTTACAAAATTAGCAGAACCTCATGAAATAGATAAAAGCAAAATAATTTTGGATGATAAACAAATTGACACCGCAGTGCTTTTATGGGATTTATCCAAAATAGATTTCTCAAAAGAGGATATATTAAAAGAAATTATTATTTCTGATTTAGGCGGCGAATATTTGTTAACAGCATCTGTATTCTGGGTTTGGTCAAACAAAAAAATAATGTTTCATTTATGTGATGACAGAGGCGCTGATTTAGTCGCTTGTGAAAAATCAGCAATTAAAGATATTTATACAAAACATAATAAATGGATCCTGGAATGTGACAGAGAAAAAATCAAAGAGGTTTTTGAAAATTAAACAGCACTGTGTTTTGGTTGCGATTATGTACTAAGTTTTAAAATAAGCAAGAAAAAATGTGGGAGACCTTGTTGCAAGGCTTCCCACATTGATTTTTATTTATTAGTCTTCAGTTTTGATGTTTATCCAAAGCTCCTGAACATAGGTGTTTATATCGGAAGGTAAATGGATGTATGACTCGCATTTCTTTAAATACTCATCATCGGGGTACATGATCTTGTTGTTTTTAACATCGTCGTCAAGAAGCTCAAAGGCGGCGGTGTTGGGAGTGCAGTAGCCTGTAACCTCGCTGTTTGCAAGGGCGTTTTCTGCCTCTAACATAAAGTTAATGTACATTTCGGCGTATTTCTTGTTTTTGCTTCCCTTGGGAATACAGAAGGCATCAGCAAATCTGTTTGTTCCCTCCTTGGGATAGGCAAAGGCAAGGTCCTCATTTTCATCCATCATAACAAGGGCGTCACCTGCATAGTAGGTGGCAATTGCGGCGTCGCCGTTTATCATCTTGTCATAGATCTCGTCCATATAATAGCCTTGAACTATCGGCTTCTGCTCTGAAAGCTTGTCAGCCGCCGCCTTGATCTCGTCCTTGTTTGTGGTGTTCTGCGAGTAGCCTAAAAGAGTCTGCGCAACGGCAAAGGAATCGCGGCTGTTGTTAAACATAAGTACATTATCGGTGTACTTTTTATCCCAAAGAATGCTCCAGCTGTCAACAGTATCTTTAACAAGGGTTTTGTTGTAGATTATGCCAACAGTTCCCCAAGAGTAAGGAACAGAATATTCATTGGTGGGGTCGTAGTCTGGATTTTTAAAGGAGTCCATAATGTTTGTTTCAAAAAGCGGAATATTACTGAAATCGAGCTTTTCAACAAGATCTTCCTCTATAAGACGGGCAACCATATAATCCGAAGGGATTATAATATCGTAGTTAGCGCCGCCGTTTTTAAGCTTGGCGTACATAGCTTCGTTTGAATCGTATGTGCGGTATTTAACCTTAACATTGTATCTCTCTTCAAAAAGCTTGTTTAAATCAACGGTGTCGTTGGAGCCTTCGGACATATAGGGACCGCCCCAATTGTAAACTATAATAGTTGCATCATATTTCTTTCCACATCCTGTGATAAGGGCAAAGGATAAAACTAAAACAGCGGCAAAAAGAGCCGAAAATATTTTTTTCATTTTTCAAGTCCTTTCAAAAAAGTTATCGACGCATATCTGCCTTTTCTTTGCGGATAGCGGTAATATTAGAAATAAGCAGAATAATAAGAACAGCTACAAACAGGAGCGCCGAAAGGGCATTGAGCGAGGGCGGAACCTGCTTTCTGAGCATGCTGTAAATGGTTACAGGCAGGGTTTGGAAATCGCTTCCGCTTGTAAAATAGCTTATGATAAAGTCGTCAAGTGAAAGGGTAACTGCCATTAAAAAGCCTGAGAAAACTCCCGGCATAATTTCGGGAAGAATAACCTTGAAAAATGCCTGCCTCGGAGTACAGCCTAAATCTAAAGCTGCCTCGAAAACATTGTTGTTTACCTGCCATAGCTTTGGCAGAACACTTAAAATAACATAGGGCAGATTGAAGGTTATGTGTGCGATAAGCACCGAGTAAAATCCCTGCTCAATATCAAAGATTGCTGCAACGGCAACAAACAAAAGCATCATTGAAATACCTGTTACAACCTCAGGGTTTACCATCGGCAAATTAGTTACCGACATAAGCATATTGCGGCTTCTCTTTTTCATGCTGTAAATTCCGATTGCCGCCATAGTTCCTATAACGGTGGCAATTACAGAGGAAATAAGAGCAAGCACAAGGGTGTTTATAAGCGAGGTCATAATAAGCTCGTTTTCAAAAAGCTCAACATACCATTTAAGCGAAAAACCCGAAAAATGCGACTTGCTCTTTGACTCGTTAAATGAAAAAACGATAAGAACAAAAATCGGGGCATAAAGGAAGAGATAAACTAATCCTAAGTATATTTTAGAGAAGGTCTTTTTCATCACAGCATAACCTCCTCTTGATTTGTGTTCATAAATGCCATACAAATTAAGATTATCAGCATAAGAACAAGAGAGAGCATTGAGCCTATGTGAAAATTGGGTTCACCACCCATAAAATACGTGTCAATAAGGTCGCCTATGAGCATGTTTTTTGCTCCGCCCAGCTTTTGCGATATAACAAAGGTGGAGGCGGCGGGAACAAAGACCATTGTGATTCCGTTAACTATTCCGGGAATGCTCAAAGGGAAAAGAACCCTGCGGAAAACACGCGGCATATTGCAGCCGAGATCCTGTGCGGCTTCAATAAGGCTCTGGTCGATCTTAACCATAATGTTGTAAAGCGGAATTATCATAAAGGGCAGGAAATTGTAAACCATACCGATTACAACTGCGCCCTCGGTGTTTATCATCTTAAGAGGCTCGGAAATTAGACCTAAAGACTCTAAAAGATTGTTTATAATTCCGTTGCGCTCGAGTAGCGTCATCCAGGCGTATGTCCTTAAAAGAAAGTTCATCCACATGGGGAGCATAATTAGCATAACTAAGGTTCTCTGGGTTATCCATTTGCATCTTGAAATGATGTAAGCCATAGGATAGCCAATAACAAGGCAGATGACCGTTGCGTAAAAAGCAAGCTTTAGCGAGCGGGCAAAAACACTCCAATATTTTGCTATCTGGGAAACCCACTCAAGCGTGAATGCGCCCTCGTCATTTGTAAATGCAAAATAGAGCACAAAGCAGATGGGAACAACTATGAAAATAGCCGACCAAACAATGTGAGGAATGGCAAGGGCTCTATTCTTCATCTTTTCCCACCTCCTCAGAGGTGACTGCGGCGATCTCTATTTTGTCAAAATCAAATTTAATGCCTATATCTGTAGCAACCTGCTCGTCAAGCTGTGAGTGAATGAGCCACTGACGCTCTGCCATCCAAACTATAAGCTCGTTGTGCCTTCCTTTGTAAACAAGCGACTCAAGATATGCCTTGGAATCGGCAATGTCTTCAGACACCACCTCGATGTCAGAGGGCTGGATTGTAAGCAGAACGCGGGTTCCTGCCTCTAAGCCGAGATTTTCTCTTGTAAAGGAAAAACCGCAGAACTCGACGGTGTCTTCATCTGTAACAGTGCCGTAAACGGTGTTTTTATCGTCGGCAAAAAGCCTGTTCATAATGTGTATATCACCGGGGTCAATATTTATTCCAACCCTGTCGCCGACATCCTGCGCTATAGTTGAGTGAACTATGTAATGATGGCCGTCGCAATCGACTGAAATTTCATAGTGAACGCCTTTGAATACGACCGACTCAACCTCGCCCGTCATCATTCCCATAATGGCAGGGGTAAGCTTGATATCTTCAGGACGAATAACAACGTCAACCGGCTGATTTGGGGCAAAGCCTTTGTCAACGCAGGTGAAATCGTGGCCTTGGAAACGAACTAAAAAGTCCTTAACCATAACGGCATCAATGATATTGCTTTCGCCGATAAAGTCGGCAACAAAGGCGTTTTTAGGCTCGTTGTATATATCCTGAGGAGTTCCTACCTGCTGAATAACGCCGTCCTTCATAACAACAACGGTGTCCGACATTGTGAGGGCTTCCTCTTGGTCGTGTGTAACGTAAATAAAGGTTATGTCGAGGCTTTGCTGAATTTTCTTAAGCTCAAGCTGCATCTCTTTGCGAAGTTTTAAATCAAGCGCGCCGAGAGGCTCGTCAAGAAGCAGGACCTTGGGATAATTTACAAGCGCTCTTGCTATGGCAACTCTCTGCTGCTGACCGCCTGAAAGCTGATTTACCTTTCGCTTGTCAAAGCCTTTAAGATTAACAAGCTCAAGCATTTTTGCAACTCTTGCCTTAATTTCGCTTTGCGGCAGTTTTTTAACCTTAAGCCCAAATGCAACGTTATCAAAAACATTGAGATGGGGGAACAGGGCATACTTCTGAAAAACGGTGTTGATGTTTCTCTTGTTAGGCGGCAGGTGACTGCATTCCTTGCCCTCGAAATAAACCTTTCCGCTCATAGCGTTCATAAATCCGCCTATGATGCGAAGGGTAGTGGTTTTGCCACAGCCCGATGGGCCTAAAAATGTGACAAATTCTTTGTCGCGTATAGAGAGATTTATCCCATCTAAAACGCGCTCTCCGTCGTATTCAAAAACGACATCTTCCAGACGAATGATTGGGGTTTCACCCATTTTGCATCCTCCCTTTGCGGTTTTTAACCGCCCTTTTAAAAAGAACGGTCTTTCATTAGCTGTTTGCGCCAGAACTTTTCGGATAATGGCGCCATCTCCTGCTAACCCATAGCCCTTTTGAAACCGCACCCCGCAAAAGGATTTTTATTTCACTCAAAATTGAGCAAACAACGGAACATGGAAGCTATGGTGCACTTGTTTTTGCATATAGACACAAAATAACATTTTAAGTATAGATAAAACCCTGAAAAAAATCAAGTGTTTTGCGAAAATTCTATACATTTTTATTTAAAATTAAAATATGTAACAAAAATCTCTAAAATTCTTTAAAATTCTCGCATTTTCTTCAAAATGCTCTGCTTAAAATGCAAAAAAGGCGGGTAAAAACCCGCCTTTTTTAAAATTTATGGCTTTGAAATTTCACACATCGCCTGTGCAACCTCGGCATCACAGCCGTTTTTAGAGATGTCACCAAGCGAAAGAATGCCGCATAAACACCCGTTTTCAACAACAGGCACACGCCTTACCTGCTGTGCCGCCATAGACCTTGCCGCTGCTGAAACATCCTGGTCGGGATTTGCACAAACGGTGCTCTTACTCATGCAGTCGCAAACGTTAATGGAGCAAACATCGTCGCGCTGAGAAACCCCTCTTGTAACAATATCTCTGTCGGTTATAACCCCTGTGATGTTGCCGTCTTTGAGCACCGGCAGGATACCAATGTCGTATTGCCTCATAAGCTCGGCGGCTTTTTTAATGGTGTCATCTTCGTTTACTGTGATAAGGTTTTTGCTCATAATATCTTTAACAAGCATATAACGGCCTCCTTAAAGTTTATTTGCCGTTATTATTGTCATTTTCTCCGTAAATTATGCCAAGATTTCTAAGTAATATTTTTTCGCCCTTGTAGCCGTAGGCGCGCTCGCTACTTTGGCCAACATTTTCGCGTGTTAAAAATGGCAGGGGGTCTATATAAAACTCCTCTATGTCGCTGTCATCAGCGCCCATGTTCATGGGGCACACAGTAGAGCACTTGTCGCATCCCCAAACAAGACCGCCCTTTTTTATGAGCGCCATTTCCGCTTGAGAAAGCTCGCCTTTTTTTTGGGTTATTGCCGAAAGGCAGTTTTGGCGGTCTAAGAGATAAACCTCGCCGCCGCTGTTTCTGAGGGCACCGCCAACGCAGTTGTTAAGACAGGCTTTGCAGTTTATGCAGGAGCCGAGCGGGACGCCGTACTCTTTAAAAGAAAGGGTGCAAACAATTTCTCCGATAAAACAATATGAACCGAAGCGTCTGTTTATAAGAAGAGAATTTTTTCCTAAAAAGCCGAGGCCGCTCATATAGGCCGCGCGCACCTCGCGGATAGGGGAGTTGTCACAAAAAGCGGCAAATTCCTCATCAGGAAATTGGCACTTAAGCTTGTCACAAACAAGAGAAAGCCTGTCCATCACGATTGAGTGGTAATCTTTTCCAATGCAGTAAAGCGAGAGATTGCGCTTATCATCTACGGGGATTTTGTAAGGGAACAAAATTGTAATAACGCTCTTTGCGCCCTTGGGAATAAGGCGGGCGTTTCTTGTGTTTAACAGCTCTCCTGCGTCTTCTAAACGGCAAAATCCAAAAACAGATAAGCCGCAAGTATTTAAAATTTCGCTTATTTTGCCGTTCATAGCGCTCCTCACTTTACGAATATACTGTAAATAGTATACAATATATAAAAGCTTGTTGCAACTTGAAAATTTTTGTGATAAAATATATACGACAAAAATTTTCTTTCTATTTTGAAGGAGGAACACATATATGAAAATGATCGTAGCAGTTGTAAACAGCGACGATAGTAATGCTGTTATGCGTGCCCTTACCAAGAATGGCTACTCGGTAACCAAGCTTGCCACAACAGGCGGATTTCTTATGATGGGCAACACCACATTCCTTATCGGCGTTGAGGATGATAAGGTTGACGGCGCTATCGAAGTCATCTCCTCGCACAGCAAAAAGAGAAAACAGGTTATGCCTGCTTCTACAAGCTACGGAGTTGGCATGTATGCTCCTATGCCCATTGAGGTAACAGTCGGCGGCGCATCCATATTCGTTATGGATATCGAGCGCTTTGAAAAGGTTTAATTAGAAAATGCGGCAGTTTGATTTGATGGGTAAATCCTCTGCAGCGCACTCTGTCAAAGCCTCGATCAATGCAAAAAGGCTGTCCCACGCAATTATGATAACAGGGGAAAAGGGAATAGGCAAAAAAACCTTTGCAAATTATATCTGTTCCCTGCTTGTCTGTGAGGCGGGGAATAAGCCTTGCTATGAGTGCGTTCCCTGCAATAAAATAATAAAAGGCATTCACCCCGATGTTTATAAAATTTATCCTGCAGGAAAGAGCGAGACCATCGGCGTTAATGAGATCAAGCCGATAAAGGAAAATCTTTATATAAAACCAAACGACGCAAATTGTAAGATTTTTATCCTTTATGAAGCTGATAGAATGAATAGATTTGCTCAAAATGCAATGCTCAAAATGATCGAGGAACCGCCCGAGGATAGCTATTTTATTTTTACCTGTAAAAATAGTCAGGCTCTTCTTCCGACGGTGCGCTCAAGAATGGTCAATATTGCTCTTTCGCCTGCCTCAAAGGATGAGGTGTACGCCCTGCTTGAAAACAGAATGCCTCAAACGCCCAAAGAGGCTTTAAAAAGAGCGGCCGAGCTTTGCTGCGGCAATATCGGGCTTGCCCTTGAAATAATCGAGGATGAAAAGGTGAATCGGCTTTATGAGGATGTTGAAAATGTTGCAAAAGCTGTTTGCGACAGCGATAGAGCGCTTTTGACATTGCGCCTTGGAAAATACAGCGCTGATAAAGAGTCGGCTGTTCGGCTTGTAGAGCTTTTAAAGCTTGTTTTTCGCGACACCTGCGCATTAAATGCGGGAAATGCCGAGCTTTTAAGCGGTTGCGCGGCGGCAGAGCAGCTTAGTAAAACCTGCGGCGGCAAGGCCTGCCTTGATTTAATGGTGGCTTGCGACAGATTTCTTGCGGCAATTAAAGGCAATGCTAATCTCGCTCTCAGCCTTGCAGATTTTGAGATCTCGTTAGGCAAGGCGGTAGGGCGTTAAAATAAATAAAGGATGGTTTGTAGTATGACTACGGTAATAGGCATCCGTTTTAAAGACGGAGGCAAGGTATATTATTTCGACCCTAAAGAGTTTGACGCAAAATTAGGTCAGTATGTCATTGTTGAAACTGCAAGGGGCATGGAATGCGGCAGTGTTGCAATGGAAAAAAGCGAGGTTGATGACTCGGCGGTAATTACTCCGCTTAAACAGGTCGTCCGCCTTGCAACAGAAAAGGATATCGCTCAGGTTGAAAAAAACCGTGCAAAAGAAAAGGAAGCCTTTGAAATTTGCGAGAGCAAAATTTTAGACCACGGCCTTGAAATGAAGCTTGTCGATGTTGAGGTCGCTTTTGATAACAGTAAAATTCTTTTTTACTTTACTGCCGATGGCAGAATCGACTTTAGAGAGCTTGTAAAGGATCTCGCTTCGGTTTTCAGAACCAGAATCGAGCTTCGCCAGATAGGCGTGCGCGATGAGTCAAAAATGCTCGGCGGACTTGGAGTTTGCGGAAGACCGTTTTGCTGCTCCTCTTTCCTTGGCGAGTTTCAGCCGGTGTCTATTAAAATGGCTAAGGATCAGGGCCTTTCCTTAAACCTTGCCAAAATTTCAGGCACCTGCGGCAGACTTATGTGTTGCCTTAAATATGAGCAGTCGGTTTATGATGAGCTTTTAAAAGTAACCCCCAGAGTCGGAAGCATTGTTAAAACCCCCGAAGGAAAAGGCACAGTCTGCGATGTAAGCATCCTTAAGGGCGAGCTGAGAGTTCGGCTCGACGGCGACGAAGAGCATACAAATATAGTCACCGTCAAACGCGATGACTGTAAGCTTCTCAGAGCTCCTAAACCCAAAAAGGAAGAGGCTGAGGAAGAACTTTCCGAGGAATAAAAAACCAAAAATAAAAATATGGTTGATTTTTGTGTTTTGGTGTGTTAGAATATAAGCGCTGAAAGCAAAGTTTGCTTTGAGGAGGTGTTACATTATGGCATATAAAATCACCGATGAGTGCCTTAACTGCGGCTCTTGCGCAGGCGAGTGCCCTGTAGAGGCAATCGCAGAGGGCGATGGAAAATACGTTATCGATCAGGATACCTGCATCGAGTGCGGCGCTTGCGCTGCAACCTGCCCCGTTTCTGCAATCGTAGAGGACTAAGGGCGTTTTCCTAAAGCTTACATAACAAGCTCCGGCCGTTTCGGTCGGAGCTTGTTTGCTTTCTCTTGAAAAAATGCTTTGGCTGTGTTATTATTTTTGTAATATGTAAAAAGGAAGTAACAAAAATGAAAAAACTCATTTTGGCCTCTGCCTCGCCGAGAAGAAAAGAAATATTTGAAAAACTCGGCCTTGTCTTTGAAATAAAGCCCTCTGCAAAGGAACCGCCCATTGATGAAAATATGAACGTAAAAGAAATGGTGCTGTTTTCGGCTCAAACAAAGGCTGAGGATATTTTTGAGAAAAATCCCGATGCCCTTGTTGTCGGCGCTGATACCGTTGTCGCAATGGATGGCAGGGTGCTCGGAAAACCCTGCGATGAAATTGACGCTGTAAATATGCTTAAAACCCTTTCGGGCAGAAAACATATGGTGTATACGGGAGTTTTTGTCTGTTCTAAGAATACAAAAAGAGGCTTTGTCGCTGAAACTGAGGTAGAGTTTTATAACCTTTCCGATGATGAAATTGCCGACTATGTTAAAAGCGGTGAACCCCTTGATAAAGCCGGCTCTTACGGCATCCAGGGCGGCGGCATCAGATTTGTAAAAGGCATCTGCGGCGATTATTATAATGTTGTCGGCTTTCCTGCCGCCGAGTTTGTAAGAAACTTTGCTAAGGAGCTTAAAAATGACTAAGCTTATCTTAAATCCCTTTACAAAACCGAGCTTTAACCTCGCCTTGGAGGAATATGTCTTTAAAAATTTTAAGGGCTCCGATGTCATGATGCTCTGGCGAAATGAGCCGTCTGTTATAATAGGCAAAAATCAAAACGCCTATGCCGAAATCGACCTTGATTTTGTAAGTGAAAATAATATCCCCGTAATCCGAAGACTTACCGGCGGCGGAGCTGTTTTTCACGATTTAGGCAATGTGAATTACACATTTATTTCGGATTATGAAAGCGGCGAGCTCGACTCCTTTAAGGCCTTTGCCGCCCCTGTTTGCGCTTTTTTGAGGAATATGGGCCTTGATGCCGAGTTTTCCGGCAGAAATGATATAACCGTTGGGAATGCAAAAATTTCGGGCACCGCCAAAACCGCCGCAGGCGGCAGAAGCCTCGCCCACGGAACCTTGCTTTACAGCGCCGACCTTTTAAGGCTTTCAAAAGCACTTAAGCCTAACCTTAAAAAGCTTGAGGATAAGGCGGTGCGCTCGGTTAAAAGCCGCGTTTGCAATATAAGTGAGCTTTTGGAAAATGCACCCTCGGTTGAGGAATTTGCGCAAAGGCTTGCAGAATTTTTCTTAAAAGAGCAGGATGTCAGCCTTTATGAGCTGTCTGAAAGCGATGTTTCGGCTGTAAAACAAATTGAAAAAGAAAAGTATGGCAGATGGCAGTGGAATTTTGCCGCCTCGCCCGATTTTTCCTTTAAGTCAGAGAAAAAATTTCCCTTTGGTATAGTCGACTGCCATCTTGATGTGAGCGAGGGGAAAATCTCGGATATCCGCTTTTTTGGCGACTTTTTCTCAAACCGCGATATAGCCGACCTTGAAGAAACTCTAAAAGGCATAAAACTTGAAAGGGAATCGCTTTTAAGGCGCCTTTCTGACCTGCCTGTCTCGCAGTTTATAGTCGGCATCACCGCCGATGAGCTTATAAACCTAATTTTAGGCTCCATCTAAAAAACGAGCGAACTTTGTTCGCTCGTTTTTTTTATGTATCGGCATCGATCCCTGCAAAGCCGCGCCAGTTCCTACAGAAGCAGCACAAACTCGTAGGGGCGATTTTTAAATTGCTCCTATAAAAACCAAAATTGTTAGCAAATACTACGCAAAAAATCCTATTTTTTAGGCTGACTAAATAATTGTAAAATCTCACAAAAAAACCTTGACTATTTGAGGAAAAATGAGTATAATTATACTAATAATATAGAATGCGGTGTTGTGTTTGTAAATATTGCACAAAATTTTAAAATTTTGAGCAAAAAAACTGTGCAGACAGCGCATTTCTGTAATAAAATGACTCTATTTCCGTGTAAAAAAGTTTACCTGCTTGTTTTGCCAAAAAGGCAAATCAAGCTTTAGAAATGCACTTTATTCACGAAAATAAAATCACTAAAGAAAGAGGGAAATTCAAAGTGAAAAAGAAACTATTAGCGCTTCTCCTCACAGTTGCCATGGTGGTAACTTTCCTCCCCTTCTCGGCACTCGTTAGCGCCGAAGACTCTACCGAGACTACAACTACTGAAGGAGTTATCGGTACCTTTGTTAAGGTCCCCGAGCATTCTGGATTTAAGGACGCTGTAAATGGTGGAGAATATCACGTTCAGTCAACGGAACTTAATTTTATGGGATTCACTAGTGCCGGTGCGGTTCGTATGTATAAAGAAAATCAATATGGCGAATGGTTCTGGAAAGCTCCGCACACTTACACATGGAAAAATGCAAGTACTCCGGAAGATATCGTTGTAGATATGCCTGTTGATATTAGAGAGAGTACAATGTACAACAATACAGGATATGGTGCGAGTGATCTTTCAAAACTTACATTTGATGATACTAACTATATTGCTATTCGTTTGAAGTTTAACGACTATTCTAATAGTATAAATTATAGTACTGCGGGAATTACTGGTTTTAATGTGGCCGGTACAAGCATTATTACTACAGACACTATAAAAGACACATATCCGGTCCTTTGGTTTGATCTTGAGAATGGTACCACTTCCAGATGGTATGCACATGGCTTGAGTGATAACAATCCTGCGGTAATGTATATGATGGGTAACATGGATGGATATATGCTTATCCCGATTAAGCGTTTAGGTGCAGATAATGTTAAAACAAATAAGTACATTACCTATAAGTTTGAAGCTACTGTTACTAATGACGCAACAAAGAAGAAAACTTCTTGGAAAGATAAAGAACTTCTTATTGGTGATGCCCTTATAGTTGATAAGGATACATTTGTTGCTGCTAAGATAAAAGAATACGGAACTACAAAATATCACTCTGCTACAAATGATAGTTCTTTTATAGCACAGCGCATTCCTTCCTATGAACACGGATTGATTCATGGTTTTAATATGTATCGTGGAAACGCGGGCAAAGTTTATGCGCGAAATGATGCAAGCGGCGCTGCTGCGGGAGATAACTATCACTATGTAAGTCTTCCTAACGGCGACAGAGCTATTGATATTTCTAGAACTGCCGCGGCTACCACATCATTAAATGTTTATCCCTCATGGGCTAACACTTATGATAATATCCGTACATCGTTTTATACATATTACACACAAGGCGGAGTTCCTAGTGATATGACAATCACTTATAAGACAGCCATTGCTTTCAGAATTGCGTCTACTGGTAATGAAGATAAAGAATTTTATGTTAAGTATGGCGTTAGAAAAGGCTCCGATAGTTTCTATAGTGCTAGAATTGCAAGAGCAGGAGGCGTCATCAAGTATCTTGATATTAAAACAGGCGAAGTTCATGATTATACTTTGACAGATAAAGGAATTACTGTAAAAGGAAACCTTGACGGCTGGTTTATTGTCCCTGACTTTACTTCTACCTATTTCACAGAATGCGGTAGTGAAGCACTTAATGGATATTTTGATTATATGAAATCAGCCAAAGGTTGGGGCTGCACAGTTTCCGGCTTTGATAGCTCGTCAACAAGCCAGAAGTTCTTCTTTGGTGACGTATCGTACGTATCAAATATGGATCAGTTTATAAATGTTCATTCTAAGTCTCCTCTTGAGCAAGGAGCTAAAGCATCTCTTACTCTTGAAGATGCTTTCTCTGTAAATATTAAAATTAATAAAACAAGATATGATGAGATTTATAATGGCAACTATACTGTTCCTACAGTAAGTATGAAGCTTGAAGGCAGAGACACTACAACAACAGTAAAAGCTTCGTCTGTTTCAAACGGTATGTATGTATTTACCTATTCCGATATTCCTGCACAGAAAATGGGAGATACGCTTACCACAACACTCACATGGGGCGTAGATGATGCAGGCGATCCTATAAAAACCACATCAACATACAGTGTAAAACAGTATGCCGTAAATAAACTTAATGATACCACTGCTTCGGCTGAGCTTAAAACAGCCGTAGCTGATATGCTCAATTACGGCGCATCAGTTCAGCAGTATTGTAACTATAAAACCGATGCACTTGTAAATGATGTTGATGGTATTGACCTTACAAAATATGCAACCGGAAGCGAACCGACACTTACTAAAAACACCAGTCCTCTTTCCGGCACTGCAAATGGTGCTAACTGGAAAGCTGTTTCACTTAAACTTGAAGGAACCATTAATATGCTCCTTAAGTTTAATGCAGAAGGCACTGATGGCCTTGTTATGAAGATCTACGATAATGACGATAATGAGATTGCATCGTACAAAGAATTTTCACAAGATTTAAGTGGTGCTTATTTTGTACACTTCAGAAACCTTAATGCTGACCAAATGCGTGAGAATATCAAAGCTAAGATTTTTGATGCTGACGGAAATCAGGTAAGTGAAACTCTTACTTACAGCATTCAGGATTATGTTGCTAGCAAGCAAAACCATAATGAAGTTGGAACACTTGTTAAGAATATGCTTAAATACGGTGATGCTGTTGCGGCATACGCGGCCACTCTTGAGGCTTAATTAATTTAAATTAATATTAAGGAGGTATTTTTAAATGAACAAGAAATATCTTGATCCCGAAATGAATGTAACACTTTTTGAGAGTGTTGATGTAATTACCACAAGCGGCGTTGAGCTTCCCGATGATGAGCTCACCGGCGGAACAGGCGTTGAAGGCGAAGACGACGGTCTCTAAGAAAAACTAAAAAAGAGCTGCTGCAATTTACGCAGCAGCTCTTTTCTCTTAAAAGTAAACGAGCCAAGAATCCCTCAGTCAAAACCTACGGTTTTGCCAGCTCCCTTTAGGCAAGGGAGCCAATAAAATAAGGAGTTTACAGATGTTTGAATTTAAAATAAAACTTGCTGATAAACTTATATTACTTAAAAGTCGATTTGAGTTTTCGCGCGATTTTTGCCGCGACTATCTCTTTGACTTTGCTTGTGCGCCTGATATAACAGCACAGGTGTCCTTTAATGAGGTGGAGGAGGAAATGAGCGCCGCCGAGGTTGCGGTTACGCCTCAGTATGCCGAGTGCCTCTGCCTTTACCGAAAGATAGCTGAAAAACTGCCGCTTTTTGACAGATGCGTTATGCATGGCGCCGCAATTGAGTATGGTGGCTCGGCATTTATTTTCACCGCCCCGAGCGGCGTTGGCAAGACCACACATATTAAGCTTTGGAAAAAATATTTAGGCGAAAAAGTCAGTATTATCAATGGTGACAAGCCTATTTTGAAAATAAAAAATGACGACGTAACGGTGTTTTCGTCGGCTTGGGCCGGCAAGGAAAAAATGCAAAGCAACACAAGCGCGCCGCTAAAGGCAATCTGCCTTTTAAAAAGGGCTGCGCAAAACAAAATTTATAAGGTCAACCCAAAACAACATCTTGCCGCTATACTAAACCAAATTTATCTACCCAAGGACGAGCAGTCTGCAGAGAAAAACCTGCAGCTTTTTTCACAGCTTTTGGAGCAAACTCCGATTTACATTTTAGAGTGCGACATATCACAAGCGGCTGTCAAAACCTCGTTTGAGGAGCTGACAGGTAGGAAGTTTTTAATAAAGGAGCAAAACAATGAAAATTAAAAAGGGTTTTGTTAAGCAAAAGCTCGGCGACACCACCATAATCGTCAGCACAGGCGAGCTGAGCCGCGAGTTTCACGGAATGATTGAGCTAAACGAAACGGGCGCTGAGATATGGGACTGCATTTCATCGGGAATGAACCTTATCGAAACTGCTCAAAAGCTCTCAGAGGAATACGGAATAGATATTCAGAAAGCAACCGACGATGTTACCAAAATAGTAAACAAAATGCTTGAAGCTGGAGTTTTTGAAAATGAATGATAGGCTTGCCGCCGAGCAGGTTTTAAAAGAAAAGGGCTTTTTCGTTAAAACAACTGCCGGAATAAGTATGAAACCGCTTTTTCGCGACAGATGCGACAGGGTTGTTATAAAGCCTGTAACCCAGCGGCTCAAAAAATACGATGTACCGCTCTATCGAAGGGGCGACGAGCTTGTTTTGCACCGCGTTATTGAAGTTAAAGGCGACGGATATGTTATCTGCGGCGACAACTGCGTCAATTTTGAGGACGTAAAGGACGAGCAGATAATAGGCGTGCTGTCGGAATTTTATCGCAAAAACAAGCACTACAGCGTAGAGCATAGGGGATACAAGCTTTATTCGCGCATTTGGGTCGCGATTTATCCCGTAAGAATGTTCTTTAAAAGAGTGCGCGGCCGTGCGGCAAAAATTTATCACAAGCTTTGGAGGAAAAATGGCTGACTTTAAAAATGAGTATGAATATCTCATTCACCTTGTAAAATGCGCCATAAATAACATACAGCCGCAGGAAAAGCCCGAAAATCTTTCTTTTGAAAAGGTTTTTGAGTACGGCAAAATCCACGAGGTCGGCAATATTGCCTTTGTAAGCCTTCAAAGGCTTGAAAACAAGCCTGATGAAGAGGTTTTTAAAAAGTGGAAGACCTTTTATGCCTTTTCGCTAAGCCGTCACGCAAATCAGCTTGAGGTGCGAAAAGAGATTTTAGCAACCTTTAAAAAGATAGGTGTTCGCTCGCTTGAGGCTCAAGGAACGGTTGTAAAAGCCTTTTATCCTCAACCCGAATGGCGAATGATGACCGACATTGATTTTATAATCGACCGACAAAATCTCGAAAAGGTAAATCAGGTGATGCAGAATTTGGGGTACAAAACAAAGTGCTCTGTAAATTCAAACAATGTGCTTTTTGAGGTTGACGTTTTCGGAAAATACAACACCTTAATTGAGATACATTCCGAGTTTTTTGAGCGGCAAAATCAGGAAAGCTACGGCACCATTACCAACCCCTTTGAAACAGCCGAGCCAACAGGTGAGGGCCTTTGTTACAGACTGCCCGACACCGAATTTTATCTTTTTAGCCTGCTACACTGCATAAAGCACTATTTAGGCAAGGGCGCAGGCATACGCCGCATTCTCGATGCCTACATTTTAAAGAAACAGCTTTATAAAAAGGTCGACACCGAATATGTAAATTCAGTGCTCGAAAAGGCAGGCTATCTAAAAACAGCCGAGCAAATCTATGCTCTGGCAGATAAATGGTTTTCAAGTGGCGAGGTGTGCGCTGATTTAAGCGCCGCCGAACAGCTTGTTTTTGCGGCGGGAAATCACGGAACAGGGCAGATTGAGCTGAGCCACGAATTTGAAAAATCGGGCAAGGGCAATAAACTTGTCTTTAAGCTAAAAAAATTCTTTTCCCGAATTTTTATAAGCAAGGCGGAAATTTACAGCGCTTATCCCTTTTGCCGAAAACACAGATATCCGCTATTTTTGTGCTGGATTCATCGCATTTTATGTTTGATTTTTATAAAGAAAAAGAGAAAACAGGCACTTAATACCATTTCAACAATAAAAGACACTCAACTAAAATAAAAGAACGGGCGAGTTCGCCCGTTCTTTTATGTTTTCAGCAATTTTCTGCAAAGCGGCTTTTTTAAAGCAAAAACAAAGCTAAATTGTTAAGAAAAAGCAAACTTTTTTAATAAAAATGCTTGTAAATTTTTGGGCATTATGATACAATTTCCCCGTAAACTGATAAACACATACCCCACAGAAATTAGGCCGGCACTTTCGTAGTCCTTTATGCGAACGGACTTATGAAATGTGTGTCGGTCTTTTTTTATAATGAGCTAAATAAAAAAGCACCGCAAAACGATGTTTACAGTGCTTGTTATAATATGCTATTTTTCTTTATTTCGGAGACTGTCAGCTAACGCGCGTAAAAGTGCTACATCGTTTTTGCTGATTCCGGTAACATCTATGGTCTCCCGTTTATCCAAACCGAGTAAATAGTCTGTGCTTACATGAAATATCCTCGCTAATCGACTCAAAACATCAGGGGATGGCGCTCTTTCGCTTAGTTCATAAAATGAAATAACGCTTTTGGTGATTCCTAAACGCTGGGCTAACTGAAGCTGTGTGAGTCCTGCCTGGGTTCTTAACTCTTTCAAGCGATTGCTAAAACCCACTTATTTATCACTCCTTTCCACAAATATTATGTCCTTAAAAAGTACGAATTTGGTGTTTTTTTGTACTAATAGAGTTGACTTTTAAAACGAGATGGAATATACTAAATAAATCCATACTCTTGAGCTACGACAAAGTGGAAGGTAATAATTCTGTTGCAAATTTCACGTATATAGAAAAATAAAAAACGCAGTTCTACTGCGAGAAATGAGGTAGCCATTATGGCAAAAGAAAGGACTTCTACAGCACACAAAATTCTAACTATAGTCGGAACAGTTTTATGTGTCATTTTAATTCCAATCCTGCTCATCAATGTTACGCTTATTGCAAAGAGCTACATAAACAAGGATGAGGTTCCAAGCATTGGAGGAACATTCCCTTTGATCGTTCTGACAGATTCAATGTACCCCGAGATCGAGAGCGGAGATCTCATTATATGTAACACCGCCGAGGCAGAGGATATAAAAGAAAAGGATGTTATTTGCTTCTTTGATCCCGCAGGTAATGGCACAAGCATCGTTACTCACCGCGTTGTCGAAATTGTCGAGGAAAACGGTGAGGTCTTCTTCCGTACACGCGGTGATAACAATAACACCGAGGATAAGGAGCTGGTGCCCGCCGAAAACTTAGTTGGTGTTTACAAGGTGAGAATTGCCGGCGCCGGCCATATTGCAATGTTTATGCAGTCTACCACAGGACTTATCATTTGTGTGGTTCTTCCTATTATTCTTTTGGTTGGATATGATATTGTTCGTCGTCGTATCTATGAAAAGAATAAGCAAAGCGACACAGATGCACTGCTTGCCGAACTTGAGGCTTTGCGCGCTGAGAAAGCCGAAAAAGAAAAGGCCACAGCAAACAGCACCGATGCATCTGATTCTTAAGTATATTCTTCCTTCGGAAGCCACGTCCGAGGATGATATATAATGCCGCGGCATTCTCTGCGGATGGGTAATTCTCTTAGAATGCCCGGTACACTATCTTTCTCGGAAAAGGGGAAGAATTATAAAAGAAGGCTGAAAAGCCTATGACGAAAGGAGTTTTTCTACTATGAAGAAAAACAAAATGATGAGACTTGCTTCCGGTCTTTTGGTAGCAGTTCTCCTTACAACCTGCGCTATTTCAGGCACTTTTGCAAAGTATGTAACCAGCGACAACGCTAGTGACACCGCAAGAGTAGCTAAGTTCGGTGTTACTGTTGCCGCTTCTGGTAGCCTCTTTGCTGAAAATTATCTTAAAGCATCGGATGATACGCCCACTAGCGCAACCACAGGAATTACTGTAGATTCTAGTGGCGCTGTTGGAGATGATGTTGTTGCCCCTGGAACTAAGAGCTTAGATGATGGAATTCAATTCGAAATCAAAGGTAAACCCGAAGTTGATGTAAATGTTGCTATCGCTGTTACTAATGATTCTGAAGATATATTCCTTGCTTCAGGATTTTACGACAATGTAACAACAGGTGCTAAAGATATCGCTGAAGTAACTACAAAGTATGAGCCTATCAAGTATACATTGTGGCAGGATGTAGGATCTGGTTACAGTAAGGTAACTGATGCTATTGATGTAAACCTTGCCACACTTGCTGGAAAACTCGAAGGTTTAACTAAAGATTATAGTGCGAACACTGACCTTGCTACTGAAATTGGTAAACTTAAAATTACATGGAATTGGGCAATCGACGGAAACGATCTTGAAGACACAATTCTTGGTGATCTTGCTGCTTCTGCAACTTCAGTAAAAGAGTATGCAGCAATTAATGATTCTAACACTGGTAGTGATCTTGTTGATGGTACAGATTATAACCTTCAGACAGGTCTCACCATTACTGTTACAGTAACTCAGATCGACTAATTTAAATACATTACTTATTTTTGAATGATTTTCCGCCCAAGCCTCTCGTGGCGGGGCTTGGGCGGAACAATTTTTGGATTTATCAATGGATAAAAAACTTTTGTCTATTGATAAACCCGAAAGGATTAGCTATAAAGAATGGAGGCACAGACACCCAATGGCAAAATCAAATAACAGCAAGACAAAGTGGCTCTGGTTGTCTGTTCTTATTCTTTTTGTCTGCGTTGCGGCGACAACAATCGCCATTACAAGCAGACTGAATAATTTTCTGATAGACGACAGCGGCGCAATTTCTTTGATTACTGATAGCGACGCAACAGATAAACTGCCGCAGGTTACTTCTTCAAACACACCGCAGAAAACTGAGCCGCCGAAAAAACCGGGCTTTGAAGTAAGCGATGACAAAACGGTGTGGAACACCAATACGCAGGTAGAGATATTCCGCGTGTCTTATGAAAACGGCGAACAGAAAATTACGGTGCAAAGCACTGATGGCGATAAAGTAATTGCTCCCGGCACAGAAAATTCCTATATCTTTAAGCTCAAAAACACCGGAAATGTTGCGCTTGATTACACCGTAGAAATGGATGCCTACTTTAATTATGCTGACAATCACGTTCCTATAAAGAGCAGACTTAATCGATATGACGGAAAATGGGTTGTTGGCGGCAAGGACGAGTATGCAGAGGTTATGGTGTTAGACTCGGCAAAAGATAATGCGACTCTTGGAGCGGGAAAGTACACCTACTATACACTTGATTGGCTTTGGCCTTTTGAAAGCGGTAATGCCGAGCTTGATACCAAGCTCGGCAATCTTGCCGCAGAGCAGGAGATTACCTTTACCATTGTTATAAACACAACCGCAACCGAAAGTGACGATCCTAATGCAGATGGCGGCATCACACCGCCGCAAACAGGCGATAATACAACCCCACACCTGTGGATCGCCCTCTTTGTTGGCTCACTTGTATTGATGCTGTTTCTTATTATTTATCGTAAAAAAGAACGGCGGCGAGATAGCGCGGAGGCAGAAATTGTTGAAAAAAACTCGCAAAAGAAAAATTAACCCGAAAAACCTAATACGTATAACGCTGTTGATTCTCTGCGGCGCAGTTTTAGGCTTTAACATTTATCTTGCTAATGCCAATAGCCTTTTGGGCAATCAGCTCCCGACACCTTTTGGATATGGTGCGGCGGTTGTTCTTTCGGGCAGTATGGAGCCCGAGCTTTCAAAAGGCGATTTGATTATTGTAAGTAAGACCCAAACATATAAAGAAAAAGACATCGTTGTTTTTCAAGATAAAGGCACACTTGTTGTTCACAGAATCATAGCTGTTGACGGCGACACCGTCGTAACACAGGGAGACGCCAATAACATAGCGGACGATCCTATAAATGTTTCTGCAATAAAAGGCAAGGTGCTGTTTTGGATTCCCTTTGTAGGAAACGTTGTAAACTTTATAAAAACGCCGATTGGCACGATCTGTATCGTTGCTGCCGCAATTCTTCTCATAGAAATTCCTCGCAGGAATGAAAAGAAGAAAGACGATGAAGAAAGACAGAAAATAATTGACGAGATAAACCGCTTAAAAGAACAAGACTAAGAATTGGGGGTGAAGCGGAATGATGGATAGGCAGCCAAAAGCAAAGTTAAATATCCCAATGTGCATCGCCTGCATTCTGCTTTGCCTAACGCTTTTTTCTTTTCACCTGTGTGGCGGCCTGTATGCTAAGTATATCGTAGCAGATTCGGGAGAGGATTTTGCAAGAGTCGCCAAATTCGATGTTTCGGAAGACGGAGCATATTTTTCCAAAAATCTCCTCGTTGAAACAACTCCGGGAAGTGTTGAAAGGTCAATAGAGGTTGTGAATAACAGCGAAGTTGTGGTTGCTTACACCGTTACTATTGAAAACGCAACAAAAAATATTCCCTACACATTTTCTGTAGATAACAGTACACCTGCAAAAGACAAGTGCAGTGTAGTCTGTTATCTAAAGCCTAATTCCACAAACAAAATTAAGATGGTTGCCACATGGAGTGAGCAGGGCGCGCTCAAATATATGGGAATGGCGGATTTGATAAAGCTTACCATCAAGGCAGAACAGGTCGATTAATGAAAAGAGCAGGAGGGATGTTAATGGGAAAGTTACTAAACAAAATTACCCATATCAAAAAAGGAACCGCCGTTATTATAGCGGTAATCATCCTGATTGCTTTAATTGGCGGTGTTTTTGCAAAATACATTTATGATACTGCGGGTGGAAATTTGCTATCAGCAAAAGAGTTTTATTTTACAAGCAATCTGCTTAAGGAAGAAACCGGCAAATATGTCCTAAATTCTACTACAACAGAGGTTTCCTTTACATTGGGAAACAACGCAGATAAATTGCGTTTCTCAGAGGTAGACATTACATATAATGTTTCGATAGAATGTGAAAATGGCGGCGAGGTTCCGCAAATTATAGACTCAAATACAGAGCATAAGCTTTTGGGCGGCTCTGTTAACAAAGCTACCATTACCCTTAAAAATCTTGCAAAGGGTAAAACCTACATTGTTACAGCCACAGGAGAAAACGGCTATAAGCAAACGTTAAAGGCGGAATTCACTGTGTCAGACAATGACGAAAACGTTTACAAGCATCTGAACACTGAAAATGATGCCTTTGTCCTGCTGACAGTCTGGACGGACAATGTGTTGGGAGATCTAACAGTTGCTACTGATTCGACGGGTCTAATTCCCGATAACACCAACCCAATTTTACGAGAGGTTTATAACTACAGCGATGGGAAATATGGGGCAATAGAATTTGCGGACCAGGCAAACTTCGATCAAACATATTCATCCTATACATATCGTTTTTTTGTAAGCGAAGGAAGCTTTAATGTTGATAATTTTAAGGTTTCCGTAATCAAAAATGAAACCGAGTATCTGGCGATAAAGGCGGATTTACCAAAATAAGAAAGGAGTGATACACCATGCAAATAATTAAAAAGCACAAATCAATATTTGCAATCTTAGGCGTATTGTTTCTTTTGGTTTTTTCTCTGCTTGTTTCTGTCTTTATCGCATCTGTTGCCGCAACAACATCAGTAAGTGTCGAAAACAATGGATCAAGATTGATCGCAAAATCCGACGGAACACCTTCTGTCTATCAGTGGCAAATCGCATATTCGGTCGACGGCACATATTCTCCTATCGAAGATGCTGCTCAAAATTATTACGACATCACCGCAAACGATGAAGGAAAATATATCAAGGCGGTAATTGACGGCGTAGAAACAGAACCCGTTGGCCCCATCGGAAAAGTGGTTGTTTTTGATCTTTCAAAGGGAAAGATAATATTTAATACAACATACTCAGGCAAAGATTCTGCAGGAAACGACCTGATGGGTGATCATGAAGCAACAAACATTTATGTGATTCGACAAAGTAATAATGCGACCTTTACCACCAATAATGTTTGGTTTTCAGGAAATCATACAAATACATCGTTTGACGTAACTCTTGATGGCGTGAATATGGGTAGAGCTTCGTACCCTACAAACTATCTTCCCAACACAAGCACAACAGGAGGATATGCAGACGGCACCATAGACATTCAGCCAAGCGGTTATGCAGGTCAAAAAAATGTAGTATTGCGGCTTAAAGGCGAGAATATTGTTCGTGCTATTCATTATTACACAAACAATTACCCCAAATCTTCTCTTAAAATTACTGATATAAACGGCGATAAATCAACATATGGCGGATCACTTTATGTTCCTGTCAAGGTTGATGCAGACAAAATTGATGAATTTGTAAACTCCAATGTCAGTTATAATCATTGGAATTCAGCAATCGGCGGCGATGATAGCATTTCGAATGTTTCAAACTTCGAGATTGCAGGTGGTAAATTACAGGTATTGACTACCTATGCTGATAACTGTACTGCTATAGGCGCAGGCGGCAATGGTTCTTGTACCATGACCATTTCCGGAGGAGAGATAGTTGCGCACTGCAACGGAACAGGAACCGCGATCGGCGGCGGCATTGGTTGGTTCAGCCAGGGCGGCACATCGAACATTACGATCAGCGGAGGAAAAGTATATGCCAAAAACCACGGTGAGATCTATGTAAATGGGGACACAATTACCACCAAAGATAAACCGTATGATAAGGTTGTTGGTGGCGTTGCTATTGGTTCGGGTAGTTCGTTTAATGAGGCGGGTAGTGAAGGAAAAGTTACAATTACCGGCGGTACAGTTGAAGCCTACGGTACTTTTGGAAATGGTATAGGTGGCGGCAACAGTTCTAAAAAGATAGGCGGTAAGGCTACTATCTTTATTAGTGGAGGCACTGTTACTGCGACATCTATCGGCGGCGGTAATAGTAAAAGCGGCACAGGCGGTACAGCTGATGTTAAGATAAGCGGTACAGCTGATGTTACCCTGTTAAATGGTATCGGAGGTGGCGACAGCCTTTCAGGTGACGGCGGTGAAGCTACAATCACAGTTAACGGAGGAACCATGAGCGCCAAAGGATCTATTGGCGGCGGTGCCGGAGGCGACACAGGAAATGGCGGTAAGGCGGTCGTTACAGTTAACGGAGGAAATCTTACGGCGGCCTCTATAGGCGGCGGCCTTGGCAGCATAGGCGGTAACGGCGGTGCTGCGGAAATTTATGTTAATGAGGGCAATGGTGTGATCCGCACCGGCACCATCGGCGGCGGAGACACCTTAAATACGATCGATGGACGAATCGGTTATGCAAAAGCAGTCATCAAGGGCGGAGATATCAGTGGCCAGTTCTTAATGGCGGCCGGTGGCACCGAGGCTTGCACTTTTGTTATGACGGGCGGCACACTTCATGGAGTTGACACAGCTGACAGCTCTGTATTTGCCTATGCTAAAAAAGACGGCGCGGCAGTTTATATGGACGATCCTAACGGTGTTGTTGATATTTCCGGCGGCGCTATAAGAGATTGCTCTGCTAAAAATGGTGGCGCTATCTATATGTCAGCAGGAACCTGCTCAATTTCGGGAAAAGCATCTGTTGAAAACTGTTCCTCTTCTGAAAACGGCGGTGCTATCTATTTGGGTGGCGGAACTGTGACCGTAAACGGAGGAACCATCAAAAATAACTCATCTAAGTTAAATGGTGGTGCAGTTTATCTCGGCGGCGGTACTATGACTGTATTCGCGGGCGAAATCTTAGGTAATACGGCACAAGATTGCGGTGGTGCGGCTTATATTGATGGCGGTAACGTTAATGTTGTCGGTGGTATTGTTATTAATAATACGGCAGACAATAATGGTGGCGGTATCGCTGTAAATGACGGTAACTATTATATGGTTGGCGGTAATGTTGACGGCAATAAGGCTGTCAGCGGCAGTGGTGGCGGCATTTATGTTTCGGCCAATGCAAGTGACGTAGAAGTTGGCATATATAGCGGTTCGGTCAGTTCAAACACTTCTGGTAGTAACGGCGGTGCTTTGGCTGTTGTTGGTAGGCAGGACGGCACTAAGAAGATTAATGTGCAAATCGGCGTGCAGAAACGCCATTTTGATGAGGATGGAAATGTTATTTGTGATCACGACCAGCCTGACATTTCATCTAATAGTGTTACCGCCTGCCCACAGTTAAGCGGCAACCATGCCAGTGAATCTGGTGGCGGTGTTTTTGTAACCGGCAATAAAAATACAGAATTAAATATTTACTGTTTGTCCGAAGACCAAGCAAAACAGAACTCTGCGGGAGCTGATGAGGGACAGAGCAACTTTATGAAGGTCGAGGGCGGTAAGGTTACCATCACCACCTCAGATCAAGCCAATATGAACAAGGATGATCTCAACTCTCAAAATGCGTATTATGGTAATACCCAGATCAAAAGCACGATTTATGTAACCGGTGGTAATATGGAACTTTGGGGCGAAATGACAAACCCCAGTATCAGCGATGTAATTACTGTTGATATCACAAAAGACGGAGATGATTTTAACGATTACCGCTTAAATACCAGTGAAAAGAAGTATTATAAGCTGAAATACTTTGAAAACTTTAAGGATCCCGTTACAGGCATTATTACCGGTCAGTATAAGGAGTACGAGATAGAGGAAAACGAGATCGTTACCATAAGCGCTAATATCTACAGCCACCCAGGATATACCATCAAGGGATGGAACACAAGTAATTATTGGGATGACCCTGTGGACCAATATTATCCGATAGATTTGGATCTAACAGAGCCTTCTACTCCGCGCCCTCCGGAAAGCGACAAAACGCTTGGATGGTATAAGATCAGCTCAAGGTATCTCTTTAACGGTAATCCTATCGGAGATCTGGAAATTTATGCGATTTGGGAGGCCAACGGATACACCGTTGTATATGATCCTAACGCTAACTCATATACCGGTAAAATGGAAAATGATGCATTTTTCTACAACCAAGAAACCAAACTTAAAAAGAATGCATATAAACGTTCCGGACACGATTTTGTGGGATGGTGTATGGACAAGCAGCCGACAGACTCTTCTGTTGTCTATGAGGATGAGGCAACGATAAGCGATGGATTGACCGACGAAAAGGGTGCAGTTGTCACACTATACGCTCAGTGGAAGGAATGCGACCATAGTGAACCTGCACATACATATACCTATTCAGTTGTAGATAACGGCAAAACACTTAGGCGTGATTGCTCCTGCGGCAATTACAGCCAAGAAGCCCGGCTCTCAGCAGAAAATGCTGTTTATGACAAAACCTCACACCCTGCCAGTGTAGAATACACCTCTGATTCTTGGACCCCCGATTTAAGCTATGAGGCTTTAGATGGCGACGCGCTTGTAAATGGTTGTCCTTACTATGCAGGCAGGTATAAAGCTAGCATAACAGAAAACGGTGTTACTGCGAGTGTTACATATTTTGTTGAGAAGGCAGATCAGCCTGCACCTCCAAAGCCAGAATATGCAACGTCTCTTCAAACAAACAGCTCGATTTTGAGCATCAAACCCGTAGCCCCATCTCCGTATTTTACAAGTGATAAGGACGGTTATGACTCAGAGATAGAGTACAAGCTTGTATACTATGTAAATGGCGAAAAGCAAACGATGTCGGTAGTAACAGAACAAAAACCTGACACACTTATTGATGGCGAGTATGCGGTGCAGTTTGAAGTAAATGTTATACTAACTAATTACTACGTGTACGCTAACTACACCGAGGGCGCTAACTATAAAGCATCTAAAGAAGCCTCGGCTGACAGCATTTATTTTTTTGCGGGTCATAATGTTGAGATATTAGTTAACAACCCCGAGGGTCTTTTGAAAGAAATCACAATGGCTAACGGAAGCGAGGATAATATTCAGAACGGCGCTCTGCTTTCTTTAGAACTGATTGATGGCTATTATTTTCCGCAGGGCTATGACCAACAGATCGATGTTGAGCTTACCCGTCTCGGTGAAGGCCTTCCGATATATCCTATTAGTTTTACTACACAGGAACCCTGTTCTAAATATTTGATAGAAAACATTCAGGATAACTCCAGAATTGTGATAACGCTTCCTGATGTTAACTTAAATCCCTCTCTGGAATCCTACATTACTGAAGGTCAGGTATTTAAAAACATAGAAGGGGACTTTGCAAAAATCAGCCGCGACTCAGCCTATACCGTTAAATTTAATATTAACCACTATTTTGGCACAGAGCTTGAAACTCCCGCTTTGTCTTTTGACTCTGAGCTTGCTGTAGGAACGACTATTATTATGCAGGATCAGAAAGGCGGCGGTTATTACTGGGCTTTAATTGATAAAGCCGGCATAACAGAACTTAAGTTAACCGACTTTGTTCGTATGGGAGATAAAAACAAAACACCGTTTGTATTGACAGACAGCGAGATGCAGCTTCAGTTTGTTGTTGACTTTTCCCATACAACAAGCGCAATGTCGGGAGATGCTGTAAAAATCACCTTGACTGTGGCGGCAAAGTCGGCATCAAAGGCCAGGACGGCGACGGCTTATGAGATAGCATATCTTAAACATGTCGATCAATTTACCTTGAGGGCTGAAAATAACGGTGTGATTACCTTCCTGCGCGATACATCTGAGGGCGTTGCTTCCAAGTGGGAGTACCGCGAGAGCGCCTTGGTGCTTATACCGAACACTACATTGCCTGCAGATGCACATTTGCAGCTGGTTTGCGCAGACGCAACCGAGATAATCTATGCAAATTGTGACGGTAACTTTGTCTACTCAATGCCTAAAGAAACCGAAGGAACTATTGCCGTTTCGCTAATTTCAAGCCTACTAATTGAAAGCGAAACAATATATAGTTTTGACGTTAAATGGATAGTTGCCAAGTCACAGGTGGAGCAGTCTTGTATGAATGCACAAAATGTGGCAAGTGCGCGTTTTACCATCTCATACCAAAAACAAAGCACCGTATCTTTAAAGATAACAGGCGATAAAAAGCTTTATTCTGTAGGAGAAACGGTTAATGCAAATGTTAGTTGGGCAGATCTGACTCAAAGCCATAGCCTTGAGGTTGTGCTGATGGTAAAAACCGGAGACGGAGAATACAGCAGTACAGGCGTTACCAAGGAGATATTCTTTGAAAAGGATGCCGATACAGAGACAATCGAAATTTCGCTTGCAGGCAACAGTGCAGGAAGCTATCGCCTGCAGGTAACCGCCGAGCTTGGATTAATTACCACTGCTGAGGCAGAGTACTATTTTATAATTGAATAACAACAAAAAAGAGAGAAGTTTTTAAAACTTCTCTCTTTTTTATCATTTTTGCTTTAGAATTCTTTCATAAATGCTTCAACCTGCTCTGTTAAAACCTCAACACTGCCGTTATTAAAAATGAACTTATCGGCAATCGAGATAGGTCCGCCTTTTTCGAGGTTTTCAATCTCGGCATAGTCGCGGCTTTCGGCTTCTGCATTTGTAAGCGGCCTTATCTCGCGGGTGGTAAGCCGCTCGTATCGCACGCTTCTGTCGGCAACAATCGCAATGATTGTGATGTCATCGCCAAAATGCTCTTTTAAGCATTTGTATTCCGACCAGGAATAAAGCCCGTCCAAAATGGTGTTGCCGTTTTGCGCTGCGGCCGAGATCTTGGGAAGGAGTAGCTTTGCAAAGGCGGCAGGTCCGTGAATGCGCCTTAATTCCTCACGGATGGCTCTTTCGTTTTGCTCGTTTTTTTCAAGGCCGCGCTCTTTCAGCACATCCATAGTCACTCCGCCGAAATAAATTCTGTTCCAGCCTTTTTTTACGAACATATCGCATACAACGCTTTTTCCGCTGCCGCACATACCAACTAAAGCGGCAATTTTGTACTTAGCCATAGAAATTCTCCTTTGTAAGCAAAAATTTATTCTAAGGGTTATGATAAACTTAAAACCTCGCCCGAAAGAGCTTTGATGTCCTTGTTATCGTGGGTTACTAAAATAACAAGCCGCTCTTTAGAAATGTCAGATACTATTTTTAGAATAAGCTGACGGGTTTCTGGGTCAAGACCATTAAAAGGCTCGTCAAGAAGCAAAATGTCCGGCTCGAAGGCAAGGGCACGCGCGAAAGCAACGCGCCTCTTCATTCCGCCACTAAGTTCTGTCACAGGGGTGTTTATGTCGCCAGACAGTCCAACTGCAGAAAGGAGCTTCTCGGCCTTTTCTTTTTTCTCTGAGGCCTTGCCGTCCATAACGCAGGTTACATTTTCAATAGCGGTAAGAAAGCTCAAAAGCCTGTCCTCTTGAAACATATAGGAAAGCTTGCCGTTTATAAGAATGTTTCCGCTGTCGGCCTTTTCAAGCCCTGAGATAATTCTCAAAAGGGTGGTTTTGCCGCAACCGGAAGCGCCTTTTATGCAAACTACTCCGGTTTTTTTAAAATCATAAGAGAAGTTTTTTAAAATAGCCTTGTCGCCAAAGGACTTTGAAAGGTTTTGTATTTTAATCATCCTTGCCACCGCCTTTCAAAAGCTTTTTTGAAAGCAGTTTTAAAAGAAAAATAAATACCCTCTCCATTATAACACTTAAAAGGATAATTACAACAGTTAATGCAAATAAATCGGTCGTTTCAATGTAAATTTTTGCGTTGTACACCTGCTCGCCAAGTGTGTTTTTGGGAAGCCCGATAACCTCTGCGGCTATTCCTGCCTTAAATGCAAAGCCAAGACCTGTTTTTAGGGCGGCAACAAAATAGGGCAGGAGCGACGGAATGTAAATAAGCCTTACCTTTTTGAAAAAGGAAAATTTGTAAACCTTAGCCATTTCTAAAAGCGAGGTGTCAACGTTTAAAAATCCCTCTGTGAGATTTGAGTAAATAAGCGGAACCACCATTAAAAAGGCAATAAATGAAACAACTCCGCTCTGAAACCAAAACAGCGCCAGCACTATAAATGAGGCTACCGGCGTTGCTTTAACAAGCTTTATTATTGGTGAAAAAAGTGTTTTTAAAAAACTAAATCGAGCGGTTAGCGCCGAGAGCGGCACCGAAATTAAAATAGCAAGCACAAAACCCAGCAGGATGTACCACACTGAATTTAAAATGCAGAGCCAGAACTCGCCCGTCAGGGCGAGTTCAAGCACTCTTTTAAATGTATTTATCGGCGAAGCGAAAACAATATCGCTCCCTATCACAAGATACGCGAGCTGCCATATACAAAGCCAAAATACCAGAACTAAGCCTGAAATAATAGACTTTGGAAGTTTTTTAAAAAAATTATTTAGCATAATAGAAGTCGTCCACCGGAACTGCTCCGCCTATTGAAGCAGGATTAGCGGCTAAAAGAGTGTTAAGATAAGCCGAAACGCTCTTTTTCATATCCTCTCCGTCAATATAAACTATGTTGCAGTTGGGAAGTGCTTTTTCAACAACGGCGGCATCCAAAATTCCGAAATCTCCGGAAAGCTGAGCCGTTTCTTTAACCTTGTCGTTTGCGTAGCTTGTGGATGCGGCATACTCGGTTAAAAATGCATCAACCGCAGCCTTGTTGTCCTTAAGAAAATCGTTTCTTACAATAAGGCATCCCATTACAAGCTCGTTTCCGTCGTTGTTGGGGAGCTTTTTCCATTCTTTTGAAAGGTCAAGCGCAATCTTAACATCGGCATTCTTGGTTGTAACCTGTGTTACAAAAGGCTGGGGAAGCATAGCGATCTCTGCCTTGCCCGAAATTACAAGGGTTGCAAGCTCAGAGTGCTCGGATTTGTACTCAACCTTTACGTCTTTTCCAACCTCAAGTCCGTTTTTCTCAAGGATGTAATTGAGCGCATATTCTGGGGTTGAGCCCTTGCCTGTTGCATAAACGGTTTTGCCACGAAGGTCTTCGATAGAATCGATCTCAACGCCGTTTGTAACGATTGAAAGTACACCCAGGGTGTTTACAGCAATGATGCTAACGTTCTTTTCGGTTTTCTTGTAAAGGGTTGCGGCAAGATTTGTGGGAACGGCCGCGATGTCAATGCTCTTGTTTACGATTTTGGGAACAAGCTGGTCAGCGGCGGCAAAAACTTCAAATTCGTAGTCGTTTGCAGCCTTGTCATTCTTGTCATCATCCATAAGCTTGAGCATTCCAAGTGCGGTGGGGCCCTTTAAAACAGCAACGTTGATGTCTGTTTTCTCTGTTTTAACAGGGGTGGAAGAAACATCTCCGTTTTTGTAGTTGCAGGATGCAAGTACGCCTGCTAAAAGCAGGGAAGCAAGAATTACTGAAAGTGTTTTTAAAAATTTTGATTTCATTTTTAGGTCCTCCTAAATTTATTTTAGCAAAACCATTATATTATATATTTTTATCAAAGTATGTTGTATTTCCAACAAAATTAAAAAGATTGTGAAAAACTAATCATTCTCTCCAGTCTTTGCAAACATCTACCCAGCATTCACATTTTGAAAATTCTTGGAGCTCGGCTAAATTAAGCTCGATAGCGCTGTTAGAGCTTCCGCAGGCAGGGAAAACGGTTTCAAACCGTTTTAAAGACTCGTCAAGATAAACCTTGACCCCGTCATTTACAGCAAAGGGGCAAACTCCGCCGACAGCGTGTCCTATTTTGTCTTCAACCTCGTCAAAGCAAAGCATTTTTGCCTTTACGCCGAATTTTTCCTTGTATGCATGGTTGTCTATTTTAGCATCCCCGGCGGCAACTATTAAAATGCAGTCCTCACCGATTTTAAAGGAGAGGGTTTTTGCAATTCTCTTGCCCTCGCATCCGAGAGCCTGAGCTGCAAGCTCAACAGTTGCGCTTGATGAATCAAGCTCAACTATTCTGTTTTCTGCATTAAAGTTTTTTAAATATTCTCTTACCTTTTCTATAGCCATTTTAAATTTTTCCTTCCTTTATTATAAGTTATAATATACTATAATTTATATTAAAAGTCAAACAGGCACCCTGCTAAATTATTTTGGCAGGGTGCCCTAATAAACGGCTTTTATTTGGAAGCTTTTTCTGCAAAAGAATTATCAACAACATCAGAGAAGGGAGCGCGCTTTTCAAGTTCTCCTGCAGAGGTTATAACATCCTGCAGGCGCTCAAAAGAAGCCTCTTTCATAACTGGTGTGTCACACCAGGCATCTATGTCAATGTAACTTTGAATAGATGAGGTCAAAAGCGAAAGCTCGGTGTCGGGGAAAAGGGGCGCGATAGTTTCAGCTATTTCTGCGGCGGTGTGTTCGCGGCACCATTTTTCGCCTTTTGCAACAGCGTTTGTGAAAGCCTGAATGGTGTCTGAGTTTTCCTCGACGTACTTTTTGCTTGCAAAATAGGCGGTGTAGGGTATCTCTCCTGCCTCATCGCCAACAGCGGCAACAACATAGCCTTTGCCTTCGCTTTCAAGCATTGAGGCGGTGGGCTCAAAGGCGGTAACATAATCGCCTGTTCCTGCAACAAATGCGCCTGTCATCATAGCAAACTGAACGCTGTTATCAAGTAAAACATCTTTTTCTGTGTCAAGCCCGTTTTGCTTTAACACATATTCAAATGCCATATAGGGCACGCCGCCCTTTCTGCCGGGCAGAACGTGTGCACCTTTAAGGTCGGTCCATTTAAAGTCATCGTTTTTCTCGCGTGAGATCAAAAATGAGCCATCGCGCTGGGTCATTTGGGCAAAAACCTTAAGATAGTTATCTCTGCCCTCGTTGTAAACATAGATTGCCGCTTCGGGACCCGCAAAGCCTATGTCTATCTGACCAGACAGAACCGCCGAGGCAACAGCATCTGCACCCTGACCTGTTGAAAGCTCGATCTCAAGACCCTCTTCTTCAAAGAAGCCAAGCTCAAGGGCGGCGTATTGAGGCGCATAGAACACCGAATGTGTAACCTCGCTGAGTGCAATCTTTGTAAGGGTTTTTTCATCCTGCTTGCATCCGCATAAGCAAAATGCTGCAATACAGATAAGCGTAAACACAGCCGCAATGCGTTTGAATTTTGTTTTAAGCATAAAAAATCTCCTTTTGTATGTTTTTCTGTATATTAAATGCAGAAAACGCCTAAATTGTTACAAGAGGCCTTTATTTGTGATTTATGCATTTTAAAACAAACCTCTGGCATATTACAATTAGCTCATAAAGAATAGCGGCAGCGGCCGCAAGAATTATAACGCTTGCCATAACAAGATCCATTTTAAAAACCTGACCGCCATAAACGATTAGGTAACCGAGCCCCGCTTTTGAAACAAGAAATTCGCCTGCTATTACACCTACAAGCGAAAGACCGATGTTTATTTTAAGAGAATTAAAAAGGGTTTCGATGTTGTAGGGAAGAACTATTTTTGTAAAAATCTGAAACCTGTTGGCACCAAAGGTGCGAAGCATTTTTATAAGCTCTTTGTCGGTGCCGATAAAGCCGTTGAGCATTTCAAGAACGGTTACTATCATTGAAATTGCAAGCGCCATAAATATAATGGCGCGGGTTCCCGCACCAACCCAAATTATTATAACGGGACCGAGCGCAATTTTGGGAAGGCTGTTGAGAACAACAAGATAAGGCTCGCTTACCTTGGAAAGAAAAGGAGACCACCAGAGCAGTACGGCGATAAAACAGCCAAGGACAACGCCGAGAATAAATCCCACACCCGTTTCAAAAAGTGTGGTGCCTATGTGAAGCAAAAGGTCGTTTTGCTTGTAATCTGCAAGCACCGAGAGTATCCGCGAGGGCTGACTTAGAACAAAGCTGTCGATAAGCCCAAGCCTGCCGCCGATCTCCCAAAGCGCTATAAACGAAATTATAATAAAAACTCTGAAAAAGGTTACTGCATTTTTGTATCTGCGCTGTTTTTTTAGATAAATTTTTCTCTCATTTGATATTTCTTTATGATACATGGACATCAAGCTCTTTCCAGATTTGATTGAAATATTCACCAAAGCTCGCGTGGTCGCGGCATAAAAGTGGACTGCGGTTGGGAATATCAAACACGGTTGTGTAAATCTTTCTTATAACAGCAGGCCTTTTTGAAAGCACGATAACCCTGTCGCTCATGCTTATGCTTTCGGGTATATCGTGAGTGACTATAAGAGCCGTCTGTTTCTCTTTTTTGAGGATTTTGTAAACATCATCGGTAACGGTCAGTCTGGTTTGGTAGTCGAGGGCGGAAAATGCTTCGTCAAGTAAAAGAAGCTTTGGGCGCACCGCAAGCGTTCTTATAAGTGCGGCACGTTGACGCATTCCGCCCGATAGCTGTGCGGGATATTTGTCGCGAAATTCCCACAAGCCGTAGGTTTTTAAAAGCCTGTCGGCATAGGCAAGGTTTTCTTGTGTGAGAAGATTGCGAACCTCAAGTCCTATAAGAACATTTTTCCTTATAGAACGCCACTCTAAAAGATTGTCTTTTTGGAGCATATATGCTATGTCGCCGCAAACACCCGAAACTTCCTTTCCCGAAAGCAGAATTTTGCCCGAGGTTATCGGCGTTATTCCCGCAATGGCAGAAAGAAGTGTGGACTTTCCGCATCCCGAAGGCCCCACGATGCTGATAAACTCGCCTTCGGTTACCGAAAAGCTAACATCGTGGACAGCTTCAACCTCTCCGTTTACTGCCTGGTAACAGATTTTTAGGTTTTGTGCCTTTAGGATCTCATTCATAAAAAGACCGCTCCTTATAATAAGAGTGTCTGATTTTTCAGACAAAAAGCAGAAATAATGGTATTAAAACTGCTTTAGTACAGTATATTAAAACGGGAAATATTAAGTGAAAAAAGAAGACAAAAGTCCTAAAAAAATTTCAGAATGCGCTAAAGATTCTTGACACAATAGATGAAATGTTATACAATATACATATACTGTATTTTGTGGTTTTTTGATTTTTCAACTTACAGATAGGAAAATAAACAAAAAGGGAGGTTATATTTAATCTATGACACAAGAACAGATTATTATGATCTGTGCCGTCGTTGCAGCTTTGGGTCTTATTATCGCCGCTTTCTTTATCGGCGTTGCTTATAGAAAGAAAACTGCCGAGAGAAAGATCGGCTCTGCAGAAGAAGAAGCAGAAAAGATAAAAAAGGATGCTGCATCAGAAGCACAGAGAGCTAAAAAAGAAGCATTAATTGAAGCAAAAGATGAACTGCACAGGCTCCGCAGCGAGCAAGAAAGAGAGCTTAAAGAGAGAAGAAATGAGGTAACCCATCAGGAGAGAAGACTTCAGCAGAAGGAAGAAAATCTTGATAGGAAAACCGAGAATCTCGAAAAGAAGGAAGAGCTTTTACAAGGAAAAATCAAGGAGGCTGAGGAAAAACTCGCCGAGACAGAAACCATTAAAAGAAGTCAGCTTGAAATGCTTGAGCGCATTTCAGGGCTTTCCAGCGAGCAGGCAAGAGAAATGCTCCTCAAAAGCCTTGACGATGCCCTCACTCACGACAAGGCTGTCCGCATAGCTCAGTTTGAGCAGCAGATCAAGGACGATTCCGATCAAATTGCGAGAGACCTTATTTCCAGCGCCATCACAAGATGTGCCGCTGACCACGTTTCCGAAGCTACAGTTTCAGTCGTTCCCCTTCCCGGTGACGAAATGAAGGGTAGAATTATCGGCCGTGAGGGAAGAAACATAAGAACTCTTGAAACCTTAACAGGTGTTGACCTTATCATTGACGACACCCCTGAGGCTATCACCCTCTCGTCCTTTGACCCCATTCGCCGCGAGGTTGCAAGAATTTCGCTTGAAAAGCTTATTGCTGACGGCAGAATTCACCCCGCACGCATCGAGGAAATGGTCGAAAAGGCAAAGCGCGAGGTTGAGAATAAGATCCGCCAGGAAGGCGAGCGCGCCGTTATGGAAACCGGCGTTCACGGCATCAATCCCGAGCTTGTTAAGCTTTTAGGACGCCTTAGATACCGTACAAGCTACGGACAGAACGTTCTCGACCATTCTATCGAGGTTGCTCACCTTGCAGGTGTTATGGCTTGCGAGATCGGCATTGATCCCACAGTTGCAAGAAGAGCAGGACTTTTACACGACATTGGTAAGGCATTAAGCCGCGAGATCGAAGGATCGCACGTTGCAATCGGTGTCGACGTTGCTAAAAAATATAAGGAAAGCTATGATATTATTCACGCCATCGAGGCTCACCACGGCGATGTAGAAACCAAAACGGTCGTTGCCTGTCTTATTCAGGCGGCCGATGCAATTTCTGCCGCTCGTCCCGGCGCACGTCGCGAAAACCTTGAGAATTACATCAAGCGTCTTGAAAAGCTTGAGGAAATTGCAAATAGCTTCGGCGGTGTTGAAAAGTCATTTGCTATCTCTGCAGGTCGCGAAATTCGCATTATGGTTAAGCCCGAGTCTGTTTCTGATGATCAGATGGTGCTTATCGCTAAGGACATCGTTGACCGCATTGAAAAGGAAATGGAATATCCCGGTCAGATCAAGGTTCACGTTATTCGTGAAAACAGAACTATTGCTTACGCAAAATAACAGTATAGAAAGGATTTATTGCCGTAAAATTTGCGGCAATAAATCCGTTTTTTTTAGAAAGGGAATAAAATGAATATCTTATTTGTTGGAGATGTAGTTTCGGATGCAGGCAGAAAAATGCTTTCAAAGCATCTGCCGGCTCTCAAAAAGGCTTATGGTGTTGATCTGTGCATTGTAAACGGCGAAAATTCCGCCGCAGGTAACGGAATGTTGCCTTCCTCTGCTGACGAAATATTTCTTTCCGGCGCCGATGTTATCACAGGCGGAAATCACACCTTCCGCCGCCACGAAATTATAAAATATCTTGAGGAAAATCAGTACGCTCTGCGCCCCTATAACGTTTTAAATTCCGATGCGGCAGGCAGAGGATATGTAATATATGATATGGGTAAAACCCAGGTCTGCATTATAAACCTTATTGGCAACGCCTATATCGAGGGCTATGCAAACCCCTTTTATGCAATAGACGACCTTTTAAAAAGGGTAGACTGCAAAAACATAATCATTGATTTTCACGCCGAGGCGACTGCCGAAAAGGCGGCGCTTGCCCATTATCTCGACGGCAGAGTAACCGCCGTTATCGGCACCCACACCCATGTCAGAACTGCTGACGCAAGAATTTTCCCGAATGGACTTGCCTTTATCACCGATGCCGGAATGACGGGACCGAGCTTTTCTGTGCTCGGCGTTGACCCTGCGCGCGCTATCGACAGAATGAAAAACAGCACACCCGTCCGTTTTGAAACCGCTTCGGGCGATTGCAAAATGGACTGCGTCCTTATTAAAATTGATGAGAAAAGCGGCAAGGCGCTCGAAATAAAATCGCTCGAAATAAAATCGCTCGAAATAACAGATGTTGCAGAAAAGCGGTAAAATTGTTGCATTTTTGTTGACAGGGTATTTCAAAAAATGATAAAATTATTTAAATAAAGTGCTTAAAAACACAAAAGTGGGTGACAAAATGGTAAGCAGCATGACGGGGTACGGAAAGTGCACCGAAATTTTAAACGGACGAGAAATAACGCTTGAAATTAAATCGGTAAACCACCGTTTTTTTGAGTTTTCATCAAGAATGCCGAGGGCTTATGGCTTTTTGGAGGAAAAAATCAAATCCTATGTTCAGTCAAGAGTCTCGAGAGGTAAGATCGAGGTTGGCGTTTCCATTGTAAATGTCGAAACGGCCGACACAAAAATCTCTGTTAATGAGACCGTTGCAAAGGGCTATGTCGATGCCTTAAGAGAGCTTTGTGAACCTCTTGGAATTGCTGACGATATCCGCCTTTCAACCGTTGCAAGATTCCCCGATGTTTTCACGGTTACAAAGGGCGACACAGACGAAGAAATGCTCTGGGGCGATGTTAAGTCGGTTGCAGAGAAGGCAGTTGACGCCTTTATCGCTATGCGCGAGCGAGAGGGAGAAAATCTTAAAAAAGACCTTCTTTGCCGCCTTGAAAATATCGAGGAGCTTGTTAAAGAGGTTGAAAAGCGCTCGCCTAAGAGGGTGCAGGAGTATCGCGACAGGCTTTATAAGAAAATCTCGGAGGTGCTCGCCTCTAATTCAATAGATGAAAGCAGAATTATAACCGAGGTTGCAATTTTTGCAGATAAGGTTGCCGTTGATGAAGAAACAGTTCGCCTTAAGAGCCATATAGGGCAGTTTAGGGAAATTCTTGAATATAATGAACCAATCGGTAAAAAGCTTGATTTTCTCATTCAGGAATTTAACCGCGAGGCTAACACAATAGGCTCTAAAAGTCAGGATGCTGAGGGCGCAAAATATGTTGTCGCCATCAAGGCTGAAATAGAAAAGATTCGCGAACAAATTCAAAATGTTGAGTAAAACTTTTAAGGAGGCAATTTTATGAAGCTTATCAATATAGGCTTTGGCAATATGGTTTCTGCAAACCGTCTTATTGCAATCGTAAGCCCCGAATCTGCCCCTATAAAGCGTATCATTCAGGAGGCGCGCGATCGTTGCACCTTAATTGATGCGACCTATGGCAGAAGAACCAGAGCGGTTATTATTACAGATAGTGAGCATGTTATCCTTTCAGCGCTTCAGCCCGAAACCATCGGAAACAGATTCAGCAATAAGGACGACGGAGAAGAGGAAACCTATGGAGAATAAAGGAAAACTCGTTGTCTTTTCGGGACCGTCGGGAGTCGGAAAAGGAACAATAATGAAAAAGCTGTTGCAGGCGGATGAAAAGATCGCTCTCTCGGTTTCGGCCACCACAAGAAAAAGGCGTGAAGGCGAAGAGCACGGAGTTCATTATTTCTACATCACCAAAGAGGAA
Source organism: Oscillospiraceae bacterium (assembly GCA_015066115.1). Lineage (GTDB taxonomy): Bacteria > Bacillota > Clostridia > Oscillospirales > Ruminococcaceae > SIG578. Next base: position 68,953 of record SVOZ01000003.1, read on the forward strand.
TTTGAGCAAAAAATAAGAAATAATGAGATGCTCGAATACACAAGCTATAACGGAAATTTTTACGGAACGATACAAAGTCACGTTGAGGAACTTCTTGACAACGGCAAAACCGTTATGCTGGAAATAGAGGTGGACGGAGCCGCCCAGATAAAGAAAAAGTTTCCCGATGCTATGAGCGTTTTTGTAACTGCTCCGTCGGTTGAGGAAATTGAGCGAAGGCTCAGATTTCGCAACACCGAGGACGATGAGGCTATAAAAAATCGTATTGCTATTGCGAAAAATGAAATGACCCACGCTAATGAGTATGACTATATTGTTTGTAACGACGACGTTGACGCGGCGGCAAACAAAATTTTAGAAATTATTAAGTGATTATATTAAAAGGAGATATAAAAATGTTAAGACCTGCTATGAACGATATTCTCAAAAAGGGACAGAGCTATTATTCTTTTGTTCTTGCTATTGCAAAAAGAGCAAGAGATATTTCACAAGACGCAATAGACAGCGGCAATTTGCTTGACCAAAAGCCTGTTGACCTTGCAGTAAATGAGTTTTATGACGGTAAATACGAGCTTGTCGAAACCGAGGCAAGCAAAGGCTGAGTTTGATTTAAATTTAGACAAAGGGGGCGGTTTTTTTGTCGGAACTTAAAATTGTTAAAGTTGCGGTAGAAAATACCGCTCTTTCATTTGACGGTTTTTTTGACTACGCTGTGCCGGATGAGCTTGTAAGCCTTGTCAAGATAGGCTGTAGAGTGCTCGTTCCTTTCGGCAGAGCAAATATTAAAAAGATTGCAATGATCTTTGATATTACCGACAAAGCCGAGGCTAAAAACCTTAAATCTATCACAGCCGTTTTAGATGCCCGGCCCGTTATGGATAAGGAGCATCTTGATCTGGCTGTCTGGATCTCGCAGAATACCTTTTGCCCCATCTACGATGCGGTAAAGGTTCAGCTTCCCTCTGGAATGCATCTGCGCCTTACCGAATGCTATGAAAAAACCGATTGCGGAAGCCTAAACGAGCTTTCTGAGGAGCATCTGCGCATCTATCGCGAAATTGCCGCTTCGTCAAAGCCAATTGCTGAAAAAAAGCTTTTGGAGCGGTTTGGGTATTTAAATGACAGCGTGCTTGATGCTCTTTTAAAGGCAGGAGTTATCCGTAAGGTTGATAGAGCGTCGGCAGGCGTAGGCGATAAAACTGTTAAGACAGCAAGGCTCTGCGAGGAGTTTGAAGAGGATGGGCTTACCGATAAGCAGATGTCGGTGGTAAATGTTTTAAGAGATGTCGGGCAGGCATCTGTAAAGGATGTTTGCTATTTTACGGGAGTAACCTCAAGCGTGATTTCAACCCTTTGCAAAAAAGGCGTTGTTGAGCTTTTTGATGAAGAGGTAATGCGCCTTCAGGAAGCTAGGGAGACTAAACGCGAGGATATAAAAAAGCTCGCCCTTTCGGAAACTCAAAATAAAGCCTATGAGGGCATTTTAAAGCTCTTAAACTCGGAAAAGCCCGAGGCGGCGCTGCTTTACGGCGTTACGGGAAGCGGAAAAACTCAGGTATTTCTGCGCCTTATTGCCGACTGCGTAAATAGCGGCAGACAGGCGATAGTTATGGTGCCCGAAATCTCGCTTACACCCCAAACTGTAAGGACATTTTATAAATATTTCGGCTCTGCAGTTGCAGTTATGCATAGCGGCCTATCAATAGGCGAGAGATATGACCAGTATAAGCGCATAAAAAACGGCGAGGTAAGCGTTGTTGTAGGAACACGCTCGGCTGTTTTTGCTCCGCTTAATAATCTTGGAATAATCGTTATGGATGAGGAGCAGGAGAGCACCTATAAATCCGAAAGCACCCCGCGTTATCATGCAAGAGAGGTTGCAAAATTTCGCTGCGCAAAAAATAATGCGCTTTTGCTTTTAGCATCAGCCACCCCATCGGTCGATAGCTTTCACTATGCTAAAAGTGGCAGATATAACCTCTTTGAGCTTGATAAGAGATTTGGCAGTGCCGTTTTGCCCGAGGTTACAATTGTTGATATGAGCGACCGCTCTCTTACTTTGCGCGATTCGGCATTCAGCAGCACCCTTCTTGAAGAAATAAAGAAAAATCTCGAAAATAAAGAGCAAACAATTCTTTTATATAACCGCCGCGGCTATCACACTATTGCCACCTGCGGCGACTGCAAGCAGGTCATTTCCTGCCCAAATTGCAGTATTGCCTTAACATATCATAAAAAAAACAACCGTCTAATGTGCCACTATTGCGGCTACAGCACCGAGCTTAAAACCGAGTGCTCTGCCTGTGGAAGCAGCAGAATGTTCTATAAAGGACAGGGCACACAGAGGGTTGAGGATGAGCTGTCGCAGCTTTTCCCCGAAGCAAGAATACTTAGAATGGATATGGATAACAGCAGCGGAAAGAGCGCTCATGAGAGGCAGTTTGATGCCTTTGAAAAAGGCGAATATGATATTTTGGTCGGCACTCAGATGGTCGCCAAAGGATTAAACTTCCCGCGTGTTACCTTGGTCGGTGTGCTTAATGCTGATCAGACGCTGTATTCAAACGATTTCAGAGCCTATGAACGAGCCTTTTCGCTTATAACTCAGGTGGTAGGACGTAGCGGAAGAGGCGATAGAGAGGGAAGAGCCGTAATTCAGAGTGTTACCCCTCAAAATCCAGTTATTTCGCTTGCAGCCGACCAGGATTACCACGAGTTTTTCAGGCAGGAGATAGTTGCAAGAAGAGCGATGCTCTATCCGCCTTTTTGCGATCTTTGCGTTGTCGGATTTGTGTCAGGCTCGCATAAAGGCGCCGAGCAGGGCGCACAGCGCTTTGTTGAGCTTATAAAAAATTCCGAGCTTGAGGAAAGGGGAATTCCACTAAGGGTTCTCGGACCCTCGCCTATGAATGTTGTAAAGGTTTCGGGCAAGTATCGATACAGGCTTATTTTAAAATGCCGCAACGATAAGCAGTTTCGCGCCTTTATGATGCGCTGGCTCAAAGCCTTTCAGAATAACCGACTTAATAAGGATATAACCGTTTATGCCGACCTAAATGATGTCGGAAATATGTAAATAGGAGATTTGCAATGGCATTAAGACAAATTGTAACCGATGAAGAATTTTTAAGAAAAAAGTGTAAACCTGTCGAAAAATTCGATGAAAAGCTTCACACTCTGCTTGACGATATGGCAGAAACTATGTATAAAACAAACGGCGTGGGACTTGCGGCAATTCAGGTCGGCGTTTTGCGCAGGGTTGTTGTTATAGATGTTGAGGATGAAAACGGACTTATCGAGCTTATAAACCCCGAAATTATAAAAACCTCGGGAACTCAGGATGGTCAGGAAGGCTGTCTTTCCTTTCCTAAACAGTTCGGCGATGTAAAAAGACCTAAAAAGGTCGTTATCAGAGCCTTTGACAGATACGGAAAACAGTTTGAAATAAAGGGCGAGGACCTTTTGGCAAGAGCCTTCTGCCATGAGACCGACCATCTTGACGGCAAGGTTTTTGTTGACCTTGCAAGAGATCTGCATTTTATAGATTAAAAACGGAGGGAAAAGCTTGAATATCGTTTTTATGGGAACCCCAGATTTTGCCGCACAGTCGCTCTCTCGGCTTATTGAGTCAGGACACAATGTGTCCGCTGTTTTTACCCAACCTGATAAGCCTGTCGGCAGACATAGGGTCTTAACTGCGCCGCCCGTTAAGGAACTTGCGCTTAAAAATAACATAAAGGTTTTTCAGCCTCAAACTTTAAAGGATGGAGAGGCTGAAAAAATCATAAAAGAAATTTCCCCCGAGGTTATCGTTGTGGTAGCCTACGGAAAGATTATCCCCGAAACTATTTTGTCCATCGCTCCCTGCATAAATGTTCACGGCTCGCTCTTGCCTAAGTACAGAGGAGCGGCACCTATTCAGTGGTCGGTTATAAACGGCGAAAAATACGGCGGCGTTACCACTATGTTTATGGATAAAGGCCTCGATACAGGGGATATTATTCTTAAGGACAAAACAGAAATAAAGGAAAACGAAACCTCAGGCGAGCTTTATGAGCGCCTTGCGGTTATTGGAGCTGACCTGCTTTTAAAAACTCTTGAAATGATTAAAGAGGGAACTGCTCCAAGAGAAAAGCAGAATGATGAAGAGGCGAGCTATGCCCCAATGCTTAATAAAGAGCTTGCAGTCCTTGATTTTTCAAAAACTAAAAAAGAACTTTGTTCTCTTATCTGCGGTCTTAATCCTTGGCCCGTTGCCTACACCACTCTTTTTGGAAAACGCTTAAAGGTTTTTGGCGCGCTGCCTTGTCAGAAATGCGGTGAGGCGGGCACACTTGTTGACGATAAAAAGCTGATAGTTGCCTGCGCTGACGGCTCTGTTGAATTTACCTGCGTTCAGCTCGAAGGCTCAAAGGCGCAGAGCGGCGAGGAATTTTTGCGCGGCAAAAGGCTTGAAATAGGCACAAAGTTTAATTAGAAAGGAAATAAATATGCCTTTTTTCTATATGGATTATTGGTATCTCGTTTTAGTTGTACCAACCATTATTATTGCCCTTTTTGCACAGTTTAGGGTTAATTCAGCCTTCAGAAAATATAGTGCCCACCAAAGCAGAATAGGGTTTTCTGCCGCCGAGGTTACAAGGCGCATTCTTGATAGTAACGGGCTTTACAATGTTAAGGTTGAAAGAGTCAGCGGAAGACTTACCGACCATTACGACCCTAAAGCAAATGTAATAAGGCTTTCGGAGTCAGTTTATGACAGCAGTAGCATCGCCGCTATCGGAGTTGCGGCACACGAAGCAGGACACGCTGTGCAGTACGCGGAAAAATACCTGCCTATAAAACTAAGAAACAGCATAATTCCTATAGCAAGCCTTGGAACTAACCTTGCTCCCTTTATAATTATCTTCGGGCTTTTGCTTTCGTTTGAGCCGCTTATCTGGACAGGTATAATACTTTACAGCGCAATTGCACTTTTCCAGCTTGTGACACTGCCTGTTGAATTTAATGCAAGCGGCAGAGCAATAAACACACTTTCGTCAATGGCAATTTTACAGCCTGACGAAATATCGGGCGCAAGACGAGTGCTTTCTGCGGCGGCTTTGACCTATGTTGCCGCCTTGCTCACCACCCTTGCAAACCTACTGAGATTTATACTTCTTGCATCAAGAGGAAACAGAAGAAGATGAAAAACGCAAGACAGCTTTGCCTAACGGCATTAAACCGAATGGAGATAGACTCGGGCTACTCAAATATCGTTTTAAATTCGCTCTTTGAAAGGTCGACCCTCTCGGGAGAGGAAAAGGCCTTTGCTACAAGGCTTTTTTACGGCGTTCTTGAAAAGAAGCTTATTCTTGACCATAACATTGCGCCGCTTTCAAAGCGCCCTGTAAACAAGCTTGATGCCGATATTTTGAATATTCTCAGAATGGGAATGTATCAGCTTTTGTTTATGGAAAATGTTCCCGATAGTGCGGCGGTAAATGAATGTGTAAAGCTCTGCGCCTTTACAAAGAAAAAATCTGCAACAGGATTTGTTAATGCGCTTTTAAGAGCAAAAATTCGAGAGCAAAATCGCCTTTGTGTTCCATCAGATATTTCAGCAAGACTTTCGGCGGATAAAAGCATAGTCGACCTGCTCTCTTTACAGTACGGAAAAGAAAAATGCGAGAGCTTTTTTGCGGCTTTCGAAAAAGAAGGCAAGCAGTATATAAGAGTTAACACTCAAAAAACAAACTTAGACGAGCTTTCAAAAAAACTATCAAAAAAGAATATAAATATCGAGTCTTGCAAAAAGGCTGAGGGGGCGGCTGTTTTAAGTGGTGCCGCAATGCAGCTTGAGGAATTTAAAAACGGCGAGTTTTATTTGCAGGATCTTTCCTGCCAATTATGTTGCCAAGCTCTCAATGTTAAGGGCGCAAGCAGAATTTTGGATCTCTGCGCCGCGCCCGGTTCAAAGAGTTTTACTATTGCTCTTTCTGCAGATGAAGACGCCCAAATCGTGTCCTGCGATGTCAGCGAAAATAGAGTAAGCCTTATTAAAAAGGGCGCAGAGAGATTGGGACTTGAAAATATTATTCCCACAATAAATGATGCTACGATTTACTCAGAAGATCTGGGAAAATTTGACAGGGTGCTTTGCGATGTGCCCTGCTCGGGGCTTGGGGTTATCGGAAAAAAGCCCGAAATAAGATATAAGAAAATTAATCCCGATGAGCTTTTTGACCTGCAATATTCTATACTTAAAAATGGTGCCAAGCATCTAAATAGCGGCGGAATTTTGGTTTATTCCACCTGTACATTAAATAAAAGAGAAAATGAGGCGGTTGTAGAAAAATTTGCCTCAGAGCATTCAGAATTTTCTCCCTATGCGCTCCCGTTTGCAAAGAACGGGGAAAATCACAAAACCTTTTTGCCCGATGAGGACGATTGCGACGGATTTTTTGTTGCCGCATTTAAAAAAGACTAAAGGACGAAATTTTTATGACCGAAATCAGTTCACTGAATTTAGAAGAGCTCAAACAGCAAATATCAGAGCTCGGCTTGCCGGCGTTTCGCGCAAAGCAAATTTATGAATGGCTTCATAAAAAGAATGTTGACAGCTTTGACAAAATGACAAATATCGATAAGGCGCTCAGGCAAAAGCTTTCGCAGCAGTTTAGCATTTCTGTTCCTGAGATTGAAAGAAAGCTTGTTTCTAAAATCGACGGCACCCAGAAATATCTCTTTAGGTTTAATGACGGCGAGTGCGTTGAGTCGGTGCTTATGCGATATAAGTACGGTAACAGCATCTGTGTTTCAACTCAGGTTGGCTGCGCAATGGGATGCACATTCTGCGCATCAACCAAGGCAGGCAGGGTGCGAAACCTTACAGCAGGCGAAATTTTAGGACAGGTCTACCGCGCACAAACAGACACAGGCGAGCGCATTTCCCATATAGTTTTAATGGGAATAGGCGAGCCGCTTGATAATTTTGAAAATGTTGTAAAATTTCTTGAGATGGTTTCGGATAAGGATGGGCTTAATATCGGCCAGCGCAATATCTCGCTTTCAACCTGCGGCGTTGTACCAAATATATATAAGCTCGCCGAGCTTGACATGCAGATAACCTTGTCGGTTTCGCTTCACGCACCCTTTGATGATATGCGCACTAAGATGATGCCGATAAATAAAAAATATCCCATTGCAGAGCTTATTAAAGCTTGTAGGGATTATGTAAAAACAACAGGCCGCCGCATTTCCTTTGAGTATTCGCTTATAAAGGGCGTAAATGACAGCCCTGAGTGCGCAAAAGCTTTGTGTGAGCTTTTAAAGGGAATGCTCTGCCATGTAAACCTTATTCCGATAAACACCATCGAGCAGTCGTCTTACAGAAAAAGCGACCGAAAAAGCATAGAGGACTTTAAGAAAATCATTGAAGATCATAAGATAACCGCCACCGTGAGAAGAAAACTCGGCGCAGATATAAATGCGGCTTGCGGACAACTTAGGCGGGAAAGTAAGCAAATGGGCTTATAATGTTGACAAATGCCACTTAAAAGTGGTATTATTAAAGGGTAAATTGTCGTCGAGTCAGGAGGGTCAAAGTGAAGGCGTACGGCTTAACGGATATAGGAAAAATAAGAGAGTCCAATCAGGATAGCTTTGCCGTGTCGGTTGACGGAGCTTTGCCTGTCTGGGCGGTAGTGTGTGACGGTATGGGCGGTGCAAACGGCGGATATTACGCCAGCAGTACCGCGGTCGGAGTCTTTTCACACGGGATGGATATCAGTTTTGATGGTTTAAAACCCAAGCAGATAGAAAATCTTTTGTGTGAAATCGTTTCTTCGGCAAACGATGCCGTTTTTAAAACTGCCTGTGAGCAGCAGGAGCTTGAGGGAATGGGCACCACACTTGTCGCCGCGCTCGTTTTAGGGGATAGTGCTTATATCGCCCACGTCGGCGATAGCCGCGCATATCTGATCGAGGGCGGAAAGATCACAAGGCTTACGGTTGACCATTCGGTTGTTCAGCAGCTTGTTGACATCGGGCAGATAACCGAAGAGGAAGCAAAGGTGCATCCCGAAAAAAACATGATCACAAGAGCAGTCGGGGTTAAGGAAAGTGTCGAAACCGATACAAGCTCTGTAAAAATGCGCAAAAACAGCGCTATACTTCTTTGTACTGATGGGCTTTCAAACTATCTTGATGAAGCTGAAATGTTAGAAATAGTTGAAAATGAGATGCACGAGGAAGCAGCCGAAAGGCTTATTTCTATAGCACTTGAACGCGGCGGTAGCGATAATATCACCGCTGTAATCATAAAATGATAAAGCTTTTATGTTTTAGGAGTGAATTGTAATGAATAAGTATATCGGAGTAAGACTTGCAGGCCGTTACGAAATTCAGGAACAGATCGGAATTGGCGGAATGGCAAACGTTTACAAGGCAAAGGACCTTATTGACGATATCACAGTGGCTGTTAAAATTCTAAAGGATGAGTATATCCAGAATGATGAATTTCTGCGCCGCTTCAGAAATGAAGCCAAGGCAATAGCAGGCCTTTCTCATCCCAATATTGTAAAGGTCTACGATGTTATTTACAATGACGATGTTCCTGCAATTGTTATGGAATATATCGATGGTATCACCCTCAAAGAATACATAGAGAGGGAAGGCGTTTTAAAATGGAAGGAAGCGCTTCATTACACCGTTCAGATCTTAAGGGCGCTTCAGCACGCGCACGATAAGGGAATAGTTCACCGCGATATTAAGCCGCAGAACATTATGCTTTTGATGGACGGAACTATCAAGGTGATGGATTTCGGCATCGCTCGTTTTGCAAGATTTGAAACCAAAACTATCTCAGGTAAGGTTGTCGGCTCTGTTCACTATATCAGTCCCGAGCAGGCCTGCGGCGATGTTACCGATCATAAGACCGATATTTATTCGATCGGCGTAATGCTCTTTGAGATGCTTACAGGCAGGCTTCCCTTTGAGGCAGATGCCGCTGTGTCTGTTGCTATGATGCAGGTCTCCAAAACTCCTACAAGACCCAGAGAGATTAATGACACTATTCCCGAGGGCCTTGAGGAAATAATCCTTAAAGCAATGCAAAAGGACACAAAACAGCGTTATCAGAGCGCCGCTGAAATGCTTAGAGATATCGATGAGTTTAAAAAGAATCCCAGCATTCAGTTCTCTTATAAGTATTTAACAGGTGACGATATGCCTACCCGCCATTTTGGCGCAGTAAGTGCCGAGGCGGCCGATAAAAAGGATAAAAAAGAGGAAAAAGAGGGAGAAGAGGAAGAAAATAAATCTCCGCTTATTCCTATCCTTTTGGGAGTTACCGTTGCGGTTGTAATCGGAGTTATCGTATTTTCTGTTTTCGGATTTTTGGGCCTAATTAAGCCGACTCCTGAGGTTACAGTTCCCGATGTTATCGGAATGCCGATAACAGAGGCTATGGAAAAATACAAGGAATTTGACTTCTCAGGATATGAAACCGCTTATAACGATGAATATGAAGAAGGCGTGATCTTTAATCAGGAAACAAAGGCCGGCAAGAAAACCAAGAATTATAAAATGGAAGTTTGGGTAAGTCTTGGCTCTAAAAAGGGCGAGATTCCCGATGTAAAAGAGTATGAGGTAAGCGCCGCTATCGACGCGCTTAAAAAGGCCGGATTTACTAACTGGACAGAGATTCCCGAAGAAAGCTCCTCGGTTGCTGACGGGCTTGTTATCAGAACCTTCCCGCAGCGCGGCGAAGAGGTCTCGCTTGCAACCACCGTTCAGATATTCTATTCGGTTGAAAAGCTTGAAAAGGTAAAGGTTCCCAACGTTCTTGATATGGATGTTACCACCGCAACCACCCTGCTTCAGTCAAACGGACTTGTTGTAAACGAGCCTGTTAAGATCGCTTCTGACAGACCTGCAGGAACGGTTCTTTACCAGGATGTAACTCCTGAGACCTGGGTAGACCAGGGAACCGCCATCACCTTAAAGGTAAGTTCGGGCGAGGCTCAGAGCACATCTTATAAAATGGACATCGATATTCCCGATTTCATTACAGGTGAGATCGAGATAAAGGCAACCCTTAACGGAGAGACCGTTAAAACCTCAAACATCTATGCCGTTGATGTGGATAAGTGGAGCGTGACCATAAAGGGTACGGGCGTTGGAAAGCTCGTTATCAGAATCGACGATAATGTCTACCTTGCATACAATGTTGATTTTGATAACCAGACCAACACTCTGCTTCAGGATAACACCGCTCAGCTTAAGTCCAAGTATGAAACGGTAAGCTCGGATATCAGTAGCGATACAACCTCATCGGAGATTCCTGCTGATAATAACTAAAGGCGGCTGCCGAATAATAACTAAAAAATAAAAGCGGCGGCAAACCATGCCGCCGCTTTGTAAGTCTGTGAGGAATTTATGGAAACTGCTCAGGGAAGAATTTTAAAGGGCATAGGCGGTTTTTACTATGTGGAAACCCAAAGCTCGGTAGTCGAGTGCAGAGCAAGAGGGGTTTTTCGCAATCAGGATGCCGCTCTTTATGTCGGCGATGTAGTCGATATTGAGTTTGATGCAGAAAAAAATAAAGGTGTAATTAAAAACATCCGGCCTCGCAAAAATTTTCTCATTCGTCCTGCTGTCAGCAATATTGATAAGCTGTATATCGTTTGCTCAACTGTGCTTCCTCAGCCAAATTTCCTCAACATAGATAAGCTCATAGCAATGGCGCTTTTCGCCTCCATCGAGCCAGTGATAGTAATAAGCAAGACCGACCTTGAAAGCGCTGAGAGTATCCGCTCTGTTTATGAAAAGGCAGGCTTTTGCGTTTTTGAAGTAAATTACAGTGATGGCGAGTCTGTCAAAAAAATAAAAGATAGCCTTGCAGGCGGTATAAGCGTTTTTACAGGCAACTCGGGTGTTGGAAAATCGACCCTTATAAACGCAATGTTTCCGTCGCTTTTGCTTAAAACAGGCGAGGTTTCCCTAAAGCTTTCGCGCGGAAGGCACACAACCCGCCATGTTGAGCTTTTTGCGCTTGAAAACGGCGGATATCTTGCCGATACTCCCGGCTTTTCAAGCATAGATTTTGAGGCCGGCGAGCTTATTGAAAAAGATGACGTTATAGATTGTTTCCCCGATTTCGCTCCATTTTTAAGTGATTGCCGCTTCCCCGATTGCCGCCATATCGGCGAGAGGGACTGCTCTGTAAAGGCGGCGGTTGAAAGCGGAGAGATAGTTAAAACAAGATATGAAAGCTACTGTGCGCTTTATAAAGAGGCTGAAAAAATCAAGTCTTGGGAAAATAGGCAAAAGAGAGGAAAATAATGAAAAAATGTGTGATTTTTGCCGCGGCGCCTATTTATGATCTGAGCTTTATAAAGGTAGAGCCCGACAGCTTTGTTATCTGCGCCGATGCAGGCGTAAGATATGCAAATGCGCTCTCAGCAACGCCCGATCTCGTTCTCGGCGATTTTGATTCCTGCGATAGAGAAGAGAGCAGAAAGTTTGCAACAGTTACCTTCCCCAGCCGCAAGGACGATACCGACCTTATGCTCGCTGTAAAATATGGAATTGAGTCGGACTGTGATGACTTTACAATTTACGGCGCGCTCGGCGCGAGACTTGATCACACCTATGCCGCATTCTCGGCCTTGGGCTATCTTTTGGATAACGGCAAAACTGCGCGCCTCTGCGATGAAAGACACACCGTGTCTCTTTTGCCTGTAGGAGAGCACCGCGTTAAAAACACAGGTGGCTATCTTTCACTATTTCCCTATGGATGTGATTGCGCTCGCGTTTCTCTTAAAGGCACAAGCTATGACGGGCAGGCGCTTTTAACAGCCTCTTTTCCGCTTGGTGTAAGCAATGAAATAGTTGAGGATGAGGCTGTTATTACGGTTCACGGCGCCGAAGCCAAAACCAGAGTTTTAATGATCGTCTCGCAGAAGGATTAACAAAAAATGCCCCGTTTGCGTATTATAAGGTGAACAGTTGTATGTTCAGTTTGAGTTGGCGGGGGAGTGTTATGGGTAGAAGAAAAGGTTTTATAGGTCGCGCCCTGCTTTACACAGGTCTTGCGATTTTGATGCTTACTTTTTGCTCGTTTCGCTTTATCTGTACGGTTGCGGCAGTTGTTTTTGTGTTTTTAGGTATCAGGCTGATGCTCTGCCGGTAAACCCCGCTATGTCAAAAAAACTTTTGATGAAATGGGGTGGCTGATTTATGAAAATCGTTGTTGTAAGAAGTCCCAAAATACTAAAAGGCTTGTTAAGGCTTATTTTTGGTATTAAAAAAGAAGACGAGTAGTGTACATAAGGAGTAAATTATGGCTAAACAAACGTTAAAAGAAAAGGAAGAGCTCAGAAAAAGAGAAGAGCGTAAAAAGCATGGATATAAGGATTTTTGGTATCTTGCGCTTATTGTGCTCGGTGTATGGCTTTTGGAAGCGCCTGCCGTCGCAGGGCTTCTTTTGAGTGAAAGCCGCAGTCATTTTAATTCCTATGGAATTTTTATGCTTGTGGTTTCTGTTGTCGGCTTTTCCTTAACAGTTCTGCTTTTAGCTCTTGATAAAAGGCGTGCAAGTATCATAGTAAGCGTTGTTTCTGCCGCGCTTATCCTTTTGTTCTGTGCGCTTATTTATGCAGGCTATGAGAGTGCAATAAACACAAGCGATATGCAGGTTATGCAGATCGTGGTGTCTTATGTAACCCCTGTTATAGTGCCGATTGCAGACATTATTATGGTAAACAGAAGAATATAAGACCGTGCTTTAAAACACGGTCTTGTATCTCGTGGGAGGAATAAAAATGGTAACAATAAAAAAAGCGCCGCCTTATATTGCTCGGGTGCTCTGCGAAAATGCAGGAATAGAATATGACCAAAACAAGCTCTGCTATGCCGCAAGGCAGGATTGGGACATTCTCGGCTTTTGCCTTTGCTATGTTGAGGATAAAAATGCCGTTATAACCTATGCCGAGGCGGTAAATTATCAGGTGCTTGACGGCGTTGTAAGGGCATCCATCGCAGGCTGCGAGGATATAGGAGCCGAAACCTATGACTTTGAGGTGCCCCAGGGCGTTGCCGAAAAGCTGCTGCCGATAGGTTTTCGAAAGAGCACAGGGACAAGCCATCACAGCATTGAAAAGCTCTTTTCAATTTGTAAGGGCTGCTCAAAGTAGTTGGAGGAAATTATGGAAAAAATAACATATAGGCCGTCGGGAGTCTGCTCGCGTCAGATAGAGGTCACTCTCGATGGAGATGTAATTAAAAGAGTCGAGTTTTTGGGCGGATGTATGGGTAACACTCAGGGAGTCGCCCGTCTTGTAGAGGGGATGACTGTACAGGAGGCGGTTTCCCGCCTTGAAGGAATAGAGTGCGGAAGAAAGGGAACTTCCTGTCCCGACCAGCTTGCAAAAGCAATTATTGAGCTTGTAAAAAAGAGAAAATAGTTTTGCCGAAAGAGGAATAATATGAAGCAGACAAAGATTATGGATGCAGAGTCCTTGGAACGCGCAATCAAACGAATTTCCCATCAGATAATTGAAAAAAATCACGGCTGTGATAATCTTTGCGTTATAGGAATAAGGCGCGGGGGCGTTCCTCTTGCCGAGAGGATATGTAATAATATTTTTCAGATCGAGGGTGAAAAACCGCCGCTCGGCGTGCTTGATATAACCCTTTATCGTGATGACCTTTCTCAAATATCTAAAGATCCCGTGCTTAATGCAACCGACATTCCTTTTTCCATCGAAGGAAAAAGGGTGGTGCTGGTTGACGACGTGCTTTACACCGGCAGAACTGTGCGTGCCGCAATAGATGCCCTGTTTTCACTTGGCAGGCCGATTAGTATTCAGCTTGCAATTATGGTGGACAGAGGCCATAGAGAGCTTCCCATAAGAGGCGATTTTGTTGGGAAAAATATTCCCACTTCACGCGGGGAGCGGGTTTTTGTAAGGCTTGACGAAACCGACGGCGGAATTTTTATAGCAAGAGCATAAAACAGGAGACAAATTATGGAAAAACAAACATTAAAACCCAAGGCAAGAGAATCTTCGCTCGAGCTTTTCAGAATTATAACCATGCTTGTGATTGTTGCACATCATTATGTCGTTAACTCAGGCATAAGCTCCCAGATGATAACTGCGGCGAATGCAACAGATCTAAATTCCCTGTTTTGCCTTCTTTTCGGATGGGGCGGAAAAACCGGAATAAACTGCTTTTTGCTTATAACCGGCTATTTTATGTGTAGATCAAATATTACACTTAAAAAGTTTTTAAAGCTGTTTTTGAGCATTTCATTTTATAATGTGGTTATATATTTCGTGTTTTTTATAGGCGGATATTCAGACTTTTCTGCCAAGGAATTATTGCTTAGAATTATTCCTTTAAACGGTATTGGAGAAAGCTTTTTCAGCACATTTTTGGTATTTTATCTCTTTATCCCGTTTCTTAATATCCTTATAAAAGGAATGAATGAACGTCAGCACCTTTCTCTTATAGGCATTTGCCTTTTGTTCTTCTCTGTCGTTCAAACCTTGCTTAAGGTTGCAAACGGCGTGCGTTACATAGGCTGGTTTATGGTTCTGTATTTTATCGCTTCGTATTTCAGAATTTATCCTAAGCCGATATTTAGCAAAACTTCGGTGTGGGGTATAGCCACAGTGATCTCACTTCTTCTTTCTTGGGGCAGCGTTGTTGTCGGTGCTTACACATTTAAAAACACAGGCACACCTATGCAGTATTTCTATGTTTCGGACTCTAATAAGATCTTAGCTCTTGTAACAGCGGTATCTGCATTTTTGTTCTTTAAAAACCTTAAAATGAAATACATTCCTGTTATAAACGTTGTTGCTTCAAGTGCATTCGGTGTTCTGATGATACACGCAAATAGTAACAATATGCGAAAATGGCTCTGGAGCGATACCTTGAAAAACACCCAGATGTTTTCAAGCGATAAGCTTATTGTGCACGCGGTAGTATCGGTGCTTGGCGTGTATGTGGTTTGCACAGTTATTGATCTTTTGAGAATTTACCTGCTTGAAAAGCCGTTCTTTAAATTGTACGATAAATGGGATGTTGAAAACAAGATAAAGAGAATTTTTATTTCAAGCAAAACCGAGACTAACCAATAAAATTATATAAAAAAATCTGTAAAAAAATATTGCAATTTCAGATAAAAAGGCGTATAATTACACATTATAATTTTCATAGTTGATAATAACGGAGGAGTATCTATGCAAAACAATGTAAGGCCCGAAACTATGCAGCGCATCACCACAAAGGCGCTGGCCGATGCCTTTATCGCAGAGCAGATAAAGGAAATTAAAGAGCAGGTAGGGGATAAAAAGGTTCTTCTTGCGCTTTCAGGCGGTGTTGATTCGTCGGTCGTTGCCGCACTTCTTATTAAAGCTATCGGTAAGCAGCTTGTCTGTGTTCACGTAAACCACGGCCTTATGAGAAAGGGCGAGAGCGAGCAGGTTATCGAAGTCTTCGGAAAAGAGCTGGATGCTAATCTTATCTATATTGATGCTACCGACCGTTTTCTTGATCTTCTTGCCGGCGTAGCAGATCCTGAGAAAAAGAGAAAAATTATCGGCGGCGAGTTTATAAAGGTTTTTGATGAAGAGGCTTCAAAGCTTGAGGGAATTTCATTCCTCGCTCAAGGCACCATTTATCCCGATATTTTGGAAAGTGACGGCGTTAAGGCTCACCACAATGTCGGCGGACTTCCCGAGGATATGCAGATGGAGCTTGTAGAGCCTGTAAAGCTTCTTTATAAGGATGAGGTCAGAGTTGTCGGTGAGGCTCTCGGCCTTCCGCACGCTATGGTTTATCGTCAGCCCTTCCCCGGCCCCGGTCTTGGTGTTCGTTGCCTCGGCGCAATTACAAGGGACAGGCTTGAGGCTCTTCGCGAGGCGGACGCTATCTTGCGCGAGGAATTTGATAAAAACGGTCTTGCAGGCAAGGTCTGGCAGTATTTTATCGCCATTCCCGATATGACTGCAGTTGGCGTAATTGATGGCAAGCGCCTTGACGGCTGGTGCGCAGTTATCCGCGCCGTTAACACAACCGATGCTATGACCGCAACCATTGAGGAAATCCCTTATCCTCTGCTTCACCATATTACCGCCCGCATCACAAGCGAGGTCAAGGGCATCAGCCGCGTGCTGATGGATATCACTCCCAAGCCCGTCGGAACAATCGAATTCGAATAAGGCTTTTAAACAAAAAAAGAGCTAACTGATTTTAAATCAGTTAGCTCTTTTTAATGGTTGTTACATATCCTTGGCTGAGGTGGATTCGGGGCGGTAGGATGCGCCGAGTTCGGCGGGATAGCCATAGGCGCCGCTGTCGGGCAGGCTGCTTGAGGAGCTTGAGGAACTGTAAGTGCTTGAATAACTTCCATCACCACTGTAATCGCCGCTGAGCTCCGGAGCTTTAATATAAATATCAAAATTTGCCATCATGCAGAGCAGGAAATTAACTATAAGAAATGCCGCAACAAGAATTGCTATAACGGTTGAGTTGTTTGCAAAAATTCCGCAAACAGAACCCATGGCCGCAATTGTGAGAAGCGAGGTAAGCCAGATATATCGGTGGCGGATTATCGACCAGACAATAGCAATAACCGTGGGACCGAGAACAACGATAAATGCATCAACAAGCATTTCTTCTATGGGAAGATCGAGCTCGGTCATGGTTTCAAAGTCTATAAATGCCAAAATTCTGCTTACTATGTAGCCAAATGCTGCAAGGGTGAGAACAACTCCGATAATTCTGCCAATAACGCCTTTTTTGCTCTTTGCCATTTTATTTAAGTCCTTTCACTATGTATTCTTTAAGCTGATTTTATATTAGCATAATATAAATCTTTTTGCAACTTTTTTGTTATAAGACCCTAATAGGCAGTAGACACTCTGTTTTTTGTATGATAAAATTAAATTGTAAGTAAACTTATGAAAAGAGGGATCGGCATGAAAAAATTTTTTGCTCTACTTTTGTCAGTTGTACTTATTTTGTGTTTTGCGTCTTGTGCGGGCGGCGGGTCACCATCTGTTAGCAGTGCCACAGCAAAAGATGAAACCTCTTCTGCATCTGCAACAAGTGACGATAAAAACAGCACATCAACATCATCTGAAAAGTCGTCCTCATCTCAGGAGCAAACCTCAAGCAAACCACAGTTGTCAAATAGTAAACCCGTTTCGTCAAAGCCTGCGGTTATAAGCCATGATAAGATAGTTGCCAAGGGAGCAGCCTATTCGGTGGGCGAAAATGCCGAAAAGGTGTACAAAGCGGGCGAAAGAATGCCGGCAAAGTGCAACGATTTTGACGCCTACATTTACGGTGACTATAAATACACATATTTTAATAGTCATTTCGACGCCATGAGTGGTGACGAAGATATTCCGCCGGGTTGGATAGTTAAAGTGCTTGATAATACCAAGAAGCAATATGGCGAGATCCTTTCAAGCATAAATGGACAGCCTGTTGTTACATTACTTTACACTTTTTCAGGATGCAAGTCGCTTTTAGTTGCGCCGGAAATCCCCAAAACTGTTGTTGGATTGACACAAACTTTTTCGGGCTGTGAATCCCTTGTGCAAACCCCTAAGATTCCAGACCATATTACTTGGCTCGAGTGGACTTTTGAAGGATGCTCTTCACTCACAAAGGTAACAAATTTTCCAAAGAATATAGAAAGACTTGAAGGAACTTTTGCGTACTGTACCTCGCTTAAAACAGTACCTAATTTTCCTGACAAAACAAAAACTCTGAGCCAGACATTCAGGGGCTGTACATCTCTTGTTGATGTGCCTGAAATCCCCAAGAGCGTTACATGGATGTCGTGGGCTTTTATGGGATGCACATCACTTGTGAATGCTCCTGAAATCCCTGAAAATGTTACAGATATGACTAGTACATTTGAGGGCTGTACTTCTCTTGTGACCGCTCCTAAAATTCCCAAAAAAATCACAAGATTGTATAATACATTTAAAGGCTGTACTGCTCTTGTTAATATCCCAACAATCCCTGAAAATGTAATAGGGTTGGATGGTACATTTGAAGGCTGCACCTCGCTTAAAAATGCTCCTGTAATTCACAATAAAATGAAGTTTTTAAACAATACATTTAAGGATTGCACCTCGCTTGAAAAAGCACCTGTTATTCCCGAAAGCGTTGAGGCTATGAATGAAACGTTTATGAATTGTACGGCATTAGGTGGAGAAGTTATAATTAACGCTCAAATTGCGGAACGCGGTTATGTATATCATGAGTTTGGCTGTGTAAACTGTTTCAGAGGAACTGTAAAGCCCATTTCTATTGTTGGATCCTGTAATGAAAAATCCTCGCTTGCTGGAACTTCCCTCAATAGAAATGTTAGCTATTAAAATAAAAAGGCTTGAATTTTCAAGCCTTTTTAATTTTGCTGTTGACAACAGGGAAGTTTTATTATATAATATATTTAACAATTAAGTTAAATGTTAAATGAAAGGAGCGCTATTATGAGCCTGCAAAACACATTAAAGGCGCTTTCCGACCCTGTAAGGCGCGAGATTTTAAATATGCTCAAAAAGGGAAAGCTTTCAGCAGGGGAGATAAGCGACAGGTTTGAAATCAGCGGCGCGGCGGTTTCAAGGCATCTTTCGGTTTTGAAAGAGGCCGACCTTGTAAGAGATGCAAGAGAGGGAAAATTTATTTATTATGAGCTTAATGCCAGCGTGCTTGAAGAAATTATGCTCTGGCTTTCTGAGTTTAAAGGAGGAAAAGAAAATGATTAAACAAAACAAACTCAAAACCTTAATTACAACCCTTTTAATTCTTTTGCCGACTTTAGTAGGCGTAATTTTGTGGGATAAGCTTCCCGAAGTTATGGCGACTCATTTTGGCGTAAACAACGAGCCAAACGGCTTTTCAAGCAAGGCCTTTACTGTGTTCGGCATCCCGCTTATAATGGCGGCGCTTCACCTTTTCTGCCTTGTTGTAACCGGCCTTGATCCCAAGCACAAGAATATCGGCAAAAAGCCGCTTTCGATAGTTTTTTATATCATCCCTGCAGTTTCCTTAACGGTTATGTCAGTTATTTATGCTATGAGCCTCGGTGTTGAGCTTAATGTTGGCTTTATCTGCTGTCTGCTTGTCGGCGTGCTGTTTATTGTAATGGGAAATATTATGCCTAAGGCAAAGCAGAACTACACCTTTGGAATAAAGCTTCCCTGGACTCTAAACGACGAGGACAACTGGAACAAGACCCACCGCCTTGCAGGTTTTCTATATGTGATAGCAGGCGCAATAATTTTGTTTACCGCATTTCTTGCAAGCCCCATTATCCTTTTTGCCGTTTTGCTTTTGATTCTAATAATTCCCATAGCCTATTCTTATCTGCACTATAAAAAACACAATAAATAACAAAAAACTTCACAAGACCGCTTATGATAAGCATGGTAAACCCCCGACAGATTTTTCTCTGTCGGGGGGTTGATTGTGTAACGAAAAGGCTCCCTCCGGGAGGGAGCTGTCACCGTAGGTGACTGAGGGAGAGTGCGTTACAATAAAATTAATCCAAGCTCAAAGTTACGCAGGCTCCTTCCGTCACGGCCTTGCCGTGCCACCTCCCTCTCGGAGGGAGGCTTTTACAACTGCATCAATATACTCGCAAACGCTACAAAAATTTGTGTTGATCTGATAATTGGTGAATCGAATAACCTTTAGATCATATCCCTCAAGAGTTTCGGTGCGAAATTCGTCTTTCTGCTTTCCTTGCTTAGTAAAGTGTTGTGATCCGTCTATTTCAATAATAAGTTTTGCTTTGTGGCAATAAAAATCAACTATAAAATTATCAATTGCCTTTTGTCGCTGAAATCTTATCTCATATTTTGATAAAAAGTCGTACCACGAATGATTTTCTTGCGGCGTTGCGTTTTTGCGCAGATTTTTGGCAAGAGCAATATTCTTTTGATTGTAATCAAGTGACATATTTTCTCCTCCAAAATTTGCAAACACACTTGCGAAAAGCTACAAATCAGCGCTTTTTTATTAGTCGAATAAATTTCCGTTCTCATCGAAAATGAGGTCCTTAGCCTCACCTAAAATTTCAATTTCGGGTATCTTGTGAGCCTCGTCCAAGAGGTTTTCCGAAATTAAGATGGTGTCCATTTCAAGAGTGTTTGCGATTCGTATCATAGTAACTTCTTCGGGGCTTTTTGCAGGTACCATCTTTATGGTTGCCTGAATTGTGCGTTTGTGGTCGTCAAAATACATCGGTATCTTGCAAAGCTCGGTAACGGTGCTGGTAAGTGAGTTGGGATAGGTGTTGTCAAGGCTCAGCTTTTCAACAACCCGCTTAGAGCAGGTGTCGGCCATTCCCAGCCCGACAAAGTTTCCGAGAGTTTCGGCGGTTAAATCCAAAATTCCTATCCTTGTGGCATCAATTCCGCCCTTTATGGTTGGAACTATCCAGCGGCCTGCAATATTCGGGTCCATTCCTTCACCACTGATGTTTTTGCCGATGTAATCAACTATCAGCACATCAACCTTGTCAAAAAGCAGACGCGCCATTTTTGATTTTGCTAAGTCTAATAGCTTTGGCTCCTCGTCTACGATCTGCTCGCGCGTCATAACCCTTATTTTATAGGTTTCGTCGTAGGCGTTTTCAATAAGTCCCACGCCCAAAATAACATTGGCGTTTTTTAGTATTCCAAGCGAGAATTTTTCAACATTGGGGCCTAAATGCAAAATTCCCTGCCTGTGACAAACCTCGGCGCCTGCCTGACATCCAAGACCGATTGCAAGCATTTTCATAACGCCGCTTTCAAATCTTCCTCTGAAAGCGGTGTGTGCCTTAATTCTGTTTAGGGAAATTATGCCGTCAGCCTCGGCGGCGAGCTTGTTTATTAAAATTGGTCTGCCGTCGTCAAGCTTTCCGATCTCTACAGTTTCCATAGTTGCTAAAACGGGGCAACCGATATATTCCTCGACAACGCCGTATTCGGCAATAACAGCCTTTTGTCCCTCGGCAGTTGAGCCGCCGTGGCTTCCCATAGCAGGTATTACAAAGGGCTTTGCGCCCTGAGCCTTTAAAAAGGAAACAAGCGTTTTTATAACAAGCGCAAGATTGTCTATTCCGCGGCTTCCTGCGGTTATTGCAATGCTCATATTAGGGCGAATCTTGGCCTTTACCTCGTCCCTGTCAAGCTCCTTTAAAACCGCCGCCTCAACATCTTCAATGCACTCTCTGTCATATTTCTGGCGCACAGCCACCATTTTAGGTATGTAAACGTCTTTCAAAAGGTCATTAACCGAACCCATAACCTTATCTCCAATCTTTATAAACTAAATATAATATAGCATAGTTTTTTGCCTAAAACAAGAAATTTTAAGCAAAAAACTGCCGCCTTATATAAAGGTTGAAAATAATATTTGTATGGTATATAATAAAGCTGTGAAAGGGGTGCTGTTTATGAAAAAAATCGTCTGTTTAGTGGTCGCAGTAATGATGCTTTGTATAAGCCTTGCTTCTTGTGAGCGCACACAGCAAATACCTCTCGGTTTTTATCAAATCGATAAGGCGCAGGAATTTAGTGAATACAGCAGTATAGGCGTTACTCTTGGGGAAAATGGATCGTGTTGGGTTGATTTCAGTATGACAGGCGATTCATTTAGCGGTACATTTGATGTAAAGCAAAACACCTTAACTCTTTCGCTTGACACTCTTTTTGGCGAATATATAACCAACACTGATATAGATCTTAAATACATATTTAAAGTTTCGGCAAACGGAAGCCTAATCTTTAAGGAATATAAAGGCGACCCGATTAAATACACCTACACCATAACAGGAGAAGAGATGGATTTTAAGCCCTCGCTTCATTTTGAAAAGGGAAGTGAATACATCCTTCAAAACGAACAAAACAATCCTTCCTTTAAGGCAAAGGTTTTAGAGGCTTATGACTTCTCAATTCTTGTAGAGCCGCTTGAAAACGAGGATGAGAGGAAAAGCAGTGATAAAATTTCGGTAGACATTCATTATAGAATAAATCAAAGGGGTGCAGAGTTTAAGGTAAACGATGTTGTCACCGTGGTTTATGATGGAGTGATATTAGAAACCTATCCTGCTCAGCTTGGGAATGTGTTTGATGTCAAGTTACTTGACTAAAAGATGAAATTGTGATAATATCTATAAAGTAAACTGCCACCGGGTAGAAGAATGCATGGCATTCGCATTGCGCATCGTTAGGTCTTAGAAGATGCGTCCTGCGAATGCTTTTTTGATGGAGGATATAATGAAGTTTTTATCTCAATTTAAGCGCCTTACTAAATTTGAGCTTGTGCTTTGGCTTGTGTCTGTCGCTGTTGTAACGGCGTCATTTCTTTTAACCTATTCGGGAAATTTGTTAAGCCTGATAGCCTCGGTCATTGGCGTTACCGCCCTTATTTTTGTTGCAAAAGGAATGGTTATCGGTCAGGTTTTGTCGGTTGTTTTTGCCGCGTTTTATGGAATAATCTCCCTTTATTTTCGCTATTACGGCGAGGTGATAACCTACCTTGGAATGACGGCGCCTATTGCTGTTATGTCGGTCGTTTCCTGGATAAAAAATCCCTATAAGGACGAAAAAGAGGTAAAGGTCAATGTAATGGGCAAAAAACAGGTAGCAATTATGCTTGCTTTGAGTATTATAGTAACAGGAGCGTTTTATTTTATATTAAAGGCACTTGGCAATGCGAGCCTGTTTTTCAGCACACTTTCTGTTACAACAAGCTTTCTCGCTTCATATCTTACATTTATGAGAAGCCCTTATTATGCGCTTGCTTACGCCGCAAACGATGTTGTGCTGATTACTCTTTGGATAATTGCGGCGGTGCAGGAGAGCGGATATACTCCCATGGTGATGTGCTTTGTAATGTTTCTTGTAAATGACCTTTACGGATTTATAAACTGGCAAAAAATGAAAAAAAGACAGTTGCTAAACAATTGACATATTGTGCACTAAACTGCTATAATAACCTTGTATTTTACATAAATTAAAAAGAGGAATACTTATGATTTGCAATAACATTTTAGAAGCGATCGGCAACACCCCGATGATAAGGCTTAATAATATTACAGAACCCGACAGCGCCGAGATATTAGTTAAATTTGAAGGACTCAATGTCGGCGGTTCTATAAAAACAAGAACGGCTTATAATATGCTGCTCGACGCCGAGAAAAAGGGAATTATAAATAAAGAAACCGTTATAGTTGAGCCAACGAGCGGAAATCAGGGAATAGGGCTTGCGCTTGTCGGTGCAGTTAAAGGCTATAAAACCAAGATCATTATGCCTGATTCTGTAAGCCTTGAGAGGAAAAAGTTAGTTGAGCACTACGGCGCCGAGGTTATTTTAATTCACGACGCAGGCGATATAGGAAAATGCATTGACGATTGCCTTCAAACCGCCCTCAAAATGCAGGAGGAGGACCCGAATGTATTCGTTCCTCAGCAGTTTATAAATCCTGCTAATTTAGAGGCACAGAGAAATCAGACCGCCAAAGAAATATTAAATCAGGTCGGCGGAAGCATACACGGATTTTGTTCGGGAATCGGCACAGGCGGAACAATAACAGGTATAGGCGAGGTTTTAAAAGAGCACAACCCTGATATTACTATATGGGCAGTTGAACCTGAGCACGCCGCAATTTTGTCGGGTGGCTCTATTGGAACCCACGTTCAGATGGGGATAGGCGATGGAATTATCCCCGAAATTTTAAATCTTGATATTTATAGTGACATCTGCATTATAAAGGATGAGGAAGCTATCAAAACCGCCAAGGATCTTGCCTCTAAAGAGGGAATTATGTGCGGAATTTCAAGCGGCACAAATGTTGCTGCCGCTATAAAGCTTGCTAAAAAGCTCGGCAAGGGTAAAACTGTTGTAACGGTCCTGCCCGACACCGCCGAAAGATATTTCTCCACTCCGCTATTTGACTAAAAAGAAAACGGCTCTGATTATCAGAGTCGTTTTTTGCCTTTTTTATAAAAAAGCCTTGTATGCTCTTGATTTTTGCACTTAAAAAGATTATAATTTGATATATATGGATAAACGAAAGGATAAACCGAAATGAAAATCATTTATAAAGACGGAACGGTTGCCGAGTGCCCTCAGGAGCTTGAACTTGAGGTTATTCGTCATAGCGCCGCTCATATTATGGCTCAGGCGATAAGCCGCCTGTATCCTCACGCCGATTTCGGTTACGGACCTGCAACCGAAAAGGGCTTTTACTATGACGTTGACCTTGGAGACACCAAGCTTACCGATGAGGATCTTGTAAAAATCGAAAACGAGATGCGCAAAATAGTAAAGGAAAATCTTCCTATAAAGCCTTACATTCTTCCCCGCGAGGAAGCTATAAAACATATGGAAGAAAGAAACGCCAAGTACAAGGTTGAGCATATCGGTGACCTTGCAGAAGATGCCGAAATAAGCTTCTTTAAGCAGGGTGACTATGTAGATATGTGCATAGGACCTCACCTTTGCTACACCAAGGCCCTCAAAGCCTTTAAGATTACACAGCAGTCGGGCGCTTATTGGAAAAACGATAAAAACAATAAGATGCTCACAAGAATTAACGGTGTTGCTTTCAGAACTCAGGACGAGCTTGAGGAGTACTTAAAGCTTTTGGAAGAGGCTGAAAGACGCGACCATAGAAAGATAGGCAAGGAAATGGGCCTCTTTATGCTTTGCGATGAGGGCCCCGGCTTTCCATTCTTCCTTCCCAAAGGAATGCAGCTTAAAAATGCTCTTATTGATTATTGGCGCGAAATCCACGCAAAAAATGACTATGTAGAGGTTTCAACTCCGCTTATTATGAACAGAAAGCTCTGGGAAACCAGCGGCCACTGGGATCACTACAAGGATAATATGTATTCTACCATTATCGACGAGGAGGATTTCTGCATCAAGCCTATGAACTGCCCCGGCGGTGTTATGGTTTACAGAAGTCAGCTTCACAGTTATCGCGACCTTCCTTTAAGAATTGGTGAATTAGGAATTGTTCACCGCCACGAAATGAAGGGCGCCCTTCACGGACTTTTCAGAGTTCGCTGTTTTACTCAGGATGATGCGCACATCTTTATGCGCCGCGATCAGATAACCGAGGAGATTATGGGTGTTGTTCACCTTATCAATCAGGTTTACGATAAGTTCGGCTTTAAGTATTTTGTCGAGCTTTCAACCCGCCCTGAAGATAGTATGGGTAGCGATGAGGATTGGGAGGCAGCAACAGAGGGCCTTAAAAATGCCCTTGAAAAATTAGGCCTGCCTTACATCTTAAATGAGGGCGACGGCGCATTCTACGGACCTAAAATTGACTTCCACCTTGAAGATTCATTGGGAAGAACCTGGCAGTGCGGAACTATTCAGCTCGACTTCCAGATGCCCATAAACTTTGAGCTTGAATATGTTGATGAAAACAATGAAAAACAGCGTCCCATTATGATTCATAGAGTTTGCTATGGCTCTATTGAGCGCTTTATCGGAATTTTAACCGAGCACTTTGCAGGAAAATTCCCGACATGGCTTGCTCCCTTGCAGGTTAAGGTGCTCACGCTTCCCGGTGTTGATGAGAGCTTTGCAAACGAGGTTTACGCTGCGCTCAGAGATAATAGAGTTCGCTGCGAGCTTGATAATAGAAACGAGAAGATTGGCTATAAGATCAGAGAGGCAAGACAGGTCGATAGAGTGCCATATATGGTAATTATCGGCGCTAAAGAGGTCGAAACTCAGACTGTATCTGTCCGCGACCTTAAGACCGACCAAACCGTTTCTATGACTCTTAATGAGTTTGTAGCAAAGCTTGGCTCAGAAATTGCAAACAGAGAATAACTTTAAAAAGCCAAGGCGTGCCTTGGCTTTTTGATTTGAAAGCGGTGAAGATATGCAAAATAAATATAGCACAAAAATCAGACTTCGTACATCTGATTTTGACACCTATGGTAAGATAAAACCGTCATCGGTGCTCGACCTTTTTCAAGAGGCGGCAGGTGCTCATGCAAATTTGCTGGGCTCAGGATTTGATGACCTTATAAAAAGAGATCTTTTGTGGGTCGTAACAAAGATAAAATATGAGGTTTTAATGCCCGTGCCAATACACAGCGAAGTAGTTGTCACTACCTGGCCAAAAGAGCCTTCAAGGGTAACTTTTGAAAGGGAATATCTTGTGCAGGATGAAAATGGTCAAACCCTCATTAAAGCAAGCTCGCAGTGGGCAATTATGCATAAAGAAAAAAGAACCATTGTGCTTGTAAATGATATTTACAACTTGAATGAATTTTGTCAGGATAAAAACTTTGAGGAAAGGTTTACAAAGGTGCCCGACTTTGAAGGCGCAGACTCTCAAAAAACAGTTTGCCCTTCGTTTTGCGAGCTTGATAGAAATGGACACGTAAATAATATAAGATACGCCGATTATGTTCTGAACACAATTGACTTAAGTGCAAGAGAGATAACGGCATTTCAGATCGACTATCATAGAGAGGTCAAAAGGGACATGCCTGTTGTGGTGTCTGCAAATGATAGCGGTGAGGAAATTTTAGCAAAGGGAATAAGCAAGGCGGGCGAAAAGATGTTTTCCTGCCGCATTCTCTTAAAATAAGAAATTTACTTGCTTTTGTAAAAAGAATGTGTTAAAATAGGTACATATGCTAAGGCTGTGACGGAAAATAGTAAAAGGAAATAGCTTTCAGAGAGTGCTCGGCTGGTGAAAGAGCATAAGTAAAACCCTTTGAATACATTCCTGAGCCGCTTGCCTGAAATTCTCAGTAGGGCAGGACGGGGCCGCCCGATATAGCGGATTGTGTCACGAACACAGTGAGGAGTGCCTTGCGAGAGGCTCTCAAACAGAGGTGGTACCACGATAATTCGTCCTCTGCTCCGTATATTTGGGGCAGAGGATTTATTTTTTTGAAAGGAAAATGAAAATGAAAATTTATGAAGAGCTTGTTGCCCGTGGCCTTATCGCACAGGTAACCGACGAAGAGGAGATAAGAGAGCTTATAAATAACGGCGGCGCACGTTTTTACATCGGCTTTGACCCAACTGCCGATTCCCTTCACGTAGGTCATTTTATGGCGCTCTGCCTTATGAAAAGGCTTCAGCTTGCAGGAAATAAGCCTGTTGTTTTAATCGGCGGCGGAACTGCACACGTAGGCGACCCTTCGGGCAGAACAGATATGCGCTCTATGATGACTGCCGAGACCATACAACATAATAGTGACTGCTTTAAAAAGCAGATGGAGCGCTTTATCGAGTTTGGCGAGGATAAGGCTATTATGGTAAATAACGCTGATTGGCTTTTAAAGCTTAATTATGTTGAGCTTCTTCGCGATGTCGGCGCCTGCTTCTCGGTTAATAATATGCTCAGAGCCGAGTGCTATAAGCAAAGAATGGAAAAGGGATTAAGCTTCCTTGAGTTTAACTATATGATTATGCAGTCTTACGACTTTTATTACCTGCATGAGCATTATGGCTGTAATATGCAGTTCGGCGGTGACGACCAGTGGAGCAATATGCTCGGCGGCACCGAGCTTATTCGTAAAAAGACCGGCGACGATTCTTATGCAATGACCATTACTCTGCTTTTAAACAGCGAAGGCAAAAAGATGGGTAAAACTGCAAGCGGAGCGGTTTGGCTCGATCCTAATAAAACAACTCCTTTTGAGTTCTATCAGTATTGGCGCAATGTTGATGATGCCGATGTTATGAAATGCATCCGTATGCTTACATTTATTCCTCTCGAAGAAATCGAGGAAATGGAAAAATGGGAGGATAGCCGCATAAATGAGAAGAAGGAAGTTTTAGCCTATGAGCTTACCGCCCTTGTTCACGGCGAGGAGGAAGCAAATAAGGCAAAAGAGGTTTCGCATTCGCTCTTCTCGGGTCATGGCGACGATTCTAATATGCCCACCACCGAGCTTAGCGATGTAGCGGATGAGGGAATGGGTATTATTGATCTTATGATTGCCTGCTCGCTTGCAAGTAGCCGCGGCGAAGCCAGAAGGCTTATCGAGCAGGGCGGTGTTTCTATTGACGGAGAAAAGGTCACAGCAATAAATGCGGTTGTCTCTAAGGACGCGCTTTTAAACGGAGTTAAGATCAAAAAAGGCAAAAAGGTTTTCCACAGGGCTATAATAAAATAAAAAAGAGGGCGGCAGAGTGTATTTCTGCTGCCTTTTTATTGATTATGCTGTAAAAAAATGGTATAATAAATAAAAAATATCAGGAGGAAAATAAAATGATTGATTACAGATATGATGTTCAGCTTCTTATCGAGGGAGAGGACCTCGATGAAGACGCAATAGATGCTTATTTCAGAGAAAATTTCAAGGGAGATTGTCTTATCGCCGCAGGCGATGAGGAGCTTGTTAAGATTCATTTTCACACAAATGAGCCTTGGCTAGTTTTAGAGTATTGCAGAACCCTCGGCGAAATTTTTGATATCGTTGTTGAGGATATGGATAGACAGGCAAGGGGACTTAAAGGCTGATGTTTAAAAAATTTGTAAGCTATTATAAACCGCATAAAAAGCTTTTTGCGCTTGATATGCTGGCATCGCTTCTTATTTCTGCGCTCGGAATGGTTTACCCGATCGTAACAAGAACGATGCTTAATGACTATATTCCTAATAAAAAGATAAACTTAATAATCGTGTTCGGCATTTCGCTTTTCGTAATTTATTTTGTGCGGATGCTGCTTCGCTATTTTGTCCAGTATTACGGACATATGATCGGTATCAGAATGCAGGCTCAGATGCGCACAGAGATGTTTCAAAAGCTCCAAAAACTGCCGTTTACATTTTTTGATGAAAATGAAACAGGTAAAATTATGTCAAGGCTGACAAACGACCTTATGGACATTGCCGAGCTTGCCCATCACGGCCCCGAGAACCTGCTCATTTCGGGAATTATGGTGGTAGCCTCGTTTATTTACCTTATGAGCATAAATATTCCGCTTACACTCATTGTGTTTGCCTGCGTGCCTCTGCTGCTTTTTTCGGCATATTATTACCGCAAAAAGATGCACGATGCCTTTATGGAAAGCCGAAAAAGCGTTGCTCAGATAAGTGCCGCGGTCGAAAGCAGTGTAACAGGAATAAGGGTTACCAAGGCTTTTAACAACACCGAAACTGAGGTTGAAAAGTTTCAGGACGGAAACAACCGCCTTATTGCTGCAAGAAAGCTTGCCTATAACGCCATGGGCAAATTTTCATCTACCACAAGCTTTGTAACCGATATTTTTAACATAATCGTTCTCATTGCAGGCGGACTTTTCTTATATCACGGACAGATAAATTTCGGAGATTATTCGTCTTTCATTATCTCGGTAAGCCTTTTTATCAGCCCTATTATGACTCTTGCAAACTTTATGGAGCAATTCCAGAACGGCGCAACAGGCTTTTCCCGATTCCTTGAAATAATGGATCAGCCCGAAGAAGAGGAAAATGAAAATGCAAGGCCGCTTGAAAATGTAAAGGGTGACATTTTCTTTGAAAATGTAACCTTTGCTTATAAAAACAGCGACCCTGCAATAAATGACGTTTCCTTTAATGTAAAGTCGGGCAGAAAGATCGCCTTTGTCGGACCATCGGGCGGCGGTAAAACCACCATTTGCCACCTTATTCCTAAGTTTTACGACATTGATAGCGGTAGCATAAAAATTGACGGAACCGACATCAAGGAGATAACCCTTGCTTCGCTTCGCGATAATATCGGCATAGTTCAGCAGGATGTCTTTCTCTTTAACGGCAGTCTGCGTGAAAACATAATGTACGGTAAAACCGATGCAACCGAAGAAGAAATGATTGAGGCAGCTAAAAAAGCCAAGATACATGATTATATCGCTTCACTTCCCGATGGTTATGACTCGCAGATAGGTGAGAGGGGAGTAAAGCTTTCGGGCGGACAAAAGCAGAGAATTTCTATTGCCCGAATTTTCCTCAAAAACCCTGCGATACTTATTCTTGATGAGGCAACAAGCGCCCTTGATAACACAACAGAGATACTTATCCAAAGTGAGTTTGATAAGCTCTGTGAGGGAAGAACCACCCTTATAGTTGCTCACCGCCTTTCTACAATTAAAAATGCCGACGAGATAATCGTTGTGTCAGACGGCAGAATAGAGGAGCGTGGCTCGCATAACGAGCTTCTCTCACAAAACGGAACCTACGCCCACCTTTATAGAGAACAGTTCAGAGAACAGGAATAAAATAAAAAAGCCTCCCTTGCCTAAAGGGAGGGGGACCGCTGCGCCCCTTGTCTAAAGGGGAGAGGGCCGCGCGTAAGCGTGGCGAGGGGATTTGCGGTGGAGGGATAAAAAAGCAGTGAGCTTGCGCTCACTGCTTTTTAATTTGGCTTTAATTATTTAACCATGTTTGCAACTTCGTCAGCGAAATTGTCATTTCTCTTCTCGAGACCTTCGCCCTTTTCAAAACGGGTGAATTCTACGATAGAAATGTTTCCGCCGAGCTCTTTTGCAACCTTATCGGTGTACTTAGCGATGGTGAGATCTCCGTCTTTAACGAACTCCTGCTCAACTAAGCAAACTTCCTTGTAATACTTGTTGATTCTTCCCATAACCATCTTTTCTGCAATGTTAGCAGGCTTGCCCTCGTTGAGAGCCTGAGCTGTGAGAATTTCCTTCTCCTTCTCGATGGTCTCTGCGGGAACAGCGGCTTTATCAAGGAACTGGGGATTTGCTGCAGCGATCTGCATAGCAATATCCTTAGCGTAATCTGCAAAACCATCTTTGCCGGCAACATCGGTGTCAAACTTAACGATAACTCCGATTCTTCCGTTTCCGTGAATGTAGGTGATAAGATCGCCTTCCATTCTAACAAAACGGCGGATCTTGAGGTTTTCTCCGATGGTGAGAACCTTGTCCTGAAGAACTGCGGCAACAGTCTCAGAAGTACCGAAAGCGTTAACATTCATAAGAGCATCAACGTCTGCAGGATTCTCAGCGATAACTGTTTTAGCGCACTGCTCAACAAAGTCAACGAAATCCTGGTTCTTAGCAACAAAGTCGGTCTCGGAGTTTACTTCGATAAGAGCGCCAACCTTTTTGTCAGCGTCAACAACGCCGTAAACGAGTCCTTCTGCGGCAATTCTGCCTGATTTTTTAGCAACAGCAGCGAGTCCCTTTTCTCTGAGGAGCTCAATTGCTTTGTCCATGTTTCCGTCTGCTTCGGTAAGAGCCTTTTTGCAGTCCATCATGCCGCAACCGGTTCTCTCACGGAGAGTTTGAACGTCTTTTGCTGTGAAAGC
The DNA here is from genome assembly GCA_015066115.1 of Oscillospiraceae bacterium. Lineage (GTDB taxonomy): Bacteria > Bacillota > Clostridia > Oscillospirales > Ruminococcaceae > SIG578. Next base: position 100,245 of record SVOZ01000003.1, read on the forward strand.
CATAATTTTTCCTCCTAATTATTGAGTTTAAAGTTTCAGCCTTCAAATTAGAACTTTGAAGGCTGAATTTTGTTTAAGCTAATTATTCTGCTGCTTCTTCAGCTTCCTTAGCGTCAGCTTCCTCTGCAGCGTTCTGCTCGCCCTGTCTGCCTTCGATGATAGCGTCTGCCATAGTCTGAGCAATCAGCTTAACAGCGCGGATAGCATCGTCGTTACCGGGGATAACATAATCGATCTCATCGGGGTCACAGTTGGTATCAACGATTGCAACAACGGGAATACCAAGCTTCTTAGCCTCTGCAACTGCGATCTTCTCTTTCTTGGGGTCAACTACAAAGAGTGCTCCGGGGAGCTTCTTCATATCTTTGATACCGCCGAGGAACTTTTCGAGTTTTTCGATTTCGAGATTGAGCTTTACAACCTCTTTCTTGGGGAGAACATCAAAGGTTCCGTCTTCCTGCATGGTGCGAAGCTGCTCTAAACGAGCAATTCTTCTGCGGATGGTCTTGAAGTTGGTCATCATACCACCGAGCCAACGAGCGTTGACAAAGTGTGCTTCTGCACGGATGGCCTCTTCCTTAACAGAATCCATAGCCTGCTTTTTGGTACCTACGAAAAGGATCTCGCCGCCGTTTGCGGCAACGTCACGGACAAACATATATGCCTGCTCAAGACACTTAACGGTCTTCTGAAGGTCAATAATGTAAATTCCGTTTCTTTCTGTGAAGATGTAACGAGCCATTTTGGGGTTCCATCTTCTGGTCTGGTGTCCAAAGTGAACACCTGCTTCGAGAAGCTGTTTCATTGAAACTACTGACATTTGTTTTTCCTCCTAACAGTTTTTAACCTCCGCCATGCGCATTTTACGAGGTAACCTAAGATTAGGCACTGTCCCGCAATTGCATAGCGTGCGTTTTACCGAACAATTATATCACAAGTGTTTGGCTTTGGCAAGTCTTTTTTGCATATTTTTTGGTAATTTTTAAAAAAATAAACCCTGCAAAGAATTTTACTTTGCAGGGCTTATGTTATCTTAGCGTAACACCTATGTTTTCAAGTGCTTTTAAGATCTTTTTAATGGCGTTGTCGGCCTCTTCGGTCGTAAGGGTTCTTTCGCTTGACCTTAAGGAAATGTTAAATGCAAGACTCTTTTTATCCTTTCCGAGTGCTTCGGAGCGGTAAATATCAAAGAGTGTGATGCTTTCTATAAGCTTTCTTGCCGCTTCATAGATTGTCTTCTCGATTTCTCCTGCAGGTAACCCTTCGTCACAAACTAAGGCAAGGTCACGACTTACGGCAGGGAATTTGGGAAGAGGCTTGTATAAAATATCGGTGTTCTGGCATTCAAAAAGTGTGTCCATGGAAATGGTAGCACAATAAGCCTTTGTGCCGATCTCGTAATTTTTAAGAACGGTGGGATGAATTTCGCCCAAAACGCCAAGCTTAGTGTCGCCCGAATAAACTGCGGCGCATCTTCCGGGATGGAAGGTGGCATCATCGGAAATCGCCGTAAAGGAAACGTCCTTTACATTAAGCTTTTGGAGCAGAGTTTCGATAACACCCTTGATTGAGTAGAAATCTGTTTCGGTGCCGTACATTCCGAGGGTTAAAATGTCCCTTTCAATGGGAAGAACATCTGCGCCCTGGTTTTTGTATTCGGCGGCAACCTCATAAAGATTTGCCGAAAGATTGCGGTTGTTGTAGTTTTTGGAAAGGATCTCAAGCATTGAAGAGAGTGTAGATGTTCTCATAATGCTGGTGTCCTCACCTAAAGGATTTGAGATAACAACGGGGTTTCTTCTCTCATCGCCCTGAGGAATGCAAAGCTTGTCAAGATTTTTGGGACTTATGAATGAATAGGTGAGTATCTCGGTAAGTCCACAAGCCCTCATGGTTTCATTTACAAGACCATCAAATTTCTGTCTGTCGGTAAGCGAGCCTTTTGCAGTTCCTCTTATAGTAGTGGAAGGAATGTTGTTGTATCCGTAGAAACGGGCAACCTCTTCTGCAAGGTCTGCCTTGTGATAAACATCGGTGCGGTAGCTGGGAACTGTAACAACACCGTCTGAAACCTTAAATCCTGCTCTTTCAAGATAAGCGATCACCTCGTCGCAGGAAAGCGAAATACCCAAGAATTCGTTTATAAACTTGCAGTCAAGCTTAATTGTAACAGGCTCTTTGTTTGAATTGTCAACGTCTATAATCCCGTCAACTACTTCGCCGGCACCAAGCATTTCAACAAGCTCGCAGGCGCGCATGAGAGCAGGAAGTGTGTTTTGTCTGTCAAGATCCTTTTCAAATCTTCCCGATGCTTCGGTACGCATACCGAGCTTCTTAGCAGTTTTTCTAACGCTTGAGCCGAGGAACACAGCCGACTCAAACACGACAGTGTTGGTGTCGTCCATGATCCCGCTGTATTCTCCGCCCATAACACCGGCAACTGCAACAGGTGCCTTGCTGTCGGCAATAACAAGCATTTCGGGAGAAAGAGGACGCTCTATTCCGTCAAGAGTTGTAATGGTCTCGCCCTTTACAGCGTTTCTTACAACGATCTTGCCATCATTAATGTAACGAAGGTCAAAAGCATGCATAGGCTGACCGTATTCGAGCATAACAAAGTTAGTAATATCAACGAGGTTGTTGATAGGACGAACTCCGTGTGCGCGAAGGCGCTCTCTCATCCAGCGGGGAGAGGGCTCGATCTTAACATTTTTAACGATCTTAGCGGTGTATCTGGGACAAAGCTCGGCGTTTTCAACCGTAACTGAGAGCATCTCGTTCACATCGCCGCCGCATCCTTTAACCTCGGGTGTTTTGATGTTAAGCGGAAGCTTATAGGTTGCGGCAACCTCTCTTGCAAGACCTAAAACAGAAAGGCAATCGGGTCTGTTTGAGGTTATCTCAAAATCATAGACTGTGTCATTAAGTCCGAGAGCCGAGCGGACATCTTGACCTATCTCACATTCCTCTTCAATGATGAAAATTCCGTTTTCAATAGCATAGGGAAAGTCATTAACAGTAAGTCCGAGCTCTTTAAGAGAACAGAGCATTCCGCAGCTCTCAACGCCACGAAGCTTACCTTTTTTAATTTTAACTCCACCGGGCAGGGTGGAATTGTCAAGTGCAACAGGAACAATAGCGCCTTCAAAAACATTGTCGGCGCCTGTTACTATCTGAATAGGCGCATCCTTTGCAACATCAAGCTGACAAACAACCAGCTTGTCGGCATCAGGATGCTTTTCAATCTTTAATATTTTACCAATTACAACATTGGAAATTTCTTCGCCCTCTACTTCCCAGCTTTCAACCTTGGAGCCGGACATTGTAAGCGCTTCAAAGAAATCGCGGTTTTCCTTGTCGCAGGGAACATAATCGTTAAGCCATTTTTTAGATAATTTCATTTTTCCGCACTCCTTTCATTAAAACTGGTTTAAGAATTTAATATCGTTGTCGAAGAAAAGACGCATATCGTCTATCTGATAGCGGCGCATAACAAGCCTTTCAAGACCCATACCAAATGCAAATCCGCTGTACTCCTCGGGGTCAATTCCGCAGATGGAAAGAACCTTGGGATGCACCATTCCTGCACCTAAGATTTCAATCCAGCCTTCGCCCTTACAAAGACTGCAGCCTTTGCCCTGACAGTTAAAGCACATAACGTCAACCTCAGCAGAGGGCTCGGTGAAGGGGAAGTGGTGAGGGCGGAATCTAACCTTTGAATCCTCACCATAGAGCTTCTTTGCAAAAAGCTCTAAGGTTCCCTTAAGGTCTGCCATTGTAACGCCCTTGTCAACCACAAGTCCCTCGATCTGATGGAAAACGGGGGAGTGAGTCGCGTCAACGGCATCGGAACGGTAAACCCTGCCGGGAGAGATAATTCTTATCGGGGGCTTCATCTTTTCCATTGTACGAATCTGTACAGGCGAGGTCTGTGTTCTTAAAAGGATATTTTCGGTGATGTAGAATGTATCCTGAGTGTCTCTTGCAGGGTGGCCTTTGGGAATGTTGAGAGCCTCAAAGTTGTAGTAATCTGTTTCAACCTCGGGACCTCTCACAATGTCAAAGCCCATTCCTAAAAACATCTGCTTGATGTCGTCTAAAACAAGGGTGAGAGGATGCTTGTGACCAAGCTCCTGCTTTTTGCCCGGAAGAGTAACGTCAATGGCCTCTTCTTTGAGCTTTTCTGCCATTGCGGCAGTTTTGAGTTCCTCGCTCTTTTTTGTGAGAATTTCTTCAAGCGCGCTCCTTACCTCGTTAGCAAGCTGTCCCACAATAGGTCTTTCCTCGGGGGAAAGAGAACCCATCTGCTTGAGAATTGCTGTAAGCTCGCCTTTTTTGCCGAGAAAACGAACTCTGAGAGCTTCGAGCTGAGCGCTGTCAGAAGCGGCAGAAATTTCCGCCTCTGCCTGCGATTTGATCGCAATTAACTGTTCTTTCATATATAAGATCCTTTCTGAAAAAATACAAATAAAAAAAGCCTCGCCCTTAACATTAAGTTAAAAGGGACGAAAGCCTTAAATTACTTCCGCGGTACCACCCGTTTTTTTGCCTTGAAACCAAGAGCAAACACTCTTTTTGCATATAACGGTGCATACCGTATCCGCCTAATGCCAAAAGGTTTCAGCAGATCTGCTCGTGAGGGAACTTCGCCGATACATCCGTGAGCCTGCTTTCAGCCGCGGCAGACCTCTCTTTGCACCTTTGTATAGGTTACTTTCCTCAGTCCCTGCATTTTAACTATTTAACTATAACAAATTTGTTTTAAAAAAACAAGTCTTTTTTCAAAAAAATGCAATTTTCGCTTTAAGAATAACTAAGAAAAGTTTTCAAAAAATAAAACGGGAGGAATTTAAAATGCAAAATAAACAGGAAAAAGAAAAGCGCAATCTTGCAGATATGCAGGCTTGGGCGGCAGATGAAATGAAAAATTATGCCGAAAAAACACAGGATCCTCAGCTTAAAAAGAAGTATGAGCAGATCTGCGCCATAAACCGACTTTTTTATGAGCAGCTTAAAACAGACCAAAATGATGAAAAACCAAAAAGCAGGATCGAACTTGAAACAGATATGCTTCTGCGTGCATATTTTTGCCAAAATGCGCTCTACACAGCCTTTTCGTCACTTTTGACAGAGTATGAGCGCCCGCCTAAAATAGATGAAATGTGCGATAGACAGGTAACTTTGTGCCGCGAACTTTTGGACGAAGCTAAAAGCAGAATAAATGTTATAAATTAGTAAATAAAAAACAAATAATACCTCTTGATTATTTTGTTAAGGTATAGTATAATACAATAGAAGTATTGTGTAATTTGATTATAACTTTATTTAACATAAAAAAACAGGGAGAGTGCTGTTTTGGAAAAGTATGTCATTCGCGGAGGTAATCCGCTTAAAGGCGAGGTAACGGTTAGCGGCGCAAAAAATGCCGCAGTTGCAATCCTTTCGGCAACAGTTTTGGCCGAAGGTGTTTGCACAATTGAAAATGTTCCCGACATCAGAGATGTTTTTACAACCTTGAAAATTCTATCAGAGCTTGGTGCAAAGGTGAGATATATCAACAAAACGACCGTTGAGATCGACACCACCCATCTTGTAACCACAACCATTCCCCACGAGCTTACCTGCAATATGCGCGCCTCTTATTATTTCTGGGGCTGTATGCTCGCAAGATATGGTCACGCAAAGGTTTCTATGCCGGGTGGCTGTGATTTCGGTGTGCGCCCTATCGACCAGCATAAAAAAGGCTTTGAGGGTCTTGGAGCGGTTGTTGACATCGAAGAGGGTATGCTCGATGTCCATGCCGATCACCTTATTGGTAACCAAATATTCTTTGATAAGGTCTCTGTCGGAGCAACTATGAATGTTATGCTCGCGGCCGTAAGAGCAACAGGCGTAACAATTTTAGAAAACGTTGCCAAAGAGCCTCATATAGTTGACCTTGCAAACTTTTTAAACTCTATGGGTGCAAACATTATGGGCGCCGGAACCGATGTTATTAAAATTCACGGTGTTTCTGAAATGCACGGCACAGAATACGCCATTATTCCCGACCAGATCGAAGCGGGAACATATATGGTGGCCGCAGCCGCAACAGGTGGCGATGTCCTTGTTAAAAACGTTATTCCTAAGCATATGAAGCCTATAACTGCAAAGCTTGAGGCAATGGGTGTAGAGGTTGAGGAATTTGACGAGGCAATTAGAATTTCTGCCCCTAATAAACTCACCAAAATTGACATCAAAACCCTGCCATATCCCGGTTTTCCGACAGATATGCAGCCTCAGATGGCTGTTGTTGCCTGCCTTGCAGAAGGGACAAGCACAATAACCGAGGGCGTTTGGGATAACAGATTCCGCTATGTTTACGAGCTTCAGAAAATGGGCGCCGATATTAAGGTGGACGGAAAGATGGCTGTAATTGAGGGGATAGACTGCTTTAAAGCCGCTCCCGTTAAGGCCACCGACCTGAGAGCAGGTGCCGCAGTTGTAATAGCAGCCCTTTGCGGTGACGGTGAGACCGAGGTCGAGGATATTTACCATATTGAAAGAGGCTATGAGGACTTTGAGCTTAAATTAAGTAGCCTTGGAGCAGACATCAGAAGGATCGAGGTTCCCGACTTACAGATTTCTGCCGCAATCTAAAAAATGTTAGTTTCGGCAAAGAGGGGTGCTTTTGCTCCTTTCTTTGCCTTTTCTTTTAAGAAAGGCGGTTTTTATGGCACGGGTTTTTACGCTGGCAAGCGGCAGCAGCGGGAACAGCTGCTTTATAGGTGATGCCGTGAGCGGAGTGCTTGTTGATATAGGTTTAAGCTTTTCAAAAACAAAGGCCGCGCTTGAAGAGGCAGGTCTCTCTCTTGAAAATGTCGAAGCCTTGCTTATAACCCATGAGCATTCTGACCATATCAAAGGTCTGCAGGTTTTCTGTAAACACACCGATATTCCTGTTTACGCCACAGATAAAACGGCTGAAAAACTGATCTCAACCTGCCCCGAGGCAGAAAAGAATATACATATTATTGAAAAGCACGCCCCTGTTTGTTTGGGGAGAACGAGCTTTTATGCCTTTTCGGTGTATCACGATGCCGCCGACGCAGTGGGATTCAGGGTTACAACTGCAGATAATCGAACTGTGGTTTATTCAACCGATGTCGGCCATATTGATGACTCGGTTTTTGAGCATATAGTAAAGGCCGATATGAATATTATAGAAGCAAATTATGATGATGGAATGCTTATGTGCAATATTGCATATCCATTTCTTTTAAAACAGCGCATTTCGGGCGCCTGCGGTCACCTTTCCAATAACGACTGCGCTAAAACCGTCCTTGAGCTTATAAAAAAAGGCAATAAAAGGTTTGTGCTTGCGCACCTAAGCGAGCAGAATAACACCCCGCAGGTTGCTTTTGAAACTATAAAATGCGCTCTTACACAGTCGGGCCTTAAAATAGGAGTGGATTTTCAGTTAGAGGTCGCTCCGAGACACACAAATTCAAGGATGCTGATTTTTTAATGAGCTTGGATAAAAAACTTATAGAGTGGCAGGATATAGGCGGCATTGAGGTTGCCACAACAAGACAGCACCGTTTTGGAACCGATGCTGTTTTGCTTGAAAGCTTTGCTTTAAGCCGCCCTGCTAAAAAAATCTGCGATATAGGCTCAGGATGCGGAATTATTCCGTTTCTTATAGCCAAAAGAAAAAAGAATTGCGAAATTGTTGCCCTTGAAATACAGGAGGATGCTGTAGAGCTCATTAATGAAGCGGTTTTAAAAAACGGCATCGATAATGTTCGCGCAGTTTGCGGCGATGCAAGAGATATTTCGCTCCTTAAGCAAAACGTCGGAAACACGGATTTTGACTTAGTTATCTGCAATCCTCCTTATTATAAGGAAAACAGCGGCGCAAAATGCCCCGATGCACAGCGCTCGCTTGCAAGAGAGGAAAACACCTTTAACATTTATGATGCCGCCCTCTCTGCCAAAACCCTTTTAAAGCACGGCGGAAGATTTTGCGTTTGCTTTAAGCCTGAGCGCCTTTGCGATCTCATTGACGCCATGCGAAAAAACACTATCGAACCAAAAAGGCTTAGGATGATACACACAAGGGCAGAGCAAAAGCCCTGGCTTGTGCTTGTAGAGGGCAAAAAAGGAGCAAACCCGTTTTTAGAGGTTTTGCCGCCGCTTGTTGTAAATTCCGAAAGCGGACAAAACGAAATGAATATAATTTACTCTTGCGTGGGAAGTGAATAGATGTCTGGAAAGCTTTATGTTGTTGGAACGCCTATCGGCAACCTTTCGGATATGACGCCGAGAGCCGTTGAAACCTTGAAAAAGGTGGATTTTATTGCCGCCGAGGATACAAGAGTTACATTAAAACTTTTAAACCATTTTGAAATAAAAAACTCGCTTGTTAGCTATTATGAGCACAATCGCGCTCAAAAAGGAGAGCAGATAGTTGCGCGAATTTTGAGCGGTGAAAATTGCGCCGTGGTTTCGGATGCAGGAATGCCCTGCATTTCTGACCCGGGTGAAGACCTTGTTGCGCTTTGCAGAGCGCAGGGAATAGCCATAGAGGTTGTCCCGGGGCCGACTGCCGCAATGTCTGCCGTTGCAGTTTCCGGGCTTTCCTGTAGCAGATTTTGCTTTGAGGGCTTTCTTTCCACCGCTAAAAAAAGCAGATTTGAGCATTTAGAGGAACTGAAAAACGAAAGCAGAACAATGATCTTTTATGAAGCGCCCCATAAATTAAAGGCAACCCTTGCCGATTTTAAAAAGTATTTCGGCGGTGAAAGAAAAATATCGCTCTGCCGCGAGCTTACAAAGCTTCACGAAGAGGTTTTGCTCATAAGTATCGATGAGGCAATTGCCTATTACGAGCAAAACGATCCTCGCGGCGAATATGTGCTTGTCCTTGAGGGTGCAGAAAAGAAAAAAGAGGAGCTTACGCTAAAGGATTGCCTTGAAATAATGCTTGAGTCTGTGCGCTCGGGAAAAAGCAAAAATGATGCCGCAAGGCTTTGTGCAAAGCAGAGCGGCTTTAGAAAAAATGAGCTTTATAAACTGCTTGTAGATTGTGAGGAGGAAAAATAATGAAAAAACAATTGTTTGCAGTTCTGTCAGTATGCATTATCTTAGGGTTGATGCTTTCTTCTTGTGAAAAGGTGATTCCCAATTCTTCGTCAGACTCGGTATCTGAAAACCAAAGCTCCGAGCTTGGCGGTGCAGAGAGCCAAACCCAAAGCCAAGGTCAAAATCAAAGTCAAAGCGGACAAAATCAGGTAGGGGATAGCTCTGGGCAGTCATCCTCCAATAAACAAAATGAAAATTCATCTGATTATGAATGGGAAATAGTGACTTCGACTGCATCTGAAAGAAATGAAACCTCTTCAAAAAAACAGCAAAGCAGCCAAAAACCCGTGTCGTCAACGGTAAGTAAACCTGCGTCGAGCACAACTACAACAACCTCTGCTGCAACCTCATCAAAAGCACCTGTTGTAAACATTCCGGTAACCCCAATTTCAGAAGACCAATATTACGGTTGGAAGGAACTTGAGAAAAAGGGAACACAGGCAGAGAAAAAGGCTTATAAACTCTTTGCAGAGAAGTTTGGAAACTATCAAAAAGAGGTAACCTTTGATTTTGCTATCACAAAGCAGGAAGTTTTAAGAGCCTACGAATATTACAGAGATGATTATCCTCAGCACTTCTGGAGAGGAAACAGCTATAATTACACAACGGGCGATAATCTGGTCCTCAAATTTTCGTTAAGTGCAATGCTTTGCGGAGGCGACAGAGCCAAAATAAAGGCGATGGACGATAAGCTTAATTTGAGCATTGATAAGGTCTTAAGCAAGATAAAAACCTCAATGTCGCTTATCGAGCGTGAGCGTTTTATCCACGACTACATCATTAATAACTGCAAATATGACACTACATATAAGGCACCAAATGCCCACAATATGTACGGTGTTTTTGTTGATGGAACCGCGGTCTGCGAGGGTTACACCTATGCATTCCAGCACCTTGCACGGCTGGTCGGCATCCAGTGCATAACAGTTAAGGGCGAACTTAACGGCTATAACGGCTGGGAATCTCACGCCTGGAATATGGTAAAGCTCGACGGAGAGTATTATCATGTTGATGTCACCTCAGATGACCCTGTTATAAGCGGAATTTCCGGCGGAGTTCTCGAGTTTGACTATTTTAATATTACCGAGCGCGAGGTTAAAAAGGACCATAAGATTTCGGGAAATATTGTTTCTGTTCCTTCGGCAACAGCCACAAAATACAACTTCTTTAATTATTATGGCCTTAAGGTTTCAAGCCTTACTGTAGATAACTTTGCAAAAACCTTTGTGTTTGCAGCAAACAACAGCTATAAATATGCTTCCATAAAATTTGCAGATAATATCTCTCTTAACGATGCAAAAGCCTTCCTTTCTAAAAATTATAAGGCAATCGTTACAAAAGCAAATAGCAATATGGGAAAAGAAGTTTTCAAGGTGACAAGCAGGTTTTCCTATATGGAAAACCCAACGTTTAATACCCTTTTTATTGCCCTTTCTTATAAATAATGCTTGTGATTTAATTTGTTTTGTGGTAGAATTTAATCTATATTAAAACGGATGGAGAAAAATTATGGCTAAAAAACAAAAAAACCAGGAAATAGATGTGGTTTTAAATGAGCTTGAACAGCTTAATCGTCAGTCTGCAGATTATGCCAAGGGCTCAAAGAAAAAGGGAGAGAAAAAAACAGTTATCATCCTTTGCATAGCACTTGTAGTTGTCCTTTTGGGCGGCATTATTGCAGGTGTTATAGTTTCTGAAACCCAAAGCCCTGTAAGCTATGGCCCAAATGCTCTTGCTTCTGAAAAAACCGAGGAAAGAACCGCTGAGCACGAGCGTCGTCTTAAAAGCATTGATGAAAACGGTGGCATCCGCGAGGGTGTAAACTTTGTTGGCTATCACGCAAGATTTAATGAGGATGGCGACCTTGTTGTTGACGGATATATGAGAAACTTCACCGGCCACGAAATCTATGATATTGACGGAAACATAACCGTTAAAACTCAGGAAGATGATAACATAGGCGGAGCCTATTTTGAGTTCCCTAAGGAAGAATTCGGAACCCTTAAAAACGGCAAATCCCGTCCTTGGCGACTTATTTTCGATAATGACTATGTAAATATCGAAATTGTTGACCTCTCAAGCTTTAAGGTTTTAACAGAGCTTTACTTTAAACAGAAATAAAACACAAAGGGATGATTTCAAAAAATGAAATCATCCCTTTGTAAAATTATCCGAGCATTTTGGGAACCGAGTCGATAAAACTTTCAACACTGCCAACAACCTTAGATGCATTCTTTTTAAGCGATTTTTTTGCATTTCTCATAAATCTTGAATTGACGACGCCGGGCATCTGCATTGCCCCAAATGCCCCGAGTGCAACGCCGGTTGCAATTCCTATAGCCATTCCGGTTGCCAGATTGCTTGATCTCTTTTTCATTTTAGTGCTCCTTTCTATCTGTTTACGCTACTATTTTGCCCCAAAAACTAAATTAAAACACAAAGAATAAAGGAAAAATTATGTCACAAATTAACATTGTACTTGTTGAACCTCAAATTCCGCAAAACACAGGAAACATTGCAAGAACCTGCGCCGTTACAGGAGCAAGACTTCACCTTGTAAAACCAATGGGATTTACAGTCGACGATAAAAAGCTTAAACACGCGGGCCTTGATTATTGGCATATGCTTGATATCACCTATTACGATAGCCTTGCCGATTTTTTAAATATCCACGCAGGACAGGAAGAAAAGTTTTATTTTTTCAGCACAAAATCAAAGCAGGTCTATAGTGATGTAGATTATCCTGATGGTTGTTTCCTGTTTTTCGGCAGGGAAGATAAGGGACTTGACGAAAGCCTGCTTCTTAAAAACCGCGAAAAATGCGTGCGAATGCCTATGATAAGTGAGGCGAGAAGCCTAAATCTTTCAAACTCGGTTGCAATAGGAGTTTATGAGGTTTTGCGCCAGTGGAACTTCCCAAAACTCCAAAATTTCGGTACACTTTTTGATTAAATGTAAAAAAATGACTAATTTATTCAAAAAAACGATTTTTTGTTAAAAATTTATCTTGAAATATTTGGCATAATAGTATAGAATAGTTTAGGTAATAAAAAAGAAAAATTGAAATTATTGAAAAAGGAGAATATAGAAATGACATCTGTTAACAAAAAAACTGTTGAAGACATTAATGTTAAGGGTAAAAAGGTTTTAGTCCGTTGCGATTTTAACGTTCCTTTTAAGGATGGCAAAATCTCTGACGATAAGAGAATTCGCGGCGCCCTTAAAACCATTTCCTATCTTAAAGATAACGGAGCAAAGGTTATCCTCTGCTCACATATGGGTCGTCCCAAGGGCGAGTTCAAGCCCGAATTTTCACTTGCTCCCGTAGCAGAAAGACTTTCTGAGCTTTTGGGCTGTGAGGTTAAAATGGCAAAGGACGTTATCGGTCCCGATGCCGAGGCTATCACCGCCTCTTTAAAGGATGGCGAGGTTGCCCTTCTTGAAAATGTTCGTTTTCACAAGGAAGAAACCAAGAACGATCCCGATTTTGCAAAGAAACTCGCTTCCTTTGCTGAGATCTTTGTAAACGACGCTTTTGGAACTGCTCATAGAGCACACGCTTCTACAGAGGGCGTTTCTCACTATCTGCCTTCGGTTTGCGGTTACCTCATTCAGAAGGAAATCGGCATTATGGGTGCGGCTCTTGAAGATCCTAAGAGACCGTTTGTTGCAATATTAGGCGGTGCAAAGGTTTCCGATAAGATCGGCGTTTTAAATAACCTTATTGAAAAATGTGACACCATCATCATCGGCGGCGGAATGGCATACACCTTCCTTAAGGTTCTCGGCTATGAAATTGGAAGCTCTATCTGCGAAGAGGATAAGCTTGACCTTGCAAAAGAAATTTTAGCAAAGGCAAAGGAGAAAAAGGTAAACTTCCTTCTCCCTGTTGACAACGTTATTGCCCGTGAATATAAAGAGGATTCCGAGTATATGTCCATCTATTCCGATTCTATTCCTGATGGCTGGATGGGCCTTGACATCGGCGAGAAAACTCAGGAGCTTTATGCAAAAACCCTTAAGGGTGCAGGAACAGTTATCTGGAACGGACCTATGGGTGTTTCTGAGTGGGAGCACTTTGCCGCAGGTACCAGCTCTGTTGCAAAGGCTATCGCTGAGTCGGGCGCTATTTCAATCATCGGCGGCGGCGACAGCGCAGCAGCAGTTGAAAAACTTGGCTTTGCTGATAAGATGAGCCACGTTTCCACAGGCGGCGGCGCATCTTTAGAATTCCTTGAAGGCTTAGAGCTTCCCGGAATTGCCTGCCTTGAAGAGAAATAAAAAACTTAAATGCAGGCGGCTTTTATAGGCTGCCTGCAACTTTGTAATAAGTGAGGAAACCAAAATGAATAAAAATTTGCGAAAAGCAGTTATCGCCGGTAACTGGAAAATGAATAAAACTCCTTCTGAGGCAAAGGCTCTCATAACAGAACTTAAAGAAACAGTTAAGGATGCAAACTGCGATGTAGTCATTTGTGTTCCTTACGTTGATCTTGAAACTGCCCTTCGTGAAACTAAGGGCACAAACATCAAGGTTGGCGCAGAGAACTGCCACTTTGAAAAGAGCGGTGCCTTCACAGGCGAAATTTCCGCTCCTATGCTCAAGGAAATGGGCGTTGAGTATGTTATAATCGGCCACTCTGAAAGAAGAACCTACTTTGGCGAAACCGATGTTACAGTAAATAAGAGAACCCTTGCGGCACTTTCTGAGGGCCTTATTCCCATCGTTTGCGTTGGCGAATATTTGGAGCAGCGTGAGCAGGGGATAACCGAAGAGCTTGTCGCTATGCAGACAAAGATTGCTCTTCAGAATGTAACTGCCGAGCAGATGGAAAAGGTTATCATCGCTTATGAGCCTGTTTGGGCAATCGGCACAGGTAAAACCGCAACTGCTGAGCAGGCAAACGAGGTTAATGCCTGCATCAGAGCGACTGTTGCAAAGCTTTACGGCAAAGAGGTTGCAGATAAGGTTACCATTCAGTATGGCGGCTCTATGAACGCCGCAAACGCAGAAGAACTTCTTTCCAAGCCCGATGTTGACGGCGGTCTTATCGGCGGCGCATCGCTTAAAGCAGTAGATTTTGGCGTAATCGTAAAGGCTGCAAGCAAATAAATAAAAAAGAGGAAATTAAAATGAGTAAAAAACCCTTGGTTTTAACTATAATGGATGGTTTTGGAAATGCACCCGAGATGGATAACGCAATTTTTGCCGCCAAAACTCCCAATCTTGATAAAATATTTTCCGAAAATCCTATAACTGAAATCGGCGCTTCGGGCGGCGATGTCGGACTTCCCGATGGACAGATGGGTAATAGCGAGGTCGGCCACACCAATATCGGTGCTGGAAGAATCGTTTATCAGGAGCTTACCCGCATTACCAAGAATATTAAGGAAGGCACTGTAAACTCAAATGAGGCGCTCGTTGCCGCCATGAAAAATGCCGCAGATAATAACAGCGCGCTTCATTTTATGGGCCTTTTATCTAACGGCGGTGTTCATAGCCATAATGAGCACCTTTACGGCCTTATCGAGATGGCTAAAAATCTCGGCGTTAAGGCAGTTTATGTTCACTGCTTCCTTGACGGACGCGATGTTCCCCCTGCTTCGGGCGCAGATTTTGTTGCTGAGCTGCAAAGCAAGCTTGACGAAATCGGTGTTGGTAAAATTGCAACCGTTATGGGAAGATACTATGCAATGGACCGCGATAACCGTTGGGAAAGGGTTGAAAAAGCCTATAGTGCAATGGTTTATGGCGAGGGAAATAAAGCTGCTGACGCTGTACAGGCAGTTCGCGATTCTTATGAAGACGGCGTAACCGATGAGTTTGTAGTGCCGGTTGTGTGCGCTGAAAATGCGGGAATCAAGTCGGTTGATTCTGTTATTTTCTTTAACTTCCGCCCCGACAGAGCAAGAGAAATTACAAGATGCTTTGTAGATCCCGATTTTGCAGGCTTTGAAAGACGCGGCGGCGCAATACTGCCTCACTTTGTATGTATGACACAGTATGACGCAACAATGCCTAACGTTTCTGTTGCGTTTAAGCCTCAGTCGCTTGTAAACACCTTTGGCGAGTATATCTCCAAAAACGGACTTTCACAGCTTAGAATTGCCGAAACAGAGAAGTACGCTCATGTAACCTTCTTCTTTAACGGCGGCGTTGAAAAGGTTTATGAGGGCGAGGATAGATGCTTAGTTGCATCTCCCAAGGTTGCAACCTACGACCTTCAGCCCGAAATGAGCGCCTATGAGGTTACAGACAATGTTGTAGAGCGTATCGAAAGCGGAAAATACGATGTCATAGTTCTTAACTTTGCAAACTGCGATATGGTAGGACACACAGGCGTATTTGATGCCGCAGTTAAGGCAGTACAGGCGGTTGACACCTGCGTTGGCAGAGTTTATGATGCCGTTTTAAAGATGGACGGCACAATGCTTATAACAGCCGACCACGGAAATGCCGACCATATGCGCGACGAAAAGGGTGAGCCCTTCACCGCACACACTACAAACCCTGTTCCTTTTTGTGTAGTAGGCTATCCTTGCGAGCTAAGAGAGGGCGGCGTGCTTGCAGATATCGCTCCCACAATGCTCAAAATTTTAGGGCTCAGTCAGCCCGAAGAGATGACAGGCGAGAGCATAATACTTTAAAAAATTAAAAGAGAAGGGAAACCTTCTCTTTTTTTACTTGATTTTTTTAAGTATAGAGGATATAATATAATTAATGAATATGTTAAATGGAGGTTTTTAATATGAAAAAGGTTTTAGCACTTATTGGTTTTGTTGCTCTTGTTGCCGCCGCAGTTGCGGGTATTCTTTATTTCTTAAAGCTTCGCCGCGATGCAGAGGCTGAGGAAGAATTCTGTCTTGATGATTATGATTTTGATGACCTTGATTGCGACGATTGTGACTGTGCTTATGGTTGCGATTGCGATGCTGAGGCCGAAGCCGCTCCTGCAGAAGAGGCAGACGCTGAATAATTTAAAATTAACAAAAAAGGCTCCCAATCGGGAGCCTTTTTTTATTTGAAAAGATTTTTGATTATGGCGCTTGAATAAAGCGAAGCGGCAGACACGAATTTGTCAAAGGAAACCTCGGCATCGCCGTCGGCAGAGTCTGAAATAACCCTTATGATAGCGCAGGGAACACCCGCTTCAAATGCCGCCTGCGCCACTGCGGCGCCTTCCATTTCACAGCACATCACATTTTCTATGTTCTCTTTAAGCCATAGCCTTTTTTGGTCGCTGCTGATAAATTGGTCACCCGATGCGATAATTCCCGTATGTACCTTGGGCTCTTTTACATTAACAGAGGCAAAAAACTCTGTAATTTCCTTTGTTTTTTCGCCTTTGCAAAACTCCGCTGCCGCATTTAAGCATTTTTCGCTCAAAGCCTTGTCGCAGGGAATGTTTGAAATATTAAGCAGCGGAATTCTGAAGAAGTCTGAGTCAGAAAGGTAAAAATCGTGTTGAACGCATCCGGTGCCTATTACTATGTCGCCGATTTTAACATTGTCGCCAAGTCCGCCTGCGATTCCGCAGAAAACTAACGCATCAACCTTGAATTTCTCGATTAAAACCGCAGTTGTGAAAGCGGCGGCAACCTTGCCAATGCGCGAAACGGCCGCAACAACCCTTTGCCCGTTTATTTTTCCCGAAATAAAACGCCTTGAATAAATTTCTGTAACCTCTTTTTCGGCGATTTCGTTTTCGAGAATTCCGAATTCCTCGTCCATTGCGCATAAAATTCCGTAAACCATAAACTTCTCCTTCTTAAATAGAAATGTCATCCTTTATTATGTCAAAGATAGCATCTCCGATTCCTTTAACATTCTTTATCTCTTCTATGCTTTTAAAGCTTCCGTTAGCAAGCCTGTAAGAGACTATGTTAAGCGCCTTTGCCTCACCGATGTATTTTAACTCGCAAAGCTCTTCTATGTCTGCGGTGTTGATGTTTATCTTGCCCTCTGCAGATGTGGAAACGCCGGAAGAAACCTGCGAAGAAGCTTCAGATACGGCCTGCGAAGAAATCTGCGAAGGGACCTCGGAATAAGCCTCGGAGGAAACTTCTGAGGAAACGATTGATAAAATGTTATTGCCGCTTGCATTAAAATTATAATCGACCTGAGCGTAGCTATCTTTAAAATAGAAAACGCAGAACACAATGCTAAGTAGCGCAACCGCCAATAAGGCAATAATGCTCAAGTCCTTTCCCTTGCGCTCTGAGTTTTTGAAAACGCCTTGGGAGCGGGGAAGATCGTCCTGCAGGCAATGCTCGCTTTTAACAAAAGAGTCAAATGGTATTTTGTCGTTGCTTTTCATTTTTTCAGCTTTCTGTCATTTTAATAAATTCTTGTTCTGTAATAACTCTAACTCCCAAATCCTGAGCTTTTTTAAGCTTGGAGCCTGCTTCCTCTCCTGCAAGAACATAAGCAGTCTTTTTAGAAACACTTGAGCTTACCTTGCCGCCGAGGTTTTCTATAATTTTTGAAGCCTCATCTCTTGTGTAGGTAGGGAGTGTGCCCGTTAAAACAAAGGTTAAACCGGCAAATTTAGAGCCTTTTTGCTTGACCTCATGCGTCATATTAACGCCCGAAGCTTTTAATGAGGAAACAAGCTCAAGCGACTGAGGCTCGCTGAAAAAGCTTATAATGCTTTTTGCCATCTCTTCGCCAACCCCTTCTATGCTGCAAAGGGTGTCAAAATCGGCATTTATGACCTCGTCAATGCTACTGAGCCTCTCAGAAATAAGCTCTGCAATCTTTTCACCTATGTGCCTGATTCCAAGTGCGGTAAGCAGATTTGAAAGGTCCTTTTGCTTGGAGTTTTCAATTGCGTTAATAAAGTTTTGAGCAGATTTTTTGCCCAAACCTTCAATGTTTTCTATCTGCTCGGCCTTTATCTTGTAAAGATCCGCCGCAGACGAAATGAGCTTATTTTCAATAAATGTGTCAACGATCGCAGGACCTAAGCCGTCAATGTCCATAGCCTGCTTTGAGGCAAAGTGAATTATGTTTCGCGAAAGCTGTGCGGGGCAGGCAGGGTTTATGCAGCGGATAACCGCCTCGTCGTCGCTTTTAAAAACAGGGCTGTTGCAGGACGGGCAGAGAGAGGGAATAAAATAAGGCTGACTGTTTTGTGCGTGCGACTTGCTGTATAAAACCTCGGGAATGATCTCTCCCGCTTTTCTGACAACAATGGTGTCCCCAAGCCTTATATCCTTTTCGCTTATAAAGTCCTGATTGTGTAAAACCGCGCGGCTAACAGAGGTACCTGCAAGCATAATGGGGTCAAAAATCGCGGTGGGAGTAAGCGCGCCTGTGCGCCCGACATTAATTTCTATCTCTCTTAAAATGGTCTCCTTTTCTTCGGGCGGATATTTAAAGGCAACCGCCCAGCGAGGATACTTGGCCGTTGCGCCAAGCGCCTCGCGCTCTGACAAGCTATTTACCTTTACAACCGCTCCGTCTATGTCAAAGGAGTAATTTCCGCGGTTTTCTCCGATCTTTTCAATCTCGCTTATAACATCCTCAATATTTTCAAAGGTGTTGTATGAAGGGGTGACCGGAAAGCCGAGAGAAGCGAGAAAATCAAGGCTTTCGCTGTGCGTTTTTATCTCTTTTCCTTCGATCTGCTGAATGTTAAAAACAAAAATAGAAAGACGGCGCTCTTTTGTAATTTCGCTGTTTTTTTGCCTTAATGAGCCTGCCGCGGCATTTCTGGGATTTTTAAAAGGCTTTTCGCCCTTTTCCTCCTGCGCCTTTGCAATCGAGAGAAAAACCTCTCTCGGCATGTAGACCTCACCGCGCACCTCTAAAAATTCAAGCGGCTCAGGCAGGATTTTGGGAATGGACTCAACTGTTAAAAGATTTGCAGTAACATCCTCGCCTACAAACCCGTTGCCGCGCGTTGAGCCGCGAACAAATTTGCCGTCACGATATTCAAGAGAAACCGAAAGACCGTCAATTTTAGGCTCAACAACATAAACAGGGGCAGGCACACTTTCGCGAACCTTTTTGTCAAAATCCCTGACATCCTCAAAATCAAAAACGTCTCGCAGGCTTCCCATCTGCACAGTGTGCTCGACAGGGGCAAAAAGCTCTGCCTTTGCCGTTCCGCCAACCTTTTGGGTGGGGGAAGAGGGCAGAACTATGTCGGGGTTTTCAGTTTCAAGCTTTTTAAGAGTCTGCATAAGCATATCATATTCGTAATCGCTTATCTCAGGCTCGTCGTTGTCATAGTATAAACGGTTGTGTCGCTCGATTTCGGCTATAAGTGCCTTGTATTCATCTAATAGCGATTTTGCCATAATTTCTAAGCCTCTCCCAAATAAAATAAATAATATATTATTTATTTTAACACATTTATTTTTATAATACCACAGTTTTTTACTTTTTTTGGTATATTTCTGTATTTTTGTTGATAAATCATATAAAATATGCTATAATAACTTGATAATCTAAAAAAGAAGGGAGCGCATAATTTTGCTGAGATTTAAAAAGTGGAAAATATCTCAAGGTAAAGACTTTTCATTGATTTCGCAGAAATATTCTGTTTGCTCCCTTGCTGCAAAGGTTGCCGCCGCAAGAAAAAATACAATCGGTGAAAAGGAGCTTTTTTCAACAAGTGACAGCATTTATTCTCCCTTTGAGCTTAAGGATATGGATAGAGCGGCTGAAAAAATAAATGATGCTGTGGACAATGGCTTTAAAATAACCGTTTACGGCGATTATGACACCGACGGAGTTACCGCCACCGTTATTTTGTATTCCTATTTAGAGGCGATGGGTGCTGATGTCAGCTTCTATATCCCCGACAGAGAAAAAGAGGGCTACGGTCTTAATGCTGATGCCGTAAAAAAGCTTGCCGATGAAGGCTGCCAGCTTATTATAACTGTTGATAACGGAATTGCCGCAGTAGAGGAGATAAAGCTTGCAAAAAGCCTCGGAATAGAGGTTGTGGTAACAGACCATCACAAGCCGCAGGCAAATCTTCCCGACTGCATTGTGGTTGACCCGCACAGAGCAGATTGCCAAAGTAAATTTAAGGATATCTGCGGCGCGTTTGTTGCCTTTAAGCTGGTTGCTGCGCTTGACGGCGGCGATTATAACGGCGCATTTGAGCAGTATGCCGAGCTTGTCGCTGTTGCAACGATTGCCGATGTCGTTCCCCTTGTCAGCGAAAACAGAACTATTGTTAGGCTTGGCCTTGAAAAAATGAGAGAAACCAGCAATCTCGGCCTCTTGTCGCTTATAGATGCCTCGCTTTCACCCGATGCCGAAATTAATTCAAACGCCGTTACATACAGTATCGTGCCGAGAATAAATGCGGCAGGCAGAATGGGAAGCGCAAGGCGCGCGGCAGAGCTGCTTATTTGCGATGACGAGCAGTACGCCGCAGAGCTCTGCGAGGAAATTTGCGCCGAAAATAATAGACGAAAAGAGATAGAAAACGATATTCTTGAACAGATAGAGGTAAAGTTTCAAAAAGAGCCCTCGCTTTTGAGCGATAGAGTAATTGTGGTTTGCGGCGATGGCTGGCACCACGGTGTGCTTGGTATCGTCGCATCAAAGGTGGTCGAAATGACCGGTAAGCCCGCCCTCGTGCTTTCAAACGACGGCGGTAGCGCAACGGGTTCGGGCAGAAGCGTTGAAGGCTTTTCGCTTTTTGATGCGCTTTGCTCCTGCGGCGATGTATTCACAAAGTTCGGCGGACATAGCCTTGCCGTAGGCGTAACCCTCGATAGCGATAAGGTCTCGCTTTTCCGCCGCCTTATAAATGATTATGCGCGCGATAAATTTTTGTATATGCCCGAAAGCTTTATATCGGCGGATGCCGTGATCTCGCCCTCTGAAATCACCCTTGCCGCAGTTAAAGAGCTGTCTTTATTTGAGCCTTTTGGAAAGGATAACCCAAGCCCGACCTTTGCTCTTTTAGACCAGAGCGTGCAAAAGCTTTCGGCAATCGGAAATGCAAAGCATACAAGGTTTTCGCTTTCTGACGGTAAAACTCAGTACACTGCACTTTATTTTGGAAAGAGCGTCGATGAGTTTAAGCTTCTTGAGGGCCGTCAGGCAGACCTTTTAGTTAGACTTAAGGTTAATGTATATGCAGGTCAGCAGTCGGTAACGGTGCAGGTGGTTTCGATCCGTCCAAGCGCCGTTGACGATGACCTTTTCTTTAAAGAAAAACAGCTTTTTGATGCTGTAATGAGAAAAGAGCCGCTTTCCAAGGCGCAGGCAGAGCACATTATGCCAACAAGAGAGCAGGCCGCAGAGGTTTATAGATTTATAAAACAAGTAGGCGGCTTTGGCGATTCAGAGGATATGCTTTGGTTTATCTTCTCTGAAAAAATGAGCCGCGCCAAGCTCTCTGTTATATTAAAGGCGTTTGAACAGGCAAACCTTTTGGAAACTGTAAACGGGTGTTTAACCCTGCCCGCTGCTCAGGATAAAAAGGATCTGTTTGGTTGCGATATTCTGAAATTTATTTCGGGGTATCTGCAGAAATAAAGGAGCATTTTAGTTTATGAACGAGTTGTATAATAAGCTTATAGAGGCTGTTGAAAAAAACAGTAAAAGCCTTAATAAAGAAAAAATAGTCGCAGCCTTTGAGTTTGCAGAGATTGCTCATAACGGGCAAAAACGCAAATCGGGCGAGCCTTATATAATCCATCCCTTGTCGGTTGCAAAAATTCTTGTCGACATGGGAATGGACACAGACGCCGTTGTTGCCTCGCTTCTTCACGATGTTGTTGAGGATACAGAGGTAACCTTGTCAGAGGTTGAACAGAAGTTTGGCAGTGATGTTGCCGCCCTTGTTGACGGCGTTACTAAATTGGGCCTTCTTCCGCTTACCACAAAAGAGGAACAGCAGGCAGAAAATGTCAGAAAAATGTTGCTTGCAATGAGCCAGGATATAAGGGTAGTTATCATAAAGCTTGCCGATAGGCTTCACAATATGAGAACTATCGACTATGTCGGCGAGCAGAAACAGAGAGATAAATCGCTTGAAACTATGGAGGTTTTTGCCCCCATTGCTCACAGACTCGGTATCAGAGCGGTTAAGGAGGAACTTGAGGATCTTTCCTTAAAGCATCTTGACCCTGTTGGCTATGAGCAGATAGACGAAAAGCTCGTCGGTCAAAAGGAAGAAAGACAGGAATTTTTAAACCGCATTAAAGAACGTATCCGTGAGCGACTTGGTGAAAATGAAAATATAGTTATTGAGGGAAGAGTCAAGAGCGTTTACGGAATTTATCGTAAGGTCTTTATGCAGGGCAAGGTTTTTGAGGAGATATATGACATCTATGCCGTGCGCGTTATAGTTGACAGCGTTATTGATTGCTATAACATCCTCGGAATAATTCACGATATGTTCCGTCCCATTCCCAACAGATTCAAGGACTATATCTCAACCCCTAAGCCCAATATGTATCAGTCGCTTCACACCACAGTTATTGACAAAGAGGGCGTGCCCTTTGAGGTGCAGATACGCACCTGGGATATGCACCACACCGCAGAGTACGGAATTGCGGCGCACTGGAAATATAAGCACGGAGTAAGCGGCAAGGATAAGCTTGAAGACAGGCTTGTCTGGGTGCGCCAGCTGCTTGAGGCCCAAAAGGAATCTGAAGACGTTGAGGAGATAGTCCGAAGCATAAAATCGGACATTGCTCCCGAAGAGGTGTTTGTTTTCACCCCCAAGGGCGATGTTATTTCGCTTCCCACAGGCTCCTGTATTATCGACTTTGCCTATGCTATTCACACAGCGGTCGGTAACCGTACCGTTGGCGCTAAGGTTGATGGCAAGATAGTTCCGCTTGACTATAAGGTTAAAACAGGCGAGATAGTCGAGATCATCACCTCCAATGTCAAGGGCAAGGGCCCCAGCCGAGATTGGATAAAGCTTGTTACAACCAGTGAAGCAAGAAATAAGATAAGAAACTGGTTTAAAAAGGAATATAGAGAAGAAAATATCGAGCAGGGAAGAAATGAGCTTGAGGCAGAGTTTAGAAGAAATCTTATAAGTATAAGGCCTGAACTCAGAGAAGAGTTTATCTTAAATATCGCAAAGCGTCACCACTTTACAAACCTTGATGACTTCTATGCCGCAATAGGTTACGGCGGAATTCTCATTTCCCGAATTATGCCGAGGGTAAAAGAGGATTACAATAAGGCGGTCAAAGAGGCTAAGGCACAAAGTAAGAATTTCTCTATTGAGGATGTTGTGTCTGAAAATCAAAGCAGAAAGCAAAACGGCGGCGTTATAGTTGAAGGACTTGATAACTGTCTTGTGAAATTTGCAAAATGCTGCAGCCCGCTGCCCGGAGACGACGTTGTCGGATTTATAACAAGAGGAAGCGGCGTATCTGTCCATAAGGCAGATTGTATCAATGCTCAAAAGGGTCTTAAAAATGACACTGAGCGCTGGGTGCGCGTTAAGTGGGCAAGCGAGGGCAAAAAGACAAGCTATGATGTTTCACTTCACATCTGGGCAAACAACCGTAGCAACCTGCTTCTTGATATCAGTTCGCAATTTGCCAATATGCGCGTGCCTATTCACAATATAAGCGCAAAGGAAACTAAGGACGGAAGAAGCTTCTTCTTCCTTACAATAAGCACCGAGGGAACAGAGCACTTAAAATCCATTATTGACAGACTTTCCAAAATTCCCGATATTAACAGTGTAGAAAGGGCTATAAATTAATGATAGCTTTAGTTCAAAGATCGCAAGAGGCCGGCGTTTGTGTGGATGGAAAAATTGTTGGCAAAATAGATAGAGGAATTGCCGTTTTTGTCGGCGTTTTTGAGTCGGACAGCGAAAAAGAATGCGATTTTCTTGCAAGGAAGATCGCAAACCTTCGCATCTTCACCGACGAGAATGATAAAATGAACCTTTCTTTGATCGACACCGATGGTCAGGCACTTGTTATTTCAAACTTCACCCTTTGCGCAGATGCCAAAAAGGGAAACCGCCCCTCTTATGTGGCGGCAAAACAGCCCGATGAGGCTAACAGACTTTATGAGTACTTTTGTAAAAAACTTCTTGAAAACGGAGTAAAAAAAGTGGAACGCGGAGTTTTTGGTGCGCATATGATGGTTTCTGTCAATAATGACGGACCTATTTCGGTCCTGCTTGACACAGAAAAGATTATGCCTAAGGCGAGGTAATAAAATGAAAATTGAAACAGTTGTATCTGGTAAGCTTGATAATAACACCTATGTTGTCATAACAGAAAGTAACAATGCAGTTATTATTGACCCCAGCCTTGATTATGAAAAAATCGACAATGTTCTTTCAAATTCGGGTGCAAGCTTAAAATATATCATTTTCACCCACGGTCACTATGACCACACCGCCTCGGCAGGCAGGCTCCGGCAAAAAACAGGTGCAAAGCTTGTAATTCACCACAGAGATGCCGAAATGCTCAGTGACGGTGAAAAAGACCTTTCCTTTATTTTTACAAATCACCCCGAACTTTGCAGTGCAGACATAGAGGTGGATGACGGCGACTTTTTGGAGCTTGATGAGCTTAAGTTTGAGTTTATGTCAACCCCCGGACATAGTAACGGCTGTATGCTTATTTTCTGTGGAGATGTTATCTTTACGGGCGACACCGTTTTAGAGGGAACTGTCGGCAGGACAGACCTTTACGGAAGTAACGACAGCCTTATGATCCAGTCTGTTCGGAAAATTGCCGCACTTGAGAAAAATTACACCCTGCTTTGCGGCCACGGAAAGCCCTCGACCCTTGAATTTGAAAAGAAATATAACCCTTATTTTATTGAATATGCAAGGTAAATAAAATGCAGATCATAATAAATAATCATCCCTTTCGCTATGAAATGGAGAACATAGCAAGAATGTTCTTTCACTCAAAACAGCTTGAAATTAAATATGACATTTTTGAGCCTGTCGGCGACTATGTGCTTACAGAAATAAGAGATGATGAGATTTTTGTAAAAGTATCGGCAGAGGATAAAACTGCTGAGAATAGGGAAAAACTTCGCGCAAAGGGAGAGAGCCAAACAGAATGGCAGATGGCGGCGCTTTTGTATGATTGCCTTTCCTCTTTAAGCGGCAAAACTCAGAAATGGGGACTTTTAACGGGTGTGCGCCCTACAAGACTTGTCCACCGTATGCTCGATGATAATAAGAGCATTCCTCAAATAAGAGAAAAATTCATAAATGAATATAAGGTAAGCGAGCAAAAGTTTAGGCTTCTCTGGCAGACCGCTATGGCCGAAAGACCTATAATCTCGGCATCAAAGCTACGCGATTTCAGCCTTTACATCTCAATCCCGTTTTGCCCCTCAAGGTGCAACTATTGCTCCTTTGTCTCAGCCTCGGTTGAAAGGTTTGCATCGGTCATTCCGAGCTATGTCGAGCACCTTGCAAAAGAAATAGAGTTTACCGCTGAGATTGCCAAAAATGCAGGACTTTCTCTTAAATGCGTCTATTTCGGCGGCGGCACTCCGACAACTTTGTCAGCAAATGAGCTTGAATTTCTTATGGGAAAAATAGGCGACTGCTTTGATTTGTCGGATTTAAATGAATACACGGTTGAGGCGGGCAGACCCGATACAGTAACGCTGGAAAAACTGCTTGTTTTAAAGAAAATGGGGGCAGACAGAATCAGCATAAATCCCCAGACCTTTAATGACGAAGTCTTAAAAACTATCGGCAGAAGGCACACAACAGATGAGACCATAAAGGCTTATGAGCTTGCCCGCGAGGTCGGCTTTAAAACTATAAATATGGATCTTATTGCAGGCCTTAGCGGCGATAGCTTTAAGTCCTTTTGCAATTCGCTTGATAGAGCGGTCGGTTTGAGTCCGGAAAATATCACACTTCACACCTTAACTGTAAAAAGGGCGGCAGATCTCTCCCAAAGCGCCAAAACCACCTTCGAAAGCGGCGAAAGCCTTGCCGAAAAAATGGTGGGAGCATCTTTTGATTATTTTTATGGCGGAGGATATGCCCCGTATTATATGTACAGACAAAAGGGAACCCTTTCAAACCTTGAAAATGTGGGTTATTGTAAAAAAGGCCATGAGGGTTACTATAATATCTATATTATGGATGAGGTGCAGTCTATCTTGGCCCTCGGCGCAGGCGCCGTTACAAAGCTTAAGGCTCCGAATAATCAGGAGATAAACAGAATATTTAATTATAAGTATCCTGCTGAATATATAAACGGATTTGAAAATATAATAAACAGAAAAAGAGAGGTGGAGAGTTTCTTTGAACAATATCCTTTTTAATGAAAACGGAATTGTAACCGATAAAAGAGTAAATGAACTTGCTGAAAAATCAATTTCGGATTTTGTTGCTCTTTGTGAAAAAAGATATGATGACCAACTTGAAAGCGTTTGCAAAAAGCTTTTGGGGGACGATAAATATAAGATAGTGCTTCTTGCAGGGCCGTCCGGCTCGGGAAAAACCACAACCGCAAGAAAGCTTTCGGAAAAAATAACAAACGGCGGCAAAAATGCAGTTTATATTTCGCTTGACGATTTCTTTTTAAACAGAGAAGATTTGCCGCGCCTTCCAAACGGAGAAACCGACTTTGAATCTGTTTACACACTTGATTTAGACGAAATTCATAAGTGCTTTTCTCTTATTTTGTCGGGAAAAGAGGCGCTTGTTCCGCATTTTGATTTTGTCAGCGGAAAAAGACAGAACGAAAATGCTAAAAGGCTTGTTCTCGGCGAGAAGGACATAGTTATTGTTGAGGGACTTCACGCAATAAACCCCGAACTTACAAACGGCATTGAGGCTTTTGACGGCAAGGGCTTTTATAAGCTTTTTGTAAATCCCGACAGCCAGATCTATAATGAGGACGGCAGCTATGTTTTAAAGAGAAGAACTCTCAGAATGATGCGTCGTATGATTAGGGACTATTTTTTTAGAGGCAGTAGCCTTGAAAACACTCTTAATATGTGGGATGGCGTTTGCAGAGAGGAAATAAAAAACATAATTCCTTTTAAGGACTCTGCCGACACCGTTATTGATACTACACATTTTTATGAGCCCTGCATTTACCATCACTATCTTCTTCCCATTATAGAAAAGTCGGAGATAAAAAATGAAAAGCACGCCCAAACCCTTAAAGAGCTTGCAGAGAAGCTTGACCTGTTTTTTGATGCTCCGAGCGATATAGTTCCAGAAAATTCAATGATAAGAGAGTTTATAGGTTCATCCGATATTGTAAAATTTTAAAAAAGTTGTATAATATATAACGGACAAAACTTTTTGAAAGGAAAAATTAATATGAGCTTTATAGATGAAATTCGCGATACAGCTAAAGCGGCTCTTGATTTGGGCAGCGAAAAAGCCGATGAAATAATTGAAAAGGGCAAAACCAAGCTTAAAATATATAAACTGCGCAGTAAGCTTAAAGAGGCCTATGCCTATCTCGGACTCAGAGTTTATATCAAAACCAAAAAAGGCGAAAATGTAGAGGACGCTATCGCTATGCAGATAGAGGAGATCGATGCTCTGCGAACAAGCCTTTCCGAGCTTAAGGAGCAGGCAGACCTTTTAAAGTATTATGAAAAGTGCAAAAACTGCGGCGCCTTTAATGATAAGGATGACGAATTTTGCTTAAGCTGCGGCGCAACCTTAAAGCCGTTTCACAAAACGGCTTATTCGGTGAAGTTTGATGAGGATAAACAAGAAAAATAAAAGCGAGGTTGAAATCCTTGAAACAGCGTGTTAAAAAGGAGCGCACAAGTCAGAGTTTTTTAGAGGGAGCTTTGATTTTAGTTGTCGCAACCGTTATTGTTAAGGTAATAGGCGCAATATTTAAAATTCCACTCGGAAACCTTCTTAAGGAGGAGGGATTCGGGTACTTTAGTGTTGCCTATAATATGTTCACTCCGCTTTATTCGCTTGCAATGGCAGGGCTTCCCGTTGCCGTTGCCAGAATGGTTTCTGAAAACGCCACAAAGGGAAATTACCGCGATGTTAAAAAGATCCTTCGTATCTCAACTGCGGCATTCACCGTTACAGGCGCTGTCGGAACCCTTATTATGCTTTTCGGAGCGGGAGTATATTCTGAAAAAATCGTTGAAACCCCTGCGGCATTCCTTTCTATAATAAGCCTTGCCCCTGCTGTGTTCTTCTGCTGTATGATGAGCTCAAGGCGCGGCTATTATGAAGGTCTTAAAAATATGTACCCGACCGCTATTTCGCAGGTTATTGAGGCGGTTGTAAAGCTTGTGCTCGGTCTGCTTCTTTCCTGGCTTGTTATTTATATAGGAACCTCGCAGTTTGAAAGCACAGGCACCGTTTTCGGAACTGCCTGCAGCGATGCAAAAGAGGCTAAAGCGATAATTTACCCCTTTGCTTCTGCGGCGGCAATACTTGGTATTACGCTCAGCACCGTTTTCGGAGCGATTTATCTGCATATTCGTTATTTAAGAAAAGGCGACAGCATAACGGCTGAGCAGCTCTCGAAGGCTCCTCCTGCAAAAAGCGGTAAAGAAATTTTAAGGGCGCTTATTGCAATTGCTCTGCCTGTTTCGCTTGGTACTCTTGCAACCACCCTTACCTCTTTTATAGACTCAAGCACGGTTTTAAACCGCTTAAAATATGTAATGGAGATCGACCCGCAGACCATTGCCCAAATGTATAAGGGAATAGGCGAGGCGGCAACCGATATTCCCGATTTTATTTACGGAGCTTACTGCTACGCAATAAGCATATTCAACCTCGTTCCCACCATCACAACAACATTTGCAATCAGCGCGCTCCCTGCGGTAACTGCCGCATGGACCCTTAAGGATAGAGAACAGACCAAAAAAAGCGTTGAGTCTGTTTTGAGGATAACAGGCCTTGTGGCTCTCCCTGCAGGAATAGGCATCGCTGTTATGGCAAAGCCTATCTTGAGCCTGCTTTATCCCGATAGAGTTCTCGGAGTTGAAATAGCCGCTCCCGCCCTTTCGCTTCTCGGAATAGCTGTAATTTTTGTGGCGCTTATCGGCCCTATAAACAGTATGCTTCAGGCGGTCGGCAGAGCCGATGTTCCTGTAAAGCTTATGCTTATCGGAGGCGCTATCAAAATCGCAACTAACTTCTTTTTGGTTGCCGTACCATCGATAAACGTAAAGGGTGCACCCATCGGAACGATACTTTGCTATGTATTTCTGTTTTTTGTAAGTATGTATATTCTTTGCAAGCAGATAGAGATGGTGCCCGATATTAAAACAACATTTTTAAAGCCTTTTGCCGCCGCTGTGTTCTGCGGAGCGGCCGCAATAATATCCTATACACTGCTTGATATGGCTTTAAGTTCAAGACTTTCTACGGTAATTTCCATAATTTTTGCAGTCATAATTTATGCAATTTGCCTATTGTTTTTCAAAGCTCTTACAAAAGATGATATAAATATGCTCCCAAAGGGGAAAATTTTTGTAAAAATACTTGAAAAAAAGGGCTGGATAGGTTAAAATAAATAGTAGCGCAAGTAAGGAATATTCCTTATATGACCCTATAAATCGTGCTTATGCACAAACAAAAAAATAAAGGAGAATGTAAAATGACTAAAGTTGAACTTATCAATGCAATCGCTGCAGAAGCTGGTCTTACTAAAAAAGATGCTGAGGCTGCTCTTAAGGCAACCGTTGGCGCAATCACCGATGCTCTCGTAAAGGGCGACAAGGTTCAGCTCGTTGGCTTCGGAACTTTTGAAGTTCGTGAGCGCGGCGCAAGAGTTGGCAGAAACCCCAGAACCAAGGAGACCATCACCATCCCCGCATCTAAGGCTCCCGCTTTCAAAGCAGGTAAAGCTCTTAAAGACGCTGTTTCTAAGTAAGAAACCTTTTAAAAGCTGTTTTGGCCTTGAGCCAAAACAGCTTTTTTGTTGCTTGGAGGATTTATGAGAATAGATAAGTTTTTGAAAAATGCCAGAATTATAAAACGAAGGACCGTTGCCAATGAAGCCTGTGATAACGATAGAATAATCGTAAACGGCAGGGTGGTAAAGGCGTCCTATAATGTTAAGGTTGGCGACGTAGTCGAGGTAGCCTTTGGAACACGTAACCTAAAATTTCGTGTGCTTTCAATAAATGAACACGCAAATAAGGAAACTGCCTGCGAGCAGTATGAAATAATAGAATAATATTTTTTTAAGTAGACAGCACGGTCGCTTGGCCGTACTGTCTTTATTTTTAAAATCAAAAATAAATGTGAGTAAGTGGTGTAAAAAGGTAGTATATAGTTGAGGCAGAAAGGAAGGCAATCAAATTGGACGATAGTAAGATAATTGAATTGTTCTATGAGCGCTCGGAGCAGGCGATCATCGAACTATCAAAAAAATATGGCTCACTCTTAAAAAAGATTTCTAAAAACATACTCAACAACAGTCTTGATGTCGAAGAATGTGTAAATGATGCGTATTTGGGCGTTTGGAACACAATACCGCCTCAAAACCCTGACCCTCTTACAGCGTATGTTTGCAAAATTGTTCGCAACCTTGCTATAAAAAAATACCATAGCAACACCGCCGCAAAAAGAAACAGCGTATATGATGTTTCGCTCGATGAACTTGAAAATTGTTTCAGCGGATTTAATTATGTTGATGATGAGTGCGCGGTTAAACTGCTTTCGGAAAAGATTAATTGCTTTGTTGATGAGCTTGACCAAGAAAATCGTGTTATTTTTGTCAGAAGATATTGGTTTTGTGATTCTGTATCGGATATAGCAGACAGACTATCAATGACCAAGCATAATGTGGAAGTAAGGCTTTTTCGTGTTAGAGTGAGGCTTAAAAAATTTCTTGAGAAAGAAGGTTATGATCTATGAAAAGAGAAAAAATTTCAATGGCAATCTCGAATATTGATAAAAAATATATAACAGAGGCCGAGAATTATGCTGCTCCCGCGAAAAAGGCAGTCAGCATTAGATCTATTTTTATAAAATTACCTGTTGCCGCTTGTCTTATTGCTTGTCTGCTTGTTGGAACAGGGGCTTATGCAGCTTACGAAATATACGAGTGGTCCTCCTCAATTTTATTTGAGGATGGAACAAAGGTTGATGTTGTTGAAAATATGACCTATAAAAACATTCCCGAAACTGCACCCAAAACAATTCGTACTGAGGATAGTGTTGGTTCGCTTAGAATGACACACCAAGAGGTGCAAAAGGCCCTTGGCTTTAAAATCTTAAATTATGAGGGCGCAACCTCTGATGAAATGGTGTATCGAACCGGATTAAATGATGATGGCTCTATCGGAAGGGTTGATCTGTGGTGGGCCTACTTTGTTTATGAGAATGAGGATAAAAATATATCTCTTTCTATTTCAATGTTAAACAAAGGCGCTGATTTAGGATATGTGCTTGCCTTTCAAGAAGGCTTGGACGCCGCCGGAGGAAAAAAGCTTGAAGATACAGTAACTATTGAGTCTCTTAATACAAAGGCAGTTGTCTACACCGACAGATCTCACAGCAATAAATTAGCGATCACCTTTGTATATGATAACGTGATTTATGACTTTTTAGGCTTTGATTACACCCAAGAGGAAATGCTTTCAGTAATTGAGCAACTTAAATAATGCCAAACTTATAAAGAATAATTACACTCCCGTTTGAATACAGTTTACTGATAATAAAACGGGAGTGATTTTTTTGACACAACAGAAATCCGAGCAGAAAAGAGAGCATAACGTCATAATGAATAACTGCGAAAAAATGAGCCTTACGGGAGTAAATGATGTTGAGAGCTTTGACGAAAAAACAATAATTTGCTACACCGACTTTGGAGAGCTTGTCATAAAGGGAAATGACCTGCACGTTGATAATATGGATGTTTCGGGCGGTGATATGCAGGTAACGGGAAGGGTGACCTCTCTTTTTTACACAGGCGAGAAAAAGAGGTCAGGCGTGTTTTCTAAACTCTTTAAATAAGGTGAGGATTCCTTGTGATTGTCAGCTCTCTGCAGCAGCTTTTGAATTTCGGTATAGCCGCTCTTATCGGAGCGGCTTTGGGTGTTTTGTATGATGTGTTTAAGGTCCTGCGCCTTGTTGGAATAAACTCTCGAATAGCCGCCTTTTTTGAGGATATTCTTTTCTTTCTCATTGCAACCGTTACAATGTTTTCCTACTATATGCAGATAACAGACGGAAAGTTTCGAATTTATCCTCTTATAGCGGCAGTGATAGGCTTTGCGATTTATTTTTTAACGGTAGAAAAGCTTGTGTTTTTTGTTGTAAAAACTGTTTACAACCTGCTGTGTAAACTATTTTCTTTTATATATAATAAAATAGTGCTTTTTCTCTTTAAAAAGCTTGCCTCATCGATTAAATGGCTTTTTAGACCAATTGGAAAATTTTTTAAGCGTTTTTTTACCCAAAATATTCTGTTTTTTTTCAAAAACCTATTGCCAAAGAAGCGCAAAATGTTATATAATAACAAAAAGATATCAAAAAGGGGAAAGGGGAAGCTGCGTCGTGCAAAGAGAGAACAACACGCTGAAAAAAAAGCGTTCTTTTGTTAGCGGTTTTTTTAAGCTTGCCGTTGTGTGCGTTGCCGTGTATGTTGCCTTTTCCTTGGTTTCTCTTCAGATCGAGCTTGCCGATAAGCAAAAAACCTTGGCAAAGCTTGAGGAGCAGAAGCAGGAGCTTATGATATCTAACGAAGAAAAAAAGGAACTGATTGAAAAAAGCGATCAGGACGAATTTGTTGAGCAGATTGCCAGGGAATATTTTGGATTTGCTTATCCCGATGAGCAGATCTATATAGATATTTCGGGAAGCTAAACTGCCCGCATTTAATCACACTTAAGGAGTTTTTTTGGGTTTATGCAGCTTGAAGTCGGAAGCATCTTAGAAGGAAAAGTAACAGGAATTACAAAGTTCGGAGTTTTTGTCGATCTCTCAGAGGGCAAAACAGGTATGGTACATATCTCTGAGGTTTCATCAAATTATGTCACCGAGATCACAGATCACGTTAAAGAAAATCAGATCGTAAAGGTCAAGGTTTTAAGCATTGGAGAGGATGGCAAGATCCGCCTTTCAATGAAAAAGCTTAATGGCGATGAGCCTGAGGTAAAAAAGGCTCCCCCGCGCAGAGAGGTAAGGCAGGAGCGCGAGTCAAAGAGCGATTTCGGATTTCAGAAAAAAAGCAATCAGCCTATGTCTTTTGAGGATATGCTCAGCAAATTCAAGCAGTCAAGCGATGAAAAAATGAGCGACCTTAAGCGCAATATGGATTCAAAGCGCGGCAGTGGCGGCCGTAGAGGCGGAAGATAAAATTTGGCGGAGTGGTAACACTTCGCCTTTTTTAAAAGATAGGATAGAAAAATATGGAAAAGTTTAAAATTGTTTGCCCTTGTCTTTTTGGGCTTGAAAGCGTTCTTTCGGGCGAAATGAAAAGGCTTTCTTTTGAAAATGTGCAGAGCGAAAACGGTAAGGTAAGCTTTGTCGGCGGCTTTGATGAGGTGGCGTGCGCTAATTTAAATCTCAGAACTGCCGAGAGGGTGCTTATTGAGGTGGCCTCTTTTGAGGCAAAAAGCTTTGAAGAGCTTTTTGAAGGCACAAGAAAGGCGCCCTGGGAAGAGTTTATCTGCGTTGATGAGGCATTTCCCGTAAAAGGCTGGTCGTTAAACTCGCGTCTTCACAGCGTGCCGGATTGCCAGTCAATAATTAAAAAAGCAGTTGTGCGCCGCCTTGAGAGCAAGTACGGCATTTCGATTTTTGCCGAAACGGGTGCTAAGCATCAGATTCAGTTTTCAATTTTAAAGGATAAGGTCAGCATCTGCCTTGACACAAGCGGAGAGGGGCTTCACAAGCGCGGCTATCGCAAAAACTCAAATGCCGCCCCCATTAAAGAGACCCTTGCCGCAGGAATTTTGGATATTGCCAGAGTAAAGGGTGACAGCACAGTTTTTGACCCAATGTGCGGTAGCGGCACCTTTCTTATCGAAAGCTTTCTGCGCGCAACCAAAACCGCACCCGGCCTGCGAAGATACTTTGCGATAGAAAACTGGAAATGCGTTGATAAAAAGGTGTTTCAGACAGCAAGAGCGCAGGCTCTTGAGAAAATCGACCATTCGGTAGCTTTTAAAGGCTTTGGCTCTGATATAGACAGCGAGGCGGTGCGCCTTACTCTTGAAAACAGCAAAAAAGCAAACGCGCAAAACCGCATTTTTGTAACCCAAACCGATGTAAAGGATTTGTCCTTTGCAGATAAAAACGGCATTGTTATCTGCAATCCACCTTATGGAGAGAGGCTTTCGGATATAAGAAGCGCCGAACAGCTTTATAGGCAGATGGGCAGGGTGTTTGAAAAGCATAGCGGCTTAAATTACTATATCATTTCGCCCCATGAAGAGTTTGAAAGCCTGTTTGGCAGAAAAGCGGATAAAAAACGCAAGCTTTATAACGGAATGATTAAGTGTAATCTCTATCAGTATTTTTTATAATCTGCGTTTTTTTACTTTACACTTAGCAAAGAATATTGTATAATATATCTTAAGCAAAAACCTTAAAAGGAGGGCAAATTATGCCGTATGTAATTATCGCAATAGTCGTAGTTCTTATTTTTGTTTTTGCCAATGCAAAAATCGTGCCTCAGGCGCATGAATATGTTATTGAGTTCCTCGGTAGATACAAAACAACCTGGTCTGCAGGTTTTCATGTAAAGGTTCCTTTTGTTGAAAAGATTTCCAAAAAGGTAACCCTTAAGGAGCAGGTTCTCGATTCTCCTCCTCAGCCGGTTATTACTAAAGATAATGTTACAATGCAGATTGATACTGTTATCTATTATGCGGTTTACGATGCAAAGCTCTATGCTTACGGTGCGGTAAATCCCATTTCCGCCCTTGCAAACCTTGCGGCTACCACACTTCGTAACCTTGTTGGTGAATTGGAGCTTGACGGAACCCTCACCTCGCGCGACACCATCAATGCAAAAATGACCGAGATCTTAGACGAAGCAACTGATAAATGGGGAATAAAGGTTCACAGAGTTGAGCTTAAAAACATTATCCCCCCTGCAGAGATCCAGAACGCAATGGAAAAGCAGATGAAGGCAGAGCGTGACAGACGTGAGACCTTGCTTCAGGCGGAAGGTCATAAGGCCGCCGCTATAACCAGAGCCGAGGGTGATAAGCAGGCAATGATCCTCGCCGCAGAGGGCGAGAGAGATGCAAGAATTGCCAGAGCCGAGGGTGAAGCCAGAGCAATATATCTTTCCAAAAAAGCAGAGGCCGACGGTCTTATTGCACTCAGAGAAGCGGGTGTTGACTCGGCAGTTTTAGAGCTTAAAAAATATGAAGCGCTTGTTTCTATGTCAAACGGTAAGGCAGCTAAGATAATCGTCCCTACCGATGCTGTTAATATGACAAAGGCAAATGTTCTTTTCTCTGAAACAACAGGACTTGGCGATACGACTGCAGAGGCTCCCGAAGAGCCCAAGCCCGCCCGTCAGGACCCTTGCTGTGATTAATAAAAAAGAAGCGGAGGATGTATTTATGGCACTTAAGTATAAAAGAGTTTTGCTAAAACTTAGCGGTGAGGCGCTTGCAGGCAATAAGAAAATGGGCATCGACAACGACACCGTTTCGGTCATCTGTAAAAGCATTAAAAAGTGCGTTGACGAGGGAGCACAGGTTGCAATAGTTGTCGGCGGCGGAAACTTCTGGCGCGGCAGACAAAATGAGCACATGGACAGAACAAGAGCTGACCATATCGGAATGCTTGCAACTGCTATGAACGCTCTTGCAGTTGGCGATATGTTAGAAAGCCTCGGCGCAGAGGTCAGGGTCCAGACGGCTATCGATATGCATCAGATAGCAGAGCCCTACATCAGAAACAAAGCTATAAAACATCTTGAAAAGGGAAGAGTTGTTATCTTCGGTTGCGGCGTTGGAAGCCCCTATTTCTCAACCGATACGGCATCTTCCTTAAGAGCCGCAGAAATAAATGCAGACATTATGCTTAAGGCAACAATGGTCGACGGCGTTTACGATAAGGATCCCCACCAGTTTGCCGACGCAGTTAAATATGATTCGCTTCCGCTCTCCGAGGTGCTTTCTAAGGGCCTTAAGGTTATGGATAGCACAGCGGCGGCAATGTGTAACGATAACAAAATGCCTATTCTTGTCTTCAGCCTTGAAGAGCCCGAGAATATTCACAGAGCGGTTGTCGGCGAAAATATCGGAACAGTAGTTTATGCAGATTAAATAAAAGGAGACAGATTTTATGCAGGAACAAATGAAGGTTATTAAAGAAAAAATGGGCAAGAGCATCGATGTGCTCAAGGATGAGTTTTCCTCAATAAGAGCAGGCAGAGCAAATCCTGCCGTGCTTGATAAAATTGCAGTTGACTATTACGGAGTTCCCACTCCCATTCAGCAGATGGCCGCTGTTTCGGTTTCAGAGGCAAGAGTTTTAGTTATTCAGCCTTGGGACGCTTCAACCCTTAAAGCAATCGAAAAGGCTATCTATGCTTCCGACATCGGCATCAACCCCACTAACGACGGAAGAATTATCCGCCTTGCATTTCCCCCGCTCACAGAGGAGCGCCGTCGCGAAATTGCAAAGGATATTGCAAAGCTTTCGGAAAACACCAAGGTTGCAATCCGCTCGATAAGACGTGACGGTCTTGAAAAATTCAAGGCTATGAAAAAGGCATCTGAAATCACCGAGGACGATCTTAAGAATTGCGAGAAACAGGTTCAGGATATCACCGACCAGTTCTGCAAAAATGTTGATGAGCTTTCCAAGGCAAAGGAAAAAGAAATTCTTGAACTGTAAAAGAGGAGGCTCTTATGAGTCTTTTTAAAAAGAAGGTTGCCGCATCTTTAGAAACACTTCCTGTTCATATTGGAATAATTATGGACGGAAACGGCAGATGGGCAAAAAAAAGAGGTATGCCGCGCTCGGCTGGTCATAGCAAGGGCGCCGCAACCTTTAGAGATATTACGCGTTACTGCCGCGATAGAGGCATTAAGTATTTAACCGTTTATGCCTTTTCAACAGAAAACTGGAAACGCTCCGAGGAAGAGGTTTCCGGAATTATGAATGTTTTGCGTGGGTATCTCAGAGATGCTAAAAACTATACAAAGGACAATATCCGCGTAAACTTTATCGGGGACAGAGAGCCGCTTGATGAGGATATTAAGGCTCTTATGGAGGATGCTGAAAAAACCTCGGAGAGTTTTGATGCGATGACGCTTAATATCGCCATAAACTATGGCGGACTTCCCGAAATTGCAAACGCGGCAAGGCTCTGCGCTCAAAAGGTGCTTGAGGGTGAGATTTCCTGCGAGGATATAACCTGCGAGGAAATAAAAAAACATCTTTACACAAAAGACCAGCCCGACCCTGACCTTATTATAAGAACAGGCGGGGAATACAGGCTTTCAAATTTCTTAACCTGGCAGTCGGCTTATAGTGAGCTTTATTTTTGCGATGTTCTCTGGCCCGATTTTGAGGCTAAACACATTGAGCAGGCGCTTTTAGCTTACTCAAACCGAAACAGAAGATTTGGCAATGCCTGATGATTGGAGGCTTTTAAAATGAAACAGAGAGTGATTTCGGGCGCGCTTTGCGTGCTGGTGCTTGCTCTTGTCCTGTTTTTTTATAACACTCTTGTGCTTGAAGCGGCAATCTGCGTTTTGTCTGCCATTGCAGTTTACGAAATGCTTTCTGCAAACGGTTTTTTAGAGCACAAACCCTTTCTCTATGCCGCTGTTTCGGCCGCGGCAATTTTG
The DNA here is from genome assembly GCA_015066115.1 of Oscillospiraceae bacterium. Lineage (GTDB taxonomy): Bacteria > Bacillota > Clostridia > Oscillospirales > Ruminococcaceae > SIG578. Next base: position 138,085 of record SVOZ01000003.1, read on the forward strand.
CCCTATGCGGAAAAATTAAATCTTGCACCTGTTGTGATTGCTTTGTTTTTGGTTGTAGCGGTTGTTTTGACCCTGCGTTTTCACAGCAGTATAAAATTTGAAAAAATCAGTTTTTTAGTTCTTGTAACCTTGGGAATATCGCTTTCCTTTAACTGCATTTTGTATCTTAGAAACGAAAATGCAAATGGGGGACTATTCTATATTCTGGTCGCCTTTGGCGGCGCGTGGTTTGCCGATACAGGAGCCTATTTTACAGGCAGATTTTTAGGCAAACACAAATTAAGCCCCGTTATCAGCCCTAAAAAAACAGTTGAGGGTGCCGTTGGCGGCGTTATCTCAAATGTCTTGCTGCTTTGCCTGCTGGCGCTTGTTTATCAGAAAATTTCGGCATCGCAGGGCGTAGAGGTTTCGGTTTCCTATCTTAACCTTTGCATTTTAGCGGTTGCTGTTGCTTTTGCCGGAATGGCAGGCGACCTTATTGCCTCTGTTATAAAAAGGCAGATAGGAATAAAGGACTATGGAAAAATAATTCCCGGCCACGGCGGAATTATGGATAGATTTGACAGTATTCTTTTCACCGCACCTGTGATCTACTTTGTAACACAGTACATAGCGGTTATAGGTTAAATAAAATATTGCGGCCACCGATTGTTTTGTCAGCAGTTGGTGGCTTGAAACTTAAAACGGGGGTTTTGTATGCGCAGTTTATCGGTTTTGGGCTCAACAGGCTCAATAGGCACACAAACACTTGATGTAGCAAGAAAACATAATATAAAGGTTGCCGCCATTACAGCTAATAAAAATGTAAAGCTTTTAGAAAAGCAGGCAAGAGAGTTTAAGCCTTCCCTTGTCTGTATCGGCGATGAGTCTCTTTATAAAGAGCTTAAAACCGCCCTTGCCGACACTTCTGTTGAGGTAACTTGTGGCTCTGACGGCGTTTTAAAGGCCGCCGCTCACAGTCAGTGCGACCTTGTTGTGAATAGTATCGTCGGCATTGCAGGCCTGCTCCCGACACTCACCGCCATAAACGCCTGTAAAGATGTTGCCCTTGCCAATAAAGAATCGCTTGTAACGGGCGGCGCACTTGTTATGCGCGCGGTAAAGGAAAAGGGCGTTAAAATTCTGCCCGTTGACAGCGAGCATTCGGCTATTTTTCAGTGTATGCAAGGATGCAAGCAAAGCGAGGTCAAAAAGATTATTTTAACCTGTTCGGGCGGCCCGTTCTTTAATTACACATCGAAACAGCTTGAAAATGTAACCAAAGAGCAGGCGCTAAAGCATCCTAACTGGAGCATGGGCGCAAAGATCACTATCGACTCTGCCACCCTTATGAATAAGGGCGCCGAGCTTATTGAGGCGGTCTGGCTTTTTGATAAAAGAGCCGAGGATATCGAAATCGTGGTTCATAGAGAGTCGGTTATCCATTCTCTTATCGAGCTTGAGGATAATGCAGTGCTTGCCCAGCTTGGAACCCCCGATATGCACATCCCTATTCAGTACGCCATAACCTATCCTGACAGATTTTCCTCGCAGTCGGGCAGACTAAGCCTTACGGATTACGCCAATTTAACCTTCTATAAGCCCGATTATGAAACCTTTAAGGCACTTGCCGCCTGCAAAAAAGCGGCAGACCTCGGCGGACTTTATCCCTGCGCTGTAAACTGTGCAAACGAGCAGGCGGTAAAGCTGTTTTTGGAGGATAAGATAAAATTTGCACAAATCGGCGAACTTGTTGAGAGCACGCTGTCGTATAAAGACTTTGGCGGTGAATATACATTAAATGACGTCTTGAATACTGACCGCGAAATCAGGGAATATGTAAAAGAGATGTCACAAAAAAGGTAATTTGTTTTAGAAAGGTTTTGCTATGGATACTTTGGTAACCGTGCTTTTAACGGTTTTGATGTTCTCAGTTTTAATTTTCATTCATGAGCTTGGCCATTTTTTAACAGCTAAGCTTTTTAAGGTAAAGGTAAACGAATTTTCGCTCGGTATGGGACCGCGCCTTTTTAAATTTGGAAAGGGCGAAACCACCTATAGCTTGCGCGCACTTCCCATTGGCGGCTTTGTAAGTATGGAGGGCGAGGATGAGGATAGTGACGACCCCAGAGCCTTCCGTAAGCAAAAGGTCTGGAAAAGGATAATAATCTGCGCCGCAGGTGTTTTTATGAATCTCCTGCTCGGCCTTGCAATTGCCACCTCGCTTGTAGCGGCAGAAAATTCTGATTACCTTGTCAGCACGACGGTTTCTCAGGTCGTGTCTCAGGAGGCTGAGGGCGACCTGCTTCAAAAGGGAGATAAAATCGTTTCGGTTGCAGGATATAAGATCTTCAGCGGTGAGGATATTTCATTCGGAGTTTCAAGAAGTGACCCTACAGGCAAAACCGAGCTTATCGAGCTTGAAACTGAGTTTGTTGTTATAAGGGACGGCAAAGAGGTAACCCTTAAAAATGTTCGCCCCTTTGTTAGAGTAACCTATGAGGATGAAACTCAGGAAGATAGGCTCAATTTCTATGTTGAGCCCGAAAAGAAAACCTTTTTTGCGGTTTTGCGCCACGGCTTTTTTGAAACGGTTTCCTATGTCCGCACCACCGTTTTAGGTCTTATAGACTTAATAGTCGGTAGGGTTGGAATAGATGCTCTCGGCGGCGTTATAAAGGTAGGTCAGGTGGTAGGCGAGGCAAGCAAATATGGAATTTCAAGCCTTTTGTACCTTATGGCTTTGATTTCGGTAAACCTCGGCGTTATGAATTTTCTTCCCATTCCCGCGCTTGACGGCGGCAGAATAGTTCTTCTTGCCTATGAGGGAATTTTCAGAAAACCGCTTAACAGTAAAGTGGAATATGCCCTTATCGCTGTAAGTATGATCCTTTTGTATCTGCTTATGATTTTTGTGGCGGTTAAGGATATAATCAGTATATTTTAGGGGTTTTTAAAATGAGAAAGACAAGAGAAGTCAAAATTGGAAATAAAGTAATCGGCGGCGGTAATAAAATCCTTGTCCAGTCTATGCTCAATGTCATTGCATCGGATGTTTCGGGCAATGTTGAGCAGGCTAAACGCTTAGAGGCGGCAGGCTGTGATATAATAAGGGTTTCTGTGCCGGATTTTGAGAGCGTGCGCCTTGTTGATGCTATAAAACAAAGCGTTTCAATTCCGCTTGTTGCCGATATTCATTTTGACTATAAAATTGCCCTCGAATGCGCCGCGGCAGGCATTGATAAGATCAGAATTAACCCCGGAAACATCGGCGATGAAAGCAGGGTAAAGGCTGTCGCGCTCGCCTGTAGGGAGAAAAACATTCCTATAAGAATAGGGGTAAATTCAGGCTCTCTTGATAAGGAAATATTAAAGAAATACGGCGGTGTTACTGCCGCCGCACTTTGCGAAAGCGCTCTTTCGCAAGCAAAAATGCTTGAAAAATACGATTTTAATGATATTGTTATTTCAATAAAATCATCCGATGTGAGAAAAACCATTGAGGCTTACAGAACAGTTTCCTCACAGTGTGACTATCCGCTTCACTTAGGCATAACCGAGGCAGGAAGCGAAAGAATGGGCCTTATAAAATCGGCTGTCGGCATCGGCTCGCTTCTTTGCGATGGTATCGGCGACACAATAAGAGTTTCGCTAACCGATATTCCCGAAAAGGAGATAGCGGCTGGGCACGATATTTTAAGGGCGATAGGTCTTGAAAAGGGCGTGCAGATAGTTTCCTGCCCAACCTGCGGCAGAACAAAAATTGATCTCATCAAGATAGCCGCAGAGGTTGAGAATGCTCTTAAAGCTGTTAAAAAGGATATCAAAGTCGCCGTTATGGGATGCGTTGTCAATGGACCCGGCGAAGCCTCGGATGCCGATATAGGCATCGCAGGCGGCGATAAATGCGCTGTTCTCTTTAAAAAAGGTGAGATAGTTTGTAAGATAGAGGAAAGTCAGATAGTAAGCACTCTGCTTTCCGAAATAGAAAAAATGTAAGAACAGGATTTTGATAAGTATGAAATTCAGGGATATGTTTGGGAATTATTTGCCGTCAGAGCTTGTTGACGCCTTTTCAAACTGTGAGATACAAAAGCTTTGCCTTGACGAGCCGCATGGTTCTGTCGGGGTTGAGTGTTTTTTTGCTTCTTTGCCTGATTTAAAAGATATTTCGGTGGCTGAAAAACTGCTTTCTGAGGCTCTTTCAAAGCGCATCCGCCTTGCTCCGCGTTTTGCGCCCGACGTTTTCGGCGCTGACTGTGTTACATATATTCTGGACGAGCTTAAATTCCGCGGAAAAACCGTAAACGGCTTCTTTAACGGCGTTTCTGCAACTGTAAAGGATAATAACTTAACACTTGCCCTGTCGCATGGCGGTAAGGAAATTTTAGAAAAAAACTATTGCGATACAGAAATTGCGAATATCGTCGAGGAGTGGTTTGCAAGGCATATAACCGTAAGCTTTGTCGAGGACATAGAGGCGTCTGAACCTAAAAAAGAAGAGTATGTAGAGCCGATAGTTTATCGCAATGCGCCCCCTGCGCCACCGCCGCCAAAACCCAAATATAGCGGCAACTATGACCTGCCTTACTGCATTGAAAAGCCTGAAATGATCATGGGCAAAACCTCTATAAAAAACACCCCTCAACCCATTGCAGACCTAAGCCCTTTAACAGAGTATGCAACTGTGTGGGGAGATGTTTTCTATGTTGAGGGCAGAGAAATTAAAAACGGCGAAACAACCATTTACAATTTTTATATAAGCGACGGAACCGACTCTGTTGTGCTTGAGAGCTTTGTTAAAAAGGATAGTGAAAGCAAAATTCCCTCTATCCGCGAGGGTGACACTGTTATTGTTCAGGGCAAATATCAGTTTAATGAATATTCAAAATCCTTTGTTTTAAAGCCGAGCAAAATTCAAAAGGTTGAGAGGGTTAAAAAGCAGGATAATGCTCCCCAAAAGAGAGTGGAGCTGCATCTTCACACAAACCTTTCTGAGCAGGACGGCGTTTCTTCCCCTAAATCCCTTATAAAACAGGCTCACGACTGGGGCCATCGCGCCGTTGCCATAACCGACCACGGCGTTGTTCAGGCATTTCCCGAAGCCATGAACACCGTTGAGAGCATCTGGGAAAAGGATCCTGATTTTAAGGTTATCTACGGAATGGAAGGCTACCTCGTCGACGAGAAAATAGACTGCATTTTGGGAGATGCCGATGTTTCTCTTGACGATACTATGATAGTTTTCGACCTTGAAACAACCGGAATAAACGCTGCCCATAACAGAATTATCGAAATCGGCGCAGTAAAGATTCGCGACGGGGGCGTTGCTGAAACCTTTAATATTTTTGTAAACCCCGAAACCGAAATTCCCGAATATATAACCGAGCTTACAGGCATTACAAATGATATGGTAAAGGACGCACCCTGTGAAAAGGAAGCCCTTTTAAAATTCTATGAGTTCTGCGGCGATTGTAAAATGCTCATCGCTCATAACGCAACCTTTGACACAAGATTTGTAAAAGCGGCCGCAAAGCGCAATAATATGCCCTACGAGTTCACCGCAATTGACACCGTTCCCATTTTGAGAATTCTTTATCCCGAGCTTAAAAGCGTGCGTCTTGACAGGGTGTCAAAATTTTTAAAGCTCCCCGAATTTAACCATCATAGAGCCTGCGATGATGCTAATGTGCTTGCAAACATCTATTTCTCGCTTGTCAATAAGGTGAAAAAGGACTATTCCTATAATACAACAGGCGAGATTAAACAGAACTTTACAAAAATCGACCCCAAGAGAGTGCACCCAAATCACATTTCGGTGCTTGTCAAAAATTCGGTCGGCCTTAAAAATCTTTATAAGCTTGTTTCTATGGCTCATTTAAATTATTTCTTCCGCCGCCCGCTCATTCCCAAAAGTGAGCTTGTGGCACTGCGCGAGGGGCTTGTTTTAGGTTCCGCCTGCGTTGACGGCGAGCTTTATGAAGCAATTTTAGACGGAAAGGAATTTGATGAGCTTTGCAAAATTGCAAGCTTTTATGATTACCTTGAAATAATGCCGCTTAAAAATAATGCCTTCCTTGTCCGCGATAATAAGGTCGATAGCGAGGAAATTATAAAGGAATTTAACCGAACAGTTGTAAAAATCGGAGAAGAGCTTAACATCCCCGTTGTTGCAACAGGCGATGTTCATTTTCTTTCGCAGGATCAGGCAATGTTCAGAAAGATAGTTCAGCCTGCCGAGGGAAAGGGCGAGGCAGAAGAGCAGGCTCCGCTGTACCTTAGAACAACCGAGGAAATGCTTTCGGAATTTGATTATCTCGGCGAGCAAAAGGCCTTTGAGATAGTCGTTACAAACACAAACCTTGTCGCTGATATGATAGAAAAGGATATCCGCCCCATTCCAAAGGGAACCTATCCGCCCTCTATCGAAGGCTCGGAAGATGACCTTATCAGAATAACCCACCAAAAAGCAAAAGAGGTTTACGGCGATCCTTTGCCCGAGCTTGTAAAGGCGCGGCTTGAGCGTGAGCTTGACTCGATTATTAAAAACGGCTTTGCTGTTCTATACATAATTGCACAAAAGCTTGTTTGGAAATCTGTCGAGGATGGCTATCAGGTAGGCTCGCGAGGCTCGGTCGGCTCGTCTTTCGTTGCCACAATGGCGGGAATTTCTGAGGTAAACCCCTTGGTGCCTCACTATATCTGCCCCAAGTGTAAGCACTTTGAGCCTTTTGAAAATGGCGAGGTCGGCTCAGGCTTTGACCTGCCGCCTAAAAACTGCCCCGAGTGTAACACCCCGCTTAACCGCGACGGACATAACATCCCCTTTGAAACCTTCCTTGGCTTTAAAGGCGATAAATCCCCAGATATTGACCTAAACTTTGCAAGTGAATATCAGTCGCGCGCACATAGATACACCGAAGAGCTTTTCGGCAGAGAAAACGTTTTCAAAGCAGGAACCATCTCTGCCATAAAGGAAAAAATCGCCTTCGGCTATGTTAAAAAGTATCAGGAGGAGCATGAACTTAGATATTCTCCTGCCGAGATACAAAGGCTTACAACAGGCTGTACCGGCGTTAAGAAAACCACAGGTCAGCACCCGGGCGGAATGGTCGTTATCCCTAACGGCTATGAGGTTTATGACTTTACTCCCATTCAGCACCCTGCAAATAAGAGCGATTCAGAGGTTATAACAACCCATTTCGACTTCCATTCGCTCCACGATACCATTTTAAAGCTCGACTGTTTGGGACACGTTGTGCCGACTCACTATAAATATGTTGAGGACTTAACAGGCATTCCCGTAACGAGTGTTGACACCTGCGATGCGGGCGTTATGAGCCTGTTTACAAGTCCGCAGGCGCTTGGCGTAACAGCAGACGATATATTCTTTGAAACAGGAAGCCTAAGCCTTCCCGAAATGGGAACAAACTTTGTAAAACAGATGCTTGTTGAGGCTCAGCCTAAAACCTTCTCCGACCTGCTTCAGATCTCAGGCCTCTCTCACGGAACTGACGTTTGGCTCAATAACGCACAGGAGCTTATTAAAAACGGCACCTGTACAATTTCCGAGGTTATCGGAACGCGTGACTCCATTATGACCTATCTTATTCAAAAGGGCGTTCCTAATGATATGGCCTTTAAAATAATGGAGATAACTCGAAAGGGAAAAGCCCCCAAGCTGCTGACTGATGAACATAAACAGGTTATGCGAGAAAATAATGTTCCCGAGTGGTATATCGATTCCTGCCTTAAAATAAAATATATGTTCCCCAAGGCGCACGCCGCGGCTTATATCATAGCCGCTGTTCGCCTCGGCTGGTACAAGCTTTATAAGCCGACAGAGTATTACGCATCTTATCTCACTGTTCGCGGCGCCGATATTGATGTTGCTTCGGCAATCGGCGGCAAGCAAAAGGCAAGAGCGCGCATTATTGAGCTTAAGGAAATGGTGCGCAATAAAACCGCCGAGAAAAAGGATGAGGACACCCTCGATTTGCTGCTTGTTATAAACGAGGCGCTCTGCAGGGGAGTTAAGTTCCTGCCGGTTGACATTAAAAAATCCCACGCAACTGTTTACAGGGTAGAGGACGGCGCTATCAGACTGCCCTTTAACTGTATTGACGGCGTTGGAGAAACGGCGGCCGATGCGCTGTTTACAAGCGTTCAGGATACGGAATTTTTCTCAATAGAGGATTTTGCTCAAAAAACCAAAACCTCAAAGGGAATAGTTGAAACACTTGAAAAGATGGGCGCCTTCGGCTCAATGCCTAAATCAAATCAGATCTCATTTTTCTAAAATAGAAAGGTTGTTTTTTATGAAAAGTAATAATATCTGGGTAGTATCGCTTAAATTAATGCTTATGTCCTTTTTTGCAACTATCGTTTCGTTTATGCTAAACTGCCTTATCGTAACGATTGCATCGCAGAACTTTTTTGCAAGTGATGCGGTCGGAACAAGAATAATAATGCAGGTCGTAGGTATTTTGGTAGAGCTGATTTTTATTTACGGAGTTTTGTGGGAATGCGGACATAATGACCAGATGAGAGTAAACCTCGGTCAGAAAAATTACAGTATGTTTCGCGGAGTGCTTATAGGCCTCATAACCGCAATTCCATATTACCTTATGGCAATTGCAATGATGCTTATGACTTTTGATGTTATCCCCGACATAACAGGCCTTATGCGTGTTCTCTCCTCGCAGTTTTGGGGAATTTACACCTTCCTGCTTCCCGTTGCAACAAGTGCAGGCGCGGTTGAAAACCCCGGCTTTGCTCAGTCTATCGCAACTCCTGCGCAGGCAATCGCCGCCGTCTTCGTACCCACATTTATTCCGCTTTTAAGCTATCTTCCTTATCTGATGGGCAGAAAGGGAATTGCCATCGGCGAAAGACTTATGTATTCTAAAAAGAAAAAATAAGTAAAAGGGCAGCATTGCCGCTACTGTAAATGTCCTTTAAAATAGGGTGGAGCTATGGTAACAATTAAGAACAACACAGAAAGAGATATAATAGCCTTTAATGATCACTTTTCTGTGGAAATTAAGGGCCGGCAGTATGCAGAGATACCCGACGACGTTTTAAACAAAGACTCGGTGTTTTATTTTAAGTATTCATCTTTTGAAGGGGTTAAAAGAAACGTTGTTAAAAAGCTTGGCAATGGGCTGAGGCTATTAAGGGATGCAGAAGTTGAAATTCAAAATTTATTTCCTTTAGTAACGGTTTTAGATCTTGATGGAATTACTAACTTCTCTCTCCAAGAGAAAATTATAAAATTAAGAAACTTTTTTAAAGGGATTATTCCGACTAAAACCGTTTATCTGCATAGAATACTCTGCAAAAAAGGTTATGATGAATTTGTGGATGATTGCTTGTTCTTAAATCGTTATGATAAAACAACCTTTTTAAAAATAATGCGAAACAGCAATATAGTTAACTGCGTTACTATATTCGTTTTGCTTTGTGCGCTGATTTTTAGCTTTATAAAAAAGTACACGTTTTCAGATGGTATTGTGATATTTTTTCTGCTTTTTTTGCTTTCAATTATTGCATTTGCGATTAAAGAAATGTACTATACAAAAAAAGCAAAAAAGTGGAAAGTATTAGAGGACACAGGTGAGCGGCCAAGGGACGGTTCTGAGTCTTGACACCTAAATAACCCCAAAGCCACATAACAGCGGTCGGTTTTACCGACCGCTGTTTTTGTATGATGAAAGCTTTTTATAGGCTCCCTCTGACGAGGGAGCTGTCATTTTGTAAAAATGACTGAGGGAGAGACTGCTTAAATCGCTTACGTAAATTGACAACAATTTCAAAAATGAGTATAATTGTAATGAAAAATTAAAAAGGAAAGAAAAAATGAATATTACAACTGTTTTGTTTGACCTTGACGGAACTCTGCTTCCAATGGATTTTGACACATTTGTCGGCGCTTATTTTAAAGGCATAGCCGCCAAGCTTGCGCCTTATGGCTACGAGCCTAAAAAACTTATTCAAACTATATGGCAGGGAACAGAGGTAATGATAAAAAATAACGGCGAAAAAACCAATGAAGAGGCGTTTTGGGAGTTTTTCTGCTCGGTCTACGGCCAAGAGGCCAGAAAAGATGAGCCTAAGTTTGAAGAGTTTTATAAAACCGAGTTTCAAAATGTAAAGTCGGTTTGCGGATTTGATGAAAACGCCAAAAAGGTCATTAGGCTGCTTAAAGAAAAGGGAGCGCGCGTTGCTCTTGCAACTAACCCCATTTTCCCAAGTATTGCAACCGAGAGCCGAATCCGCTGGGCAGGACTTGAGCCTGAGGATTTTGAAATTTACACTACATATGAAAATATCGGCTATAGCAATCCTAACCCCGAATACTACCTTGAGATTACAAGAAAGCTCGGCGTAAAGCCTGAGGAGTGCCTTATGGTCGGAAACGATGTCGCCGACGATATGGTTGCCGCCCTGCTCGGAATGAAGGTTTTCCTTTTAACCGACAATCTTATTAACAAAACCGGCACAGACATCTCAATTTATCCAAATGGCAACTTTGATAAACTGATCGAATATATTGACAATTTGTTTATCTAAACCTCAAAAAACCGCGACATAAAGCCACTCTACTCACAGTAGAGTGGCTTTTTTGATCAGTATACTTAGAAAACGTAGAGTAGGTTGTGTCGGTGTTTAAACTGTAATAAAATAGGAGCATACGTTTTCAAAATCAAAAGAAAGGAATCTACTTATGAATACTAAAATAGTTGCTGACTCATCGGCTGATATGATCGCTCTTTCAGGTGTACCGTTTGAGGCGGCTCCCTTAAAAATTATAACCGCCGATAAAGAATATGTAGATAACGCTCAGCTCGATGTTTACGATATGGTTAAAACGCTTCAGAGCTACAAAGGAAGATCTTCCACCTCTTGCCCTAATCAGAGCGATTGGCTTTCTGCATTCGGCGATGCTGAAAGAGTTTTTTGCGTTACAATAACAGGAACCCTTTCGGGAAGCTATAATTCTGCCCTGCTTGCAAAAGAGATATACGAGGAAAAACATCCTGACAGACGTGTATTTGTGCTAAATTCGCTTACGGCAGGCCCCGAAATAAGCCTTATTATTGATAAGCTCAGAGAGCTTGTTTTGGATCAAAAGGATTTTGACGATATCTGCAACGAGATAACAAATTATAGCCGCGAAACGGGCCTTCTCTTTATGCTTGAGTCAATGAAAAACCTCGCCAATAACGGCAGAGTAAGCCCCATTGTTGCAAAAATGGCAGGACTTCTCGGTATCCGAGTTGTTGGAAAGGCCAGCGACAAAGGCGATCTTGAGCCTTTAAATAAGTGCCGCGGCGAAGCAAAGGCTCTTGACACCATTGTCGAGTACCTAAAAGCCTTGGGACTTAAAAACGGCAAGGTAAAAATCGCTCATTGCTTTAATGAAAATGCCGCAAAATCGCTTAAAGAGCTTATCCTTAAAAGGTTTGAAAAGGTGCAGGTCGAGATTGATAAATGCCGAGGTCTTTGCAGTTTCTATGCCGAAAAAGGCGGCCTGCTCGTTGGCTTTGAAAAAACATAAAAATATCTAAGCGGTCGAATTTTTCGACCGCTGTTTTTTACGTTGTTTAGTTTAATTTGTGATAAATAAGATTTAAAATGGGATAAATGAAAATTATTGAAATAATTTAGGCGATATAGTATACTGATTTTATAAGAGGTAATTTTGTCGTTTTAGCCGGATGAAATTAGAGGTGAGATTAGTGAAAAAATACTATTGCCCGTATTGTGGCGAAAAGGTTCTTACAGCAAATCAAAAGCGTTTTTCTCCGCGTGTAGAGGTTTTTAAAGCGGATAAATATGTAAATAGCTTGTGGTTTACCTGTAAAAATTGCCACAATGTAGTCAGCCATAAATTAAGCGACAAAGCAGATAAATACATTAAAATTCTGTTGATTGTGTTTTTGCTAATTTATGTTTTGTCCTATTTAATCTCGCCTATAGTAAAAGGTGTTTTTGTGCTGATTTCTATTTTTGTAATTATTACAGCCTTTTCTGTGGCTTACTGTGTAATTAGTGAGAATTTTTCTTTGTTTGTCAGAAGAGAAGGAGAGTACAACGATGTGTTTTTGGATGCAAAGGTCAACTTTTTTGACAAATACGACTTTTGTGAGGATGCAATATATTGCCTTAAGCCCTCGAAGGAGTACACACAATTAACAAATATTAAGAGAGAGTACATAATAGCGATTACTCAATGCAACAAGGAAAACAACACCTGCAAATTGAGGATGATCAAGCCAGAATTTACTCAAATAAAAGAGGATGTAATCTTTGAAATTTATCACGAGGATAAGCATATCGGTACCGCGCAAATTAAGTAAATACGCGTATAGATATAAAGCTTAAAAGAGGTAAGATGCTATGAAAAAATATTATTATTGCCCACATTGCGGCGAGAAGCACATACCGTGGAATGAAAAATTTCCACGAAGGTATAGAGGATTGATGTGTAATAAAGTTGATAAAGGAATTTCTCTTAGGTGTCATCCACTATTTTGGAGAATTTATTTACCTGCAGTTGTGTTTTGCATAATAGGCTGCTTTGTTTTTCTACCTATATTTAGATTTTTAGCTCAAATTTTTATATTATTAATAATTATTTCAATTTTGCTGATAGATTTTGTTGTTGTATTTTTTTCTAAATTTGTAAAAGATGATGAATATGGCAAGGTAACGTTTGACTATAAGGGTACAATGGAATTTGCTGAAGATTTTAAAAATCCTAAACTTCATTTTTTGCGAGAATCGGTTGTTATTCTGATTGTAAATGATACTCGAGTACCTATTCGTATTGAGCCTATTGAAATCAAAGAGCGGTTAGGAAAATTTAAATTTGATTGTGTGCGCTGTGAACATAAAAATAAAATCAACACCAAATTAAAAAATCTAAAGGTTCTTGACGAAAATCAAACACTTGGCTGGATGACTCTTGAGGACTAATTAAATTCTGGCAGTACACAACGGACGGCACTCTGATTGTTAAAACAGGGAGATGAAATTTTTGTTTTATCAAGAATATCTAAAAAAATACGCGGGGTTTTCAAAAGCCTTTAATGAGTTTTTATATTGGTGTCTTTCTGAAGATAAAGAAGCGTCTTTTGCAAGGGCACGAGGCGATGTTTCCAGCAAAGAAATCTTGCTTAATCTTGATGACAAGGAAAAGCTTTTGGCTCAAAAACTAATAAGAGAACGCTTAGAATGTACCGATGACATTTTTGCTGTTAAGCTTCTTAGCTATTGTGGCGAGACTGCAGATATTCCTTTGATAGAGAAAAAACTAAGTTTTTATATAGAAAAAGACAAGAATAAGGATTGCAACTTTGAATATTGTATAAATACCTGTAGAGAAGTTATAAAAACTTTAAAAAACAAAAGATAATAAAAGGCGAAATGTAATAATGAATATGGTAAAAAATTTGATTCGCGACCATCTTAAAGAAATTGAAGAGTATTGCCGTCCTTTGGAAGAAAAAGGATTGGTTAAGCGATATTATACCTATGGGATAGAATATTGCGGGAATGGGTATTCAATAAAAGTTTGCTGCGAAAGATATTCCTATAATGAGATTTACATAGGTGTTGATTTTCCAACCAGTTATAAAAATAGTCCTTTTACTTTTAATGTTTTTAGGGAATATTACCGTGTGTGTTCTGAAGAAAGTTATTGGAAAAAACACATTCTCGTAGACTTTACTAAATTAGATGTCGATCTAGAGAAGAGAATATTGAAAAGCCTATATATAATGATCGATTTTTTGTTAGAGCACTTTGATAAGCTAACGGATGTAACGTATTGTGAAAAAAGGCAGTGGGATTTAGTTTCTTGCTATAAAAGATACTATCAGATAGTGGAACAGCAATCGAAAAAAATCTAGGAAACAATCACGTGACGGTTCTGTGATTGAGTTATAACATCAAAAATTATCCATAAACAGCGGCCTAAGTTTAGGCCGCTGTTTTTATCTTTTGTATTGAAAAAAACTAAAGGATGGAATATAATAAAAGCAGAGAATAAAAGCGCCGAAAAAATCATAGTTTTTTATAAGCTTAATTTGGAGGCGCTTTTTTTGAAAATAGTTTATTCGCGGTATTTTAAAAGGCTTGCTCTTGCGGCAGTGTCGGCTGTTCTTATTTTTGCGCTGACCGCCTTTCTTATAAAAATCCATAACCCTGCACAGCTTGTTTCTACGCGGCTTGAAACAACAATAGTGCCCTGCGTTGTGCTTGATGCCGGTCACGGCGGATTTGATGGCGGAGCCACTTCGGTTTACGGGGAGCTCGAAAAGGATATAAACCTTGAAATTGCCCTTAAAACCGAGACTTTTCTAAAGCTTTTCGGCTTTAGAGTCGTTATGACTAGAACCGATGGCAGCGCACTTGCAAACACCAAAAAAGAGGATATGTATAAGCGGCTTGAAATAATAAAAAGCTGTCCTGATTCGGTTTTTGTAAGCATTCATCAGAATAATTTTTCGCAGAGTAAATATTTCGGAGCGCAGATGTTTTACGGCAGTAACAATAAAGAGGATAGCAAGGCTTTGGCGCTGTTGTTGCAGGAAAATTTTAAAACCAATCTAAATGCTCAAAACACAAGGCAGGCAAAATCGGCACCGAGCGACCTTTTCCTTTTTAAAAAATCGCCTGTGCCAAGCGTGCTAATCGAGTGCGGCTTTCTGTCGAATTATGATGAGGCAAGGCTGCTTGCAAATTCCGAATACCAAAAACAGATCGCATTTACAATAGCACAAAGCGTTGTGCAGTATTACCTAAATCAAAATATTGAAAGGACTTATAAAAATGGCTCAGCAGAAGTTTAAAACGGTGTATGTTTGTTCTGAGTGCGGCGCACAAAGCGCAAAGTGGAGCGGCAAATGCTCATATTGCGGCAAATGGAACACTCTCGAAGAGGAAACTGTGCTAAGCGGCGGCTCTAAAGGACAGGATGTCTTTTTGGACACAGTAAGCCTTGAATACACCGAGCCTAAGAATATAAACGATATCGGCACAGAGGACGAGCATAGATACTTTACAGGCGTTTCAGAGCTTGACAGAGTGCTCGGTGGCGGACTTGTTAAAGGCTCGCTTGTGCTTCTTAGCGGCGACCCCGGAATAGGAAAATCGACACTTCTTTTGCAAATATGTAAGTATCTTTGCGAGGGACTAAAGGTGCTTTATGTATCGGGTGAGGAGTCTGCAAGGCAGATCAAATTGCGCGCCCAGCGCCTTTCGGTTGAGAGTGAAAACCTTTATCTTGTTTCGCAAACAAACGTTGAAACGATAATTAATACCATTGCAAAGTTTGCCCCCGACGTTGTAATGATAGACTCTATTCAGACAATGAGCCTTTCATCCGTTTCGTCCTCGACGGGAAGCGTTACGCAGGTAAGAGAATGCACAAATGCCTTTATGAAAACGGCCAAAACTGCCGAAATTCCTATTTTTATAGTCGGACACGTTAACAAAGACGGCGCCATCGCAGGCCCCAAGGTGCTTGAGCATATAGTTGACACCGTGCTTTACTTTGAGGGCGACCGAAATATGTCTTACCGCATTTTAAGAGCCACCAAAAACCGCTTTGGCTCAACAAATGAGATTGGCGTCTTTGAAATGCAGTCGCAGGGACTTGTTGAGATCCCTAACCCATCGCAGATGCTGCTTTCCGAGCGTCCCGTTGGGGTTTCTGGCTCCTGCGTTGTTTGCGTTATGGAGGGGACCCGTCCAATTCTTGCTGAGGTGCAGGCGCTTGTTTCAAAAAGCGGACTTGCCGCTCCGAGAAGGGTGTCAACAGGCTTCGATTACAGTAAAATGGCAATGATAATCGCAGTTCTTGAAAAAAGAGTGGGCTACTTCTTTGGCAACCTTGATGCTTACCTTAACGTAGTCGGCGGACTTAAACTTGATGAGCCTGCCGCCGATCTTGCAGTTGCGGCGGCGCTTGTTTCAAGCCTTGTTGACCGCCCTGTTGATGAAAAAGCACTTGTTTTCGGCGAGATCGGACTTGCAGGTGAAATCAGAAGCGTTATGAACGCCGAAGAGAGAATAAGGGAAGCCAAAAGGCTCGGCTTTCACAAATGCATTATACCCAAGCAAAATGCAGTTAAGCTTACACAAAGCATAGAAGGCGTTGAAATTATAGGCGTTTCAAACATTAAGGAAGCTCTGAGTCATTTAAAGAATTAACCTCAGGCTCTGAAGGCTTGTCGGGCGGATCAAAGTAGATGCATCCTTTGGTGCCTTGGTGTTTTGATGCCTTGGTGTCGCTTAAACAGCAGTATCCTTCCCTTTGATGTTTGCAGTTAAAGCTGCAGGAGATCAGGTTCATAAATTACACCACCGCACTTATTTTTTGACATTATTTTTAATTTATACACCTATTTTTTGTAGTAGGAATGTTATAATCAGCCTCTTTTTTACAACACTATTTGTAAACTGTATAAAGAGGCTGTATTATGAAATTAACAAGATTTATTCTTTCGTGTGTTATAGTTGCGGCAGCAGTTTTTGCTGCCGTAAATATTTTTTCAGACAATTCTGTTCTTGTTTCGGTTGCTAAAATTAAAAATGAAACCTACTCGCCGAGCATTTATCTGAGCGGAACTGTGTCTGATATGGATCTTAGCTCGCTGCAGAATATCGAGGATATTGAGGTGGTTGCGCCTTCAAATGAAATGAATGTAACTGTGCTTGTGGGGGAATCCTCAATAAGCAAAATAAAGCTCGGACAAAAAGCGGTAATAACAACAAATGCTTTTAAGGAAAAAGAGTATAATGCCGTTGTTGATAAAATAGCCGATAGCGCAAAAAAAGTAAGCTTGGGTGCGGGCAAGATCGTCGCAGTAGAGGTAAGGCTTAAAATTACAGATGCTGACGAAAATCTTAAATCGGGCTTTAGTGCAAAGGCAAAGATCTTTACAGACGAGCCAACGCAGGTGACCGTTCTTCCTTATTCCGCCGTGCTTGAGGATGATAAGGGAGAATATGTTTATCTCTGTCAGCAGGGCAGAGCGGTTCGCCGAAATGTTAAAACCGGCCGAGAGCTTGAAAATGGCTACGAGGTCATTTCGGGAGTTGGAGCGGGGGATGTTGTTATCACCTCGCCTGCACTCATTTCAAAAAGCGGAGCCGACATTTATGTAAGCGGGGAGGAGCTTTAGTGAACCTCTTTGTTTCGGTTTTAAAAGGCTTTAAAAGGCGCAAGGCTAATCTTTTGTTTCCGGTACTTGGCGTGGCACTCGGCGTTATGCTGGTTGTGCTTGTTTCAAGCGTTGGAGCGGTTGGAAAAGCGGCGGTGTCAAAGGAGATTTCCTCGCTTGGCCTTGGTGGGCTTATGATTTCTGCAGAAGATGGCGGATTTTTGGGCGGCGGGGAGCTTGAGTGCATAAGAAACACCCCGATGTTAGATAAGGCAACACCCATCATCTACACCTATTCTCAGGTGCAATGCGCAAACGATCAAAGCGACTGCATTTTGTGGGGCATAGATGACTATTCAGATGATATTATGAATATCTCGGTTTTTTACGGAAGGCAGATAACAAAAAGTGATTTGATCGCCCACAAAAACGTCTGCCTTGTTGATGCGTCTTATGCTAAAAAAACTCACGGACGGGAAAACATAATCGGAAAAACCGTTAGCCTTTCCATTAATGCAGAGGATATTGAATTTACCATTGTCGGAGTAACCGATAGCGGCAAGAGCCTTGTTAAAAATATAGTTTCGGATTATATTCCTTGCCTTGTCTACGTTCCCTACACGGTTTTGAGGGTTGTCGGCGGCGAGGATCAATTTTCTGCCATTGCCGCAAATGTAAAAGAAAGCGTGGATTTTAATAGAGCGGAAACTGCCGTTGTAAATAAACTGTATGAATACGGCACTCAAAATAGCTCCTACAAAATAGAAAATATGTTTAACTATACCCAGACCATCGACAGGATTCTTGATATAATAACCCTTGTGCTTTCGGGAATTGCCGCCATATCACTTGTGGTTTCGGGAATGTCTGTTATGACGGTTATGCTTTTTTCGGTCGGCGAAAGAACACACGAGATCGGCATAAAAAAGGCGATAGGAGCCTCTTTTTTTGATATTCTTTTTGAATTTTTATTAGAATCTGTTATAATAACGGTGATAGGCTGCCTTTTGGGGACGGCGATCGGGACGACGCTTTCGTTTGTTCTCTGTAAAGCCTTTTCACTTTACCCGATTTTTGACAGCAGAATGATAGTGATCTGCATCACCGTGACAGCTCTGTTCGGACTTCTTTTTGGGATTTATCCTGCAACAAGAGCCGCAAGGTTAAATCCTGCCGTTGCACTAAGACAAAAATAAGGAGCATAATATGAAAATTGAAAGCCCAAACCTGCCTTGCGGTAAGGTAACCCTTTTTGCCGCGGCAGAAAGTTATCCCGAGCTTAAAACCGAGCTTGAAAATCTTGGCGCCGAGGTTATAACCGTAAAAAAAGATATGACCTTTGAAATGCACGAGGCCGACCATCCCGATATGCATATTCATCACCTTGGCGGCAAAGAAATTATGCTTTATAAAGAGGATGAGTATCTTGCAAAAGAGCTTTTAAATAAAGGCTTTGAGCATGTTTTTGCGCATAGCAGCAAGCAGGGAAAATACCCCGAGTGCACTGCTCTTAATGCCCTCAGAATAGGCGATCTCCTTTTGTGCAGCGAAAAGACGGTTGATAGAAATCTTAGGGAATACGCCGAAAAAAACAAAATAGAAATAATAAACTGCCGCCAGGGCTATGCAAGATGCGCATCCTGTGTGGTTTCGGAAAATGCTGTGATTACAGCTGATAAGTCGGTTTATAATGCCTTAAAAGACAGGGTGGATGTCTTGCTTATATCTCAGGGTTTTATCCGCCACGGAGAGAATTATGACGGAATGATAGGCGGCTGCAGCTCGATGATAGATAAAAATAAGCTTGCCTTTTTCGGCGATGTAACCCGCCATCCCGATCATAAATTAATTGAAAACTTTTTGAATAATCACTCGGTTACACAAGTTAGCTTGGGCAGCGGCGAGCTTACGGATGTCGGAACCTTTATTCCGCTTGAAACAGAGTAAAACTTATTTAAAATATTTTGTAAAAACACTTGATTTTTGTATTGACTTGTGCTAATATATAAGGGCATTTGAGTTTCCGCGCCTTTGAGCGTGGGGGTTAATGCTTGACGAAAGTCACGACATTAAAGCGGATAGTCCTCTGCCACATATATATTTTTGGTAAGAATGTCTGAAAATTAAGGAGGAAGAACATCGATGGATGCTCTCAAACTGATGGCAAACGAATGCCTCAAAGAAAATGCGCCTGTTTTCTCGATCGGTGACACCGTTAAGGTTCACGTTAAGATCAAGGAAGGCGAAAGAGAAAGAATTCAGGTTTTTGAAGGAACAGTTATTGCTCGCAAGCACAGCGGCGTTTCTGAGACCTTCACCGTTCGCAGAGTGTCTTACGGCGTTGGCGTTGAAAGAGTTTTCCCTCTTCACTCGCCTAACATCGACAAGCTCGAGATCGTCAGAAAAGGTAAAGCTCGCAGAGCTAAGCTTTATTATCTGCGCGACAGAGTCGGTAAAGCCGCTAAGGTTAAAGAACAGATCAACTGAATACGGCAACATAAAAAGGGACTTTACTGTCCCTTTTTTGCTATCCGAAGTTAAATTTAAGTCCGGTTGGTGATGAAAATGACAGTAAAAGAAGAATTTTCGCTCAAATCAGAAATTTTTGATTGGTTTGAGGCAATTTGCTTTTCAATGATAGCTGTTATTCTTGTGTTTACGGTGTTTATCCGTTCTGCACAGGTTGACGGCGATTCTATGCTGCCTACATTAAACGACACCGATAGGCTTTTGCTTGTAAACACAGCCATAACCGGCGTTGAATATGGAGACATTGTGGTTATAACCCAGCCAACTTCTATCGGACATCCTATTATAAAGAGAGTTATCGCAACAGAAGGACAAACCGTTAACATCGATTTTGAAAAAGGAATGGTTTATGTTGACGGCATATTAAAGGAAGAACCATATATTTTAGAGGCAACAACGAGCATTCCCAATAATTGTGTAGAGTTCCCGTTTACAGTTGATGAAGGGCACGTTTTTGTTATGGGAGATAACCGCAACAATTCAACAGACAGCCGTGATGCCGATGTTGGACAGATAGACGAAAGATATATTCTCGGAAAGGCGTTTTTCAGGCTTTTCCCATTTGAAAATGCAGGCTTTATTGGAAGTATTGAGTAAATGAAAGAGAGGGTGCTATGAGTCAGTCGCCGTCAATTCAGTGGTTTCCGGGGCATATGGCAAAAACAAGGCGCTTAATTAGAGAGTGCCTTCCGCTTGTCGATGCCGTTGCAGAAATTCGCGATGCAAGGGTTGTCCTGAGCAGTAAAAACCCTGAAATAGAAAAGCTTATTGGCAATAAAAAGAGAATACTCATTTTAAATAAAAGTGATTATGCCGACCAAAAGGAAACTTCAAGATGGTGCGAGTATTACAGAGCGCAGGGCATAGAAACTGTTGTGACCGATAGCCGAAGCGGCAAAGGCGTTAAAGAGGTGCCTAATGCCGTGCGCCGCGCCCTTAAGGATAAGCTTGATAGCTGGAAAAATAAGGGAATGACAACCAAATCGCTTAAAATTATGGTTGTCGGAATCCCAAATGTCGGCAAATCCTCGTTTATAAATAGGCTTTGCAAAAGCAAAAAAGCCAAGGTCGAGGATAGGCCGGGAGTCACCCGCGGCATTCAGTGGGTCGAGGTGGACTCATCTATGGAGCTTTTGGATATGCCGGGTATGCTCTGGCCTAAATTTGAAAACCAGCAGGTTTCTGAGCACCTTGCATTTACAGGTGCTATAAAAGATGATATTATGGATATAGAGCTTTTAGCCGTAAGGCTTTTGGAAACTCTTAGGGAAAAATATCCTCAGCTTTTAAAAGAGAGATATAATGTTGAGTTTTCTAACGATGAGTCGGGATACGATATGCTCCTTAAAATCGGAGAAAAGCGCGGAATGCGCATTTCGGGCGGCGAGATAAATTCTGAGCGCGCCGCTATAACGGTTATTGATGAGTTCAGAGGCTGCAAAATAGGAAGAATTTCTCTTGAAACCGTTGATGATATTGAAAGGATGTGATGCGCTTTGGCATCATTTTATCCCTTAGAGAGTGAGCTTGCGCAAAAAGGATTTGCGTCGGTTTGCGGTGTTGATGAGGCGGGCAGGGGACCGCTTGCAGGCCCTGTTTATGCCGCGGCCGTTATCTTAAAGCCTGATTGTGAGCTTGACGGCTTAAACGATTCTAAAAAGCTTTCCGAAAAGAAAAGGGAAGAGCTTTTTGATAAGGTCATAGAGGCGGCGGTAGCCTATAAGATAGTCGCAGTCGATGAAAAGACCATAGATGAAATAAACATCCTAAACGCTACAATGCTCGCAATGAAAACTGCCGTTGAGGCGGTAAATGCAGATTATGCCCTCATTGACGGCAATAAATGTCCGCAGCTTAGCATCCCTTCTCAGTTTGTAATTGGCGGAGATGCCAAGATAAAAAGCATTGCGGCGGCATCCATTCTCGCAAAGGTGTCAAGAGATAGATATATGCTTAAATTAGCAGAGCAGTATCCCATGTATCAGTTTGAAAAGCATAAGGGGTACGGCACTCGCCTTCACTATGAGATGCTTGATAAACACGGCATTTCGGATATACATAGAATGAGCTTTCTTAAAAAATATTTAGAGGGCAAAAATAATGGGTAAAACGCAGAAGATCGGGCAGTTTGGCGAGGATTTTGCTGCTAAATATCTTAAAAAACACGGCTATAAAATTCTTGAGCGAAATTACCATTCGAGGTTTGGCGAAATAGATATTATTGCATCAAATAAAGAGTTTATTGCCTTTGTCGAGGTAAAGGCAAGGGCAGAGGATAGCCTTTATGCGCCGCGAGAAGCGGTTGACTATTTTAAACAGCAAAAATGCATTAAAACCGCTCAGATCTATCTTATGGAAAATGATTGTTGGCTTCAACCGCGGTTTGATGTTTCTGAAATCATTTTAAAAAAGCTTGAAAATGAAAGTTTCGAGGTCCTGCGGCATAATTATATTGAAAATGCCTTTTAGATAGGATGATCTTATGATTTTTGACCTGCATTGCGACACCCTTTTGGAGCTTTCCGAAAAAGGCGGCGATCTTGAAAATTCTGCCTGCGCCGTAAACCTTAAGGATATGGAAAAGGCCGATAGATTTTTTAGGCTTTTCGCCGTTTTTACACCCGACGAGTTAAAGGGCGAGGATGCTAAAAATCACTTTAACCGCCTTTACAGTGTTTTTAAAAACCAGATGCGGCTTTTTGAAAATAGAATAGAGCAAATTTATGATTTTGAAAATGCCGATAAAGTGTGCTGTGGAGCGGTTTTGTCGGTTGAAAATGCCTCTGTTCTGGCAGGCTCTCTTGATGAGATAAATAGACTCTCAAACCTCGGTGTAAAGGTTATGAGCTTTACTTGGAATGGAGAGAATGAATTAGGCTTTGGACAGCTTAAAAACAAGGGACTAAAGGCCTTTGGCAAAGAGTGCATCCCGGTAGCCGAACAAAACGGCATAGTCTTAGACGTTTCGCACCTTTCTGATAAGAGCTTTGAGGATGTTTGCTGCTTTGCCAAAAAACCTTTTATCGCAAGCCACAGCAATGCTCGCAGAATATGTAACCATAAGCGCAATCTTGAGGATGAACAGATAAAAGAGATAATAAAAAGAGGCGGCATAATAGGTCTTAATTTTTATCGCGACTTTTTAAATAATAACGGTGCAAAAGCGGATAAATACGATATTTTGCGCCACGCCGAGCATATTCTCTCGCTTGGCGGCGAAAATTCGCTTGCTATCGGAACCGATTTTGACGGCGCCGAAGTAATAGATGAATATAATTGCGATAACAGTCTGCTTGATTTGTCCGCATTTTTTATCCAAAACGGATTTTCAAAGCAGATTACAAATAAAATTTTGTTTAACAATGCATATAATTTTTTTAAGAGGAAGTGCAAAAATGAACTACAATAGTACAAGAAACAGTAGCGTTGAAAAAACTTCAAAGCACGCCATTGCAAACGGAATTTCAAAAGAGGGCGGACTTTTTGTTCCCTGCGAGGTTCCTAAGCTTACGCTTAAGCAAATCGAGGATATGTCAAAGCAAAATTACCGCACAATTGCCAAGACTGTGCTTTCAAAGTTTTTAACCGACTTTACCGCAGATGAAATTGAAGCCTGCGTAAACAGCGCATATACCTCTAAAAAATTCGAGAGCGATGACATAGCCCCTCTTCACAGACTTAACGGTACCGCCTCTGTTTTGGAGCTGTGGCATGGACCTACCTGCGCCTTTAAGGATATGGCGCTCCAGATCCTGCCTCACCTTATGATGACCTCGGCAAAGAGCGTTCTTGATAATAAAAAGATCGTCATCCTTGTTGCTACATCGGGCGATACAGGTAAGGCCGCTTTAGAGGGCTTTAGGGATGTTGAGGGTACCTCGATTATGGTCTTCTATCCCGAGGATGGTGTCAGCAAGGTTCAGAAGCTTCAGATGAACACCCAGGAGGGTGAAAACGTTTCTGTTTGCGGAATAAACGGAAATTTTGACCACGCTCAGAGCGGCGTAAAGGCTATCTTTACAGACCCCGCTATGATTGAAAAGCTTGCAGAAAACAACATGATCTTCTCAAGCGCTAACTCAATAAACTGGGGCAGACTTGTGCCTCAGGTGGTTTATTATGTCGCTTCCTATTGCCGCCTTATTAAAAACGGCGAGATAAAGGCAGGGGACAAGGTAAACTTTGTTGTTCCTACAGGCAACTTTGGTAACATCCTTGCAGGTTATTACGCTAAAATGATGGGAATCCCCGTAAATAAGCTTATCTGCGCTTCCAATTCAAACAATGTTTTGACAGACTTTATAAATAACGGAACCTACGACAAAAACAGAAAGTTCTTTACAACTATTTCGCCTTCAATGGATATCCTCATTTCAAGCAACCTTGAAAGACTTATCTATGAGCTTTGCGGTAAAGATGATAAAACCGTTTCCGATCTTATGCAAAAACTCGCTGCTGATGGTAAATACACAGTAAGCGACGATGTGCTTTCTAAAATTAAAGAGAGCTTTGTCGGCGGCTGCTGCACCGATGAGCAAACTCTCATTACTATTAAAGAAACCTTTGAAAAATACAACTACCTCTGCGATACCCACACCGCAGTTGCGGTTAAGGTCTATTCAGATTACTATAACACCACAGGTGACACCACCAAAACCGTTATTGTTTCAACCGCAAGCCCCTATAAGTTTGCAGGCGATGTGCTCTCGGCCGTAAAGAGTGACGCAGATGCAAATGACGAGTTTGAGGTTATAGACATTCTTGAAAAAATAAGCGGAACCTGCGCTCCCAAACAGCTTAAGAGCCTTAAGGAAAAAGAGGTCCGCTTTGCAAAAACCTGCGAAAAAGAGGATATGAAAAAGGTAGTGCTTGAGGGACTTAATATTTAATAACGGAGGAGCAGAAATGTCACTTTACTGCATTTCGGACCCGCATCTTTCTCTCTCCTGCGATAAGCCTATGGATGTGTTCGGCGGCAGATGGCAGGACTATGTTCAAAAGCTTGAAACAAACTGGAAAGAATGCGTTAAAGAGGAGGACACCGTTGTTATTCCGGGAGACATATCCTGGGGAATGAACTTAAATCAATCGCTTGCCGACTTTGCTTTTATTAACTCACTGCCGGGAAAAGAAAAAATCATTTTAAAGGGAAACCACGATTATTTTTGGACCTCGCGTGTTAAAATGGAATCGTTTTTTGAGGAAAATTCGCTTAACACCTTGAAAATCCTGCATAATAATTTCTTTCCCTACGACGAAAATTATGGCATTTGCGGCTCGCGCGGCTGGATAAATGAAAACGGCAAGGCTCAGGATAAGAAGATTCTCGACCGCGAGGCCTTAAGGCTTGAGGCTTCGATAAAGCCCTGCGTTGAAAGCGGTAGAGAGCCTTTGGTTTTTCTTCACTATCCGCCAATTTATGCCGAAACCGTTTGTAATGAAATTTATGATGTTATAAAGCGTTACGGCGTGAAAAAGGTGTTTTATGGGCACATCCACGGCCTTTCCTATAGATATGCTATCGACGGTGTTTATGACGGAATAGATTTCCGACTTGTGTCCTGCGATTATCTTGAGTTTAAGCCGGTGAAAATTTTTTAGAAAATTTGTAAAAAAGTTAAAAAAACAGTGGTAATTTGATATTCTTTGTGCTATAATTGATTGGATAAGAAAAAGTTACCAAACGCATTGCGTTAATTCAGGAGGATGTAAAATGGCTTTAGTTTCTAAAAAGGAAATCGAAAAAAACAAGGTAGAACTTGAAATTTCGGTTGGAGCAGAGCAGTTTGAGGAAGCTTGTGCTGCTGCTTATCGCAAAAATGTTAAGAAAATCAACGTTCCCGGCTTCCGTCCCGGAAAAGCTCCCCGAGCTTTTGTTGAGAAGATGTACGGTAAGGAGATCTTCTATGAGGATGCCGTTAACGAGCTTTATCCCGCAGCTTACAGCGAGGCTGTAGACGAGGCAGGTATCGAGCCTGTTGATCGCGCTGATGTTGAAATCGTTTCTGTTGATGAAAACGGATTTACATTTAAGGCAACCGTAACCGTTAAACCCGAGGTTGAGGTTGTAGATTATAAAGGCATTAAGGCAACTAAAAATGTTAAAAAGGTTACAGAAGATGATATAAACGCAGAAATCGACAATCTTCGCAACCGTAACGGTCGTATAATAAATGTTGAGGACAGAGCCGCAGAAAATGGCGACACCGCTGTTATCGATTATGAGGGCTTTGTAGGCGACACCGCTTTTGAGGGCGGAAAGGGCGAAAAGCACCCCTTGGTCCTTGGTTCTAATTCCTTTATCCCCGGCTTTGAGGAGCAGGTTGCAGGACACAATATCGGCGACGAGTTCGATGTTAACGTAACCTTCCCCGAGGAGTATCACGCTCCCGACCTTGCAGGAAAAGAAGCAGTGTTTAAGTGCAAGCTTCACGAGATAAAGGTTCGTCAGCTTCCCGAGGTAGACGATGAGTTTATCAAGGATGTAACCGAGTTTGATTCTCTTGACGAGTTTAAAAAGGACGCAGAGAAAAAGCTTTCCGAGCGTTTTGAAAATGCCGCAACTGTTGAGGTTGAGGACACACTTATCGACACAGTTGTTGAAAATATGAAGGCCGATATTCCCGAGTGTATGTTTGAGCACGCTATGGACGATATGGTTAGAGATTTTGCATCTCGTCTTGAAGCTCAGGGTATGAAGCTTGAAATGTACTTACAGTACACCGGTATGGAAATGGATGCTTTCAGAGCAAACTTTAAGGAGCAGGCTGAAAGACAGGTTAAGATCCGCCTTGCTCTTGAAAAGATTGCCGCTCTTGAAAACCTTGCCGCTTCCGAGGAAGAGGTCGAGGAGCAGTTTAAGAAGATGGCAGAAGGCTATAATATCGAGGTTGAGCAGATTAAGCTTTATGTTCCTGCAGAGGATATTAAGAAAGACCTCGCTATGCAGAAGGCTATCGACTTTGTAAGAGATAACGCTGCTATCACCACAAAGACCTATGAGAAAGAGGCTCCCGCAAAAAAAGCTCCTGCAAAGAAAACCGCTGCAAAAAAGGCTGACGGCGAGGAAAAGCCTGCTGCAAAGAAACCCGCAGCAAAGAAAACCACCACAGCAAAGACCGGTACTGCAAAAACAACTGCAGCTAAAAAGCCTGCAGCTAAAAAAGCCGCTACCACAAAAAAGGAAGCAGACGCTGAATAATTTAGGCTGAGTTTTCCAAGAATAGTTTTAAGTTAAATTCCGAAGCGGCGTGTATAACACCGCTTCGGAACGCCTATTTTACAAACCTTTAAATTTTTCCGAAAGGAGAACTTATTATGAGTTTAGTCCCAATGGTCGTTGAACAAACAAGCAGAGGCGAGCGTTCCTATGATATTTTCTCCCGCCTTTTAAATGACAGAATTATTATGCTTTGTGATGAGGTAAATGATGCAACTGCAAGCTTAGTTGTTGCTCAGATGCTTTATCTCGAGGGTCAGGATCCCGACAAGGATATTCACCTCTATATCAATAGCCCCGGCGGCTCGGTAACCGCAGGAATGGCAATTTTCGACACAATGAATTATATTAAACCCGATGTTTCCACCATCTGCATCGGTATGGCGGCAAGTATGGGCGCATTCCTTCTCGCCGCAGGCGCAAAGGGTAAGAGATTTGCTCTCCCCAACAGCGAAATTATGATTCATCAGCCTCTCGGCGGCACCAAGGGTCAGGCAACCGATATTATGATCCACGCCGAGCATATTATAAGAATCAAATCGCGCTTAAACCAGATCCTTTCCGAGCGCACAGGTAAACCCCTTGATGTTATAGTTAAGGACACCGAGAGAGATAATTTTATGACAGCTCAGCAGGCCTGTGATTACGGCCTTGTCGATAAGGTTATCGATCATAGATAAGTAAAAAAGAAACGGGTGATATAAATGCCTAACGACATCAAAGATGTAAAGCGCTGTGTCTTCTGCGGTAAAACGCAGGCTGAGGTCGACACGCTCATAACAGGCCCTCACGCCGCAATTTGTAATGAGTGCGTTGATTTGTGCAGTAATATGCTTTATCCCGAAAAGCAGAGCAGTAGGAAAACAGGAAAAAAGCAAGCGGTTAATATTAATGTGCTTAAGCCTGCTCAGATAAAGGCGGTTCTTGACCAGTATGTTATCGGTCAGGAAAAGGCTAAAATTGCTCTTTCTGTTGCGGTTTATAATCATTATAAGCGCATTATGAATAATGTAAACGGCGCTACACATAGCGACGTTGAACTTCAAAAGAGCAACGTGCTCCTTTTGGGCCCCACAGGCGTTGGCAAGACTCTTCTTGCACAAACCCTTGCCAAAACCCTTGATGTTCCTTTTGCTATCGCTGATGCAACAACACTAACCGAAGCGGGATATGTCGGCGAGGATGTTGAAAATATCCTCTTAAGGCTTATTCAGGCGGCTGATTTTGATGTTGCGAGAGCCGAATGCGGCATTATTTATATCGACGAAATCGATAAAATTGCAAGAAGAAGCGAAAACCGCTCGATAACCCGCGATGTTAGCGGCGAGGGCGTTCAGCAGGCTCTTCTTAAAATAATTGAAGGAACCGTTTCAAATGTTCCCCCGGGAGGCGGCAGAAAGCATCCTCAGCAGGAGTTTATTCAGATAAACACCAAGAATATCCTCTTTATCTGCGGCGGCGCTTTTGACGGGCTTGAAAAAATCATCGAAAAGCGTGTTAGCACTTCGGCTCTCGGCTTTGGTGCCGATGTAAAGAGTAAGGCTCAGGCAGATGCTGAAAACCTGCTTTCAAAGGTTATCCCTCAGGACCTTATCAAGTTTGGTATAATCCCTGAGCTTATCGGAAGAGTTCCGCTTATTACAAGCTTAGAGAGCCTTGATGAAGAGGCGCTTGTAAAAATTCTCACCGAGACTAAAAACAGCCTTGTCAAGCAATATGAAAATCTTTTCTCGTTTGACAATGTTGAAATACAGTTTACTTCTGATGCCCTAAAGGCAGTTGCGCGTAAGGCAATCAAAAACAAAACAGGCGCAAGAGGCTTAAGAGCCATTATGGAAGAGGTTTTAACGGATGTTATGTTTGAAACTCCGTCTGACCCCACCATTGAAAAGATTATAGTAAACAGTGCCTGCGTTGAAGAGGGAAGCGCCGTTAAAATTATGCGCGACTCTAAAAGAAATAATGATAAAAAGACCTCAAAAACCGTTAGCTGATAGTAAAGGTGACAGAATTTATGGCAGAATTTCTTGAAATAACTATGATAGTCAGCTTTGGCGCATCCTGGCCGCTCAATGTTATTAAATCATATAAAGCAAGGACTGCTAAGGGAAAAAGTCTCGGCTTTCTGCTTCTTATCTTTTTCGGATATATTGCAGGAATTGCCTCAAAGCTTGTAAATCCTGTGTATATGCAGGCGATAGGTCAAAAATGGTATGTTCTTTTCTTTTATTGTCTTAACTTTGTGATGGTCGGATTGGATCTTTTGTTGTATTTCAGAAACAAAGCCCTTGACAAAAAGAATAGCTTAAACTAAAAAAGAGTTCAGCCGCGAGGCTGAACTCTTTTAATTTAGATGTGAACCTTAACAACAACTTTTTTAACTGTAACGCCTTCTTTAAGCTTAATTCCCGGCTTATGAATGTCGTGGGGGAAGAAAATTGCAAAGGTGTTTTTGTCGCATTCGAACTTTGCGGTAAGAGAGTCGGCAGTAAAGTGCTGAACGTCCTTTTCGGTGTTGTATTCATCGGTAGGCGAGCAGGTGTTTTCGTCCGCGCTCTCCATAAACTCACAACCTGAAACTATAAACTGAATGTCAATAAAATCCTTGTGGCCTTCAAATCTGTTGGAATCCTCTTTGGGAGAATACTCCTGAACAATGCCGCGCACCTTGTCGCCGTCAATGGCATATTTTCCAACCTCGAGATTTTCAGCTATAGCCTTTTTAATAAAATCAAAGCCTGCTTTGAATCCATCGTTGCAGCAGTAGTAAAGTTCGCAGTTTTCAAGTTTGTCAAAAATCATATCAAAACCCCATTTCCAGAATTTGTTCTGAGATTATTTTAACACAATCTGCATATTATTTCAATATCAAAGCCGATTTATTGACAAAATATCTGCTATTTGATATAATTTTTCCTGCACATTTTTATCTGAAGGGAAGAGGAAAATTGAATTGGGATCTGATGTTTTTTCTAAACAGCGCCCTTCTTGGAGTTGGTCTCGCGATGGACGCCTTTTCTGTTTCGCTTGCAAACGGTCTTAACGAGCCAAAAATGAAAATACTCAGAATGTCAGGCATTGCCGGTGTGTTCAGCGCTTTTCAGTTTTTAATGCCGCTTATAGGCTGGTTTTGTGTAACGACCTTTTTGAGCTTTTTTAAGTCTTTTGAAAAATTCATTCCATGGATAGCATTGATCCTGCTTTTGTATATAGGCGGTAAAATGCTGTATGACTCATTCTCTAAAAAGGAATGCGCGAGCGAAGAATGTAAAACAGGCTTTTGGGCGCTTTTTGTGCAGGGAATAGCAACTTCAATTGACGCCCTATCGGTTGGGTTTACAATTGCCGATCATAACTGGGTTATGGCGGCCGTTTCAGCACTTATAATAGGAGTTATAACATTCTTTATATGCCTTTTGGGTCTGTTTCTCGGCAAAAAGTTCGGAACTCACCTTGCTGATAAGGCAGGCCTTCTCGGCGGCATTATTTTAATAGTTATAGGAATAGAAATTTTTATTAAAGGAATCGTTTAAAAAAGAGGAGCAAAAATTGCTCCTCTTTTTATATAAATTTTATTAAAATAGTGGAAAAAAATAAAAAAGTGTAGTATAATGTCTGTGCATATTAACATTTGAAAAAAGGAAATGACTTTATGAAAATTGTTGTTGCAGGTTGCGGTAAAATAGGAACCACAATTATTTCAAGCCTCGTAGAAGAGGGGCATGATATTGTCGCGCTTGATATTTCCTCTGATGCGCTTGAGGAAATTAATAATATTTATGATGTAATGTGTATTTGCGGTGCAAGCACCGACTGTGATGTTCTGCTTGAAGCAGGAGTAGCGCAGGCGGAGCTTTTTGTTTGCGTAACAGGCTCTGATGAAATAAATATGCTAAGCTGCTTTCTTGCAAAGAGGATGGGTGCTAAGAATACCATTTCAAGAATTCGCGACCCGCATTATAACGAAAGTAGTCTTGGTTTTATCAAGCAGCAGCTTGACTTAAACGTGTCAATAAACCCCGAATTCATGGTCGCGCGTGAGCTTTATGATATTTTAAAGTTCCCCAGTGCCGTTAATATTGAGTCTTTTTCGGCAAGGCAGTTTGAAATGATTGAATTAAGACTTAAGCCTGATTCACTTTTTGATGGACTCAGTCTTTCCGAAATCAGAAAAAAATACCCCGGTAATTACCTTATCGGAACGGTTGTCCGCGATGATGAGATATTTATCCCCGATGGTAATTTTGTGATTCGCGGCGGCGACAAGATCGGACTTACCGCATCTCCCTTTGAAATTCAAAAGCTTGTAAAACGACTTGGCCTGTTTCAGAAACAGGCAAAGAGCGTTATGATTCTCGGTGCAAGCACAACGGCGCATTACCTCGCAAAATCTCTGCTTTCAAGCGGACACACCGTTAAAATAATTGAAAAAGACAGAGAAAAGTGCCAGAAGGTAAGCGATGAGCTTCCGGGTGCAACTGTAATTTGCGGCGACGGTGCTCAGCAGGAGCTTCTTCTTGAAGAGGGAATAACCACGACCGACGCATTCGTTTCCTTGACCGGTATCGATGAGGAAAACATCCTTATTTCTATTTTTGCCAATGCACAGAATGTTCCCAAGGTCATAACCAAGGTAAACCGCGGCGAGCTTGCTTCTATGGCAGAAAAGCTCGGACTTGACACAATCGTGTCGCCCAAAAAGGTTGTTTCAGAGCTTATTTCACGCCATGCAAGAGCAATTGAAAATTCGCTCGGAAGCAACGTTGAAAGGCTTTACAAGCTTGTTGACGGCAAGGTTGAGGCCCTTGAGTTTAAGGTTCGAAGTGACTTTGAGTATCAGCAGGTTCCTCTTAAAGACATGCGCCTTAAGCCAAACACCCTTGTTGCCGGAATCATACGCAATAAAAGGCCGCTCATTCCTTCAGGTAACGATTTTATAATAGCAGGCGATAGAGTAGTTGTGCTTTCGGCAGGCCATCAGATGAATGATCTGTCGGACATTATAAGGTAAAGGGCGAAAGGAAAAAACATGAATCGCAGAATGATTTTTAACACTCTTGGCAGACTGCTTATAGCGCTTTCTGTGCTGCTCATTTTGCCAACAGGTGTTTCGATTTACTATAAAGAGCGTTGCACCCTTGCGTTTTTAATAACAGCGGCGATTTCCCTTGCAATAGGGATTTCGCTCACACTTCTCTGCCGCACAAAAAACCACGTTATTTATGCAAGAGAGGGTTTTGCAATCGTTTCGCTTGTTTGGCTTTCGATGTCTTTTATTGGTTCGCTTCCATTTGTAATAAGCGGAGAGATCCCGTCGTTTGTTGACGCCTTTTTTGAAACAGTCAGCGGCTTTACAACAACGGGTGCCTCAATTTTAAAAGATGTTGAGGCCATGAGTCGTGGCCTTCTTTTCTGGCGAAGCTTTACCCACTGGATAGGCGGAATGGGTGTTTTGGTTTTTGTTATGGCACTTATTCCGAATGTGTCTGACCGCTCTATTCACATATTAAGGGCAGAGGTTCCCGGCCCGATAGTCGGAAAGCTTGTGCCACGAATTAAAGACACCGCAAAGATACTTTACTTAATATATATTGTAATGACCGTTGTTGAGATCGTGTTGCTGGCTTTAGGCGGTATGCCGCTTTTCGACAGCGTTGTTCACACCTTTGGAACAGCAGGAACAGGCGGATTTGGTGTAAAAGCAGATAGTATTGCAGGCTACAGCCCCTATCTGCAGTGGGTTATTGCAATTTTTATGCTGCTGTTCGGCGTAAACTTTAACCTTTACTATATGCTGCTTATCCGCAAGTTTAAGGCGGCATTTAAGAGCAGCGAGCTTTGGTGCTATGTGGCAATAGTGGTTTTGTCTGTGGCGGCCATTTGCTTAAATATTTATCCGCTTTATGAAAACTTTGCCGAGGTTTTAAGGCTTTCGGTTTTTCAGGTCTCTTCTATTGTTACGACCACAGGCTTCGCCACAACCGATTTCAATCTCTGGCCCGATCTGTCAAAAGCAATTCTGCTTATTCTGATGCTTGTCGGAGCCTGCGCAGGCTCGACAGCGGGCGGACTTAAGGTTTCGCGAGTAGTGCTTATCTTTAAAATTATCGGTAGGGAATTTAAGCGTCTTATTCATCCAAGGTCGGTAAGCAGAGTTAAATTTGAGGGTAAATCTGTTGATGAAACAGTGCTTGGAACGGTTACTACATATTTTGCGGTTTATATGGCGATCTTGCTTTCAGCCTTCCTTGTGCTTTCACTTGAGCCGTTTGGGTTTGAAACCAATTTCTCTGCTGTTGTCGCATGTTTTAATAATGTGGGTCCTGGATTTGCAGGGGTTGGTCCGGCGGCTAACTATGCAGACTATTCTGTTTTATCCAAGGTCGTGCTTTCGCTTTCAATGTTGCTTGGAAGACTTGAGATATATCCTCTGCTGCTTGTGTTTATTCCGAAATTCTGGAAAAAAGACTAAAATAAAAATCCTGCAAAGGTGAAAACCTTTGCAGGATTTTTTTACTTAATTTGAGTAATGTCATAGGGTGTTGTCTGATAAACAAAGTAGTTGAGCCAGTTTGAAAAGAGAAGATTTGCGTGACTTCTCCAGCTTACAACAGGCGCCTTGCTATCGTCGTCATTGGGGAAGTAATTTTCCGGAACCTCGATCGGAAGGCCTGAATTTTTGTCCCTTAAATATTCTTTTAAAAGGGTGTCAGCATCGTATTCCGAATGTCCCGTGATGAAAACCTGCCTTCCGCCCTCTGTTGCAATGGCGTAAACTCCTGCCTCTTCAGAGGATGCAAGAAGCTTAAGTTTAGGCTCGGCCTCAATGTCTGAGCGGTTTATGGTCGTGTGCCTTGAATGAGGCGCCATAAATACATCATCAAAGCCGCGGAAGAGAATAGAGCTCTTTCTGTCAACAGTGTGTGGAAAAACTCCGAAAAGCTTTTTCTCAAGCGGGTGCTTTTGAATTCCGAAATGATAGTAAAGCCCGGCCTGTGCGCCCCAGCAGATGTGCATGGTGCTGTGCACATGGGTCTTTGACCATTCCATTATCTGACAAAGCTCATCCCAATAGGTAACCTCTTCAAACTCCATCTGCTCAACAGGAGCACCTGTAATAATCATTCCGTCAAAGTTGCGGTCCTTTATGTCATCAAAGGTCTTGTAAAAGGCAAGTAAGTGCTCCTGAGAGGTGTTTTTTGATTTGTGGGTCTTTGTGTGTATAAGCTCAAGCTCGATCTGCAGAGGAGTGTTTCCCAAAAGACGTGAAAACTGTGTTTCTGTGTCGATTTTTGTGGGCATAAGATTAAGTAGCAGCAGCTTTAAAGGTCTTATGTCCTGAGAAATTGCCCGGGTTTCCGTCATAACAAAGATGTTCTCATCGGTAAGCGTTTTGACAGCAGGCAATTTGTTCGGAATTTTAATCGGCATTTAGATAACTCCTTTAAACATTTTCTAAGGCTTGTGCAATGTCATCAATAAGGTCTTGAGCGTTCTCAATTCCGCAGGAGAAACGCACTAAATCGTCAGGAATTCCCGCGGCTCTAAGCTCCTCGTCGCTCATCTGACGGTGTGTGGCGTTTGCAGGATGTAAGCAGCAGGTGCGGGCGTCTGCAACGTGTGTTTCAATAGCAGCAAGCCTTAAGCTCTTCATAAAGGTCTCTGCAGCCTTTCTTCCGCCCTTAACACCAAATGAAACAACTCCGCAGGAACCATTCGGGAGATATTTTTTGGCAAGCTCGTGGTATTTGTCACCCTCAAGACCACAGTAGTTAACCCAAGATATTTTGGGATGCTTTTTAAGATACTCTGCAACTGCCTGTGCGTTCTCGCAGTGACGCTTCATTCTAAGATGCAGGCTCTCTAATCCAAGATTTAAGTAATAAGCGCTCTGAGGAGACTGAGTACAGCCGAAATCGCGCATAAGCTGTGCAGTGGCCTTTGTGATGTATGCACCTTCAAGACCGAATCTTTCGGTGTAGGTTATTCCGTGATAGCTGTCATCGGGGGTGCACAGTCCGGGGAATTTATCGGGATACTTGGTCCAGTCAAATTTGCCGGAATCAACAATACATCCGCCAACGGCACTGCCGTGTCCGTCCATGTACTTTGTGGTGGAGTGTGTAACAATGTCTGCGCCCCACTCAAAAGGACGGCAGTTTACAGGTGTTGCAAAGGTGTTGTCAATAATAAGGGGACATCCGTGAGCGTGCGCCGCCTTGGCAAACTTTTCGATGTCAAGCACAGTAAGTGCAGGATTAGCAATAGTCTCGCCGAAAACTGCCTTGGTGTTTTCGCGGAAAGCGGCATTTAATTCTTCTTCGGTGCAGTCGGGAGAAACAAAGGTGAAATCAATTCCCATTCTCTTCATTGTGACGGCAAAAAGGTTGTAGGTTCCGCCGTAAATCGAGGAAGAAGAAACAACGTGGTCGCCACATGATGCAATATTAAATATTGAGAAGAAGGAGGCTGCCTGACCTGATGAGGTAAGCATTGCGGCAGTTCCGCCCTCAAGCTCACAAATTTTAGCGGCAACGCTGTCGCAGGTGGGGTTTTGAAGCCTTGAATAGAAATAGCCTGAAGCCTCTAAATCAAAAAGCTTTCCCATATCCTCGCTTGTTGCATATTTAAAGGTCGTGCTTTGAATAATAGGGATTTGACGAGGTTCGCCGTTACCTGGGGTGTATCCGCCTTGTACACACTTGGTTTCAATTCTGTGTTTGCTCATTATTATCACTCCTTAAATTAAAAAAACCGCCCCAAAGCAAAAACTTTGAGACGGATAAATATCCGCGGTACCACTCAAATTGCGCCCACAAAGGACGCCGCCTTAGGCTCTAACAAGCCTTTCGCCTTAACGCAGCGATCACACGAAAGGCCCTAACACAAATAAGCGCTCAGACCTTCAGCTCAGAAGCCATAGACCATTGAAAGTACAAACTGTCGGCTTACACCAGCCGCCGACTCTCTGAAAGCTCATAAATTCGGCCCTCTTCATCATAGCTTTTATATTAAGTTTGCCTAAATTATACTCTTAATTTAAAATTTTGTCAATCCCTTTTTATTTGACAGTAATAATTTACTGTGGTATACTGTATATATTGAAAAAAGGAGGCATTTTATGCTCGAATATTTAAAAGCGATCCTGTATGGAATAGTAGAGGGAATAACAGAATGGCTCCCCATAAGCAGTACAGGCCACCTTATTCTTACACAAAATTTTTTCCCCTTTGGAGAGAATGTTTCATCGTCTTTCCCCGAAATGTTTAATTATGTTATCCAGCTCGGTGCAATCTTTGCGGTTATAGTTTTGTTTTGGAAGAAGCTGTGGCCCTTTAAAATGCCTGATAAAAATGCAAAGTTTTTATCTGTTGATACAGGCGTCTTTAAAAAAGAACAGTGGACACTCTGGTTTAAGGTCCTTGTGGCAACCCTGCCCTCTGTTCTTGGTCTTATAGTTGACGATAAGATCGATTCTCTTATGTACGATGAGGCAGGCAACCCTAATCTAATGGGCCTTATCGTTATAAGCGTTGCCCTCGTGTTTTACGGCGTGCTTTTCATAGTTGTTGAGAGAAAAAATAAAAACCGAGCTGTTTCTTCTGATAGCGTTTTTGATATAACCTACAAAACGGCGCTTATTATAGGCTTTTTCCAGCTTTTAGCAATAATTCCGGGTACTTCTCGCTCAGGCGCAACTATAATCGGTGCCCTTATAATAGGCATTTCAAGGCCTGCCGCCGCTGAGTTTAGCTTTTTTATGGCGATACCCACAATGTTCGGAGTAAGCTTTTTAAAAATCGCTCAGTTCCTTTTGGAAAGCAGCTTTACCTCTGACGAGATAATTATTCTTGCAATAGGAATGGTGGTTTCATTTGCTGTTTCTATGATCTGTATCAAGAAACTTATGCAGTATGTAAAGAAACATGACTTCTCATTATTCGGTTATTATCGAATAGTGCTCGGAATAGTTCTTCTTTTGTATTTTCTTTTAAAACCGTAGATCATTTGACCCCGACCTTATATTTATAAAAAATTAAACCTCCGCGTGAGATTATTCACGCGGAGGTTTTGCTATTTAAAGCTATTGTTTTTTCATCTGCTTTAAAAATAATAAAACAGCCAATATTAAAATAACTACTGAGTATCCGAGCACCCACCAAAGATGAGGGAACACACCGCCGAAATCCCCTGTAAGCACAGCGCGCTCTAATTCGACGGCGTGAACAAAGGGAAGTGCGTATGCAATCTTCTTAAAAGCACCACCCACAAGGTCAAGGTCAAACCAAACACCCGATAGCCAGGCTGAAAGGTTTGTAAGTAATGCGCCGCAGATGCCACCGACCTGCTTGTCGGTAAACACGCTTCCGCAGAGAAGCCCTATCGAGATGTAAAGCACGGAAACGGGAATTATAAACACAACCGCGTATAAAATATTAACGGTGATATCAAGCCCGAGAATAATTGCGGCAATATAGCATATAACGCTTTGTGCAACCGAAATCGGAACAATAGGCAGAGTGTAGCCGAGAATAAAATCCATCGGAGTCAGTGGCGTGGTATATAAACGCTGTAATAGCGAGGTGCCTCTGTCCTTTGCAATAATGGTTGCCGAAAACAAAGTCATAAATGCAAGGCCGAAAACCGTAATGCCCGGAGCCAAACGTTCTATCTCAAACAGCTCTACGGGGATATTCGCCTGTATTGCGCTTAGCAATAAAATCAGAACAAGGGGAAAGCCGAGTCCAAAGAAAACAGTCAGCGGATCCCGTAATATTTCTTTTGTGTTTCTCTTTGCAAATGTCAGCATTCTCATTTTGCCACCCCCCGAGCATATCGTATAAATGCTTGCTCAAAATTATCCGTTCCCGCCGTTTTTTTAATCTTATCGGCAGTATCACAGATAAGAAGCCTGCCGTCCTTCATAATAGCAATACGGTCAGAAAGCGCCTCGGCTTCTTCCATATAATGTGTTGTCAGAATAATGGTCACCGTCCCTTTGAGAGAGCGAATTATATCCCATAGAT
Organism: Oscillospiraceae bacterium; assembly: GCA_015066115.1. Lineage (GTDB taxonomy): Bacteria > Bacillota > Clostridia > Oscillospirales > Ruminococcaceae > SIG578. Next base: position 176,013 of record SVOZ01000003.1, read on the forward strand.
CGCTGCGTGCAAGTACGTCGAGTCCAAGCGTGGGCTCGTCAAGAAACAAAATCTCCGGCTCACTTATAAGTGCCATTGCAATGCTCAGTCTGCGTTGCCAGCCGCCCGATAATTTTCCTGCCTTTTTCTTAATTACAGATTTAAGTCCCAATAGCTCGGTCAGTTCAGCAATTTTCGCGTTTTGCTTGTTTTTTGTAAACCCGTGAACGCCGCACATGAGCTCAAGGTTCTCCAAAACCGAAAGACCGGGTGCAACCGCAGTTTCTTGCGGAGAAACAGCAATAAGTGATTTAACGGCGGCAGACTCCTTGCAAATGCTTTTACCATTTAAAAAAGCATCTCCGCCCGTGGGTTTGGTAAGGCAGGACAGCATTTTGATTGTGGTAGTCTTGCCCGCGCCGTTTACGCCGAGCAGAGAGAACAATTCGCCCTTGCAAACTGAAAGACTAAGGTTATCAACTGCAACTACATCTTTATATTTTTTTGTTAAACCTTCAATTTTAATAGCGTACATAACCTATTACTCCATTCCATACTGTTTTCTGAGTCCCTGATAGGAATCGGTGAGCATACGGCTGACAAGCTCCCAATTAAGATCCAGAAACCCTGTTGCAAACATAGTGGCGATTCCGTGAACATACGCCCACATTTCAAGATGAAACAGCTTTGCATCTGCGCCGCTGAGTCCTGTATTATTATGGACGATAGACTCCATTTTGTCAGTCAGTTCCGACTTTTCCGGAATTGATTCGCTCGATCTGTCGCGCATATAAAGAAGCTTAAACAATTCTTTTTCTTCTTTTGCAAATCGAATATATGCCATACCATTTGCCTTGTAAGCAGGGAATTCTCCTCTTTCCACTTCTCGCTGCATATACTCTTGACATAATATATCTGCTTTTTCGAGGACGGTAAGCCAAAGCTCATCCATGGTTGCAAAATTAGAGAATATGGGCTGTGTAGAGCAGTTTAATGCCAAGGCAATATTTCTTGCGTTTAGTGCCTGTGCTCCGCTATTTCGCACAATATCAACTGCGGTGTTTACAATGTCTTCTTTGGTCACTTTAACCTTTGGCGGCATAATGCACCTCCGTAATATAGTTATTGTTATATATCACTTGTTATTTTAACATATCAAGGAAATAAAGTCAATTTTTTTTAAATATCATAATAAACTAAAATTCAAAGCACAGTTTTTTGCCTAAGGGAAACAGTTTCGACAAAAAAATAGTGCGCTCTCTGTTAAAATAGGTGTTGTCAGGAGGAGAGAGCATGGAAACAGTTTATGTTGATATACTTATTGTTACGAATTTTATAGTTGATTATTTTCTTTTGATGCTGACCTCTTTTCTGTCCGCAACCAGCACAAAAAGGTATCGTATTTTTTTGGGAGCGGCAGTGGCGGCGATTTCTTCACTTGTGATTTTTGCACCCGAGCTAAGCGCGGCGGCTGAGTTTTTGATTAAGCTTGTTATCTCGCTTTTAATAGTGCTTATTACCTTCGGCTTTTCAAATCCGAAGCGTTACATAAAATCTGTTGTGATATTCTATGCCGCAAATGCAGTTTTGGCAGGCGGCGCAATTGCTGTCTGGTCAATTTTTGCTCCAAAAGGTCTTGTTATAAGAAACGGAGCAGTTTTCTATAACATTTCCCCCGTCACGCTTATTTTAAGCATTGCGGCGGTTTACCTTATTTCGATTTTGACATCAAAAATCATTTCCCGAAGACAATCAAGAGGAAAAGAATATAGCGTTATGCTTGAATTTGAAGGCAAAAGGGCAGAGGTAAGAGGAATTGTGGATAGCGGAAATATGCTTCACGATGTGCTTACAGGAACACCTGTTATCGTTTGCGATTATGATAAAATCAGGCCGCTTTTAACTCCCGAGCTTGAAAAAATTCTTCTCAGAGAAAATTTTGAGTCGGGTTTTTACGGCGATATTATAAACAGTAACCTTAAAAACAGATTTCGTATAATTCCTTTTGAGTCGCTTTCGGGCAGCGGCGTTATGGCGGCGCTTGTGCTTGATAGAGCCGTAGTTTATTGCGGCGACAAAAAGCAGGAGGTAAACGATATCATTATGGCGGTTACTCACAAGAAAATTGCCGACGGAGAATTTGACGTTCTTTTAAATCCAGAGCTGATTTTAGTTTAAAAGAGAAGGTGCAATCTTGAAGAAAATTTCAACAAAGATCTATCTTTTGATAGTTGTAATGATAAAAAAACTGCGCTCGGCAGGACTTTACTATGTAAACGGCCCCGACAGCCTGCCGCCGCCCTTAACGGCTCAGCAGGAGGAAGACGCCTTTGCGCTTATGCAGGTCAACAGCCAAAAGGCAAGGGAAATGCTTATCGTTCACAATTTAAGGCTTGTGGTTTATATTGCGCGTAAGTTTGAGTCAACGGGAATAGGTGTTGAGGACTTAATTTCTATCGGCACAATAGGGCTTATCAAGGCGGTAAACACCTTTTGCCCCGAAAGAAACATTAAGCTTGCTACATATGCTTCGCGCTGTATTGAAAACGAGATTCTTATGTATTTAAGAAAAAACAACGTCCAAAAAACCGAAATTTCAATTGATGAACCGCTTAATATCGATTGGGACGGAAATGAGCTGCTGCTTTCGGATATTTTAGGAACAGACCCTGACACCATAAACTCACATATTGAGCAGGAGGTGGAGCGGGATGTGCTTTTAAATGCCGTTTCAAAACTATCTCAGCGTGAAAGGGTAATAATGGAGATGCGCTTTGGCCTTGGCGGCTATAAGGAGCACACACAAAAGGAGGTCGCCTCAATAATAGGAATTTCGCAGTCTTATATCTCGCGCCTTGAAAAAAAGATAATTGTACGACTTAAAAAGGACATAGAAAATTTAATTTAAATAAAAATGGCTTTTCACACTTTTTTGCCTTTTTCATAAAATAAAGTAAAAGGGGGCGTAAAAAAAGTGGGAGAAGCCATTATTTTTTCGTTTTTATGTATTTTTGCAGTTTTGGGAATTCAAAAGCTTTTCGAGATGATTGAAACGGTGAGAATGCGCTCCTGCGGCGGAAAGGCAGTTATCGTTTATAAATTAGACGAAAATCCAAAGGATGTTGAGATGATAGTCAGAAGCCTCGCAGGAGATAGCATAAGTGTTACAACAGGAAAGGAAATATCTGTTTTTGTTTTGGAAGAAAACTTAGATGAGCAGACTGCAAAGATCTGTAAAGACACCGCCAAGCAGTATCAAAATGTTTTTGTCGGCAAATTAAATGACCTTGAAGCTAAGCTGACAAAATAAAAAATCACTTGTGGCAAAATGCCACAAGTGATTTTTTTAAAATATTTCTGCTGCCTCTTTTTTAACTTCTTTTTCGGTTTCGTCTGCAGGCGCGGGAATAATTATGCTCACAGCCTTTTCTGCAACCTCAAAGGTTACGTTTCCGTTAATAAAACCAGGCTCACCATCGTAGGTTACAGGAATGTTGTTTGCATTTTTGATGGTTGCCTTTTTGCATTTGTGATATGCAACATATTTACTTAGCGAAGGCATATCAAAGTGAACGCCCTTTTTGTAATAGCCAATGAAATTGACAAACTGAATTCGGGAAAGCTTCTTTATAGGGCAAACGTCAATAAACCCGTCCGAAACATCGGCTCTAGGAGCGGTCTTGTATTGTCCGCCGCAGTAAATTCCCTTTGAAACCGAACAAAGAAGCATATCATCAAAAATCTCTGTTCCATCGTCTAAAATGATGTGCATCGGCCTTGAAAGCTTTTGAACGAGAGTGTAAAAAACGCTTATCGCATAAGCCGATTTGCCCGAAACACCGGGAACTGTTTTAAACTTGGTAAAGTTGTGGGCAACGCTGGCATCAAAGCCTATGTTGCACATATTTGCAACATATCTGTCGCCGATCTTTACAAGGTCAACCGGTTTGGGCTTTCCGTTTATCTGAGCTGTTAAATCGAGAAAATCAACGTCGTTAAAGCTCTTTATGTAGTCGTTTCCCGAGCCGAGCGGCAAAATGCCGACATAGGCAAGAGGACAGCCAACTGCGCCGTTTATAACCTCGTTTAGCGTTCCGTCGCCGCCACAGGCATAAAATCTTGTGGGAATTTCAAGCGACTCGCAACGCTTTTTAACATATTCCTTTGCGTCTCCGACCGAGCGGGTTATGTAGATCTCGCCATCAAGCTTGTGTGCCTTGATGGCGGCTTTTATTTTGTCCATGAAAGTGACCGCGTTGTTATTTTTTCCTGCCTTGGGATTGACAATAAAAATAAATTTCTCTTTCATTAAAAAGCTCCTTAAAATAATGCTTCCTCAATTGTAAATCTGGGGCGCGCCTTAACCTCTTTGTAAATTTTGCCGACATATTCGCCAACGATTCCAAGTGATAAAAGCTGAATGCTGCCAAGTGCCCAAATTGAAGCAACTATAGTGGTCCAGCCTGCAACCGTTCTGCCTAAGATCCACTGTATAAGTGAGTAGAGAAGCACCAAAATGCTGCAAATAAGAATTATAACACCAACTGAAAAAACCATTCTTATCGGCTTTATGCTAAAAGACGTAATTCCGTCTATTGCAAACGCGATCATCTTTTTTAAGGGATATTTTGAGGTTCCCGCAAATCTTTCGTGTCGTTCATACTCGACAGTTGTGCTCTTAAACCCAACAAGCGGAACAATTCCTCTTAAAAACAGATTTACTTCCTTGAAATCCGAAAGCGCATCAAGCGCCCTTGCGCTCATTAAGCGGTAGTCTGCGTGGTTATACACCATCTCGACTCCGAAAAACAGCATAAGCTTGTAAAAGCCCTGAGCGGTTATGCGCTTAAATGCGGTGTCCTTCTTTCTGCTGCTTCTGACTCCGTAAACAACGTCATAACCCTCGTTAAAACGGTCAACGAACTCGTCTATTGCGTTAATATCGTCCTGCAAATCTGCATCAAGGGAAATGGCGGCATCGCACTTTCCGCGCACCGTCATAAGTCCCGAAAGAAGCGCGTTTTGATGCCCCTGGTTTCTTGAAAGCTTTATAGCGCAAAACTTGCTATTTTGCTTATGAAGCTCCCGCATTATAGAATAGGTGCTGTCGCGGCTTCCGTCATCAACAAAAACAATGCGGCTGTCCTCGGAAATCTTGTTTTGTAAAATGAGAGAGTCAATTTTCTCCAAAAGTCTTTTTGAGGTTTCGGGCAAAACCTCCTGTTCGTTGTAACAGGGAACTACAAAATAAACTGTTTTCATTGCTCATCCTCCGGATCTTGTTGTGTATTGTCTGCGCTTTGAGCCTCGGCATTTTCGGGCGGCAGACGGAATGAAAGCGGCCCGTCTGTGCTTTTGCTCTCAAGCTCCTGCGCAGAGTGTATCTGGAATGAAAGAACATCACTTTTGTTGTTTATAAGCTCTGCAAGCTCGTCAAACATCTGCTCGTCGCTCTCTTTTACTCTTGGGTGCTTTTTGCGGTAAATTGAGCAGGAAATAAGATATATTATAAACATAAACAGCGCTGCTAATGAAACGATGATTCCCGCAAAAAGACCCGGCGTTTCGTAAACAAACTCAATTTCGTTTGCGCCTTCTTCTGCCCAAACCGCAACAAAGCCGCGGTTTACGCATTCAACCTCGACCTCTTTGCCGTTTACATAGGCCCTCCAGCCCTCGTCATAGGGAATACTGTAAAAAACAAGGTTTGATTTGTCAAGCGTGATGGAGCTTTTAAAGCCTGTGCTCGTTTCTGTAAATGAATCTGCGCAGTTTGCACGCAGCTTGTCTGTGTCCTCCTGCATATTGGTTTTTGAAAGGAAGGAGGTCATCTCATCTATCTCAACCATATTAGAGGTGTATTTATCAATTTGCTCGTCGCTCAGCACGATTGCCTGAAGCATAAGCCTTGCGCGATAGCTTTCTGTAGTCCCATCGTAATATTCCTTGTCGCAGTAGGTGTCATACGTGAAGCCGATAGGAACATAGTATTCGTTTTTGTAAACATCAAAACCGTTCTGTGCATCTATAAGCTCAAATCCGTAGCAAACCTCGCGTTCCTCACGACTCGACTCAATAAAGAGATACTTGCAGGAGGTAAGTGTGCGCAGAGCGTATTGGTCGGCTTCGGGACGGGACGCAACAGCGCGTTCAACTCCGATTTCGGGATAAAAGCTCATGACAGAGCTCGGAACAACGCTGTGAAATGCCTGAATCGAAGGCAGACGCCAGAACATAGGAAGATTGTCCATTCCGTCGTAAACATCTATTCTGAAAAACTCATCGTCCTCTTTTTCAAGCGAGATGTTTTGGCTTCCGTAAATAGCCTGGTCGATTATAAAATCTTCGTTGTAGGAATGCATTTTTCCCGTGCCTATGAAAACCATTGCATAGATAATTGTAACTACGCAAACAAGCCCTGTCATAAGCCTGGTGAAATATTTTTTTCTGCGCCAGACATTAACAGCAAGAACGGTCAAAAGAATGCAGACAAGCGCGATAATTACATATGCCCAGAATCTTTCGGGATAGGGAGTGAGGCCGAAGGTCCATTCATCGTTGGACTTTTTGGGGAACACCCCGACAAGACAGAATGCGGCGGTTATGCCAAGGCTCCAGCGGATACCTGTGTTAAATTCTTTTACAGTGCATCTTTCAAGACTTATAACAGTCGCAAGCGCCATAAAGAGAATTGGCATAAAAAACCATCGCGCATAGTATGCGTCGTTAAATGCAGAAAATGCACTGTTTAAAATAGGAACCAGCGCCATAACAAAGCTTATTCCCAAAATTCTGCGGATAAAATTCTTTTTGTGGGTCTGCACAAAGGTGATAACACCGCACATTCCAAAAAGAGGAAGCCAGGCGCCTAAGGATGACCATTTGGCATTTGCATCGGGGAAGAAATTTGGTCTTGCAGGAATGTCGGGCGGGAAGAAGAGGCACTGTAAAATAGCGAGATACCTTTGAGAGTCGCCGTAAACAAGCCCCGACCAGCCGTTTAAGAACATATTGACTCGAGGATTTCCAAGCACCGTAATAAGCGAAGGAACAAGCAAAACTCCCGACAGACAAAGTCCGATAACCGCCTCGAGTGCAAGCCCTAAAAATGAGGGAATGGTAATCTTCCATCTTTCTTTTGAGGTGGAAACTCTGACAAAAAAGTAAATAACCGTGAAAACGACCTCTCCGAAAAAGAAGAAGTAGTTACAAAGTGAACAAAGGAAAACGCTGATTGCAAAAAGACCTTTGCGTCCCTCCTCGATATAAAGCTCTATCGAGAGTAGAATAAGCGGGAAAAAGGCAATGACCTCGTGGAAGTGGTTAAAAAATATGTTGTAGATGCCAAATCCCGAAAAGGCATAGAGAAGACCGCCTATAACGGCATAGTTTTGATTTGTAACAAAGCGGCGGATAAAGGCGCAGGCAGTTGTTGCCGCAACCGCAAATTTAAGGCAGAAAAGCGGAGCCATAAGATAGGGGAGTGCTACATTTGGAAAGGGAATGGTAAGCCAGAAAAAAGGACTTCCTAAAAGATAAAATGAATACGAGCCAACAAAGTTTACGCCAAGATCGGTGTAAAGGTTAAAGCCGATATTTCCTTCGCGTATTGCTCTGTGCGCAAGCTGATAAAAGGGTATCTGCTGAACATTGTAGTCGCCGTAAAATAAAAATATGCCGCGATCGTATATAACAAATGGGAGAAAAAACGCGGCAGAAACGGCAAGCGCAATTAGGAACGCCTTAATATATAGATGCTTTTCAAAAGAAAAATGCTTTTTTGGCTCTTTGTACACGGTGAATATACCTCCGCTTTGAGTATATTTATGTCAATTATAATAAGTATAACATAGTTTTTCCGATTTTAAAAGATGCTATTGCTAAAAAAACGAATTTTTGATAAAATATTTACAATTGGTCTTTAATAAACTTTTTCGTAAACAAAAAATAGTAAAGACCATAGAATATAAGAGGCAATTAATACTTAAATTATATAAAATATTGCAGAAAATGCATTGACGAATAAAAATAAAAGTTGTATAATTATGTATTAATATCTGTGTTAAATTTTTGACACAAAAAATATGCCAAAGTGCAGAATAGGTGATTTTAAATGAGTAGAGTTTACAATTTTTCAGCAGGTCCGTCTATGATGCCTGAGTGGGTCTTAAAAAAGGCGGCAGAGGAAATGCTTGATTATAATGGAAGCGGCCAGTCGGTTATGGAAATGAGTCACCGTTCTCCTGTTTACGATGAGATAATCCGCGAAACCGAAGCTCTTTTTAGAAAGACTCTTTCGGTCCCCGATAATTACAAGGTGCTCTTTTTACAGGGCGGCGCAACTTCTCAGTTTTCGGCAATTCCGCTAAACTTTATGAATGGTAGCGGTAAGGCTGATTACATAGTTTCGGGACAGTTCTCTAAAAAGGCCGCAGATGAGGCTAAGAAGTACGGCGATGTTAAGGTTATTGCATCCTCCGCAGATAAAACCTTCTCTTATATCCCTAAGATTACCCGTGAGGATATCCGAGAAGATGCCGACTATGTTTATGTTTGCTATAACAACACAATTTTCGGCACCACCTTCCCCTATATCCCCGACACAGGTGATATTCCCCTTATTGCAGATATGTCCTCCTGCATCCTTTCTCAGCCTATAGATGTTTCTAAGTTCGCTGTAATTTATGGCGGCGCTCAGAAAAATATGGGCCCTGCAGGACTCACAGTTGTAATAATCCGCGAGGATATGCTGGGTAATGCCCGCGATATAACCCCCGTTATGATGGATTACAAGGTTCAGGCTGATAACAATTCTATGTATAACACACCGCCTACATATTCTATCTATGTCCACAAGCTCATTCTTGAGTGGATAAATAACGAGATCGGCGGAATTGAGAATATGGAGAAGATCAACCGTGAAAAAGCGGCTATTCTCTATGATTACCTCGATTGCTGCACCCTCTTTAAACCTACAGCCGAAAAGGGCGACCGTTCTCTTATGAATGTCTGCTTTGTAACAGGCGATAAGGAGCTTGATGCGTTCTTCTGCAAGGAAGCCGCCGCAGAGGGCTTTGTAAATATTAAGGGTCACCGCTCGGTTGGCGGTATGCGCGCTTCTATCTACAACGCAATGCCAATTGAGGGTGTTAAAAAATTAGTTGAATTTATGAAAGCCTTTGAGGCTAAACATAAGTAAAGAAGGTTTTTTGAATGTATAACGTAAAATTACTTAATAAAATTGCAAAAATCGGTACAGATAGATTTGGTTCAAATTATGTCTGCGCTGAGGAAATAGAAAATCCTGTCGCAATTATGGTGCGTAGCGCTTCAATGCACGAAACCACTCTTGACGACAGCACACTTTGCGTTGCAAGAGCGGGAGCGGGAGTAAACAATATTCCTCTTGACAAATTTGCTGAGCAAGGCGTTGTTGTTTTTAACACTCCCGGCGCAAATGCTAATGCAGTTAAAGAGCTTGTAGTTGCAGGACTTCTTTTAGCATCCCGCAATATCGCACCGGCAATGGACTGGGCAAAAACCTTAAAGGGCAGCGGCGATGAAACCTTAAAGCTGGTTGAAAAGGGAAAGAGCCAGTTTACAGGTCCCGAGATAATGGGCAAAACCCTTGGCGTTGTCGGTCTTGGCGCTATCGGAATTTTGGTTGCACAGGCAGCAGTAGCGCTCGGAATGAAGGTTGTCGGTTACGATCCTTTCCTTTCTGTTTCTGCCGCTATAAGACTTCCCAAGGAAGTTAAGTATGTAGCTGAGCTTGATGATGTTTATGCCGAGAGCGATTATATCACATTGCACCTTCCTTTAAATGCTGAAACTAAAGGCATGATAAATAAAGACGCTATCGCAAAAATGCGCGACAATGTCAGAATTCTTAACTTTGCTCGCGATGCTTTAGTTTGCGATCCCTGTATGTTAGAGGCGCTTAAAAGCGGCAAGGTTGCAAGATATGTAACAGATTTCCCCACAGATGCAGTTATCGGCGAAGAAAATGTTGTTGCTCTGCCACACCTTGGCGCATCTACCCCCGAATCTGAAGATAACTGTGCCGTTATGGCCGCAGACGAGATCAAAAACTACCTTGAAAACGGAAATATCGTAAACTCTGTAAATATGCCCAGAGCCGAGTTTGGTGCGGTTTCTGCCGGAGTCTGTCGCCTTTGCGTAATTTGTAAAAATGCTGAGCAGACAGTTTCTGCAGTTTCTTCTGCCATCGCCGGCGCGGAGCGCTCTGCAACCTTTACAAGAGGCGATTATGCATACATAATGGCTGATTTCGCAGGCGATGCACAGTCCGCTCTTGAAAAAACAAAAGCTGTTGACGAAGTTGTTCGAGCAAGAGTGATTTGCGGCTGATTTTTGTTATAAATAAAAAGAAATTGGCTTTGAAGGGTAAACCTTGAAAGCCAATTCTTTATATTTCCGAAGTTTTGGGAATAATAATACATATAAATCGTTTTTTGAAAGGTTATCCAATGCATAGTTTAAATCAAATGTCCCAAACCGAGCTTAAAGAGCTCTATACAGAATTTAAAAAAGAATATGACGAGATTTGCAAGCTCGGAATAAATCTTGATATATCAAGAGGTAAACCAAATGCCGCTCAGCTTGACTTAAGTAACGGCCTTATGACCTGTCTTGATGAGAGCATAATTGAAAAATGCTCCTTTGACTATCGTAACTACGGAGTTATGGAGGGGGTTCCCTCAGCGAGAAAAATGTTTGCGCCGCTTCTTGGGGTCGACTATGAAAATACCCTCGTTTGCGGCAACTCAAGTCTTAATATTATGTACGACTGCATTGTAAGAGCAATGCTTTTGGGTGTTCTCGAAGGCAAAACGCCTTGGAGTAAACTCGAAAAGGTAAAATTTCTTTGCCCCAGCCCGGGCTATGACCGCCATTTTGCCATCTGTGAGGAATTTGGCATTGAAATGATCGTTGTTGATATGACCGAAAGCGGTCCCGATATGGATAGGGTAGAAGAGCTTGTTGCCGCCGACCCGACCATTAAGGGTATGTGGTGCGTTCCTAAATACTCAAATCCGCAAGGAATTACCTATAGCGATGAAACTGTTCGCCGTCTTGCTAAAATGAAAACTGCGGCTGACGATTTTCGAATTTTCTGGGATAATGCCTACTGTATGCACGACTTGTATGACGACGGAGATGAGCTTTTAAGCATTTTAGATGCCTGCACCGAGGCAGGAAACCCCGATAGACCCTATATATTCTTTTCCACCTCGAAAATTAGCTTTGCAGGAAGCGGAGTTGCCGCAATGGGAGGCTCAAAGGCTAATATTGACTGGCAGAAAAAACGCATGACCATTCAGACTATAAGCTTTGATAAAATCAATCAGCTTCGCCACGTAATCTATTATAAGGATGCAGACGGCCTTAAAGAGCATATGAAAAAGCACGCCGAAATTCTGCGCCCCAAATTTGAAACGGTGCTTTCTTACTTTGATAGAGAGCTTGCGCCCCTTGGATGCGTTTATTATCCGCGTCCGCGCGGAGGATATTTTATCAGCCTCGATGTTCCTGATGGCTGTGCCAAAAGAGTAGTTGAGCTTTGCAAAAACGCAGGAATTTCTTTAACTCCCGCAGGCTCGACCTATCCTTATAAAAAGGATCCGCGCGACAGAAACATAAGAATTGCCCCGTCCTATCTTGATGTTAAAGACCTTGAAAAAGCTTGTAAGGCACTTTGTGCCTCTGTAAAACTCGCCTGTGCAGAAAAATTTTACAAAATTAGGGAGATGTTTTAATGAAAAAGAAAATGTCCGTAATGATCCGCGTTCTTCTTTGCCTTGTGGCAGAATTTTTGCTTTTCTGGTTTGAGCTTCCTCCGCTTAATTTAAGAAGTAAGGCTTTCTGGATCTTCCTTATTGAGAGTGTAATTGTCTGTACAATTATTTTTGCAATCTCTTCCATTACCGCCTTTATTAAAAATAACAGCGGCAGAAATGGCAGGGAAATAGCCGAAAACGGCAAAATCGCAATCAAAGCATCGGCAAAGCCCTTTAAGTTTGTTTTGATTGCCATTGCCGCAATGATTGTTTTTACGATCGCTGTGGATGTAGTCGGCTCTAAGCTTTTTAACGCAAAAAAATACGCAAATCTTATTCAGATAACCGAGGGCGATTTTTCAAAGGATGTTGCCGAGCTTAAAATGTCGCAGATACCTGTTGTTGACCGCGACACCGCAACAAGACTTGCTCAGCGCGAGCTTGGAAACATAACCGACCTAGTTTCCCAGTTTGAAATCGACGAGGAATACACACAGATAAACTATAAAAATCACCCCTACCGTGTAACCCCGCTTAAATATGCAGGCTTTATAAAGTGGCTTACAAATAATTCAAGCGGCGTCCCCGGATATATAACGGTCGATCTCACAACTCAGGAAGCAGAGCTTGTAAGGCTTGAAAAAGAAATTCGCTATTCGCAAAGTGAATACCTTTTAAGAAATGTAGCAAGATATTTAAGATTTGAGCATCCCACAAAGATTTTTGCCGAAACCTCTTTTGAAATTGATGATAACGGAACTCCTTATTGGGTGGCTTCAGTTATTGACTATAAAATCGGTCTTTGGAATGGCGAGATAATAAAAGGCGTTGTGCTTTTAAATGCTCAAACAGGTGAAAATAAATATTATCCTGCTGAAGAAATTCCCACATGGGTCGATCAGGCCTACGATTCTGACCTTATAATCACCCAGCTTGCCTATAACGGCCTTTACTCCGACGGCTTCTTTAACTCGATTTTAGGCCAGAAAAACTGCACCCAGCCCACCGACGGATATAACTATATCGCAATCGACGACGATGTTTGGGTCTACACAGGCATAACCTCGATAACCGAGGATGCCTCAAACTTAGGCTTTGTTCTCTCAAACCTTCGCACCAAGGAAACAAAATACTACACCCAAGCAGGCGCTGAGGAATATTCAGCAATGGATTCTGCCGAGGGTCAGGTTCAGCATCTTGGCTATCAGGCAACCTTCCCGATACTTTTAAATATTGCCGATAGACCCACCTATTTTGTCTCTCTTAAAGACGACGCAGGACTTGTTAAAATGTATGCTTACGTCGATATGGAACGCTATCAGATAGTTGGAATCGGTGCAACAGTTGACAAGGCAAGGCAGGCTTATTTAGAGGCTCTCCAGGGCGAGAATATTGATCTTGACAATAAGGTCGAAGAGGAACTTAAAAACCTCTATAGCGGCACGGTTTCTGCAGTTTCCTCTGCGGTTATAGACGGAAACACAAATTACTATGTAATGATAGGTGAAAGCGACAAAATATATGTCCTTCCTGCAATCCTTTCCGAAAAACTGCCCTTCTTAAAGGTTGGCGATAATATAACCATCACCGAAATTTCGGGCCAGTATAAATCGGTTGAAATAAAATAAAAATAAGGCACGCTCCAAAAGAGCGTGCCTTTTTGCCGTTTAGTGAACCTTGCCGCCTCGCGCTGAAACCTTTTCGTGATGCGCTATTTCTCCTGCGGCAGAGAGTGAAAGCTTTGTAAGCAGCGGTCCTACAAGCTCGTAGATAAGCACTGCGAATAAAACAATGTTGCGAACAAGTCCGCCGTCGGATGAGCCTAACTGCATCGCAGTAACCGACATTCCAAGCGCAACTCCCGCCTGCGGAAGCAGGGTTATACCAAGATATTTAACCGTATTTGCATCACAGTTTACAGCCTTTGCGCTGAAATATGAGCCAAAATATTTACCAATTGAACGCGAGATAATAAATACAATACCGATAAGAACAATTGCGCCGCTTGTGAAAACCGAGAGCTTTAGCTCGGCGCCCGAAATAACAAAGAATAAAATGAAAAGGGGAGCGGTCCAGCGGTCGCATCTGTCCATAAGCTCTTCTGAAAAATCGCAGAGATTGCAGAAGACTGTACCCAGCATCATGCAAGTGAGTAGCGGTGAAAAACCAATTGTGATGCCGCCTATTTCAAAATGCATCATTGTTATTCCAACCGTGAGGAAAACAAAGGTAACTGCAAGCGAAAGCCTCTTTGAACGCGAATGGAAAAATCTTTCAAGGAAGGTTAAAACAAGGCTCATAACACTTCCTAAAATAAGAGAAGCGGCTATTTCAACAAGCGGCTCAACAATGATTGAGATAAAATCGGGTGAGCCTGTTTGAAGCGCTCTTGCAATTCCAAATGAAACCGAGAAAATAATAAGTCCAACCGCATCGTCAAGCGCAACTATAGGAAGCAGAAGTGAAGTAAGAGGTCCCTTTGCTTTGTACTGACGAACAACCATCAAGGTTGCCGCAGGTGCAGTTGCCGAGGCTATCGCACCAAGGGTTATGGCGGCGGAAAGGGAAATGTGCTGAGGCATAATAAAATGAAGGGCAATAAGCGCCGCGTCAACCAAAAGGGTTGCCACAATTGCCTGAACTATTCCGATAACCGTAGCCTGTTTGCCTGTCTTTTTAAGCTGAGATAAACGAAATTCGTTTCCAATTGCAAAAGCGATAAATCCAAGAGCTACGTCGCTGAGAATTCCAAGCGATTCTATTTGCGCCTCGTCGTGAAATCCTATTCCGTACAAATTAAGAGCCCCTAAGCAAAAAGGGCCAATCAAAACTCCTGTAACCAAATATGCCGTAACTGCCGGTAATTGAAGTTTTTTTGCAAGTCGGGACATTAATAGTCCTAAAAGCAATGCCGCCGAGATAGAAAGTAGTGTAACTGTTTTCATAGATATGCCTTCTTTGTTTATGTATTGCTGTTAAATGTTTTTAAGCTGTGTGGATAAGCGGTCAATGTTTTGCATGCACCTGTCATAGTCTTTTAAAATGTAAGCCATAACAAGTGAGTCTATTGCCGCAAACTGACTTATCCTTGAGGTAAATGCGATTTTGTGAAGTGGACTTTCTCGCGTTTTGGTGTAAAGCAGAAAATCTGCAAACTCGCAAACAGGACTTCCGGCAAATGTGGTGATTGCAAGGGTGGAAATGCCCGACTTCTGCGCCGCATTTAAAATTTTGCAAACATCTGCGTTTTCGCCCGAATGGGAGATTCCGATAACCAAATCGTTTTTATCAAAATTGTTAAGGTTTACTATCGCCATATGTGTGTCGCAAAGGCTTATGGCGTGCTTTCCAAGCCGCTGAAATTTGTGAGATGCATCGTCGCAGACAATATGCGAAGAGCCTGCGCCGAATAAAAGCAGACGTGAAGCGCCCTTTATTGCTTCGGCAGTTCTTTCAAGCGACTCGTAATCCATTTCGTAGGCTGTGAGCCTTATTGCCTCAATGCTGGCGTTTATAACCTTTTCAACCTGCTCCTGCGCTGTGCCCCTGTTTTTCTTTAAATCTAAAATAAAGTCCTCATGCTCGGGACGGCGCTGTGCTAAAAACAGGCGGAATGAGGTGTATCCGTCAAACCCCATATGCTGAGCAAAACGGATAACCGCCGCACTGCTGACCTCTGCCTTTTCGGCAAGATCCTGCACGTTCATATTTACAGCATCGTTATAATGCAGTAAAATATAATCAGCAAGCTTTTTTTCGGATTCTGTAAGCTTTGAGTAATTACCTGTAATATGACTTATTGCATCGTGAATCATATTTTCTGGCTCCTCTTTTTTAATAACATATTAAATAATACAACTATTTTCTCTTTTTTGCAAGATATTATTGACTTTTATTTTTATACATTGTATAATTTTTACAAGAGACTAAAATCTCTGAAATAAAATTTCATTACTCTGAAATGAGGATACAAAAATGAAGTATTATTTGGCAGTCGACATAGGCGGCACAAAGACAAAGATGTGTGTATTTGATGAAAAGCACCATCTTGTTAAAACCTATGATACTCTTGGTGCAGGTCTTTCAGTTGACAGCGATGAAGACATTGCTCATTTGAGCAAAACCGCAAATGAGGTAGCAGAGGAGTTTAAAATTTCCAGTATTTCTGTAAATCTCGGCGGCAAAAACACCGAGCAGATAAGAAAGATAATGAAAAACGCCTTTAAAACCGAAAATATCAATATTTTCCGTGAATCAGATGCCTTGGCGGCATTCTCATTTGGAGAAAAGTTCTCTGCAGACATCGTGCTTCTTGCCGGAACAGGCACCATTGCGCTTGCAAAGGATAAAAGCGGAAATTTTGTAGTTTCAGGCGGATGGGGATGTAACATCGGAGATGACGGAAGCGGATATGCCATAGGCCTTGCTGCTATAAGAAAAGCCTATGCCGCCCTTGATAATATAGAGGCGCTCACCGAGCTGGAAAAGGAAATAACGGGCGAAAATGAGCCTTTTAAAAAGGCAGACTCGGTTAGTGCGTTTCGTGATGCAAGAGATAAGGTTAGAGCAAAGTTTGCTCCGCTTGATAGAAGAGCAATCGCGTCTGTTTGCCACATAGTCGAAAAGCACTGTGACAATGGCGAGAGCGATGCTCTTGAAATTATGAAAAATGCGGGAATAGATATGGCAAAGCTTATTGTAAACACAAATAATAAGCTTTTACCATATAAAACCTCTGCCGTAGCAGTAGCAGGCGGACTTGTAAAAATTTCAAGGTACTGGAAAGATGCCTTTGAATCCTATATAAAAGAAAACTCGCAAATAAAAGAGTTTTACTATGATGCAAACGGTGTAATTGAAGGTACAATAGAAATTGCAAAAAAAGATTTTGAAAAAACGGAAGGTGTGTTACAATGTTTCCAAAAGGACTAATCGTATCAGCACAGGCTCTTGAAGGCAACCCCTTCAGAAATTCGCAGGCGCTTGCTCTTATGGCAGAGGCGGCGCAGATAGGCGGAGCGTCGGCAATCCGCGCAAACGGATTTGAGGATATTTCCGCTATGAGAAAAAGAGTAACTATTCCCATTATAGGAATTGATAAGAAAAAAGACCCAACAGGCAGAACGGTTATCACTCCCGATTTTGAGGGTGCAAAAAGAATAAAGGAAGCGGGCGCGAGCATTATTGCCCTTGATGCAACCTTTTATCCCAGCACCATAAAAGAGGACACCAAAACCCTCATTTCACGTATACATAATGAGCTCGGCCTTATGGTTATGGCAGATATCAGCACCGCTGATGAGGCTGTTGAGGCGGCTCGCCTCGGCGCAGACGCAGTTTCTACAACCCTTGCAGGCTATGTTCCCGGTGCACTTCACACAGACGATGAGCTTTACACACCCAACTTTAAGCTTATCGAGGATATAGTAAGTAAAAAGCTTCCCGTTTCGCTTGTAGCAGAGGGAAGATTCTGGAATCCTATTGACCTTAAAGAAGCTCTTAACATCGGCGCAGACGCCGTTGTTATCGGCAAGGCGATCACCAATCCTATGGCAATTACAAGATATTTTATGACTGCATTAAAGGAGGAAAACTAAAGTGAACTATGTTCCTACCGAAACAGTAAATGAAAGAACGAGCAACATTTCAAATGAAACTACACTTGGAATGTTACAGCTTATAAATAACGAGGATAAAACGGTTGCCGATATTGTAACCGAGTGCCTTCCTGTGGTTAGCGTGCTTGTTGATAAGGCTTACGAAACTTTAAGTAGCGGCGGCAGAATCTTCTATTGCGGAGCGGGCACAAGCGGCCGCCTTGCAGTTGCCGATGCGGCAGAGCTTCCCCCAACCTATGGTCTTGCACCAGACAGAGTTGTTGCAGTTATCGCAGGCGGCGTTGGCGCTATGATAAATGCCGCAGAAGGCTGTGAGGATAGCAGAGAAAGAGCAATAGAGGCATTTAATGAGAGCGGATGTAAAGCGGGAGATATGGTTATCGGCGTTTCGGCATCAGGTCAGGCGCCTTATGTTTTAACCTTTATGGAAGAGGCTAAAAAGCTCGGCTGCTTTGTCGGTGCAATCGTAAATAATAAAAACACTCTTATGTCGGCAGTTGCGGATACAACTGTTGAGGCATTAACAGGCGCAGAGGTTATAAAAGGCTCCACCCGTATGAAAGCGGGAACAAGCCAGAAAATGATTATGAATATGTTTTCAACCGCCGTTTGTATCAAACTCGGCTATGTTTATAAGAACTATATGGTTAATATGACCATCTCAAACCGCAAACTCAGAGCGCGTGGAATCGCAATGGTAAGCGCAATCACAGGCCTTGATGAAAAAGAGGCGGAGAAGCTTTTGGAAGAATACGATTTAAATATTGCGGACGCTGTAAAGGCTTATGACTTGTCACATAAATAATCAGATTTTTAGATAAATCGGAGGGATTTTTATGAAAATGATAAACAAAAACGGCGAGTTTTTAACAGGGTCTATGTATGCGCCCTTCTGCCGCACTCTTGCTTGGCCTATGGAAGAATGGGACAATGATATGAAGAATATGGCAGAGCTTGGGTTTAACTGTGTTCACGGCTTTGCAGAATGGCATCATATCGAGTATGAAAAAGGTAAATTTGACTTTACACAGGTCGACCATATGGTAGAATGCGCCCATAGACATGGACTTACCGTTATTGTTAATGTTGCAACCCAGAACAGCGTTGGCTACTATTCGCCCCGCTGGCTTATGGAAGAGGCAAGACACACCACCGAAGGCGTAAAGGATAACTATGGCAATGCCATTCCTCCAAGCCAGTTTGTTGTTCCTTGTATTGATGATAAAACCTATTGGGCCTATGCTGAGCGTTTCTTAAAAGAGGTGGCCCTTCACTTTGGACCTGACGAAAGGGTAGGCGGCTATGTTCTTTGGGGAGAGCCTTTCTTAAAGCGTCCGGGATATGCAGGCGACGAGATTTGCTACTGTACCGACACAGTTTCAAAATTCAGAATCTGGCTTAAAGAAAAATATAAGACAATAGATGCATTAAACAGTATCTGGAGCAGTGAAGGACCTGCTGATTTTGCAGATTTCTCTGTCGTTTATCCACCAACAGGATTAATAAGACAAAAGGGCGGCGCGGCTTCTTGGGAAGACTGGAAAGAGTTTATGGAATGGGATCTTGCAGGTCACATTGTTGCCGCGGATAAGATATTTAAGGAAAATGGTGCCCTCCAGCCTACAATAACCGAGATGACAACAGGCATAAACCAGAGCATCGATGTCTGGAAGCTTGCAAAGGGCACCGATATTATTGGCATCAGCTGCTTTGACAGACCCCACAAGGAAACAGCTCTTAATATGGCAATTTCTGCAAGTATGTCAAAGTTCTATAATAAGACCACATTTGTAGTCGAGGCACTTGGCGGAAGCACAAAGTTTGTGCCTTTTGGCGCACCATCTGTAGAGGAACTTAAATCAACCCTCTTGCAGAGAGCAGGCTATGGCTCAAAGGGACTTATGTATTGGTGCTGGCGCCCGAGAATGAGTGATATTGAAGGCGGCGACTTCGGTCTTGCAAAGGCAAACGGAAAACCTCTTAAGAAGGCAGTAGAGGTTGGAAAACTTGCAAATAGAATGAAGGAACTTTTCCCTGTGTACGATGGCGCCGTGAGAAAGAGCGATGTTGCAGTTTTCACCTCAAGACAGATAAATCACCTCATGGATGTAGATTTCATGAAGGATAGATATTTAAATTCTCTAACTGGTGCAAACTTCCTTCTTTCTGACCTTCACATAAACTCCGATTTTATCACCGAGGAAGAGATATTAAAAGGCTCGCTTAAAGGCTACAAAACCCTTGTTTTGCCTTGCGCCTATATTATTACAGAGGAATGCGGTGCCGCTATCGCAGAGTTTGTTAAAAACGGCGGCCAGGTAATTGCCGATTTTGTTTTGGCCGAAAAGAAACCGCAGGGCTTTTGCTATTACGACCTTCCCGGTGCAGGTCTCCAAAAGGTATTCGGAATTGACAGAGACGAAGTTTACAAAGCTGAAGACTGCTCAACCTTTGAGGAAAACTCCCTCGGAGTTGTAAGAAACGGTCTTGTAGATGTAGTTTCGCTCACAACCGCAAAGGCACTTGAA
The DNA here is from genome assembly GCA_015066115.1 of Oscillospiraceae bacterium. Lineage (GTDB taxonomy): Bacteria > Bacillota > Clostridia > Oscillospirales > Ruminococcaceae > SIG578. The sequence continues at coordinate 195,939 of SVOZ01000003.1, forward strand.
TATTACAAGGAGTTTCCCGTCTTTACAAAGAACGAATTTGGAAAGGGAACTGCCTTCTATCTTGCCGGACAGTATTTCAGAACCTATGCAAATGAGCCTAATGCCGAAATGAGAGAAAGACTCGCAAAAATCCTCTCTGAAAACGGCGTCAAAGCCAACATTAGCCTTGAAAACGAGGATAAAAAGGACAAAACTCGGGTGATTACAGTCGAAATGTCCTTTAAAGACAGCGATAAGCTCGCAGTTGTAACGGTTACAAACGCTAACGCAGAGCCTGTTTCTGACACGCTTACTCTTCCTTTGGGAGACTATAAGCTTGTCGAGGACAACGGCAATGTAAATCTTACCGAGCAAAACGGTAAGGTTAAAGCAGAATTCAGCCTCACATCGTGGCAGTCCTTTGCACTATATCAAGAAAAATAAATTTTTAAAGCCGCGCCGATCTGATCGACGCGGTTTTTTGCATTTTAAATGTAAATAAACTCTCTGCATAGTTGACATTTTTGCCTTAAAAAGTTATAATAATTTGGTACGGTTTAACCTAAAGGTTATCTGTATAACAGATAAAACAAAAGGCTGGAGGACTTAGAATGAAACGTGCTAACAAAGCAACATTCTTTATTGTTTTAGCCGTTATTATCACACTTGCTTACACAGCAATTTTCGGCGTAAGCAGTATGTACGGTGACAAAAAGAATGTTTATATCAAGGGAGGAAATGACATCCGTTGGGGAATTGATATCCGCGGCGGCGTAGATGCAACATTTTCTATCCCCAAGGACGCAGGGCTTAAAGATAAGGCGCTTGAAAAGGCCATAGACTCTGCAGAAGAGGTTATCAAACAGCGTTTGATCGCCCAGAATATTATGGACTATGAAGTTTATTCTGACTATGTCAATAATAAAATAGTTGTTCGTTTCCCCTGGAAAGAGGACGACGAAAGCTTTGACCCTGAGGCAGCTATAGCCGAGCTCGGTGAAACCGCGGTTCTCGGCTTCTATGTCGGAACAGGTACCGATGATAAAGGCCTTCCCTCAGGCCAAAAGGTTCTTGAAGGAACCCAGATAAAAGAAGCAACAGCAGTTAATGACGACAACTACGGCGGCTGGTATGTTTCGCTTAAGCTTACAGCTGACGGTGCAGAGGCATTCAGTAAGGCAACATCTGCAAACATCGGTAAACAGATCTCTATCTGGATGGATGAAACAATGATCTCCGCTCCGACCGTTGAAAATGCAATAACCGGCGGAGACGCAGTAATCACAGGTAACTTTACATACGAAGAGGTTACAAAGCTTGCACGCCAGATTAATTCAGGCTCACTTCCTTTCAAGCTTGAAACCTCTAATTTCAGCACCATCTCTCCTGAGCTTGGAATGGGCGCAAGAGATGCTATGGTTATGGCAGGTCTTATTGCTATTATTGCAATCTTTATTTTTATGACACTCATTTATCGTCTGCCCGGATTTGTTGCGGGAATTGCTATTATCGGACAGGCTGTTTTGGCAATCGCCGCAGTTTCGGGATATTTGCCCGGAATCCCCAGCTTTACTCTAACTTTACCCGGTATCGCAGGTATGATCCTTTCGATCGGTATGGGCGTTGACGCAAACGTTTTAACTGCGACCCGCATCAGAGAAGAAATTGCCGATGGTAAGACCCTTGACGGCGCAATTGCAATCGGCTATAAGCGCGGATTTGTAACCGTTTTCGACAGCAACATCACAATGGTAATAAGTGCAATTGTTCTTATGGGCGCATTTGGTCCAACCTCCAGCCTTTTTGCAAAACTCTTCTCGCCCTTGTTTGCCTGGTTCGGAGCAACCACCGCAGGAACTATTTACTCCTTCGGATACACACTCATCGTTGGTGTTATTGCAAACTTTATCATGGGTGTAACCGCCTCCAGACTTATGCTTCAATCTCTGGCGCGCTTTAAGTGCTTCAGAAATCCTTGGTTTTACGGAGGTAAGAAATAATGTTTAATAAAGAATATAACTTTTTAAAACACTCAAAGCTCTATTACATTATCTCGTCAGCAATAGTTGTTGTTGCAATTTTAGTAACAGCCATTTTCGGCCTTAATATCGATATCGAGTTTAAAGGCGGCTCGATCGCAACCTATAGCTTGACCCAAGAGGTAAAAACCGCTGATGTAGAAGCGCTTGTTAAGGACACGATTGGCCACACCGCTAAGGCAAGAATCTCTGAAAATAATGTAACAGGTAAGCAGAATGTTGTCATCTCAATTGCAGACGAAATTTCTTCGGAAGAACAAATCAAGCTTACTAATGAAATGACAAAAAAATTCAAGGCAGAGCTTGTTGAGTCTTCTTCCGTAAATGCTATGAACGGAAGCAGCTTCTTTGTTAAATGCCTTATCGCAGTTATTCTCGCGGCGATATTGATGGTTGTGTATATTGCTTTCCGATTTAAGAATATCGGCGGATGGAGCGCCGGCGTAACAGCAGTTTTGGCCTTAGTTCACGACCTTATCGTTACCTTTGCAGTGTATGCCATCTTCCGCATTGAGATCGGCGGAAACTTTATGGCAGTTATGCTCACAATCCTCGGTTATTCAATCAACGATACCATCGTTGTTTTTGACCGTGTTCGTGAAAATAAGGATAACTTTGGCAGAAAAATGTCTATCGCAGAGAATGTTAACACAAGCTTAAATCAGAGCTTGCAGCGTGCTATCAACACAACCGCTACAACTCTTATTGCACTCACAGTTGTTATTGTAGTTTCGCTTATTTACAACATTACTTCAATGTTCGCTTTCATTTTCCCCATGGCAGTAGGCCTTGTTTCTGGTGTTTACTCGTCAATGCTCCTCGCTCCTTGCGTTTGGGTAGAGTGGCAGCAAAAGCTTGAATCCAAAAATAAAATCAGAATAAAGCGTAAATAAAACAAAAAATAGCCTCCCCGATTTTTCGGGGAGGCTTAATTTTTTTGTTTTATTTTACAAGCTCTAATGTATCTCTTGCGATCATAAGCTCTTCGTTAGTGGGAATAACCAGCATCTTAACGGTTGCATCGGCGGCAGAAATGTCGTTCTCGTCGCTTGTGCGCTTTGCCTTCTGGTTGAGCTCCTCGTCGATCTTAACGCCGAGGAAAGCGAGCTTTTCTGCAACTCTTGAGCGATACTGAGGATTGTTCTCGCCGATACCGCCTGTGAAGATAACAGCATCAACTCCGCCCATCGCAGCGGCAAATCCGCCGATGTACTTGGTAAGCTGGTGGCAGAGCATATTTTCGATAAGCTGATATCTCTTGTTGCCGTTTCTTGCGCCTTCTTCAATGTCACGGTTGTCGCTGGTGACCTGAGAAACGCCGAGAATACCGGACTTTTTGTTGATCATTGTGTCAATGTCCTTGGGAGACATATTCTCTTTCTCCATAAGTAAGGGGAGAATAGCAGGGTCAATGCTTCCTGCACGGGTGCCCATCATAATGCCTTCGGCAGGGGTAAGACCCATTGTAGTGTCGTAGCACTTGCCGTTTACAACAGCAGAGATGGAAGAACCGTTTCCAAGATGGCAGGTAACTATCTTGATATCCTCTTTGCCGAGCATAGCAGCAGCACGCTGGCTAACATATCTGTGAGAGGTTCCGTGGAAGCCGTATCTGCGGATCTTGTATTTCTCATAGTACTCATAGGGAAGAGCATACATATAAGCATAGTCGGGCATTGTCTGATGGAAGCCTGTGTCAAAAACAGCAACCTGGGGAACATCGCCCATGATCTCTTCGCAAGCTCTGATACCTGTAAGGTTGTGAGGATTGTGAAGAGGTCCAAGCTCGCAGCACTCTTCGATAGCTGCGATAACATCATCATTGATTATAACAGAGCCGGAGAATTTCTCTCCGCCGTGAAGAACGCGGTGTCCAACAGCAGAGATCTCATCCATCGACTTAATAACACCGTGCTCGGGGTGTACAAGCGCGTCTGTTACAAGACGGATAGCTTCGGCGTGGTTAGCCATCTGAACCTCGACCTTGTAAACATCCTTGCCGTGAGGCTGATGCTTAAAGTTGCCGCCCGCGATACCGATTCTGTCGCAAAGACCTTTTGCAAGAACAAGCTCGTTTTCCATATCAATAAGCTGATATTTAATAGAAGAGCTGCCTGCGTTGATAACAAGAATTTTCATAAATAAACCTACCTTTTTATGTATTTATCAAACAATTAGATTATATAACATAATTGTATAAATTGCAAATTATTTTTGTAAATAATTGAAATAAATAGATAGTTTTCGCCTTTACTTTTTAATTTTTAAGTGTTATACTTGTTTTCGGCTTAGTTTTTAGGCAAACCTACCCCAAAAGGAGAAACAATTTTGAAAAGCTTTTATTTAAAACCAAAGCTGTTTTCAGCTTTAAAAAATTATTCTAAAGAGCAGTTTGTAAAGGACCTTATAGCAGGCGTTATTGTTGCTATTATCGCCCTTCCGCTTTCAATCGCTCTGGCGCTCGCTTCAGGTGTTGAGCCTGCCTGCGGAATTTACACAGCCATTGCGGCAGGATTTTTTGTTTCGCTTCTCGGCGGAAGCCGCGTTCAAATAGCAGGCCCAACCGCCGCTTTTGCAACCATCGTTGCAGGCATTGTGGCCACGCAGGGAATGGATGGTCTTTTTATCGCCACGATTATGGCAGGCATTTTGCTTATTTTAATGGGTGTGTTTAAGCTCGGCTCGCTTATAAGATTTATTCCCAATACAATTACAACAGGCTTTACGGCGGGAATTGCTGTAACTATTTTTATAGGTCAGATAAAGGATTTTCTTGGCCTTACATATGGTAGCGGAGTAAAGCCTGTTGAAACAATTGAAAAAATCGAGGCAAATATCGGTGCAATCGGCTCTTTTTCCTGGCAGGCGCTTGTTGTCGGCTTGGTTTGCCTTGCAATTCTTATTTTCTATCCAAAAATTGAAAAGAAAATTCCGCCTTCGCTTATCGCCGTTGTGGTCGGAGCGCTTATGGTTGCCTTTATCCCGTCCTTTGACAGCGGAGTTTACACCATCGGCGACCTTTACACCATCCCAACAGGGCTTCCCAAAATGGACTTTGCCTCGATGGATCTCAGCCTTGAAAAAATGCTTGCAGTGCTCCCAAATGCATTTACCATTGCAATTTTGGCAGGCATTGAGTCGCTTTTGTCATGCGTTGTTGCCGATAGTATGATAGACTCAAAGCATAACTCGAATGCCGAGCTTGCGGCGCAGGGAGTGGCCAATATAGCGTCTGTGCTTTTCGGCGGAATTCCTGCCACAGGCGCCATTGCAAGAACAGCAGCAAACATCAAAAACGGCGGAAGAACCCCGATTGCAGGTATGGTTCATTCGGTGGTTTTGCTTCTTGTCCTGCTTTTCTTAATGCCTTATGCAAGCCTTATTCCTATGCCTGCCATTGCCGCAATTTTGTTTGTTGTTGCCTATAATATGAGCGAATGGCGTAAATTTAAAAACATTTGCAAAACCGCTCCTGCAATTGATATAATAATTATGGTAACTACCTTTGTGCTTACGGTGGTCTTTGACCTTGTTGTTGCAATAGTCGTTGGAATGCTCATTGTTTGCGCAGTTAATTTAATTAAGAAGCTTTGGAGGAAAGATAAATGAAATTAAAGGCTCTGATGATGCTCTTTGCACTTGTTTGTTGCCTTACATCCTGCAAAACAAATACGCACACAGCCGCCTCCTCTCAAACGGCTCAAAATGAATCCTCAGAGATGACTTCTTTTGAAACTAACAGCGTTCTTGCAAACGAGCTTGTGGCGGCTCTGAAAGAAAAAAAGGCCACAAATTTAAGCTTTTATTACGTAAAGGATACAACTGCCAATTTCTCGGGCTATAAACCGCTTAATGACTTTAAAAGATATGGAAAATTAAAATCCTTTAAAGAATTGACCGCTCCGGAAGATATAGAAAATTTCAGAAACAGCCTTGATATAGATAGCTGGCAGGAAAAAATGCCCAGTAAGAGAGCCTTCCCCGAATTGATAGTCTATTTTGGAACTGATATCCATATTAATCTTGAAGGTAATTGGCAGGGAAATAGCTATATTTCAATCAACTCGCCCGAGGGCAGAGCGTTTTACCTTGTGTCTAAACAAGTTTATGAATATGTTTTATCGTTTTATAGTAAATAAGAAAGCGGCAGTTTTTAAAACTGCCGCTTTCTTTATTTGTTCTTAGTGTAAAGAGTTTCTATGTAGCTTTCGAGCTTAAAATCATCCGCCAATTGATATAGCGTTTTGTCAGAAAAATCCCATTTTTTGCAGGTGTAGAAAATGCCCTTGTAATCGGATGCACAAAGATAAAGCAGGCTTCCGTCAGAAAGATGGAAGGTGACGATAGGGCAGCTTTCAAAGGTTACAAATTCGTCCTCGGTGTGCTTTTCGGCGCTGTTTACTATCTCAATAAGCGCCTCAATTTCATCAAAATCGTCAATTTTGAGCGGCTCGGTGTAGGAAAGCTCACCCGTTTCTTCGCTGTTGTCAACCTCAATTTCAATAAATGCCGTTTTAGGAATAATGGCCGTTTTCTCGTCACCGCAGGATGCAAAAAGACAAATAGCCGAGAGCATAGATAAGGCTATCGCAAAAAGCTTTTTCATTTTTCACCTCTGCCATTCTTCTTTGTTTTCAGCCTAAAGAACGTTTAAATAGCTTGAATATGGAGTCTGCTTTAACAGCTCGCGCGCCTCGTTTACGGAGGCAAGCTTGTTTCCGTTTGCTATAACAAAAATAAGTTTGTCTTTTGCTTTTTCTATGTCACCCAGCTTAAGATATGTTCTTGCGTAGAGAAGAGCATTATGTACATCGGGTCTTAGAGTAGTTTTAGGAATTTTTTCTAATGTTGCAATGGTCTCATTGTAGTTTTCGTTTCTATAATAATATAAAGCAGTTGAAGACAAAAAAGGATTTTCCATTAGCTTTGTCAGTTTTTTATTCTTAACATTGTTATAAAGCAGAGTTAAATTATTATAAGCCTCGTCAGCAAGGACATATTCATTGATGGCGGTATACAGCGATGATAGGTTATGGTAGTATACACATTTAAATTGCGGATGAATCTTTTCTTGCTTTTCAATTTTAAGAGCTTTTATTGTTTCAATTGCCTGTTCTGCTTTACCCATTTCTTGCAAGGCTACACAGTGATTAAAGGTAAATAATAGTTTAGCAGATTTGTTGTTTTTACATCCAAGTAAAAACTCAGTAATCTCATATAAAGGCATAGGATCGCAATAGTTGTCGAGCATTTTAATTGCTGCGTTATGTGGCTTTAATTGACAGTTGTTAATATGTAAAATTATAATTAGTGAAGAAAGAATAACCACCAACACCACAAAGGGTATGCTCGGAACTAAAAATAAGATCCATAATACTTCAACTGCCCACACAATTGCCGCATAAAGAAGCGTTGCAAGCATTTTGTGCTTTGCTATAAATTTTTGGTATTTGTTCATAAAATCACCGCCTAAAAACACTAATCAGAAAAGTTTGAAAATAAGATGTCTAACTCGGTTTGGTCAAAAATCTCGCCTTGACTGATAAATTTTTCAACTTCAATATGACCATCATCAAAAAATTCAACTTCCCAGCGCTCACCGGGAACGGCTATTTCAACAAGAATGCTGTCCCTTACCTTTGAAAGCTTGTAAAAGGTCTTGTTTTCTTCAAGTTTATTTAAAAAATCAATTAGATTTTTCATAAACAGCACCCGCCTTTTAACTAATTATAGCATAGCAAGATTAAAAGGGCAATAGCAGAGAAAAGTAAAAGTGAAATCGCTCGTTATGCTCGCGATGGAATCCAAGCGTTGCTCGGATGAAATCTGCTTTGCAGATGAAATTAAATCCGTCCTTCTCCCGATGAAGTCGGATTTCATCACGAAGTGATTTCATCCCACGAAAGTGGGATTTATCCCGTCCGATAGGACGGATTTAGTTGAAAAGGAACACCCTTTGTCGGTAGACAAAAGGTGTTCCTTTTCTGCGAAAGAGCGACTAAAAGTAGTATACATAGAAAAAGAAACACAAAAAGTACACCAGCAAATAGTGAAAAAATCAATTAAACTCCGCATTTCGTAAAGGGCGCAGTTCTTTTTCTCCACAAGACGAGGAGATGATTTTGTAATATTCTTCCTCGGACAATAAACTATTATTGATTGAAAAAGACGAATACATTTCCTGCACATCACCATCCGGTTCAAAAGCAAGAAAACAGTCAACAGCTTCAATGTTTAGGGTTTTAACTGTATCACCTTTTGGATTTTTGTATCTACAAACAGCATTTTTCATATAGAGCTCTGCTTTTTCATAGGCATCATCAAAGGAATCAGCTTCAACTCTCAAAATCAGTTCTTCATAATACCGTTGATCATTTTCACCGACAGTATGTATATGAATAACCTTCACACCATATATCATATTGCTCACCGCCCTTTTATTGTATTATACCATAAAATGTCCCACTTTTCAATGATATATTGCTTACGCAATATGATATACGGCGTTGGCAAACAAGTGATAAGTGATGCAGCTATGCTGTGGTAGGTGATGCGATGCGTTCCGCTCACGCGCCGAAGGCGTGCATCACAGGCGGCGCCTGCATCACGCACAAAGTGCGCATCACGTTCCAAAGGAACGCATCACTCAAAAAAGCCTCTTTTGTCTGATAGACAAAAGAGGTTTTTTTGCTGGTGCCGGTGGCGGGGGTCGAACCCGCACGGTATCGCTACCACCGGATTTTGAGTCCGGCACGTCTGCCAATTCCATCACACCGGCAAATATTTTTGTTACCAAGATATTATATAACAAACTTATCTAAATTGCAAGAGTAAATTTGCCCCTCTTAAAAAAATAAAGGTTTCTGCTTGTCTTTTTGAAAGAAAAATGGTATATTAGTTTTATAAATGTTATTCGGAGGATGGTTATGGCAGAAAAAATCGCCGCAAAGCCTCGTTTTATTGCTTTTGAGGGGCTTGACGGAAGCGGAAAAAGCACCCACGCAAAGCTGTTCTGCAATAGATTAAATGAGCTTTCAGTTCCTTGCGTTTTTAATTTTGAGCCAACAGACCAAACTATAGGAAGGCTGATTAGGCAAATTCTTTCTGGAGAGAAAAAGGCAGACCCCAGAACAGTTGCTCTGCTTTTTGCCGCAGATAGAATTGAGCATATCACAGGCGAAAACGGAATACTCGAAAACCTAAAAAACGGCATTTCTGTTGTGAGCGACAGATATTATTTTTCTTCCTACGCCTATCAGACAACCGCCATGCCGCTTGAGTGGGTAATGAGCCTTAACAGTCAGGCAAAGGAGATAGCAAAGCCCGATTGCCACATTTTCATTGATATTTCGCCAGAGACCTGCCTTGAAAGAATTTATAAAGACAGAAAAACCACCTCGGATATTTTTGAAAACAAAAAGAGCCTCACGGCCGCAAGAGATAACTTTATGCGTATTTTTGAAATGACCGCAAAGGATGAAAAGGTCATCATCATTGACGGAAACGATGAGATCGAGGCTGTTTCAAAAAAGGTTTTCGATAGCTTAAAACCCCTCTTTTTCTAAAAAATAAAAACGCCCTTACGGGCGTTTTTTGTTTGCCTTGTCAAATAGCGAGCGGTGAAGCGAAACAGCTTTTTGCTTTCTTAAAGCGGTTTCGCCCTCGTCAAAAAAAAATCTGACGCCATCGGCGCTTGTAAATACATCGCCAATCTTAGCCGAGCCAAGCTCGGCTTTTAAAATGCTTACGCTTGTCTTGTCATCGGCGATTAAAACTGCGTGATCGCCCTCTGTGCGCTCAAAAACATAAAACATAGTTTATCCCTCGTTTTCGCAGGTGATGGTTATATTCTTGCCGTCGGACACGGCGGTAATGTCGCCGTTTATGTCGGTGCGGTAGACCGCAGCTCCGATATTTCTAAGTAAGGACAGCGTTTGTGCGGAAGGATGCCCGTAGGAGTTGCCCTTGCCAACCTCAATGACGGCAAAATCGGGGCGTACAGCATTAAGAAAAGCCTCTGATGAAGATGTGCTGCTTCCGTGATGACCGACCTTTAAAAGCGTAGACCTTAAAGTTGACCTGTCAATAATATCGTTTTCAACGGTTTCCTCGGCATCGCCCATAAATAAAAATGAGGTGTCGCCGTAAACAAATCGGGTAACTATCGACCAGTTGTTAAGGTCTTTGTAGCTGTCAGTGATAGGAGAGAGGATGGTAAGCTTTCCGCCGCCTATGTCAAAGCTTTCGCCGGCCTCTGCAGGGATAAGATTTACCTCGTTTTCAACTATCGCCTCGAGCAAGTCTGTGTAGGTTTTGGTTGTGGGCACAAGCTTGTCGGGCAGGTCAGACAAAATTATGTTTTCAACCTCGATAGCGTTTAAAACGGTGTCAAGACCGCCAATGTGGTCGGAATGTGCGTGTGTGCCGATAACATAGTCAAGCTTGTTTATTCCGAGCTCGCTTAGCTTTAAAAGCACATCGTCGCCCTTGTTGTTCTCGCCTGCGTCAATAAGCACGTTAACGCCGTTACAGCTTATAAGCGAGCTGTCGCCCTGACCTACGTCAATGAAATGCACACTGCAGCTTCCGTTTACAGTAGGCGAAGGGGCAGGGGTGAAATCAAAAATATGGTCATACTCTTTTGCAATGTAAAACCCGGCGGCAATAACAAAAATTATAACAGAAATTAAGCCGCCAAGCTTTCTTTTAAGGGGAATCTTCAAAATAGTTACTCGCTTTCTCTCATATTCATTTCAACCCACTGATCGCGGGTGATAAGAACCTTTCTCGGCTTGCTTCCCTCGTAACCGCTAACTATGCCGCGCTCTTCCATTTCATCAATAAGACGAGCCGCTCTTGCATAGCCAACCTTGAGTTTGCGCTGTAAAAGAGAGGTGGATGCCTGACCGTTGTCAATAACGACCTCGATAGCATCGCGGAGAAGGGGATCGACCTCGCCGCCCTCGTCATTACTGCCTTCGTCACCCGCAGGTGATGCGCCCTTGCTGTCCTTAACTGCAAGCTTTTCAATTTCGTCAATAACCTGCTGGTCGTATTCTGCGGCCTCGTTGTTTTTGACATAGGAAACAACGTCTGCAATTTCCTTTTCGCTTACAAAACAGCCTTGAACACGGGTAAGCTTGTCTGAGCCGTAAAGCTTTAATAGCATATCGCCGCGCCCGAGAAGCGACTCAGCGCCGCTGCCGTCAATAATTGTACGGGAGTCGATCTGTGAAGAAACAGTCAGGGCAATTCGGCTTGTGATGTTTGCTTTAATAAGACCTGTAATAACGTTAACAGAAGGCCTCTGGGTTGCAATAACAAGATGCATACCTGCCGCACGCGCCTTTTGAGCAAGACGGCAAACTGCCGACTCAACATCGCCGGGAGCGGTCATCATAAGGTCTGCAAACTCGTCAATAATAATAACGACCTTGGGCAATTTATGAAGCTCGTCGCTTGTTTCGGCAAGCTTGTTGTAGGAGGTAATGTCTTTTACCTTGTGCTCGGCGAAAAGCCTGTAACGGTTTTCCATTTCGCTGACAGCCCAGCCAAGTGCACCTGCCGCCTTTTTGGGGTCGGTAACAACGGGGATAAGCAGATGGGGAATGCCGTTGTAGATGTTAAACTCAACCATCTTAGGATCAATGAGTAAAAGTCTTACATCTGCAGGCGAGGATTTGTAAAGTAGGCTTATTATCATGCTGTTTGTGCAAACTGATTTACCCGAACCTGTAGTTCCCGCAATGAGCACGTGGGGCATCTTTGCAAGGTCGGTTGTGATAATGTTGCCTGCAATGTCCTTTCCAAGCGCAACCTCAAGGTCATTTTCCGATGACTTAAAGGTTGTTGAAGAAAGGATCTCGCGCAGAGTAACAGAACTTACAACGCTGTTTGGAACCTCAATTCCAACAGCGGCCTTGTTAGGAATAGGAGCCTCGATTCGCACCTTTGTGGCGGCAAGATTTAACGCTATGTCGTTTGAAAGCTGTGTTATCTTGCTGATTCGCACGCCTGCCGAGGGCTGAAGCTCATATCTTGTAACAGCAGGTCCGCGTGAGGCGCCGAGAAGCCTTGTTTTAACGCCGAAGCTTGACAATGTGTCCATAAGTATCTCGGCGTTTTGCTGAATTTCAGAGTCGCTTTCGCTCTTTCTTGAGATTTTGGGAGCGGATAAAAGGGTGAGCGGGGGATATGTATAAACGCGCTTTTCAATTCCGTCAGAGTAGGTTGAGGTCTCGCTTTTAACTTGAGGCTTTTGCTCCTTTTCTTCGTCCTGCTCCTCGTTTTTATCCTCAAATAAGTCGTCAAGTCTTGCCTGAACAGGCGCGGAATCCTCCTCGTCCTGAGCGGCCTCGTCAGAAACCTCAGCATTTAAAAGCTTCTGCTTTGCACGTCTGACCTTTTTGCGATGCTCGGTTTCCTCTTCGACATGCTCCTCTATGCTGTCGGGGCCGAGAGAAATGTCAATGTTGGGAACATATTCGTCATCTTCTTCGGCTTCCTCGCGGCTTTCAAGCTGTTCTTTGTAAACCTTTCCGATCTGCTGGGCAGGCTTTTTAACTGTGTTTTTGCAAAACTCAATAATATCTCCCATTGTAATCCCGAAAATGATGAAAAGGAAGATGACTATAACTATAACGATTACAACAGATGCGGCGATTTTTCCGAAAAGTGCGGTAAGCGACCAGCCGAAAATTGCCGCCGCAAGTCCGCCGCCGCGTCTTTCAACGCCGAGCGTAAAAAGATTTAAAAGCTGTGAAAAGAAATTGCTTCCCTCGGGAACTATGCCAAAGAAAATGTGAAAAGCTCCGCTTGAAAGTAAAACAAGACTAAGCGCCTGAAAGATCTTACTCTTGATGCTTACAAAAGACTGCTCAAAGGCAAGCAGAATGGATATTATAAGGGCAAGCGGCGCAACAATGTAAGCCGACACTCCGAAAATGCCGAAAAATCCTTTGTGCAGTATTGCCCAGAAGTTTTCTCCCTCTAAAAAGGTGAGAACTCCTAAAATCAGCGACGCTCCGAATAACACAAGCGCCCAGAGCTGACGCTGGGAATTTTGCTTTGCAGAAGTTTCCTTTTTTGTTGTCCTCTTTTTTGCCGTGGATGCTTTGGCAGAAGAGGATTTTTTTGTTTTTGTACGGCGAGTACTCACGTTTTTCACAGCCTATCTATATGTATTTGTATGTCTGAATATGTAAAATGCCTTTCGGCATTTTTAATCTTTGTTTTGCTCTTTTTCTTCGAGCATTTTGTGTAAACAGTCAATGGCATCGGAGAGGCCGCCGATAGAATCAATAAGGCCTTCCTTTACGGCATCCTTGCCGCTTAAAATGGTGCCGATGTCGTTTATAAGCTCGCTGTTGTTGAGCATAAGCTCGGTAAAGCGCTCCTCGCTTATCCCTGAGTTTTGTGAAACAAACCCCGTAATTCGTCCTTGTATCTTTTCGAAATACGAAAAGGTTTGCGGAGTTCCGATAACGAGCCCGTTTATTCTTACAGGGTGTATCGTCATTGTGGCAGAAGGAACTATAAAGGAATGCCTTGCCGAAACTGCGAGAGGAACCCCGATAGAATGTCCGCCACCCAAAACAAGCGAAACGGTTGGGGTCTTCATTCCCGATATAAGCTCTGCAATGGCAAGCCCTGCCTCAACATCGCCGCCGACTGTGTTTAAAATTATGATAAGTCCATCAATTTTTGGGTTTTCCTCAACAGCAACAAGCTGGGGAATAATGTGCTCATACTTGCTTGTTTTGTTCTGAGGCGGCAGGCAGTAATGCCCCTCGATCTGACCTATTATGGTAAGACAATGTATGGTGTATTTGCTTCCTTCTTGGGTTATCGAACCTGTTTGTATAATCTGGTCAAGCTCGTCCTGACGTGTTTCTTCTTCGCTTTTTTGATCAGGCGGATTAGAAATTTCGGGGATTATATCGCCTAAATAGCCTGTCCTTTTTTTTGACATAGAATAACCACCTTTTTTGCTTTTTTGCTTTTAATATTATTTTCAAAAAAGGTGCTGTTATTCAAGCAGAATACTTATTATAAATTATACCTTTTTTTAATGTAAAAGTCAATGATACTTAAATATATAAAAAATGTGTCGGAAATATATTGAAATTGATGAAAAATAATTGAAATAAAGATTTTTTCGTGTTAAAATTGTTTTATACATAAAAAAGGAGGCGGAGAATGTTGGAAAAAACTGAAAATAACAAAACATCCAAGCAAAAAAAAGCTTTTTCGGCAATTTTTTATGGACTTCTCTGCCTTGTTTCAGCTATTTCGGTCGCTTTGGCCTGCTTTTTGCTGTCGGTGGCGGTAAAAAGTCCGGTTGAAAACACAATAAAATTGTTTGGATACAAAATTTACACCTGCGATAACAATATTGAGGGAACTCAGATTAAAGCCGGTTCGCTTATTATTATAAAAGATAGTGACAACGATGAATATTACACGCCGCAGCAGCTTTCGCAGTCTGCAATTGTTTTTGAAAACTTAGGTGATATTATAAAGCGTCACAGTACCTCGGCCGTTCTTGTGGCTTTGATTCCCGTTATGCTTCTTTTCATAGTTGTTTTAATGCGAGAGTTATCTAAAAAAATAATGAAAAATGAGCAAAAACTGCTTGATACCGAAATAGAATTTGTGCAAACAGAGTCTTTTGAAGAAGAAAAGCAAACTCAAAATGTTTAAAAGCACCCCTGCATTTTGCATAGAGGTGCTTTTTACATTGCGATATACAAAAGGGCTAAAATAAGCGGTAAGTTTTCTTTTTCTCCTTTAAGGAGTAAAATTATTGCAATCAAAATTATCTGGTCGTTTTCCATACCGAACATTTTTGTCATTGCGAAAAGATTGTTAAGTCCGCCACTCTTTTTGCCGGGATTTTCATTGCTTTTAGCTTCTTTAAACTCCTCTTTGGGCGGCGCCTCGGCAGCTTGCGGCGGCACTGCCGCTCTTAAATGCATCTGCCTTGCGCGGCGGATGGCATCAGCCTTCATTCTGTCTATGTCGTTTTCTGAAAAACCGTTTGCCATAAAAACTCCTTATGAAAAAATGTCTGATAGAGAAAATCCGTGCTCCTCTAAAATAGGAATAAGCGCCATAATGCGCATGATCGAGATTGCATGGTCTATCCTCGGACGCCTGTCTTTGTTTAAAAGCGGCTTTAAAGCAAGCAAAAGATTTGTTGCTCTGTCATCTGTTTTTGCCGAGGAAATTGCGGTAACAAGCGGAATAAGCTTTTTTATATCAATGTTTTCAAATGGTGATTTCGGCTCCTGTTTTGGCTTTGAAACGGCAGAAAAGAGGGCGGAGAGATCTGCGCCCCCTGTTTTTTCCTCCGAATCAAGCCCAAGCGAGCTTTTTAAACCCGACATGATCTCGGCGCCCTCTGAGGTTTTTAAAAAGTCAGACACCTGAGAAAGTAAATTTTGGTCAATTTCCATTCTGTTTTTCTCCGAATAAGTTTTTAAAAAGGCTTTTTGCCTGCGGGGAAGATAGTATTTTCTTTGTAAGCTCAGGGTCGCTCAGCACCTTGGACACCTTTTCTTTGTCCTTGTCGCTTAGCTTGTTTAAAAGCTCATTTTGCTTCTCTTTGTCGCCCATCTGTTTTGCGCTCTCGCCGTCAATTCCGAGCTTTTGTGACGCAAGCTTTATAAGTTCATCCTGACTTAAATTCTGCTGAGGCATTTAAATCACACTCCTTTATGGGTTGCTGTTTTATTTTTATGCTAAAAAGCAACAAAATAGAAGTGTTTTGGAAAGGAAATACATTATGCGTATTCTTGTGATTTCGGATAGCCACGGAAAGTTTTTTGAGTTTCGCGAGGCTATAGAAAAACATAAAAATGTTGACCTGATCTTCTTTTTGGGTGATGGAAAAAGGGAATATGAGGATATTTGCGACCTTTATCCCGATAAAAAAATACTTGCCGTAAAGGGAAACTGCGATTTTATAAGTGACCTACCCTCTGTAAACTATATCTCAACAGAGCAAGGTAAAATACTTTACACCCACGGTGACTGCTTTTCGGTAAAAATGGGCACACAGCGCCTTGAAGAGATGGCAAGACAACAGGGGGCGCGGCTTGTGCTCTATGGGCACACCCACATTAAAGATGCTCGCTACCTTGACGGAATGTACATTTTTAATCCCGGTAGTTTAGGATATGACAAAAGCTATGGCATTTGTGACTTAGAGGACAGCGGAATTGTAATGAACCACCTTAAACTTTAAAAAAGAGCGGCTTTAAGCCGCTCTTTTGTGCATTTTATTTTCAATTTTTGAAATTATCGGTACGAGCTTGCATATCGGTAAAGATAAAATCGCCCAAAAAAGCGAATAGAGCAGACAAACCTGCCCCGAAAGGTTTAAAGGCATATCGGAATAGTCCCAAATTTTAAGCTTTAACTTAAGATTTAATATTACCCCGAAAATGTACTCAATAGAGGTTATAACAGCAGAGCCGAGAAGGCATTTTTTGTAAACCGCCAGATTTTTAAAGCGGCCAAATAGGCGATAGAGGGCTAAAAAGCAAAGTCCGCCCGCAATTCCCATTGTAAAGTGTGTGTACTTGCGCCAGGCAAGCTCTATAAGGCTGTAGGCCGAATACCCGAATGAAAAAAGACAAGCGTCTGCAAATAATCTTTTCATATTTTCCTCCTGTTTTTGAGTTTTATTTTGCTCAAACCGACAGGTTTTATTCTTTTTTTAGATAAAAAATAAAAAAATGAAGAAAAAGAGAAAAAAACTTTGTATTTTAGATTTATATGTGTTATAATCAAAATGTATAATTATTTGAAAATTTTTATGGGGTGATTTTATGGAAAATAAAAACAAAGTCAATGTAAAGATCTATGGCACAGACTACACTATTTTAACCGAGGACTCCGAAGAATACATACTTGAGCTTGCCTATGAGCTTGATTCCGATATGAAAAAGCTCTGCCAGCGCAGCACAAGATTTACAGCAACCTCTGCCGCAGTTCTCTGCGCGCTTGAGTATCTTGATAAAAAGAACAAAGAGGTTGACACAAGTGACCGTATGCGCCTGCAGATAAACGATTACATTCAGGACACCGCCAAGGCAAGAATCGAGCTTGACGATGCTAAGAGAAAGATCGAGCGCCTCGAAAGAGAGATCGACCGTCTTAGAGCACAGAATAGATAAGCCGTGTCAGAGCAATTGCAAAATAGCTGTAAAGCTGAAATACTTGCCCCGGCAGGAAGCTTTGAATGCTTGCAGGCGGCAGTGCGCTGTGGCGCAGATGCCATTTATTTAGGCTCAAAGGATTTCAGCGCAAGGGCAGGGGCTCAGAATTTTGATTTTGACCAGCTTAGGCAGGCTGCTGAGTATTGCCATGAGCGTGATGTAAAGCTGCATCTTGCGCTAAACACCGCTCTTTACGATGACGAACTGAGCGCCGCCGCAAAGCTTATTGAACACTCTGCCAAAATCGGTGTAGATGCCCTTATCGTGTCTGATCTGGGTGCTTTATCTCTTGTTAGAGAAATCTGCCCGTCGCTTTCACTGCATGCATCCACCCAGATGGGAATTGCAAGCCTGTCGGGTGTGCTTGCCGCGCGTGATTTGGGGTTTGACAGGGCGGTTTTGGCAAGGGAACTTAGCAGAAAAGAAATTTGCGACATTGCAAAGGCTTCGCCGATAGAAACCGAGGTTTTTGTTCACGGCGCGCTTTGTATGTCGGTTTCGGGGCAGTGCTATCTTTCCGCCCTGCTTGGTGGCAGAAGCGGAAACAGAGGCCGCTGCGCCCAGCCGTGTAGGCTCAATTTCTCTGTGGATAAGCAAAATGAGTATGCCCTAAGCCTTAAGGATAACTGCCTTTGCGAGCATATAAAGGAGCTTTGCTCATTTAATGTAACTTCGCTTAAGATCGAGGGAAGAATGAAAAGGCCTGAGTATGTTGCCGCCGCAGTTTCGCTTGTAAAAGCGGCTATGCAGGGTGAGGATTACAAAGAAATGCTTTCGCTTTCGCAGGATATTTTTTCGCGTAGCGGGTTTACCGATGGATATTACCGCTCTGAGATAGGCAAAAAAATGTTTGGTTTCAGAAGCCGCGACGACGTTTCTAAGTCTGCAAATGCAATTCCTGCGCTTCACGAGCTTTACAGAAGAGAAAATCAGCGCGTTGCCATTGATGCCAAGATTAAACTGAGCACAAAAGAACCTTCTTTTCTTGTGCTCTGCGATAAAAGAGGAAATTCTGTAAAGGCTCAGATAGAGCCTGCGGTAATTTCAGAAAAACAAACAGACGAAAAAACTGTTTTAAATCAGCTAAGCAGGCTTGGATCAACTCCTTATTTTTTAAATTCGCTTGAATGTGAAATAGAAAATGGAGCATATGTTCCGGTTTCTGCCTTAAACTTATTACGCAGAACGGCAGTAGATGAGCTTTCATTAATGCGACGCGAGCCTCCGAAACGGCAAATATTTGAGCCGAAAGCTTTGCCGCAAATAGCTAAAGAAAAAAGTCAGCAAAAGATTTATGCCAGATTTGAAACAAAAGAGCAGTTTTTTGAAAATGCTGATGTTGTTGATATGGCCTATATTCCTGTGAAGGTCTGCCTTGAGCTTTTAAATAACAACGAACTATCGCCCGAGCATGCCGCAAAGATCATAGCCGAGCTTGACAGAGCGGCCTTTTCAAACGATGAGTTTACAAAAAGCACGCTTGTAAAACTTAAAAATGCAGGAATTTACAGAGTCTGCGTTCAGAATATCGGCCAGCTTTATCTGTCAAAAGAGGCGGGAATGCAAATTTATTTTGGCGCCTTTATGAATGTTTATAACAGCCGCGCTGTTAAAGTGCTTTCTGATTTTAAGGTTGAAAGCGTTGTGGCTTCATTTGAAATTCCTGTAAAAAAGCTTGAAAATCTTGTGCCTTTTGCAAAAATCAGCGCCCTTATCTACGGATATTTGCCGCTTATGATGACAAGAGCCTGCCCTGTAAAAAGCGCAGCAGGCTGTAAAAGCTGTAATGGCGGCTCGTATCTTACCGATAGAACAGGAAAACGCTTTAGGGTTGCCTGTAGGGGACAGGTTAGTGAGATTTATAACACCGTTCCGCTTTCGGCTCGGATAGAAAAGGCGGAATTTGATAAGCCGGATTTTCTGCTCTGTTATTTTACATTTGAGAGTCCAAAGCGTTGCCGAGAGGTTATTTTGTCAGTGAAAAACCGTGTTTCTCCCGATTGCCCCGAGGGTTTTACCCGCGGACTTTATAAAAGCGGCGTAATTTAGTACTTTTTTTGAAAAAATTTACAGTTTTGTATTGAGAAAAGGGAAAAATAGGGTTATAATATAAGATGTATGTTTAAGCTTTAGAGAGGAGCAAAAAAATGTTTGGATTTAATATGTTTTCAAAAGATATCGGTATCGACCTTGGTACCGCAAATACCCTTGTGTATATGAAGGGAAAAGGCATCATTATGCGTGAGCCTTCCGTTGTTGCAAAGGATGTTAAGAATAACACCGTTAAGTTTGTCGGAAGAGAGGCAAAAGAGGTTATCGGAAGGACTCCCGGCTCAATCGTCGCCGTAAGTCCCCTTAAGGACGGAGTTATTTCCGATTTTGCCATTGCTGCAACAATGCTCAAAATATTTATCTCAAAGGTTATCGGCAATTCTATTTTCAGCAAACCCAGAGTTGTTATCTGTATTCCCTCGGGAGTAACAGAGGTTGAAAAGAGAGCCGTTAAGGATGCCGCTTATAAGGCGGGCGCAAAGCAGGTAAATGTTATTGAAGAGCCCATGGCGGCCGCTATCGGAGCGGGGCTTCCTATTTCTGAGCCTGTCGGTAGTATGGTAGTTGATATCGGCGGCGGTACTGCTGAGGTTGCTGTTATTTCTCTCGGCGGTATTGTAACTGCTCAGTCTGTTCGCGTTGCAGGTGACCAGTTTGACCAGGCTATTATCAACTACATCAAGAAAAAATACAACCTTCTTATCGGTGAAAGAACTGCTGAGGCTGTAAAGATTGAAATCGGTTCTGCATTCCCTTATGAAGACGAAGGCAGTATGGAAATAAAGGGAAGAAACTTGGTTGACGGACTTCCCAAGAATATAACAATTGAGGCTTCCGAGGTAAGAGAAGCGCTTGCTGATTCTCTTGCGCTTATCGTTGATGCCGTTAAGTCCACCCTCGAAACAACACCCCCTGAGCTTTCTGCCGATATTATTGATAACGGCATTACCTTAACAGGCGGTGGAGCGCTCCTTCGCGGACTTGGCGATCTTATAACACACGAAACAGGAATTCCCGTTCACATTGCCGAAAATCCTCTTGACTGTGTTGCAGAGGGAACCGGAATGATGCTTGAAGACATTGACAGACTCAGCGATGTTCTGCTTGACGAAGATTAATGCATAAACTAATTTGAGGGCGCAGGCGGAATATTTTCCGTCTGCACCGTTTTTTCTTAATTGAAGTTTGGAAAGGAGGCTTTTTGTTTGAAGGACTTTTTTAAAGGCAAGATCTTTAAGGTGATTGTTGCCGTTGTTGCGCTTTTGATAGGAATAATGGTATATCAAGCGGCGTCGGGCGGCTTTGCGTCTTTGCCCGAAGCAGTTGTGGGGACAGTCGTTACGCCGATAGTAAAGATCTCATCTGGCATTTCTGATAGTGTTGCGGGATTTTTTAATTCGATTTTGTCGGCAAAAGATATTGAGAAGGAAAACAAAGAGCTTAAATCCGAGCTTTCTGAAGCTTATGAAAAATTAAGCGATTATGAAAAATATAAAAACGAAAACGAGCGGCTTAAAGAAATGCTGGGCATAAAAGAGGACCATCCGGATTATAAGATGGAAGCTGCCTCGGTTATCGGGCGTGATAGTGCCTCGGCATTCGGTAAATTTACCGTAAATAAAGGAAGCCTTAATGGCATTGAGCTTAACGCCCCTGTTATAACAGATGATGGTCTTGTCGGAATAGTAACTCATGTAGGGCCGACCTATAGCGTGGTAACAACTATTCTTGACCCCGAAATAAATATAGGTATTTACAATTCAAGAACAAGAGAAACCGGCGTTGTAAGCGGAAGTGTTGACCTTTCAGATGATGGAAAAACCAAGCTTCGCCTGCTCCCGAGAGACACGGCGCTTCTCAGAGGCGATATTATAGAAACCTCAGGAATAGGCGGTATGTTCCCGTCGGGAATTCTTTTGGGAACTGTAGATTCTATAAATGCGGAAAATTCAGGCGTTTCAATGTATGCTGAAATTCGTCCGATAGTTGATGTAACGCGGGTTTCTGATGTCGTAATTGTAACGGATTTTGCTGTTACAGAAAATCAAACTAACGAGTCGCAAGAGCAAAATACACAAGAGTAAAAAGGGAGAAGGCATAATGAGAGGCAAAAAGATGCGTGCTTTTTTAAAATGGACATCTTATGTCCTGTTTGCGCTTGTCCTTTTTTGCTTTCAGTCTGCGCCTGAGAGGTTGGGGCTTTTTTCGGATGTTATATTCCTTTTGCCTTTTGTAATAGCATTCGCTTGCTATGAGGAAATGATCCCCTCTGTTATAATGGCATCGGTCTGCGGCCTTTTCTTTGACTATTCTGTGCAGAGAATTTTTGGATATAACGCCCTTGTTTTATGTATTCTTTGTTTTTTTGTGTCGTTTGCAATGAAATATTTTATAAGGCCTGTTTTTTTAGGTGTCGTCGTTTCGATTTTTGCCGCAAGCTTTGTTTATTGCATTGTAGATTTCTTTTTCTTTTTTGTACTTAAAGGCTATGAAGAGGTAGGCACTCTTATATTAAGCAACTATCTGCCGCTGTTTTTAAAAACAGGAATATTTGGGATTTTGATAGCATTTGTTGTTAAAAAAATATACGATTTGAGTCCTTTAAGAGCTAAATTTGATAATAATTAAAACGCATCGAGGAAGTGAACGAAAATGAGAACAAGAAAAAAGCAGACCTCAAGAATAGTTGTTCTTGCTTGTATTCTTGCGCTTATTTTCGGTGGTTTTGTTGTCCGTATGATGCAGCTTCAGCTTGTTGACGGTGAGGAGTATCGCCAGATGGGCGATGTAAGGTACACAAGAGAGGTGGCCGTTAAGGCGGCAAGAGGCGAGATAGTTGACAGAAACGGAGTGGAGCTCGCCGCAAACCGTACCGCGTATAACATCGTCTTTGATAAAAGCTACATCAAAATGGCTGATGCAAATGAGATAATTCTTGTTGCTGCAGAGATTACAGATAAACAAAATGAGGAGCATAATGAGTCTATCCCTATAAACAAAGAAAAACCATACGATTTTCGTGACGGATATGAAAACTCGGTAGCCTCGCTTAAAGCAAGGCTGGGTCTTCAGGATTATGCCACATTTAAAAATGTTTGGGACGCACTTTGCGAAAGATATGATGTCGAGGAAAGTCTTTCCGAAGAGCAAAAAAGGCTTATTATAGGCGTCCGATATGAGATGGAAATAAAGGGATTTACGGTCAGCGCGCCCTACACCTTTGCAGAAGATGTTAGTATGTCAACGGTGTCTCAGGTGCTTGAAAAGAGCATTACCTACGCAGGAATAACAGTTTCTGAGGAAAGCGTGCGAGAGTATAAAGACGGGACTATTGCCCCACATATCATTGGAACTATTGGCCCCATCTATGCAGAGGAATATGCCGAGCTTAAAAAAGAGGGCTATAAGCTTAACGATTATGTTGGAAAAAGCGGAATAGAAAAGGCCTACGAAAAATACCTGAAAGGAACCGATGGAGTTAAGGTCATAGAGTTTGATTCCGATGGAAATGTTGTCAGCTCTAAAATGAAGGTTGAGCCAATTCCGGGAAACACCATTGTGTTGACTCTTGACTCCCAGCTTCAGAAAACTGCTCAGACCACCCTTGAAGCGCGAATAAAGGAAATTGCCGCCACAAGCCCCGCTGGCAAAGGTGCCGAGGCAAATGCAGGCTGCGTCGTTGCAGTTGATCCCAAAACAGGCGATATTCTTTGCGCCGCAAATTATCCCTCTTATGATATAACCGAATATTATTCAAATTACAGCGAGCTTATTAAAAACGAACAAAACCCCCTCTTTAACAGATGCTTTAACGGTGCCTATGCACCGGGCTCTACATTTAAGCCGGCTATGGGTGTTGCCGCTATGTGCAGTAACACAGTAAACAGCGGCTCGGTAGTGAGCTGTCAGCATGAATATAAGTATCTTGATATGACCTTTACCTGTATGGGCAGGCACAGTAATATAAATCTTGCCAATGCCTTGAGGGTCTCCTGCAATATTTATTTCTATGATGTCGGCAAGCGAATGGGAATTGACACTATAAATTCCTATGCCTCGCGTCTTGGCCTCGGTCAGCCGACAGGTCTTGAGCTTTCTGAAAATATAGGAAGGCTTGCAAGCCCCGAATATCGAAAATCACAGGGTAGAGAATGGTATCCCGGAGACGTTTTGCAGGCGTCGATCGGCCAGTCTGACAGCATGTTCTCTCCGTTGCAGATTGCAGTTTACACAGGCACGATTGGTAACGACGGAGTCCGTATGCAGTCGCATATCGTTGAAAAAATTGTAAGCTATGATTATAAAACGGTTGTTTATGAGCATAAGGACACCGTTGTTGAAACTATCGAAAATACAAACGGCGCCTTTGACGCGGTCAAGGACGGAATGTATCTTGTTTCAACCAAGGGTACCGGACGCTCTGCTTTCGGAAGCTATCCCATAAGGGTCGGAAGCAAAACAGGCTCGCCCGAAAACTATGGCAACAAGGCGGCAAACGCTGTGTTTACTGCTATAGGTCCGCTTGATGATTGTGAGCTTTCGGTTGCCGCCGTTGTTGAATACGGATTTAACGGAAACAAAGCGGCATCAATTGCAAAAGCAATTTTTGATAAGCATTTCTTTGAAACCGATGAGGTTAAAAATCCTGCAAGTGAAAACCAGCTTTTAAACTAAAATATCTATTTACAAATAGGCAAAAATTTGTTATTATATAATTTGTAAGCCAAAAAGAAACGGGGAAACTGCATGGGAAAAATAATGCTTGTTACCTCCGGAAAGGGAGGAACGGGAAAATCTACAGTGGCGCTAAATCTCGGTCTCTCGCTTGTCAAAGAGGGAAAAAAGGCTGTAATCATTGAGCTTGACAGCGGTTTAAGATGCCTTGATATTATGCTTGGCATTGATGATGTTGTTTATGATCTCGGCGATGCCCTCTGCGGAAGCTGCGACATTTCCCAGGCTATCTACACCCCCGAAAACACAGAAAATCTCGGCATTATTGCCGCTCCTGCAAAAAGTGATTTTATGCTTTCGCACAATAGATTTTGTACGTTTTGCAGGCATCTTTGCTCGGTTTACGATTATGTGATTTTAGACACTCCTGCAGGATTAGGCCCTCAGCTTCATGCGGCGGTTTCAGCAAGCAGTTTTGGCCTTGTTGTAACAAACATTTCGCCGGTAAGCGTAAGGGATGCCGAAAAAGCTGCAGAACTGCTAAAAAAAGCAGGAATGAAAAATATTAGGCTTGTTATAAATTTGGTTCCGCTTGAGGTCGAGGATAAAGATCAGATTCCAGATCTTGACGATATTATCGATAGCATCGGAGCTCAGCTTATCGCTGTTATTCCCGATGATAAGCTTCTTAAAAAATGCGTTTGCGAAAGAAAGAAAAAAGAGGAAAGAAAAAGCCTCGGTATTCTTGCTTTTGAAAATCTTGCAAAGCGAATTTGCGGCAAGGATGTGCCGCTTATCTTTAAATAAACAGAGAGGGAGAACTTATGAACATTGCATTGATCGCACACGATACAAAAAAAGAAATGATGATCCAGCTTTGCATTGCGTATAAGCGGATTCTCTCAAACCATAACCTGTATGCAACCGCAAAAACAGGTAAGCTTGTTTCCGATGCAACAGGGCTTGACATTGTAAAATTTCTTTCGGGAGCACAGGGCGGAGATCAGCAGATTGCCGCAAAGGTTTCCTGGAATGAAATAGATTTGGTGTTTTATTTCAGAGATCCCAATAACCCGAACAGAAGGGAAAACGATCCCTGCGATAATAACCTTATCCGCCTTTGTGATGTAAATAATATCGCAATTGCAACCAATATGGCAACTGCGGAGGTACTTATTCACGGACTTGACAGAGGCGATCTTGATTGGCGTGAAATAGTTAAAAAACAGTAGTTTTATTCGGCTGTGATCGGAAGGAAAAAGGAATTACGGCACACAGAGAGGATGCTATAGCTGAGAGGCATCTTGCACGAAACCTTAAGAGACATCCGTGAGCCTGATTTGGCTAGACCAGATCCCGTCAGACTCGGTTATCGGTCTTAAAGTGGAGCGCACTTGCGCTCAATCGGGGTGGCACCGCGGGATTTTTTTAAAAAAACTCGTCCCCTTGCAAAAGGCAGTATTGCCTCTTGCAAGGGGGTTTATTATTTTTAAAGTGAGGAAGAAAAAATGGCAGTTATGTTAAGCGCGCCGAGAGGAACTCAGGATGTTTTGCCCTCTCAAAGCGGAAAATGGCAATTTATTGAAGAGTGTGCAAGAAAAACCGCGACGGTGTTCGGTTTTAAAGAGGTCAGATTTCCAACCTTTGAGCACACCGAGCTTTTTTGCCGCGGAGTCGGCGATACGACCGATGTTGTCCAAAAGGAAATGTACACATTTGAGGATAAAGGCGGCAGATCAATAACCCTTCGTCCCGAAGGAACAGCATCGACGGTTCGTACCATCCTTTCAAACGGACTTCTGTCGGAAGCGCTTCCTTTAAAGCTTTATTATCTCACATCCTGCTTCCGATATGAAAAGCCGCAGGCGGGAAGACTCAGAGAATTTCACCAGTTCGGAATGGAATGTTTTGGCTCTGCAGAGCCAATTGCCGACGCCCAGCTTATCGCTTCGGCAAGCTATTTCTTTAAGGTTCTCGGCATTTCGGGATTAAAGCTTGAACTTAACTCAATCGGCTGTCCCGAGTGCAGAAAGAAATATCACGAGGCGCTTAAAAAGTATTTTGAAGAGAAAAATGAGAGTCTTTGCGAAACCTGCATTGGACGTCTTGAAAAAAATCCGATGCGCATTCTGGATTGTAAAAGTCCGGTTTGCAGTGAGATCGCAAAGGATGCTCCAAAGGTTATTGATTATCTTTGCGACGAATGCGACACTCACTTTAAAAAGGTTCAGCAATATCTTGACGCGATGGGCATTGAGTACACAGTAAATCCCAACATCGTAAGAGGCCTTGATTACTATACAAAAACCGTTTTTGAATTTGTTTCAAGCTCAATCGGCGCTCAGGGAACTGTTTGCGGCGGCGGCAGATACGACGGACTTGTCGAAACTCTGGGCGGCGCTAAAACCTGCGCCCTCGGTTATGCAATAGGCATCGAAAGGCTTATTCTTTTGATGCAGGCGCAAGAAGCGGCATTCCCTGAAAGCAAAAAATGTGAGATCTATATTGCGCCCATGGGTGAAAAGGCAAGCGTTAAAGCCTGCAAAATGGTATCTGCACTTCGCGATGAGGGATTTTTCGCCGAGTGTGACCTTGTCGGCAGAGGAATTAAGGCTCAGATGAAATATGCTAATAAGATAGGCGCTGAGTTTGTTGTGGTTATCGGAGATAACGAAATCGAGGAGAATAGCGCAAACCTTAAGGATATGAATAGCGGAGAAGAGAGCAAGATCTCTCTCGGCGACAGCTTTATAAAAGAATTTTACGATAAAAAGCTTTCGGCGGCTTGCAACAATGTTCTTTCAAGCCTTGAGAACTTAACAAAGTAATCTTTGGAGGATAGAAAAATGGAAAACAATACTATGACAGGTTTAAAACGCACCCACTATTGCGGCGAGCTCAGAACAAACAATATCGGAGAAAAGGTTGTCGTTTGCGGATTTACACAGAGAGCAAGAAACCTTGGAACCCTTCAGTTTATCGATCTTCGCGACCGCACAGGAATACTCCAGCTCGCATTTGACGATAACACCGAAAGAGAGCTTTTTGAACTTGCAAAAACCGTTCGCAGTGAGTTTGTTATTATGGCAGAGGGAACTGTGCGCGAAAGAGAATCCAAAAACTATGATATTCCCACAGGCGAGATAGAGATTGATGTAACCGACCTGAGAATCTTATCAAAGGCTCAAACACCGCCCTTTGAAATTGTTGAAAACTCAACTGTTAAGGATGAGCTCAGGCTTAAATACCGTTATCTTGATCTTCGCCGCGCCGATTTACAGCAGAATATTATAAAACGCCACAAAATCGTTAAATCAGCAAGAGATTACTTTGATAAAAACGGCTTTATCGAGGTTGAGACCCCGATACTCATTAAGTCAACCCCCGAGGGCGCAAGAGATTTCCTTGTTCCTTCAAGAATTCATGATGGCAAGTTCTACGCCCTTCCTCAGTCGCCTCAGCTTTATAAGCAGCTTTTGATGGTGTCGGGCTTTGACAGATATGTTCAGTTTGCACGCTGCTTCAGAGATGAGGACCTTCGTGCCGATAGACAGCCTGAATTTACCCAGATCGACCTTGAAATGTCCTATGTTGACGTTGACGATGTAATGCAGATAGGTGAAGGATTTATCCAGCATCTTTTCCGCGAGGTTATGGACATTGACATAGAGCTTCCTTTAAGAAGAATGACCTATAAAGAGGCAATGGAAAAATATGGCTCGGATAAGCCTGATGTCCGCTTTGGTTATGAGATAGAGGACCTTACAGACATTGTAAAGGATTGTGACTTTACAGTGTTTAAATCTGCTGCTGAAACAGGAAGTGTACGCGCTATCTGCGTTGAGGGCGGCGCTAACGCATATTCAAGAAAAGAGCTTGATAAACTCACCGAGCAGGTTCGCGGAATAGGCGGAAAAGGCCTTGCCTGGATCAAGGTTACAGAAGAGGGAATACAGAGTACCTTCTCTAAGTTTATGAAGGATGAAGAGATGCAGGCAATCGTTTCTCGTATGAACGCTAAAGCCGGCGATATTATCTTTGTTGTTGCCGATGGCAAAAATAAGATCGTTCTCTCTGTGCTCGGAATGCTCCGTCTTGAATGCGCCAAGAAAATGAATGTTATCGACAATAACAAATGGTGCTTCCTCTGGATCACAGAGTTCCCCTTCTTTGAGTGGGATGAGGACCTTAACACCTATGTTGCAATGCACCATCCGTTCACCTCGCCTATGGCTGAGGATATAGATAAGCTCGACACCGATAAGGGAAATGTCAGAGCAAAGGCTTACGACCTTGTATTAAACGGAATTGAGCTTTCAAGCGGTTCTATAAGAATAACCGACCCTGTGCTTCAGAAAAAGATGTTTACTGCACTTGGCCTTTCTGACGAGGAGTCCTATCAGAAATTCGGCTTCTTAACTGATGCCTTTACCTATGGCGCACCTCCTCACGGCGGAATGGGTCTCGGCCTTGACAGGCTTGTTATGCTTATGCTCGGTGCCGAGAGCCTTCGCGATGTAATCGCATTCCCCAAGGTTCAGAATATGATGGAGCTTATGACAGAGTGTCCCTCGCTTGTTGACGAGGTACAGCTCGGCGAGCTTCACATTGCGCTTAATAAAACAGAAAAGTAAGTAAAAAGTGAAATCGGATACCGTTTTGGTATCCGATTTCATAGGCGTTTAGTTGTTTTCTCTGCTTCTGAAAAGCAGTGTGATGCACCAAAGTCCTGCAAGACCGACCAAGGTGAATATAATTCTGCTGAGCATTGAGTCGGTGCCGCCGAATATCCAGGCAACAATATCAAACTTGAAAAGACCGATGCTGCCCCAGTTAAGTGCACCGATAATTGTGAGGAGCAGAGAAACTCTATCAACAATTTTCAAAATTTTCGCCCTCCTTTAGTGTGTGTTTTTTTGTCACAAGTTTATTTTTTGATAAAGAGGACTATTTATACTAAGGAAATTAAATTTTTTTAAAATGGAGAAAAATTATGGCCAAAGTAATCTGGAAACCATCAACTCTTTTGGCACCTGTTCCTGCGGTGCTTGTAAGCTGTGGAAGCGTTGAAAAACCAAACGCATTAACAATTGCCTGGACGGGAATAATAAATTCCGACCCGCCGATGACCTATGTGTCAATTCGCCCTGAGCGCCATTCTTACAAAATTATAAAAAACAACGGAGAATTTGTAATAAATTTGGTTCCGCGTTCTCTTGTGCGCGCCGCTGATTTTTGCGGTGTGAGAACAGGGGCAAAAATGGACAAATTTAAAAAATTAAAGCTTTCCGCCGAAAAGGCAAGCACAGTTTCTGCTCCGCTTATTTCACAAAGCCCCATTTGCCTTGAATGTAGGGTAACAGAGGTAAAGCCTCTTGGAACTCACGATATGTTTTTAGCAGAGATCACCGCTGTGCAGGTCGATGAGCAGTACATCGATGAAAATGGCAAACTCAGAATGGATAAAGCCCGCCTTACTGCGTATTGCCACGGCGAGTATTTTGACCTTGGAAAGAAGCTCGGTTCTTTTGGTTACAGCGTTAAAAAGAAAAAGAAATAATTTTTATTTCGCGTAAAATTGCGGCACAGCCCCGATTATAACTGTTTCTGCAAGTGTAAGCTCGCTTTGAACCGTTACAGAGGTAGTATACCCCGGGAAATAACAGCATATGTTTAAAGAAACATCCAGCAAAATTTTATGTACGGTCTGATTTATTCCTGCCTCTTCGAGGCGGCTGAGTATCTCTGTTTGCACATATTCCGAGGATGAAACGTTAAAATGAATTGCTGGCCCGCGCTCTGTTAGAAATTCGGGGCCAATTAGTGTTCCAAGCTTTATTTTAAAATCAAAATTATCAATTTTATACAATGCCTTTGTTATTGATAATGCAAAGGAAGCCTTAAATTTATTAACAGCCATCGAATTAATTTCAATTGAGGAAATTTTGTTGTCGTCTGAGTATTTAATTATTGAAAGATCGTTGTAATCTATATTAAGAGAATTTATTTCATCTAAAAGAATTTGATTTAAAATGGTAACGGTTTCGGTCCGCGCACAGTCGCGGACCTTTCTTTTTATTACAGGGCGGACCCTTGTGTCGCAAAACACTAAAAAAAGAACAAGCATCAGTAGAAAAACACCAATGTTTATAAAAACTTTGTGTGGCTTATTTCTTCTCCTCAGCCTTTTTCGCACAAAGATCCCCTCCTTTTATGCAGAATATGAAAAAAACAGAAAAATTGTGAAAACCACCTGCTAAAAATAAAGACGGGTGGTTTTTTATTTGTGTTTATTTTGCGTGGCGCTGTCCAAAATAATTTTTGGAGGGGATGTTTTTGTATTATAACAAGGTTGAGATCTGCGGAGTAAACACCGCAAAATTAAAGGTTTTGAAGGAGGCCGAAAAGTTAGAACTTCTTAAAAAGATGCGTGAGGGCGATGCAACCGCCCGAGATAAGCTTATTGAGGGAAACTTAAGGCTTGTGCTCAGCGTAATTCAGCGTTTTTTAAACCGCAACGAAAATTTGGATGACTTATTTCAGGTTGGATGCATAGGACTTATAAAGTCTATCGACAACTTTGATGTTTCACAAAATGTTCGTTTTTCAACCTATGCCGTTCCAATGGTTATAGAGTGTCGAAATCCACGAAAGGATTTTGAAAGCTATGACCAGAAAAACCGCATTATTACAGGCAATTTCGCAACTCTCAGGAGACCAAAAGAATACCGAGATT
>SVOZ01000014.1 GCA_015066115.1 Oscillospiraceae bacterium
GGGTAAAAATTTCTTTGGCGATTTTCAAGATTTGAGACATAATCGCTTTGTCGGCTTCGTACATTGCACGAGCCGGAGGATTACCACGGGTGATAACTAAATCGCCTTTATCAGTTGTTTTAATTATGATAAAAGGGTTTTAGAACTCAAAGAGATAATTTCTTATTTCAAAGAGTATTCAAAAACCCCGAAACCATCACGGTTTTCGGGGTTTTACTTTTGCCTCAAAATCTATCTTGGTGCAAACTTGGTGCAAGTTATTTTAAAAGGACTACGACACACGAAATGTCATAGCCCTTTTGTTATATCCAATACCCTCTAAATATGTAACTGCACAAACAACATAATCCAAATATCAATGCAAGTGGAATAACTATAAGAAATACCTTTAAGAAGATTTTTAATGCTTTGCTCGGTATTTTGTTGATTTTAATTTTTAGGTTATCATATTTAGATTCAAACGGCATAAACAGTATTGAAAGAATAAGCTCTAAAATATCTTCCATATGCCCCTCCGTTTAAACACCGCCTGTAAATGCAACTGTTAATACACCTGCGGTCAAATACAGTAAAATATCAATCACAAAAAACAGTATGAACCAAATCCATTTATTTCCTATGATTTTACGGTTTTCCTCCACACCTTTTTCAGAAAAGAAAATTATCAATCCGACAACAACGGATATCAACCCTATTGGATTTATAATCCAACCAAACACCAAAATATTACCTAATGAAAAGAAAAATTTTAAATCAAAATATCTATTGATTGCAAAGCATAATGATGATGCGATACAAAAGAAAGCAAATATACTTTGTAATACTATTGATGTTTTTAACCATTTAATTGTTTTCACACAATCCCCCCTTTTTTAAGATAGGTCATATGTTGTATATCTTGTTTCGCCTATTAATTTTTGCAGTTGTAGAAAACGATTTGCTTTTGAGCCACTTAACAGATGATAACGGAATAGGTTACTTACGTGCATTTTCTTAAACACTATTTTTGTTTTAATGCCGCTTGTGTAGAAAACAAAGTAGTATTCATCCATTTTTCGTTCGCCTATGCAGTTACCCGATGACGATTCGTGCTCTGCCTTGTAATTGGTTGCACATACATCAAAATCAATGGAGTGTCCTCTACCGCTTTTATCGCGATAAATAATATTGCTTGATTCATTTTCCTGTTTGCCACGATTGACCGCCCATATAGCCGTATCGGGAATTACGATATATTCCATTGAATCAACTCCGAATATTTTTTATTATTATAACATAGAAATATGAATTTTTCAATGTGTTGCAATCTTCTTGAGTCATAACGATTCTTAATAGAATCATTATGACTCTTTTTCTTTATATAAGACTCTTTATAAATCTTCATGATTATATAAGCATTATGAGTCTTTGTCTTAAACATAGAGTAATTAGGGTTATGAGACTTACAAAAGGAAAAACATTTATCAATATTATTTTATTTATCTAAATGTCATTATAAATAAAGCGCCCCTCGCCTAGAGGGGAGAGGGCCGCGCGTAAGCGTGGCGAGGGGATTTATCACACAAACTTTATCCCTCCACCAACCTATCGGTTGGTCCCCCTCCCTTTAGACAAGGGAGGCTTTACTTTTTTCTTTTTATTTTAATCTCATAACGAGAACGGTGATGTCATCGCCGGAGGCGTCGCCATCACTTTCAGCCGCCTTTTGACCGAGGGCGGCGGCAATTTGCTCGCAGGAAAGTCCGTCGCTCTTTTTGAGCATCGACTCGATCTGATTATCTTTTAGTGCGCACAGGCCGTCCGAGC
The DNA here is from genome assembly GCA_015066115.1 of Oscillospiraceae bacterium. Lineage (GTDB taxonomy): Bacteria > Bacillota > Clostridia > Oscillospirales > Ruminococcaceae > SIG578. The sequence goes on from SVOZ01000014.1 coordinate 1,807, forward strand.
CCATTACCACAACATCGCCGCGCGAAAGCTTTATTTCTGCGCCGCGCACCTTGACCTCGCCGAGAATTCCGAGCGGAAGTGCGCCGATTTCGACCTTTGACACTCGCTTGCCCCTCTTTAAAAATGTGGGCGCGGCGCCTGCCTTTTTTATACAAATACTGCCGTTATACAGGTCAAAAATAGTGGCATCAAGGGTTGCGAGAGTTTCGTCTTCGCTTTTTAAATTAAGCGCCGAATTAACAAGGCTCATACAATTTTCAAGCGGAAAGCCGAGGCTTAAAAAGCGTGAAACGAGATTTACCGTCATCCTGCTGTCAACCGCCGCACTCTTTCCCCTGCCCATTCCATCGCTGAGGACCGCCGCCGAAAATCCGTTACCCAGCGAGAGAAAGGCAAAGCTATCGCCGCAAACGCTCTCGCCGTCGGCATTTTTTTGAAAGCTTGCAGACTCTATCTCAAAGGGCGGCGTTTCGGTGAAGCAAAGCCTTGTAAGTTCCTTGGTTTTTATGTCGCTGCCCCTTTGCATTTTGGTGCCGCAAAGCTCCGAAATGCTGTCTTCCAAAAGCTCATTGTCAAGCCCCTCGATTTCATCCGAAAGGCAGTAAAACTCGACCGTTTTTCTGCCGAACTTATCAACGGGGCAGGAAACGTCCTTAACGCTCAGTCCCTCGCGCAAGAGCGAGCCGCTTATTTTGTTTTCGGTTTCGCGGTCGCACATTGTAAGCGAAAGCTCCTGCGACATCTCGCAAAGTAGGCGCGACATTCCCGAAAACTGCTCTGTTACAACCTCTTTTATCTGCTTTAATCGCTGCATAGTTTGCGCCTCACTTAAATTGCGATGGTAGGCGGCGTTTATCTCCGAAACCAGTGCCGTCATTTTGGTGCATCTGCGCCGAAGCTGGTCGGGAATGTTTTCGGGTTCAATTCTGCCCTGCCTTTTGAGGGCAGGAATCATGTGGTTAAAGCTGTCCATTGTGTCGGTGTAGCTACTGTCCCAGCAACTTAGCTTCATTCCGCATCGGCGGCAAACTCTATCGGCGGCGGTGCTGAACACCCTATCCATATCGTTTGCCGTTTTAAAGGAAAGCTTGTCCGACATTTCGCAGATAGACCTTGAGGTTTCCATAAGCGATTTTGAAACAAAATCAAGTTTTGTCGACAGATATTTATTTGGGTAATGCTCTCTGCCTGCGGAAATTGCCGGAAAATAGACGCCCAGCGCTTTTATATACCTTTCGGGCACAAGCAGAAAGATAACCGTTGCCGAAAGCACCTCATAAAGAAGATATAAGCTTTCGCTATCTGTTGAGCCGACCGCCACAGACAACAGGGTGCAGGCGAGAAACAAAAGGCTTGAAGCGTAACGCGAGGTGTGGGAGAAAAGCCCCGAAAGCATTCCACCAAGGCCCAAAACCATAACCGAGAAGCCGCCGTCGGCTGCTCCAATTGACAGCGCAGTTCCGATAGTAAGACCTGCGCAGGCGCCGCCAAGCGCACCGAGCGAATAGGAAAGCGCCATTACCACCACCGCCGCCACAACGTGACCTACCGAAACCATGCCAATTTTAAGCGCAGACAGCGACATCAGCGCAAGAGCGGCGCAGACTGAAAATGAAACGACATTTTCAGCCGACTGCATACTGCCGCCGTTTTCAAAAATTTTAAAGGCCTGCGAAACAAAATACACACCGCCGCCGCAGATAACGCTCTCGGCGATAAGATAGAGAATATCATAAACAATGGTGCCATCGGAAAAGAGCATAACAGAGCCTACTGCGAGGTTTACTGCCGCCGCACTTAAAGGAAGTGCCCATTTTTGTTCTGTTTCGTAAAAGGCGGCAAATGCCCATTTAACAGCCATTAAAATGAGCATTTGAGCTATGTAACGCGCGCCGCCAAGCTCAAGACCCGGCAAAAGATAGCCTATCGTTGCGCCCAAAAGAGCAAAAACCGAGCCGCCTCCCGACAGCGCCGCAAGAGCAGAGACTCCAAAGGGAGAGAGCCTATCGGAAAAGCGAATGAGGGAAAAAAGCAGTCCCAGCGCTGCCGCCGCAAAGCCTTTTATGATTTTTTCGCGGTTTTCCTTAGAAAGCCTTGCAAGTACACCTTGTCCCTTTTCTGCTGATGCGGCCGATGTGCGTTTCATTTTTCTGCTCCTTTTCATTTTGGTTGGAACAATATTATACTCCTCAATTTGCACAAGGCTTGTCGCTTTGTGTTTGCCTTTCTTTTTCTTTTTTTGGCAGATACCGTCGTATTTATTAAAATAAGGCGGTTCTTAATTTATTATTGAAATAATTTGGATAAAACAAAAGCGGCCGACTAACGCCCACGCCACGTAGGGAAGTATTTGTTTCTAAAGAAAAATTTCCCGTATTGTTGCTAAAAGCCTCGAAAGGCGACAGCCTTTCTGCGTTTTATGGCTTAAATACAGGAAGTTCTTACGAAACTGCGAAGCACCTTAAAATGAAAATTTTTAGTGCAAGAAAAGGCAAAACCCGCCAATAACGCTATCGCGTATTGGCGGGTTTTAACGCATTATTGTGCAAAAATTTCACGTTTTAAGGAAATACTTCCTTACGTGACGTGGGCGCTGCCGGCCGCAGCTTGTGTTACTTGCCTTCTGCTACAAAGGAGTTGCAGTCTACGCACTGGGGAACGGTGGGATTATTTTCGTGGGTTCCGATATCAACCTGATCCAAGGTGCAGTATTTTTCCTGCTTATTGTTGTACTTGCACTGCTCAACTGTGCAGTGAATTGACTTATTAGGAGTATTATTCATTATTTTCACCTCCGAATTTAGTGTCTGTCTTTTTAAAAAAATTATTCACATTAAATTAATTTGTGTTTTTAAAAATAATGTGATATACTCTTTTGTGTAGACAAATTTAAAGGAGTATAATTATGGACATTTTTGTAGAAACTATAGTTAAGCGCAAGCTGACAGCGCAGGATAAGAAAAAGGTTATGGCTTTGTTTATAACTATTGTTTTATCGGCGGTTTTATTTATTCTTGTTATTCCCTTTTTCTGCCTCACTTCAGGACTTGCATATATCTCAACCATTTCTATGATAGTATTCGCAGTTATCGTTTTTTTAATCTGGAAGGCGCTTAAGGCAATGCTTATCGAGTTTGAATACATTATTACCAACGATTCTCTTGACGTTGACAAGATCATTGACAAGAAAAAGCGAAGCCGAATGATCTCTATTGATATTAAAACGGTTGAGGACATCGGGATTTATAATCCTGCCGCCTTTGTCGGCCGCAGCTTTAACTACGAGGTGCACGCCGAGCGCGATGTAAACGGTGCCGCAAACTACTACATCATTGTTCCTCACCCAAAATACAAGCGCACCCTTATAGTTTTCTCGCCTGACGACAGACTTTTAGAGGCGCTTACAAAAAATCTCCCTCGCCAGCTTGTAAAAAACATTTCAAAATAATATAAAAAACACGCATTTTAAAAAATGCGTGTTTTTTATTATTTACTCCAATATTTTCTATCTAAGCTTCGATACTGGATAGCCTCTAAAATGTGTTCATCCTGTATCTGCTGGCTTTGTTCAAGGTCGGCAATGGTTCTTGCCACCTTTAAGACGCGGTTATAAGCTCTTGCCGACATTCCTGTTTTTTCAAACGCGGTTTTAAGGAGAAACTCTGCGTCCTCTGTCAGCGTGCAGACCTTAGCGCAAAGACTTTCGGACATCTGCGCGTTGCAGGTTATCTCACTTCCAAGAGCTGAAAAACGCTCCCTTGCGATAATTCTTGCGCGGTTTACACGCTCTCTTATATCCTTAGAGCACTCCTCTTTTCGCTTGTCGGTAAGCTCTGTGAAGTTTACAGGCATAACCTCGATATGCATATCAAATCTGTCAAGCAGAGGTCCGCTTATCTTGCTTATGTACTGATTTGCGGCTCTTTCACTGCAGCTGCAGGGCTTTGTGGGGTGTCCGCGATAGCCGCATTTGCAGGGGTTCATTGCCGCAACCGTCATAAAGGAGCAGGGGAAGGTGACTGTGCCCGAAACGCGAGATACCGTAACCTTGCCGTCCTCAAGCGGCTGGCGCAAAATCTCAAGAGCGTTTTTGTTAAATTCGGGAAGCTCATCTAAGAAAAGCACGCCGTTATGGGCAAGGGAAATTTCGCCCGGGCGCGGATAAACGCCGCCGCCCGAAAGCCCAAAGGGAGAAACGGTGTGATGCGGAGAGCGGAAAGGTCGGGTGCGAATAAGCGAAACGCCCGACGGCAAAACTCCCGCTATTGAGTGAATTTCGGTTGTCCTAAGCGATTCCTCAAAGGTCATTTCAGGCAAAATCGAAGGCAGGCGCTTAGCGAGCATACTCTTGCCCGAACCTGGGGAACCGATCATCAGAATGTTATGTCCGCCTGCGGCGGCAATTTCAAGCGCTCTTTTGGCGGTTTGCTGGCCTTTGACATCGCAAAAATCATAATCAGCATCAAAAGAGGCGTCATTTTCTTCAAGATTGCTTATGTATGGCACGATTTTTTCATCCCTGAAAAAGTGCCCCAAAATTTCAAACACCGACCTTGCGGGGAGCACATCTATTCCTTTTATAACACCTGCTTCAAAGCGGTTTTCGAAAGGCACGACTATGCTCTTATAACCGAGATCGCGCGCCTTTAAGGTCATGGACAAAACGCCGTTTACCTTTCTTACATCGCCGTTTAGCGAAAGCTCGCCGACAAAGGCGGTCTTCTCAGCTATCTCATTTATCTGCCCCGATGCCGACAAAATTCCCATAAGAATGGCAAGGTCGTAAACAGGGCCGATCTTTTTAACATCTGCAGGCGCAAGATTTACAGTTATTCTGCCGATAGGAAAGGCAAATCCGCAATTTTTTATTGCCGAGCGGACTCTGTCGCGCGATTCCTTAACGGCGGCATCGGGAAGCCCAACTATCTCAAAGGCAGGCATTCCGCCCGAAATATCGGTTTCGACCGACACCTCGTAGCTGTTCATTCCCGTTATTCCAAAACTTTTAAAACAAGAAAACACCTTTTTCCCTCGCTTTTACATCTCGCCTATCCCTGAGGCATTCTGTTTAAGGTAAATTACTCCCGAAACGACAGTTGCCACAACCGACACGGCATAGCAAACGTCGCCGATTATCCTAAGCTCTGAAGGAATCACAGGGAACCACTCTAAAAGCTGTTCAATTGCCAAAATTACTAAAATTGCGGTCATCTGGGTTACTGTTTTAACCTTGCCCCAGATATTTGCGGCAATAACATTGCCCTGCTCAACGCAGACCATACGCAGAGCCGAAACCATAAACTCACGGGCAAGAATTATTATAATTCCGATAAGCCAGCAGATAAGCTCCGCCTTGCTCTGTGTTTTAAGCACGGTCATACCGACAAGGGCGCTTATAACAAGCACCTTGTCGGCAAGGGGGTCTAAAAACTTGCCGAAATTTGTGATAAGTCCTCTTTTTCTTGCCATTTTGCCGTCTATCATATCGGTGAGGGAAAGTCCACCGAAAACAAGTCCTGCCAAAAGAAAGTGCGCAGGAATGCTTTCAATTAAAAGCACTGCGAGAAAAGCCGGCACCATAGCCGCTCTGAAAACTGTTAATTTATTGGGTGTGTTCATAAGGCTCCTCCTTTAAAGCTTTGCCTGACCCATAAGGTCATAGTCCATAGCATCTAATATCTCAACCTGTATAAAATCTCCGATTCTAAGCGGCTTTTCGGATGCAAAAAACACCTTGCCGTCTATATCGGGTGCGTCAAAGGCGCTTCTTCCGAAATAGCATTCGCCGTAACGGTCATAACCCTCTACAACGACCTCAAGGGTTTTTCCGAGCATCTTTTGATTGTACTCGTCAACGACCCTTTGCTGAGAGGTCATGATTATCTCGGCTCGCCTTTCTTTGGTTTCACTGTCTATCTGATCTTCAAAGTCAGCGGCAGGGGTTCCCTCTTCTGTTGAATAGGCAAAGCAGCCGACCCTCTCTATTTTTACCTCTTTTAAAAACTCACACAGCTCGCAAAACTGCTCTTCGCTCTCTCCGGGAAAGCCTGCAATAAGCGAGGTGCGAAGAACTATCTCGGGAATTTCGCTTCTCAGCTTTTTAAAGAGGGCTAAAAGGCTCTCGCGATTTCCTCTGCGGTTCATTCTTCTTAAAACCTCGTCATTTGCATGCTGAATGGGAATGTCTATGTATTTTACGACCTTTTCAAGATTTTTTACAGCAGAAATGAGCTCATCGTCTATCATTTCGGGATAGGCGTACAGAACTCTTATCCACTTAAGCTCTTCTATCTCGTTAAGCCTTTTTAAGAGCTCTGCGAGCATCGGCTTTTTGTAAAGGTCGAGTCCGTACCTTGTGGTGTCCTGCGCGACAACAACCAACTCGCGAACACCCGCTTTTACAAGACTTTTTGCCTCAGAAACAATGCTTTCCATTTCTCTGCTCCTAAAGCGGCCGCGAATTTCGGGAATGGCGCAGTAGGTACAGCGGTTGTCACATCCCTCGGCAATTTTAAGGTAGGCATAAAAAGGCAGGGTCGTAAGCACGCGGTCACCCTCAAGACAGAGAGCGGTTTTTTCGCCGTAGCTCTCGTAGGGCTCATTATCCTCAAGGCTTTTTAAAATTGCCTGTCCAAGCTCTTTATTGCTTCCGATTCCCAAGATGATGTCTGCCTCGGGAATTTCCTTTGCAAGCTCGCTTTTATACCTCTCGGCAAGGCAGCCTGTTACCACGATTTTTTTAATTCTACCCTCTTTTTTTAAAAGCCCCATCTCCAAGATCTGCTCGATGGACTCATTTTTAGAGGCCTCAATAAAGCCGCAGGTGTTAATTATAACAACAGAGGCGAGGGCGGCATCTGCCACAAGCTCAAAGCCTTGTTTTTTTAGATCTGCCAGCATTATTTCGGCGTCTATCTGGTTCTTGGGACAGCCCAAGCTTATCATTCCAACTGTAACCGACATTTTTATTCCCCTTAACTAATCCTCAAACTCAATTTCACTGCAAAGCGAGCGCATAACCTCTTTAACGGTGCTATACGAAAAGCCTTTGCGGCACAGCGCGCTGTAAAGCCTTTGTTTTCCTTTTGGGGTGCCTATCTCGCTTCTATATTTTTGCGCGACCATAAGCGCGGCGTTTATTTCGCCGTCGTCCTCGCTGAAAACCTCGTCTACCACAATTTTTGCCGTTTCTCTGTCAACGCCTTTTTGGTACAGCTCCTGCAAAACGGCATAAGGGCCTTTTTTATTGACCTTTAGCCTCTGCTCTGCAAAGGCACGCGCAAAGGCCTCGTCGTTTATAAGCCCCAAACGGTCAAGCTCGGCGACCGCGAGGTCAATTACATCGGGCGGATAGTCGCGCACAAGCTTTTGCCTAAGCTCCTTTTCAGAGTGCAGTCTTCTGTCAAGCGAATACAAAAGGCGTTCTCTTGCCCTTCGCACCAAAGCCGCCTTGGAAAGCTCGGCTATGCGATACACATCAATTTCGCCGCCCTCTTTTAAGTCAAAGCGCGAAATCACCTCAGCGGGCAGAGAAACTGCGTACTGCCCGTCGGCAAATATTTTATAAAAACTGCTTTTTGCGCCGCAAGGCGCTATTTTTGTTATCTTCACGATTACTCGTCGACCTCGGCATCGATAGAAACGGCAGAGGAGGCCTCACTCTTAGCTACAGCCTTTTTGGCGGCAGGTTTTTTAGTAGGGGCGGCATTTTCCTCTTTGAGCGCCGCTCTTACCTTCTCGGTTATTTCATTGAGAAGTTCTGCGTTTTCTTCCAAAAGTGCCTTAACATTATCTCTGCCCTGAGCAAGTCTTTGGGTGCCATAGCTAAACCAGGCGCCGCTCTTTTGAATAATATCTCTATCAACTGCAAGGTCAACAATTTCGCCAACACCGCTGATTCCCTTGCCGTAAATAATATCAAAGTAAGCCTCTTTAAACGGAGGAGCAACCTTGTTTTTAACAACCTTACATCTGATATGGTTGCCGATATTTTCGCTTCCAACCTTAACTGTATCAACCTTTCTGACATCAAGGCGAACCGAAGCATAATATTTAAGGGCTCTACCGCCGGGGGTGGTTTCGGGGTTTCCGTACATAACGCCAACCTTTTCGCGAAGCTGGTTTATGAAAATTACAACAGCATTTGAGCGGGAAACGAGCGGAGTAAGCTTTCTTAAAGCCTGCGACATAAGCCTTGCCTGCTGACCGACGTGGCTATCGCCCATTTCGCCCTCGATCTCAGCCTTTGTGCTCATTGCGGCAACCGAGTCGATAACCACAACGTCAACCGAGCCCGAGCGGATAAGCATTTCGGCAATCTCCAAAGCCTGTTCACCCGAGTCGGGCTGTGATACAAGAAGCGAATCAACGTCAACGCCGAGGTTTGCGGCGTAAACGGGGTCGAGCGCGTGCTCAACGTCAATAAAAGCAACTATGCCGCCTGTTTTCTGAGCCTCTGCCGAAACGTGCAGAGCAACGGTTGTTTTACCTGAGCTTTCAGGTCCAAAAATTTCAACTATTCTTCCTCTGGGAACGCCGCCGATGCCGAGCGCAACGTCGAGCGAAAGCGAACCTGTGGAAATTGCCTCAACATTGAGAGCAGTTTGCTCTCCAAGGCGCATAACGGCGCCCTGTCCATATCTCTTTTCGATGTTGCTAAGGGCAAGCTGAAGGGCCTTCTGCTTGTCAAAACTGCTGCTTTTGTTATCCTCAACCTGTTTTGCAATTGATTTTGCCATAATTTTATCCTCCTTAAACGGCCACCTAGCCATTATTTTTTTATTTAAACGCACAAACTGCGCGTCTTACACCGTTTATATCCTTTTTTTCTTTCAGGCTGTGAAACCCTGCCTTTTTAAGAATATCGCTAACCGCGTCTGCCTGTCGAAAGCCTACCTCAAAGGCGATGGCGCCGCCTTTTTTTATTTTAGGATAGTAGAGCCTTGTTATTTCTCTGTAAAAGTAAAGTCCGTCGTCGCCGCCGAAAAGCGCCTCTTTTGGCTCATAGGAAAGCGAGAGATCAAGCTCATCCATTTCCTCTTTTGATATGTAGGGCGGATTTGAAACCACCATATCAAGCTGTGGCAGAGCTTCTATGGTTTCTTTTGCAAGCATATCGGCGTTTACCGCCGTTACGTCGGCTTTATGTGCCTTTATGTTCTCTTTAAGATATTCAAAGGCATCCTTTGAGCGCTCGACCGAGTAGCCCTTTGCTCCTGTTTCAAGATTTAGAGTAACTGCGATGCATCCGCTTCCGCTCCCCAAATCTGCAAAAACTGCATTCTTTTTTGGGGAAAGGATCTCTTTTGCAAGGCTTACGACCGCCTCGGTGTCTTCCCTTGGGATCAAAACTCCCTGACCTATTTTATACTCCCTGCCCTCAAACTCCCATTTTCCGAGAATGTACTGAACGGGAACCTGTTTTTTTAGCATCTCAAGCCTTTTAATTAAAAGGCTTTGTTTTTCTTTTGAGACCTCTTTTTGAGGGTAGAGCAAAAACTGCTGATATGTAGCGCCAAGGGTTTCCTCGGCAATTATCTTAAAGACGCTCTCTTCTTTTCTAATGAGCGAAACAACATCATTATATTGCATCACCACTGAGCCTCGTCTTTGTTTTGGGGCATAACCGCCTTTAGAGAGGCGATTGCAACCTCAAGCTGATCTATATCGGGTTCTTTTGTTGTAAGGCGCTGGAGCCAAAGTCCCGGAGCGGAGATTATTCGGGTAAAGGCATTATCGTGTCTGCCGACGAATTTTATAATTTCATATCCCACGCCAACGGTTATGGGAAGAAGAACTATTCTCAAAACAAATCGCCAAAGCACTGAAAGGCTTGCAGGAACTGCAAGAAAGAGCACAATGCTTAAAATAAGTATTATCAAAATAAAGGATGTACCGCAACGGGGATGAAAACGCTTATACTTTGCGGCGTTCTCGGCCGTAAGCTCATCACCTGCCTCATAGCAGGCAATGGTTTTGTGCTCGGCTCCGTGATAGGCAAAGACCCTGCGAATATCGGGCATAAGAGCAACTAATGCTATGTAAGCTATAAACACCGCTATTTTGATTATGCCCTCTGCGGCGGCAGTGAAAACGCCGAGGTTAAAGACATAGGTGTTAAAAAGCTTAACGAGCCAGGTTGGCACAAAAACAAACAGCGCAACCGCTATTGCAACGCCGAGAATTCCTGCCACAACACCGATAATGGCGTAAACCTTTTCGCCCAGCTTTTCAGTTAGGAATTTATCCATCTTGGAAGGCTCCTCAGCCTCATCTATTCCCGCAAGCTCGGCCGAGCGCATTGTTGCCTTATAGCCTAAGATCATAGTCTGCACAAAGTTTACAACACCGCGGATCACGGGAAGTTTTAGTATCTTAGGAAAGTTTTTATCCCTTCCGTCGTCAACATTTTCAATTGTTATTTCGCCATCGGGCGTGCGAACCGCCATGGCTGTTTTAAGAGGGCCTCTCATCATAACCCCTTCGATAAGTGCCTGACCGCCTATCGATGTGCGAAAGCCTTCCTTTTTTTCACTCATTTTTATTCCTCCTTAGCCTCTTCCCTCATTGCAGGGAAGGTGAGGGTGACGGATGTTCCGACACCAAGCTGACTTTTTATCTCAAATGTTCCTCCGAGCATTGTTACTATCTCATCAACAACTGCAAGCCCAATTCCCGAGCCGCGTTTTGTATGGTTTGCCTTATAGAAGCGCTTTTTGATTTTTGGCAGGTCCTCGGGGCTTATTCCGCAGCCCTCGTCCTCAACGATTACATAAATAACGCCGTATTCCTCTTTTGCAGTTACCTTAACTGTGCTGTCAGGCTCGGAATACTTAATGGCATTATCAAGAACGTTTACAAAGACCTGTCTTACTCTGTTTCTGTCGCCCTCAATAGCAGACAGCATTTGGGGCTCGTTATATTCTATATTTATTCCCTCACGCTTTGCTTTTTCGGAAAAGGCCAAAAGCGCCTCCTCAAGCTCGGCGAGGATGTCCATTTTTTCTTTTTTTATTGTAAATCTGCCGCTTTGAATTTTGGAAAAGTCGAGAAGATCCTCAACTATCGAAGAAAGCCTTTCGGTTTCGTTTACGATAACCTTAAGTCCCTTCTGACGCATACTTTTATTGCAGTTTACATCATCGGCAAGGGTCTCGCCCCAGCCTCTTATGGCAGTCAGCGGGGTGCGAAGCTCGTGCGAAACCGAGGATATAAACTCGTTTTTCATATTTTCACTCTGGGAAAGCTCGTCTGCCATATAGTTTATAATATCGCAAAGATCTCCCATTTCGTCGTTATATTTATTATCTATTCTAACATCAAAGTCGCCCCCTGCAATTCTTCTCGCAGTTTTTTCAACCTCGGCGACAGGCTTTATTATAGAGTGCAAAAACACAAGGTTTGAAAGCAGGATAAAGCCTACTATCGCAAGCCCTATTGCGATATAGATGAGGGCAAGGCGCATTATCTGCCTATCGGCAGGCTCAAGCGATGCCATAAGCCTTAAGGCGAGAATATCTCCTGTCTGTGTCGGGGAAACCACCGTAACGCAATAGACATTTTCGCCGCTTTCGCTTTTATGAAGGCTTTCGCCCATTCGGCTGTCGCTCTTTAATGCTAAAACAAGGTCGGGTAGCGAGCTGTCGAGCTGAGGCTGAAATCCGCTTGACGACATCATCGGCTTTTTGTTTCGGTCGATCGCCACAAGCTCCATTCTGTTTCTGTCCGAAAAGTTTTCGATAAGGCTTCTGGTGCGCTCGGAAAAGTCTAAGTCGGCATCAGAGGCATAAGAATCAAGGGTGTTTTGAATAACGCTGGCGCGGGTTTTAACAGCCTGCTGTGCAGAGTTATAATAACTATCCTTGGTTATGAAAATAACAAGCGCCTCAATTGCAACAAGAGCCGCAACTATGATAATAAAGCTTCGCATAAGCCAGCGTTTTGTAATTTTCTGCACCTTTATCAAAGCGGCTCCTCCTTTTTAGTCAGTTAATTTGCTGT
>SVOZ01000008.1 GCA_015066115.1 Oscillospiraceae bacterium
ACCATAAATGGTTTCGTAGAGCCAAGCGAGCATGGCCTCAAATATACTGTTGGCGAGTGCATCACTGATACCTTCAAAAGTACCGCCAATGGCATCGCCTATGCCACTGATAATATCTCCGAGCCATTCAAACATAAGCCGCTAACCTCCTTTACTTGAACTGCATGGCAAGGCTGTCTTCCTGAAACATCCCGATATAATCAAGTACCGTATCCGCAATATTTGCCTTTTCGGTGATGGATATGGGTGTATACCAATATGCCTTTCCGGTGCTTTCTTCCCACATGTATGGGTTGACCTTATCAGAGCATTTGGTGAATTTCGGGCCGATAATATCGCCGAAGAGCATCGTTTCCTTATCCACCACTCCGTCAGTTCGGTTGAGGATGGATACCTGAATTGCATCGTAGTGCTTGGATATATGAGTGGAGATGAATTGAGCTTTTACGAGCAGATCATCATCCAGTTTGCCAAGCATGGTTCTGCCGACAAATTGAGCATTGCTGATATTCTCGGCATCGCCAAACATTTGTCGGAGTTCGCCTTCAAAAAAGTTCATGCCGACACCCCCTTAGATGATCGTCCAGATATAAAGGGGCGCAGTAAGAGTAAAGATAAGGCATGCAAACAGAATCGCAGGTGCGGTAAATTCGAACTGACCGTGCTTTCTGTAGTCGAAGTATGCCGTACCAACCTTCACGAAGAAGAGGATGGCGAGGATCATATCAACCACAGGAAAGACCACGTTGTTGACTACCGTCTTAACCTGCTCTTTTGCCGTATTCCAAGTGCTTTCGATAGCACCTGCCACATCTCCGGCGGCAAAAGCAGTCATGGAGAATGCGGAGAGAATGAGTGTCACCATAGCGACACAGAGAAGAATTCTTACAATTTTCTTATTCATGCGTAATACCTCCAATTTTCTTACGGATTTCTTTTTCACTTACATAACGAGTTTTGATGTTGAGGTGTTTGCAGAATTGTATTTCCTGTTTCATCCCCTCGGTAACGGTCTGACCGAACACCCACAGTTCATCGCAGAACCAAAGCATACCGAGTCCGGCGGCTAACCCGATTTCTCTTTCTTTCTGATCGTTATCGTCAAGGCAGAGTGCATAAAAATGTGGCACGACCGGAGCCGTGCCACACATTAATGCGTATCGGGTATATCGCTTCACTCTTTCGAGGTTGCCCTCAACATCACCACCGAGAGGAGCGCAGATATACACCTTTTTCATCATTACTCGTCCTCATCTTCCTTCTTTCTCTTGAAGCCGATGATCACGGTAGCCACAAGACCGCCGAGCGCAATGGCAGCAAGACCAATCCAAAAGCCGAGGTTCGAGTTATCTCCGGTCTGAGGACTGTCGGGAACAGGAATCTTCTCATTAGTCATCGCTGCCTTAATGATCTGACCATCTTCCTTGATCTCGAAGGGATATTCCTCAGTGTTAGCATAGTATAGCACCCACAGCGATTTGGACATCTTCGAGTGTATCCGTTTCCTTGAATATCAAGGCAAGATGACTGCCAAAGTCGTTTTCTGAGTAGAGTTTCACTTGAATAGCATCTTCCTCGTTATCCGTCAACGGAATGCGATGGGGGCCTTTGCTAATTCCGATTGTGTCGAGCTGCTGATGAAGTGTAAAATAGTTGATCGGAAACTCTGCGATTAAGGTTTCGCCTTTGTGAGTTATAATTGCATTAATCATTTCGTTTCTCCTTTACTGATTCATTGTCATGCCGTTGCCCATTTCTTGAGCTTCTGTGATATCGGTTAGGTACTTAGGATCCACAATCACTTCCGACTCGTTTCTGCCATTAAAAAAAGCAAGGATATGTTCCTTGCTGATTTGAGCTTCGTATACAGTTCCTTCTTCACCAAACCGATGGGCAAACCATTCAGCCGTCTGATAGTCGGTTGTCCACGAAAGAGCTTTTATGTTCTTTGCGTTATATGAGGTAACGCCACGATAGATTGTTACGGTATCATCGAAGCTGTCGAACATTTCTCTTTCTTCACCGTCCATCAGAATTGATTGGTCGGCTTTTTTGAACATATCCACAAGGCTTTTCTTGACGAAGTTCTTATCCATGTTTGGATTTTCTGAACGGATCCACGCATCTGCCAATATTTCAGAAAAGTCCTTTTGCGACAGATGGGGTTCTGCGAGGCTGAGGAATGAAAGTGCGTATGGTTTGTTTAGCATCATATAAATGTGATAGGCATTTTTGGCTTGGTCGATCTGCTTCGCCATCAACCCACGCCACGCACTCAGATTCTCATCTCCTTGAGTGATATCCAACATTGCGAGTCCGTTTTCGGTTGGAGCTTCCACCATTCCACTTGATGTGAATGGGTGCTGAACAATCACGGGTGAGTAGTCGGTCAGATGGATGTCGAGCATAAGCAATGCTTTCGCCACTGATTTCACACCTGCCATATTGGTTTCTTTTCTCATGCTGTAAACCTCCTTTCGTTGAAAATAAAAAAAGGCGAACCACCCGATGATTCGAGCAGTTCGCCTTCACGACTATTGAACAATTTCCAATTTGGAAACACTTGACTTTATTCTGTTGTAGAGTTATACTGATGGTGTCAAATGAATATGAAATCGACCACACGAATCCTCAAAAGATTTCGGGTGGTCGTTGTATTTTGACCCTATATTTGACCACTTCTACGCACAGAAGAGGTGGAAATAATGGAAATAATAGAGCAGAAACGATGCAAAAACCGACCAAAAAGGGCAGAAATAACGCTTTCTTAGCAGAAAAACGTTTGACCGCGGCTTTGGGACCATCAGGCCGCAGGTTCGATCCCTGTCACTCGGACCAAAAATCCTCTGAAACCGAAAGGGTTTCGGAGGATTTTTATTTTAGGAAGCAATTTGTCAGATATAGTGAGTTTTCACTTTTAACTTGACTTTTTTCCCTAAAAAGTTTATACTATAAAAGCGAGATATAATTATTATTATAATTTTGGAGGTTTTTATGAAGCAACTGATGCCAAAAGAATTAGAAGATTTGCTGCATGAATATAATAACGCGAATAGCATGACTGATATACAGATCAAGGAAAAACTCGAAAAAATTATAGATTGTTATACCGAATGTACATCAGAAGAAAGAGCTTTTACAGATGCGATTACAGTTTTGTTTTGTAGAACAATTGGTTTATTGAGGAAACAGCTTTCGGCAGATCGGGCTGCCGCAGATATACCTCGGGATCCTGACGATCAATCAGATCACAATTTTTTATCCTATCATACCGATTTATATTATAACGATGTTCCTTTTGCCGACGGAAACGCATTACGCATTGCTTTTTACAATTATTTTCGTAACAAAAAAAAGAAAAATGGTATAGAGTTGGTGGAGTATCCTGAAATTCAATCACTTGATGAATTAAAAGGAGAGTCTGTTAACTCGACGATGCGCGATTATGTGGCCAGAATCCAAACTTTTGCAAATGGATATCTTATGGAGATTCCCCGAATCGCAGAGATTTGGCACCGTGAAATCAACAACACCCCTATCGACCCCATTTTATTTACATACAAGCATTTGGAATTGATATTGGCCAGCTTCGAAACAAAAGAATACAGCCTAACCGGTGAAAAAGTCCTAAATAAGCAAAAAAATAATATCCGTTCTGCGTTGAGAAAATTAAATGAATTTAAACGAGAGGTAGAAGCTCGTTAAACATGTTTATTTAAGGAGTTTAAAATGACTATTACAGAATATTACAGCAATTACGCTACTAACAAACAATATGCCCCTTCGCTTTTTCATGGCAGTAGCATAACGATTGATGGTTTTTATGCCGACTGTATTTCAAAGCATATTGCAGATTCAGCATATATAGCCAACGCCCTGGAGTGGCATAAAATGCTTATGGAATATGTAGAAGAAAAAGATGCCATTTTTTGGGTAAGATATCACGAAAACGGACCTAAAAACAAAATTACAGGTCGCTACCAAACACGTCGTGCATGTAAAACTGTTTTTAACGATGGCTTTTCTTATGTGTTTGTTAGTAATTATGATGCCCATGAAATTTTCAACATGGTACGTTTAGGGGTTAAACCAGACCTAAATGAATTTAAAAATCTTATGCAGAATCACGAGTTCCCTCTTCACTATGATGAGGGAAAAAGCTGTGAAGAGTCTGATATTTGTACATATCCTCATGTTGGGAATGTAAAGGGCGGCGTTCTCACTTATGGAAAGTGGTATTTGGCGCACATAATCGGTGTTAAATCTGATATATATGTCAATACGGCTACTAAAGAACAATATACAATAAACACCGAAAGATTATACCCCAGAGGCTCTTTATCGGATTGGCAAAAGGAAATGAGCCCTTGTGGAAAAGATATCATAGTAAGACGAATCAATGACACACTTTCGTTAGATGAGAAAGCTGTTATTAAAGCACATTTCCTGCGTTTTGTTGATCCTTTAAACTATTACATCGTTCCGGGAGTCAAATATCAAAACAATAAATACGGTAAACAAATAGGCGAATCGGAATACTTAAATATTTACATGCGCGATAAATACGCCGGTATATACAAAGCGGAATACAAAAGCTTTGAAAACAAAGTTTTAGCTCCTTCAAAAGATGAGATATACATAACATATAACCCACCCTCTTTAGCAAAGAAAAAAAATAAAACTCCAAACCCCAAGGCGCCGGCTGTAAAATCTCTTGCTTATAAAATTGATTTAGCTAAAATTAGTGAACCGTATTTGAAGCAGTTTAAAGAAGGTGAAATTGCTGCTCAAGTCTTAGGCGCAATTCTAAAAAGCGGCAAGGTTTCAAAAACAGAAATTGATCAATTTAAAGACGCCGCAACCACAAAGGCAATTTTTGGTTTTGGAAAGCCTCTGCTATCACCCACAAGAAAAGATGCTAAAGGTTATAACAGATATTATGACGAGCCGTTTGCCCTTTATGGTGAAATTCTCTATCTGTACAGTCAATGGCTTAACGGCCATAAAGAGCGTTTAATTAATTGGATCATTCAGTGGATAGCGAAAAACGGCAGTATAGTTTAATAGTTAAATATCGAAACAACCACCATATTGTTATATGGATGGTTGTTTTTTTGCGTTAAAATAGCTAAAAAGAAAAATTTCACTAAAAAAATTTAAAAATTAGTGAAAAAGCACTTTACAAATAGTGAAATCTATGTTATAATGCCTTTGCAGTTTGAAAAAGTCTGGCTGTAAATCTTGTTTTGGGGGTATGAATTGTGGGAAAAAAGCTTGTTTGCGTTAAAGGTCACACTAAGTCCAATGGCGTTAAGGTTAAGTCACATCGACGTAGAAAAAATAAATAAGCTATCGGTGAAAACTTAAAAAAGCGTTACCAAGCATCCAAATAAGGAGGACAAAATGGAACTTAAAGATTTTATTGGAAAAACTGTTATTCGTGCGTCGGATAAAAAACGACTCTTTATTACCGAGATAACTTCCCCGGAAATAAAGGCACAAACAGTTAAGCCCGATGCGTATGGACATCACTCCTGCTATTGCTGGAAAACTATCAACGGCGATCCTTTTTCAAACGGTTATCTTATATTTGAGGACAAAAAGTTGTTCGGGCCGTTTTCTCAGGCATATGAGGCGTACTGTCGCACTGAAGATGCATATTGGGAATCTTACAGTTACTGGATGAGAAGGGACTGATAAATAATGACCGACAGTATTTTAAAAAACGATCCTTTAAGACGATTCTTAAAAAGGCAAGACAAAATGTACGACATAGCTCTTGAGGAGATTACTCTCGGAAAGAAGCAGTCACATTGGATGTGGTATGTCTTCCCTCAAATAAGAGGGCTGGCAAAAAGTCGAAAGGCTTTTGTGTTTGGGATTGCGGATATTAATGAAGCTGCAGATTACCTTGCGCATCCTATTCTGGGCCCCCGATTGATTGCTTGTTGCAAGGCAATTCTAAAGCATAAAAACAAATCCGCTCAAGAAATTTTAGGTGGGCTTGATGCTATGAAGCTGCGGTCTTGTATGACTTTGTTTGCTATGACTAGCGAAGAAGTTTCTGTGTTTCACAAAGTGCTCCAACAATTTTTCGGCGATGAAGCTGACCCTTTGACGGTTGAGCTTGTTACAGGGCAAATTATTGATGGAACACCTTTAAAATATCAATCCAATTTTATATCTTAAAACAAAGGAGAGTTAATTATGAGCTTCTATGGAAAATGGGAAACCTGGAAAATTGTTTATCTGCCTAAGGTGATGAATGGCGGCATGCGTGGAGTTGCATTTGTAGAAGCAGGCGACCGCCACCACGCAATGCATACTTTTCAGCAGCAATACGCCGGACAGTATTTTACGGTTGAATCCTGCGAGAAATTAAACGGAGGTAAATGAAATGGGTTTTGGCCATCTCGAAACACTCTCTATCCAATGGAAACAATTAGCCGCAAAAGCAAAAAACTCACAACACATTGCATATTCGGAGCTGTTGGAAGTTTTCAAAGCGACTCATAAGGCGGTCAGTTCGTTACACGAGACTAATTTAGTTCCCCGAAAAGCTTGTCAGGTTATTATGCTGATGGATGAGTTTACTTACTATGCTGCAATGATGGATGAAAACTATCTTGGTGATATTTGTTCGGGTCTATACTATTTAAACTACGCTTTGAAAAACGAGTTCTTCAAAGGAAAATACCAATCTGAATTTTTCCTTGGTCCAAAGACATCTCAAATCAAACAATATGTGCTGGATATTGAGAATATCGGTCTGGATGATTTTGTTCGTTTTCTGAAGGACCAACTCGGTAAAGATTACAACGATGTTGTGCTGGCAAACAATAAAAAATAACGGGAGTAAAATTATGAAGCACACAAAATTAAAGAGGTTGGCAGACAAATGGGAGCAAATGACCCATACGGTTTTAGCTTTAAAGGAAATTCATATCCCAAAATTACAAGGGCTTTTAAAAGAAACCTATTCGGCGCTTGTGGCGTTTCACAATGATGAGTTGGTTCCTAAAGAGATAAGTAAAGTATTTTTAGAAATGGAAGACTTCCTTTATTTTGCATTTCTGATGGAAGAAAAGGAGGTTAATACCGACTATTATTGTTATCGAAAGGTTCACGCTGTTGTAAAAGCGCTTGAAAAAAGCTTCTTTTGTGGCGATTATGGCTGTGATTTTCCAAAGCTTAAAATAGCTGATGATAATAAAACGCCCTTTATATTTGATTTTGAAACAAATCTTTTAGGTGATATAATGATATAAGAGGTAAATATAATAAACCACAATTTGATTTTGAGTTTTTGGGCGGTTTTTGCTTGCTTTTTACCGAATTGACAATCCTATATCCTCAAAAGCAAAAATTACAGGAAAACAGATTAAGCAAAGCGTCGGCGTTTTTATCGCCGACGCTTTGCTTTTGTTTTAGTTAGCCTGCTCTCTTCTCTTTTTGCCGTAAAGTGCGGTGCCGATAATTCCGCCGCCGCTTATGAACAGAAGAGCAAACCAAATGTGGAGACTGTTGTTATCGCCTGTTTCAGGACTGTCCGGAAGATCCGGGTCAGGAGTGTAATCGTAAAGGTTCTCAAACTCAGCGACAACCTCGCCAGCTTTTTCACCATTTTGGGTGATCTCTGCAACCAGCTCGTTATTTTGATTTAGCGAAATGGCCACTGTAATGGTGTGTTCTGCTGTGCTGTAGGATACATTTGCCTTGCCACTGTTGACCTCGGTGAGCTTGTAGGAGAAGCTCTTGCCGATGTCGTCCTCGGTGTAGGAAAGTGTAAACTTAGCCTTGCCCTTTGCATCCGACTGTGCTGTAATGCCTTCTGCGCCGTCTGCCAGAGCCTTTAATAAGAACTCGAAGCCCTCGGGACCGATCTTGTCGCTGCCCTTATTCACAACCGTTTTGACAACGTCGATATCTATCGTAATGTCATCGGGCTTGGGAGTGTAGATGTTTGTAAATGTGATCTCGCTCACATCATCAGCACTGCCTTTCTTAACGATCTTGGGCTCGCCGGCTACCAGCTTGCCGTTCTCGTCGTCGGTGACTTCAATGGTCACATAATAGACGGTGCCGTCAAAGGTAACACGCTCTGCTGCGACGGTGTCATCCTCGTAAACCACAAAGTAGTATTTGCCTGCCTCTGTGAAGGAGAGTGCGTCGAAGGAGAAGTCACCCTTTTCGTTATTGAGCGCGGTCATTGCTGTAGCACCATCAATGGCATTAAATTGTTCATCTGCCTCTATCATGAGGAACTTAAATTCGCCGTTTGCAAGTTCTCTGCCGTGAAGCTCTTTGCCGCCGCCGACAGTTGCATTGGTGGCTGTTACACTGTAGTCATTGATAA
Organism: Oscillospiraceae bacterium; assembly: GCA_015066115.1. Lineage (GTDB taxonomy): Bacteria > Bacillota > Clostridia > Oscillospirales > Ruminococcaceae > SIG578. The sequence continues at coordinate 8,357 of SVOZ01000008.1, forward strand.
ATATGATGTCATCTGCCGACTCAGAGCTATTATCCTTGACCTTCTTCATAGTGCTTGTGGTAACGACCAGTTTTCCCTTGCCGTTGTCTTCAGCAGTTACGGTGATGTGATACTGGGTATTGTCGTAAATAACACCGCCGATGGGATTCTGGCTGTTTTCCTTGATAATAAAGTTGTGTGTGCCTGCCGCGTCAAGAGCAACGTCAATAAATGCGAATCTGCCGTTTGCATCATTCTTGACAGACCCAATTGCCGCACCGTCGATCTCAAAGCTTGCATTTGCTCTGTAGAGATCAAAGGTAAAGTCATTCTCTTTTAAGGCGCGTGTACCGCTGATCAGATTCAGCTTTTTATTTCCGACAAAGTCGATGGTAGCAGAAGCCGGATTGTAATCGTTAGTAAAGTTCAGTGCGTTTATCGCGCCGTCTGCAACTGTGGCATTTGCCTCAACTGCGCCATTTCCGCCGTCGGTCACGGTTACCGTCACCTTGTATTCGGTTTTGCTGTAGGTGACACCGTCAATGGTCTTGCCCGCGTTCTTTTCCTTCAGCACATAGTAGAAGGTTTTGCCCATATCGTCAGGTTGATAGGTCATATCGATAACAAACCTGCCGTTTGCAGCATCTGCTGTTGCAGTTGCCTCTGCCGTTGCGCCGAGGTTGTTAAAGTTTTTGTCCGCCGCATAAAGCTCGAACACAAACTTGTCGCTGGTGCTCCACTCACGTCCGTCAAGGGTCTTGACACCCGAAAGCTGAATAGAATCGGAACCTGTTACGGTGTAGACATTGGTAAACTTAATCTCGGTTGCGTTTTCTAAGGCCGCGCCATTTACCTTGGTCATGGTAACGGCTTTAGAAAGTGTTCCGTCTAAGTTGTCGATTACCTTAACATAAATACGATAGACCGCACTGTCATTGGTGATGCCGTTTGCGCTCTTGCCTGCGTCCTCTTCAGCGATCAGATAGTAGTAATCGCCTGCCGCTGTGTACGAAATTTCATCGAAGGCAAATACAGCGCCGCTGTTTTGCTTTGTCTGAAGAGTTTTGCCAAGTTTCCAGCTTGCATCGGACTCGATAAGGTTGAAATTAAACTTCAATTCGCCCAGATCCTTGTTTTCAAGGCTCTTTCTGCCTTCAAACTTCACCGAGGTGCCCTCTTCGATGGCATACTCATTGACAAAGTTTAGGGTGGCAGTCGTAGCGTTTACAACGGTGGTGACGGTTTCGATGCCGCCAACGCCGTTATCCTTAACCTCGACCCTTATCTGATACTGTCCGCTGCTGTAGGTAAGTCCGTTTAGCTTCTTGCCTGCATCAGCTTCCTTAACAACGTAGTAGAAGGTCTTGCCTGCATCTGCCGCTGTAAAGTCGATAGAAAACTCATACTTGTGAGTGGTTAGATCCATTGCGGCGGTCTTTTTGGGAGTTTGGCCGATGCTGTAGTTCTCGTCTGCCTCATAAAGCTCAAATGAGAAGCTATCGCCGCTCTTAAACTCACGGCCGCTGATGGTCTTTTCGCCCGACAGGGTTACATTTGCTCCGTCAGTGATCTTATAGACGTTTACAAACTGGATCTTATCCTGAGGAATGCCTTCGTCGTCATAAACGTGAATGGTTGCGTGAAGCTGACCCTTAAGGTCATCGGTAACCTCGACCAATACGCGATACTCGGTATCGTCATAGGTTACGCCGTTGTAAACACGGCCAACTGCGCCGTCGGGAGCCTTTTCAACCACGATGAAGTACTGTTTACCTGCAGTTGTAAAATCGATGTTTGTGAAGGCGATAAGCCCGCCTGCTCCGTTTTCAACGGTTTCTTTGGCATTACCGAGCTTCTCCCAATCGGCGTTGGAGTTGTAAAGCTCAAACTCATATTCGCCGCCGACAAGATTGTTGTCGACTCTGCCGGTGAGCTGTTTTTCGCCGGTGATCTGTGCGGTGGTCGGATTAGCCTCATAGTTGTTCTCAAACTTCAAGGTGGTTCCCGCTCCGCCGACTGTTTCGGATTTTACTATCAAGGCGCCCTCTTTGTTGTCCTCAATAACAACGGTTACGGTATAGCTTCTGCTGTCATAGGAGATACCATAAGCCGTGCCGCCGTCGGGAAGGTTCTCTTTAACGGTGTAAACATAGGTTCCGGCCTTGTCGTAGGTGATGGTCGGGAAAACAATGTTGTTTGTGCCGGCCGCAAAGTTCTTGACCGTCCAGCTTTTCGGGTTCTGGATCGCAGAGCCGTTATAGCTTTGCTCGGTGAGAACAAAGGAGAACTCATCATTAACCAGCGTTCTGCCACGAAGCTCCTTGGTGCCCTTAATAGAATGGGTAACAGAGGTTGCTGTGTAGCTGTTCTTAAAGGTGATGGCATTGCCGGTAGCATTGACAAGCACATAGCTTGCAGAAAGCTGACCGTTTGTATCGGTTACAGTCACAGTCACGCGATAGGTGGTCTTGTCTGTGACCACGCCGTTGCCATCTGCGCCGGTCTCAACGATGTTATAGAAATAGGTGCCGACCTTATCAAACTCTAATTTGCCGTCAAAGGTTACCTTACCTGCTTTATTATTGGTTCCTTCAAGGACCTTTGAGCCGTCCTGATTCTGAACCTCAAAGGTAAATTCATTATCATTTAAGTCTCTGCCGGAGATTTCCTTGCTTACAAAGTCGATTGCAAGCTCGGTATCGGCAGGATCATAGGTGTTTGTAAAGGTTGCCGCAATTGATGCTCCTGCATTTGCGGGCTGACTATCTCCGTTGTAGATGATTGCCGAGATGGTTCCATCGCCGTCATCCGATACAACGACTGTGACGGGGATCTCAACCGTGCTGTAGGTCCAGCCGTCAGGAACTGTTAAAGGAGCTATCTCCTTCAAGGTGTACTTATAGGTTCCCGTTGCTGTGTATGAAAGAACAAATCTTGCAAAGCCGCGGTCGGTAGTTTTAGGAGAGGTGTATACAAGATTCTCGCCGTCATACAAGCCAAAGCTGTAGCCTGCCAAAGATTTTTCTGCGCCGCCGTTGTTAGCTATCGCCTTGTTCAGATCGATGGTAACTGTGGCATTGCCGGAGGTGGAATATCTGTTGGTAAACTCTGCATTTACATTCCAGCCGTCAGCCGTAGCTGTTACCTCTGTGGTGTCGGGTCTGGAAGCGACCACGCCTGTTATCTCAAGCTGTCCATCCATATCGGCATCGCCAACGATAACCGAGAAGGAGTGCACCGTCTTATCGTAGGAAATTCCGCCGATAGATGCACTGGGCTCTATCTCGATAGCACGATAGTAATAGGTGCCCGCCTTGGTGTAGCGCTCGTTTGCAAAAGCAGTTGTAAAGTTAAAGCTGCGGTTTGCTGAGTTTGCTGTCGCATCGCTTATCTTGGTCCATATCTCTTTTTCGGTGTTTGCGTCAACGCCGTCAAATCGCTGTAACTCAAAGGTAAAGCTGTCGGTCGCTAACCAATCGCGTCCCGATAAGGTTTTGCTTCCGCCGACTGTAACATATACCGGATAAACCTCTGCAGGTGCGTAGTCGTTTACTACGATGACAGAAACGGTATTGTTATCGACAACCGTAACCTCACCGTCACCGAGCACGCCGTTATCCCAATAAGCAGGGGTAAAGCCGTTGCCTTTTTCGGTTTCGACTACTGTGGCTATTGTGCCTGCAGGAAGCCCGAACACTTCAAGCTGCTCGTCGTGCTTGAGGGTAACAGTAAATTTGCCGTTTGCATCGGTGGTGATGTTTTTTATTGCAGAATTTCCGGAATGCTCTGCGGTAAACACTGCATTGGCTGTGCCGATTCCGCTGAGGGTAACCTGCATGGTAAAGGTCTTATCAGCAGGGATCTGATAATCCTGACCGAAGTCATGCTCTACTTCCTTAGCGATGGTAAGGTTACCTGCGCCTCTTTTATCATTAACAAAAGAAACAGCCTTGATCTCATTCTGATTTATTGTTACAGTGTCTGCATCAGAAAGACCGGTAACGGTTGCTAAATATTCGGCGGTTTCTCTTTCGACGATCCTGAAGGTGTCGCCTGCTGTCATATTTCCAATATAAAGCGTGTCGCCTGCTTTAAGGTTAATAGCCGCGTGACCGCCGTTCATTTCGACACTGATATCAGCCTTGGTGCCGTCTGCGCTTACCAGCCAGGCAGGATATGTGCTGTTATCGCTATTGTTTGTGGTGTTAAAGATATTAAAGGTAAAGGCATCGTCGGGAGCCGCAACGCCGGACGCCATAGCCTTTGACAGCTTGATTCCGGTCTCGGAGGCAAGAGTAAGCTTACCGTTGTTTCCAAGTGTCGCGCCGACATAGAAGTCATAACCCTCTTCATTTACCTCGTGATATTTTGTGTCAACGAAGGGAACATAAGTCTGACCCAAAGTCGCGGTCTTGTTTTGGTTCTTATCTATGGTATAGCCGTCGAGATTGACGTGAACATTGCCCTTAGGGATATACCAGCTGCCGTCAGCCTTTTGTTGTGCAGTTGCCTTTGCCGCATCGGAAAGGGCGCGGTACACTATTTCGGTGCTGAGACTTCCGTTGTTCTTATATACCTTGTAAGAACGGTAGAAGGTTGTGTCTGCATCGGGCTTTGCCGAGCCTTTATAAAGCGTGCCGCTTGCATCGCTGTAAACAGGGGTGTCTTGCAGATAGTAGTATTTATCGTTCTGTCTGGAGGGGTTAAAATAGCCATAGGTGTTAACTGTGCCGTAACCGGTGACGTTTTGGTGTTCCCACTGGTTGGTATAGAAATTAACGCTGCCGTCTGCATTTATATTGTGTGGGTCACTAAGGTATTCGGCAGATACCATTTCCTTTACATTGAAGGAATTGATGCCCTCATCCAGAGCAACCTCATAAACAAGGCGAATAGGCTTATTGGCGCCACTGAAGGTGAGCTCTGAAAGGTCGCCGTTTTCATCAAGCGTTACCTCATAGGTGATTATGGGAATAAGTGCCGCAGGAACTGCAAATGTCACTATCTCGTCGCCTGTGGCAATGTTCTTGCGGACCTGAACGGTGGCATACATCATGTCTGATTCAGACACGCCGTGACTCTCATCTACCTCACCAAGATAGCCGTAGGAACGTATCACAAAGGCGGGGTCGGTTGCCGCATTTCCGGTAGCGGCGGGAAGCGATGTGGTGCCCTCGTTATAAAATCCGAGGTACTCGCCTTTAGCGTTTGCGTACCAGCCGATATAGTTTGAATAGTTATTTACGTTGGTGTAGCTGAGCTGTCCGTTTTCATAAGCAAGGCCGATAAGGGTTCTTGCGGTGTCGTCACTGTCAAGACCGAGTCTTGCGCGAACCGCCGCCACCATTTCGATGCCAAGCGCGGTGGGGTTTTCCCAGGTTCCGAGATTGCCGCCGCCTGTTACAAAGTTGGAGGCAAGGTCAGCGCCGGAGAACAGGTGGTCGTGAATGAGGATACCCTTAATGTCGGTAACGCTCATATACTCGCCTATTCTATCCACAAAGGAAACATAACCCGAAAGATCCTCGCTTTCGGCAATAAGGGTGGGATAATAGCCGGACTGAAGCTGGATCGCGCTCATAATATTCTGGAATACCTGAACCAAGTTTGTGGTGCTTGCCGCAAAATACCGATCGACGTAATTCTGCTCCAAAGGAGTGTCGATCTTGGTTACATAGCGACCGTTTCCGAGAGAGACCGTCTCTCCCACGTCGATATGATTGTAGCCTTCAAAGGTGATCTGATCGAACCAATTTCGCTGAATATCGTTCCAGAAATCATCCACGGCAGTCGAGCCGTCTTCATTATCGGGATCCATAACGCTCAAAGCAACTGTATCGTTTGCACCGAGACCAAGACCCAGGGTGTAAAACAGCGCATCGGTCTTGTATTTCTCTTCGATCTTTGCCTTTGCATAAGCCGCGGTAAGCTGGCTGACAAAGCCGAGAGCCGCGCTGGTTCCGCTACCGCTTCCGAGATTATAGCCGCCGTTTTGATTTCTGCCCGGATCGGTAAAGTTGGTGCTTCCAAGAGAGGGAGCGCCGTCGGACATAAGCACAACAACAGGCTTGCGCTTATCAGAAGTGTTTATGGTGTTTCCATTGTCAACAAACTCATTCATAGCTGTGATAATGCCGCGCTGAATGTAGGTTGCGCCCACAACCTCTTTAGAGCGAGAGGTCGGCTTTTGGGTGGTGCCCTCATAAACCACGTCGTTGTCAATGCCCACTGTCTCGGTGGTGTCGTTTCTTCCGGTGACGGTATAGGTAAGATACCTGCTGTCAGCGCCGGTGGTATAACGGCCTAAAGGAAGCAGGAGTGTTGCCGCAGTCGTGTAGTTTGTGCTGCTGCTGGAGGAGCCGGAATAAAGCACAACGCCGACACGGCTGTTTTTGTTAGCGGAAAGCAGGGTTTTGATACTCTCGTTTGCCGCCTCTACAAGCTCCTCGGCAACGTCGTTATTGCCTTGGTTGTCATTCATACTGCCGCTGACATCGAGAATGAGCATAGAATCGGTCGGAACGCCGGATGTTCCTGTAATGCTCATATTGGCCGCCATTGAAGACAGGGCAACAAGGAAGCTGTCCTCTTTATCCTTGGAGATGCCAAGACCGGCAAACTCAGATGCGTCTGTAAAGACGGATTTATCCATCCATACGCCGCCTGCATTTTCGGTTGAGATGCCGTCTGTTGTCGGGAAGTATTTAGTATAGCTGTTCATGGTTGACGCGTCTGCCTCGCGGCTGATATTGCTTATCGACGCCGCCATTGAAGACAGGGGCAGATAGGTCATAACAAGCGCAACACAGAGAAATGCGCTTATAATTCTTTTAGAAAAAGAATATCTCATTTTTTGTTCTCCTTCTTTAGTTTGCTTTTTGGTGTTTGTAAATAGCCTCATTCTTCATCGCCTCCTACGCGAGTTTCAATTGCCTCTGTTTGTTTTCTTTTCTTTTTACACAGGCAGATGTCGATCTCCTTTTTGCTGTCGCTGTAATAAATACAGTCGCTACAGCATTCTTCGGGGGTGTGCCCTTGTTCTACCTTATAATTTTCACAAGGAATCTGCACCGCCGTGACGAGCGGATAACCTTCTTTTGTAAATATCGGACTGTTTTTCAGGTCGGGATATATTACCACCGGTTCTCCGCGTGCTCTGTCTGTTTCCTCATAATAGCCGTATATCAATTCAAAAGTGTGTCCGTGGGAATCTATCACCATGTACAGATCACCTTCTTTTGGAAGCTTATAGGCGTTTGTCACAGGTGTTCTCCTTTCTTTCAAGCTTGTCATATCTTTTTATGCAAAAAATAAAACCCTTACGCTATGATAATAGTGTAAAGGTTTTTTCAGGAAAATACATCCTGCTTTTTTTCTAAAAAAAGTATAGTGTTTTTTAAATCAAATAAAGTCGATGAGCTGTTTTCGCTTTTCAACTCCCGTTTTGTTCTTTGCCGAGCGAACAATCGCCTTTACCGAGGATTCGGATATATACAGCCGCCCTGCGATCTGGCTGTCAGAAAGTCCGTAGGCAACAAGTCTGGAAACCTCGCGCTCTCTCGGAGATAGGTGAGCCGCAACGGTTTTCTTCAAAACGGCGTTGTGCAGCTTTGTCCAGCCTGTATGCAACTGCTTGTGCAGATCTTTTACCTTTTTAAGAGCGTCTGCATCTATAAGCGCTATGCGGTCGTCAAGGAAGGTGCCAAGCTGACGCCTGTGCTCAACAAGCGGCCCATAAAAACCGTCAGCAAGACACAGCCGAATAGCTTTGTCAATGTGAATTATTGCCGTTTCCTCATCGCCGCTCTGATGACAGACGAGGCCGCACATAAGCCGCAGATATATTTCTGCCAATATCACCTTATCAACGACCATTTGTGAGATCATCGGTTCTATAACAAACGGCAGAGTCTTCATAAGCGCAAATCCCTGCACATCCTCCATCTGCTTGTTTCCCATTGCAAGCTCCTGCGACATTATTATCAGGTGCTTGACATAATACACCCTTGCCGCAGGGTGTGCATCTCTCGGAAGATTATCAAAACAGCCTCTTAAAAACCATTTTGGAAAATCGTTTGTGTTTCTGATGGCGCTGTCGGCCGCCGCGACCGAGAGCGCTATAATATCTCTGTCAACGTCATTGCGGCAGGGGGCCTCTGTTATGTGTCTGCGAGCTTGGTGCCAAAGCTTAATGTCCCCCTTCCACATAGCCACAAGGGAAAGCAGAACACCTCCCGATACCACCGCATAAAACTCGCTGTGGTCATTAAGAATGCTTTGTGCCTGCTTAAACACCTTGTCAATTTCTCCTCGGCTGTAAGAAACAGCCGCCTCAAACAGCGTCTGTGTGTGTTTATTATAAGATAGCTGACTGATCGTTTTATCGGCACTGCCGGGCTCGTTATAAAGATCGGTCATATCAAGAAAAGGGCTTTTTCTCAAAAGACTTGTTTGAGAGCCCGCGGCTGTTTTTGCCGCCTTACTTCTTCCGTCCATCGGCTTTGGCGCATCGGCAGGGATCATCCAGTTAAGACCAAAGCGCTCTGCGCCCTCGATCTTTCCGTTTTTACAGTAATCCTGAACCCTTCTTAATGATACATTCCATTTTTCTGCCGCCTGCTGAGCCGTGATCTTCATATTTCTCCCTCTTATTTGTCGTTTTTACGATATTTGCAAAGGTTATCCCCTTATTTTTTTAAAAGGCCTTTACAAAAATTCTTTTGCACTGCTATTATACATCGTTTCTGCGACGATTACAACCGTTATTTTTATATTTTTCACTTTTGATTGACATCTTTTAAAATTTCGTCTATAATAGTTGCGTAAGAAACTGTTGCATGAGCAACTATTATAAACAAGAGGTGCTTTATGTCAAAATTTATGAAGATGCTGAACAACATCAGTCGTTCTCAGGCAATCTACAGGCACAGCAGAGTTTCCGCGGACGATCTGCAGGGCGGCCATTACGCCTTTGTTTTGGCTGTTTGCCGCCAGCCCGGTCGCTCTCAGGAGGAGCTTGCGCGTGAGCTGTGTGTCAACAAAAGCACAGTTGCAAGAAATCTCAACTATCTTGAGGAGAAGGGCTACATTTTAAGACAGCCCTTTAAAAACGACAAAAGGCAATTTTCGGTTTTGCCCACCGAAAAGATGCTTGCCGTTCTCCCCGAAGTAAGAGCCGCTTCGGCTGAATGGATGACGCTTTTATCCGAGGGGATCGAGCAAGATGAGCTTGATATATTTAATTCGGTTCTAAGTCGGATGCAGGCAAGGGCAAGAGAAATTATTAAGAGGCAAGAGGAAAACAAATGAAGTGGGTATTTACATATTTAAAGCCGTTAGCTTCAAGGATATCGGCAGGGATCTTGGTTAAGATAATCGGCACAATAGCCGAGCTCATAATTCCCTTTTTATTAAGCTACATCCTTGAAAACGTTATTCAATCCAACGATGCAGCAAGGATACTGCTTTTTGGTGCTCTTATGGCCATCTGCGCAGCGGTTGCCTGTCTTGGTAATATAATTGCAAACAGAATGGCCGCAAAAACCAACATGCTGTTTTCCACCCGTATGAGAAAGGATCTATTTTCAAAGACCCTGCATCTTTCTGCAAAAAGCACCGACAGCTTTACCATTCCGTCGCTTGAGTCAAGAATAACCTCAGACACATACAATGTTCAGAATTTCATAGGAATGATACAAAGAATGGGAATACGCGCGCCGATTCTTCTGCTCGGCGGCACTGCCATCACCTTGGCAATGGACAAAAGGCTTGCTCTCGTTATGCTGGCCACCTTGCCTTTAATATTTATTGTTGTCTACAGCATTTCACGCATGGGTGTGCCGCTTTACTCTAAGGTTCAACGATCGGTAGACTCAATGGTAAGGGTGGTGCGCGAGGACGCACAGGGAATCCGTGTCATCAAGGCTCTCTCAAAGGTCGATTACGAAAACGCCCGCTATGACAAGGCAAACTCAGCCCTCAAGCAAAACGAAACCACCGCCTCAACAATTATGGGCATTGTAAATCCCGTTATGACCCTGCTTATGAATATGGGTATAGTCGCGGTTATTGCGGTAAGCGCATATCTGGTGGCAAGCAATAAGTCCTCTGCAACAACCGTTATTGCGTTTATGCAATATTTCACCCTTGTTTCTATGGCAATGATGTCGCTTTCGAGAATGTTTGTGATGTACACAAAGTGCGCCGCCTCGGCAAACCGCATTTCTCAGGTTATGAGGCAGGTCAATGAGCTCGAAATAATAAACGATGACGGCAAGGGCGACAGCCGATTTCATATCTGCTTTGAAAATGTGTCTTTTTCATATCTCGGCAAAACCGACAATTTAAAAAACATATCCTTTTGTTTAAAAAAGGGAGAGACCCTTGGCATTATAGGTGCAACGGGAAGCGGAAAATCAACCCTTCTGCGCCTTCTTATGCGCTTTTACGATGCCGACCGCGGATTAGTGCGCATAAACGGAAAAGACCTGCGCTCATACAGCCGCGCCGAGCTTACCTCAATGTTTGGTGTAGTTTTTCAAAATGACTTCCTTTACGCCGATTCGATAGAGGAAAATATTCGTTTCGGACGCAATATAAAGAGCGAGGATATAATAAATGCAGCAAAGATCGCGCAGGCGCACGATTTTATAACCTCTTTTTCGGACGGCTATCGCCACAGCGTGTCTACAGGCGGCACAAACCTCTCGGGCGGTCAACGCCAGCGCCTGCTTATATCCCGCGCAATAGCAGGCCACCCCGAAATACTTGTGCTTGACGACTCATCCTCGGCTCTCGATTATAAAACAGATGCGGCTTTACGCAAAGCCCTGTCAAAAGCACTTCCCGATTCTACAATAATAACAGTGGCGCAAAGGGTAAGCTCGGTCAAAAACTGCGATCTCATACTCGTAATTGAAGACGGCGCCATCATCGGCTGCGGCAAACACGAGGAGCTTATGGAAAGCTGTGCCGAGTACAGAGAAATAAGCCATTCGCAGATGGGAGGCGCTTTTATTGACTGATACAAAGAAAAAACCAAAAAACAAAAAAGGCATATTTATCAGATTAAGTAAATACGTTCTTATGCAGTGGCCGCTGTTTATTGTTGCGTTGCTCCTTACCCTCGCATCTAACCAGCTATCGCTCTTAGGCCCGAGATACTCGGGAGCGGCCATTGATGCCATTGAGCTTGAGGGCGGTGTCGACTTTTCTGCTGTTTGGGAAAACATAGCCTTTATGCTTGCCTGCTATTTGATCTCGGCACTGTTATCTTATCTTCTCTCAATCGTCATGATACACCTGAGCCAACGGATCATATACAAAATGCGAAAACAGGTTTTTGAAAAGCTCACTACCCTTCCTGTAAGTTATTTCGACACGCACGCTACGGGCGATATTATAAGCCATCTGTCTTATGATATCGACACTATAAACAGCTCGCTCTCGCATGATCTGGTGCAGATACTGACAAGCATCTACACCGTTGTCGGTTCGCTTATATTTATGTGGCAGATATCAAAACCAATGATAGCTATATTTGTGCTGACGGTTCCTGTGTCTATTCTTTTTACGCGATACCGCTCCAAAAAGGTCCGTCCGCTCTTTAGCAAGAGGTCAAAAAAATATGGCAAGCTAAACGGCTTTGCCGAGGAAATGCTGACCGGCTCCCGAACCATCTCGGCTTACGGAAGGCAGGATGTAATATCGGACAGGTTCAATGAAATAAACGATGAGGCAATGGATGCCTTCTACAAAGCGGAATATAACGGCGCTCTGCTCTTCCCCACTATAAACCTTATCAACAATTTTTCGCTCAGCCTTGTGGCGATCATGGGCGGAATAATGTATATGTACTCGCAAAACGGTGCGGTGCTTGCAGGTTCTATGTTTTTTATCACCCTTGGCGGTGTGGCGCAGTTTGTGCAGTATTCAAGAAAGTTTGCCGGACCCATCAATGAATTTTCAAACATACTTCACGAAATTCAATCCGCCTTCTCTGCCGCAGAGCGTGTCTTTGCGATTCTTGACGAGGAGCCCGAAAAGGCAGATGCAGAGGACGCACAGCGGCTAACGGATGTTAAAGGCAACGTTTTTATTGATAACGTCACCTTTGGCTACACACAGGATAAAACGGTTTTAAAAAACGTATCTGTAAATGCAAAAAAGGGTCAGACGGTGGCTATTGTCGGACCTACGGGCGCCGGAAAAACCACTATCATCAATCTGCTTATGCGCTTTTACGATCATCAGAGCGGAAGGATCCTTATCGACGGCATTCCTTCGATAAAGCTAAAGCGCTCTGATCTGAGGCTTGCCTTTAACATGGTGCTTCAGGACACCTGGCTGTTTTGCGGCACCATTTACGACAATATAGTATACGGCAGAGAGGATGCCACCGCTCAGGAGGTTTATGCGGCGGCAAAGGCGGCAAAGATCGACTCTTATATCAACAGCTTGCCGGACGGCTATAACACAATGCTTTTAGATGACGGCGTTAACATTTCCAAGGGACAAAAACAGCTTATAACCATTGCCCGCGCTTTTCTTTCAAAGGCCCCTATTCTGATTCTTGACGAGGCAACCTCAAATGTTGACTCACGCACCGAGATTCAGATACAAAATGCCATGACCGCGCTTATGGAAAACAAGACCTGTTTTATTATCGCCCACAGACTTTCCACCATTCAAAATGCCGATACCATTTTGGTGGTAAAAGACGGCGCCATCATCGAGCAGGGAAACCATCAGGAGCTTTTACAGCGCGGCGGTTTTTACCACGCATTATACCACTCTCAGTTTAATTGATTTGTCGCATTTTAATCTGTTGCACTAAAAAACACCGACGAGGCTCATTTAGTCTCATCGGTGTTTTTGTTTTTTAAGCTGCAACAAATTGCATATCCTTTTTAAAATCGGAAAGAATATCTAATACAAAACAAAGGAAGGTGAATTTATGTTTAAACACGAAAAGACGCTTTTTCACCCCGTGGCAATAGAAAAGCCCAATCCGCAGTACGCTGCGCTGCTGCAGGAACAGCTCGGCGGCGGCAACGGCGAGCTTAAGGCGGCTATGCAGTATATGTCACAGAGCTTCAGAATCAAAGACCCTGAAATTAAGGATCTGTTTCTTGACATTGCCGCAGAAGAGCTGGGACACATGGAGATGGTGGCGCAGACCATCAATCTCTTAAACGGACACGATGTAGACGCAGAGAAGGTTCCGTCGGGCGAAATTCAGTCCCACGTGCTTTTAGGTCTTAATCCCGGACTTATCAACGCTTCGGGTTATTCCTGGACGGCTGATTACGTAACGGTGACCGGTGATCTGTGTGCCGACCTCTTAAGCAACATCGCATCCGAACAGCGAGCAAAGGTGGTTTACGAATACCTTTACCGCCAGATCGACGACAAAAAGGTGCGCGAGACTATTGATTTTCTCTTAAACCGCGAGGAAGCGCACAATCAGATGTTCCGCGATGCCTTTAACAAGGTTCAGAACTCCGGCTCAAACAGAGATTTCGGCACAACAAAGGCCGCAAAAATGTATTTTTCGCTGTCCGACCCCGGCCCAAACGCCTTCGCCACAAATGATACAAAGCCCATTTCTTTTGATAAATAACATTAAAACCGCTGAAGGCTTATGTTTTCAGCGGTTACTTTGTTTATGTCTGTTTTTTGGCTTTTTTGATTTCTTATCCACGATGGCGTAGCTCATGTCTATAAGGAACCTAAGCTCATCAAACGGGACAGAGCCGTCGAGCACAACCGAGATCCAATGCTCTTTATTCATATGATAGCCGCGAAAAATGCGCTTGTTATCAACAATAGTAGAGGCGAAAATGGGGTCGCATTTTAAATTTAAAACGTCAACCTCATCCTCCGAGCTAACGCCAAGGCGAAATTTTTTAAGTCTGCCGATAAGTGCGGCAAACCATTTGCCAGTCGTTTTATTTCTGATGGCGGCGTTATTTAAATTTGCCGCCCACAAATACTCGGGCTCTGCGCCGTAGCTTTGCTTTATGTAGGCAAGCGCTTTTTCTGTCATTGCCGTTTTCCTCGCTTTATTTTTTGTGGTAACGCAGTGAGCAGATGTCATCGCCCTTGGCGATGCATTTTGGCAGATCAAGCACGCTGCCGTAGCACTCGCCGATGCCATGGTCGCCGCACATTGCAATATCGCAAAGCATTGCTATCTCTTCATCACTGCAGCCTGCTTTTTGCCAGGCCTTTACAAGCGGACAATAGTGAAAATCTATCGAAAGCTTATCGTCGGTGCTTTCTAAAACATCCATTTCAAAAACAAGCTGGGCAGGCTTTGTAAAAAGCGTCTTTTTAAGGCCCTTAAGGCTGTCGGTTTTGCCCTTTTTCACAAGGTCAGCACCCTGCGAAAGACCGCATCTTTTTACCGCGGCTGAGCCGAAATCTTTAGGATCAAGTCCTCTCTTTTGCGCCTCGTCGCACAAAAGGTAAAGCCAAAAGGCTCTGTGTTCAAGCTGGGCGCGAATTGCCTGCAGAAGTCCATTTTTGTACTTAGGCTCGTTTTTTACTTTGCTCATAAGGTTTTCTCCTTTTATTGTAATTTTGTAAGGCGGGTTTATCCGTTTTTTGACTTAATGGTGGTGGTGATGATGGTGATGGCCGTGCGAGTGGGCGTGAGAATGGACAACACACTCGGTGCTCTCGCAGTTTTCGCCTTCTTTTTCAAGCTCTAAGGTCGCGTGGCAGATGCCCTCGTTTTTTAAAAAGGCGCGCACCCTCTCTTTTATGTCACTTCCCTCGTCATTAGTTACGATATGCATTGTGGCATAATTTGCGCCGCCGTCAAGGCTCCAGACGTGAATATGATGCGCATCAATTACGCCCTCTATCTCACAAAGCTCCTCTTTTAAATGCTCAACATCAATGCCGTCGGGAGTTTTTTCAAGGAAAAGGTAAACTATCTCCCTTAAATTTTTCACCGCGTTTACAAAAATAAACAGCGCAACAGCTATCGACATAATGGGGTCGATGATATAAAAATCGGTAAACCGCATTACAACGGCGCCGACTAAAACGACCACCCACCCAAGCACATCCTCAAGCATATGCAAATTTACTGCCTTCTGATTTACGCTGTCGCCGTCGCGGGTAATATAGGCGGCAAGGAAATTTACTAAAACGCCGACAATGGCGAAAATTATCATTCCGTCGTAATTTATCTCGGTTGGCGAAATCAGCTTTAAAACAGCATTGTAAACAACCGCCGCCGAACCAAAAAGCAGTATCACCGTTGTGATAACTCCGCCGATAACCGAATAGCGCCTGTAGCCGTAGGTGTAATCCTTGTCGGGCGCCTTTTTGCTCTTTCTCTCAAAAAAGAGAGAAAGTCCTATGCTGGCGGCATCGCCTATATCGTGAACTGCGTCGGATAAAATGGCAACGCTTCCTGTAAAAACGCCGCCAAAAAACTCAAAAGCCGAAAAACACAGGTTTAATATAAACGCGATAAGTATGTTTTTTTCTGTTTTCATAAAATAACCCCATTTATTTTACAAACTTGATTATATACAGGCAATAAAGCGCCGATACTAAAATTATTATCGCCGCAACTATAATATGCTGATAAAACGAAACCTCTGCCGAAAACGCCGAAAAGGCATTTATTACAAAATGCGCCGCAAAAACCGCCCAAATGCTCTTTGTTTTTATAACCACAAGGGTAAAAACAAAGCCTATTGCCACAGCAGTAACTATCTGAAAAAGGTTTGAAACAAGCGTCATACCGCTGCCGTTAAAGAGGTTTACAATGTGGCCTATTCCAAAGGTGATGGACGAAACCAAAACGGCCGATTTAATGCCGCCCTCGGCCATAGCCTTAAAGAGCAGACCTCTGAATATAAGCTCCTCTAAAAAAGCCACAAATGCCATTTTGACTATAAAAAGCGCCGTTTGGAGCGGCGAAAAATTTATTGCAACGCCAAAAACAAGGTTCATACAGGCAAAAAGCAAAAACGGCAGGTAAAAAAGCATCTTTTTCGCAGTTATTTTAGCTTTGCAAAGCCCGTAATGCTCAAAAAGCCGATTGTTTCTTAAGAAAAAGAGCAGCAACGCCGTTAATATGGCAAGAAACAAAATAGTAATAAGATGCGGAGCTTTTATAGCCGACGAAAGTCCGTCAAAAAAGCTTGCCCCGACAACATAGGCTATTATAAAAGCCACCGAAAATAAGATCTGACTTTTTTGATAAAGCTTTTGCACCTTTTTCTCTCCCCTCTTTTGCCTTGCTTTTAGTATATCACACAAAAATAAAAGCGGCAAGTGCTTTAAGAGAGCCGATTGACAATATATTTATAAAGCGCTACAATAAATAAAAAGGAGGCAGCAAGATGAAAAAAGCGATAACGTTTATTAAAAAACACCCATACAGTTTAATTTTTGCGCTGGTAACGCTCTTTTTAATGGCGCGTATCTTTTCATTTTCTGCCGAAGCGAGCGAGGCCTCAAACGAGACCTCCAAGGGAGTCTGCGCCTTTTTGGCCGCGCTGTTTGTAAAGGGCTTTACAAATCTTTCGCAAGCGGCTCAGCAGGCAAAGATCGAGGAGCTTGTGCCCTTTATTCGCAAATTGGCGCACTTTGCAATTTACGCCGCGTTGGGTTTTTTTGCTCTGCTCACTCAGGCCGCCTTTTTGCTTGAATTAAAAAGAAGAGCCGCACTTTTAAAATGCTCGGCTTTAGCGGCAGGCTTTTGCCTTTTATATGCCTCAACCGACGAGATACATCAGCTTTTTGTTTCAGGCAGGAGCGCAAGCGCGCTTGATGTTCTGCTCGACTTTTCGGGAGTTCTTACAGGCATAATTTTTGCCTCGGCGGCTGTGACTTTGTTTTTGATAATTTTAAAAAAGATAAAAACAAAAAGAAATTACATTAAGTAGAGTGACCTTTACAGGACAAAACCGCTCTAAATTCAGCTTTGTGTGGAAAACCGTGTTAAAAAGGTGAAAAACTCTGCCAAAAAGATTACAAATTGTAGAAAAAAGCGCAAAATTTCTCTCTGTTTCACCGTAACAGAGTTTTTTACAAGGCAAGGAATTTGAGCGCGGCACAAAACAAGAACGGCAAAAGCTCAGCGATGGCGTTTCTGTCTTGCTTTTAAGCTTAAAGATACCCTCTATATAGATCAAGAAGGCTTCGCGCTTTGCGCGAAGCCTTCTTTTATACTTAACAATTCCTGCTGATACGGGATACGGCTGTCAAAGAACATAAAATCCACATATCTCAAGATCAGAAAAGAAACGAGGGAAAAACCTGACCATATGTTTGTCTTATGTTCTTTGACTGCCGTCCGCTTAAAAAAGCGGCGTTGATGCAAAAATTTTACCTTCTGACTGTAAAATCGGTATTTTCCGGCAATCACTTGTACTTTACAAAAGGAATAAGCGAGATAAAAAGCCTCTTTTTTCTGTTTTTCCAATATTTGCGCTCGTCACCGCGGTTTCGGGAAATTTCGCTGTTTATAAATCTAAGTTCCTGAAAAAAGCCTACGATATATTGCAAAACAAAAAAGAATATCAGTGCGCCTAAGAAGATCGCTATTATAATAAGTAAAAATAGGGTAGTGCTGTCGAGTTTATTCATCTGGGGTGTTTTCCGTTTCCTTGCTGTGTTTATTTTTTCGTGCTGTGAGACCTTCGAATGCTTTTGAGATCACCATCATAACCGAGACAAAAAGCACAACCAGCCCGCCCAGCAAGGCTCCGAACAAAAATTTAGCCATTTTAAGTACCTTCATTTCTTTTCCTCATTTAACAGATTCGGTCTCGGCGGACGCCCTTAAAAGAAGCGGCTCAACCGCCCGATAAACCAAATTAAAAACCTTTTCCGCCGTCTGCTCGTTGTCCTCAAGTTCGCCGTTAAAGACCTTGACGGCAGTAGATAACATAACATCGGATATGTGGTTGAGCAACATAAACACATCGACGTTGTCTAAAAAAAACGGCTTAAATCTTTCTACCACAGCCGCATAAGAGTTGCGGTGCTCCTCAGAGGAATACTTTGTAAAATAAGGCGAGTAGTAATAATGTGCAAAATAGCTTGTTTTGTCGCGGTTTGAAACCATCAGTCTCCAGATTCGCCAAAAGAAAAAGGCACATCGCGTTTCCGCTTCTATCTCGGCCTTTTCAAGTATCTCAAAATGCGTTATAAGCTCTGCCGCAAACTCTATGTTGATCTCCAAAAAGGTTTTAACAAAAAGATCTTCCTTATCCTTAAAAGACCTGTATATGTAGACCTCATTGAGCCCTGCCTCTGTGGCAAGCCGCTTTGTTGTTGCCTTATCAAGTCCATCGCGCGACACTATCTTTATTGCCGCATCAATAAGCGCCGCTCGCATTTGCTGCTGATTCACACTGTTTCCCCATCCTGAAATGTAATCATCTACTACAAACAAATGCAAAATTGCGGCGACAAACAACGTCACCTTATGTCAAAAGGGCTACATAATGTTTGTTATGTTGTACTTTAACAAAAAAAGCCGATGTAACTTACATCGGGCAACATAATGTTTGTTATGTAGTACATAAAAAAGTACAACTAATATGAATTTATGATTAATTGTAGCATAGGCAAAACTAAAAGGCAAGTGTTTTTCACCACAATTTCGACAAATTTTACTAACAGGCACGGCAAACAAAGCCCTTTCAGCGCTCCATTTTCGAAAAGGCCTTGTTTGTTGTGCCGTTTTTTGTTTTTCACGAGGGGTTTTAAAAAGCAATTTCTCTTATTTATGCGCAATTACTACATAACAAACATTATGTTGTTTTTGGCCGATGCGCAGGCGTCGGCGTATTTTTTTTACATAATAAGACGCATGTTTTCCATTCGTCTTTTATGCTCAATGCCTGTTGTGATAATATAAATTCGCGTGGTGTTTATATTAGAGTGTCCGAGAATGTCTGCAAGCTTTGCTATATCCTTTTCGATAGAATAAAATGTTCTTGCAAACAGGTGCCTTAAATTGTGTGGAAAAACCTTTTGGGCAAGCACTCCCGCTTTTTCGCAGAGCGCCTTCATAGCCTTCCAGATATTGCTTCGATTAAGCGGCTTGCCGCCTCTTGTTACAAAAACTGCACCTGTTGTAAGGTTTTGTTTTGCAATGTAACAGAGCAGCTTTTTCTGAAGCGCCGAAACGATGAAGACGGTCCTTGTTTTGCCCTTTAAGCTAACGATCGCACTTCCGCGTTTTACCGCCTCGACCGTTATGGCATCAAGCTCGCTTACCCTAATTCCCGTTGCACAAATGGTTTGAATAACTAAGGCGAGCCGCTCGTTGCCTCCGCGTTTTGCGGTTTCAATAAGCCTGTTATACTCTCCCCGCGTCAGCTCCTTCTCCTCGGGACAGAAGGAGTTTTTTTGCACCTTAAATTGTTTTACGCATAGGCTGTGCCATCCCAAAAACCTCAGAAAGCTGTTTAGCGCCGCAAGCATAGAGTTAGCGCTTGTAATTGCATAGACCTTTTCAAGATGGCTTTTGTAGGAAAGGATAAGCAGTTTGTCTATCTGCCTGCCCTCTGCCCACCTGACAAAATAGTTAATGTCGCGCATATACTTGTCAAGAGTCGCTTTGCTTTTTTCGTCCTCGGTTAAAAAGATTTTAAAGGACTGCAAGTGTTTTTGTGAGATGCTTATGCTCATAAATTTACCTCCGTTTTCTATTTTACCATATTTTACCAAAATATTAAATTGCTTTTTGTTATGCCTTCCGACCTTCTTACCCCTATAAATAAAATCGCGTGTGTATTAAATAATGTAGGAACCGGCGTCAGACGAACGGTCTGAGAGCTGATTAACGAACTCGACCTCGGGGCGTCGAAAATCGCCGCCCCCTACGATTTTGCGTTGTTTTGTGGAGGAGGGATTTACCCATCCCGAAAAAAGCCGGAAAAATTGCGGGAGGGGGCAAGCCCCTCCCCTACAATTTTGTTTTGCGCTACTTCTGTAGGAACAGGCGTCCTCGACTGTCCACAAGGCGCTTGCCGATCACGACCACGGGGCGTCGAAAATCGCCGCCCCCTACGGTTTTGTGCTATTTCTGTAGGGAACGGCATTTATGACGTCCTTTAAATTTTGCCTGCAAAAAAGAAAAACCACCGCAGAGTTATTATCTGCAGTGGTTTTAATTTTATTTTGCTTTAAAAACAATATTTTTACTTTACAAAATGTAATATTATCTATATCTTAAACTTTTTGTATATTAAAGAACCTTTTTAAAAGCGGTGGCATAAGATAGTAGTGTCCCGAAAAACAACAATAGAAAGGAGCCACCACTATGAACGTAAATCCCTATCCCTGCGAGGACTACACAGGCGACTTCGACAAGCGCGACAAGTATGATAACTATGATAACTGCGACAAGTATGACAAGCACGACGATGACAAGTGCAAGCGCGACTGCGACAAGGTCGGCGAGCAGGTAGTTGACATCAGTCTGCCTATTGAGATCTGCCCCGAAGCAGACCTCGGCAAGATCGAGACCGAATGCTGCGGCAAGCCTTATATCCAGTGCGAGCAGGAGCCCTGCGGCGCCACCTGCAGCATAGTTATCACCCAGAGCGTCAAGATCAAAATTCCCGTCAAGTTCGGAATCAAAACCATCGAGGGCAACAGCTTTATAAAATGCTGCGATAAGCACTGCGAAGATTAAAAAAGCTATATTATGTAGGACAGGGGCTCTGTCCCCTCCTAAAAAACGCACAAGAAACCTCGGACGATCCGTAATTTGTCCTTACAATTTTGTTTTGCGCTGTTATTGTAGGAACCGGCGTTCTCGACGGTCCACAAGGTGTTTAACAAACACGACCACGGGGCGTCGAAAATCGACGCCCCCTACGATTTTGTGTTTTTATTTTGTAGGGAATGAATTTATTCATTCCGACAGCCTGTATGTTTTTGCTTTTCGGAAGGCATAAATGCCTTCCCTACGGTTTTTAGGCGATTTTTTGCGGGCAGATGTTGGCCGTCCGCCCCTACGAGTATGATTTAATTTATAGGGAATGCCTTTTCGATTCCTTACTTATTACTTCTTCACTATTACCTATTACCTAAAAAAGCACCCCGAGGGGTGCTTTTTTGTTATATCATCTTTTTGGGGTCGACAATTTTGTCAAACTCGCTCTCACTTAAAAAGCCTAAAGAAAGACAAGCCTCTTTGAGAGTGATGTTTTCCGCATAGGCCTTTTGGGCGGTTTTGGCGGCGTTTTCGTAGCCGATGTGGGTGTTCAGTGCCGTTACAAGCATCAGCGAGTTGTCGAGATTTTGCTGCATCTTTTGGCGGTTTGCCACAATTCCGCACACGCAGTTTTGCTCAAAGGATTTTATTGCGTCTGCAAGCAGATTTACCGACTGAATAAAGTTATAGGCGATAAGAGGCATATAAACATTAAGTTCAAAATTGCCCTGTGAGGCGGCAATCGAGATTGCGGCATCGTTTCCCATAACCTGAACACAAACCTGAGTCAGCGCCTCGCACTGTGTGGGGTTTACCTTGCCCGGCATAATGGACGAGCCCGGCTCGTTCTGGGGAATTTGTATCTCACCGTAGGCGCATCTCGGTCCGCTTGCCAGAAACCGAATATCGTTTGCAATTTTTAAAAGGTCGCAGGCGAGCGCCTTGACAGCGCCGTGGGCAAAGACAAGCTCATTTTTGGAGGTCAGCGCGTGGAATTTATTTTCGGCAGGGGTAAAGGGCAAAAGGGTGTAGGCCGAAATAAGCTCCGCAGCTGCAATGTCAAAGCCGTAGGGCGCGTTTAGGCCTGTGCCAACAGCGGTGCCGCCGAGAGCTAAAGATAAAAGCGGCGTTACTGCGCTTCCCAAAAGCTCACGCGCTTTTTCAAGACTGCTTCTCCAGCCGCTTATTTCCTGGGAAAATGAGATGGGAACGGCGTCCTGCAAATGCGTTCTGCCGATTTTTATAACTCCCTCGTTTTCTTTTTCAAGGCGGCTTAAAGTCTTTATAAGGGTGTAAAGCTCGGGCAAAAGCCTTTGTGTTATGGCCTTGACCGCCGCAATGTGCATAGCCGACGGAAAAACGTCGTTTGAGGACTGGCTCATATTAACATCGTCATTTGGGTGGACCTTTTTCTGACCGAGCGCCTCGTTTGCACAGTTTGCAATAACCTCATTGACGTTCATGTTAGTCTGGGTGCCGGATCCCGTTTGCCAGACAGCGAGAGGAAACTCGCTGTAAAGCTCACCCGCCATAATTTTTTCGCAGACGTCTTTAATTGCGTCGCGCTTTTCGGCCGTCATTTTTTCGGGGAAAAATGAGGAGTTTGCCTCTGCCGCCGCCTTTTTTATAAGGGCAATGGCACAGATTATCTCCCCCGGCATTTTTTCAGAGCCTATTTTAAAATTTTCAAAGCTTCTCTGGGTCTGGGCGCCCCATTTTTTATTAGCAGGGACCTTTACCTTTCCCATAGAATCGTGCTCAATGCGAAACTCCATAAATATTACTTCCTTAAATAATAATATTTGTATTCGTATATTTTAACACACATCGCCTTAAAGGGCAAGATTTTTGTTTTGTTTTTATCTTTCCTGCAGAAAACAATGTTATCCCTTTTTTATTAAAACCGGCCTTTTTGTTTTTCCGGGTTTGGGATACCGCCCGGCTATAATTGTTAGTTACTGCCGGCAAACAGCCTCAAGATATGCCTTACTCCGAGAGTAAGCAAAACTGCGACAGCGGCGAAAAGGAGCCACAGCAACACAGTAGCTTGTATATGTTAAACATTTGCACTACCGCTCAAAAATTTGTCTGCAGCAAAAATCCAATTCTCACAGCGTCGAGTGGTTTTGGTTAAACAAACAAAAATCTCCCGACAGCCATCGGGAGATTTACTTTTTGTAATATTTTGCTATAAAATTACTATTTGTAATCAATTAAAACTCTTCTGAGTTGATTTTCTTGCCTGTAAGGCGCTCGGTGAGCTCAATAAGATCCTCGCGGCTGACATAATCAACGGTAATGCTGCCTGCGTGGTCAGACGAGGGATTGATCCTTATCTTTCTGCCCCAGGTTTTTTCAAGGGCAATTTCGAGCTCCTTGTAAAAGCTCTCGACCCTCGGCTTTATGCTCTGGGGGCGGGGCGAGCGGGAAAGCTTCGAGACCATCTGCTCGGTCTGGCGCACAGAAAGGCCCTTTGAAACGACCTCGGCGGCGGCAGAGCATATCTGCTCGTTTTCCTGAAGTGCGAGAAGCGCTCTTGCGTGTCCCATAGTAAGACTGCCGTCTGACACAGCCTTTTTAACCTCGTCGGGCAGCTCGACTAAGCGCATAGCGTTTGCAACTGCCGAGCGCGATTTTGAAACCCTCTTGGCAATCTCGGCCTGAGTTAGCGAGAACTGCTCGGCCAACGCCTTGTAGCCTTCGCCCTCTTCAATGGGGTTTAAATCACGGCGCTGGAGATTTTCAATAAGAGCAACCTCCATTGCCTCAATGTCCGAAAACTCTCTTATAACAACAGGAACAGATGCGACCTGAGCCATCATTGCGGCCCTATATCTTCTCTCGCCTGCAATAAGCTGATATTCGCCGCCGAGCATAGGGCGGACGATAAGCGGCTGGAGAACTCCGTGCTCTCTTATTGAGTCGGCAAGCTCAATGAGCGCCTGCTCGTCAAAATGCTTTCTCGGCTGTTCATGATTGGGTTTTATTTCCGAAAGGCGCAGGGTTACTACCCCCGACTCGTTTTCAACTATATTATCCTGAAAAAGCGCGTCAAGTCCCTTTCCGAGACCTCCCTTTTTAACTGCCATTGGTTTTAACTCCTTTACTATATGTAATAATCAAGAGATATTATACAGATTGTTATCTATTCTTTGCAATAATCTCGGCGCAAAGCTCCATATAAGCCTTGGCACCGCGTGAAACAGCATCGTAATAAATAACGGGTTTTCCAAAGCTGGGCGCCTCTGAAAGACGGACATTTCTGGGAATGGCGGTTTTGTAAACCTTGTTGGGAAAATATTTTTTTATCTCGTTTGCAACCTGCACGGTAAGGTTAAGTCTTCCGTCATACATCGTAAGCACAACGCCCTCGATGCCGATATTCTGATTGTAAAGCCTTTTTATTGTGCGGACGCTGTTCATAAGCTGGGAAAGGCCTTCCAGCGCGTAATACTCGCACTGAATGGGAATAAGCACGCTGTCGCAGGCGCAAAGGGCATTTATGGTTAGCACTCCGAGCGAGGGAGGGCAGTCGATAAAAATAAAATCGTAATTATCCCTCACAAGCGAGAGCGCCTTTTTAAGACAGGACTCCCTGCCCTCTTTGGCGGCAAGCTCGATCTCGGCTCCCGCGAGGTTTAGGCTCGACGGAATTGCGTCGAGGTTTTTAAAAACGTTCTTAACTGTCGCCTCTGCGGCAGGAGCACCCGAGCAGAGCATTTCGTAAGACGATCTTAAAACCGAGCGCTTGTTTATTCCGAGGCCGCTGGTGGCATTTCCCTGCGGGTCAATGTCGACAAGCAGGACCTTTTTGCCCAGCGCGGCAACGCCGGCGGCTATATTTACGGCGCAGGTGGTTTTACCAACGCCGCCTTTTTGATTTGCCAAAACGATGATCTTTCCCATTTTCTCGTTCCTTTATAAAGATTGTAATTTTATTATACCAAGCATTTTGAGTTATGTAAAGAAGTTTTATTTTTTGTTTTTTCGACAGATTTCGCAAAATAAATAAAAATGTAGGGAAGGCATTTATGCCTTCCGAAAAACAAAAACATACATGCTGTCGGAATGGAAAAGGCATTCCCTACAAAATAAAAACACAAAACCGTAGGGGGCGGCGATTTTCGACGCCCCGTGGTCGTGTTTGGTAAGCGCCCTCGGACAGTCCGGGAGGCCTGTCCCTACAAATTTATAATTTTAACCTGCTTGCTTTTTGCGTAATTTACGGTGTAGGCCGTGCCGCCGCTTGTCTTTCTTAGGTATGCGATGCAGAGGTCCGCGCCGTCAACAAGCGCGCGGTTTCGCACCATCATACAGCCTCTATAATACTCCTTTGAAAAGCAGACTCTTCTGTCGGCGGCGTTTATCTGATCTAAATAACATCTGTTTTGCTCGGCGGTGTAATATTTGTTCTGGGTAAGGCAAGGGACAAAAATCTCAAGCTTTATTTCGGGATAATGCTTTTTAAGCGAAAGCACAACATCGGCGGCAAGCATATCAAAGCCCAGTGCGCCGCCTGCTCTAAAGGTGTCAAACCCGTCGTCAATAAGCAAAGCAAGCTCTTGTTTAAGCCTTTTTGCAAGCTCTGCATCGTTATCAGTAATTTCCCTGTGTCCCGTAAAACAACAAATTTTGCCCATTTTGTCCTCTTTTTCATTTCTGCATGGCAGGTTTTGGTATTTTTATTGTGTACTCTATAAAGCCTTCCGACTCGCCCTTTACATAAGACGCCTTAACACCGCTTTTGCGCATGGTTTCAACCGCCATATTGATGGTGTTTGTAAAAAGGCGCAGATCTTTAAAGACCAGCCTTGTGCCGCCCTTTTTCTTGGGGCTGATAAGCTTTTCTATGTATCTCTCGGTCTGCTCAACGTTAAGAGAAGCCGCCGCAATGTGAACAAGCGCTCTGCGGCGAAGCGCGCCGTCCTCAATTCTGAGCACCGCCCTTGCATGCCGCTCGGTAAGCTTATTTTCAGTTATTATCTGCCTGTCCTCATAAGGCAGGCGCAAAATTCTAAGCTTGTTTGCAACCGCAGATTGCGAAAGCCCAAGCCTTTCTGCCGCCTCGCTTTGCGAAACGCCCCAACGCTCGATAAGCTGTTTTATAGCGTCGGCCTGCTCAAAAACGCTTAGATCCTCGCGCTGAATGTTTTCAATAAGTGCGAGAACTGCCGATTTTTCCTCATCGACGTCAACCACGATACAGGGTGCGCTCTCGCACCCTAAAAGGCGCAGGGCACGAAGCCGCCTTTCGCCTGCGATAAGCTCGTATTTTTTGCCCGCTTTGCGCACAGAAAGCGGCTGTAAAAGTCCGTTTTGTGAAATGCTTTGGGCAAGGCGTTCTATTGAGGCGGTGTCAAACCTTGTTCTCGGCTGAGCGGCGTTTTCAGAAATTTCGCTGAGTTTTATTCTTGAAACGCGGCTCGATGTAAAAATTTGTTTTTCTGCGGCGGTTTTCATTTTAACGTCCCCCTTTTTAGCTTTAATGCAAGAATAACACACTTTTTGTGTAACTTAAAAGCTAAATCGGTCGCGCAATTCGCCGCATTTTTTATTTTTTAAGGCTAAATTAGCGGTATTTTGGCTATCTTTGCAGATTGCCGCGGATATTTGGCAGGAGTTGTCGATGTTTTTTCTATGATAACAAGGCTTCTGCCGCTCTCATCCGGCAGATTAAATCTCTTTACCTCTTTTAAGCTGCCGCCAAGCTCGCTTATAGCGCGCTTAGCCTCTTTTATCTCGTCATCGGGCGCAGGCCCCTTCATGCAAACGAGCTTTCCGCCTTTTTTAAGCAGCGGCAAACAGTATTCGCAGAGAAGATAAATTTTTGCAACTCCTCTGGCACAAACCACATCAAACTGCTCTCGCAGTTCCTTTTTTCTGCCTGCCTCCTCGGCGCGCAGGTGAAGCGCCGTAAGCGGAACGCCTATCTCGCTCGAAAGATGCTCTAAAAAGGTAATTCGCTTGTTTAGGCTGTCTATAAGAGTTAAGTCTAAATCAGGGCGGAAAATTCCTGCCGGAACCGACGGAAAGCCTGCGCCAGCGCCGATGTCAGCAAGGCGCGCACCCTCTTTGATGTCGGCGTTTAAGAGGGTAAGGCTATCGACAAAGTGGGTGATGGCAACGCCCTTTGGGTCGGTTATGGCGGTGAGGTTTACCTTGTTGTTATAATCTACAAGCACCTCGTAATAGCGCTCTAAACTATCGCACTGCTCATCCGAAAGCTCAAAGCCCGCCTCTTTAGCGGCGTTTAATAAAAATTCTCTGTCAAAGGGCAGTATCTCTATGTTTCTCATTTATTTCCCTGTCCTTCCATTCTGATTAAAAGAACGGCAATATCGGCAGGGTTTACCCCCGAAATGCCTGCCGCCTGGCCTATCGAAAGCGGCTTTATTTTGTTAAGCTTTTCTGCCGCCTCAAGCCTCAGGCCCACAATCCCTCTGTAATCTATGTCGGGCGAAAGCCTGCGCTTTTCAAGCCTATGCTGCTCCTGAACCTGCAAAAGCTGCTTTTTGATATATCCCTCGTATTTTA
The DNA here is from genome assembly GCA_015066115.1 of Oscillospiraceae bacterium. Lineage (GTDB taxonomy): Bacteria > Bacillota > Clostridia > Oscillospirales > Ruminococcaceae > SIG578. Next base: position 35,574 of record SVOZ01000008.1, read on the forward strand.
TCTCTATCTCTGCCTGCTCACAAACCTCGGGCGCAAGGGACGGACGGTCTTTATCAAAAGGTTCAAGATCGCTGTAGCTTATCTGCGGCCTGCGAATAAGGTCCGCAAGGGTGGCTCCGTTTAAAACGGGAGATGTTTCACGTGAAACAAGCAGCTTATTAAGAGCCTCGCTTCCTGCTATTCCTGTGTGGTTTAGGCGCTCGATTTCGGCGGCTATCTGCTCCTTTTTAGTTAAAAAGCGCTGATATCTCTCCTCGCTTACAAGTCCTATCTCATAACCTACTTCCAAAAGACGAAGGTCGGCATTGTCCTGCCTTAAGTAAAGCCTGTATTCCGAGCGCGAGGTCATCATTCTGTAAGGGTCCATACAGCCCTTGGTTACGATGTCGTCGATGAGGGTGCCGATATAGCTTTGGCTGCGCTCAAAGATAACAGGCTCCTTGCCCTGCACCTTTCTTGCGGCGTTAATTCCGGCAACAAGTCCCTGCGCCGCCGCCTCCTCGTAGCCTGAGGTGCCGTTAAACTGGCCTGCGCCGTAAAGCCCCTTTACCTTTTTAAATTCAAGGCTTGGGAAAAGCTCGGTGGGGTCACAGCAATCATATTCTATCGCGTATGCATTGCGCATGATCTCAACATTTTCAAGCCCTTCAATAGAGCGGTACATCCTCTCCTGCACCTCAACAGGAAGCGAAGAGCTCATTCCCTGCAGGTACATTTCATCGGTGTCCTCGCCCATAGGCTCGATAAATAGCTGATGACGCGGCTTTTCGGAAAAACGCACCACCTTATCCTCAATGCTGGGGCAGTATCTCGGGCCGACACCCTCAATTCGCCCCGAATAAAGCGGCGAGCGGTCAAGCGCACCCATTATAATTTCATGAGTTTTTGCGTTTGTGTAAGCAATGTGGCAAACGGCGCGGTTTTTAAGCTCGCCCTTTGTTTCAAAGGACATCGGAACGATCGGCTCATCGCCCTCCTGAACCTCAAGGCGCGAAAAGTCGATACTGCGCCTGTGGACCCTCGCAGGAGTTCCCGTTTTAAAGCGGCGCAGGGTTATTCCTGCTTCTTTTAAGCTGTCTGATAGTCCGTTTGCGGCAAGATGCCCGTCGGGACCCGAATTATAGCTTGCCTCACCGACGTGAATGGTCGCCTTTAGATATGTGCCCGACGCTATAATAACGGTTTTTGCCTCGTAACGCTCGCCAAGCGCCGTTACAACAGCGCGCACCTTTCCGTTTTCACAGATAAGCTTTACGATCTCAGCCTGGATAATATCTATATTAGGCTCGTTTTCCACCCTTTTTTTCATAGCGGTGTGATATTTGACCCTGTCCGACTGCACTCTCAAAGAATGCACCGCAGGACCTTTTCCGCGATTAAGCATTCTGCTCTGCAAAAAGGTTTCATCCGCAACCCGCGCCATTTCGCCGCCGAGAGCGTCTATTTCTCTGACAAGATGACCCTTTGCAGTTCCGCCGATTGATGGATTGCAGGGCATATTGGCAATTGCATCAAGGTTAATTGTAAAAAGCGCGGTTTTCTCGCCGAGTCTTGCCGCGGCAAGCGCCGCCTCAACACCGGCGTGTCCTGCACCGATTACTGCAACCGAATATTCTCTCATAAAAATTTCCCCTTGCTTTGCCTATTTTCCAACACAGAACTTGGAAAAGATCTCGTTTACAACCGCCTGCGTTGCCTCTTCGCCGGTTAAAGTTAAGAGTGCGCGCAGAGCCTCGTCTAAGTTTATCGCTATCATATCGGGCATATGACCCGATTTTGTGGCATTAAGCGCCACCAAAATCTCATTTTGCGCTCTTTTTGCGCAGTCGTACTGGCGCTCGTTTATCAAAAGACGGGCATCTCCGTCAAGCTTGTACATTTCAAGCGCCGAGCAAATAGCGTCACAAAGCTCATCAGATCCGATATTATTTGCCGCCGAGATCTTAACGCAAAGCTCAAATTTACTCTTTATATAAACCTCGTCAATTTTGCTTTCAAGGTCATCCTTGTTTATAACAGCAACGCAGTTTTTGCCCTGCGCCGCCTTAATTAAGTCAAGGTCGTCCTTCGAAAGCGCTCTCGACCCGTCAAAAACCGCTAAAATAAGCGCAGCGCTCTCAAGCCTTTTTCTCGCCCTCTCAACGCCGACCGACTCGACCGTGTCCTCGGTTTCTCTGATTCCCGCCGTGTCAGAAAGCCGCAGGGTGAAATTCCCTACCCTTACAGTGTCCTCAACTATGTCGCGGGTGGTGCCCGCGATAGAGGTTACAATGCTTTTTTCAAAGCCTGAAAGCAGATTCATAATAGTCGACTTGCCAACGTTGGGACTTCCTACAATAGCGGTGTCAACTCCGCTTTTTATAACGCTTCCTCTTTCAAAGCCACTTGTCATCTTGTCAAGCTTTGCGTAAATCTCCTCAAGCTCAGAAACGAGTGTTTCACGTGAAACATCGACTATATCCTCGTCGGGATAATCGCAATAGGCGGCTATCTGTCCCAAAAGGGTGACTATTTTTTGTTTAATATTCTGACTTTCTTTAAAGAGCCTGCCCTCTGCCGCCTCAAGCGCCGCCTTTGCCTGCTCTGCGCCCTGAGCCGAAATAAGCGAGGTTACTGCCTCGGCTTGTGAAAGGGTCATTTTGCCGTTTAGAAAAGCTCTTTTGGTAAACTCGCCCGCCTGTGCAAGACGAGCGCCGTTAGAAACAGCGGCGCGCAAAAGCCTTTTTGTAAGATATATTCCGCCGTGAACCGTTATTTCAACGGTGTTTTCGCCGGTGTAGCTTTTAGGCGCACGAAATATTAAGGCCACCGCATTGTCGAAAACGCCTTGTTCATCAAAGACATCTCCGAAAAGCGCGCTGTAGCCCGAAAGCTCGCGCAAAGACTTCCCTGAGCGCGAGGCAAATATTTTTTCTGCAATCTCGATTGCATTCTCGCCCGAAAGCCTAACCATAGAAACCGCTGAGGGATGCGCCGCAGTTGAAATTGCGGCTATAGTGTCAGAATAACTGTTCATAATTTTTCCTTCTTTTTTAGATAAGACAAACGGCATATCAAAGGATATGCCGCTCTCGTTTGTTTAAAACACTATATATAGTGCTAAATTAAACAGAATATATAAAATGTGTTTTAGTCAAGCTCAACCTTGCCGTAAAGAGGAAATGCGGCGTCACGCAGCTCCTTTTCTCTTTTAAGACCCTCAATTGTAGAGCTTGAGGTGAGAAAATCATCTTTAATAAGGCTGTCGGACGACTCTCTGCGTACAGGAGCCTTTGAGCGTCTGTCACGTCTGTCACGTCTGTCGCGAGCGGCTCTCGGATTGTCGCTTGAAATAACGACCTTGCGGTTAGGCTCGTCGCCGATAGAGGATGAGCTTACGCCGTCTATAAGCTGAACTGTTGCGTGAATAATTCTTCTCTCGTAGGGAGCCATGGGCTCAAGAGTTACGCTTCTGCCGCTTCTTAAGGCTTGATTTGAAAGCCTTTTTGCAAGCGCCTGCAGAGTTTTTTCTCTCTTTTCTCTGTAGCCGTTGATGTTAAGGGTAACACGGCTGTACTTTTCCTCGCCATTGTTTACAACAAGGCCGGCAAGGTACTGAAGCGAGTTTAATGTGTCACCTCTTCTTCCGATGAGATATGATGCGTTTTCTCCCGAAAGCTCGATCTTAACTGCACCATCCTCCTCTGTTACCTCTACCTCTACATCCTCAAGGGGAAATGCGGCAACAATATCGGTCATAAACCTTTTAACTCTCTCGGTTTTTGCATTTAAGATAACACGAATTTTTGCGTCTTTTGAACCAAAAAGACTCTTTTTGCCTTCCTCAATAACCTCGTAGGAAAGCTTGTCTGCCTCTATTTTTAACGATGCGGCGGCTTCTTCTACAGCTGCCCCGACCGTTTTGGCAGAAAAAATAAGTTCCTCCATATTAACAACCTCTCCGCCGACAAAAAGCCGACTGTCTATTTAAACACCGCTCGGTGTTTATTACTTAAATATCATCGCCGTACTTTTCGGCATATCTTCTTCTTGCTTCGGCAAGCTTTTCGCTGTCCGAAAGGCTCTTTTTGCGCTTTGCCTCGGCGAGTGCCTTTTGCTCCTCGTCAGAAAGCTCCTTTTCTCCCTTGCTGTAGGCTCCCTGCTGGGCGGCCGCCTGCTCCTGAGCTTCCATAAGCTTTGTCATAAATTTGGATTTTTTCTTCTTTTTACCCTTCTGCTTGTCTTTTTCAATCATTTCTTTAACCTTTTCGGGCGTAATTATCTTTCTTAAGATAATGCTCTGTACACCTGCAAGAACGTTTGAAATGATCCAGTAAAGACCAACACCTGCAGGAACTAAAAAGCTGAAATATGCCGACATAAAGGGCATACCGAACATCATTGCATAGGAACATCCCTTGCCCTGTGCATCGTTTACACCCTGGGTCATCTTCATCGAAATAATGGAGGATGCCAAAGCGGTAATAAGCGAGAAGATCGGAATTAAAATAAGCGCATTAAGTGCCCAGGTGGGAGTTTCGCCTAAGTTTATAATTCCAAAAAGATTTAGGTCAAGGCTTGTCATTTTCTCGTAAGCCTCTGCGCCGATACCCTCAATGCCGTTTGCACCGTTTATAAGCGCATCCTTGTGAGCATCAAGCTGGCCCAAAACTCTAAGCTCAGAGCCCATTGCCGCAAGGTCCTTTTCAGCAACAGCCTTAACCGACTTAAGAATGTTCTTTGCCGCCTCGATAACCGCGCTGTCAAGCCTTAAAATGTGTGTCATGGGGCGGTAAACAACGTCGATAAGACCATAGATGATAGGAAGCTGGATAAACATTGAGGAGCAACCGCTTAAGGGGTTGTAGCCCTCGCGCTCGTAAAGCTTGCTTATCTCTTCCTGAGCCTTTTGAGGCTTATCCTTGTATCTTTTATTTATTTCATCTACCTTTGGTTTGAAAAGCTGCATATGCGCAGTGTTCTTCTGCTGCTTTACTCCGAGAGGAATCATTGCGGCTTTCATAACAACGGTAAAGATAATAAGCGCAATTGAGTAAACAGGTATCACCTGATAAGCCGCCCACATTATCCATCCGAGCGGATAACCGATAAGGTTCATTAAAAAATTCATATTACTGCTCCTTTAGTTTAATAGGATGCCAATTAAATACATCGAGTGCGGTCGCACACATCTCTTTTTTCACACTTTTCGCAAACCGAGGGCTCTGTGTATCTGCCAACGCCGCTTCTTAAAGTAAATCGGTCGGGCACCGGGTCGTACCCTGCGCGAAAAAAGGGATTACAGCGCAAAATGCGGCAGACAGCCATAAGACCGCCTAAAATTGCCCCGTGCTTTTCTATTGCCCCTATGGCGAAGGATGAGCAGGTTGGGCGAAAACGGCAGTGCGCACGTGTGTTAGGAGATATTTTCTTTTTGTAAAGGCTTATAAGATAAATCAGAACTTTTTTCATTTTTCCTCTTTTTCTGCAAGGTAGCCGCCCTTTTTAAGAAGCTCAAAAAGCTCACTTTCAACCCGTGTACTTTTGACAAAAGGAGTTTTACCTCTGGCTACAAGCAAAATGTCTGCAGATCTAAGACCCTCTTTTACAGCCGCCCTTGCGGCAACACGCAAAACTCTTTTTGCGCGGTTTCTCAAAACTGCAGAGCCGATTTTTTTTGAAACGGTCAAACCAAGCCTGACCGCCCCGACTTTATTATTTCTGATATAGCAAACAAGGCAGGGGGAAACGAGGGCAACACCCTTTTGGTATAGCCTCTTAAACTGCGAATTTTGTTTAATTCTTTGATACTTTTCCATAATTTCCCACCTTGCAAAAGCCTGTTTACTTACATATTTTGCCTTTACAATAAAGAGAAAAAGACCACTTAAACATAAGTGGCCTTGGCTTTCTTAATAGCTCAGGCGAGCTCTGCCCTTTGCACGTCTGCGTGCCAAAACTTTACGGCCGTTCTTTGTAGCCATTCTCTTCATAAAGCCGTGTTCTTTCTTTCTCTGAAGCTTTTTCGGCTGATAGGTTCTAAGCATATCTATTCCTCCCAAAACGTTAATCGGATCATAAAATTTACGCGGCTTTTCCTGCCGACCGAAAATAATCCTTATGCAATATAGCATTATATCCTATCAGACCCCTTAAAGTCAAGCACTTTTTTGTAAATTCGGTTTGTCCGATTCGGCTTTAAACCTATAAAATGGGGTTAAATTTATTTTTTTTAGAAAAATACACAATATAAGCTAAAATTTTTTTATGTTTTTTCTTTCTGTTTTTTTGTGCCTATATACTTATAAGTTAATATATAATATATAAGTAAAAAAGATTGCGTTTTCTCTTGAAATCAATGTGTAAAAATGTTATAATGTAAGAGATTAGGTATACCCCGTTTATTTAAGCTAAATTTTGTATTCAGGAGTGTTTTTATGTATTCCTTTTTCGATGTCTGGAAAGCGGTTTTAGAGTATATACAGACCGAATATATCGAAAATAACCGCCTTTCAAGAATTGCCTACAACCTTTGGATAGATATTCTCTCCCCGGTCAGTCTTGAAGAGGGTGTTGTAACCTTAAGCGTTAACACTGTTTTCCAGAAAAAAACGGTGCAGGAGCAATATTCAAAGCTTCTTCGTGATGCGTTTTATGAGGTCATGGGCTTTGATGTAACGATTGAAATAGTTTCTGAGGATGGGCTTTCAGAGGTTCCCTCAAGCACCCGCCTTATGCCGAGAGCAAAGCTTAGGGCAGGCGACGATAATGAGGACTTTATCGAAAACGGCGGCTTTAAGTACACCTTTTCTTCCTTTATCGTCGGCCCGTCTAATAAGTTTGCCCACGCCGCCTGTGTTTCGGTTGCTCAGAACCCTGCCCAGACCTATAATCCCCTTTTCCTTTACGGCGATTCCGGCCTTGGAAAGACCCACCTTTTGTATTCGATATTTAACGAGATAAAGCGCCGCAGACCTAACACAAAGATTATTTACACAAACGCCGAGCAGTTTGGCGCCGAGCTTATTGAGGCGCTTCAAAAAAATAAGCAGGACCATTCTTTTACCGACCATATTGCACCATTTAAGGAAAAATACCGCAGCGCCGACGTGCTTTTAATGGACGACATTCAGTTTATAATCGGCAAGCCGCAAACAGAGGAAGAATTTTTCCACACCTTTGATTATCTCTATCAGGCCGGCAAGCAGATAGTTTTCACATCGGACAGGCCGCCTAAGGATATGGCATCGCTTACCGAAAGGGTGCGAAACCGATTTGAGATGGGCCTTCTTGCCGATATTCAGCCGCCCGATTTTGAGACCCGCGTTGCAATCATTCGCCGCAAATCCGACGCGCTTGAGCTTGATATGCCAAACGAGGTCTGCGAATTTGTTGCAAACAGGCTTAAGAGCAACATCCGTCAGCTCGAAGGCGTTGTTAAAAAGATACAGGCTTACAAGCTATTTGAGGGACAGGCCCCCTCTCTCTTAACGGCACAAAATGCCATCCGCGATGTTTTAAATTCCGATCAGCCTATTTCTGTAACGGTTGAAAAGATAATAAGTGAGGTTGCCAAAACCTTTAATGTCGCGGTTGAGGACATCCGCTCCAAAAAGCGTAACTCGGAGGTTACAGAGGCGCGCCAGATAGCAATGTACATTTTAAGAGAAACCACCCAGCTTTCTCAAAAAGCAATCGGTGCCGAATTTAGCGGAAGAGATCACACAACCGTTATTTATGCGATTTCCACCGTTAAGGATCTTATGGCAACCGACCAGCACAAAAAGCGCTTGATACAAGATATTATCAAGAATATCAGAGGCAACTGAAAATAGCAGTTATTAACACTTTTCACAAAGTTATTAACATGGTTTACCTTAGTTTACATAATTCTGCCACTTTTCAACAAGTTATTAGTTTTCCACATCCGAGTTTTCAACAGAGTTTGTTTTTACATTTTTTTCAACACAAACTTTTAACTTATTAAGATTTTTTTAACCGGCCGAATTTAATAACTTTATGCTTGTTTTGGGCTGTCTTAAGCCAAATAAAAAAGTTATTAACATTTTCACACCCTCTATTACTACTATTACTAATAAATATATTACATACACACAAACGAGAAAGGAAGAACTGCCTTGAAAATAACTTGCAACAAGGAAGAAATGAAAGCCGCCGTTACAAAGGTTATAGGTGCAGTAAGTCAGAAGTCTGCGATTTCCGCAATTGAAGGAATTTTATTAAAAAGTTTTGGCAACACGCTGTTTTTAGCGGGTTACGATCTTGAGATAGGCATCACCGCTACAATTGAAGCCAAGGTTTTAAGAGAAGGAGATGTCATCTTCCCTGCAAAGCTTCTTCTTGAAATGCTTGTTAAGATGGACGGAAACGAGGTTTCTTTTGATCTTGACAGCAAATATCTCTGCACAATAAACAGCGGCAATGCCGAATTTAAAATTATGGGAATTGCGGCAGACGAATTTCCCGATCTTCCCTCTTTAAGCATCGACAATTATTTTTCACTTTCTCAGGGCGAGCTTAGAGATATGATAAACCAGACCTTTTTTGCAATTGCCCTTACAGAACAGCGCCCTGTTCACACAGGCTCAAAGTTTGATATTAAAAACGGTTACTTTAATTTGATTTCTGTTGATGGATTCAGACTCGCTCATTGCAGAAGAAAAATTGAGGACATCGGCGAAAAAAGCTTTGTTGTTCCGAGAAAGACCTTAAATGAGCTTATGAAGATAATAAGCGAGGATTATGATGAAAAGGTTTCGATAAATCTTTCTAAAAAGCACATTATTTTTGAGATAGGAAATTACACCGTTATTTCAAGGCTTCTTGAAGGCGAGTTTTTAGATTACGAAAAGGCAATTCCTAAGACAAGCACAACAAATGTAAGAATAAACAGAAGAATTTTTATAGAATGCTTTGAGCGCGTTTCAATAGTAACCGAGGAAAAGCTTATAAACCCCGTTAAGCTCTTTTTCTCGGATAACAAGGTCAGCATCGAGTGTGCAACAAATGTCGGAAGGATCAGCGAGACACTTCCTGCAAGCATTGAAGGCCCCGACGTTGAGATAGGCTTTAACAACCGCTATCTTTTAGAAGCGCTTAAAAACTGCAAGAACGACGAGGTTATAATCTGCCTAAACCGCGCAGAAAACCCCGTTAAGATAATCCCGCCCGACAGCGACGATTACACATTCCTTGTATTACCAATGAGGCTTAATAAATATGAACACTGAGATAAAAATTAAAACACCTTATATCGAGCTCGATTCTTTTTTGAAGTTTGCCAGCGTTTGCATGACAGGCGGCGAGGCAAAAATCATTATTAAAGACGGGCAGGTCTGTGTAAACGGAGAAGTTTGCACAATGAGAAAGAAAAAGCTTTATCCAAATGATACGGTTTTTGTAAATGGAAAAAGCTTTAAGGTTATAGGATGATAAAAAATGCATCTTAAAGCTGTTGAAATTAAGAATTTTCGCAATCTTGATGAGGTTTCCTTGAGTTTTAGCCCTAATGTAAACATAATTTTAGGAAAAAATGCTCAGGGCAAAACAAATCTTTTAGAGGCTATCTGGCTTTTATCGGGCAATAAAAGCTTTCGCGGCGCACAGGACAGAGAACTTGTTTCATTTAATGAGAGCACCTATTTTATAGGCGGCTGCTTTGATGAAAATGGCGAGGAGTCTGTTTTAAAGATAGGCTGTGATGTAAAGGGAGAAAAACCTTTAAAGAAGGTTTTAAGAAACGGAAAAAGCTATAAGTCGGCAAGAGCACTTTTGTCGGCCGCTCAGATGACGGTTTTTTCCCCTGACGACTTAGAAATTATAAAATCGGGCCCGTCTGTAAGAAGAAATTATATTGATATTTTGCTCTGCTCGCTCTTTCCTGCCTATGCAAAGACTCTAAGCAGATACAACCGCATTGTTATGCAGAAAAATGCGCTTTTAAAGGCGCAGGAGTCAAGAGAAAATATCGAGATATGGAATAGTCAGCTCGCGCTTTTCGGCGCCAGCGTTGTAAAAAGCAGATGCGAGCTACTTAAAAGGCTTGTTCCCTTTGCTCAGAAAAGCTTTTTTGAAATGGCGGGAGAAAAGGAAAACCTTGACATTTTGTATAAATGCAGCTTTTGCGAGGATACAGAGATAAGCGAAAGCGAACTTGCCGAGGCTTTTCTTGAAAAGATAGAAAAAAATTTTTTTAAAGAAGAGGCGGCGCAGGCCTGTCTTTACGGACCTCACAGAGATGATCTTACCGTGCTTATAAACTCAAAAGAAGCGCGCACCTTTGCATCTCAAGGTCAGCAGAGAAGCGCAGTTTTGGCGCTGCTGCTTGCAAAAACGGCGCTTATAAAAAATTTAAGCGGCAAGGCTCCTATCGTGCTGCTTGATGATGTTATGAGCGAGCTTGATATAGTAAGGCAGAAATATTTGCTCGAAAAAATAGAGGATTTTCAGGTTTTTATAACCTGCTGTCAGGACGAGCTTTTTAAAGACACCAAAAATAACAAAACCTTTATTGTTTCCGGTGGAAAAATTAAGAGCGAGGGAAAATAAATGTTTCTTCATCTTGGAAACGACTGTGTTGTGCCTGTGCGCAACATAATCGGCATATTTGATATAGAAAACACCTCAATTTCAAAGGATACCAAAGCATTTTTGTCAGCGGTCTCTAAAAAAAATGAGGTTGTTTATGTAACTAATGAGCTTCCCAAAAGCTTTGTTGTTTGCAAAGAGGGAGAAAAGCAAACAGCATATATTTCTCAGATTTCTGTTCAAACCCTTAAAAAGAGATTAAATGGAAAATTTCAAGAATTTCCATTATAGAAAACATTTGTGTATTAAAATGGATATAGAAAACCTAAAACGGAGGAAAAAAAGTGGAGCAGGTAAAACAGGCTTACGATGAAAATTCAATACAGGTGCTCGAAGGGTTAGAGGCGGTTAGAAAACGCCCCGGTATGTATATCGGCTCTACGGGTGAACGCGGTCTTCATCACCTTGTTTATGAAATTGTAGATAACTCAATAGACGAGGCTCTGGCAGGCTACTGTGATAAGATCACGGTAGAACTGCTTGACGACGGTCTTGTAAAGGTAATAGACAACGGACGTGGTATCCCTGTTGGAATAAATCCCCAAAAAGGCATTCCCACAGTTACCGTTGTGTTTACAATACTTCACGCAGGCGGTAAGTTCGGCGGAAACGGATACAAGGTTTCGGGCGGACTTCACGGTGTTGGCGCCTCGGTTGTTAACGCCCTTTCTAACTTTCTCGAGGTAGAGGTTAAGGACGGCAAGAATATCTATAAACAAAGATACGAAAAGGGAAATATTGTTTCCGACCTTGAGATCATCGGAACTACAAATGAAACGGGTACTACCGTTACATTTAAGCCTGACCCGACTATATTTACTGACACCACCACCTATGATTACGAAACCCTCAAAAAGCGCCTTCGTGAGCAGGCTTTCTTAAACGGCGGCATAAGAATTGAGCTTAAAGACAGCAGAACAGATGTTTTTGAGCCCCAGTGTGAAGAATTTTATTATGAGGGCGGAATCAAGTCCTATGTTGAATTCTTGCTTGAGGGCATGAAAAAGGAAAGACTGCATAACGATGTTATTTATTTAAGCACCGAGGTAAATGACCAGACAGCCGAAATTGCGCTTCTTTGGTCAACTGCTTATGACAGCAAAATTATGTCCTTTGCAAACACCCTTTACACAATTGACGGCGGAACACACGAACAGGGCTTCCGTCAAGCTGCCGCAAACGCCGTTAATAAATATGCTTTTGACTTTAAGCATCTTAAAGAGGGCAATGCAAGGCTTAAGGGCGAGGATATTTTAGAGGGTATGATAGCCGTTGTGTCGGTAAAACTGAGCGATGCCCAGTTTGAGTCACAAACAAAAGCAAAGCTTGGTAACACATCTATAGGTAAGGTCGTGCGTGACCTTGTAAACGATCAGCTTTATCGTTATTTAGAAGAGCATCCTGCTGATGCTAAAATAATAATCGAAAAATCCATTGCTTCCTCCAATGCCCGCGAGGCCGCCCAAAAGGCAAGAGAGGCTTCTCGTAATAAATCGGGTATCGGCGGAAAGGCTCGTATGCCCGAAAAGCTTACCGACTGTATTTCAGACGATGCAACCAAAACCGAAATTTATATAGTTGAGGGAGATTCTGCAGGCGGCAGCGCTGTCGAGGGAAGAAACTCAACCTATCAGGCAATCCTGCCTCTTTGGGGTAAAATGCTTAACGTTGAAAAAGCAAGAGACGATAAGGTTTACGGAAACGATAAGCTAACTCCCGTTATTGTGGCGCTTGGCACAGGAATCGGCGAAAACTTTGATATCGAAAAGCTTCGCTATGATAAGATCGTTATTATGGCCGATGCCGATGTTGACGGCTCTCACATCAGAACCCTTCTTTTAACCTTTTTCTTCCGCTATATGCCAAAGCTCATTGAAACAGGACATATTTATCTTGCTCAGCCGCCGCTTTACCGCATTTCAAAGGGTAAGCATCACTTTGATGTTTTCACCGACGAGGAAAAGGCAGAGGTTATAGAGCGCCTTGGCGGAACAGCCGATGTTCAGCGCTATAAGGGTCTTGGTGAAATGGACCCCGAACAGCTTTGGGAAACCACACTCGACCCCGAGAGAAGAACCTTTTTGCAGGTCACAATGGCAGACGCACAGCTTGCCGATGAAACCTTTACCATTCTTATGGGCGATGAGGTTGAGCCGAGGCGTCAGTTTATTGAGGAAAATGCTCAATTTGCAACCGACCTTGATATATAGGAAAAAATCAATGCTTCACTAAAAACAATAAATTAACTTTAAATATAGTCATTTCATAGGTAGAACATTTTTGTCGGCCTATGGAAAGGAGCACAAAAAATGGCTAAAAACAGAAAACCTGAAGAAAGACGCTGGCCTGAATCGGTTGAAACTAATATAGTTCCCGTTGAGATCACCGATGAAGTCAAAAGCAGTATGCTTCAGTATGCAATGTCGGTGCTTGTTGGACGAGCTCTTCCCGATGTGCGCGACGGCTTAAAACCCGTTCACAGAAGAATACTTTACACAATGTATGAAAACGGGCTTACTCCCGACAAGGCTTATAGAAAGTGCGCCGATACCGTTGGTTCGGTGCTGGGCCGTTACCATCCACACGGAGACGCCTCTGTTTACGATGCAATGGTTCGTATGGCGCAGGATTTTTCTCTGCGTTATCCTTTAATAGACGGCCACGGTAACTTTGGTAATATTGACGGCTACCCTGCCGCCGCCTATCGTTACACCGAATCTAAAATGAACAGACTTTCTTATTCTATGCTTGATGATATAGAAAAAGAAACCGTTGATTTTATGCCAAACTATGACGATCGTCTTAATGAGCCTGAGGTTTTGCCGGTGCGCTTCCCCCAGCTTCTTGTAAACGGCTCTTCGGGTATTGCGGTCGGTATGGCAACAGAGATCCCGCCTCATAACCTTGGCGAGATTATCGACGGTATGTGCTGTCTTATTGATAATCCCGATGCTGAGCTTTCCGATATCTGCGAATATGTTAAGGGACCCGACTTCCCCACAGGCGGCGTCATTATGGGCAGAGCGGGTATCCGCGCCGCTTATGCTACCGGACGAGGAAAAATCGTTGTTCGCGGCAAGGCAGAAATTGAAGAAACCTCAAATGGAAAATTCCGCATTGTAATTACAGAGATTCCCTATAAGGTTAAGAAAAAGGACCTTGTTAAGCATATCTATGATTTGGCAACCGATAAAAAGATTGAAGGCATCGACGATGTTGTTGACTATTCTTCCGCAAGAGACGGCGGTATGCGAATTGTTGTAGACCTAAAGCGCGACGCCAATCCGCAGGTTGTTTTAAATAAGCTTTATTCCTACACCTCGCTTCAGACAACCTTTGGTGCAATTTTGCTTGCAATAGTAAACGGCAAGCCCCAGATTTTAACCCTTAAGGAAATGCTTCAGAATAATATCGACTTCCAGTGTGATATTATCAGAAGAAGAACCGCATTTGATATGCGTAAAGCAAAAGAGCGCGCTCACATTTTAGAGGGTCTTAAAGTTGCGCTTGATTTTATTGACGAGGTAATTTCAATCATCCGCTCATCTAAAACCATTCCTGAATCTAAAGAGCGCCTTTCTGAGCGCTTCTTGCTTGACGATATTCAAACAACTGCCATCGTTCAGATGCAGCTTGGTAAGCTTGCAGGTATGGAAAAGCAAAAGATAGAGGAAGAGCTTTCCGAAAAGCTTGCCTTTATCAAGGAATGTGAGGAAATTTTAGCTTCGCAGGCAAGAGTTCTTGACATAGTTAAAACCGAGGCCTTAAACTTAAGAGATAAATATTCGGATGAGCGCAGAACAGAAATTTCTGCCGTTTCGGGCGAGGTTGATATAGAAGACCTTATTCCCGAGGAAATGTGTGTTATCACAAAGACCAAGGGCGGTTATATTAAAAGGCTTCCTGCCGACACCTATTCTGTGCAAAACAGAGGCGGCAAGGGCATTATGGGTATGCAAACAAGAGAAGACGATTTTGTTGAGTCTATGTTTGTTTGCAACTCCCACGATTATATTATGATGTTTACCACCTTTGGCAGAATGTATAAGCTAAAGGCTTACGAAATTCCCGAAGGCACAAGACAGGGCAAGGGCATGAATCTTGTGAACATTATAGCGCTGCAGCCCGAGGAAAAGGTGTCTATGCTGCTTCCCTGCAGAGATATCGACGAAGCCTGCTATGTTGTTATGGGCACCAAAAACGGCGTTATTAAGAAAACAGCACTTGAAGCCTTTAAGAATGTTAGAAAAACAGGTATTATTGCCCTTGAGCTTGATGAGGGTGATGAGCTTCGCTTTGTTGCCCTTACAAACGGCGAAAAATCCCTGCTTATTGCAACCAAAAAGGGTAAGGCAATTCGCTTTGCTGAAAGCGATGTTCGTCCTATGGGACGTACAGCACGCGGCGTCCGTTCTATAAAGCTTCGCGCCGACGACGAGGTTGTTACAATGGCGGCCTGTGATGACGATGCTGTAATTCTCACCATTAGCGAAACAGGCTACGGCAGACGAAGCGATGTAACCGATTACAGACTTCAGTCCCGCGGCGGTAAGGGTATTACCAACTATAAGGTTGAAAAGTACGGCGATGTTGCCGCTGTTCTCACCGTTACCGATGACGAGGATATTATTATGATTTCTTCCGACGGCATCATCATCAGAATTGCTGTCGAGGGTATTTCCAAGTTTGCCCGTCCCTCTAAGGGTGTCAGAGTTATGAAGTTTGGCAAAAATGCGGATGCCTATGTGCTTTCGGCTTCTGCCACACCTCACGATGAAGATGAGATCACAGGCGAGGCCGAGGCTCCTGATGCCGACAGCGCCTCCGATGTAGACGACGAGGAAGAGGCTGACACCGAAGAAACCGTCGAAAATAATGAGGAATAAGGCAAAAATACAAAACAAACTGTAATATTTAAATATAATAATACAATAAGTATAAAAAACCTCACCAAAACGGTGAGGTTTTTTAAATAAAATCGTCCCCTACAGAAGCAACGCAAACTGTAGGGAAGGCATTTATGCCTTCCGCAATCTTTTGGCAAAACCTAACGGAATGGAAAAGGCATTCCCTACAATAAAAGCACTAAATTGTAGGCGAGGGGATAAAAGCAAGGGAGCCTGAATCCTTATCAAGCCCTCCTTGACTAAAGGAGGGGGGGACCGCGACAGCGGTGGGAGGATTCTCCCGTTATTTAAGTTTCTTTGTTAAAAATTCGTGAAACCTAAATCCCTCAGTCAAAACCTGCGGTTTTGACAGCTCCCTTTAGGCAAGGGAGCCTTACTATACATAAATTACGGCTGCGCGATTTTCGACGCCCCGTGGTCGTGTTCGGCAAGCAGCCTTGTGGACCGTTCGTCTGACGCCTGTCCCTACAAACAAAAACCACCTCATCCGTCAGCTTCGCTGACACCTTCTCCTGTGAGGAGAAGGCTTTCAGAAGGCAAAAACGCCTTCTCTACAAAAAAAGACATTTCAACCAACAAAAAAAGGATGAGCCAAGCGGCTCATCCTTTTTTTAATTTTTTACGATGCTGTGTTTGTACCGGTGGAATAAAATCTTATCTCGTTTATGTTATCGAGAATGTTTTTGTTTAATGTTACGGTGTAGGTCTTGTCCATCTTGTCGTAGAGATTTTCATAAACCTCGTCCTTCATAGCGGTTGTAACCTGATTTTTCCAGTTTACCTCGCCCTTGCCGACATAGTACATAATGTGGTAGCCGTAATCGGTTTTAACGATCTCGGTGTCGCCTTCTTTTCTCTTTTTATCAAACGACCAATCGTTAAACTCTGCAACCATTGTGCCCTCGGTGAAGTTCTCGTAAAGTCCGCCGGTCGTCTTGGATCCGGGATCCTCGGTGTACTTCTCGGCAAGCTTTCCAAATGCCTCGGCAGTCTTTTCGCCCTTTAAGTACTCATCTAAAACTTCCTGAGCCTTCTTCTTTGCGTCGGCATCCTTTTCATAGGAATCCTTTGAAATGAGGATGTGACGGACGCTTACGGTCTCGCTCTCGTCGCGATAAGGAGCCTTTGTTAAGAGATAAACGGTGCGAGCGTTGCTGTTTTTGTAGATGTAGGTGTCGTTGACCTTTACATTCTCGCCAAATGCCCACTTTGAAACATCGGAATCGCTGTTGTAGGTGTTGCCCTCGGAGGCGGTAGAGTCAACTTCCGACTTGATGTTGGTGTCGGTCTTGCCCTGCTCTTTTAAGATGTCTGTGAGAATTGCGTCAAAGCTCTTGGAATCGGTTGCCTTTGCAAGACGGTCGGCGTAAGCCTGAACCTTGTCATATTCTGCCTGCTTCTCTTTGTCGGTCATCTTGTCGGTTGCGGCAGGATTAAAGGTGTAGCTCTTGTAGTCGCAATAAAGGAAGGTGTTCTTGTTTTTGTCAAAGTAATCGTCAATTTCCTTGTCTGTGTAGGTAAGCGAGTCGATCTTTTCGGTGTAGTATCTTGTGGCAAGGAATGAAAGCTCGAGGCCTTGACGGATGTCAGTTTCGTTAACGCCCTTTCCGTAAGCCATGTGGATGTAATCCTTGTATTCCATATCCTGCTCTTTTGCGGCATCCTTTAAAGAAGCAAAGAAGTTGTCGATTTCGTTTTTATCCTTTTCGGTGAGAGAAACGCCGTCGGCATTTGCCTGCTCGGCAAGATAAAGGATCTCGGTAACGTTTTTCTGTGTCTGTGTTACCATATAGTCAAACCAGGTCTGGTCGCCGTAATTCTGGTTTCTTAATGAAGCCGTAGCATCAAGACCGTAGTAAGAAAGATAGTTCTGATTCTCATTTACAAAATTCTGATACTGATAGTTGTAGAAATAGTTAAAGGTTGTGCCGCTTATTTTGAGGTTATCCGAGGTCATAGCGGTTTTTGAGCGCAAAAGATAGCCGCTTCCCTGAATCCAATTTAAAACAATAAGGGTGACAACAAGTCCTACACAAACCACAGCGGTCGAAACTGCAGTGATTATAGTAGTAAGCTTTTTGCGGCGGTTTTGCTTATCAAGCGCCGCCTGCTGCTCCTTTTTGATTTCTGCAACAGCCAGTTTAGCGTTTCTAACGCGAGAGGCTTTTCCCATTTAAAAAACATCCTTCCTTGTAATAAGTTCTTTTTTATTTTACACTATTTTTGCTCTTTGGTTGTTACCTTTTTGTAAACTTATCTTGTTTTGTGCCATTTAACGCCTTGCGGTGTATCCTCTAAGATAATTCCCTGCTCTTTAAGAGAGTCGCGAATAGCGTCTGCCCTCCTAAAGTCGCGGTTCTTTCTCGCCTCTTGCCTTTCAGCAATAAGAGCCTCAATTTCCTCGTCAACACTCTCGCTTTTTCTCTCGTAGAGAAGACCTAAAACGTCAACAAGCTTTTCAAAAAGCTCGCTTGCCGCAGTAACATATTCTTTTGAAGCCTCTTTACCAATTATATTACTGTTTATCTCGCGAACAAGGTCGAAAATTGCGGCTAAGGCGTCGGCGGTGTTAAAATCGTCGTCCATAGCATCTCTGAAAACCTTTTCGTAGGTCGAAAGCTTTTCTATTGCTGCGCTGTCAACCTCGCCGTTTGCGTGTTCTTTAGCGTGTGCCAGGTTTTCGCGGCAGTTGTAAAGGCGGTCGAGCGCGCCCTTTGCCTGCTCGATTATCTCGGTGCTGTAGTTTACAGGGCTTCTGTAATGCGAGGAAACCATAATGTAGCGGATAGGCTCGTAGCCAAACTGCTCGCCTATTTCTCTTGCAGTAAAGAAGTTTCCGAGAGACTTTGACATCTTGCGATTGTCAATGTTAATGTATCCGTTGTGCATCCAGTAGCGCGCAAAGCAGGTTCCGTTTGCGCATTCGCTCTGTGCGATCTCGTTTTCGTGGTGTGGGAAAATAAGGTCCTGTCCGCCGCAGTGAAGGTCGATGGTCTCGCCGAGAATGCTCTTTGCCATTGCAGAGCACTCAATGTGCCAGCCGGGTCTGCCCTCTCCCCAAGGCGACTGCCAGAAAGGCTCGCCTTTCTTTGCCGCTTTCCAGAGGGCAAAATCCATGGGATCTTCCTTCTGCTCGCTTATGTTAATTCTCGCGCCCGCCTCAAGCTCTTGAAGCGGCTGGTGCGAAAGCTTTCCGTATTCCTTAAATTTCTTGGTTCTAAAATAAACGTCGCCGTTTACAGAATAGGCATAGCCTTTTTCCTCAAGGGTTTTAATAAGAGCGATTATATTGTCGATGTTCTCGGTGGCTCTGGGGTGGACTGTCGCCTCTCTGACATTTAAGCCCTCGGCATCCTTTTTGTACTCCGCGATGTACTTTTCAGCCAGCGCAGGAACGGTGGTGCCCTCCTCGTTTGCGCGGTTTATGAGCTTGTCGTCAATGTCGGTAAAGTTCTGAACAAAGTTTACCTTGTAGCCGATGTACTCAAAATAGCGGCGCAGCGTGTCAAAAACGCAGAGAGGACGGGTGTTTCCGATGTGAATGTAGTTGTAAACAGTCGGTCCGCAGACGTACATGTTTACCTCGCCCTCATGAAGAGGGATAAATTCGTCTTTTTTGCCCGTCAGGGTGTTTAGAATTTTCATTTTGTATCTCCTTTTTCATTTTCTTTAGCGTCAATTTTCTTTTGCAGAGCTTCTATTTGCGCTCTCAGGCGGCAAAGCTCCTGCGAAACAGGGTCGGGAATGTGTATCTGGTCAAGGTCTGCGGCAATAGTCTCTTTGCCTTTCACAACCGCCCTTGCAGGAACGCCGACGGCGGTCGTGTTAGGCGGAACTGTGTCCAAAACAACGGCGCCTGCCGCAATCTTTGCGTTGTCCCCAACCGTAAACGGACCAAGCACTTTGGCGCCCGAGCCGACCATAACGTTGTTTCCTAAGGTGGGGTGGCGCTTGCCTTTGTCCTTGCCTGTACCGCCGAGGGTCACGCCCTGATAGATGGTGCAGTTATCGCCGATAACGGTGGTCTCCCCGATTATAACTCCCATTCCGTGATCTATAAAAAGACCTTTACCGATGGTCGCGCCGGGGTGAATTTCAATTCCCGTTAAAAAACGCGAGGTCTGCGAGATCATTCTCGCTAAAAAGAACCACTTGTGTCTGTAAAAAAAGTTTGCCCAGCGGTGATAAATAACTGCGTGAAGTCCCGAATATAAAAGCAGAACCTCGAGAGAGTTTCTCGCCGCAGGGTCGCGCTCGCGTATTGCGCGTATATCATATCTTATGCGGTCAAATATTTTTATCACCTCTTAAAAACAAAAAAATCCCGAAAATGCACATTTGCACCTTCGGGGCGGCAAAAGCCGCGGTTCCACCCAAAACTTGTAACTTACGGACCTAAAATATCCGCCGCCCTTTAACGCAGAGCAAACGCAAACGGCTACACATAAAAACTTCACCGAATGGGCTTATGGACGCACTTCACAGTCCGGCTTAATAATGCCCTTGCACCAAACGGGCATCTCTCTTTAAAAAGCGCAGGCTGTTACTTTTCCCAATCATCGCCTTTATACCTTAACATTTTAACATATATTTTTTTATTTTGCAACCCTTACATTATTTTATGTAAAAAGTCACATTTAGGTATTTACTATTTTTCAAAAAAGGAGTAAAATGTTATTATATAAGGACAAAAGAAGGGGGCATTTATAAAAATGTCTGATAAAATGACCGTTGCAGAGGAAAGCTTAGCTCTGCACTATGAGAAAAAGGGTAAAATTGAGGTGGTTTCAAGGGTCGAGGCGAACAGCAAAAAGGCTCTCTCGCTTGCCTACACCCCAGGTGTTGCAACCCCCTGTTTAGAGATTCAAAAGGACATAAACAAGTCCTATGAGCTTACCCGCCGCCACAATATGTGCCTTGTCGTAACCGACGGCACTGCAGTTTTGGGCCTTGGAGATATCGGCCCTGAGGCAGGTATGCCTGTTATGGAAGGAAAGTGCGTGCTCTTTAAGGAGTTTGGAAACGTTGACGCCTTCCCTCTCTGCATTAAATCTAAGGATGTTGACGAGATCGTTAACACCATCTATCTTATTTCGGGCTCTTTCGGCGGAATAAACTTAGAGGACATCGCCGCGCCAAGATGCTTTGAAATTGAAAAGAAGCTTAAGGAAAAATGTGACATTCCTATCTTCCACGACGACCAGCACGGCACCGCCGTTGTTGTTTTAGCCGCCCTTTTAAATGCCCTTCGCGTTGTTAAAAAGGACATCGGCGAAATTAAGCTCGTTATAAACGGCGCAGGTGCCGCAGGCATTTCAATCACAAAGCTTCTTATCTCCTGCGGACTTAAAAATGTTGTTATGTGCGATAAAATCGGCGCAATTTATGAGGGCGCCGAGGGCTTAAACAGCGCTCAGGCTGAAATGAGCCGCATCACAAACAGAAATATGGAAAAGGGCAGCCTCAGAGATGTTATAAAGGGCGCTGATGTCTTTATCGGAGTTTCCGCTCCCAATCTTGTTGACGAGGAAATGGTAAAGAGCATGTCAGAAAATCCCATTGTTTTCGCCATGGCAAACCCCACTCCCGAAATTATGCCCGATAAAGCCCTGGCCGCAGGTGCCGCCGTTGTGGGAACAGGCAGAAGCGATTTTCCCAACCAGATCAACAACGTGCTTGTATTCCCCGGAATTTTCAGAGGCGCATTTGACGTGCGCGCAAGCGATATAAACGAGGAAATGAAACTTGCCGCCGCAAAGGCAATCGCGGCTATTATAACCGACGAGGAATTAAATGCCGAGTACATTCTCCCCGCCGCATTTGACGAGCGCATCTGCCCCGCAGTTGCAAAGGCTGTAGCCGAAGCCGCAAGAAAAACCGGCGTTGCAAGAATATAAAAAAAGGAGCCTTCAACGGCTCCTTTTTTAGTTAAGAGTGAATAGTGAAGAGTGAAAAATTAAGGATGGGTTTCGCGTTTTTGCGCGAAACCCTTTTCTTACTTATTACCTATTACTTTTTACCTACATTTCAGCACTGCTCTGCAGGGCGCACAGCAGGTTTTCTCTACCTTTATGGGCAAAACGGTAAGGCTCACCTTATCTCCTGTCGCCTTTTCAAGATCAACAAGCGGCGCCAGCATTAAAATGTCGGCGTTGTAAAAATCCTGCCAAAAGCCCTGCGGACGCTCTAAATTGTCCCAGCGCGGAAAATCGCTGCCGAGAAGGAAAGGCTTTTTTGACAAAATAAACTGCATTGCATCAAAGGAAAAATAGGGCGAAAGATTAAGATAATCGCTCTCCTTCCAGCGCTTTCCGTAATCGGCGCAAACTAAAAGAGCATCGCCCTCGCAGTAAGAAGCCTTTTCAAAGGCTGATTTGATCATTTCTGCCGTAATTTCCCTTTGACCCATTGTGTTAAGTTTTAAAACCGTTGTGGGAATGTCCACAAGGCGCTCTACATCAAGGTCAATGAGTGGATAGGACTCGTCGCCGAGTAAGTGCGCAGGGGTTTCAAGATAGGTGCCGCATTGCGAGTTCATTCCCTCGAAAACCTCGGCGTATATCTTGTACTTTACAAACCCAACCTCGCCGAGAGGCCGCACATTTATTTCGGGAAAGGGCGAGCCGTAGCTCCACATCCCGGTGTAGATCTCGCCGGTTATGTCAATAATCTTCATGGCTATCACATCTTGCAAAGTGCTGTGGTAAATGCGTCAACACAGCTTTCAACCGAAATGTCGTTGCCGTACCTGCCAAATGAGAAATATCCATTAAAGCTTCTGCACAAAAGAATTGAAGCGATCTCCTTAACCTCGGCATTGCCTTTTTCTATGGGCATAGGTGTAAGGCTATCATAAAGCATATCGCGAACGCGCAGGATAACTACATCGTCACGGTATTTAGTCTTATAAAAAACTCCTAAGAAGGGGTTTTTGTGAAGCTTTACAAACTCGTTGGGGTTAAAGATAAGTCCTGTTGACTCGCTTCTTATTTCGGCGTACTGCTCAAAGCCGAAGGCGTCCATAGAGTCTGCCATAAGCTCAAAGAGCACCTTAATATTAAATGCGGCGGCAATTTTGATAACCTCTTTTATCTCTTGTGCACTAGCCTTCTCAACAGCCTTAAAGGAAAGCTTTACATTTTCAATTCCCAAAAGATGTGCATTTCTGAAAAGCACTACATATTTGTCATACTGACAGGCACAAAGGTCGCTTGTGTATAAAACAACCTTGTTTGTGCTCTTAATTAGCGCGGCTCTCTCATTTTCTAAATCTGCGGGAGAAATAGCGTAAAGCGGCGCGCCAAAATACTGTTCATCAACCTCAAGATTTTTAAATCCGAGGGTGTCTGTTCCTTTTGCGGCTTCTATGCTGAAATTATACATTTTTACCCCTCCTTACGCTCTCTTAGCGTCTTTCTCTGCCTGCTGCTTATATGCGTTTGCGCAGTAGGCGCAGTTTTCGTTGTCGCACATAAAGTAAAGCGGATCCTTTGAAAGAAGCTTCTGGCCAAGCTCAAACATTTTCTTAACGTCGATAATTTTTGCAGTTGCGTTTCCGATTACTACTTCGGTGAGCGCGCCCTCGCGGCGAAGGTCAACGGTGAACTTTAAAAAGTCGCGGTGACCGGGGCAGAATTTGTTTATCTCAATGGTCTTGTTTTCGTAGCCCTCAACGTACTTGGGAGCGGGGAAAACGCGGCTTTCAAGATAAACCGAATCCATAATATCCTCAATTGCGTGAAGGGTAGTGTTGCGGTTGTTGTCAACGCCGAGCAGGATTATCTTGCCGTTCATATCGCGAAGCTTAAGGTAAGGCGAGCCGACGCCGCAGTTAGTGGCGCACTTGTCGTGGTCGCGTGTAAGCTCCTCGGCCTTTGCGCCGATTGCATTAATGCAGTGAACAGGGCGAAGGCTTCTTATTGAGTTTTTGCGAAGCCTGTGTACTTCCGAGATAATTCCAACGGTGGATTTGTCGTTTTCTGGGTCGTAGGGATGGTTAAAAGCCATTGTCGAAACGGCAAAGGTTCCCTCTTCTCCGACAGCCTCTAAAACAGCGTCGATAACAGCATCTGCGCCGCCCTCAACAAAGCCTATGCTTGATAGGGCGCTGTGCATTAAAACAACATCGCCGTTTTCAATGCCGCCGAGCTTTAATGAAAATACAATTTGGTCTTTTGTAATGGGTTTCACTCTTATTCCTCCTTAAAGGTTTAGCTATTAAGAAAATTGTACCATACATTTTTTAAAAAGTACACCCAAATTTGCTAAAATTTTGCCCTAAGGCGCGAAAAGACTTGATAAAAGCTAAATTAAATGGTATAATTTCAGTAATTATGATGTGAATTTGTTTTTACAAGCCGAAAGGAAGTTTTTTAATATGGCAGACAACAAGTTAGTTCGTGAAATCACCTCAATGGATGAGGATTTTGCCAAATGGTACACCGACATCTGTATCAAGGCTGAGCTTATTGACTATTCGTCGGTAAGAGGCTGTATGGTAATCAGACCTTACGGATATGCCATCTGGGAGCTTATCCAAAAAGAGATGGACTCAAGATTTAAAAAGACAGGGCATCAGAATGTTTATATGCCTATGTTTATCCCCGAAAGTCTTTTACAAAAGGAAAAGGATCACGTTGAAGGCTTTGCTCCCGAGGTTGCCTGGGTTACACACGGCGGAAACGAAAAGCTTGAAGAGAGAATGTGCGTCCGCCCCACATCTGAAACCCTTTTCTGCGAGCATTATAAAAGCATAATTCACTCCTATCGCGACCTGCCCAAGCTCTACAATCAGTGGTGCTCGGTCGTGCGCTGGGAAAAGACAACAAGACCTTTCCTGCGTTCAAGAGAGTTCTTATGGCAGGAAGGCCACACCATTCACGCAACCGCCGAGCAGGCGAGAGAAGAAACCTTAAAAATGCTTAACGTCTATGCAGACGTGCTTGAAAACTGCCTTGCGATCCCCGTTGTAAAGGGACAGAAGACAGAAAAAGAAAGATTTGCAGGCGCCGAGGACACCTACACAATTGAGGCGCTTATGCACGATGGCAAGGCGCTCCAGAGCGGAACTTCCCACTATTTCGGCGATGGCTTTGCAAAGGCTTTTGAAATTTTTTACACCGATAAAGACAACCGCCAGGTAAACCCCTTCCAGACCTCCTGGGGAACTACTACAAGACTCATCGGCGCAATTATTATGACTCATGGCGATGATAACGGTCTTGTGCTTCCCCCTGCCGTTGCTCCCATTCAGGCGGTCGTTGTGCCTATCGCACAGCACAAAGAGGGCGTTTTAGATGCCGCTCATAAGCTTGCCGAGAGCTTAGAGGGAATCCGCGTAATTTGCGACGACAGCGAGAAATCTCCCGGATTTAAGTTCGCGGAGTACGAGATGAAGGGCGTTCCCGTTAGAGTTGAGATCGGTCCTAAAGACATCGAGGCAGGCCAGTGCGTAATAGTTCGCCGCGATAACAGAGAAAAAACAGTTGTTGCCATCGAAAACGTTAAAGAGGCTGTAGAGAAGGCGCTTGAGGATGTTCGCCTCGCCCTTTATAACAGAGCCCTTGAAAACAGAAAAAATCGCACAGTCGATTGCCTGACACTTGATGACTTTGTTAACACCGCAAACAGCCAGGAAGGCTTCATCCGTGCTATGTGGTGCGGCGATAGAGAGTGCGAGGATAAGCTCAAAGAGGTTGCAGGCGTAACCTCAAGATGTATCCCGTTTGGTGAAGAAGCCATCGGCGACACATGCGTTTGCTGCGGAAAACCAGCCAAAAAGCTTGTCTATTGGGGCAAGGCATATTAAAACTTACAGAAAAGCACAAATCAGCCTTCCCCTTGAGGAGAAGCCTGTTGAGTTACAAACCTTGGGGCGCTTTTTAGCGCCCCACATTTTTACAAAAAAGGACTTTGATTATGACAAAGTTATTGCTTCGCCGTTTTATTCCCGATTACAAAAATACCTCTGATAAGAAGGTTCGAGAGAGATACGGAACGCTTAGCGGCGTTTTAGGAATTATATGCAACCTTGTTTTGTTTTTGGTTAAAATAATTATCGGAACACTTATGAGCTCAATAGCCATAACCTCGGACGCCTTTAACAACCTTTCGGATATGGGCTCGTCGGTTATGGCGATAATAAGCGCAAAGATGTCTAACCGCCGACCCGATGCCGACCATCCTTTCGGCCACGGCAGATTTGAGTATATATCCTCGCTGATTATTTCCTTTTTAATAATGCTTGTCGGCTTTGAATTATTAAAAAGCTCGGTGGAAAAAATTTTTAATCCACAGCCAATCGTTATGAAAACGGCCTTGATCATTATTCTTGCCCTTTCGGTGCTTGTAAAGCTTTGGATGTTTATCTACAACAACAAAATGGGCAAAATGATCGACTCCAAGGTTTTAAAAGCCGCCGCGTCGGACAGCTTAAACGATGTGATCGCAACCTCGGCAGTTATAATCTCGTCAATTGCGGGGCATCACCTTGGCCTTAACATCGACGGATATATCGGCGCTGTTGTGTCGGTTCTTATTATAGTGGTGGGTTTAAGACTTGCTGTCGACACCGTTAATGTTCTGCTCGGCTCTGCTCCCGATGTTGAAACCATTGAAAAACTCGAGCGGCTTATTTCAAAAAGTCCCTACGTGCTTGGCATTCACGACCTTATCGTTCACGATTACGGCCCCGGCAGGCAGTTTGCCTCGGTTCACGCCGAGGTCAGCGACCGCGAGAGCGTTACCACCATTCACGAGGAAATTGACGCGCTTGAGCAGGAGGCTATGCATAAGTTTGGGGTCGAGCTTGTAATTCATATGGACCCCATCGCAACCGACAGCGAAACCTTAAACGACGCCAGAAATCTTGTTATCGGCATTGTAAAAAGCCTCGGCGATTATTCAATTCACGATTTTAGAATGACCGACGGCGAAAATCGAGTAAACCTTATTTTTGACCTTGTAGTTCCCGCCGCAATGGCAAAAAGCGAGCGCGAGAGCTTAGTTTCCACCATAAAAGCGGCGCTTAAAGAGGTCGACAAAAAATTCTGTGCCGTTATTCAGATAGATAACGATTACACAGCCAAACAAAAATAATAAACACAAAGAGGGGACTGTCCACAAAGGACAATCCCCTCTCTTATTACCAAAAGCGATATTTAATTTTTATTCCTTCTCAGGCTCGGCTAATGCCTTTTTGTTTTTGCCTATGTGCTTTTTAGCAACCTTGGAAACAACGCCGCCGAGAGCAAAGAGAGCAATTACGTTGGGAAGAACCATTAAGTAGTTGAACATATCGGTAAGCTCCCAAACGAGATCGTTTTTAAGGATCGCGCCTGTAAAGATAAAGGCAATTGAAACTATCGAGTAGATGATAACAGCCTTTTTGCCAAAGAGATGCTCAAAGTTGATCTTTCCGAAAAGGTTCCAGCTGATAATGGTGGAAAATGCAAAGAAGAAGAGGCAGATAGCAACAAAAATGTTTCCAAGCTGCTCGCCAAAAACAGTTCCGAAAGCAACCTGTGCAAGATTTGTCTTGCCAAGTCCTGCAAGCTCGGCCGCACCCTCAAGGAAGGTTCCCTCTGCAAAGGTAGCAGGATCAAGAGGTCCGCCGCCTGTAAAGAGTGTCGAGATAACGATAAGTGCGGTAAATGTAAGAACAACGAAGGTGTCGATAAAGACGCCTATCATAGCAACAACGCCCTGATCGTGAGGATCCTTAACGTTTGCAAGTGCGTGTGCGTGGGGAGTCGAACCCATACCGGCTTCGTTTGAGAAAAGTCCGCGCTTTGCGCCCTGGCTGATTGCGGCATAGATTGCGGCACCGATACCGCCGCCGATGATAGCATTTGCATTAAATGCATACTTAAATATCATACCAAAGGTTTCAAGAATGTGGTCATAGTTTACGCCGAGAATAACAAGTCCGCCAACTATGTATAAAATAGCCATAACGGGAACGATCTTCTCAGTAACAGCGCCGATTCTCTGAATTCCGCCAACAAAGATGAGGCCGGAAATGAGAGCAACTGCAATACCGACTACCCAGGTGGGAATTCCAAATGCGGTGTTCATAGATTCGCCGATGGAGTTTGACTGAACCATAGAGCCCATAAATCCGAGAGCGAGAACTGCGGCAACTGCAAAGAAGCCTGCAAGGAATTTGCCGAACCCGCCTTTAAACACGCTCTTAATGTAGTAAACAGGGCCGCCCGAAACGCTTCCGTCCTCGTGAACAACTTTTGTTTTCTGAGCCAAAACTGCTTCTGAATAGATGGTTGCCATACCGAAGAAGGCAATGATCCACATCCAGAAGATAGCACCGGGGCCGCCTATTAAAATAGCGCCGCAGGCACCGACTATGTTACCTGTTCCGACCTGTGCGGCAATAGCGGTTGCAAGAGCCTGGAAGGACGAAAGTCCACTCTTTTGCTTTCCGCCTTTAAGCGAAAAGTTTCCAAAGACCTTTTTCATTCCCTCTCCAAAGCAGCGGACCTGCACAAATCTTGTGCGAATGGTGTAGTAAAGTCCTACTGCTACGAGGAGAATGATGAGCATGTAGTTTGAGAGATAGCTGTTGATTGTTGACACGATGTCAAGAAGAACTTGTTGCATGTTTTTTCCTCCTTAAAAATATAAAAATAAAAAAGCCGCTCATTCGAGCAGCTCCGGAAAATAAGGCACAGACATAGTTTTAGAAAAGATGTCTGCTCTGTCCTTTTGCCTGAGAGATTCGGCCTTTGCCTTGCACCTTCGGCACCCAACTAAATGGGATTCTCCAGAGATTTCTCCACCTTCAGTTTCCTAAGATTCTAAAGGCTTCCTCGAAATTAACATATTTAATATATCACTAAGGTATGCCGTTGTCAATACCTAAATTTACAAATTATTAAAATTTGTCGAAAACCGCGCAGCCGTAATTTATGTATAATAAGGCTCCCTTGCCTAAAGGGAGCTGGCAAAACCGTAGGTTTTGACTGAGGGATTTAGGCTCCACGAACTTTTAGTAAAGAAACTTAAATAGCGGGAGAATCCTCCCACCGCTGTCGCGGTCCCCCTCCTTTAGTCAAGGAGGGCTTAATGAGGATTCGGGCTCCCATGCTTTTATCCCCTCCCCTACGATTTTGTGCTGCGTCTGTAGGGGACGGCATTTATGACGTCCCGTAGGCTGACGGATGAGGTGGAAACGCGGAAAATAAAGCTATCTTACAAATGAAACAGAACAGTGAAATTTCCAAACAGCAGTGTTACCCGAATATGCTCCTCGGTTTTCTGTAACAACGAGCTTAACGGTTGACTTCTCGCCGTCGCTTAGCCTAAGCGTTAGCGATTGGCTTGCGCTGTCGGCAACGCTGTCATTTTCTGTAACGGTTGCTGTTAGTAAAACAAGTGAATTTGCTGCTGCTGTTATGGTGTCGCCGCTTTTAATTTGCTCTCCGTTGTAGGTGACACAGCTATACCAATCGTTACCGACGCTGTCGTTTGATTTTAATGTAAAATCATATTCGATTTTATATGTGTGTTTTTCATTTAAAACCTCTGTTTGAGAAACCTGCTCTGAACTGACAGGCAGATCAAAGTGTACAGAGGTTGTTAGTAAAGGCTCGGCCTTATACTGATTGCAGGAAACAACAAATAACAAGATAACTAAAAAACAGGACATAAACGCTTTTTTCATACTACTCCTCACAAAGAGCTATTTTCTTAACAGTAACACACGAAAATAGTTTTGTCAAGTGTAAAATGCACTTATGAAAATAAGTGTAAAACACGCGTATTTATATGTTTAAAATTTTAGTGTAAAATAAATACGAGGTGAGTAATATGTTTGAAGTAAAAAAAGAGGAATATGTAAATAAAACATTTCGCCTGCCCATAGAGCTTGTAGAAAAGATGGAAATAATAGCACAAAACGAAAAGGTATCTCTTAATAATCTTGTAGTTCAGTGTTGTGAGTATTCAATAAAAAACCTAAAACAGAAAAAATAAAAACGGGACGGCGTCTGCCGTCCCGTTTTTGTAATGTTTTGACTTTTTTAATTTATTTCTCGCAGATGATTTCCTTGCCGCCCATATAGGGTCTTAAAGCCTTAGGAATCTTAACGCTGTACTTCTCGCCGTCGAAACAGAGGTTGTTCTCTAAAAACGCGATGAGCATTCTCGGCGGGGCAACAACGGTGTTGTTAAGTGTGTGGGCAAGATATTTATTGCCCTCTTCATCGCGAACCCTGATGCCGAGTCTTCTTGCCTGAGCATCGCCAAGGTTTGAGCAGGAGCAGACTTCAAAATACTTCTGCTGCTTGGGGCTCCAGGCCTCAACATCGTAGGATTTAACCTTAAGGTCTGCAAGGTCGCCTGAACAGCACTCAAGAGTTCTTACAGGAATGTCAAGCGAGCGGAAAAGCTCGACAGAGTAGCTCCACATCTTGTTAAACCACTCCATGCTCTCCTCGGGCTTGCAGATAACGATCATTTCCTGCTTTTCAAACTGATGAATTCTGTAAATTCCGCGCTCCTCAATGCCGTGAGCTCCCTTTTCTTTTCTGAAACAGGGCGAATAGCTGGTTAGTGTTAAGGGAAGTGAGGCTTCGGGAGTAATGGTGTCGATAAACTTGCCTATCATCGAGTGCTCAGATGTGCCGATGAGATAAAGATCCTCGCCCTCGATCTTGTACATCATGGCGTCCATTTCTTCAAATGACATAACGCCTGTAACAACGTTGCTTCTGATCATAAAGGGCGGAATACAGTAGGTAAAGCCCTTGTCAATCATAAAATCGCGCGCGTAAGAAAGAACGGCGCTGTGAAGACGAGCAATGTCGCCCATAAGATAGTAAAATCCCTCGCCGGCAACCTTGCCTGCGGCTTCCTTGTCGATGCCGTTAAAACGAGCCATAATGTCGGTGTGATAAGGAATTTCAAAGTCGGGCACGGTTTTTTCGCCGTAGCACATAACCTCAACGTTTTCCTCATCGTTTTTGCCGATGGGAACAGAGGGGTCAATGATGTTGGGAATCTTCATCATCGCCTCTTTAAGCTCTGCGTCGTACTCGCTCTCGAGCTTTTCAAGCTCGGAAAGACGCTCAGCCTGCGCAGACACAAGAGCACGCATCTCCATGGCCTTGTCCTTTTCGCCTTTGCCCATAAGCACGCCGATTTCGCGGCTTATTTTGTTGCGGTTGGCTCTTAAGTCGCTCGCCTCGCTGATAGCGGCGCGCTTCTTTTCGTCAAGCTCAATAACAAGGTCAACAAGCGGGAGCTTATTATCCTTGAATTTCTTTTTGATATTTTCCTTTACGATTTCGGGGTTTTCCCTCACAAATTTAATGTCAAGCACCTTTTTTTCCTCCAAACAGAGATATATAAGTTAGTTTAACACATTTTTTCGCTGTAATCAAGAGAAAATGTGCCGCCGAAACAAGAAAATGTGCAATGCCGCACAAAAAGGGGCCTTGGCAAACGCCAAGGCCTTTTGTACACCTTTGATTATAGTCCGAAATTTCTGACAATTCCCCAAAAAACAAGCGCTATAAGCGCCGCCGATGCGGCAATGAGGAAGGCGGCCGCAAAAAATCGACTTTTGCCTTTTTTGGAAATCAAAACAAAAAAGGCAAAGGCGACAAGCATAAGCGCAACAACCACCCAATGCATCGACTTCACCTCATCAGTTTAGTTTTCGGCCTTGACAAAGCCAACCTTGTGATAGACCTTTTCAAGAGTGCGCCTCGAGAGCCTTCTTGCAAACTGCGCACCCTCCGAGCAAACGCTCATTAAATAGGCCTTATCCTTTGAGAGCTTTGCAAACTCTTCGCGGATGGGCGCCAGCGCATCGGCAACACACTCGCCGACGCAAAGCTTAAAGTCGCCATAGCCTTTGCCCTCAAATTCTTTTTCGATAGCGGCAAAGTCCTTTCCGCTTACCGACGAATAAATAGACATAAGGTTGTTAATTCCGCTCTTGCCCTCGGCATAGCGCACACAGGTGTCGCTGTCGGTAACGGCGCGTTTAAACTTCCTTATTATAGTGTCGCGGTCGTCAAGAAGCGAAATAAAACCGTTTATGTTCTCGTCCGACTTGCTCATTTTCTTTTCGGGGTCGGCAAGCGACATAACCTTTGCTGAAATTTTGGGAATATAAGGCTCGGGAACGGTAAATACGTTTCCGTAGACTCCGTTAAAGCGCTCGGCTATATTTCTTGCAAGCTCTAAGTGCTGCTTTTGGTCAACGCCGACAGGAACTAAGTCGGTTTTATACAAAAGAATATCTGCCGCCATTAAAACGGGGTATGTAAACAGGCCTGCGTTTATGTTGTCGGCGTGGCGCTGGCTCTTGTCTTTAAACTGAGTCATTCTCGACAGCTCACCAAACTGTGTGTAGCAGGAAAGCACCCAGGAAAGCTCGGCATGGGCACTATTGTGACTCTGCATAAAAAGAACGCTCTTTTGAGGGTCGATTCCGCTTGCAAGCAGGAGAGCGACCGAGTCAAGAGTCTGCTTGCGAAGGGCGGCAGGATCCTGCCTTACCGTGATGGCGTGCAGGTCAACTACAGAAAAGATGCAGTTATAATCCTCCTGAAGCTCCTTCCAATTCTTTATGGCACCGAGATAGTTTCCAAGAGTGAAAACGCCCGTCGGCTGAATTCCGCTGAATATTACTTTTTTTCTTTCGGTATTCTGTTCCATCTTTGATACAACTCCGTTTTTATTTATGATATTTAGATCTGTTTATTATTGAAAAGGCTCTGTAGATCTGCTCTGAAAGCAGAACTCTGAAAAGCTGGTGGGGAAAGGTCATCTTAGAGAAAGAAAGCCTAAGGTCGCACTTTTCTTTAAGGGACTTATCAAGCCCGAAAGAGCTTCCTATTATAAAGCAGAGCTTTCCTTTTCCCGAAACGGCAACCTGCTCGATTTTTTGAGCAAGCTCGGGGGAAGAGAGCTGTTTTCCCTCTATGCAGAGGGCTATGCTGTAGGCTCCCGATGGAATTTGCGCCTCTATGAGCTGAGCTTCCTTTTTAAGAGCAGCCTCTATCTCGGCATCGGAGGGATTGTCCGAGAGCAGAGTTTCATTAAGCTCCTTTATTTCAAAGCTGCAATAGCGCGACAGCCTTTTTTGATACTCTTGACAGGCGGCGCTAAGGTAGCTTTCCTTAAGCTTTCCTATGCAAATAACCTTTACAGCTATCACAAAAACTCCTCCTGCAAGTAATTACATAAAATTTTAGCACAGTTTACCCAAAATGTCTATAACAAATGCTATTTTAACCCAATTTATCTCCGTTTTTCACCTTTTTATCGGGCACCGTCAAAACAACGCCGCCCTCGCTATAGGTTCCGAGCACCAAAACCTCCGACTTAACGTCAGCAATTTGCCGCGGCGGAAAGTTGACAACGCAAAGCACCTGCTTATTGATAAGCTCTTCTGCGCTGTACTTCTCGCAAATTTGCGCCGATGAGGTTTTTATTCCCATTTGACCAAGGTCAACAGTAAGCCTATAGGCCGGTTTTTTTGCTTTTTTATTTGTTTCGGCTAAAATTATTGTCCCGACCCTTATATCAAGCTTTAAAAAATCATCAAAGGTGGCCATTTTGGTTTTCCTTCCTTAATATATATAATATAGCTGTGCCTTTTTAAATTATATCATTATTTTATTTTTTTGCAAACCCGTGTCGGCAAGGCTGACGGTTAAGGTTTTTTTGCGGCGCATTGGCAGCAGCCGCATCCCATATAAAAATGTAGGGGAGGGGCTCTGTCCCCTCCCGATATATCAATGTGCACCAATATGATTATTGTTGATATTTAATCGATCGTTTTGGGATTTTGCATATAAGTTTTGTGCTTTCAGGAAATTCTGCGTGAGGGGGCAGAGCCCCTCCCCTACGGTTTTTTGGTGAGGGATTTTTATTGTGGGGTGTGGTGGAAATATTCATTTTTTAGTGAATATTTATTCCAATATTCAAGTAAAGTTTTTTCTGTAGATTACGTTATTTTAATATTTTCGGCCGTTGCGACAGCTTTTGCTGAGCATTTTTTTGCTGATGCAGAGCCAATTTGCAGGACAACAAAATTTATTTGTATAAATATTCAAAAAAGTGTTGACAAACTGAATATTATGCATTATAATGACCTTGTCATCTAAATTAACAAAAGGAGAAAAATGACTATGAAAAAAACATTATCACTTGTACTTGCACTCTTAATGATGTGCATAGCATTCGCATCTTGTGCAGAAAAAGAAACAAAGGTTGCTATCGGCGTTCAGTCGGGAACAACAGGCGAGTCCTTCTTAAAGGGCGATGCTGACTGGGGCTTTGAGGGCTTTGCAAATGTTGACACCAAGGCTTATGACAATGCAGGTCTTGCAGTAGAGGACATGAAGAACGGCAACATTAAATATGTTGTTATCGACGCCGCTGTTGGTAAAGAGCTTGCTTCTAAGAACAAAGATATTAAGGTTATCGACTACGCTCTCACAAAAGAAGACTTCGGCTTTGGTATTGACAAGGCACAGCCCGAGCTTCTTAACACCGTTAATAAGGTTCTTGCAGAGAAAAAAGATGAGATTGCTAACATCTACAAAAAATTCTCTGAAGTAAATGACGACAACGCTGCTGATTGGAAGGGTGAAACACTCAAATCCGCAGAGTATGATGCAAACAAGGATCAGCTCGTAATTGCTACAAACGCCGCTTTCGCTCCCTATGAGTTTGTTGTAGGTAACGAATTTGCAGGTATCGACATTGAAATTGTTAAGCTGATTGCTGACGAGCTTGATATGGAAGTTGTTATTAATGATATGGCATTTGAGTCGGTTGTTACATCTATCGGCAAAAACGGCATTGATATGGCAGCTTCCGGTCTTACAATCAGCCCCGCTCGTGCAAAAATCGTTAACTTCTCAAATCCTTATGAAGAGGGTTCATACCAAGTTATTCTTGCTATGAAGGACGATGCTACATTTGATGGATGCAAATCAGCAGAAGACGCTCTCGCAAAGCTTAAGGAGCTCAAATAATGACAAAGGTTGAGTGGGAATTATTCTTAAGTAAATTTATCGATGCTAAAGGTTACCAATCCGTCCTTGACGGATTGGTAACTACTATTGAGATAGCAGTTTTCGGTCTTTTAATAGGTATTGTAATCGGAACACTGATAGCGCTTATTAAAATGATACCAAAGTATCATTTTGCGCCTCGGTTTTTTTCTTGTATATGCGACATTTATATAGCAATCTTCAGGGGAACGCCGATGGTCGTTCAGCTTCTTATAGGCTGGTTTGTTCTGCTTCCGGCTATTGGGCTGAGAATGGACAGCACAACGGTTGCTATTATCATTTTCGGTATGAACAGCGGCGCATATGTTTCGGAAATTATGCGAAGCGGTATACAATCGGTCGACTCCGGTCAGCTTGAAGCGGCAAGGGCGTTAGGTCTTGGATACTGGACCTCGATGTTTAAGGTTGTTGTTCCTCAAGGTGTTAAAAATATTTTGCCAACCTTGGGAAATGAGTTTATCGTGCTTATAAAAGAAACCTCTGTTGTAAGCTTTATCGCTGTTGTTGATATCACCAAGGCGTTTCGCCAAATCGGCGACTCCAACTACAGCTATATGATTCCTTATTTAATGCTTGCGGCCGTTTATCTTATTCTGGTGCTTCTGATTTCTCTTGGAGTTAAAGCAATGGAAAGGAGCCTGAGGAAAAGTGATAGAAATTAAAAATCTTTGCAAAAGCTTTGGCGACAATCAGGTTCTTTGCGACATTACAGAAACCATCAATGAGGGCGACAAGGTTGTTGTTATAGGGCCTTCGGGCGGCGGAAAAAGCACATTTCTTCGCTGCATAAACTGCATGGAGGACCCCACAAGCGGCTCGATAATTTTCGAGGGCGAGGACCTTGCCGATATGAAGGTTGACATCAACAAGCACCGCCAGAATATCGGAATGGTTTTTCAGCAGTTTAACCTTTTTAACAACAAAACCGTTTTGCAGAACATAACCCTCGCGCCCGTTCATCTCAAAAAGATGACGCAGGAGGAGGCAGACAAAAAGGGAATGGAGCTTTTAGAGAGGGTTGGACTTGCCGACAAGGCGAATGTTTACCCGTCAACCCTTTCGGGCGGACAAAAGCAGCGCGCCGCAATCGTTCGCGCCCTTGCCATGAACCCCAAGGTTATGCTCTTTGACGAGCCGACAAGTGCGCTCGATCCCGAAATGGTCGGCGAGGTTCTGGACGTTATGAAACAGCTTGCCGACGAGGGAATGACAATGGTTGTTGTTACTCACGAAATGGGCTTTGCCCGCGAGGTTGGAAACCGCATCTTCTTTATGGATGGCGGCAGGATAACCGAGCAGGGAACACCCGAAGAGGTTTTTGGAAACCCTCAAAATCCCCGCTTGAAAGAATTTTTAAGCAAGGTTATTGTTTAAACAAAATGCTCCCCACTTTTATGTGGGGAGCTTCTTTTGTATAGCAAAAAGACAGGGGAGCTTCCCCTGTCTTCACTGTTTTTTATGTAAACAAGCCTTACATTTTTATGAATACTTTTTTCCGCAGGATTTGCACTTTTTAAATACAGAGATAGCTGAGCCACAGCTTGGACAAATTCCCTTAGATAGTTGCTCCTGATATCTATTACTATACCACGGCGAACCATAGAACGTATCCCACAGTTTGAGTATCTGCGCATCAGAGATCGTCACATTAGTAAGACTGGTACAGTCTTGAAATGTGTAGCTGTCTATCTTTCTCACACTGTCCGGTATTAAGATGCTTGAAAGGGCTTTGCAGTTTTTAAACACATATAAACCTAAAGAATTCACACCTTCGTGGATATCAACTCGCTCCAATGCGGTGCATCCATAAAATGCGGAAGATCCAACCTCATTTACACCTGAGGGTATCTCTATAGACTTAAGACTTGTGCAACCCTCAAAGGCACTGTACCAAATTTTAGTAACGCTTTTGGGAATGCAGATCTCCGAAAGGCTTGTGCAACCCTTAAAGGCTTCTGAGGAAATCTCGCGCAAACTCTCAGAAAGCACCACTTTTGTAAGGCTTTTGCAACCTCTGAACACCTCGCCGTCAAGCTTTACCACAGTGTTTGGCATCTTGATGCTGCGAAGATACTCCATAGCCGTAAAAACATATTTTTTAATTTCAACAACGCCTTCAGGAATCACTACATCCAAGTCTGTTCCTTTATATTCTTTCAAGACACCGGCTACGATTACAAAATCCGCCGAGTTATCTTGTTTCTTTGCACCCAATTTTATATTGGTTCCACAGTACGGGCAGAAAACAAAATCTGATGCTAATTCTTTACCACAGCTTACACAGAACATAGCCATACCCCTCTTATATGTAAATTTTTTATCGACTTGATATATTAACTTAACAAAAACACCCTTGACTTTATATAGTATATCACAATTTTCACCGACTTACAAGGGCTTTCAAGCAAATGACGACAGTATCACAAACAAGACAAGGGACAGTTCTATGTCTTTTTTCTTCCCTTGAATGTTTAAAATCTTGTTCTAATTATATTGTAATCCTTTTTGGCTGGGTTTGTCTATTGACGCAGGCGCTAAAACGCCGCGTTGCTATTTGTGCAATAGTAATCATTTTTTGCGGCGGACGGCTTATCTTTTTAAGTAACGATTGACCTGTCTTTTTATTTGTGGTAAAATTAAGTTACTAACTTTTTGGAGAAAAGACTATGGCCCAAACAAAAAATCAAAATACAAGCCTTAAAAAACTAATACTTGCGGCGCT
>SVOZ01000009.1:0-8223 GCA_015066115.1 Oscillospiraceae bacterium
GCCTTAATTGTATTATAACACCAAGACGAAAGCTTTTCAATATGTGTAAAAATCCCCACCTATGCTTAGGTGGGGATAGTTTGTTTTATAAAGTCAGCAATTATTTGCTTTCTTTGATTGCAGCCTGGGCGGCGGCGAGGCGTGCGATGGGCACACGGAAGGGTGAGCAGGATACATAGTCGAGGCCGATCTTGTGGCAGAACTCGACAGAAACGGGGTCGCCGCCGTGCTCACCGCAGATTCCGCAGTGAAGAGCGGGACGGGTCTTTTTGCCCATTTCAACAGCCATATCCATAAGCTTACCTACGCCGGTCTGGTCAAGCTTTGCAAAGGGATCGTTCTCATAGATCTTGGTGTCATAGTAAGCGGTGAGGAACTTGCCTGCATCGTCACGGCTGAAACCAAAGGTCATCTGAGTGAGGTCGTTAGTACCGAAGCAGAAGAACTCAGCCTCTTTTGCGATCTCATCAGCAGTAAGGCAAGCTCTGGGGATCTCCATCATGGTACCAACTTCGTATTTAAGCTCTACGCCGGCTGCTGCGATCTCTGCATCAGCAGTTGCAACAACAACGTCTTTAACGTATTTAAGCTCTTTAACTTCACCGGTGAGAGGAATCATGATCTCGGGAACGAGGTTCCAATCGGGGTGAGCCTTAGAAACATTGATAGCGGCGCGGATAACAGCAGCGGTCTGCATCTTTGCAATCTCAGGATAGGTAACTGCAAGACGGCATCCACGGTGACCCATCATGGGGTTAAACTCGTGGAGAGAAGAAATGATATTCTTAATGTCAGCAACACTCTTGCCCTGTGCCTTTGCGAGAGCCTCGATGTCAGCCTCTTCTGTGGGAACAAATTCGTGAAGCGGGGGATCAAGGAATCTGATACATACAGGATTTCCTTCAAGAGCCTCGTAAAGCTTCTCAAAGTCGCCCTGCTGATAGGGGAGAATCTTCTCAAGAGCTGCTTCTCTCTCTTCTACAGTGTCAGCGCAGATCATCTCGCGGAATGCAGCAATTCTGTCAGCCTCAAAGAACATGTGCTCGGTACGGCAAAGGCCGATACCCTCAGCGCCAAGCTCTCTTGCCTTCTTAGCGTCGGCAGGAGTGTCAGCATTTGTACGAACCTTAAGGGTTCTGAACTTATCTGCCCAAGCCATAATTCTGCCAAACTCGCCAGCGATTTCAGCATCAACTGTGGGGATGATTCCGTCATAGATATTACCGGTAGAACCATCGATAGAGATGTAATCTCCCTCGGTGAAGGTTTTACCTGCAAGAGTAAACTTCTTGTTTTCCTCGTCCATAATGATGTCGCCGCAGCCGGAAACACAGCAGGTTCCCATTCCACGAGCAACAACGGCTGCGTGAGAGGTCATACCGCCACGAACGGTGAGGATTCCCTGAGAAGCCTTCATACCTGTGATGTCCTCGGGAGAGGTTTCAAGACGAACAAGAACAACCTTCTCGCCTCTTGCGTTCCAAGCCTCTGCGTCCTCAGCAGTGAAAACTACCTTACCGCAAGCAGCTCCGGGAGAAGCGCCAAGGCCCTTGCCCATAGGAGTTGCGGCCTTGAGAGCCTTCTGGTCAAACTGGGGATGGAGAAGTGTGTCAAGGTTTCTGGGGTCGATCATAGCAACAGCCTGCTGCTCTGAAATTCTGCCCTCATCAACTAAGTCACAAGCAATTTTAAGTGCAGCCTTAGCAGTTCTTTTACCATTTCTGGTCTGGAGCATATAAAGCTTTCCGGCCTGAATGGTGAACTCCATATCCTGCATATCGTTATAGTGATTTTCAAGGATCTGGCAAACCTTATTAAACTCAGCGAATGCTTCGGGGAACTTCTCTGCCATCTGTGCGATGGGCATAGGAGTTCTAACACCGGCAACAACGTCCTCGCCCTGTGCGTTTACAAGGAACTCACCCATAAGTCCGGGTTCGCCTGTTGCAGGGTCACGGGTAAAGGCAACGCCTGTACCGCAGTCATCACCCATGTTACCGAAAGCCATCATCTGAACGTTAACAGCGGTACCCCAAGAATAAGGAATATCGTTGTCACGACGGTAAACGTTTGCACGGGGGTTGTCCCAGCTTCTGAAAACTGCCTCAACAGCGCCCATAAGCTGCTCTTTGGGATCGGAGGGGAAGTCCTTACCGATCTTGTTCTTGTACTCAGCCTTAAACTGTGCTGCAAGAGTTTTAAGATCTTCAGCAGTAAGCTCGATGTCCTGAGTTACGCCTTTAGCTTCCTTCATTTCATCGATAAGCTGCTCGAAATATTTTTTACCGACTTCCATAACAACATCGGAATACATCTGGATAAATCTTCTGTAGCAGTCATAAGCCCAACGAGCGTTACCACTCTTTGCAGCCATAACCTCAACAACCTCTTCGTTAAGACCGAGGTTTA
Organism: Oscillospiraceae bacterium; assembly: GCA_015066115.1. Classification (GTDB taxonomy): domain Bacteria; phylum Bacillota; class Clostridia; order Oscillospirales; family Ruminococcaceae; genus SIG578. Next base: position 2,410 of record SVOZ01000009.1, read on the forward strand.
AGATGGTGTCCATCATACCGGGCATAGAAGCTCTTGCGCCGGAACGTACAGAAACGAGAAGGGGGTTCTCTTTGTCACCGAATTTCATTCCGGTGATACCTTCCATCTTGTCGATGTACTCCATGATCTCTGCCTGGATATCGGCATTGATTTTTCTGCCATCCTCATAGTACTGGGTACAAGCTTCTGTTGAAATGGTGAAGCCCTGAGGAACGGGGAGACCGAGACCGGTCATTTCGGCGAGGTTTGCGCCCTTACCGCCGAGAAGTTCACGCATGGTTGCGTTGCCTTCGCTGAACAAATAAACATACTTTTTACTCAAGGATAATCTACCTCCTGATTTTTTTCTGCGGAAGGTTCTTTCCGCTTGTTTTTAACTTTTTTATCTATCCAAATTGATATTATAACAAATCCAAAACATAATTTCCACTGTTTTTTTGAAGTTTTTTTAATTTTTGTAAAAATTTTTCAAAAATTTGTGCTTCTATTTACAATAACTGCAAAATGTGCCATAATAAATATATAGAAAAGGGCTTTTTTGCCCAAAAAGGAGCTTTTTATGAAAAACACCTCCCTTGTTATTTATCCCGTTAAGCAGGATTTTCTTTCAAAGGATGTTCTTTTATTTAAAAATTTAAGCGGCTGGATCTATGATGCCGCCAAAGAGGCAGGAATTGAAAAGGACGGCGGCGAGGGCGAATATGTTTTCTTTGCGTCGGCAAATTTCCCTTTCATCGACGCCCAGCTTATAAAAAACAGCTTTGAGCTTCACACCTCCTCGCAGTTTGACATAACCGTTATATCATCAACCGAGGACGACCTTATTGCTGCCGCTTGGATAAACGGCAGTGTTTTAAACGAGGGCGACGGCGAAAAAGACAGCCTTGATTCTCTTTTAGAGTCGCTCGGCTCGCGTGAGATCAAAAGCGGATGTTTTATTGAGGACGAGGGCACCCTGCTCTTCCCTGTTTTCACTCCGCGTGATCTAAACCTTGCAAACTCTGCCGCAAGGACTGCCGTTATTGACCGCGCCATAGACTGCGGTGCAGTTATCATCTGCTCGGACGGCATTATAATTTCGCCCGATGCAAAAATCGAGAGCGGCGCCACCATTTTGCCCGGAAGCATCATAAAAGGCAAAAGCGTTATAAAAAGCGGCGCCACCATTGGTCCTAACAGCCTCATTGATAACAGCGAGATCGGCGAAAACGCTATAATAAACGCATCGCAGATTTTGGACTCGACCGTTGGAAACGGCACAAAAATCGGCCCCTTTACACAGCTCAGACCCAACAGCCACATCGGCGAAAACGTTAAGATCGGCGACTTTGTTGAGATAAAAAATTCCACCGTTGGAGACAACACCTCGGTTGCTCATCTTACCTACATCGGCGACAGTGATGTAGGCAGGCGGGTTAATTTTGGTTGCGGAACTGTTACTGTAAATTACGATGGCAAAAACAAGCACAGAACCGAAATCGGCGACTATGCCTTTATCGGTTGCAATTCTAATCTTGTTGCGCCCGTTAAAGTTGGCAAAAACGCCTACACCGCCGCAGGCTCGACAGTCACCAGCGATGTGCCCGACGACAGCCTTTACATCTGCCGCGAGAAAGATGAAAAGATAATTGAAGGCTGGGTAGAGAAAAAGCTCGGCAAGAGAAGAATAGAAGAATAAATATAAGGGTTTTACTTTCGCAAAACCCTTCCTTACTTCTTACCTATTATTTCTTACCTATTACCTAAAAAATAGCAGAGCAACTGCCCTGCTATTTTTTATTTTAACATATCCTGCATATCGTAAAGGCCCGCTTGTTTTCCTTTGAGGAAAGCGGCGGCGTTTACTGCGCCTACTGCGAAAACCTCTTTTGAAGTCGCACTATGCTTTAGAGAAACCACTTCGTCGTGGCCTGCAAAGATAACCTCATGCTCGCCGACTATATTTCCGCCGCGAACAGAGTGAATTCCGATCTCGCGTTTTTCCCTCTTTTTGCGGACGCTCTGACGGTCGTAAATATAATCATACTCGCCGCCATCGTTTATAGCGTTTGCAAGCATAAGTGCCGTGCCGCTCGGGGCGTCGATCTTCTGATTATGATGCTTTTCAATTATCTCGATGTCAAAATCGTCACCGAGGATCTCTGCCGCTTTTTTACAAAGAGAAACCATAAGATTTACTCCAAGCGACATGTTGGCCGAGAAAAAGAGCGGAATCTCTTTTGCGGCACTTTTTGCATTTGCGATCTGCTCATCACTAAGCCCTGTTGTGCAAAGGACAACGGGTGTTTTAGTAGCTACCGCGTATTTAAGCATGCTATCAGTTACGCTGGGATGGGAAAAATCGATGATTGCGTCATACTCGCCATTAACCTTATCAAAGGATGAAAAGGCATTTTTCTCGCCATCCTGCACCCTTACGTCAACCTCGGCGGCAATACAAATCTCTTCTCTGTTCTCTACCGCCGCTTTAACTGCGGCGCCCATTTTTCCTCTGCTTCCGCAAAGAAGAACCTTTAACATAAAATCACCTTATTTAATAAGCTTGTGAAGCCTTAACTGATTTTCGATAAGCTTTAAATTCTCGGGAGAGGTTTCGCAAAGGGGCATTCTGCACTCGCCGACATTAAGACCCATCATATTCATGGCGGCCTTTACGGGAATGGGGTTAACATCGCAGAAAAGCGCACCAACCATTGAAATCATAGAAATCTGAAGGTCGCTACTCTCTTTTATCTTGCCCTCAAAGAAAAGACGGCAAATGTCGTGAGTTTCGCGGGGTAATATGTTAGAAAGCACCGAGATAACTCCGATGCCGCCAAGCGACATAATAGGAACAATCTGATCGTCATCGCCAGAATAGATTGCAAGCTCATCGCCGCAAAGCTCGCGGGTTTTAGCAACCGAAATGATGTTTCCGTTTGCCTCTTTTGTGGCAACGATATTGGGGTGCTTTGATAATTCATAGTAGGTTTCGGGGAGAATGTTACATCCTGTTCTGGAAGGAACATTGTAAAGAATCATAGGCAGATCGGTTGCATCAGCAATCATATTGTAATGCTTAACAAGACCGCGCTGTGATGCCTTATTATAATAAGGAGTTACGCACAAAATTCCGTCTGCCCCTGCCTGCTTTGACTCTCTTGCGAGCATCATTGCATAGGAGGTGTCGTTACTGCTTGCGCCTGCAACAACGGGAATTCTGCCGTTTGCCCTTTCAACTGCATAGTAGATGCACTTTAAGTGCTCATCATCGGTAAGTGTGGCGCTCTCGCCTGTTGTGCCGCAGATAACGATACAATCGGTGTGATTTTCGATCTGAAAATCAATAAGCTCGCCGAGCTTATCCCAATTTATTGAGCCGTCAGCATTCATAGGGGTGATAAGCGCAACGCCTGCACCCTTGAAAATAGTCTTTTTCATAAAAGCACATTCTTCCTTTCTTAGTCAAAAAAGCCTTTATCTGCAAGAAGCTCTGCCATTAAAACAGCGCCGCCTGCTGCACCGCGCAGAGTGTTGTGTGCAAGGCATACAAACTTGTAATCGTACTGTGTGTCCTCGCGAAGTCTGCCGATAGAAACTGCCATTCCGCGCTCTAATTCTCTTTCGCTCTTTGTCTGAGGACGATCGTTCTCTTCAAAATAGTGCAAGAACTGTTTGGGAGCTAAGGGCAGATTTCTTTCCTGCGGATAACCCTTATATTCCTTCCAGAGCTTTAAAATTTCCTCTTTTGAGGGCTTATTTTCAAACTCTACAAAAACCGCCGCCATGTGTCCGTCGGTTACGGGAACTCTTATACACTGAGCGGTAAAAGCGGGTTCAGAAGCCGAAACAATCTCACCATTTTCGATTTTACCCCAAATTTTAAGAGGCTCTTTTTCGCTCTTCTCTTCTTCTCCGCCGATATAGGGGATAACATTATCCACCATTTCAGGCCATCTGTCAAAGGTTTTTCCTGCTCCCGAAATTGCCTGATAGGTGCAAACCAAAACCTTTTTGGGTTTAAACTCCATTAAGGGAGCGATTGCGGGAACATAGCTCTGGAGCGAGCAATTTGACTTAACTGCGATAAAGCCGCGTTTTGTGCCGAGACGTTTTCTCTGAGATGCGATAATATCAGTGTGGTCATCATTTATTTCGGGAACTATCATAGGAACATCGGGGGTCCATCTGTGAGCCGAGTTGTTGGAAACGATGGGGCACTCTGCCTTAGCATACTTCTCCTCGAGAGCCTTGGTTTCCTCTTTATTAAGGCTTACTGCACAAAATGCAAAGTCAACCTGCGAGGCCACTTCTTCAACATTAGCGGCATCGACAACCTGCATATTTTTAAACTTTTCGGGGATGGGATCGGTCATTGCCCATCTGTCGCCAACGGCTTCTTCATAACTTTTTCCGGCTGAGCGGCCCGAAGCTGCAAGCACCTTTACTTCGAACCAGGGATGCTCTGCTAAAAGAAGGCAGAATCTTTGTCCTACCATACCGGTTGCACCGATAATTGCAACATTATACTTTTTCATTTTAAACCTCCGTTATGTAAAGCGACAAAAATTTTGCCGACTTTATTTTTTGTTATTGCTTTAACAAAGCATTGATAGTATAATAATATCACCAAAGGTTCACAAAGTCAATTGATTTTAAGCATATTTTCGGCGGTAAAACGCCTTTTAGGAGCAGTAAATTTATGAAAAAAAGCGATTTTTATTTTGATTTGCCTCAGGAGCTTATTGCGCAGACCCCGATAGAGCCGCGCGATCACTCCCGTCTTTTATGTCTTGATAAAAAAACAGGCGAGCTTTCCCACCATCATTTTTATGATATTTTATCCTTTTTAAAAGAGGGCGACCTGCTTGTAATAAACGATTCGCGAGTTCTGCCCGCGAGAATTTACGGCAAAACCGAAAAAGGCTCTGACATTGAGATCTTGCTCTTAAAGGAAAGAGAAAAAGACACCTGGGAAATGCTTGTAAAGCCGGGCAAGCGCGCAAAGATTGGTGCAAAGCTCATTTTTGGAGATGGGCTTCTTTGCGGCGAGGTTGTTGACATTACGGAAGAAGGAAATCGCATCTGCCGCTTTACATACAGCGGCTCAAACATCTACGAGGTGCTCGATTCTATCGGCCAGATGCCGCTTCCGCCTTACATTACCGAAAAGCTTTCGGACAAAGAGCGTTATCAGACGGTTTATTCAAACGAGATAGGCTCTGCCGCCGCCCCCACTGCGGGACTGCATTTTACAAACGAGCTTCTCGAAAAGATAGAAAATATGGGTGTTAAAATTGCGCGTGTTACCCTGCATGTCGGCCTCGGAACATTCAGACCCGTTAAAGCGGATGACATCTTAGAGCACGTTATGCACACCGAGCATTATCAGCTTCCACAGGAGACTGCCCAGCTTATAAACCAAACCAAACAAAAAGGCGGAAGGGTTATCGCAGTCGGCACCACAAGCTGCCGCACCTTAGAGGCCGCCGCATCAAAAGGACTTCCACTTCGCGCCGACGATGACAACACCTCGATCTTTATCTACCCGGGCTATGAGTTTAAGGTTATCGATGCCCTTATCACAAACTTTCATCTTCCCGAAAGCACACTTATTATGCTTGTTTCCGCCCTTGCAGGCAGGGAAAATGTTTTAAAGGCTTACGACACTGCCATAAATGAAAAATATCGCTTTTTCTCCTTCGGAGATGCAATGCTCATCCTATAAAGGATGAGCAGGTAAGAAGTAAGAGGTAAGAGTGAAGATGTAAGGTGTCGGCTTCGCCGACGGATTATAAAAATCTTATTCGCATATCCCGTAAACTTCGATGATGC
>SVOZ01000009.1:8233-69949 GCA_015066115.1 Oscillospiraceae bacterium
ATGCAATGCTCATCCTATAAAGGATGAGCAGGTAAGAAGTAAGAGGTAAGAGTGAAGATGTAAGGTGTCGGCTTCGCCGACGGATTATAAAAATCTTATTCGCATATCCCGTAAACTTCGATGATGCAATGCTCATCCTATAAAGGATGAGCAGGTAAGAAGTAAGAGGTAAGAGTGAAGATGTAAGGTGTCGGCTTCGCCGACGGATTATAAAAATCTTATTCGCATATCCCGTAAACTTCGATGATGCGATGTTTATTTCATAAATTTTAAATTATTTTCCAAACTATAACAATTTATTCACAAAATATGGCTATAATGACTATATAAATGTCATCATAATATATTTCAACTTTTTAGGAGGCAAAAAATGCTTTCACTTACGCAAATTACAAAAATCTACAAAAGCGGCGACGACACAGTTTACGCCCTTGACAATGTGTCTGTTGAGTTTCGCCAAAACGAGTTTGTTTCCATTCTCGGCCCATCAGGCGGCGGAAAGACCACCTTACTTAACATTGTCGGCGGCCTTGACAGGTACACAAGCGGCGACCTTATTATAAACGGCAAGTCTACAAAACAGTTTACCTCAAAGGACTGGGACACCTATCGCAATCACTCAATAGGCTTCATTTTCCAAAGCTACAATTTAATTCCTCACCAGACGGTTTTATCAAATGTTGAGCTGGCGCTTACCCTTTCGGGCGTTTCAAAAAAAGAACGCCGTGAGCGCGCGATAGAGGCGCTTAAAAAGGTCGGTCTTGGCGACCAGATTAAGAAAAAACCTAATCAGATGTCGGGCGGACAGATGCAGAGGGTTGCAATTGCGCGTGCACTTGTAAACGACCCCGAGATCCTGCTTGCCGACGAGCCGACAGGTGCGCTTGATTCGGCAACAAGCCTGCAGATTATGGAGCTTTTAAAAGAGATTGCAAACGACAGGCTTGTTATTATGGTAACCCACAATCCTGAGCTTGCCGAAAAATACTCAACCAGAATAATAAAGCTGCTTGACGGCAAGGTAACAGACGATTCTGATCCCTACGTTTCTTCCGATGAAGAGCCTAAAGCGGTTAAGGAGAAAAAATCTAAGGGCAAAAAGAAGCACACCTCAATGTCCTTTTTCACCGCCCTTTCCCTAAGCCTTAAAAATCTCCTTACCAAGAAGACCCGAACAATTTTAACAAGCTTTGCCGGAAGCATTGGAATTATCGGCATCTCGCTTATTCTCGCCCTTTCAACAGGAATAAACGCCTACATCGAAAAGGTTGAGGAAGACACGCTTTCCAGCTATCCTCTTTCCATCGAACAATCAACTATTGACCTTTCGGGAACAATTGTTGATATGATGGAGGATCAGGCAAACTTAGAGGAGCACGGCCTTGATAAGATCTATTCAAACGACATTATGAGTTCTATGATGAAATCCACTATTTCATCTGCCTCTCAAAACAACCTTGCATCCTTTAAAGAGTTTCTCGACAGCGGAAAAACCAACATCAAGGACTACACAAACGACATAAAATATCTTTACTCAACACCCCTCAACATCTACAAATCCGACATTGAGGACGGCATTTTAAAGGTTAGCCCCGACAATGCTCTTGACTACATTGGAATGGGCACTTCCTCAATGGGAGCTTCCTCAATGGGTGCTTCCTCTATGAGTCCGATGCAAATGATGTCGGTGTGGAAAGAGCTTGTTGGAGATAACAAGCTGCTTTCAGAGCAGTATGACGTGCTTAAAGGAAGGCTGCCCAAAAAGTACAACGAGGTCGTTTTGATAGTTAACAAAAACAACGAGGTCAGCGACTTTATGCTCTATTCGCTCGGAATTAAAGACCCCGAAGAGCTTAAAAATATGTTTAAGGAGTACAACGAAACAGGAACAGTAACTTTTGAGCCCAAGCGCACCGAATACACCTACGACGACCTGCTTTCGCTTTCCTACAAGCTTTTAGTTAACACCGATTACTTTGAAAAACAGGGTAATATCTGGGTTGATAAGAGCAAGGATGATGTTTATGTTGCTCAAAAGCTTGAAGACGCCGAGGAAATAAAGGTCGTTGGAATTTTAAGGCCCAATTCAGATGCCCTTTCCGACACCGAAAGCGGCTCTATCGGATATACCCACGCTCTTATGACGACCCTGCTTGACAAGGTAAATGACAGCGAGATAGTTAAAGCACAGCTTGCAGACCCCGACACCGACGTTTTCACCGCTATGCCCTTCCCGAGCGACGAGGATATCACCTTTAAAAATATGCATGAACTTCAGGCATATTTAATGGCGCTTCCTCAGCAGCAGCAGATGGAGGCGGGTGCGGCGCTTTCCCAGATGCAGCAGGCAGGAATGAGCGAGTCGGCAATCCTTTCAGCCTTTGCTTCAAGCCTCAACAACGCTCAGAGCGATGCCACCTACGATTCCAGACTTGCCGAAATGGGATACGCCGACCCCGAAAAGCCTTCAGGAATTGCCCTTTACTCAAAGGATTTCGAGGCAAAAGACTTTATTAAAGATATCATCAATGACTACAACGAGTCGGTAAAAGAAGAATCTGACCAGATAACCTACACCGACTACATCGGGCTTATGATGTCCTCAGTCACCACCATTATAAATGCCATAAGCTACATTCTTATTGCCTTTGTTGCAATCTCGCTTGTGGTTTCATCAATTATGATCGGTATCATCACCTACATTTCGGTTTTAGAGCGCACCAAGGAAATCGGAATACTCAGAGCCATAGGCGCATCAAAGAAGGATATTTCCCGCGTCTTCAATGCCGAAACCCTTATTGTCGGCTTTGTTGCAGGAGCTTTAGGAATCGGACTTACCCTGCTTTTGATAATTCCCATAAACTTCATTTTGCAGAGTGTAACCGAAATTTCGGCGGCAGCAGAATTGCCGGCTATGGCAGGTGTTATCCTTGTTGCAATAAGTATGTTCCTGACATTTATTGCAGGCCTTATTCCTTCAAGAATAGCCGCAAAGAAAGACCCCGTTGTTGCCCTTAGAACCGAATAATTAAAGCAAATAACTTTAGGCTTCTTCCCATAAAGAAGTTTACAGATTTCGGCAGAGATATTGTTTTCTCTGCCGATTTGTGTTATAATGACACCAACAAAAGCCTCCCTCCGAGAGGGAGGTGGCACGCGTAGCGTGACGGAAGGAGCCTGCGTGATTTTGAGGTCAGACTAACTTCATTGTAACGCACTCTCCCTCAGTCGCCTTTGGCGACAGCTCCCTCCCGGAGGGAGCCTTTGATAGGATTTAGAGCTCTAATTTATGGCCAACTATAAAATTAACCCCGACAGACTTTAAAATCTGTCGGGGTTATTTCATCCTTGTGAAAACTGGCCTTTTACCGTCCTTTTTTATTCTTTAAGTTTCTGTTGTTCCTTCAAAAGCCTTGTCGCTGTTATTGCTGCAAGCACACAGCAAAGGGTAGAATAAATATCGTAAATTACATAGCAAAGCATTTCGGAATTCCCCTGTAAAAACAGCATAAAATGCAATACGGTGCTAAGAGCACAAGTAACAATATTAAGAAATGCATACTCTGAATACGAAAGCAGCATTAAAATGCTTACAAGTATCGCAAGAACAGTGACAATGCTATCAAGTATAGTGTTTGATGAGCCGAGCGTATTGAGCACAAATACCGCGCCTGTGCAAATAATCGCACACCCCAGTGCCACTAAAACCCTCGCCCTATTACTCATTTTCCTTAAAATCGTAGAATTTCCGTAAGGCCTTTTGTTCCACCTTATAAATGTCATAAGCTGAATGGGACAGCTTACTAAAAAGCACTGCATTGCACTTGCAAAAACCTTATAAATTACAAGGTTTAATACTCCGTAATATATACTGTTTATACTACCTAATATAAAGGCAAATCTGTTTACCTTGGCTTGCATAAACATTATAATTATCGAAATATAAAGCGGAAGCACGAGGAAAAAGTTTTGCTTGTTTATTATGGTAATCACAGTCATGGCTACAGCCACAAGCACCACCAGGAAAACAAGGGGCTGTATTTTTTTCTTTGTCTTTTGCATCTTATTTTATCTCCCAAAGAGTGAATGTGATTTCCTTTTCTTTTCCTGCCTTAGCAGAGAAGATAATTCTGTTCATATGGTCGCTGTTCCAATATTTTGTAAGCTGTGCTTCACCGTCAAAACTAATGTAATCTTTTGTAAATGCACCTTCACAATCTGCAGTAAGAACGAACTTACCGTCGATTACAGCGCTATCTCCCTTGATTTCAACCTCAAGATTTGTGATAAAGTGCTCATCAATTGTGTTTGCATCCTTTTCAAATACAAACCTATCGCAAATCTTTACGCCCTTATCAAAGGAGATTTCTCTGTCAAGCGAAACAAGACCTGCCGCTCTGTCGTAAGCCGAGGCAAAGGAGATATTCGCCTTCTTTTTTTCAAGCTTAAAGCTATCGGCCTTGTAAATATCTCCGTGAACCTGTGAGTAGCCGTTAACCTTAGGAAGATTGTGCCAGTCGGACTGATTTGTCCAGATGGTGTATCTCTCATCGGTAAAGTGTTTCTTTGTGTATCTTGAGCAGGAAGGGTCAAGAAGCACGGGAGCATTGTTAAAACATGCTATAAATGAGCCAATGTCGTTATGGCTATGTGCCGGCTTGTTGCTGCCGCCCTTTGTGGCATAGTACCAGTCGTTCTCTCTTGCCGCGCCCGTTTGAAGGCTGTCAAGGCAAAAACTATCCTCAGGGATAAACCTATCCGCAGTATCAATCTGCTCACTATAAATGATTTCATTAAGAACTCTCTTAAGGTCACAATCATACTTTCTCGTATCGTCTGGCTTAAGCTCTTCGCTATATGCAAGTTTCTTTCTCTCTTTTGCAAAAGCCATAAGAGTTTCATTATTCGTTCTGAGTCCAAACTGATAAAGAATTGCAAGTTCCTCGTTTTCTCTCTTGGGGCCGCAATCGGCAAAGTTTATGTAATAATTATCGCCAATGTACGACCTGTAAATAAATTTGCCGATATTCTTTATTTTCTCATCATTTAAGAAGTTGATCTTTCCGCCACTTGCCGCTCTGATTTGGTCGCAAAATTCAAATAGACCGCCGCCCGACATAAACCAGTAGCTTGTACCCTCATCGCAGCCGCCATCTTCGGGATATGCATCATAGATGCTCTGAATTTCGTAAATCATTTTCTGCATAGCATCTTTGAGCACGGGGCGTCTGTTTTCTGTCATTAAGAAAACGGTAATCACATGAGAAAGGATCCAGGGGTTCCAGTTATTTACCCCGTAATAATAACCCATCCAGGTGTGGTCCATTCTTCTTAAATACTGATTCTTTATTCTCTTTTCAAGTTCATTTTCAATTCTTGTTAAAATTTCGGGGCAATATGCGTAGATCTCATCATATAAAAGGTTGTAAATAACCGCGATGGTACAAGCAGTTTGTGAACTATGCAGATCAAGATAAGGGTCATCAACATTGGGAATGTTCTCATAGGCTCTGTGGCGCATAGGAAGTCTGTGTGCAGAGGCTCCCCAATAGGTCTCTTCACAAATTGCAAGAAGTCCGTTAACTAAATCGGGGATAAATCTTCCCTTGTGTTCTAAAATCTCGCCGATTGCAAGCTCGCAAAGAGCTACTCTTCTTTTATAATGCTTTTCTTCAAATTTACTTCTGTCGCCTGTTTTATGAAATGCCATAAAATCACTGGCAGTCATAACAGGCCAGTCACAGCCCATACGGCTTTCGGCATAGATTATTCTGTTTTTGCTATAAAATTTATCCCAAAACTCTCTGTCCTTTGCCTTCTTAAAAAGCGGTGTTGAGAAATCAAAATTGTTAAGGTCGTTTTCACTAAGCCATTTTCTAAACATAACAAAACACTCCTTACCTATTGTTTCAACTATCCAAAATCATTATAATACTATAATATCTCAAAATCTATAGCTTTTATATAATTTTATTTGCATTTTTATAAAAGAATATTGCTAATAGTTTTAATATTGTGGTATTATTTTTAAAATTTGCTGCATCAAGAAGTTTTCTTTCCATTTCATAAATAAAAAATCCGAGCTTTAGACTTGTTGTCATAAAGATGTTTGTTATCTGCGTCATAGGAGAGAGGTCTCCCCTCCCGTAAATATAGGTTTGAACGGTAAAACGGGAGGCGAAACGCCTCCTCTACAAGCTAATTTTGGTAGAGATATTGTTTTATCTGCCGATTTGTGTTATAATGAAACTAACAAAAAGCCTCCCTCCGAGAGGGAGGTGGCACGCGTAGCGTGACGGAAGGAGCCTGCGTGACTTTGAGTTTATATTGACTTTATTGTAACACACTCTCCCTCAGTCGCCTTTGGCGACAGCTCCCTCCCGGAGGGAGCATATTATTTCGCTCGTGCATCTTTAAAGGTATAGACTTTACCCGAAGCCCTTGTAATACAAAGGCAAAACTTGCAATAAATCAGAACGATAAATAAGAATTTTCATAGGGGTGAGTTGGATGTTTGTTAGAGTTTTTGATAAAGATGAAAACATATATTATAAATCAATCGTATATGCAACAGTTGGAATTGGTTGGTTTTTGCAATACATTGTTTTGAATCCTAATTCAAAGACGTTTGAGCTTGTTGACTATTTGGATAAGGGTGTTTCACCCGCGAAACCACTTGTAGAGATAATCCAATCTGACCATTCAGAATTTGTTGTCAAAAAGGGTGCCCAGATTCTTAAATACAAGCATTTTTGTAAAACAAATGGGCTAAATCATGTAGATGTTAAACAAATGAACGGTTACCCTGATGTTCTTGAAAATTATGCTTTTCTTGCGGATATCCTTATCAACCACTCCGTTGCTATTGATGCCTATAAAATATCTATCAGAGAGCTTGCCGATACAACAGAATGGAACTATATCTTAACTCAAACGGATGCCGATGATTTTATGAAGAGTTTTATTGGCTTTCATGACAGTACACTTGAAAAAATCAATTACTCCGAAATCAATGGTCCTGCCACGGCAAATGCAATTTTTGATAATAGTGGATGGTTTGGCGTTGTTGAGTTGTGCTTTGAAGGTATTCAGATATTGAAAATTATGCCCGCAACAGAAAACTACTCCAGAGAATTTTACGAGGCATCGTTAATTGTTGAAAATGAAAGTGTATTTTGGGCAGATTCTTATATGGAAAAGCCTAACGATTTGCATGAAGGCAATATAATTAAGGCATTAAATCTAAAATGGAGAAAACTTTGATTATACAAGGTCAAATTTGTTGAGTTTACAAAAACCCCGACAGACTTTAAAAATCTGTCGGGGTTAACTCTTTATATACTGCAAAGCAAATTGTCGTCCGCAAGTAAACTTCCTTATGAGAACCAGCATTTAAGCTCGGATTTTTTATAATAGCTTTGAAAGCTTTAGCGCATTTTCGGAAAGACTTAAATTTTCACCTTCAAAAACAACATCTGCGTATTGTTCATAGAACTTAAGCCTCTCAAAATAAACATCTTTAAGGGTTTGTCCCTCTTTCATCAAAACACCACGTGTTTCAAGGTTGTTTACCCTTTTTTCAATTTCACAAAGCGGCAGCTTTATGTAAACTACCCTGCCGAGCTTTTTAAGGTTTTCCATTCCCTCACTGCACAAAACTGCGCTTCCGCCCGTTGCAATAACTGTTTTCTCGGCGGAAAGAGAAGAGAGAACCTCATTTTCAAGGCTTGAAAAAGCCTCATTTCCCTCATCTCGCAAAATTTCAAAAAGGCGGCGGTTTGTCTTTTCTTGAATTAAAAGGTCTGTATCTATAAATCGGTAGCCTAAAATTTTAGCAAGCAGAACGCCGACGGTGCTTTTGCCGCAGCCCGGCATTCCGATTAAAATAATATTGTCCATTTTATTTTTCCTCGGGAATAAAGCTTTCAAAAATATAGGTGTGCATTTTGTCCTTTGCCGCATTTACTTCCCCTTCATTTTGAAAGGTCCAGCCTGCGCTGTGAGCGCCTAAAAAGGCACAAAGGCATCTGAAAAAGTTGTTTTTGTTTTTATGCTCGTATGCCACAAAATCGGGACGGGCCAAGAAATTAAACAAAAGGGCCGAGAGAAGTTTCATATAAAACTGCTTTTCCTCAAAATGTCCCGACGAAAGCTGGCCGCGCATAATATCCTTGCGGTGACGCCTGTACCAATAGGGCACAAAGGGATAAAAGGACTGAATAAAATACTTGCCTTTATAGCCCTTTAAAATCTCGTTTGCGGCGTTGCAAAGTCGCCTGCAGGTTTTAGGGCTTTTGGTTTTAAACTCAATTAAAAGCGGCACAGAGCCGTCAACTAAATCAAGGCACTCTTTAAGGGTAGGAATGCTGTGCTCGGTGCCCAAAAGGCGCAGTTTTTTAATTTCTTTTAGGGTTAGATCCTCAGCTCGCCTTGTATCGCCGCCGCACATTCTCTCAAAGGTGTCATCGTGGAAAATAACCACCTCATTATCGGCGGTGATATGAATATCGGTTTCAATTGCAATGCCCTTTTCTACAGCCTTGGAAAAAGCCAAAAGGGAGTTTTCGGGCACCCTTTCATCGCCCGAATGAAGTCCCCTATGGGCGATATAAATTCCTCGCATTATTTCACGGTCGGGATGTCTGCGAATGGCGGGGAAGATCATAAAAAGAAACAAAGCAACAAGAGCAATTAAAATATATACAAAAATCATTTTTAGTCCTCAACGTCAAAGTTTTCGAGCACGCTCTTTTTAGAAGCAGGCTTGCAGTCGCCGTGGCGCACAAGCGACATTGTTACAAACGAGAGCGCCGAGAAGAGCACTGCATAGGGGAAAAGCACCGAATAGCCAAAGCCGAGCTTATCAATTAAAAGTCCCGACAAGAGCGGAGTTGTGATCTGGGCCGCCATTGAGAAGGTGTAGTAAAAACCGGTGTATTTTCCGACATCCGAGCCTGTTGACATCTCGACGACCATGGGGAAGGAGTTTACATTTATTGCCGCCCAGCCCACGCCGACAAGGCCGAATATAAGGTACATAAAGGGAGTCTGCTGGCGGATGAAAATTGCTATTGCATAGCAAACTGTCATAAGGGCGATGCCGAGAAGAACTGTTTTCTTTCTGCCAAGCTTGCCCGAGATAAAACCGAGGGGCACAAAGGCGGCGATTGCCGCAATTGTGGCGGTCAAAAGAAAGCTTGAGGAAACCGAGAGGTCAACCTTCCAGACATTTACGCAGTAGCGCGAGAAGGCGGTGGTAACGGCGTTATATGCCATAAACCAAAGGAAAACCGAAGCAAGAATAAGCACAAGACTCATAAAGACGGGTCTATCCATTTTGCCGCCCTTTACGGCCACCTCTTCATCGTCTTTTATGTTAGTTTCAGCAAGAAGCTTGTTCTCATTAGTGGTAAACACCATTACAAGCACCGAAAGCAGCATAAATGCGGCAATTACGATAAAGACAGGGAGAAATTTTTGGTTCTCGCTGTAAACCGTTTCGCCCGCGGCATTTTTATCGCTTTTAAGCATAAACATCATAACGATGGTGGCAAAAATTCCGCCGATATAGCCAACAAGGTTAATAATAGCGTTTGCCTTGCTTCTAAGAGGCTTCTCTGTTACGTCGGGCATATAAGCAACGGCGGGAGTCCTGTAAACTGCCATAACGACAAGCAGAGCCATAAGTGCGATTACAAAGCCTAAAAAGCTTCTCTGCTCGGTGAAAATTCCGACAACGATCATAAGAATGACCGCCGCAATGGTTCCGAAAAGGATGTAAGGAGTGCGCTTTCCGAGCCTTGTGTGAGTTCTGTCAGAAATCGCGCCAAAGAGCGGAAGCATAAATATTGCAAGAATATTATCGACGCTCATTATTGCATTTGCCGTAAAGGTTGAAAGGCCGAATGTGTTTTCTAAAAGATAAGGAATGACCTGATCGTAAAACTGCCAGAAGGCAAGTATTCCCATAAATGCAAGGCCGATAAGTATTGTTCGCTTGTAATTTAACTTCATAAAATCTCTCCCTTTATATCAGTTTTGCTTTCTTACAATGGCATATTCATCGCCAAACCGAAAAAACGGGCATTCCTTACGATTATTCATAAGAAAGCCCGCCATCTCATCCTCATCAAGATCAACGGTACAGACATAGCTGTCCATATCGTCATCATAAACATAGTATGCGCAAAGCTCGCAAGGGCCTTGCGCAGTTTTCTTTTTTGTCATAAAAGTTTCCCTCTTAAAAATTCCAAAAACCTTTTAAATCTGCTTTTTCTCGGCCCCCATTTTGAGCCGACCGATTTGTGCAGTCTACGGTTTACAACCATAGGCTCCAAAACAATTCTATCTTGTTTTCTGCCGCTTGCGCCGCTGTTTACGACTCGCGGCCGCTCAAAAAAATTCGTGAGCGCTTTTTTCCTCGGCAACCTCTGCCTCTATAGGCTGTTCAGCCTTTTCCATCGGTTTTGAGGAAGCCTTTGCAATTGCGCGGATAGCATCGGTGGTGCTTGAAAGATTAAGCTCAACAGTTCTTATTCTGTTTTCGCAAACGCGCACAAGATCACTTAAGTTTAATTTAAGATTTTCGATTTCGTCTTTAGAAGCCTCGATCTCCTGCATAGAGTCGTTAACTGCCTTTTCTGTGGCAATTCTTATCTCGTTTGCTTCATTCTTTGCCTTATCAACTATATCGGATGCCATCTGCTTGGCTTCCATAATAGTTTTGCCCACATCCTTTGCGATCTCGGCATATTTTTCGCATTTTTCAGCGTAATCTTCGTTTTCGGCAATGAGCTTGCTTATCTGCTCGTTTTTGATATTAAGCTCGCGCTCGTTATCTAAAAGAAGGCGGCGATTTTCGTTAATTTCCTCAAAAAGACGGCTTTTTTGCATATTTGCATCGGCAAGCTCGGCCTTTAAGGCGTGAAGCTGTTCCTCTAAAAGACGGTTTGCTTCGATAAGCGCGGTGTTTTCAATCGAAAGCTTTTCCTTTTCTGCGCTGAGGGCAGAAATCTGCTCCTCGGCCTCTCTTTCAAGGTTTTCCTTTTGTGTTGTGATCTCAAAAATGTAATCAATGACATCCTTTTTGTTAAATCCAAAGGCTTGAGTTCTAAAAATTTCCTGCATTTTTCTCTCTCCCAAAATTTATTTTAAGGGTTTGCGATGTCGATTTTTATCAAATTTGCGTATATTTATTTCATTGTACCACACTTTTTTTAAAAAGACAACATTTTCTACACAATAAAAAAGAGCCCCGCAGGGCTCTTTTGTTTTAGATTTTTCCTGCGATATGGCGGGCGGCATAAATTCCGCTTGCCGAGGCGTGCGAGAGCGAGTGTGTAACACCGCTGCAATCGCCGATAACATAAAGACCGGGGAGAGCGGTTTCGAGATTGTTGTCAATCTCGACCTCCATATTATAGAACTTTACCTCAACTCCGTAAAGCAGAGTGTCGTCATTGGCGGTGCCCGGTGCGATCTTATCAAGGGCATAGATCATTTCGATAATGCCGTCCAAAATTCTCTTGGGGATTACAAGGCTCAAATCGCCTGCAGTTGCCTGAAGCGTGGGGCGCACAAAGCTTTCGTTAATGCGCGACTGTGTGCTTCGCTGGCCTCTTATAAGGTCGCCAAAGCGCTGAACCATAACGCCGCCGCCAAGCATATTTGAAAGCCTTGCGATGCTCTCACCGTAGCCGTTGCTGTCACGAAAAGGCTCGGAAAAATGCTTTGAAACGAGTAGCGCAAAGTTTGTGTTTTCGGTGTGCTTTTCGGGATCCTCATAGCTGTGACCGTTAACTGTAACGATTCCGTTTGTATTCTCGTTAACAACGGCGCCGTGCGGATTCATGCAGAAGGTGCGCACCTTGTCCTGAAACTTCTCTGTTCTGTAAACTATCTTGCTTTCGTAAAGCTCCTCTGTAAGATGCGAGAACACCTCATAAGGAAGCTCAACTCTGACACCGATATCAACTCTGTTTGAGCGGCTTACAAGGCCTAAATCGCGGCAGACGCTCTCCATCCATTTGCTTCCGCTTCTACCGACAGAAATGATACATTTCTTGCAGCAATATTTTTCATTTGCCGTTTCAATCTCATATCCGTTCTCGGTTTTTGCGATTTTTTCTACCCTGCTGTTAAAGAAAAACTTAACACTGTCGCAAAGCTCTTTGTAAAGATTGTCAAGAACGACATAGTTTATATCTGTTCCGAGGTGACGCACCGAGGCGTCGAGCAGGTGCAGGTCATTTTGCATACAGAGCTTTTTTATAGAGCTGTTTGCGGTGGAATAAAGATGTGTTCCCTCTCCGCCGTATTTAAGATTTATCTTGTCAACATACTGCATAAGCTCGGTAGCTGTATCTCTTCCTATGTATTCATGCAGTGTGCCGCCGAAATTGTTGGTTATATTATATTTTCCGTCGGAAAAAGCGCCCGCTCCGCCAAAGCCATTCATAATGGCGCAGGTTTTGCATCCGATGCAGGACTTTATCTTTTTGCCGTCGATAGGGCATTTTCTCTCTTCAAGAGCTCTGCCCGCCTCAAAAACCGCAACCTTAAGCTGTGGCGCAGCTTTTTTAAGCTCATAGGCAGAATAAATTCCGCCGGGGCCTGCTCCTATGATTATAA
This sequence comes from Oscillospiraceae bacterium, assembly GCA_015066115.1. Taxonomy (GTDB): domain Bacteria; phylum Bacillota; class Clostridia; order Oscillospirales; family Ruminococcaceae; genus SIG578. The sequence continues at coordinate 20,864 of SVOZ01000009.1, forward strand.
CGTCAAAGAAATTAGTGCTCATTTTCTTTTCTCCGTTCTATTTTTATCATAACAAAGCGGATGTCGTTTTAAATGGGGACATCCGCATAAACATTATACCAAGTTATTTTTAAAATTTCAATAGCCTTTTATTTTCCTGTTGAGCCGAAGCCGCCCTCGCCTCTCTCGGTGCCTGACAGCTCCTCTGCCTCTTCAAATTGCGCAGTAAGATAGGGGGTGATTACCATCTGGGCAATCCTCTCGCCGCACTCAACTGTAAAATCCTCGCCGCTGTGGTTAAAGAGGGCAACCATAATTTCGCCTCGATAGTCGCTGTCAATAACGCCGACCTTGTTGGCAGGAGCGAGACCTTTTTTGCAGGCAAGTCCGCTTCGTGCAAAAATGAGTCCTGCATAGCCTTCGGGAATTTCCATGCTGATACCCGTCGGAACAAATACGGTTTGGCCTGCCTTAACAGTAACAGGCTGCGAAAGAGCGGCATAGAGATCTGCCCCTGCGGCAGTGGCGGATGCATATTTGGGGCAAACTGCGTACTGTGAAAGTTTTTTAATTTTAACGGCCTGTTTCATAAAAAAGCTCCTTAAATTTAAGTCACTTTTATTATATAATTTGAGCGCTTTATTGTCAAGAAATCTTAGGTTTGACGCGTCTATTTAATTATGTTATAATTCTTAAAAAGAAAGGAGAGGCGCTATGACAGAAATATTTGTTTTAAACTGCAAAGAAAACCGCGATTTTCTCCTTTCCCAAAAAGACAAAATAAGCCCTGCGCGAAGAGAAAAAACAGCGCACGCCATTAAAGAGAGCGCCGCACTTTTAAACATCGGCGCCGAGGTGATTTTATCGCGCGCCCTATCCCTGCCCATGCCGATAGAATACGAAAAAAGGCAAAACGGCAAGCCTTTTATTGAGGGGCAAAGGCATTTTAACCTCTCCCATTCGGGCGACTATGTGCTCTGCGCCATTTCCGATTTTGAGGTGGGCGCCGACATTGAAAAAAAAGAGCGGATGCGCCTTAGCATCTTTAAGCGCATCTTTTCCCCCGCCGAAAAAGAGCGCGCCGACGCACTTTCAGGCGATGCGCTTAAAAGCTATCTTTGCACCGTCTGGACAAAAAAGGAAAGCATCCTTAAAATGGCGGGCGAAGGACTAAGGCGCAACCTTAGAGAAATCTGCACCGAAACGGATGGCTATTTTGTTTACACAACAGCCTTTAACGAATATGTAATCTCGGTCTGCACCGAGAAAAAAGATGAAATTAAAATAACCGAAATTATGTTATAACTTAAAACCCCCGAGCACACGCTCGGGGATTTGTTTTACAATCCGACAGTTAACAAAAGCGATAACACCGGAATCAAAATGGAAAGAAACATATACCTTTTCCACTTTTCAATAAGACTGAGTTCGGCCTCCGGCACCGAGAGGTTGTATCTTCCCTCACTTATAAAGACTCCTCCCGCTACAATAAAATGCAGGACTACAGGAATAAATCCGATGCAAATTGCAGGAAAAAAGAAACCCACAGCCAAATTAAGTGCCGCAAAAGCAATATTTATATATGTTATTACCTTTATGTACCTTAATCTTTTAACGGTGCCCTTATTCATTTCCCAGGTTATTTTTTGCTGAGGAACTGTTTTTGATTTTTTAGGCAGGTAACCTATAACAAACCCTGATACAATTGCAATTCCCATAATTAAAATGCCTAAATAGCGATTAAAAAAGATGTGCCAAAAAGGCTTTGAAATAATTTCCTCTGATGTTTCGCCTATAGTTCTGTAAACAGAGTATCCATCAGTTTGATACTCACAGCTATTGTTTAGTTTCTGCTGATGATCCTCCAACATTTCAACATCAAGTTCGGCATAGGGCACTTCTTTAATAAATTCACCTGTTTTTGCATTATAATAAAAGCCGTGATCTGCCGCCTCAATAATCAGCGCCCCATCATACAAATAAAACTCTGTTTGACCATTGGCTTGAAAAGGAACAGAAACCGCCCAGGCAAACTCTCCGTCTGTAGTATAGGCATTAACGCAGGTTGCGCTGTCATAGCCAACATAAATAACTTGATTTTGCTCATCAAACAAAACGCTATCAATCGGTTCAACAACCGATATTTCCTTTTGCACCTGAGTGTAATTTTGATTATCACGTATGCTGAGAATTTCGCCGCCAAACAACATTACTGCACCAATTGCGGCTATTATTTGGAAAATTACTATGACTTTATTTTTTTGTTGTTTTTTCATAACATATACCTCTTTTAAGTTACATTATAACAACCATATTTTTAAAAATCAAGCAAACCCCTGCGCTTTCGCGCAGGGGTTTTTAATTAAAATTCAACGTCTACATAAACAGGGGAGTGATCGGTGGCGTCAAGAGCCTTTTGGTCCTCAACTATTCTGTATTCTAAAACCTTAAAATCGCCTTTAAGAGCGAGGATATGGTCGATGGAGTGCTCGCAGTCCTTGTCGGTTGTGGTTCCGTGGTATCTGCCATCGTCACCTAAAACGGGGTTTCCGTGGTGCGAGCCGATGTTATCCTTGTTTTCGGCTATATCGTAAAGCTGCTCTACGCCGTTCTCTTTAAAGATATTAAAGACATTTGCGCTTCTTGTGCAGTTTAAATCGCCGAAGGCAAAAACGGGGCAGTTGTATTTTTTCCTTATAAACTTCATAGTGGCGATAAGCTTTAATGCGTTATCATCTCTTATTACATCGTGCTCAGGGCCGCTCATCCACCAAAAATGTGTGTTGCAAATTCCGATAAAAGAGCCGTCGGGCTTTTTAAAAACGCCCCAGGTTATTCCCTTGGAAATTTCCTCGGGGGTAAAGAAAAGCTCATATCCTTTAGCAACCAAAAAATACTCCTTTTTATAAACAAAAGGAACATAGTTTTTGCTCTCGGATATCTCTGTGCCGACAAAGTTATAATCCTCTAAAAGCCACTTGAACATTTCGCCCTTGTGCCAGTTGGGGGTTACCTCCTGAAAGCCTATAAAATCGGCATCGTATTTTTTAAGAACATCGTAAAGAAAATCTTCTCTTACATCTACGGGGTTTTTAAAATAATCTCCCCAGATGTTGCTTGTCATAATTCTCATGGCAAAACCCTCTGTCCTTTTTTCTTAAATTATACTACCATTCATTTATTCCTTCAAGTTAAATAAATCTTATGCTTATGGATTATTGCCTCATTTTTCTAAACTGCGAGGGCGAAACGCCTTTGAACTTTAAGTTTTTTCCAAGCTGATTGTGCCACAAAGCTATGTACAGTTACCATATAAAAGGAATTAGGCGGTATTTTACCTTTTGCTTGTACTCGCTATAGCCTGAAAGCTCTCTTTCGAGTAGTTCTTCCTCATTTTTGATCCTTCTTGCAATGATAAAGGGATATGCGAGGAAAATCAGAAATGAATATATCGAGCCTAACACGATCGGCATGGATAAAAACAAAAGCAGGGTTACGCTATACATCGGGTGTCTTACAACTGAGTACAGACCTGTGTCTATCACCTTTTGATTTTCCTGTACCTCAATAGTGCGGCTAAGATATGTGTTTTCTCTTAAAACCTCTGCATAAAGAATATACGCAATAAGAAACACAACTACAGCAATAATTACGGCAGTTTTGGGCAGAGCAAACCAGCCAAAACGAAAGCCGAGACCCGAGGCTACAAAGCCGAAAAGAAACATAAGGCCACTAAGTTTGACAACAACGCTCTGCTCCTTCTCTTTTTCCTTTGCATTAAGGCGCTTTTTTAATAGGTCGGGATTTTTAAACATCATTACAATTCCTGCAAAAAACATCGGCACAAACAAAATTCCCATAAACAGCCAACCGTTTACAAATGAAAGACTTCCTGCGGGCAGAAAAACTAAAATCCCCACCAGCACTATTCCTAACAAAAACTTAAAAATCGCCGATAAAAACAATTTTACGGTCATAATACACCTCGCCAAACTCAAGTTTGTAAATCTAATTATATCACAAATTAAGCTTGTTTGCAAATAAGTGATAAGTGATGCAGCTGCGCTGTGATAGGTGATGTGATGCGTTCTGCTCACGCGCCAAAGGCGTGCATCACAGGCAAAGCCTGCATCACGCTCAAAGAGCACATCTCGTTCCCAAAGGGAACACATCGTTCCACCAACAAAAAACAGCCGCCATAGGCGACTGTTTTTGTTGGTGGACGATAACGGACTTGAACCGCTGACCCTCCGCACGTCAAGCGGATGCTCTACCAGCTGAGCTAATCGTCCTCATATTAAGTTTTCAAAGCGCATTGTTATCTTACTACATTTCTTTCATAAAATCAAGTCCTTTTTACGAATTTTTATTTTTTCTTTGTATATTGTGCCCTGTTTGGGAGAAAAATTTTGTCAAAAAACACTTTTTGTTATTGACAAACCAAAAAAGGCTTTATATAATAATTAAGTATGGATACTTGATATCCGAGCTTCGGCCGCATCATACTGCGGTACCCCCTAAGTATCAGCGGTATGTGAGGTGTCGTTTATGAAAATCGATGTCAGGCGGTTATTTGAGCTTGAAGGCGAGCGCGAGGATTTTTCCTTTGAGCTGGATCTGTCCCAAACAGAGATCTGGAGCCACAAGCCGCTTGTAACCCCCGTCAAGATCGAAGGCTTTGTGCAAAACAGAAGTTCTATTGTAACTCTGGCATACAATGCTTCTGCCGATATGCACACCTTCTGCGACAGGTGCTTAAACGAGTTTGACAGTTCGATTAACCTCAATTTTGAGTACACTCTTGTAAAAGAGCTGCAGGACAGCGATGCGCAGGAGTACATCTTGGTTGAGGGCGACTTCCTTGATTTAGGCGAGCTTTGCGAGAGCGACGTTGTTCTGAATTTGCCACTCAAATTCCTCTGTCGTCCCGATTGCAAAGGTCTCTGCCCCGTCTGCGGTAAGAACTTAAATCTATCCGACTGCGATTGTCTTAACAGTCAGACAGACCCGAGGCTCGCGGCTTTAAAAAAGCTGCTCGAAAAATGATGTAATTATATTTGTATAAACTTAAGGAGGTTCCGTCATGGCTGTTCCCAAGAGAAGAGTTTCAAAAGCACGTCGCGATAAAAGACGTTCAAATGTTTGGAAGCTTAAAGCTCCTGCATTTTCAAAATGCCCCCAGTGTGGTGAACTGAAAATGCCCCATAGAGTTTGCTTAAATTGCGGTTTCTATAAGGGCAAAGAAGTCATCAAAATGGAACAAGAGTAATTTGGGTAAAAATGTAGAGGAGGAGTGATTTCCTCCTCTATTTTTGTATGAGGGAAGTTATGAGTGTAAGGATTTTTGATGTTGAAAAGGGAAGCTATGCCGATAAAAAAGGCATCTGCGCAGGTGACACGCTTGTTTCAATAAACGGAAACGAGATAGAGGATGTTCTTGATTTCCGTTTTTATCAGCAAAACGAGCGTGTTGTTCTTAGCGTTATAAACTCAAAGGGAAAAGCAAAAAACATCCGAATAAAAAAGGGCGAATTTGACGAGATAGGCCTTAATTTTGAAACCTATCTTATCGACAAGCAGCACTCCTGCAAAAACAAATGCATCTTCTGCTTTGTTGACCAGCTTCCAAAGGGAATGCGTCAGTCGCTTTATTTTAAGGATGACGACACCCGTCTTTCCTTCCTTTTCGGAAATTATGTTACCCTCACAAACATAACTGAGCGCGAAATTGAGCGTATTATAAAAATGCACATCAGCCCGATAAACGTTTCTGTGCACACCACAAATCCCGACCTGCGAGTTAAAATGATGGCAAACCCCAACGCCGCAAAGGCGATGAGCATTTTAAAAAGGTTTGCCGATGCAGGAATTTCCCTTAACTGCCAGCTTGTGCTCTGCCCCTCTATTAACGACGGTGCCGAGCTTGAAAGAAGCTTAAACGATCTGTCGGCTCTTGCTCCTGCGCTTAAAAGCATTGCGCTTGTCCCCGTAGGGCTTACCAGCCACAGAGAAAACCTTTACCCCATCACACCCTACAACAAAGAGGCCGCCTGCGCCGTTATCGACACGGCAAATGAGTACGGCGAGCGGTTTTTAAAAGAAATCGGCACTCGCCTTGTCTACCCAGCCGACGAATTTTACATTAAAGCAGGCAGAAGCCTTCCTGATTATTCATATTATGAGGACTTTTGTCAGCTTGAAAACGGCGTTGGCCTTATTCGTTCTATGGAAAACGACATAAGTCTCTGCCTCTCAGATGCAGAGAAAAACGGCACTGCCCTTTCGCTTACTATTGCAACAGGCGTTGATGCCGCCCCTTTTGTAAAAGAGCAGGCAGAAAGGCTTAAAAGCGTGTTTTCTAATCTTGACATCACGGTTTACGCCGTTGAGAACGACTTTTTCGGGCATACTATCACTGTTGCCGGTCTGCTTACTGCAGGCGACATAATAAATCAGCTTAAAGAAAAGCCCTTAGGCGACGTACTTATTTTGCCCGATGTAATGCTGCGGCACGGCACCGACAAATTTTTAGACGATCTTACAGTTAAGGACATCGAAAGCGCCCTTAATCTGCCCGTTATCATTTCAAAGGCAGACGGCGAGGGACTTTTTGAAACAGTTTCTTCATTACTTATAAACAAAAAGGAGGGATAGACTTGGCATTACCTATCATTGCAGTTGTTGGCCGACCCAATGTTGGCAAATCGACGCTTTTTAACAAGCTTGTGGGAAAGCGACTTTCAATAGTTGAGGACACTCCCGGAGTTACTCGCGACCGAATTTATGCCAAGGTTGAATGGCAAAACCGATTTGCCACCCTTATTGACACAGGCGGCATCGAGATGTTTACAAACGATGTTATTCTCTCTCAGATGCGCCGCCAGGCTGAAATAGCAATTGAAAGCGCAGATGTTATATTGTTTGTTGTTGAATTAAACGCGGGCATCACCGCTGCAGACAGCGAGATTGCATCTATGCTCAAAAAGAGCGGAAAGCCTGTTGTGCTTTGTGTAAACAAGTGCGACACCATCGGCGAGCCGCCCCTTGCATTTTACGAATTTTACAACCTCTGTTTAGGCGATCCTATGCCGGTTTCCTCAATTCACGGACACGGCACAGGCGACCTTTTGGACAAGGTTTTTGGTGAGCTTCCCGAAATTGAGGAAGAGGACTATCCCGAAGACTACATTAAGGTTGCCGTTATCGGCAAGCCCAATGTTGGCAAATCAAGCTTAGTCAACCGCCTTGCAGGCGAAGAAAGGGTAATAGTTTCTGACATTGCAGGAACGACACGCGACGCCGTTGACACCGTTGTTGAAAACGAATACGGAAAGTTTGTTTTTATAGACACAGCGGGAATACGCCGTCAGAAAAAGGTTGACGAGGCTATCGAAAAATACAGCGTTCTGCGCTCGTATATGGCGGTTGAGCGCGCCGACGTTTGCATAATTATGATTGACGGCACCGAAGGCTTTACCGAACAGGACTCCAAGGTTGCAGGCTATGCTCATCAGGAAGGAAAGGCCTGTATTATTGCCGTTAACAAATGGGACGCCGTTGAAAAGGACGACAAGACCATGCGTCAATATGAAAAAGACCTTGAGATCGACTTTTCCTTTATGCCTTACGCTCCGTTTATGTTTATCTCGGCAAAAACGGGCCAAAGAGTTTCAAAGCTTTACGAAATGATAACCTATGTCCGCGAGCAGAACTGCCGCAGAATCTCAACAGGTCTTTTAAACGATATGCTCGCCGAAGCGACCGCAAAGGTTCAGCCCCCCTCCGACAAGGGCAAGCGGCTTAAAATTTTCTACATTACGCAGGCATCTGTCTGCCCGCCCACCTTTGTTTGCTTTGTAAACAGCAACGAGCTTTTCCATTTTTCCTATCAGAGATACATCGAAAATCAGATACGAAGCACTTTCGGGCTTGAAGGTACTCCGATCAAGATAATCTCCCGCGAACGCGGTGATAAATAATAGCTTTAAATCGGAGGTTATAATATGAATGATTCATTGACCGTTATTTTATATGCCGTTATCTGTGCGGCAATTTCTTATTTGCTTGGAAGCATCAGCTTTGCCGTTATCTTCAGTAAATTATTTGCAAAAATGGATGTTCGCGACAGCGGAAGCGGAAACGCCGGAATGACCAATGTTTTAAGAACCGTTGGAAAGCTGCCTGCTGTTTTAACCCTTGTTTGCGATCTTTCAAAGGCCGTCGTGGCGATTAAAGTTTCCGAGCTTATCTTTGCATCACTTCCCTTTACTGAGGTTGCGCGAGTCGGCGCTTATGTAGGTGGCATCTTTGTTGTTCTCGGGCATATCTTCCCTGTTTTTTTTAACTTCAGAGGCGGCAAAGGAGTTCTCACCTGCGCAGGAGTTTTCTTGGTGCTTGACTGGCAGCTTTGCCTTATCAGTATCGCAATTTTTATCGTTATAGCACTTTGCACAGGATATGTTTCTCTCGGCTCGATTCTTGCCATGGCATCTGCTCCCGTTCTCACATTTATTGTGGGCTTTACCCTCAGGGCAGACACGCTTTTGCCGAGAACGGTTATCTGGCAGACGGTTTTTCTCATCGTCTTGGCAGGAACCTCGATCTTTATGCACCGCGAGAATATAAAGCGGCTTTTAAATGGAACCGAGAACTGCTTTAAAAAGAAAAAAAACGATAAAAACCCAAATTCCGACAATAAATAACAGTTTTTAAGGGCAGGGCGCTTTTGTGCTCTGCTCAATTTATTTCAGCATTGTAAAATATACTCAAATTTCCTTTACAAAACGGGGCAGTTTTGATATAATATTTTTTATGAACATAATGCGGCAGTTTGCCGATTAAGTAAAACAGAACGGAGCAAAATTATGAAAAAGTTTTCTTTTTTAAGCAAAATTTTAGCAGCAGCACTTTCGGTTATGATGGTTTTATGCACCACCTCCTGCTCGGACACCACCTGGGTCTTCTCGGCAGGCGATGACACCGTTTCTTCGGGCGTATATCTCGGCTATCTTGTCGACTCTTACTATGTCGCCGCCAACTCGGTTACAAACATGCAGGTAGACCTCTTTTCGCAGAAAATAGGCGATGTCAAGGTTGCCGATTACATCAAGGATGCCGCTTTACAGAGCAGCAAAAAACACATTGTTATAAACCGTCTTTTTGACGAGTACAAGCTCTCCTTTACAGACGATGAAGCTAAAGAATTTGAAGACAACTTTGCATCGATCTGGCAAAATGTTTCTTCCCTCTATGAAGAAAACGGTTGCGGTAAAAACTCGCTTAGACAAATAATGCTCACCGACGACAACAAATATCAGAAAATTTTTGAGTACTATTACAGCGAGGACGGAAAAGATCCGGTTTCTGAAAGCGACCGCAAGGAATACTTTAACAAAAACTATGCAAAAATAAAGTACATCAGCGTAAACTATTCAAATCACTTCAGCGGAGTTGACACCGCCTCAGATGCAACCGATGCTCAGAAAAAAGAGCTCGAAAAGATTGCAAACGACTATCTCGAGCAGCTTAAAAAGGGCGAGAATATAGACAAGCTTATAAACGCTGAAAATTCGGCCGCCGAAAAGCTTAATGCCGACGAGGACGAAACCAAAACCGAAGACGAGGACAAGGACGAGGCCGACGAAAAGGTAAACTACACCTTCCTTGAAAAAGACACCTCTGACGATCCTGCAGACTTTAACAAGGAGATCTTCGCCGCAAAGACAGGCGTTCCCACAAAGATCGCCAACAGCAGCTACGGCTACTATGTTTTCATCCGTTACGAGACCGATGCAGACGGTGAGGACTACACCGAGCGCGCAGAGGGCGTTCTCTCTTCGATGAAATCTGAGGCTTTTGCTGAGATCATCGAAAAAGAAGTTAAAAACATAAAGGTGACCCAAAATACTGCCGCTGTTAAGAGATACAAGCCGCAGAATATTGACTTTAACATTGGATAATCCGAAAAGGAGATTATTTTATGGGATTTTTGGACAGCTTGTTCGGAAGCTACAGTTCAAGAGAACTTAAGCGCATCCGGCCTATAATGGAGCGTGTCTGCTCGCTTGAGGAAAAATACCAGGCGATGACAGACGCCGAGCTTACCTCAACAACTCAAAAACTCAAAGACCGCCTTAAAGATGGCGAGAGCACCGACGATATTCTTCCCGACGCATTTGCCGCCTGCCGCGAGGCCGCTTGGAGAGTGCTTGGAATGAAGCATTACCCCGTTCAGATAATCGGCGGTATCGTTCTGCATCAGGGCAGAATTGCCGAGATGCGCACCGGTGAGGGTAAAACCCTTGTGGCAACCCTGCCTGCCTATCTTAATGCCCTTACAGGCAACGGCGTTCACATCGTAACCGTTAACGATTACCTTGCAAGGCGTGACTCTGAATGGATGGGCAAGATCTTTCGTTTTATGGGTCTTTCGGTCGGTCTTATCGTTCACGGCCTTAATAACGACGAAAGACGCGCCGCTTATAATGCCGACATTACCTACGGTACCAACAATGAGTTCGGCTTTGACTACCTCAGAGATAATATGGTAATTTACAAGGACCAGAAGGTTCAGCGTCCCTTTAACTTTGCCGTTGTTGACGAGGTTGACTCTATTCTTATCGACGAAGCAAGAACTCCGCTTATCATTTCGGGACAGGGCGACAAGTCTACTGACCTTTATCAGACCGCCGATGTTTTTGCAAAAAGGCTTAAACGCACCCTTGTAAAAGAGCTTGACGACACCCAGAGTGACGAGGAGATCGAAGGCGATTATATCGTTGACGAAAAGGCTCGCACCGCGACCCTTACTACATCGGGAATTTCCAAGGCAGAGGCATTTTTTAATGTCGAAAACCTTATGGATGCCGACAACCTTACGCTTTTACATCACATAAATCAGGCAATTCGTGCAAACGGCGTTATGAAGTGCGATGTTGACTATGTTGTGCGCGACGGCGAGGTAATTATAGTTGACGAGTTTACAGGCCGTCTTATGCTCGGCCGCCGCTATAATGAGGGACTTCACCAGGCGATAGAGGCAAAAGAGGGCGTTAAGGTTGAGCGCGAGTCCAAGACACTTGCCACCATCACCTTCCAGAACTATTTCCGTCTTTATAAAAAGCTTTCGGGCATGACAGGTACTGCGCTTACAGAGGAAAACGAGTTTCGTGAGATATATAATCTCGATGTTATCGAAATCCCCACAAACAAGCCCAATGTGCGTGTTGACCATTCCGATGTTGTTTACAAAACAGAAAAGGCAAAGTTTGCCGCAGTTATAAACCAGATAGTCGAGTGCCACGAGAAAGGCCAGCCCGTTCTTGTTGGTACAATCTCGATTGAAAAATCCGAGCATCTTTCCTCGCTTCTTCGCCGCAAGGGCATAAAGCACGAGGTGCTCAACGCAAAATATCACGATAAAGAAGCCGAGATAGTTGCTCAGGCAGGTAAATTCGGCGCCGTTACTATCGCCACCAATATGGCAGGCCGTGGTACAGACATTGTGCTGGGCGGTAATGCAGAGTATCTTGCCAAGGCAGAGATGCGCAGAATGGGCATTCCCGAAGAGCTTATAATCGAGGCCACCGGCTTTAACGAAACCGACAACGAGGATATTCTCGGCGCAAGGGAAACCTTCCGCACACTTATTGACAAGTACAAGCTCACCATTTCAGAAGAGGCTGAAAAGGTTAAAGAGGCCGGAGGACTTTTTATTCTCGGAACTGAAAGACACGAATCGCGAAGGATTGACAATCAGCTTCGCGGCCGTGCAGGACGTCAGGGCGACCCCGGTTCTACCCGCTTCTACCTCTCGCTTGAAGATGACCTTATGCGTCTTTTCGGCGGCGACAGAATTGATGCCATCATGAATGCCTTTAAGCTTGACGAGGACATTCCCATTGAAAACAGGATGCTCTCCAATGTTATCGAAAGCTCACAAAGAAGGGTTGAGGGCAGAAACTTCTCAATCCGTAAAAACGTGCTCAACTTTGACGATGTTATGAGCCGTCAGCGCGAAATCATTTACGACCAGCGCTCCAAGGTTCTTGAGGGCGAAAACCTGCGCGACAGCATTGTCGGAATGATCAAAGAGTCGATTTTGGGCAACGTTGACACATTCCTTGCCGACAGCGAAATTCACGACAACTGGAATCTCGACGGCCTGCGCGACTATTACAGAGGCTTCCTCACCACCGATGACGACCTTAGGTTTGACGCAAGAGAGCTTGGCGACACCTCTAAAGAAGACGTTTTCAATATGCTCTTTGAGCGGGCAATCAAGCTTTACGACGAGCGCGAGGAGCTTATCGGAAGCGAGCTTATGCGCGAGCTTGAAAGGGTTATTATGCTCAGAACGGTTGACTCAAAGTGGATGAACCACATTGATGATATGGAAGAGCTCAAACGTGGCATTCATCTGCGTTCCTACGGTCAGCACGACCCCGTTGTTGAGTATCGCAGAGAAGGCTTTGATATGTTCGATGCTATGATCGCGGCAATTCGCGAGGATACCTCGCGACTTGTGCTCACAGTTCAGATAAAACAAAACGAGAGCTTAGAGCGCGAGCAGGTTGCCAAGCCGACAACCGCTATTCACGGCGAGAGCGACGGCACCGTTAAAAAGCGTCCTGTGCGCAATGTTCGCAAGATAGGCAGAAACGATCCCTGTCCCTGCGGAAGCGGAAAGAAATACAAAAACTGTTGTCTTGGAAAAGAAGGCCAGAACTAAATTTGACAGCCCCTTAATAAAAGGGGCTGTTTTTTATTTTTTATGTCATATTCCTCAATTTGTCCTCATAACATATACAAACGAATGTGTGGACGGAGGAAGAGTAATGACAAACAGCAGTATATATAAGGATATTGCCACCCGCACAGGCGGCGATATTTACATCGGTGTGGTAGGTCCTGTCAGGACGGGAAAATCCACCCTGATAAAGCGGTTTATGGAAACCTTAGTTGTGCCCAATATAGAAAGCAAATTCTCGCGTGACAGAGCAACCGACGAGCTGCCGCAGGCTTCGGCAGGGCGCACCATTATGACGACCGAACCCAAATTTATTCCCGAGGATGCCGCAAAGATCACCCTTGACCACGGCGCCTCCCTCAACGTCAGAATGATAGATTGTGTCGGATATATCGTTCCAAGCTCGCTCGGTTACATTGAGGATGAACAGCCGAGGATGGTTATGACCCCTTGGTTTGACAGCGCCGTTCCCTTTAATATGGCGGCAGAAATCGGCACTCAAAAGGTTATAAACGAGCATTCGACCATAGGCCTTGTTGTTTCCACCGACGGCTCTTTTTCCGAAATTCCGCGAGAGGAATATGCCGAGGTTGAGGCGCGGGTGATTAGCGAGCTTAAGGAGATAAACAAGCCGTTTGTTGTGCTTTTAAACAGCGCGCATCCAAACAGCGAGCAAACTCAGGCGCTTGCCTTGGAGTTGTCTGAAAAGTACGGCGTGTCGGTTATGCCTGTAAGCTGTAACGAGCTTGACGAGGATGACATCAAAAACATTCTCTCGCAGATACTTTTTGAGTTCCCTGTTAAAGAAATAAAGCTTCAGATGCCGCTCTGGATAAATTCTCTGCCGAGCGACCACCCCATTAAAAAAGCGGTTTTTGAAAAAATCTGCGAGGCGGCTGACGAGATTGAAAAGATCTCTGACATAGAGGGCGCGATGGACTGCCTTTCGGACTGCGAGTACATAAACACCGCCCGCGTTTCCTCAATTGATTTAGGACGCGGCAGTGCTATTGTTTCGGCAGATATATGTTCCGAGCTGTTCTTTAAAATTCTCGGCGAAATTTCGGGCCTTGACATCAGCGATGAGGGCGACCTTTTATCTCAGATGATCTCGCTTGCCAAAATAAAGCGCGAATACGACAAGATAAAGCCTGCGCTTGACGAAGTTAACGCCACAGGCTACGGCATTGTAATGCCGCAGATAGACGAACTCACCCTTTCAGAGCCCGAAATCGTGCGCCAAGGCGGAAAGTACGGCGTGCGCCTTTCGGCATCCGCTCCGTCAATTCATCTTATGCGCGCCGACATCAACGCAGAGGTTTCACCAATCGTGGGAAGCGAAAAGCAGAGCGAGGAGCTTGTTATGTATCTGCTCAAAGAGTTCGAGGAAAACCCCAAGGACATCTGGAAATCTAACATTTTCGGAAAATCTCTGCATGAGCTTATTAACGAAGGCCTGCACAACAAGCTCTACCGAATGCCAACCGATGCAAGACTAAAGCTTCAGGAAACCATCGAGCGCATCATAAACGAAGGCTGCGGCGGCCTTATCTGCATAATTTTATAACAAAGCACAAAGCCCAACAGACTAAGCTGTTGGGCTTTTTGTTGTAATTGCAGTGTAGTTTTTGCTTCTGATTGGGACAGCGACTCACAGGAGCTGGTGTTCGAGCCCCACACAACGAGAAAAGAGGAGCACCCCTTTGGGTGCTCCTCCTTTTAAAAAGGTTGTACTAATTAGTTGCTACTATTTGTTTTTAGATATTTGTTTAATACCTTTATATTTTAGCTATTACAGGCCATTAATTATCATCTCGTTCTATAAACTTAGTTTGCTCTCCTATTACGCCGTCTTTTATGCATATTCGGTCAAGGTCAAAATATCTAGCCGATGTTTGAAAATAGAGATAATCTCCAACTATTGCCTCTTGCCAAGCAAGAGTTTTGCTTATTTTAATCGTGCTACCGTTTTCTAAATTACAAGCATACATATCATCTAAATTCCTGTAATAAATATTATTATCTTTATAGAAAAATGAGTTTACATTGTCATCAACAATTTTTTCCTTTTCTTTGGTATCCAAATCCATACGATATAGTCTGTTGCTATCTAAAAAATCATTATAAAGCACTTTGTTTTCATAGATGTAAAAACTGCTCATTTCAGTATCTAAAAACAATTCAAAACCTGTTCCGTCGTTTTTTACCCGATATAGCTTGGGGCGAGCCAGTGGTCTTTGAGGGTCATTCTCTCTTATTACCAAATAAATCCAGTCACCATACGGTTGAAATCTGCCGGCCTGCTCTAGTATAACAGTTGTTTCGCTTCCATCAACCTTACACCTGCAAAGAGCCCCGCTTTCTGAAAGGTAGTACATATCATCTCCATATATTAGTAGGCAACCCAAATCTCTGCCGCTTTCTATTAGTTCACATTGGGATAAATCTTTGGAAAGTCTATATATTCCATCTTTTTCAGGATTGTATTCAAATGTCAATACACAATAAATCCAATCCTTGTACACATTTAGATAGTATATCGATGACCACTCTTTACGATGTACTGTTCTTTCGGTACCATCTAATTTTACTTTACTAAGATCTCCCTCTGCATAATAAATATAACCGTCTAATTCAACTACTCTACCAACATCATAGGAGTTACTTGGGGGTGAATTGCCATACTGTATTTCTTGTTGTTCAATCGTCGGAACAGAAGATACCATTTTTGTATCATTACATGATGCGGCAAAACCAATAACAAGAACACACAAAAGTAAAATAGATAAAACTTTGCTCAGCTTCATAACATCAACCCTTTTCTTTTAAGGAACGAATAAATCTACAAGATCTCTGCTAATTGATATCTTTGATTAAAGAATATAAAATTAAAATCTTTTACAAATTCTTCACTTTTTAAACCATTATTTGCAGATATTTTTGCCTTACAGGTATATCCATCATCTAATTTTTTTAATGAGTTCACCTCTAGAATAGTATACTCAATTTTAGTGTCTGCTTTTTCTTTTCCATAATAATTAACAGTTTTAGAGCCTTCAAACTCGGTTATTTCATAGTGCTTTGCAAAATCCGAAATCACTATATCAAACGAAAAATATTTCCAAAGTTCAATCTGAAAATGATCCCAAAAAACCCACGATGTATTATCAATTTCGTAATTCTTTTCAATTGTGTCTTTGGTTCTAAAACCCGCATAACTTAGAAAGTCATTAGGATCGTATTCAACCACACTTTTGTAATCATAATACTTTGAAATTAGCTCACTTGCCTTATTGATATCAAAATTTTGATCGGATTTCGATAAGTTTTCTGGCTTTTTCTGCGGTACGTACGATGATACGGTGTCTGAATAGGTATCTGATACTTTGTGTTGACTAAACATATTATCGTTTGCAAAAACTGTACACATGAGTAGTCCGGCAAGAATCAAAAACGATAGCAATAGCGTAAATAGTTTTTTTCTGTTTCTCTTCATAATGTTATCCCCCTATTAAGCTACTAATACCACAAAAACGGCGAACGAGCTACCCAAGTAATGGTTGTATCAAAATTAATAGTTCTTCTTCGATCTATTATACATTTCGCATTATAGTTACACTCTAATACAGTTATCTTACTTTGTGAGTGATCTACATTTTCAACCATCATAGCATGGCCGTTTCTGTATATTATATCTCCTTTTCTGACATTTTCTAAATAGGATTGCTCATAAGATTTTAACCAATTTCCAGTAAGATAACTATCGTGATAAATATCATAAGATAATTTTTTTACAAATCCAACACATTGGATTGATGATTCGTACGAGTTACAACCACATGAACCATTGTAAGCACAACTGCTATGACTTGTGCATGCAGCAGAAGTATAACCATTAGGATTATTGGCGGCTGTTCCGTGATTCCAATACTTGTCTGTAGGGAATTTTGTGGTCATGGCCGAAATGGTCATATATGGAGTCGTAGGTGCTTGCCCAAGATACTCTAAATACCATTGCTGATATTTATCTGTTTCGTTATAAGTCCTCATAAAAACATTTCCATTTGAGGTTGGACTTGTTCCTGTAGACCCACTTCCAGTTCCGTAAGCACATAGAGCAATATTATCATTATGTCGTGGAATAAATATAGCTGACATTGATGTGTTTCCAGCATAAATGTCCCAACTTTGTGCCGTTGCATCTGTAGAAGTCCAAAGTTGGACATTCTGACCATTTGCTAAATTAGAACTACCGCGAGCTATATCAAGAACTCTGCCATAACCATTACCGCTACACATGGAATATAAATAAAATCCTTCAAGTACTCCCCAAGATATTACCCATTTTTGTGCATTACTTGAAGTGTTGAGCGGTTGTTGTACAACATTTGTGCCATTAGCATCCGTCCCGTTATATGCTGTTAAATAAAGTCCGGTAGCAACATTTCGTATCCTGTACATGCCACCGTCATAAAGTATGTCTGTTGGTGTGGCAGCCTTTACCCTAACAGTAGTTCCGGTGGCAACCACTAAACAGAGTGCAATAGATAAAATTACTGATGTGATTCTTATTATTTTTTTCATAGGTGCTTTGCTTCTCCTTTTCTAAAAGTATGCTTGTTTCAACTAAAACCCACATCAGTATCACCGCTTTCATATTTTTTGTGCACAATTCATGATAGTTTTTAACTTTTCAATTATATTATAGTACATTTGTCTATATATTTCAAGAAAAATATTACATTTTAACTGATATATAACTATTTTTGTGATACAATCTAAAAATAACCACAAAGAATTATATAAATAGCATAAAAAATCATTCGCAATCACAAATAGCACTTCGGACACTCGGCTAAAAACAGTCCACCGGACTGTTTTCTTCACGCCTCCTGCCCCCTCGGTGTTCGAGTCCCTTCGATTGCATAAGAAAAGAGAGATATGCAAAAGCATATCTCTCTTTTCTGGCGCGCTGTGAGGGACTCGAACCCCCGACCTTTTGGTTCGTAGCCAAACACTCTATCCAGCTGAGCTAACAGCGCAAATCAAATACACGCTTTTAAAGCGCTCATATATATTAACACAGTTAAGGGAACTTGTCAAGGCTTTCTTTCCAAATTTCCTTATTTTTACTACTACTGTCTTGAAACTACATAAATATTATTGCCGCTATCTCTAAACGAAATATAATCGCCGGGTGTTACTATAATGTGCTCCAAAAGCTCTATGCCAACAGTCGCAAGCGAATTTCTAAGCTTTTTGGTAGCTCTAACATCTTCTTCTGATGGCAGAGCAACCTGTGAGGGATGATTGTGAGCAAGCACAGCCGCCGCGGCTCCGCAGGTTACAAGCGATCTGACGGTTTTAGCAACAGGGATGCTTACATTGTCAATATCGCCCTCTGCAACCTTGATGGTTCTTATAACCCTGAGGTTATGATCGAGCGCCACAACAATCACCATTTCGACATTATTGGCGCGATAAAACTGCGCAACAAAGTCTCCGATTTTTTCGTTTGTATTAAGCACCGGTCTTTCGTCGGGCTTTTCCCTGTCCCTTACAATAATATCGCCGATCAGCTTTAAAAGGATGGCCGAGCGCTCACCCACGCCCTTTACCTGACAAAGCTGGTCAACCGAGGCTGAAAGCACTCCTCTTACAGAGCCAAAGGTGCCGATAAGCCTATGAGCAAGCTCGTTTGTGTCCTGCTGAGCAAGCGCATAAAAGAGCACGAACTCAATTATTTCGTGCTCGCTGAATCCGTCAAGACCCACCTTGAGAAACTTCTGCCTTACTCTCTCGCGGTGTTTGGCGTGAATATTCGGTTTTTGGTTTTCCGCCTTTGCCATATTGCCAAAAACTCCCATAAAAACTTTTGTAACAACAGCCTCTGCTATTTTGATAATTATAGCATATTTAATATAAGGTGGCAAGTGGCATTTACGCAAATATTGCAAACAAAAAGCACTTCATAAAGAAGTGCTTTTTGTTTTGAATTCATTTACAAAGCGTAGTTTTTTAACTTATTTAATTTTTATTCCTTTTTCTCTTAAAAACATAATGAATTCTTCTTTACTGCCTTTTGTAAAGGTGTCTTTACGGAATATGTAAATCAGATTTGTCTTTGAACGCAGTAAAATCAAGTTTTTTGTTTGTGCCGCACTTTTGATGTCATTATATTCAAATTTATTAACTGCGCCTGTAGATGCCGTGTTTTGAATATACTCGTCAGTTACAATCGTCGTAAACGAAACTTCTTTTCCATAAAGCTCATTGTCTTGTTTTACTGAAGCATTTACCCGACGGAAATAACAATAAAACATAAACAGGAAAAGGAGCGGAGCATAGACCAAACTTGTCAAATTATAACTATACTTAAAAATTGCTCCTAATAAATTTACTATAAAAGAAATAGAGACCAAAACATAGCAAACAACTAACCATTTTCTCTGGAAATAATAATAGCAATATATTTCTTTTGCTAACTGCTTATTTCTGACATAACTGTTTTCAAACAATACTTCCATATAATCACCTCTAAAGCTGCCTGTTTTCTTGTTTTTCTGCCTTTTTTCTTTTTACAAAGCGCACCAAAAGCTCAATTAACCAAAACACAAATGCAATTAAAACGCCCATCTGCAGTGCAGCAATAACTTCAAACACCGTTATTGGCAATCTTATGGTTGGAGTTGTGACTAATAAGGAGTGTCCGTCATACTCTCCTGTCTCCCACCCGAACCATTTTATTTTTTCGACAAGCAAAATGGCAAAAGAAATAATGCTTGCCAAGGCAGCATTAATTAAATGATATATCTTAATATTATTCAAAGGTCCGCATTTAACAAGAAGTCTTATAACGGTAAACACCAAAACTGCGATAAACGAAAACAAAAAAGCCTTGCCGTATGTATTAAAAACCGCAACCCAAAAAATGCTGTCGCCAAAAAGGAGCTTTAAACAATACATATTGCCAATAAGAAAGGCATCATGCTGTGTAAAAGCAAAAATGACCACCGGCAAAACAGTTAAAACAACAAGAGGTATTATAAAAAATAATGCTTGCTTAAATTTTTTCAATGAAACCACCGCCTTAAAAGTTAAAACACGCCTTTAATAAAAATTATGATTTGATTTTTCTGCGTCTTACCGCCTGTATTAACAAGGAAATAGCTCCCATAATCGCACACAAATACCCAGTCGCACCCAAAATCACACTAAATCCTATATTTTCGGAACGCATTCTACTTTTTGCGTCAGCAAAAGAAAGAATAACTGCTTCTTTAGTCTTCATTTCCCAAATATATTCTGAATTTGGATGCAACAACAAATCCACTCTGTCCCCTTGCTTAGTGTTTTCCAAGGCGGTTTCTACATCAATGTCAATACACGCTCCATCAATACAGAGCTTTTGTTTATCTCTGAAATATATTTCTATTTCATTCACCGAGCCGGATTTTCCAAATCGCATCTTGTATGATTCAAAAGTGGCAGTAATAGGGATAGCTTCGCTTTTATCAATCAGTTTACCCCAATGCCATGTGCCAATTACAAAAACATTTCCTATAATAATACCTATGATAATAAAGAATATACAGACACCAACAGGAATGTCAGCTATCCATGAGATTTTTGTGCGTCTTCTTTTCTTTTTGTTCATAAAATCGCCGCCTTGGGGGTATTATAGCATAAAAGCAGAATTAAATCAATGCGGAGCGTTGTATTTATAATTCGTGGCGAAGCCACACCATACTTATTACCTATTACTTCTTACTTATTACTTATTACTTCCCAAAAATCCCGTGAAAAACTTTATTTGAGGTAAGAGTGAAGAGGTAAGAAGTAATAAGTAAAAATCCCGCCCACTTTCGTGAACGGGATTTTTGGAGCTGCTAACCAGAATCGAACTGGTGACCTCATCCTTACCAAGGATGTGCTCTACCGACTGAGCCATAGCAGCATCGCCACTTTTCCTATTATATTAAATTAGCCGTCTGTTGTCAAGACATAGGCGGCAAATTTTTAAAAAATTTTGCCGCCTATCGCCTTTATTTTACTTATTCTGCTTATTCTTTACATACTCATCAATGGCCGCCGCCGCTTTTTTGCCTGCGCCCATCGCAAGAATAACGGTTGCGGCGCCTGTTACGGCATCGCCGCCTGCAAAAACGCCCTCTCTTGAGGTCTGTCCGCTCTCCTCATCGGCTATAATTCCGCCCCAACGGGTCGTGTCTAAGCCTTCAGTTGTATCCTTAATAATGGGGTTAGGCGAGGTGCCAAGCGACATAATAACGCAGTCTGCGGGAACTATCTTTTCGCTTCCCTCAATTGCAACGGGTCGTGCTCTGCCCGATGCATCGGGCTCTCCTAAGCGCATAAGCTGACATTTTACCTCTTTTGCAAAGCCGTTTTCGTCGCCAACTATCTCAACAGGATTTGTAAGGAACGCAAACTCGATTCCCTCTTCCTTGGCATGCTCTATCTCTTCAAGCCTTGCAGGAAGCTCCTTTTCGGTGCGCCTGTAGACCACAGTTACCTCACTTCCGAGCCTTCTTGCACAGCGTGCGGCATCCATTGCAACATTTCCGCCACCGACAACAACTGTGTGGCGAGGCTTTTTAACGGGAGTGTAGCTTCCGTCTACATAGGCCTTCATAAGATTTATACGGGTTAAAAATTCGTTTGCCGAGCAAACTCCCTTTAGCTCCTCGCCGGGTATCGACATAAACTTAGGAAGTCCAGCGCCACTTGCTATGTAAACTGCCGAAAAGCCTTCCTCAGAAAGAAGCTCGTCGATGAGTACAGTTCTGCCGACCACAACATTGGTTTCAATCTTGACTCCGAGCGCTTTTAGGCCCTCGATCTCCTTTTTAACAATGCTTTTTGGGAGTCTGAACTCGGGGATGCCATAAGAAAGCACGCCGCCCGCAAGGTGAAGCGCCTCAAAAACGGTTACCTCATAGCCCATTTTTGCAAGGTCGCCCGCGCAGGTAAGTCCCGAAGGGCCAGAGCCGATAACAGCAACCTTGTAGCCGTTTTTCTCTATCTTTTGCGCAGATGTTTCCTCTTTTTCGTTGTGAAGGTCGGCAACAAATCTTTCAAGCCTTCCAATTGCAACGCTCTCGCCTTTAATGGCTCTTACACAGTACTTCTCGCACTGGCTTTCCTGCGGGCAAACTCTGCCGCAAATTGCAGGCAGAGCGCTCGACTCTGCTATTATATCATAAGCGCCCTCAAAATTGCCCTCGGCAATCTGCTTTATAAAATCGGGGATTTTAATCTCAACAGGGCATCCCTTTACGCAGGGCATATTTTTGCAGTTTAGGCATCTTTGCGCCTCGTCGATTGCCATATCCTTTGTGTAACCCAGCGCAACCTCGCTGAAATTGCTCTGCCTTTTAAGCGCATCCTGCACAGGCATCTCATTTTTCTTTAAGGACATATTAGCCATTATTCTGCCTCCTTTTTAAAAAGGTTGCAAACCTTTTCGCGTGCCGCCGCTTCTTCGCATTTGTACATTGAGGAGCGCATTATTGCCTCATCAAAGTCGATCTCGTGGCCGTCAAACTCGGGTCCGTCAACACAGGCAAACTTCATTTTGCCACCAACTGTTAGTCTGCATCCGCCGCACATTCCCGTTCCGTCTATCATAACGGGGTTCATGCTGGCAACGGTTTTAATTCCATATTCCTTTGTGAGCGCGCAGACAAATTTCATCATAACAAGCGGGCCGATGGTGATAACCTCGTCATACTGTTCGCCCGACTCGATAAGGGCGCGCAGAGCATCGGTTACAAGACCCTTCTCTCCTGCGCTTCCGTCGTCGGTCATAAGAACATATTTTGAGCTTACCTTTTCAAATTCGTCCTTTAAAATGATGAGCTCCTCATTTCTAAATCCAACTATTGAGTGGACCTCACAGCCGTTTTCACTAAGCGCCTTTGCAACGGGATAGGCAATAGCGCATCCCACGCCGCCGCCCACAACGGCAACCTTTTTAAGCCCTTCTGTGTGAGTAGCTCTGCCAAGTGGGCCGACGAAATCGGAGATATATTCGCCCTCTTTAAGCTCGTTTAGGAGCATAGTTGCCGCTCCGACTACCTGGAATATAACAGTGACCGAGCCTTTTTCTCTGTTATAATCGGCAACGGTGAGCGGAATTCTTTCGCTGTCATCGTGGCTTCTTAAAATTACAAACTGGCCTGCCTTTGCTTTTTTTGAGACCATCGGAGCCTGTATTTCCATTAGCGTAACGGTGGGGTTAAGCTCCCTTTTTGTTAGGATTTTGTACATTGGTAATCTCCCTCTTTATATTTTTATTGTGCTAAAAGTTCATTTAACCTTTTGATATCCTCATCATTTGGCTCGGGAATTTCTTCAAAAGGAAATTTGAGTCCCAAATTCTGATATTTCACCGAGCAGATCTTGCGAAATGGCAAAAGCTCGGTTTTTAAAACGCAGGGATGAGCACTTGCTATCTGCTTTAATTTGCTGATATTTTGCTCGTTGTTATTAATAGTTGGAATAACCACCTGACGCAAAGTTGTGGCAATCTTCTTTTTGTTAAGATACTCAAGAAACTCAAGCGGCGCGTTTAGAGAGCAGCCGACATATTTTTTGTAAAGCTCATCGGTTGTGTACTTGATATCAAGAAGCACCATATCTGTAACCTCAAGCGCTTCTTTAACGCTTTCGTTCAAAACACAGCCCGAGGTGTCAAGGCAGGTCTTTATGCCCTTTTCTTTGCAAAGGGCAAAGATGTCTCTGACAAATTCAGCCTGAAGGAGCGGCTCACCGCCAGACAAGGTAATGCCGCCCTCAGAGCCAAAATACTCGCGGTAATGCTCGGCCTTTTCTACAATCTCCTTTGCTGAAAGCTCATCGCCACCATTTTCCCAGGTGTCCGGATTGTGACAGCAGGAGCATCTTAAAGGACAGCCCTGCAGAAAAACCACAAATCTTACTCCCGGCCCGTCAACTGTGCCGAGACTTTGAATAGAATGAACCCTTCCCATAATTACACTCTCTCATGGAAGGTTCTGCTGATTACCTCTCTCTGCTGTTCACGCGAAAGCTTGTGGAAGTTTACCGCGTAGCCCGAAACTCTTATAGTAAGGTTGGGATAGGCCTCGGGATTTTCATAGGCCTCCATAAGCGTTTTGCGGTTCAGGACATTAACGTTTATATGGTGAGCACCCTTGGCAAAATAGCCGTCAAGAATTGTAACAAGGTTTGCTATTCTCTCATTTTCCTCTTTTCCGAGCGCCTCGGGAGTTATCGAGAAGGTGTTTGAAATGCCGTCGCGGCAATCGTCATAAGAAAGCTTGGCAACAGAGTTAAGCGAGGCGAGCGCGCCGTTTTCCTCTCTGTTATGCATTGGGTTTGCACCGGGGGCAAAGGGTTCTCCCGCTTTTCTGCCGTCGGGAGTGGCGCCTGTGTGCTTTCCATACATAACATTTGATGTAATTGTAAGCACCGAAAGGGTATGGACCGCTCTTCTGTAAGCGTTTGTTTTGCGAAGCTCCTCTATAAAGCGGTGGGTAACATCGCGAGCTATAAGGTCAACTCTGTCGTCATCGTTTCCAAATTTGGGGAAATCGCCGACAGTTTCAAAATCGGTTACATAGCCTGCAAAGTTAACAACAGGGCGAACTGCGGCATATTTTATAGCGCTCAGCGAGTCTGCCACAACAGAAAGTCCCGCAACACCAAAGGCCATAAGCCTTTCAACATCGGTGTCATGCAGAGCCATCTGGGTCTTCTCATAGGCGTATTTATCGTGCATATAGTGAATGATATTCATTGTATTTACATAAAGGTGGCTAAGCCACTTCATATAAATATTGTAGCGTTCCATAACGGCGTCAAAATCAAGCTTATCGGGTGCCATAGGCTCCATCTGAGGACCTATATGCATTCCGCTCATAGCGTCATAACCGCCGTTTATTGCGATAAGCAGAAGCTTTGCAAGGTTACATCTTGCGCCGAAGAACTGCATCTGCTTGCCTATCTTCATTGCAGAAACACAGCAGGCGATAGCATAATCATCACCATAAATGGGACGCATCAGGTCGTCGCTTTCGTACTGAATGGAGTCGGTATCAGCGGAAACGCGGGCACAGAACTTTTTAAAGCTATCGGGCAGGTTTTTAGACCAAAGCACAGTGAGGTTTGGCTCCGGGGAAGAGCCCAAGGTGTAAAGGGTGTTTAAAATTCTGTAGCTATTTTTGGTTACGAGGGTTCTGCCGTCCTCGCCCATTCCGCCGACCGCCTCTGTGATCCACATCGGGTCGCCGCCGAAAAGCTCATTATATTCAGGGGTGCGCAGGTGGCGGGCGATGCGAAGCTTGATAACAAAATCGTCAATTATTTCCTGAGCGCCTTTTTCGTCAAGAATTCCTGCTTTTATATCGCGCTCGATGTAAATATCAAAGAAGGTGCTTACTCTGCCAAGCGACATAGCGGCGCCGTTTTGCTCCTTTATAGCAGCAAGATAGGCAAAATAGGTCCACTGAACTGCCTCTTTTGCGTCTTTAGCAGGCTGGCTTATATCAAAGCCATACATCTGAGCCATTTCTTTCATATACCCAAGAAAAGCTATCTGCTGATAGAGCTCCTCATCAAGCCTTATGAGCGCTGTGTTAAAAGCCTGCTCGGAGAGCTTTGCTTTGTCTGACTTTTTCTCTTCAATAAGTCTGTCAACGCCATAGAGGGCAACGCGGCGATAGTCGCCGATTATTCTGCCTCTGCCGTAAGCATCGGGAAGGCCTGTTATAACATGGCACTTTCTTGCTTTTCTCATTTCATCGGTGTAGGCTCTGAAAACGCCGTCATTATGAGTGGTGCGGAAGCGAAACTCTTCCTCGACCTTGCTACTTAATTTATATCCGTAAGCCTCGCAGGCCTGACGCACCATTCTCATTCCGCCAAACGGGTTTACACTGCGCTTTAACGGACGGTTTGTCTGCATTCCGACAATTATCTCATTTTCCTTATCTATGTATCCGGGTGAAAAGCTTGTGAGCGACGAAACAGTCGCGGTATCTATATCAAGAACGCCGCCAAGCTGTCTTTCAAGGGTGAAAAGCGCGCTTACCTTTTTCATCATTTCGTTTGTGCGCGCAGTAGGTCCGCTTAAAAAGGTATCGTCACCCTTGTACTCGGTGTAGTTTGCCTGAATAAAGTCGCGGACATTTATCTCATTTTTCCATTTCTCTCCTAAAAATCCGTTCCAATTTTTGTGTTCCATAATTTCACTCCTCTATATAAACAAAAAAGACAAACCAGCTAAAAAACTGATTTGCCCAGACGGTCGGCCAAAAGTACTCTTACACTCCATTGCGGTGCTCCGCAAATCCGTCAGTTATGTAAAAGCTGTACCTTTATTATATATAAAAGCTGCCATTTTGTCAATCGCAATAAAGCAAAAAGGCGCCGTTTTTTACAGCACCTTTTGCGTTTAATGCTCTTTTATAAATTTAGTCCACTTATTTATGGCAAACAGGCAAACTAAAACGCCCAAGAAGGCAATTATTGCCCAGGAAATAAGGCTTGCTTGCCAACCCATATTTTCGGCTATTGCAGCAATTCCATAGGATGAAACTGTACTACCCACATAGGTAAAGGCATTGGCAATTCCCGAAATGCTTGACACCTTGCCGCAGAAAACAAATCTGCGGGGCAAGAACGAGATTAGCATAGAGTTTATAGCATGTAAAAGTCCTGTTATAAGCGCGGCAATAACAAGGCAAACTGCGGCACTGCTATTATAGAAAATCGAAAGCACCGTGCACAAAATTGTAACAAGCACAAAATATACAAGCGCCGCCTTAACCTCGTTTTTGAACACCCTGTTATAAAGATATATAGCAAGGTATGTGATAC
The DNA here is from genome assembly GCA_015066115.1 of Oscillospiraceae bacterium. Classification (GTDB taxonomy): domain Bacteria; phylum Bacillota; class Clostridia; order Oscillospirales; family Ruminococcaceae; genus SIG578. Next base: position 47,472 of record SVOZ01000009.1, read on the forward strand.
CAACATTAAAAATGGGGATAAGAATGTTTGAGAATATTGCCGACGAGGACGACATATTAAACACATCTGTGAAGAATGTGGGAAGCCAAGACTGAATCCCGTCGCGAAGGAAGCCTTGGCACACGATTGAAATAAAAATAAAAATGCAACCCGAAATTATAAACAACCTTGAAAGCTTATAGTCTTTCTTTTCTTCCTGCTCATTTTGACTCGGCTCATATTTTTCGATTTCCTTGTGTACTCTTCTTCTCTCGACCTCTCTATATCCAAATATCCAGACAAAAAAGAAGAGTGCCGCCCAAGCAGATGATACGAAAAACGCCGCTTTCCAATTAAGATAAGCTGTAAATACGGGGACAACTGCATAGATAAGAATGGTTGCCGCGTTCATGGCAATGCTTACATACAGAGCACATTTTGAGTACTGCTCAGAATTTAAATGGGTTGCCATAAGCTTTACTATCGGGGGCCAGAAAAACGCCTGCGCAAGCCCGTTTACACCCCAGATAACTACCATAAGGGTGGGAGAGGTGCAGATGGGCATAAGGAAGTTGCAAAGGGTAGTTGTGATAAGTCCTGCACAGATTATTTTGTTTGCAGAAAGCTTATCGCCCAAAAGGCCGCTAAGTATCTGACCGAAGCCATATGTAAAGAAAAGCGCCGAGCCTACAAGCCCTGCCTGAGACTTTGTTAAAACCTCATTTTGTATCATATCCGCCATAACTGCCGAGAAGTTAATTCTCGTTACATAGCTTGTAAAATAAAGTGCCGAAAGCAAAATGCTAAGAAGTCCAAATATGGATTTTTGTTTCTCTTTTTTTACTACTGCTTGCATTTTTTAAGCCCCCTTTCAAACACCCTAATTGTAGCCCTTAAACCCTTAAAAGTCAAGCAAAAAAGGGGCATTTATTGCCCCTTTTTTAACCTTTTATTTCTGTTGCAACATTTTTAATAATTTCCTGCACTTTTTGTCTATCAGGCGGCCTTGTGCCCTCTGTAAAACAGGCGGCGTTGCCGTAGGCCATAGCATTTTTAAGGCAATCGAGCTCGCCCTTGCCCTCTTTCACGGCCGCCACAAAGCCTGCTATCGAGCTGTCGCCCGCTCCGATTGTTGAAATGGGAGTGCATTTAGGCGGCGTTGCCGTAAACACGCCTTCACCACAAACAAGCAAAGCGCCCTTTGACCCTAAGCTTATCATAACATTTTCAATTCCGCTTTTGTAAAGCTCTTTTGCCGATGAGATGACCTCATCAAAAGAGCTTATCTCCCTTCCAAGATACTGCGAGATTTCTTCCTGATTGGGCTTTATAAGAAAAGGCTTTATCTCCACAAGGTCAGAGAGGCTAAATGAGCGCGAGTCTATAACGATCTTGGCGCCCTTTTCTTTCCACTCGCAAAGCAAGCTCTTTGCGCTTTGAGCGCTAAGTCCGCAAGGCAGGCTTCCCGTAAAGGTTACAATGCTTTCTCCGCCTATCTTATCCGCGGTCGCACTCTTAACCTGCTCAAGCAGGCTTTGGTCTACCTTAAAGCCTGCAAAGCTTATTCGGGTTTCAGAAGCGCCGTTTGTGTGAACGGTTATGTTTTCTCTTATTCTGCCCTTTAGGGTTATGGGGCAGATGTTACAGATGTCATCCTTAAGAGATGCCAAAAACTCATCGCCGTTTTGATCACCCACAACGATAACGGCGGTGTTTTCAACGCCGTTTGCGCAAAGGGCACGCGAAATATTAACGCCCTTGCCGCCCGCATCCTTTGAGATTATATCGGCAAAATTTTCTTTTTCCGACTCGAAATTATTAGCAAAGCAGTGAATGTCATAGGCAGGATTTAAAGTTAAAGTAACAATATTCATTTTCATTTCCTTTCAGCTTATTCTATTAGCTATTGTTACACAAAAAATTCAGAATATTTACAGGCCTCTTGCTTTTAGGTCGCAAACTAATTTTACATAAAATTCTCTTACATCAAAATCCTTTATGTTTTCTCTATTTAGGTCTATCATATCTCCGTGGGATACGCCGCGCTTACCTTTGACTGTAACAAGGGTGTACCTTTCTCCCCACTCAAATGATTTTTCGCTTACAAGCCCGTCATTTGCGCCGTCAAAAAACTTGACAAGGTGGTAACAAAAGTTCAGCGGAAATTTGCCGCTCGCCGCTTTGTTTAACACCGAACCGATGCTATGGCAAAAAACCCCGTCAGGCCTTCCCATCTGCTTATCCCTCTCTATGCAGGCTTGAGCTGTAAGGTCATTTACCGCCGCAAGAAAATCGGGGTTTTTATCACCAAGTCTTTTAAGGGCGCCGTTATATGCACTTGCAACCTTGTTTTTAACTCCCTCGGGTATCTTTTCTAAAAGATAATCTGCAAAAAGGCAACCTCTATGCGGTGTATTTACGGTTGTGAGAGAGGCAACATACGGTGCCATTTTTAGCTCTGAGATGGCATATCTGCAGTCAAGCCCGCCCTTTGAATGCGCAATGATGTTAACCTTTTGGCATCCTGTTTCCTTAATGATCTCTTCAATTCGCTCTTTAAGCTCTTTGGCGCTATCGGCAACAGAAGCCGCAGACTGATGGTTTCCGTAATAAACGGCCGCACCATTTTCTTCAAGCTGCTTTGGTATTCTTCCCCAATAATTGAAAAATCTAAAGTCTCTGAAAAACACTCCGTGCACAAGCAGGATGGGATAGGCGGTTTTACAAATCTGCTTATCTTTTCTCTCTAAATTGATTTTTTCCTTCTCGGTTTCAAAATAGACCTCGTCCATCGATGCCGAAATGATCCTTTTAAGAACAACAAGATTTACAATGGGAATAAATCCACACAAAGCGCCGACTACCCTTAGCTTTATTCCAAGCTGAACGCTGGTGCAATAAACGCAGATTATGCCGTTCCAGAAAACAAGCGCGTGAAGACAGATACAAACTAATGCGCTATATATAAACTGCATATACTGATTGGGTAATAGCTCAAAGGCAAGAAATATGTGGTATATCAAAGAAATAAGGGCTGAAAACATAAAAACGCAGAGCAAAACTCCACCGTGATGGCAGATTTTAAGGCGAAAGCGAGCGCCTTTAACGACGAAAAAGCCTGCAAAAGCGATGATAAACAAAAACACAAGCACCTCGGCTATAATAATTAAGGGCGCTTTGCAAATGAGCGTAAAACTGTTTGCAATAAGGCAAAAAGCAAGCAGATAGATTATGTTTATGGTGCTAAAGAATTTTTTCATGCCAATTTTACCTCTGTTTTACTTGTTGCTTATAATATAGCACAAACAGCTTGCTTTTGCAAACTACATTTATTTATCAAATCTGCTTATTGTTTTACAAACTCTCCTTTGTTTATTGACTTAAAACTCCCTCGGTGGTAAAATTTAGCTAAAGCATTTTATAGGAGGCTTTATTATGCAAAGATTTAAATCTGGTGACCGAGTTTGCTTTGTGGGCGACAGCATTACTGCGCAAAACAGATACGTTGCATATTTAGTAGATCATTATAAAACAAATTTTCCTAATGAGGATATACAAATTTTCAACTGCGGCATTTCGGGCGGAACATCATCCCTGCTGCTTAAATACTTTGACGAGGACACACTCCCCCACAACCCAACACATATTTTTATTCTGCTGGGTGTAAACGATTCGCAGAGAGAAAACCTCTATCGCGAGAGAAGCGAAAGCCGTTTTAATGACCTGATGGACGCTTATGAGCTTTATAAAGAGAAACTTCCTGCCCTTATTAAAAAGGCACAGGGCACAGGCGCCCGCGTTACCGTTATGACGCCGCCGCCCTACGATGAGTACACCCCTACCGACATAAAGGCCTACCCCGGCGGCTTTGCGCTTGTTGCAGGTTACGCAAACTTTGTAAGAGAGTACTGCAAGGAAAACTCTATCGAGCTTATCGACATTCACGCCTATCTTACTCCACTAATTCAGACAAACGAGCTATACAACACCGACCACACTCACCCCAACGATTTAGGTCACCACTACATTGCAAAGTGCATTTTAGAGTCGCAAGGCCTTGACATCGGCAAGTACAGGGACTATCCCGAATATCTCCTGCCTTGGAAAAATCTTGTGGCCGAATATAGAGAGATTTACGCAGTTGAGTATATGGTTGTAAAAAGCGACACTATGACGGTCAAAGAAAGGGTTGAGTTTATACGCGACTATCTTGATAACAAGAAATATGATAGGATAGACAGAAGCGAAAGCCTCAATGAGTTCTTTAAAAGGGTATCCGAGCAGTACTATGTAAACAAGCCCCGCCAAAAAGAGATGTTTGACGAAATTGACACCATTTATAAAAACACAATAGCAAGCTAAAAAACGAGCCAGAAGGCTCGTTTTTTATTTTACAGTTTTATAATATTGCTCCAGGCGCGGTTGCCGTCCTTATCGGTTACCTCGACGCGAAGCCATTTTTCAAGGTCTTTTATCGTATATTCGGCGCTCTCAACCCAGTCGCCTCGAACCATTCTGTCACGCGCCCAGGCGGCATTTGACATAAAGGCAATTTTTTTACAGGGCGAGCACTCAGCGATTATCTTATCGCCATCGCGCCAAACCTCAAGGTGCGGTCCTTGCGAAGAATAGTAATTCCCCTCGGAAAGAGCCTTTAAAATGTCCTTTACCTCTCCGCTTTCCGCCTTTACCATTACATAAGAAATGCAGTTATCCTGCCCGTTATAGTAATGAACATCATCTGTGGCAATAATGGGGATAATATAGCCATCATTGGCAAGGCTTTCGATAAGATAAGAAGAATCGGCGCGGTTAGACATATAAACGTCGGAAACCGAATTATAAATCTCAACAAACGAAAATCCGTTAAGCTCCTCTGCATCCTTTTTATCGTTAAGCGACCAGTAAGGATGGGCAAAAACGGCAAAACCGCCGCACTCGTTTATTTTATCGATAACGCCTTGACGAGTAGCGGTTTCTCTCACAAGCTTAGGATCCTTCTGCATTCCAAAGCCGACAATGTGCATAGTGTCGCCTATTGTGTTTGTGCTTCCGAGGTTATATTCACAGCCCGAAATGATCTTAAGGCCGTCAATTTCATCCTCGCCGTGATAGACCCAGTGGTCAGTCATAGCAACGGCATCAAAACCAGCATTCTTATAAATTCTCGCCATTTCCTCGGGAGTTTTTTTGCCATCCGAAACCGTTGTGTGAATGTGAAGCCCAACCTTGTACCACTTATCGCCATTTTTATCAATAAACATATTCTACACCTCAATTTAATTATAGCATCAAAAAGCAAAAAGGCAACCCATTTAATTGGGTTGCCTTTTTAACATTTTATTTAGCCGAATACACCGTCATGCCGACGCCATTGTCGTGCACAAGTATATCATCGGGAAGGCGGGAAAACTTGAGCGTTACAAAAAGATCCCCTGCCGCTCCCGAAAGGTTACAAAGCTGGATAAAATAGACAACCCAGAACCATTCTCTCGGCACAAGCGCCGTCACTACGGCAATAACAATTCCCCAGACTACAATGGGTGCAAGGGCAATTGTTATATAGCTCTTTTTATCGTAATAGTCCTCACTGCCTGCAAAGGCATAAAGTCCTGTAAAGCCGTATTTAATCTTTTTGGTACCGCAGGCCTTCATAGCAACGCCGTGCACAAGCTCGTGAAGAATTATATAGGCGATCATTCCAAGCAAAAGCACAGCAAATCTTACTGTGTATGCTCCCAAGCCGTTTTTCATATCAAATAGGGTTGTTACAGGCACATAAAAATGGGCAGGCACCGCAAAAACAGCGGCAATAACAAGTGCAAGGCCGTTTATTAAAACTGCCGTTTTCTTGTTTTTCTGAAGGTCGACCGAATATATCTCTCTGTAATTTTCGGGCAGACTGCTCACATTTTTCATATAACCACCCCTAAAGCTGTCTTTGCATAGCAATGTGCACTATGCCTTCCTCCAAAAACTCATCGGAGGTTTTTACAAAGCCGAACTTTTCATAAAAACCTGCGGCCTGTTTTTGCGCATCAACGTGAATCTTTTTGCATTTCATATTCTCTTTTATATCACAAAGCGCCCTATTCATAACCTCACTGCCAAGGCCCTTTTTGTGCCGGATAGAAAGCACCCTGCCGATCTTAACGGTGTCGTCGTCGATATAATAGGCACGAAGGTAGGCAAGAATTTTGCCGTTCTCCTCTAAAAAGAAGTGTCTGCTTTGATAGTCAACGCCGTCCATATCAAGACAACGGATGTCCTGCTCTATCATAAATATCTGCGCGCGGGCCTTTAAAATCTCATAGACCTCGCCAGCAGTAAGCTCATCAAAGTTTTTAGCAACAAATTTCATTTTACCACCGCCTTTTTAAGCATTATACCACATCGGCAAAAAAGCCGCAATACTAAAACTTTTCAATATTAACAAACTATAGAAGGGTGAAAAAGTAAACTCCCGAACGCTTATGCGTTCAGGAGCTTAAGACTATTGTACGAAAAAGAAATGAGCAAAAACCGAGGATTTTCTTTAATTTTTATTTTAAAAAGAATATTTTTCAAACTCCAAAGGTGTTGCATTGAATTTCTTAATAAAGAACTCATTAATATAATATGGAACATTACCTTTATCCATAATTTTCTGGATTTGCTCGACTCTTAAGATAGTTACTTCATCAAATTCATCAATTAGTATTTTATATGGAAATTTTGCGTTATACCTTGTAAATGTGATAACTGAACAATCCTCATTTAAAGAATATTCTAACACATCATTAATATTGTGTATTTTTAGTTGAGCGTAAAAATCTTCTTTTGTAAGCGAAATACAAAAAACAAATTTTCTCATAAAAGTATCGTAGTTAACAATACCGTTCAATAATTTGTTGTGTCGGAACATAGGCTTGAAAATAATATAAAGAGCGACAGGAATGACAATTACAACAAATATTATAACAAAAATATAGATATATTTTTCCATCTCATCACCGCCTTGGGTTATTTCTTCAACTTGCTTTTTGCAGTATTTATCGAAGTTACCAACAACTTTTTAACTTCAATACACTTTTCTAAAATATCATTATTCTCATAATAACCACTTTCAATTATAAGTTCCAACCAATATTCACTTTCAGAACATTCTTTAAGTGCTATTTGAAGTTTGGCAATAAAATCGGCGGTTCCGTGTCCATAAAAAGCTTCACGAATATTAGCACCAACACTTGTTCCACTACGGATAAGTTGATTTGTAAGCACACTTTCTTTTTTAGTTTGTTTAACATAGTTGCAAACTTTAATTATCTGCAAAGCAAATTCTTTAGATTTTATAATCAATGGACTATCTGCCATAATATTACCGCCTTTCTTAATCTGATTATACCATTATAAAACAAAAAGGGCAAGGCAAAGCCTTGCAAAAATACTTATTACCTATTACTTCTTACTTATTACTTCCCAAAGCCCCAAGGACTTTTTAGGTAAGAGTGAAGAGGTAAGAAGTAATAAGTAAGCCCCAAGAACTTATCGTCCTTGGGGCTTTGGGTGTTTTGAACTTAATGGCACGAACGAAATATGCCTGAAAACCAAGAATTTTTTATTTAATTGACTTCAAAGTGCAAATAATAATCACCTATCGACACAAATAACATTCTGCCCGGTTTTGAACTAATATTAGCAGTACCTTCTACTCCATTGATAACAACAGTATAACTTTGATTTATATGTTTACCCCAAGATTTTACTTTATAAGTGCCTTCATATATATTGCCGTTAGTTGTATCAGTCAATATCAATTTACCATCTTCAGCTTCAAGCGTCAATTCAATAGGTTTAGAAAATTTATAAAGCGAACTATCAACATCAGAAAAACTGTAATCATCATTATGAGCAACAACAAAAAGCGGTGGCTCTGCTTGTTGTGCATAAGAAAGTACCCATGTTCGCTTTTCAATAGTAGGTTTCGCAAAAAAAACATACGCAATTATACATACTATAACTAATATCGGAATTAAAACATACTTTTTGAATTTCACTAGCATCACCGCCTTGGGTGTATTATAGCATAAAAGCGGTAGAGGCGCAATACTTCTTACCTCTTACCTATTACTTATTACTTCCCAAAAATCCCGTGCGAATTTTATTTTGAGGTAAGAGTGAAGAGGTAAGAAGTAATAAGTAAAATCCCGCCCACTTGCGTGAACGGGATTTTTGGAGGCGCCACCCGGAATCGGACCGGGGAATAAAGGTTTTGCAGACCTCTGCCTTACCGCTTGGCTATGGCGCCGTGATTATTTTGTTTAAAAAGACGCTTAAAGCAAATTTTTCTTTAAGCGTCCTTTTTGTTGGAGCGGGTTACGAGGCTCGAACTCGCTACCTCCACCTTGGCAAGGTGGCGCTCTACCAGATGAGCTAAACCCGCAATTATGGTGCCTCCGGACGGAATCGAACCATCGACACGGGGATTTTCAGTCCCCTGCTCTACCGACTGAGCTACAGAGGCATTTAGAGCAAAGAACTCTACACCAAAATGGCGACCCGGATGGGGCTCGAACCCACGACCTCTAGCGTGACAGGCTAGCGTTCTAACCAACTGAACTACCGGGCCATATTGGTGGGAACAACAGGGCTCGAACCTGTGACCCTCTGCTTGTAAGGCAGATGCTCTCCCAGCTGAGCTATGCTCCCAAAAATATCCGCTTCTTTCAGCGACGGATTATATTTTAACACACGCTTTCCCCGATGTCAATACTTTTTTTAAAATTTTTACCTCTTTTTTATATATATGCTTTTTATCGATAAAAATTCACTCAAAAAAGGGGACGTAAAGAGGCTTTAAGTCCCCTTTTTTATTAAAAATGTCTGTTTTTAGGCAAATTCTTGTTTCTGCTCTTAAGGCTTCCGAAAACAAGAACCCAGATACACAAAATAAGTATTGCTATGACTATAGCAGCAACAACGATCTTTTCTGTTTTATCGCTCATCGGCGCATTTTCTGTTTCATCGCTCTGCACATCCGAAGAAACCTGCTCGCTGTCGCTGTTGTCCTGAGGCTTCTGCGGCCTTTCAACCACCTTATAAAGATTGGGAGTCTGCTTTGGGTAAGCCCTCAGCTCTGTTGCCGCCTCGTAGGCATAAGCAAGGCTTAAAAGCTGGGCGTCGCTACCGGCAAGGGAAACAAACTCTATTCCTGACGCCGCGCCGCTCGAATGCATTCCCATAGGAACAGTTATAGCAGGAAGCCCCACAAGCGAGGGGAGATATGCTCCGCAATTTAGGTAGGTTTCACCTGTGCTATTGTGACTTGCATACTCATCAAAGCCGCTTTTTAAAGGCGCCGAAAGATAGGTTGGGAAGATAAATGCTTCTGCGCCGTTTTCATCAAGAAGTTTTTTAAGCTCTGCCTTTAAATTGGCCTTTGCATTTGCACTGTTGCCGTTTGACTCACGGCAGTTATTAAAATAAACAAACAGCTTGGGAACAGAAACAGTTACCACTTTGCCGCCCATTTCCTCGATTTTCTTGATGGCCTCATCAAAAAGGGCGGTTATTTCCTTGTCGCTTTTTCTAAATTCGTTGGGCGAATTATAGGTGTACTGCGAAAGTTCCTTTAAAACTGCAACTGTTTTGCCCTTTAAGGCTTCCTTTGAAAGATTTTTGGAATAGGTCATTTCATCTGTCGACTCGGTTAAAACATCCATTAAAAAGGCAACGTCGGCAACGCTTTTTGCAACGGGGGCGACAACGTCTCTTGCCTTTACAACATTTTCACAGCCTGTATAATCAACAAGCGCGTGTGTCGGGCGCATTGCAACGGTGCCGTTTAAAGCGGCTGGGAAGGTCATTGAGCCGTTGGTATCGGTGCCGAGAGCGGCGGCGGCAAGGTTTGCCGAAACCGAGACTGCGCTTCCGCCCGAGGTGCCTCCTGCCGAAAGCTTTGTGTTATAAGCATTTCTGGTTTCGCCCAAAACGGCGCTTGCGGTGTATCTTGTGGCGCTGTCATCGGTGCTCATATTGGTTTTGCCGAGAATTATTGCTCCCTGCTCCACTAAAAGCTCTACCGCGGCGGCATTTTGCTCTGCAACGGCATCCTTACGCGAGGTTTTGCCAAGGGTGGTGGGAAAGCCGCTGACATCAATATTATCCTTAACAACCACGGGGATTCCGTGAAGCACCCCTCGGATATTCCCCTCGCTACGCTCCTTATCCATCTGCTTTGCCTGAGCTATAGCGTTGGTGTTTATCGAGATCATACTGTTGAGCTTAACTGTGTCCTTATCGTATTTATTTATTCGCTCGATATAGGTTTCGCAAAGCTGCTCCGAGGTAATTTCGCGATTTTCAAGCATTGTTTTTATTTTTGAAAGGTCTGCCTCAAAAACATCCGCCTTTGCCGCCGAAACCCAGTCAAACTCCTCTGTCTGCGAAATTGAGGACGAGCTGGACGCAAAGGCATTTACAGGAACTAAAATAAGCGCAAGGCACAAGAGTGCGGCCGCGATCCTGCTTATATATGAAGCTTTTATAAAAACCACTTCCTCGTTTAAGTCTTTATAATATTGTATAATGTAAGCGGCATTAAAGTCAAGCACTAAATAAATATGTAAATTTTCATTTAAATAGATTGTATTTATCTGCCCTTTTGTGCTAAAATTAAATAAAACTGCAAAAGGGGGGCGATTTAATGAGGCAGAAAACTGTCAGAGTGCGCAAAAAAAGACCTGTTCTGCGCTTTTTTATAATTTTCCTATCAAGCGTGCTGGCGTTTTTTCTGATTCTCGAGGCGGGCGTTTTTGCCCTGCATTACAAAGAGCCCTACAAGCCCGATTATCAAAGGCTTGATATTTCCGCCCTCATTACAAAAGAGGAGTTTACAGAGGAGGATTACTCGCTCTTATTTAAGCAAACGGGTCTTACGCGGCTTGGGATCGACTCGATGGTCAGTGCAAACAGGAGAGAGGACATTTTAAAGGTACAGGCCGACTTTTTTGCCGGCCATCCCATTTCCAAAACCCAATTTTCACCCCTCACCTGCTGTCACGTTTTAGACAGAGAGATAGAAACGGCGCCGCTTGAAGAGGGCGACATCATAATTTCGCTCACATCGCATTTTTCCTTTTTCGAAATGGGACACGCGGCGATAGTGGTTAATGCCGCCGAGGGCATTATTATGAACGCGACGGGCTACAACAACATAAGCTGTTTCGAGAGTGTCTCAGGGGTTATAAACCGTCCCGATTTTGTTATTTTGCGGCTTAAGGCCGACAAGGAAACAAGAAGCAAAATTGCAAAAAACGCCGCCGAAACCCTGCTTGATCTGAACTATTCTGTTTCGATAGGCATTCTTGGACAGAAATATGTGGAAAAGCCGATAAGGACAAACTGCTCGCATCTTGTATGGCACGCCTTTAAGACCTTTGGTTACGACCTCGATTCAAACGGCGGCCCTGTTGTTATGCCGATTGATATTATGAAATCAGACGAGCTTGAGCTTGTCCAGACCTATGGAATAGACCCCAAAACATTATAAAAAGCAGCCGCTTTCGTGGCTGTTTTTTTATTTTCTCTCATCTTTTGGCGACACCGAAAACTTAGCTTTATACGCTCTGAAAAACGAACAATATTCATTATATCCGCACTTTGCGTAAACCTTTGTGGGTGCTTCTCCGCTTTTTAAAAGCTCCTTTGCTAAAATCAGCCTTTTTGTGCTGATATATTCCCAGGCGGTTTGGCCCGTCATCTTCTTAAACCTGCGATTTAATTGCGCGCGGCTTATGTAAAATCTTGCACAGATCTGCTCTAAGCTAAGCAGTTTTGTAAGATTTTCATTTATAAATCCAAGAATCTCTGCAAAGTCATCCTTTACCGCCCTTTGCTCGTTGTCTGTATTATCGGTTTCCGCTAGCTCAGACAATAGGGTTGTAAGATAAAGTCTCTTTTGTGCGAGAGTTTTGGCGGTGCAGATCTTATTTAAATAGTAATCCCAATTTGTGTTTTTTAAAAGGGTGTGGGAATATTTATTATTTCTTCCAAGCGGGCGGTTGTCAAGAAAGGCGCACAGCTTGTCCCTTACCTCTCTAAAAACAGCCTCGGCATTAAAATTTATCACTATTCTCTCATAAGGCTGCTTTGAGTTTATAATAAGGGCGTGGGTTTCCGCCTTTTTCATAATAAGCAGGTCGTTTGGCTTCATAGGATAAATTGTGCCCTCAACAAAATATTTTCCATCGCCCGAAATAAAAAAATAAAGCTCATACACGTCGTGGGTGTGGGCAAAAAACTTTGAAAGGTCAGGAACCTCTGTGTAATTTCTCTCAGCATTTATAAAAGCGGTTTGCATTTTCTCACCTCTTATTTTAAGATTAACATTTTATGCGCCTTTTTTCAATGTTTTTATGCTTTTATTTGCAATTGATTTAAAAAAGAGCGAATTTTATAATAAAATCATAAAGGCACAAAGAAAGGAGTCACGAAATGCTGATATTTAATAAAGAAAAGGCAATAAGCATCTGTCTTAAAAACACAAACAAATATGTGGCGCTTGCGGCAGAGGACTTAAAAAAAGACTTTGCGAGGGTAAACAGTGCCGAAATTTTGCCCGAGATTACTTCTTATGAGCAAGATGAGTGTATAATAATAGAAGAAAACACTGAGAAGGACAGCGATGGTGTGAGCGATGAAAGCTTCTCAATTAAAGGCGATTGCGGAAAGATAAGGATCTCTGCAAACACCTATATGGGAACTATGTGGGGAATTTACACCTTTTGCGAAAAGGTTTTGGGAGTTGATCCCTGCTACCTTTTTAATGATCTTGAATTAGAGAAAAAAGAGGAGCTTTACATCGACGGCATTGACATAGAAGAAAAATGCGAGGGATACACCTTTAGAGGCGTTTTTATAAACGACGAAGATTTTCTCACAGGCTTAAAAGCGGGCGGAATAAGGTACATACATTACAGATGGTACACCGTCTGCGTTGCCGAGGATGTTATGCACGCGGTAGTGGAAACGCTTTTGCGATTAAAGCTAAACCTCGTAATTCCCGCAACCCTGCTCGACATAGATAATCCAAACGAAAAACTGCTTGCCGACTGCGTTGCCGAGCGCGGAATTTATCTTTCACAGCACCACTTAGAGCCGCTTGGACTTTCCCATTTTACAATGGATAATTATCTTAGAAAGTATAATAAAGAAGGGAAATTTTCCTATATAAACTACCCCGAGCTTATGGTTGATGCCTGGACCTTCTATGCACAAAAGTGGGCAGAATATGACAATGTGGTTTGGCAGATTGGTCTAAGGGGAAAAGCGGATAGACCACTTTGGGAAGAGGATATCCCCACAGAAGAAGAGCTTCGCGGTTACGCAAAATTTATAAGCGACGCTTATCAAACTCAGGTTGATATAGTAAAGAAGGCAACGGGCGGCAGGGCAAAGTATTTTACCTCTACCTTGTGGATGGAGGGCTCTCGCCTTGCTGAAAAAGGACTTTTAAAGTTCCCCGAAGGCACCGCCGCAATTTTTGCAGATACCGGCCCCAGTCAGATGTTTAGTGACGATTTTTATAATATAAAAAGAAACAAGCAAGACAAATACGGCATTTATTATCACCTGCAATATTATTGTTGCGGCCCTCACCTCGCACCTCAAACAGGGCTTGACAAGCTTTACTACAATCTAAATCTTGCCTATGAGTGTGGCGACAGCTTTTACTCAATAGTAAATCTCTCAAACGTGAGAGAATTCACCTTTGAACTCAAAGCCTACTCCGATATTCTCTGGAATGTAAAAGGCTTTGACAAACAAAAATATCTTGATGACTACTGCGCGCTTTACGGCGAAAAAAATGCCGAAATTAAAAAACTTATCACCGATTATTACGGAAAGCTTCCCGAAATTGATGTAAAGCACCTATCTAAGCACCACGAAAAATACTTTAACTATTCCTTTAGGAAAGCGCCCGACGGCATTAAAAATTTCGTTGTAAAAGAAGGAAATGTATTAGAACACGGCGAGCAAATCATTAGCTGTTTTCACGAGCCGCTGCCCGACAGACTTTACAAGGAATTTTACGATGAGCTTAAACTGACAATTTGTGATTATGAAAAGCTTTATGCCGATTTTAAGAAGCTTCACGCTTCACTTTCGGGCAGAATGAAAAAGCATCTTGAGGTCAAATGGCTTCTTTACACAGACACATTACTTAGCATCTACAAGTGGTACATAAATCTCTATGAGGCAAAAATTCACTGCGACAATATGCAAAGCGAAAAAATGTATGACTCGCTCAATAGCGCCATCGAAAGCCTTTTAGGATATATCCGCCGCAGAAAATGTGCCGAATACGGCTGGTTTGAAAACTGGTTTAGCGGAGATGTTAAACTCGATGTAAAACTAAGACTTTTTAAGACCTGTGTTCTCCTTGGCAGAACCCCGGAATTTAAGTAAAAAGGTGTTGTAAGAGATAAAATGAAGATTCTGAATTTCGGCTCGTGTAATATTGATTATGTTTATAGTCTTGACCACATTGTAAAAGAGGGTGAAACCCAGACAAGCTTATTGCTTGAAACCTTTGCTGGCGGAAAGGGGCTTAATCAGTCACTTGCCGCGGCAAGAGCAGGAGCAGAGGTTTATCACGCGGGATATATTGGCAGCGAGGGAATTTTTCTAAAAGAGATTCTCAAGGATAGTGGCGCCGATGTTTCTTATATGAGAGAAACTAAGAAGAAAAACGGACATGCCGTTATTCAGGTTTCAAAAAATGGAGAAAACTCAATTTTCCTTTACCCCGGCTCTAATGAGATGCTAACTCGGGAGTATATTGACTGTGTTCTTAATGATTTTTCCCCAAACGATATAGTCATTTTGCAAAACGAGGTAAACTTAGTTGACTATATTGTCAAAAGAGCATTTGAAAAGGAAATGACTGTAGTTCTAAACCCTTCCCCATATAATAAGAAAATAGAAAACATCGACCTTAATATGCTTTCCTATCTTATACTAAACGAGGTTGAGGCAGAGGATATTACGGGCAATAAAGCTCCCGATGATTGCCTTGACTTTTTTAAGAAAAATTATCCGCACCTCTCGGTTGTTCTTACCTTGGGAGCAAAAGGAAGCGTGTTTTTGAGCGGCGAAAAAAGAGTGTTTCAACCTGCATACAAGGTTTCAGTTGTGGATACAACCGCCGCAGGAGACACCTTTACCGGATATTTTGTGGCGGGAATTGCAAAAAATGAAGAAATCGGCGAAATCCTTAAAACATCAGCATTTGCTGCCGCTTTGACAGTTTCTAAAAAGGGGGCAGCTCCTTCTATACCGACCTTAAAAGAGGTTTCAGAAGCAATAAAAAATTAAGCTGTAATTAGCTTTCAGAAAGGGAAGGTAAAAATGAGAAACTTTATCTTGGGCACTGACTGGTGGACCGATTGTGACGATGTTGTTGCATTAAGAATACTTGCCCGTGCTCATAAGGCACAGGAAATTTGCCTAAAAGGCATAGTAATAAATGCTTGTATGCAGTATTCCGTTCCCTCTCTGGAAGGATTTCTCTGCAGTGAAAATGTGAGGAATATTCCTATTGGAATAGATTATGATGCCACCGATTTTGGCGGAAATCCGCCCTATCAGAAAAGACTCTCCGAACTTTGCGAAAGGTACCATACAAATAAAGATGTTACCAATGCTGTAAGGCTTTATAGAGAAATACTTGCAAAAAGCAAGGAAAAAATTGAGTTCATTGAGATTGGTTATCTTCAAGCGGTTGCGGCGCTCTTAAAAAGCGGACCTGACGATATTTCTGATTTGAGCGGCATGGACCTTATCAAAGAAAAGGTTTCAAAAATGTGGGTAATGGCGGGAAAATGGAACGAAAAAGAGGGCAAAGAAAACAACTTTGCCCGAAACGAGCGTTCAAGAAATGCCGCAAACTATTTTTGTGATAACTGCCCCGTGCCAGTAACCTTTCTCGGATGGGAAGTAGGTTATAATGTTATAACGGGCGATAAACTCAAAAAAGATGATATTCTCTATAAGGCTATGTGCGACCACACTTCTATTAACGGCAGAAGTTCTTGGGACCCTATGCTTGTTTTGATGGCACTTGTCGGCGACGAACAAGAGGCAGGTTATAGCGTTGTAAAAGGCAGAGCATCCGTTAATAAAGAAAGCGGCGTAAACTGCTTTACAAAAGGCGAAAACGGCAGTCACTGCTATGTTGTAAAGAAAAAGGGAAATAGCTATTACAAGGACCTTATTAACGAGAAAATCAAATCACTGCACACATATTAGTGATATATCCTCGAAATATTTTGTCTATTTCTTGCAATAAAAACCCCCTATGTTAACCATAGGGGGCTTTTTGTAAACTTAACACAGTTTGCTTCTCTTAATATATCTTTTTTATTTCTCGTTTCTATTGCTTCTATTTTCAGCGTTCTGCTCTTTTCTGTTCTGTGAATTTTTATTTGAAGACTGATTATTCTGGTTGTTCTGGCTATTCTGATTGTTTCTATTTAATTTATCAGACACTTAAATCACCTCTTTTCACTTTTATTATCTGCAAAAAGAGGCATTATATGCAAAGTAAAAGCGCCCGTATAAAACGGGCGCCCTTTGTTTTTAATAATTTTCTTTTCTAACTTCGAAGTAGCTCTGGGGATGAACGCAAACGGGGCAAACGGCGGGAGCTTTTTTGCCCATTACGAGATGTCCACAGTTGCGGCATTCCCACATAGTTTCCTCTGCCTTTTCAAAAACTTTTTGCATCTCTACATTATTTAAGAGTGCGCGATATCTCTCTTCGTGAGATTTCTCAACAGCAGCAACCATTCTGAAACGTGCTGCAAGAGCAGTAAAGCCCTCTTCCTCTGCTTCCTTTGCAAAGGTGTCATACATATCGGTCCACTCATAGTTTTCGCCTTCAGCGGCAGCTAAAAGGTTAGCAGCGGTGTCACCAAGTCCGCCAAGCTCCTTAAACCAAAGCTTTGCGTGCTCCTTCTCGTTGTCAGCGGTCTGAAGGAAGATAGCAGCGATCTGCTCATATCCCTCTTTCTTTGCAACTGATGCGAAATAGGTGTACTTGTTTCTTGCCTGTGACTCGCCTGCAAATGCAGCAGCGAGATTTTTTTCGGTTTTTGTTCCTTTAAGTTCTTTAGCCATAATAAATTCCTCCAAAATTTAATTTCATATTTAATATATGTTTAATCTTTTCAGATTAAAGTTCGGTTTTCCAAAGGCTGTGAAGATTGCAGTAAGCGTAAACTGCGACTGCCTCTTCGCCATCAGCAAGGACAAACTCTACATAGGGAGCCATACCCGGCTTAAGATTTTTTCTCTGACCGCCGTTATTTGTTTCTAAATAGAGCCACTCAATTAAATGCTCCTCGGTCATAGGATGGTCTACAGAGCCAACATTAACCTTAATGGTGTTTCCATCGCGCTTAACAACAGGGAGATGTTTTTCTCCTGCTGCGTCGGTGGTGTTGGGCTCAAGCGCAGTCATTTTCTGGCCGCAACACATAATGGGCACTCCCTTGTTGTCAACCATTCCGATTAAATTTTTGCAATGCTCACAAAGATAAAATTTCGCCTTACTCATAATACCTTCTCCTCTTTTTTTAAAATTTTTTTACATTCAGGGCAAACGCCCATATAGATCAACGAATAGCTTTTTATGTCAAAACCCGCATCCTTTGGCGCCATAACCTCTTTTTCGCTTGGCGAAACCTCTTTGGGAATGTCGGTCATCTCTCCGCACTCGGTGCAAAGAAAATGATAGTGGCTTTCTAAGTTAAAATCAAAGTGGTCGGGTCCCGCGCCGCTGACAAGCCGCTTTATAGCTCCGCTTTCAGACAGGTGTGCCAAATTTCTGTAAACTGTGCCAAGACTGATGTTTGGTGCATCCTCGCGGCAACGGATGTAAACCGCTTCGGCTGTCGGATGGTCACAGCTTTTTTGCACTACATCATAAACAAGCTGTCTTTGTTGTGTGTTTCTATGTGCCGTTTTTTGCATCGCCTTACCTCACTTTCTCTTAGCTTGTGAGGTTATTATAGCACAATGTTTTTTGATTGTCAAGTATTAGTAACTATTATCAATAAGATTTTTTTAATTTTTTCTCCAATTTATAGTATTAACGGTTTTTTGAAAAAAATTCAATATTAGTTGGCTTTTCCCCAGCCGTCAATCCCCGAGCGCACCAGCGCGCCGAAAACCTTTTCGGTTACTGAGGGTGAGTTTTTCTCCTCCTCTGCAAGCCGCTCTTTAACAGTTTGCCTCAAGGTGTTTCCGTCGGCGGGGCAGGCGCTCTTTATAATAGGAAGGGAAAGCCTTTTAACAGCCGCCTCAATTTCATTTTCGGGAGCATAGATAAGCGGCCTTATCATATAAATATCTTTTCGGGAAAGATATGTAAGGGGCGAAAAGCAGCCGACTCTGCCTTCCGAAAACAAATTCATCAAAAAGGTTTCAACAACGTCGTTATAATGATGGCCAAGCGCAAGCTTTTTACAGCCTGCCTCAATGGCGGCATCGTGAAGCGCGCCTCTTCTCATTCTGGCGCAAAGGCTGCAGGGGCTTTTTTCGCGCCTTTCCTCAAAAATTATTTGACCGATTTGGGTTCTTTTAATCACAAGGGGAATCTCTAAGCTTTTGCAAAGCTCCTCTATTTTTGAGTAATCGGTTTGCACGCCGTTAAACTGCGGATCTAATATAATTGCAACAAGCTCATATTTTTTAGGATAAAATCGGCGCATAGCGCTGAGCGCGGCGAGCAGCATAACCGAGTCCTTTCCGCCCGAAACGCCGACAGCAATGCGGTCGCCATCCTCAATCATATTATAATCATCGCAGGCGCGCCTTATGTACGAAAGCATCTTTTGCATAAAATTCACCTTTTAACTTTTCTTTCCTTTATTATATATCCGCCTTCTCTCTAAGTCAACGAATTAAATTAGTTTACATTTTTTTAAACAGCCTTTTACAATTTTCTGTTTATTTCTGACTTTATTTCTGCTATAATTATGCTACTACCCCAAAAGGAGCGATTTTATGGACAACTTTATACCTACTATACAAGACAAATTAAGAAACCACATTATGCAGGTTCCCGAGTGCATAAACGAGTGCAGCGGAATAAACATTTTCGGCAAGCTCATCCGATCACTCGTTTTTACGACCGACATCAGCATCGTCTGCAACACCAATGCCGACGCTGTTTTGGCGGTCTACCCTTTTACGCCGCAGGTTAAAATTTCGCGTGCCATTTTAGAGGCGTCGGACATTCCCGTTTTCTGCGGAATCGGCGGCGGAACGACGCGCGGCGCAAGGGTCGTTAACAATGCTCGCGGCGCCGAGAACGCAGGCGCATTCGGCGTTGTTGTAAATTCGCCGACCGAAAACGAGGTTATATCTCTGCTTTCAAAGGAGATCGAGATCCCTGTTATTACAACCATCGTTTCGGAAAAAGAGAATTTTGCCTCGCGCATCGAGGCAGGCACCGACATTTTCAATGTTTCTGCCGCCGCCAAGACTGCCGAGGTCGTTGCCCACATAAGAAGTCTTTATCCCAAAATGCCGATAATTGCAACCGGCGGACCTACCGACGAAACAATTCGCAACGTTATAAAAGCGGGTGCAAACGCGGTTACCTGGACGCCGCCCAAAGCAAGCGAGCTTATGGCAGAATTGATGGTAAAATACCGCGCTTCTATGGAATAAAAATATTTTTAAAAAAGTGAAATGAAAATTAAGAAACAGAGAGAAACAGAGCAATCTTGCGAGAAATCGAGAGAATGAGGGATATATTTTAAATTTTTGGCAAAAAAAGTGTTGACTTGTGGTTTTTGGTGTTATATAATGTTATGGCACTTTGTTAAACGGTCGTTTCCCCGTAACGACCGCGTTTTCAAGTAAATCAGAGGCCGGCAAGGCCTAATATAAACGGAGGTTAAACATCATGTCAACATTTATGCCAAAAGCAAATGAAATCGTGCGTAATTGGTATGTTCTTGATGCAGCAGGAAAGCCCCTTGGCCGCGTTGCTGCTGTTGCCGCCGATCTTTTAAGAGGAAAGAAAAAGACAATTTTTGCTCCTCACGTTGATTGCGGCGATCATGTTATCATAATCAATTCCGACAAGGCTGTTCTCACCGGAAACAAGGCTAACAAGAAAATGTATTACCGTCATACTGGATGGGTAGGCGGACTTAAAGAAGTCAAGTACTCCATTCTTATGAAGGAAAATTCCGAAAAGGCTATGCAGCTCGCAGTTAAGGGCATGGTTCCCGATACCACTATCGGTAGAGCCGCTCTCACCCGTCTTCACATCTACAAAGACGGCGAGCACAACCACGCTGCACAGAAGCCCCAGGAATATACATTATAAGTGAGGAGGCGTTAAAATGTACGATAAGAAACCGTTTTTCTACGGAACTGGTAGAAGAAAGCACTCTGTTGCCCGTGTAAGACTTTACAAAGGTAACGGCAATTTTACAGTAAATGACAGAACAATCGACGAGTATTTTGGTCTTGACACCTTAAAGCTCATCGCAAGACAGCCCCTCGCTTTAACCGACACTGCTGACAAGTTTGACGTTGTAGTCAAGGTTGCAGGCGGCGGTGTTACCGGTCAGGCAGGCGCTATCCGTCACGGCGTTGCAAGAGCTCTCCTTGAGTTTGATGCAGAACTTCGCCCCGAGCTTAAAAAAGCCGGATTCCTTACCCGTGACCCGAGAATGAAAGAGCGTAAAAAGTACGGTCTCAAAGCCGCACGTCGCGCACCTCAGTTCTCCAAGAGATAACAACATCCTATCAGAAATGCCTTATATTCCTTGTATTTCAAGGGATATGGGGCTTTTCTTTTTGCCTGTCAAAAGCAAATCCCCAATAAATCCCCAACACACCCACCGAATGAATATATCTTTATCTCTGCGGTATATGTGTATATAGTTGTTTTTTCGTGTTACTTCCGTTACTTCAAAAGTTATGATAGACTGCGATAATTCATAGTACACTATGAGCGGTTATAATAGCCGAATTTCAAATCGGTTTCCGTTACCTTTCTGTTACCGAAGGCTCAAAAGTGTTACCGCTCTTTGATTAGCGTTCCTTTTTATAATGGGGCGGTTTCGTTTGTATCTCACTTTTTGACTATTATTATTTGATTTTGCAAAAATATCTTTACAAACACAAAGATATATGATATAATAGTATCGTACTAAGGAGGGCTGCAAATGGCTATCAAATACTATAAACTCTTCGATATAATGCAACGAAGAGACCTGTCTAAAACGCAAATATCTGAATCTGTGGGAATTTCATCAGCAACGATGGCAAAACTCTCAGCCCACAAACCTGTTAATATGGAAATAATCAACCGCCTTTGTGAATACTTAGAGGTTCAGCCGGGCGAGATACTCGAATTTGTTTCGGATGAGGAGGGAGCATAAATGAGCATATATCAAAAGATAGACCTCAATAAATCGGCAATAGACCGATACAGACCCTTTGAGGGTGAAATGTTAAAACAAACCCGTGATTATTACAGAGTCGGTACTACTTGGACTTCAAACGCTATCGAGGGCAACACCCTCACAGAGAGCGAAACAAAGATACTTCTTGAAGACGGGTTGACCGTAGGCGGTAAACCTCTCAAATACACCTATGAAGCAATCGGACACGGCAAAGCGTATGATTATATGTTCACTCTAATTAAGAGCGATACAATCACGACCGAAAACATCTTGATGCTTCACAAACTCTTTTATCAAAGCATAGACGAAGAGAACGCCGGAGCGTGGAGAAGGCAGCCGATTTTTGTTTCGGGTTCGGATTATGTTTTTCCTCTGCCCGAAGAATTACAGGCGAAGATGGCTGAACTTGAAAAGTGGATTAAGACCGAACGAGACAATTATCACCCTGTCGAGTTTGCCGCTCTCCTGCATTTGAAGTTCGTAACAATACACCCCTTCATTGACGGAAACGGCAGAACTGCAAGATTGCTCACAAACCTTGCTCTTATTCAAAAGGGTTATTTACCTGTTATCGTGCCGCCGATTTATAAACTCGATTATAACGGATATATTCGCTTGTATCAGAACAAGGGCGATGCTTCAAGATTCGTGGAGTTTATCGCAGAGCAGGAAGTCGAGACACAAAAAGAAATGATGAGACTGCTACAAATCAAACTATAATCCGAACAGAGAGGGAAACGAAATGAAAGTATTAAAGGTTTTATTTTGGGTGTTTCTTTTCCCGTTTATGTTATTTATAACATTGCTCAACGGCTTATATAAGTTAAGTACCGGGAAGAAATATTTTTAACGAAAAGAGAGGTTGCAACCCTTATGGACTGCAACCCCTCATTTTTATTGGGTAAAAATTTCTTTGGCGATTTTCAAGATTTGAGACATAATCGCTTTGTCGGCTTCGTACATTGCACGAGCCGGAGGATTACCACGGGTGATAACTAAATCGCCTTTATCAGTTGTTTTAATTAT
>SVOZ01000010.1 GCA_015066115.1 Oscillospiraceae bacterium
GATATAGCACTACTCTTTGAGTAACCCCGATCCTTACGATAAAGTATCAGAACTATGTGAGCGAAATGCGCATGATGTTATTGGGCAGGAATTTTCTAAAGTGGTTTTTGTCATGGACGAAAATTTCCAATATGGAGAAAATGGCAAACTGTTAGTTCGCCACAGCTACTACAGCGCCGAAGGCATGTTATATCAAATTGTAACACGTGTAGTTGACGAATTGAAGATTATCGTAACAAACAATCCAGAGCTATATGTCAAATTGCTTAGCATCAAAGCGATGGGAGAATAATATTCGGCGGAACAACTGTTTTTGAGCAAAAACATAGGAATATGGTATTTGCTGCATTAAGAGTGAAGCATACCTTTTGTGGTATGGGGATAATCATCCGCAAGATAATAACTACTTACCCGTAAAGTCTGCCGAGAAAACAAATGAACGGAAGTGCAATATGCGAAAGATTATTAGAAATGCTATTCAGTGCAAATTGTGTGGCGATATCATTGAATCGACAGATCGACACGATTATGTCGAATGCAAATGTGGCGCTTGTGCAGTTGATGGTGGACACGAATATTTAAGACGCAGTTTTAAAGAAAAAGATTGCTACGTTGATCTATCTGTCACCGAAGAACTTCAAGAAACGTAAACGAAGGAAGAAAGCTATGCCTTTAGAAATTGTAAGAAACGATATAACAAAAATGACGGTGGATGCCATTGTTAATGCTGCTAACGAATCGCTTTTGGGTGGCGGCGGAGTTGATGGTTGTATTCATCGCGCCGCAGGCAAGGGATTGCTTGCTGAGTGTAGGACGCTTGGTGGTTGCAAGACTGGCAAAGCAAAGATTACGGGCGGCTATAATTTGCCGGCAAAGTATGTCATACATACTGTTGGTCCTATTTATGAGGACGGTAAACACGGCGAAAAAGAGTTGCTTGAATCTTGCTATCGCGAATCTTTGACTCTAGCGAAAGTTTACAACTGCGAAACGGTTGCTTTTCCGCTAATTTCTTCGGGTGTTTATAGGTACCCCAAAGATCAGGCGCTAAAGGTTGCAATCGACGTTATTAGTGATTTTCTTCTTGAAAACGAGATGAAGGTCTATATCGTCATATTCGATAAGGCATCATACAAAATCAGTGAGAAGCTTTTCTCGGATATCGCTGAATACATAGACGACAATTATGTTGATGAGCACGCTGATTATCGCCGTGAGAGTATGCGGATGAATATGCCTATGCCGACATCTGTTGGCTTCTTCGAGGCTGATATGTGCGAATGCAAGGCGATGTCGGCAGAGGAAGACCTGGATGCCAAACTCAAACAAATTGACGAGAGCTTTTCGCAGATGCTGCTCCGCAAGATCGACGAAAAAGGTATGACCGATGCCGAGTGCTACAAAAAGGCGAATATCGACCGCAAACTGTTTTCGAAAATTCGTGGCGACGTGCATTATAAGCCGAGCAAACCCACTGCAATCGCTTTTGCTATCTCACTTGAACTTTCTCTTGACGAGACGGAAGACCTGCTTAAAAAGGCAGGATTTGCCCTTTCTCATAGCAATAAATTTGATATTATCATCGAGTATTTTATAAGCAAAGGCAATTACAATATTTTTGAAATCAACGAGGCGTTGTTTGCCTTTGATCAAAGTTTACTTGGAGCGTGAAATTATGATTAAATTTATTTGCTACCCTAAATGTACCACTTGCCAGAGAGCAAAGAAGTGGTTAGATGACAATAAAATAGAATACGAGCTTAGGGATATCAAGCTCGATAATCCCACGCTTGAAGAGTTTACCGAATGGCATAAGAAAAGCGGATTGCCACTTAAAAAGTTCTTCAACACAAGTGGGTTGCTTTATAAATCGTTAGATCTCAAAAACAAACTTCCAGAAATGAGCGAGAGTGAGATGCTCGAACTCCTCGCAACTGACGGTATGCTCGTGAAAAGGCCGTTGCTCATAGGTGATGATTTTGTGCTTGTTGGTTTTAAGGAATATGAGTGGGATGAAAGGAAATAACTATGCCTGATATGAATGATTTTCATGCCTTCAAAAGCACAAGTGGTGGTGACGGAGGCGGTTCTAATGGCGGCGGTGGCGGCAAATGGGATTTCGGCTGCGGTTGGGTTGTTATTGTGATTGTAGGATATATGCTGTTGCATTTTATTTTTAGTGGCGCTAGCTGGGATGCAATTGACACACTTTTGGGGCTTGGATTCCTCGCATTTCTGTTTGCAAGGTCACTGTTTAGATAGGAGTAACAAAATGATTTTTGATAAGGATCTGTACGCAAGGAAGCTTCACAATTATTATGCGGAGCATTACGGCGAAAAAGAAACAGATATATGGTATGAGCAACCGGCAGTTAATGTGTGGGTCTTTGGACGTGATGATCAAATCATCACGCTTAAAAGCAATGTGTTGACTGGTGAAGTTGAGGAATTTATAGAAGAAATTAAGAGGTAATATTTGTGAAAAATTCAGAAATATTTTTGCAGAAATACAAACAACTTGAAGAAGTTGTAAGAGTTACATATAATCTTGGAGAAGGGGATTCGATATCTAATTATTTGAAGGATATATCAAAATACAAGCGATTTGCTGATGAAATAAGATATTGTCAGAAGGTTAGAAACTTTTTAAGCCACGAGAAAAAAGTAAACGACAGTTTTGCGGTTGAAGCAAGCGTAAGTATGATTGAGTTTATTGAAAAACTGATAGATAATATTAAAAACAGACCAAAATGTTATGATATTCAAATTAAATTTGATAATGTTTGTTGGCGTTCGTTAAACGATACTGTCAAAGATGCAATGACGGAAATGCGAAATAAATTATTTACACACATACCGATATTGAATGAGGATGGATGCGTTGTTGGCGTTTTCGATGAGAACTCTGTGTTTACATATATTGCTAATGAAGAAATTGTCGCTATAGATAAAACATTAAAATTCTCAGATATTCAGCAATATCTTTCTTTGGAAGATCGAGAAATGGAATCTTTTGTTTTTGTTAAAGCAACTTCATATGTTGATGAATTAGAAGAAAAAATCGAATCAGCTTTTAATATGGGAAAAAGAATTGGCTTAGCTTTTGTTACAGCAAGCGGGTCGTACAAAGATAAACTTCAAGGCATAATAACGCCTTGGGACATAATATAAGATAATTTGTCGCATGCAAAGCGACCTAACCTCTCTTTCGTTGGTGTACAATTATGACATCAAATGAAAGAGAGGTTTGCTATCATTGACCTTGCACTACGGACAAGCGACTGGATGCTGTTATCCCCCGACCTGCGGGCCGCTGCACGGGATATCAAAGACTACGTCCGCTATCACAACTTTTTAAAAGACAACAACATTCACACACGACAAGACTTGCTAAACGAGATCAGCTCGGCGAAAGGCTTTGTCTTGCTCTTTTTATTTTGTTGTGATACAATTAAACAAAGGCGGTGTCTAATATGATTACTTTCTATGATATTACAAATTTATTTTCCTATGGTCGAAATACAGTTATTGCATTGAGATAGAATTTAGCATTGTTGGATCTGAGGATTTTCAAAATTGCTGGATGGGAAAAATGCCAATGCAACGGAAAGGTAAACTCGTAAATATTTTTTCCATTCATAAGCCAAAACAAACTCGCTACAATTGTTGGTTTGGTCTTCCCGGTGATGAAGCAAAAGCTTACGATTACGATAATTTTAATGATTTTTCAACCGCTCCGATTTTCAACGGAAAATCTTTAAAAGAAATATGGAATTATGTTGTTATTCTCTCAATTGACGGCGTTGATCCAAAAGAACGATTGGCAGATTATTTAAAAAACCAATATGATATTTAAAGATACTAAAAATTACACCCGCTTTTAAAATTCAAACACAAAAAGGTGAATTTATGGAAAGAACAACTAAGGTTTTAAGCCTGCTTGCATCTGTGTTTTTGCTTTTAGGAAGCATAATTAACTTAATAAGAAATTTTGTTGAGCCTTCAAATTTGCTGTTTGCACTATCAGCATTGTTTCTGATACCCGCTGTTGTTTTATACACAATAGTTATAGTAAGACTTATAAAGAAAAGACAGTGATTTGTGTGAAGATTATAAAAAAAGACAATTTTATTTTCTATGCAGATGTAGAGAAAACAAAGGAATATTATTTATCTAATTCGGTTTGTGATTGCCCTTGGTGCCGCAATCTTTGCGCACAAATAAAGGATTTTTCGCCTGAACTTAGTGATTTTCTATCAGAGTTTGGTGTGGATATTTGCCGCCCTGATGAGTCGGTCGATTTTCCTGAAAAAGACCGCGTTTATTACTCACTTGTCGGTTATACAGTAACAGGATATATTGAAACAAGCGGAATTTATAAAACCAAAATAGGAGATTTAAATATACAAATAACAAACGGAGATTCTCCATACTATTGGTTTCCAAACGAACAAAAAGAACCGCACTTTTTTATATCGGTTTCAGGAATCACTTTACCGTGGGTTTTAGATGAACCCATTCCCGATGAGGAACGTTTTATTGATAAGATAATTCGATTTTTCAAAAAGAAAGCCAATTAAAACCGCCTTCCTTGACATATTCATTAATATTAAATATACTATGGTTAGCGGTACAATTTACAGAGTTTAGGGGGAGATTTTATGAAAGAAAAGCAAAGAATTAAGGTGAGTTTATCGACAGTCCTTTTAATATTCACAGTGCTTATTATTGCTGTAATGGCATATTTTATGTACGCGCAAAAGAAATCCTCAGATGAAGAAATAAAACAATTGCAGGATAAAATTTCAAGCTTACAAGCTAATACAGAAAATGATGCTACAACAGATAACTCTGAAATAAAAATTGTGTCAGATATACTTGATTATGATGAAAGGCTTTTTCCATCAATATATATCGATGAAAACGGATATGTTTATTATAATGCAAACTTTGTCTACGGCAAAAGTGAAAAAGAATACAAGTCAATATGCGCTCAAGACAATAGCAAAATTAAGCCAAATACCATAATAGTTCAATTCTGTAGCACACTGAACGAAATAACCCCAAGTACCACCCGATATACTTTTATAACAGACAGTAAAGTATACGAGTTTGATTATTATTTTGACAGTAACACAAAACAAGAAGTTTTTAGTGATCATGCTAAGATAAAATACGATACACCCATATCTAAATACAAGTTTATAGAGATAAAAGATGAATATGGCGGACATACAATCGATATGAAATTAATAGATGCCAATAAAAAGGAATATGACTTGATAGATATAGCAATAGCATATGATTTAAAAACTGCTAAAGATTTAATATACGATAGTTGGCACATGGATTTTGATAAAGAATATAATGTATAAAAGTATTTTCAAAAAATTGTTCTAAACATAAAAAACTCTCATTATTAAATTAAGAGGTTTAACAAGGAGAGCTTTCATTTACAAGGAAAAAACAAAATGGATTTAACATTTAAAATTTACACAAGGCAAAGTCAAATGCCAAATTACGTTTTTGAGCAGTTTTATGCTCTTATGTGTCTTTCGTTTCCGGAAGAAGAAAGGCGCAGTCGCGAGGGGTTTTTAAGGCTTTGCAGAGAGTGCCCTTACTATAAGATCTACACGCTTTTTGAAGAAGACAAGCTCATTGCTTTTTTAACGGTTTGGGAGTTTGATTTTTTTACCTTTGGCGATCATTTTGCAGTTCTGCCGCAGATGAGGGGTGCAGGAATTGGTGCAAAACTCTTGTCAAGCCTTAAAGAAAGCGTAAAACTTCCCTTTATTATTGAGGTTGAGCTTCCCGAAAACGAAATGGCAAAAAGGCGAATAGGTTTTTATGAGCGAAACGATCTTTCTCTTTGTGATTTTGATTACCTTTTGCCTCCGATGCAAGAGGGCTTCTCCCCTTTACCTATGAAAATTATGTCCTATCCCTCTTTGCTCTCACAAGAGGAATTTGAACCATTTAAAAAGGTTATATACAAAACGGTTTACAATATATAAATATTGGTTAAAATTTTTAAAAGGTCGGATTTATTAAAATCCGACCTTTTTTCTCTCCCTCAGTCATCTTAGGTAACAATTTCCTCATCAGAGGGAGCCTTTTTATATTATTCGAACTTTCTGCCAGCATCAAAGCGTTGACCACTCATAACCGAGCTTACGCACATCATCAATTACGCTGCCTAAAATGGCATTATTGGTGCTTGAAACGGCGTGTAGAAGATAAATTGCGCCATTGTGAGCGCCGTTTACCACCTTTTCAATCGACTCTTTAGCGTCGGGCTGAGCGTCTGTTTTCCAGTCGACATAAGCAAAAGACCAAAAAACACTTTTATATCCGCAGTTTTTCACTACAGCAAGACTTCTTGTGCTGTATTCACCCATTGGAAATCTGAAAAGCGTCATTTCATAATTAAACTCGTTTTTAACATAATCGTGAAGCCTCATAACCTCACTTTTCATTTCTTCTGTTGTTTTTGAAGGAACAGACGGGTGGGAATAGCTATGATTTCCAACGGTATGCCCCTCGTCTATCATTCTTTTAACAAGCTCGGGATTGCGCTTTACATAGTCATAGGTTACAAAAAACACCGCTTTTACCTTTTTCTCTTTAAGTGTGTCGAGTATCGGCGCGGTGTAGCCGTTTTCATATCCTTCGTCAAAGGTTAGATAAACCTTATTCGTGTTTTCGCCGACAAAAACGGCATTATATTCTTTAAACTTCAGATTACAGCTTTGGGCATCAGAGGGTCTCTGATGCTCTTTTATTTTCCCAGGGCCCCAGCCAATACAGGTGTTGTCAAGTGCTGAAAAATTGATAGCAGGAGCCGAAGAGTTTTTATCGTTTGCCGCTGTTAAGATCAGGTTATCCCTACTACTGTTTTTTGATGAACCGCCATCCGAGATGTTGTTGCCGCAAGAGGAACATACAAAAATAATTGCGACTAAAATAATAAAAGGCAATAACCTGAGTGTTGTGTTATTTATCATTCTAACATACTGCTTATCATATCTTTACCCGAGGAAATGATGCTTGAAACATCATCTTCTAAGGTTCTGCTACTTGTGTCACTATTGTTATCATCGTCATCATACTCGCCGTCGGTGTTGTTATTGGGGATGTTGTCGCTTACAACAGACGAGGTGTTATTTGTGCCGGAGCCGTTCTGATCGGTTACACCTGTATCCTTGCAAGACGAGAAAACTGCCGCAATTGCCACAACAATAAGCGCTACAATAAACTTTTCTTTCAAAAAAATTCCTCCTTCATTCTTTTTTTGTTCCCCGAATAGTTTTTGTAATGAGGCAGACAATATGCTTGTAAAGACATCATTTCCAAAAAATCAACAAAAATTAAAAGGAGGAGATTTCTATCAATTACAACAAGTTTCTAATTACAAAGGTAAAGGCGCGTCAGATCATAGATTCGCGCAGTAACCCAACGGTTGAGGCAGATGTTTATTTACTTGGCGGCGCTGTTGGCAGAGCGGCAGTTCCCTCAGGCGCTTCAACCGGAAGATACGAGGCCAAGGAGCTTCGCGATCAGGATACAAATGTTTATATGGGGTGCGGAGTTTTAACGGCAGTTAAAAATGTTAATACCATTATAAACGACGCTCTTATTGGCAAAGATGCAAGATGTCAGCACAATATAGACGCTCTTATGAACAGACTTGACGGCAGCGACAACAAGGAAAATTTAGGTGCAAACGCTATTTTGGCTGTATCCTTAGCTTGTGCAAGAGCCGCCGCAAAAATGAGCAAAATGCCGCTTTATCGTTATCTTGGCGGAGCAAATGCCTGCACACTTCCCGTTCCTATGATGAACATTCTAAACGGCGGTGTACACGCGCCAAACAACCTCGACATTCAGGAATTTATGATAATGCCGATAGGTGCAGAAAGCTTTAGAGAGGCGCTTCGATGCGGAAGCGAAGTATATCACGCGCTAAGAACCCTTTTAAAGCAAAGTGGCAAAAACACCGCAATCGGCGACGAGGGCGGCTTTGCACCCGACTTATCGGGTGACAAGGAAGCAATTGAGCTTATCTTGGCGGCAACCGAAAAGGCAGGTTACCGCATCGGTGACGATGTTGTTATAGCACTGGATGCCGCGGCATCTGAATGGCAGGCAGAAAACGGCTCTTATTTTCTGCCCAAGCAGAAAAAGGCCTTATCTGCAGGCGATTTATCAAAATTCTGGATCGATCTGTGTGAAAAATATCCCATTGCGTCTATCGAAGATCCCTTTGGCGAAGAAGACTTTTTCAGCACTTCTCTTCTTACAAAGCAGATGGGAAACAAGGTTCAGCTTGTTGGCGATGATCTGTTTGTTACAAATCCTAAAAGACTTTCTCGCGGAATAGGCGAAAATGCCGCCAATTCAATTTTAATAAAATTAAATCAGATAGGAACACTCAGCGAGACCTTTAAAACAATTTCGCTCGCACAAAGAAACGGTTTTGCAAGCATTATTTCTCATCGTTCCGGCGAAACAGAGGACACATTTATTGCAGATCTTGCCGTTGCTCTCAACGCAGGTCAGATAAAAACGGGTGCCCCCTGCCGCACCGACAGGACAGCTAAGTACAACAGGCTTTTAAGGATAGAAGAGGAGCTTTCAAAAAGCGCTGTTTATTTAGGAAAAGCCGCCATAAAGCAGTTAAAAAACCGAGGAAATTAATTCCTCGGTTTTACATATTTTTCATAAAGCAGAATAAAATGTGAATTGAGGTCAAAAATATTTCATATACTTATGTGAAAGGAGTGGCTTTTTTTGCAAGGCATTTTAAATCTTCAAGAGTTTTTTTCAGCTAAAAAAGCAAAAACCGAATTTTCAAAAGCGGCAAAACCCGACATTGACCCAATCATTTTTGAAATTTCTCAAGTGATTAAGCAGATAAACTGCGTAAGAAGCCGATTTGATTACATTACCGATCACGATATGATAGATTCCTGTATCTACGAAGAGCAGGCGCTTATTTCGCGGTACAGCCATCTTATTTCACTTGCGCGCAAGCAAGGAATAACCTGCGGCCACGCGCAAAATCTTTTATCTTTAAACAAAGGCGCTTAAAACACAAAGAGGAGAAAACCTATGACAGCTGAGAAGCTTATTTTAATTTTTATGGCGGTGGCAGTTTTTATTTTATGCATTTCAATTTTTCTTAAATCTGCACAGGGGCAAAAAACACATCTGTTT
Source organism: Oscillospiraceae bacterium (assembly GCA_015066115.1). Taxonomy (GTDB): domain Bacteria; phylum Bacillota; class Clostridia; order Oscillospirales; family Ruminococcaceae; genus SIG578. The sequence goes on from SVOZ01000010.1 coordinate 9,217, forward strand.
TGGCCTGTGATGGGCTCAATGACTTTAGGGGCGTCGGGACTTGGGGCTGTTATGGTAGCAGAGCTTTTTTGCGGCAAGCTTATCACACTTAATCTTTGCACCGTTTTAATATCTCTGCTCGGCTCCCTGCCTGCTGTAGCCGCCATGCTTTTTATAAACGTTATATAAGAAAAAAAGAGTGAGCTTAAAGCTCACTCTTTTTAGTTTACGATTAGATAACGAGAATTGCTTCGGTTTCCTTATCGAAAACGTGAAGTCTGTTAGCGTCGATAGCAACCTCAATGTCGTCACCACTGAGAACTGTTGTTCTGGGAGCAACTCTTGCGGTGAGGGTGATACCCTCGCAGTTAAGATAAAGATAGGTTTCAGCACCCATAAGCTCGGTGATCTCAACCTTACATTTGATCTTACCGGTTGTTGCATTGGCAAGGAAAGCCTCCTCATCCTTAATGCACTCAGGACGGATACCTGCGATAACCTCTTTGCCTACATAAGGCTTTAAGTCAACGCCCTTAAGCTTAGCCTCAGGGATAACAACCTGATACTTAACGCCCTTCTTGGTCTTGGTATCCTCAGAACCAAACTCTACCATATACTTGCCGTCTTCCTCGAGGAGAACCGCATCGATAAAGTTCATTTGAGGAGTTCCGATAAATCCTGCAACGAATACGTTAACGGGCTTGTTGTAAAGATTTGTAGGACTGTCAACCTGCTGAATAAGACCATCTTTCATAACAACAATTCTGTCAGCCATGGTCATAGCTTCGGTCTGGTCGTGGGTAACGTAGATAAAGGTGGTTCCGAGTTTCTTATGAAGCTTAGAAAGCTCGGTCCTCATCTGTGCACGAAGCTTAGCATCGAGGTTTGACAAAGGCTCGTCAAGAAGGAATACCTTAGGCTCACGAACGATAGCACGGCCGAGAGCAACACGCTGACGCTGACCGCCGGACAAAGCCTTGGGCTTTCTGTCAAGCAGGTGGGTTATATCAAGAATTCTGGCAGCCTCTTCAACACGCTTTCTGATTTCCTCCTTGGGAGTTTTGCGGAGCTTAAGACCGAATGCCATATTCTCATAAACAGTCATGTGAGGATAAAGAGCATAGTTCTGGAAAACCATGGCGATGTCTCTGTCCTTAGGAGCAACGTTATTGATAAGTCTGTCTCCAATGTAGAGCTCACCGTCTGTGATTTCCTCAAGTCCTGCTACCATACGAAGAGTGGTTGACTTTCCGCATCCCGAAGGACCAACGAAAATAACAAATTCCTTATCCTTGATTTCAAGGTTGAAATCAGAAACAGCAGTAACGCCGCTGGGATAAGTTTTGCCAATGTTTTTAAAAGATAAGCTAGCCATTAAATTGACCTCCTGTATTTTATGCTTTTACAACTTACAAATTAAATTCGCATACCTCCGCGAATTATACTACTAAATAATATATCAGTTTATCGTCTTGAATACAATCGACTTATCTACCAAATATTTGTGTTTTTTTTGTGTTTTTTGCTCAATATTGCATAAAAAAGCAATATTTTCCCATTTCCAAGGCTTTATGGTAACCAATAAAAAAGTGCAACTTTTGTGCAAATTGCACAAAAGGTCTTTTATGTTTTTTCCTTATACTAATTTTACCACTTTTCTAAGCAAAAATCAAGAAATAAGTTTAATATAATCAATATTTTTTTCTGTATTTAAAACTGCACAGGCAACAATTTTTTCATCAATCACAACAAGTTCGGCGACCGCATCCGTTTTACTGCTGTTATTCTTTATTTTGTAGCTGTATCGCACGGCTCTTTTTCCACGGTAAGCCTCAAGCGAAAGTCCCTGACTTTTTTGCAAGGCTTCATAAGAATGATAAATTGATGTAAACTCAGTTGGTATCAAAATTTCGGTTATCTCAAAGGGCTCTTTTTCACATTGCCAGCCGTTTGATTTTATAAACGCTACCCTTTGTGCATTATCCGAGGCGAAAAGATCTGCTACCTTTGCAGAGGCGGGTGTGCTGTTTTCTCTGAGAGGAAGCAGGGCAGTTGCAAGACCTGCAAGCAGGCACACTGCAATTAAAACGGCATTTTTATAGTTTTTCTCTGTTTTTATAACTTTCATAAGGCTTGCTCCCAACTCGGTATTTATTTTTTATTATATTATTTTGTTTTATTAAAAATTCTAAGTCAATTTAAAAAACTTACGACATACATTATATAAAAGAGAAAAACTGAAAGGAGCATACTATGCCAAGCATTTATCTGAGTCCTTCAACGCAGGAATTTAATTCCTATGTAACAGGCGGTAGTGAAGAATACTATATGAATCTGCTCGCCGACGCACTTGAGCCCTATCTTAAGGCAAATGGGATAACCTTTACAAGAAACGACCGCACCACCAATGCCGCCACCGCCATAAGAGAATCAAACGCAGGAAACTACGACCTTCATCTTGCTCTTCACTCAAACGCCTCCCCTGCCGAATCCTACGGCAAAAACAGAGGCATCGAGGTTTATTATTATCCCGGAAGCAGCAACGGTGAGAGGGCGGCAGAGATCTTTGCAGACAACTTTGAGAACATCTATCCCCTTTCTGATATGGTCGAAACCCGCACCACAACAAGACTCGGAGAGGTGCGACAGCCCAAAGCGCCGTCAGCCTTTCTTGAGATAGGATACCACGACAACATTGACGATGCGCAATGGATAACAAGAAACATACCCGAAATCGCAAGAAATATTGCACAGTCACTGACGGAATACTTTGGACTTACCTTCAGAGAACCCGAACTTTCTCAGAGAGGGGTGGTGAGTCTTTCATCGGGAAGCCTCAATCTACGCGAAAGCCCCTCTATCTCCTCGCCTGTTCTCAGGCTTATTCCAAACGGAACGGTTTTAAATGTACGAAACGGCTTCAACGGCTGGTACCAAACCAGCTATGACGGAGCAAACGGATATGTAAATGCCTCATTTATAAGCATTGATGATTAAGCTAAAAACTATTGACTTTGCCACTTATTTTGAGTATAATAAACATCGGCGCTTAGGTGCGCTGATGTGGCTCAATGGCAGAGCAGTTCACTCGTAATGAACAGGTTGTCGGTTCGATTCCGACCATCAGCTCCAGAAAAAGAAAAGACACGCTCTTGCGTGTCTTTTCTTTTTCAACTAAATCCGTCATTACGGACGGGTTAAATCCATCATAAATGGATGAGATCGCCTACGCGATGAAATCCGATTTCGTCGGGTTATAAACGGATAATTTTTAGACAAAAAACCGCCAACATCAAGTTAGCGGTTTTTTTGTTTCTATTTTTATTTTTCCCAAGGGAAAACATACTGAGTAAGCCCGAGAGCATCGCGTACATCGGAAAATTCCTTTTGAACGGGCTCATTTATGGGAACTCCGCTATCCTTTCTGTCAAGCCAGATCTCCCATTCCTTTTCGCCTGCTGTGTAAATTCTTTCTTGACCGGGAGCCTTTTTAGTTGAGCGGACCTCTCTTATAATATCGCCTGCTTTTTTGCGGCAGACATCTTCTCCGAGGAAATGATCGGTGTCAATTGCTATAAAGAAGTGGCCCAGATGGAAAGGAACCTTTTGGCCATTTTCGCCCTTACCTGTGAGGGCTTTTCCGTAATTTCCGTTTTGAAGAACGGCAGATAAAAACTCAACAAACATAGCAAAGCCATATCCCTTATATCCGCCGAGCTCCTCGCCTATTCCGCCGAGGGTGGTAAGTGCGGCATCTCCGCCGCCTATTCTTTTAAGGGCGGTTGCAGCATCGCCGCTGACAGCCTTTCCGTCGGGTCCGACAACCGTTCCGGGAAGAATATCGTGGTCTATTCTCTGATAATACTCGAGCTTGCCGTTTTGGGTGATAGATGTAGCGCAGTCAAAGTTAAAGTCAAAATCCTCATCGGTTGGAACGCCGAGGGTCAAGGGGTTGGTTCCGAATGCTCCCTCAACGCCAAAGGTGGGAGCAACTGTAGGACGGGCGTTGGTTCCTGTAAGTCCGATACAGCCGTGCTTTGTTGCCATTGAGGTGTAGTAGCCTGCGATGCCATAATGACAGGAATTGCGCACAACCACCATACCCATACCGTACTTTTTAGCCTTTTCTATTGCCATTTTCATTGATTTATATCCGATTACCTGACCCATACCGTCATGTCCGTCAACAACTGCGGTGGTTTCAGTTTCACGGACTATCTCAAAATTGGTTACGGGGTTTTGAATTCCTGCATTTATTCTGTCAATATAAACGGGTTTAAAGCGGTTAACGCCGTGTGACTCAATTCCTCTTTTATCCGAGGTGAGCAAAACGTCTGCACAAATTTCAGCATCCTCACGAGGCACGCCGACGCCGACAAAAGAATCTGTTACAAAAGAATAAAGAGTTTGCCAATCAACTACATGTCTTGCCATAATTTTTTCTCCTTTTGTTTTTTATCTAATTTTAGTATAGCATATTTAAAAATTTTTTAAATAACCAAAAAATATACTGTTGCCATATCAAAAAAGTTATGGTAATATATTACAGGGTGATAATGTGAATTTAAGGCAACTGAGATATTTTTACGAAACGGCAAAAAACCAAAGTCTTGCAAAAACAGCAAAAAAATATATGGTGCCGGCTTCCTCTGTTTCGGCGGCGATAAAAAAACTTGAGGATGAACTTGGAGTGAAGCTGTTTGACCGCACCTCAAACAAGATAATTCTTAACTCAAGGGGCAGGATTTTTGCAAGCGAGCTTATGTCGGCTTTCGACAGGATAGACAGCGCTGTTGACAAGGTTACATCTCCGGAACAGAAAACCCCTAAAATAAGAATACTTGTAAAGGCGCGTCCCAAATGGATAGCCGAGCTTATAGTTGAATATATGTCAACAAACCCCAATGTTAATTTTATAATCTCAAATGATTACAAAAACGAATCTATCGATGATTTTGACATAGTAATTGACGAGCCTGCTGATAAATACAGCGAGTGGAAGCAGTTTTTGCTCAGCGTCGAGCTTCTTTGCGTCAAAGCGGCAAAAAACAGCAGATTTATCGGCAAGGAGCTCAGGTTTGAAAACCTTAAAAATGAGGATTTTATTTTTCAGAGCCAAGGAAACAGCATGCGAAACAGGTACGAGCGGATTTGCAAAAGGCTTGCAATCTCCCCAAATGTTGCAATAGAGTGCAACGACAGACAGCTTTTGCAATATTATGTACAATCGGGGCTGGGACTTACTATTGGAACTTACAGGGCACTTAATGACAACACCCAGAATGCCATTGCGCCGCTTACTGTTGTTGACTTTAACGAAACGCAGAATGTCTGTGTTTTTTACAAAAATCCCCAAAACCGAAACACCGACATAAAGGACTTCTGCGACTTTCTTTACACCAAAAGATACATATAAACAAAAAAGCTTTTGCGCATTTTGCGCAAAAGCTTTTTATTTTATTTGTCTTTTTCGCGGTTAAAACCCATATAGTGATTAAGTACAGTGTACGGTTTGGGCTCTGAGTTTTCGCTCACGATTATATCGGGACAATACTCGGTTTTTCCTGTTGAAAGATCAAACCTTGCAAGGCTGTATTCCTTATTATCGTTTGCTCTGTAACGGTAATAATACCAGCCGTTTGCTATCCACTTATTGTTCACATGATTAGCGCTGTCCGCTGATTTGGCGTCATGCATTTTATAAACTACATTATTTTCGCCTACCGCCCAAACATCTCCGTTATCATCACAAAGCAGACTATCCCCCGCCTGCGCCTCTTTTATATCAGTCACAGTATCGCTAAAAAAATCACAGGACACAATCTTCACCGGATTTGGAGCATCATATTTAAACCCAAACAAAAGCCCGTCCGATGCTACTTCTGTTGACTTATGTTCTTTTTCGATTACTTCGCCTGTTTTTATGCAGTAGGCATGGGTTGTGTTATTATAGTTGCTGTATACCCAACCATCAGTTATAGCATCTATTGTAGCATAGTCAGCCAAGTTCTCGGTAAGGGTGCTGAGGCTGTTTGTCTGCAGATCGTAGGCGCAAAGCGTGTTGTCCTGCCAATTATAAAGCTTTCCATCGTAAAGAAGAGCATCATAACCTATTTTTTCGGTTATATCCTTGTGCTTTTTAAAATCCCTGTAGTCCTCATCACAGGACGAGATAAAACCATAATCATCGCTGTAATTTTCAATTCCCATAAAATAATAGCGGCCACTAAAATTTCCTAAATAATTGTAACTACCTGAGTCGTATGACTCGCCGTTGTAATATAAGGTACAGTTTGCAGGATCTGTGTCACTTGCATAAACGATTACGGCGGCATCAAAACTGTCAACGGCAGTTGGCTTTTCAAGCTTTGTTATGTCCCATTTTGTTACCTCAGAAGCTTGCGAGCTGATTTGGCTTTCGCCGCTATCATTTTCTTTTACACTTTCGGAATTACAGGCAGCAAAAGAAAAAATCAGCAAAGCCGCTGTCAAGGCACAAAAAATTTGCTTTTTCATAATATCGACCTCCCGAGCTTATTATAACACAGCAAAACGCCACGACTCAACAGCTATTTTTTATCTGATTTTAAATTCTTTTTGCTTAATTTTAAGCAAAAAAAGCTTTTGCGCAAAATGCGCAAAAGCTTTTTATTTTTAATAGTTTGCTGTTTTATTTGCAAAATACAGCGCGCAATCCTTGCAAGCAGTTTTGACATATTCTATCTGCTCGGAAGATAAGGCATCTGCCTGCATCTCTACCATCAAGGCTGTCTTTGATAAGGCGGCTTGTGATACAAGGGTTTCGAGCTTGGAGGCTGACTGTGAGCTTGTGTTGTCGCTCGGCTGATTTGCTAAATAATCTGCTCCAACAGCCGCAACATAAGTGTCAGCGGCAAAGGTTTTGGGGTCTGCCGCGCCGTAAATAACATTTTCAGCGTTTGCTGCCGCAGCGGCATCATACTCCAAAAGAAGCTTTGCGCCCTTATCGTTTAGCGCTGTTTTAAGGGACGCAGTAAACTGCATAAGAATATCTTTGTGCGAAACGGTTGCTTCAAGAGGGCCGAAATTTGCAAGCGAGAAGCTATACACATTCGGGAACATCACGCTTGAGACCATTACTCTTTCAAATCCTGCGCCTACAAGCTCAAGAGAAATATCTGTGATATACTTCTGAGCCTCTGCGCTGTAGGGATTTAACCAAGGCTTTCCGTTTTGCGCGTCAAGCCAGCTCCAGCTGTCGTTATTGGCGTATTTAATTTTAGCGGCCGAATTTTTTGTGCCTATTCTGTCCTTAAAGGCGTGAATTTGTGCAATAGGAGTTACAGACGCTTGTTTTATCTGTGTTACGATTTGTGAAATATCCAAAACTGCCGTTGGCGAGACAGCTCCGACTGTTTTAGCCATTTCAACGCCACTCTGATAATAAATATTACCGGTTTCGTCTTTAAGCTGCAAAACAACTGCATTATATCCCTTTGACTTGATATTATCAAGGAAGGTGCCAAGTGTCACAGGATTTTTGGCAGTTTCAAGCGGCAGGTAGGCTGCAAAAAGTTCTGTTTCGCTAATATTAGGCTGTTCTGAAGATGTAATTGACGAGGAGTTAAGATCCCCCTGTCCTGCTGATGAAATTTGTGAGGAGCTTTCTCCGGGCCGCTCGGTTTTCTCTCCTTTTAAAAGGTTGATAAGCGGACCGGAAATGCTGTACCCGACAAAAACAAGAAGCAAAAGGATCACAACAAAAATCACCGTGTTGCGTATCTTTTTCTTTCTTCGACGAGAAGACGTGTCAAATATCCTGTCATATTTTTTAATTTTGTAACCCTTATTCCTGCGAGATTTCAATCGCATTCTCTCCTTTCAGAAGGTTAGAAAGGCAACTCATGCCCGATAAGTCCATAAAATGCAAGGGATAGGATACCGATATATATAAGCGTTGCCGGGAGGCCTCTAAAGGGTGCCGGAATGTGAGGAGCGCGAAGCTTTCTTGTGCCCTCAAAAACAAGCACGGTTGCCATAAAGAAGGCCACGCCTGTTCCGAAAGAAAAGCCAAGCCAAGAGCTTAGGCCGATTTCGGCGCTTATAACAGAGTTATGTGCAGGGAGCAAAATTGCTCCGAGAGAGGCGCAGTTAAAAACTGCCAAAAGCAAAATTTCACTCATTTTGCGATATGTGTTAGGGAAAACAAAATAAAGCACCACGCTGGCTATAACATAAACCAAAATCAGCACCAGCACAAAAGTAAGCGGTTCGATATAAAGCCTGAAGCTCCATTTTCTTATTATCAGGTTTGCCGCCCAGGCAAAAAATCCCGAAGCGGTTGTGATGCAGGTCAAGAGAATGCTGAACTTAAACATAGTTCTCGGTGACTTCACCACGCTGAGCATACGGCTTGTTCCGAGCGCTCTTGTGAATATGGTGTTTTCAATAAACACTGCCGCAACTGCGGCAACAAAAAAGTCGAAAATAAACTGCATCATTTATCTCCCTCCTTTTTTCTGTTGCCGAGCATCATATTTATCTTGCTTACTCCTGCGGCAAGAAATCCCACGATTATAAAGCCCATAAAAGGAAGAAGAAAAGAAATATTGCCCTGCATAGAGCCGAGGGGGACATCCCAAATGCTTCCCTTGCCAAGTATTTCTCTGAAGGCAGAAACTATACACATTACAAGAGAAAAGCCAACCGTTGTAAAAATGCCGTCAATAAAGCTCGCGAGCGGTTTCTTTGTTCTCACTGCCTCGCCCGAGTGAGCGGCAATTATGGGATTTACGACCATAAGCGGCAGGAAAACTCCAACCTTATCGCTGACTTCGGGGAAGATATTTTTTGCAAACCAGAAGGCAGGTATAAAGAAAAGGCAGGAAAGCAATGCGCAGAGAATTACTCTTACGCTTTTTGAAAATTTAAGCGGCACGAATGCGAAAAAGACAAGCACCGGAATGATAATTATTGCAAACGCGACCGAAAGCGACACGCCCGCTTTAAGCGACTGGCTTATCGCAACAACCGGTCCAAGCGAAAGTCCGCTCACCAGAACGGGATTTTCAAGGGCAAGTTTTTTTAAAATGCCCAGCGCTTTATTGCCGACGCTGTGTAAAAAAGAAGGTTTTTTTGATTTTTTAGCCATCGTTTTTGCCTCCCTTTTGCTTTTTCAGGTTAAGCTTAGGCAAGCCGATATCTGTATACTTATCAAGTCCCGTTCCGATCTTATCAAGGAACGGCGTAAATGAATTAACTATTAAAAGAGCAAACGGGAATGCGATCTCCATTTTTCCGAAATGCCTGAAAAGCATTGTGAGAACTCCGATCAAAATTCCATAGATCCACTTTGCGTAAGGATGCTTACAGCTTGTAACCGGTTCGGGAGCCATAAACACCGAACCAAAAAGCAGTACTCCCGACACAAGCTCAAACCAAAGAGAATCTAAAGGCCCAGTGGTAACTCTCGGGAATATGAGCGCGAACACGCCCGCTCCGATCAAAACACCTGCTGAGATCTGAATGCTTATTGCCCTTCTGTACAAAAGATATGCCGCCGCCGCAACAATTACGATAACGCTTGTGGCACCCGCGGCGCCTGCAACATTTCCCGAAAGAATGTCAAAGAAATCAGCAAGCGGCCTTCCTCCGTTTTGAAGACTTTGAGCCATTGTTTCGGCGTACTTTACATTTTCGCCGACGCTTCCGAAAACACCGAGCCACTGCATAGGCTTTGTAAAAGCAAATACCTTTTCCGACCAGGAAATAGCACAGAAGCAGTAGGCCGCAGCGGCAGGGTTAAAGGGATTGTTGCCAAGTCCGCCAAACGGGTGTTTTACAACCAAGACAGCAAAAATATCGGCAACAATTATTATCCAGAAATCAATTGCCACAGGAAACAAAAGCGGCAAAAGCGCTCCTGTTACAAGCGAGGAATATTCATCAAAGCTATATTTTTTATCCCTTACTCTTCTTAAAAGAAGGTCAAGAAAGTAGCACACTGCAAGGGATATAATAAGATTTTTTACAATTCTGAATCCATAAAACAAGACAGGCATTACATAAAGAAATGCCAGCGCGACAAGCATATCGCCCATAAGCGACTGAACAGTGCCGCTATCTCTCAGAAACGGCGCTTTGGTTATTTTGACCTTCCTGTTCATTTTGCCACATCTCCTTAAGAAGTGTTCTCCTTGACTTTTTAACATACTGGCGCAGATCTATTTTTGCCGGGCATATGTAGGAACAGCAACCGCACTCAGTGCATTTATCCGCCGAAAGCCTATAAAGCTTTTCAATATTATTGTCAAGATAATAGCTGTATATATAATACGGAAGCAATTTTTCGGGGCAAACATCAATACATCTGCCGCATCCGACGCAGGTTGTGCTCTCGTACTGCGGCGACTGTGAAAATGCTAAAATTGCCTTGGTCGATCTCAAAACAGGTGTATCTGTTCCGTCGACACAATAACCTGTCATACTGCCGCCGAGGACTATCATTTCGGGCCTTTGATTAAGACCGCAATAATTTAAAATGTCCCCCACCGTCGTTCCGATCGGGACCTCTACATTGCGGCTTTTTTTAACGCAGTCCCCTGCCACAGTTACAATGGTGTTGGTCCAAGGGCGCTTATCCACCGCCGAATAATAAAAGCTTAAAAGCGCACCTATGTCGATATAAACAGTGTTGTCGTCGCTCTTTAATCTTCTTGAAACGGGATATGAGCCGTGTGCGGCGTGAACATGATATTTACCTATCTTCTGAGGAAGCTTTATCGAGATATCGCCGTTTCGTCCATAGACCTCAATACTGATATTTTCAGCACCGAATATGCGGTTTATCGCCTTTATGGCAGGAGCGACATGATTTGAGCGATAAAGCAGCTGAGCAAGCTTACTGCTTACATAGGGCTCATCGTCAACCGCGTCAATCACAAGGTTTTTAACGCCCTGCGGATACTCGCAAACTATTTCTTCAAGGGTTCTTTTATCGGTGTTGTTAAGAACGCCGCACTCTTTAGCGGCAAACATAATATCGGCATCCGAAGGTTCGCAGTTATCGTATTTTGATATATCCTCAAAGGCAAAATCCTCTGCTACATCTATCTGAAGAAACTGCTGGCCTTCATATTTTTCGGTTTCAAACCCTCCGACTGCCACAGCATTTCCCGAAACAGATGAAAACGAATCAATCGAATCGGGGCGCTGACCGCGCGAAAGCAGCTCTCCCCTTTCAAGCTTCTGCCCCGGGGAAACGAGAATCTCCTGCGACACAGGGGCAAAAACTGTTTTAACATTACAAAACCTATCTATCGGCGACGAGATCGCCGGTTCTTTAAACTGCTCAAGGATAAGACCTCTGCTTGCAAATTTACGCAACTTTTGCCACCTCTTTTAAGCTTATTTTCCGCAGGCATTAATTAGATCGTCAATTGCTTTTTTATAATCCTCTGCCCTGAAAACAGAAGAACCGGCGACAAGGACCTCGGTCCCTGCCTCATACACAAGGTCTGCTGTTTGAGGTGAAATTCCTCCGTCCACCTCAATTAACACATCTCTGCCGCTCTCATTTATCATTTCTTTAATTTCTCTTATTTTAGGAAGCATGTCAGCCATAAAGGCCTGACCGCCAAATCCCGGTTCGACCGTCATGACAAGGACAAGGTCAATGTCATTTATATAGGGTTTTACAGCGTCGGCAGGAGTTTTAGGCTTTACAGAAATGCCGACCTTTAAGCCAAGCTCTTTTATTTTGCTGATAGTTTCCTTAACATCGCAGGGCGCCTCAACATGAAAGGTTATAAGCTCAGCTCCTGCCTTTTTAAAGCTTTCGGCATAAAAGAGCGGATCATCTATCATAAGATGGACATCAAAAAAAGCATCCGAATGCGGCCTGATGCTTTTAACTATATCAGGACCAAGGGTAATATTAGGAACAAAATGACCATCCATAACATCTATATGGATCCACTCGGCTCCTGCTTTATAAACAGCCGCAACCTCTTCACCCAGCCTTGAAAAATCGCTGGCGAGGATCGACGGAGAAACGATAACCATAATAAACCTCCAAAAAATTGCATACTTTAACAATTAATTTTAACATATTTTTATCAATTCGTCAAATTATATATAAAAGCACTAATTAACAAAGTTTTTTGTGTTTTATTGGCAGTTTTTCACATAAAGCAAAAGCCTGCGTAAACTTCGCAGGCTTTTCTCTACATATAAAACAGCCATAAAATATCCATTGCGGCACAAAGGGCGCAGGTTACTGCAATGCTCAGAACAAAAGGAGCTTTTTTATACACGTTTATTTTGAGCAGGTTATTTGCAACAAAGAAGTGAAAAGCAAAGAGTAAAACACTGCCTGCAAGGGTTGTGTAAGCGGCCGCCTCAAAACCATATAGAGGAATAAAAATTGCATTTAAAACAATATCTCCCACAGCCGCCGCAATTGTTCCCAAAACTATATATCTCGATTTTTTATGGTAAAACTCAAGGTTCGCCATAAGTGAATAAAGGCACATAAAAAATCCCGAAAGAACTATCGGTGTAATAATTTTAACCCCGCCAAGATACGCCGGCGGCATAATATATTTTATCACAAATGGGAGGATCGCAGACATAGACACTGTTCCTGCCGAGAAGGAAAACAGATACTTTTTGAGATTTTTATTTATAACATCCTCTTGCCCGTTTTTAAGTTTTTCAAAGATCCACGGCGTCCAAAATCCGTTAGTGCCGCTCCACAAAAGAGTCATAAAAAGTCCAAGATAATGGACAAGGCTATAAATTCCAACCTCTTTATATCCGAAAAGTTGAACTATAAAAATTCTGTCAGAATAGGCCAAAACGTCCTGTGATACTATGTAAAGAATATTGGGAACCGATGCCGCAAGAGCAAAGCTCCAATATTCCTTTGAAGCAATGTGTTTTCCGCGTGCAAAGGTTTTGACCATTACATATATCGCAATGATAACAAGCGGTACGGTTACGCCGAGCTCCTTTGCCATAACCTTTTTATCCGGCAGAACAAAATTTATAAACACCAATGCCATAGCAAAGCCGAAGAAAATATCAAAGGCCGACATTGAAACGCTTCCCATATAGTCAAAGGCCGAGATATATTCGTGATGGAAAAACATATAAATGCTCATACATCCGCTATATACAAAAAGAAGGACTATGCTATCCTTTGGAAGATGCAGAATTTCCGAAAGCGGCGAGACAAAAATAAGCCCCAAGACAGAAATAACAAGTGTTGAAATTATCGAAAGAAAAAGGGTCGCTGACTTGTAATCTCTGTACTCTTCTTTATAAAACTCTTTTCCACCCTCAAGAGAGGAATAGAGATTTAACCCTATAACCGCCGATAAAACCGCGGCGTAGGCCATAAAGGTTGAGGCTTTGCCAAATTCTGCGGCGGTCATAATATAAGCAAAATAAATTACAAAAACGATGTTTGCACCCTTAACGACGAAATTGCCGAAAACATTAAAGGCATTAGCTTTAAAGTGCTTGTTATTAAATATTCCCGTCTTCATAAAACACCCTTTGATTCAGAATAGCATAATTATACCATATTCTTACTTTTCCCGTCAAGAATGCCGCTTGAGTGACAACAGAAATGCCTTTTTATCATCGTCGATCCGATAACTTTCTCTTGCCTTCCGGATGGTTTTATTGTGCACCCAAAGCTCAAGCTTATTTTCAAGCAGATATTCTACTGTAAAGGTATACTGCTTTGCAAGCGCGGTTGCAAAATACCAGGCCTGCATCATTTTAACATAGTACTCATCGCTTTTTATCTCTGCAACCTTTTTAAGATATTCAGGTGAAAAGTCCTCATCTAAAAACCTTACAAGCAGCATCCCGATGCCAAATCTCACGACATACGGCTTATCTGATTTTAGCCACACATCTATCTTTTTTAAAAGAAGGTCGGGCTTTTTAAAAAGCGCCTTGGGACGCAAAAGATCACAGGTTGCCCAGTTGTCAACAAAAGGCAAAAACTCATCTAATGCCTTTGCTTGCTCATTTGCGTCGGTTATGTATTCTATAAGCATTCCGTGAAGATTATTTTCTTCATAATAAAAGTGCGGCAGGTCTTTTAAAAGTACATTTGCCTGCTCTGTGTCTTTTATGGTTTTCGCAAAAGAGCGCAAAACGGGAGTTCTTATGCCGATTATTTTTTCTTTTGAAACTGTCGGCATAAGCTTTGCGTGAAAATCTCTGTAGCCAAGATCCTGCAAAGAAAAAAGCCTATTTGTTATATCCACCTTGCTCTCCCCTCTTGTAAAGTTCTGCTGTTATTTTAGCCTACCTTATTTTCAGTTTAACATTCCCCGTGTCAGTGCTGACCTCGCATTTACCGCCGTTTGTTGTTTTCGGAACATCAACTCTGCCGGTGTCGGTTTGTGCAATAAACACCTTTTCAGAAAGCAGTGTCCCGGTAATATGTCCGGTATTTGTTTTCACAAAAATCTCAGCGGCGTCTGAATCGTCAAATTTTACATCTCCGGTGCTTCTTTTAACGGAGATTTTTTCTGCGGCAATAACATTGTTTAACAATATATCTCCCGTATTTCCGTTTGATGTAGCATTTTTGCACGCAATATTAGTCATATTGGTTTTTCCGGTGGAAACATCTATCTTAACATCACCCTCGCAGGCTACATTTGAAACTGTAATTCTGCCCGTCGAAACAGAGAGATCGAGCGTATTTGCGGATACGTTTTCAACACAGATATCGCCTGTACTTGTCTTTATTTTTATGTCCTCTGAAGCACAAGCATAGCTCGTTACATCGCCTGTACTTTCCAAAATATCAATGCTTTTGAATTTAAAATCTTTTGGTATTTCGACATCGCCTGTGCTTGACTTTACAGAAAGTGCAGCGTATTCACCCTGCGGAATAGATACTGTTATCTTTGGCCCTCCAAAATTGATGCCGATGTGCTCATACCACTTTCTTGTATCAACGACCTCTATTTTAAGTGTACCGTCCTTTACCGTAACCGAGTGCCTCATGTTTTTCTGCTCGCAACAAACAACCGAGCTTTTTGAGTTTTGGGAAGGAACAAGCACGACATCGGCAGTATCAGTTACAATCGATATATTTTTATAAGCTTGATTAATCTCATAGTCGTTAGTTTCATATTTGACCGTTGACAATTTGGTAAAATCCCATTTAAGCATTGACATTACACCTCCAAAAATTATACAACCAATGAGTACAAGAGAGGCTGCTATAATAAGCCACACTTTTGTCGTCGTTCTCATTACGCTACCTCCTTCTTAATAAAGCAATTTTTAATCCATACTGCAATTTTCTTTATGAATATCAAAACGCCTCTTGTTGTCGCATTGCATCCGTAGAACATAAAAATAGAAAGACCTGCACAAACAATTCCTGCGGCAATCACAGCAATTCCTGTAAGACCGTTATCACCTATGGCGAAAACAACACCCGACACTACACCGCCAACAGAGCAGGCGGCGAGTGACGCAAAGACAGCCCACAAGGAAGTAATTACAGACCACAACACAACATAAAGCGAGAGAATTACGGCAAGCGCGGCAATCAAAAGAGAAAGCCATATTGGAGAGCCAAGTGCCAAAAGTACAATTTCCCACGCTTTTAGCCGTCTTGTAGATTTAATTCGTTGCTTTGTGATTTTTGAAAGAGGAACGTCTGAAACCGTCTGCGCAACGATTTCCTTTACAGAGCCCACTGCCGAAACTGCTTGCTCCTCTGAAAGACCTTCTTCTATTCGATCTTCGATCATTTCACTATAATACGTCAAACATTCATCAACATCGTCCTGCGGCAATCCCGACAATCCTTTGCGCAACTGCGCAAGAAATTCTTGTTTACTCATGCTCCCTATCCTCCTTAGTTACGAATTGATATATAGATAAAATTTCCTTCCATTCGACCTTAAAATCCTCAATGCGTTTTAGCCCCATATCGGTAATGTGATAGTATTTTCTAAGTCTACCGCCGTGCTCCGCGGTGCGAACGGTCAGCATATTCGCAATTTCTAAGCGCTTTAAAATGGTATATAGAGTCGATTCAGAAAGCTCAATGTACGGCTTCATATCTTTTATGATCTTATAGCCGTATGAATCTTCATTTTTAATTGCAGCCAATACGCATACATCTAAAAGACCTCTTTTTAACTGAATATCCATAGAATACCTCCTATTATGTAATACATCATATCACGATGTATTGATTTTGTCAATAAATTTAGAAAACTCAGCAAAAAGAAAAGGAACCCAAGCATCGTGTCAATACTTGAGTTCCAATTTGGTGCGGGTAACAGGGGTCGAAGTAGGTTTGGGACTTTTTATCTTTTATTATCTTTAAACATCCTTGAATATTAAAGGGTTTGTCCCGAATTATAAATATCTTTTATTATCTTCTGGGGCGTACTATTAACTTTATTCCCCTCTTGGCACATTCGTCTACAATTTCTTTAAAATCCCGCGTCTCTTGCTCGCTCATTTCTCTTTCGCGGTCGAAAAAGCAGGTAAGATAAGCGGCATAATACTCGGCAGGATAGTTGTGTTTAAACCACGCGCAGCGCAGCGCATTTAAAACATAAGAAACCGCGTGTGCCTTATTAAACATATATCGGATTTTTTTAAGCGAGTCAATATACCACTTCTCAACTCCCGCATTCTGCATAATGCTTATATATTTCAGAGTAGTATCATTTTCATCGCCAAGTTTTCCTTTTCTGACACATTCAGCAATTTTAAATGCATCTTTTCTATCAACACCGCACTCCACAAGCTTAAGAAAAACGTCATCGCGATTCGCGGGCAACTGACTTAAAGTGCGCCCCTCTTTCAGCAGTTCCTCACCGTTATTAAGCCATGTGCCCGTTCCGTGTGAGAGGCCCATAATTTTTACAAGGTCATTAAAGTTGTTGGGGCTTGTTTCCCAAAGCATATTTCTCATAAAGCCGGAAGAAAACTCAGGAATGGCAAGGGTATCCACTTCTTTGAATATCTTTAAGATTACAGGGTCATTGTAATCTATATCCATTATGTTTGCTCCCGTATATTCTTCCAGAAGTTCAAGTAGGTCGATAGTAACGTAATCAAGGACATCCAGTTTTAAAATAGTGTTGTGCAGATCGTGAAAATCGAGATGTGTGACGGTGTCAATACAGTTTACCCTATCAATTCTTCTAAGCGGCGTAAAATCCTCAAACGACATTCTTTCGGGGAGGATCATAATTCCGCCCGGATGCTCACTATCGCAACTTTTAACACCGCATAATTTGTTATTATCGATGATATATTCCCGCTCATCTTTGGACAAGCTGTTGCCCGTTTCATACTCGTAGGCATCAAAACAAACCATCTCAGCGTGTCTGTTTGTCAACTTGCGAACTATGCCTGCATATGCAAGTCTATCTACGCCAAATATTTGACACAGACACTCAACTGCCGCATTCTTCATTTGCTTTGAGAAAGTCAGATCTATATCAGGAATTCTACTGCCGTCATATCCCATAAAGGTTTCATAAGGGATGTTGTGTCCGTCTGCTTTTAAGGGCGCTTGGCACACGGGGCAATCTTTTGGTGCAAGGTCAAAGCCATCTGCCTTATCTACCTCAAAATTGATGTAATGACAATGCGGGCAGTAGTAGTGTGCTTTCAAGGGATTTACATCTGAAATTCCCAAAAGAAAGGCAACAAGCGAGGAGCCTACTGCACTGCGTGCGCCGACATAAGATCCCAAACCGTTTATATATTTTACAAGGCGGTGGGCAATAAAATAATATGTGGCAAAATCGTTGTTTTTGATATGGCAAAGCTCTGTATCAAGTCTTTCAGTTATTGGTTCAGGAAGATTTTCGCCGTATATCTCCTTAGCTTTTGAAAAGACAGGTTCACTTATCTGCTCATAGGCATTTTCAATTTTGGGAGGATAAAAGCCCTCTTTAATAGGCGACACCTCTTCTATATGGGTTATATGGGTTGCAATCATAATAGGGTTTTCTATCACTACCCAATAGGCAGCATCCTCTCCAAGATAGAAAAAATCCTCAAGCATTTCTTCGGTTGTGCGAAAATAAAGATTTTTATCATCGTTTGTGTGGCCGTATGACGCGCGAATAATTTCGCGGCAAAGCTCGTCTTGTTTCTCAATATAGTGGCAGTTTCCGGTTACAACGGTTGGGATGCCGAGTTCTCTGCCCAAATCATATATCTTTTTGTTTATTTCCTTTTGCTCGGGATCATCGGTAGGATAAATTTCAAAATAATTATAAAACAGAGCTATTTTTTCTATTTCTTCTATTGGATAGTTATATTCAAATGCAGTATACAACAGTCCCATATTTCCGCAGGAGCCTATAAGCAGATTTTTGCGGTTTTGTTTTACTGCATTTATTGGAATAAATTTGTATGTGCCATCGAATTCTGTAGCTGAAATAATTTTATAAAGCTCTTTTACTCCGTCCTGATTTTTGCAAAGCAGAGTTAGTCCATGATATTTTGGACCATCTTCACACTTAACAAAGACCTCGGCACCGTAAATCACCTTTAAGCCCGAACCTTTATATTTTTGATATTTTTTTGCAATTTCAGGAAAATCCTGAACGTTATCGCGATTGGTAAAGGCTATGGCTTTTATAGAATTTTTTACAGCAAATTCCATCGCCTCTTCAGGACTGATAACCGATACATCGTCAGATAATTTAGTATTCAAATGCAATTCTGCTCTACAAAGATTTTTATTCATTTTCATTCTCCTTTTCACGCTCACTTTTCTTATGTATATAATATCACAATCATTGAACCAATTATGGTACATTGGCTAACACATACTATATATTAGTTGATGATAATAAAAAGATATGCTATAATAAGAAAAACTCGTTTAAAAAACTGTGAAGGGTGTTTTTGACAGATGCTACATTTATCAAAATCCAAATACTGCGGAATATGGCAGTGCCCAAAAATCGCCTGGATGCGAAAATACATGCCGGAGAAGGCCGCTGTTGACGGCGCCGTTCTTTCCCGAATGGAAAACGGAAATATAGTGGGCGATCTTGCTATGGGACTTTTCGGAGATTTCGTTGAGGTTACCGCCTACGACGGAGAAAAGCTTGATCTTACCAAAATGGTTACCGACACCAAAATACATATGGAAAACGGCACACCCATAATTTGCGAAGCCTCGTTTGATTACAACGGGCTATACTGTGCGGTGGATATACTCAAAAAGGAAAACGGCGGTTGGGCCATTTACGAAGTTAAGAGTTCAACCAATGACGACAAAGAGGTTTACGTCGCCGACATAGCATATCAGAAGTACGTTCTTGAAAATAGCGGCGTAAATGTAACGGGCACTTATCTGGTTACAATTAACAGCGATTATGTTTTTGACGGCGTTCTTGATATTGAAAAGTTCTTTAAAATAACCGACATGCACAGCGCGGTTATTCCCGAGCAAAACAGTATAATGGCGAATTTATCCATTGCCGAAAGACTGCTCGCTTCCGACGAGGAGCCCTACGTTGACATTCACGTAGGTTGCGATTATCCATATCCCTGCTCTTTTTGGAATTACTGCACAAAGCATCTTCCCTCTCCCTGCGTTTTTGACGTATACCGAATGCCTTTTAAGAGAAAGCTTGAGTTTTACAAAAAGGGCAAAGCTTCATTTAGTGATTTGATTTTGGAAAGCAGTATCACAAACGAAAAGCAGATGCGGCAAATTTCTTATGCACTTTCGGAGCAAGGAGATTACATAGACAAGGACGGCATCAGGGATTTTCTCGACACTCTATCCTATCCGCTGTATTTCCTCGATTTTGAAACAATGCAGCCGGTTATCCCCGAATATATCGGCACAAGGCCTTATCAGCAGATTCCCTTCCAATACTCTTTGCACTATATCGAAAAAGAAGGCGGCAAGCTTATGCACAAAGAATTTCTCGCCGAGTCGGGCACTGACCCGAGGCGTGCGATAGCCGAGCGTCTTTGCGAGGATATACCGATGAATGTTTGCGTAACTGCTTACAACAAGGCTTTTGAGTGCACACGGCTTAAAGAGCTTGCAAAAGCCTTCCCCGACCTTGCAGAGCATCTTTTAAACATCGAGAGCAATATTAAAGACCTGCTCGTTCCCTTTCAGTCGGGATATTACTACAACAAGGCTATGGGCGGCAGCTTTTCTATAAAAAGCGTTCTTCCCGCGCTGTTCCCGGGTGACCCCGCGCTTGATTATCACAACCTTGAAGGAGTGCACAACGGCGGCGAAGCCATGACATTGTTCCCCAAAATAAAAGACCTGCCCGAAGACGAGCAAAAAATCGCCCGCCACAATTTACTTAAATACTGCGAGCTTGACACCTTTGCTATGGTAAAGGTTTGGGAGAAGCTGATGGAATCGATTAAATAAGAAAGGATAAATTATGAATGAGCAAAAATCAATATGTAGATTCTTTCTTGAAAGGAATTAAAAACAAGGAAAAGAACAACTTAAATAGTCCAAACAACGAAGAGAGCATCTTGAGTGCTATTAACCTTGCCTACGGTGACGCAAAAAGAACGATGACGGGTATTGGCGACTTTGATGTAAGCATAAAAAACACCGCTTTTAAAAATTTAGCCAACAAATTTTTAGAGTATTTTAAAAACGCGGCTCCCGACAGCGAAGAATCAGCCCTCGGCGAAAAATACTTCGATGATTTCCACGAAAAACTATGCAAAATTTGGTGTGATGCCTTTTCCAATTCAAGCACTATCGGAACTTATGGTAAAGCACAAAAAATCGTTAATATGACATTTAAGTATTTGTATTGTTGCGAGAATGTTGATGAAAACTATTTTAAATATTGCCATATGCCGTTAGATAGTTTTACATTGGAATGGTACAAGCGCATCACCGAAAAAGATGATAAGTCTAACAAAGTAAATTTGCCGTATGATATGAAGTGGAGCAAGTTAGATAAAGATTTATATATTAAAATCACCAACAAGATACGAGAGAAGCTAAAGCAAAATTTAAAACTAAACGATAAAAATGGTAATGGAATTTCTTTACCCGAAGAGCCTTTGTTAGCCGAATTTATCATTTGGCCGAACATACAATTGCAAATGGCAGTCGAGGATTTTTATTTTGCCTATAATGATATTAGAAATGCGAATGAAAAGAGGACTTTCAAAGAGATGACTTTAGACGTTAAGCTCAAGGAAATAAAAAAAGTTTTACCATAATAAAAACGCAACGTCCCACCTTGAACCAAATTTGGTACAAGGTGGGACGTTTTTGTGCTATAACGCATATTTTTTCAAAAGCCCAACTATTTTGGGTAGAGAAAAATCCGCCCGAATTTCTTCGGGCAGATAAGTTTACTCATTAGGTTATGAATTATTTAATATCCTTAATCGCAGCCTGTGCATCGATACACAAAAAAGGGGAAATTATATATCCAAAGGTTCGCGTTTTGCGCCAAAAAGGAACTGCGACTCCTCGGGAACTTGCTCCTCATAAATATCCCAAAATGCATTATGTCCGTTTTCCAAAACATAATTATACTCATTTTCATAAATTTGTACAGGCTGAACGTGATAGCATTGGCAACCTAAATTATGGAAATCGAAAAGGTAATAATCAAAGCCAAATGCTTTTTTTGCTTCATTAGATACCTTAACCATCGTGCCTGACTTAAAAGCAATCTCCTTGCTGTATAGTTTTGAAATCATATCCGCAATATCTGACAGCAAGATTTTTTCTTTTTCGGCATCCAGCAACCCGTCAGTCATCACATAAAATTCCGAATCAAATGCTTCGTCAGCCGTCATGCCAACAGTAACATATTTGCTAAACGAACCAAACAAGTCTTCTTGCATACGATACATATCCACTTCAACATACGCAGGAACAAAATCCTTTGCAATCAAAGTTTGTGCGTTAAAGGTTTCGGCATATTGCTTGATAATTTCTTCTTTTGTTGTAGAGCTTAATTGAATTTTCATTATAACACTCTCCTGTAATTATTTACAAAACATTATATAAAAGTACCTGAACCGAATTTGGTACAAGATAGGCGTTTATTTGATTATAGCAAATGTTTTTATAAAACTCAACTAATTTTGTATATAAAAATCCGCTCGAAGAAATTCGGGCGGATAAGTTTTGTTTGTTGTAAAGCGGCAGGGGCAAGCCCCTGCCCTACAAAATCTAATTACTTAGATTCTTTGCTTGCGGCCTATGCGG
This sequence comes from Oscillospiraceae bacterium, assembly GCA_015066115.1. Classification (GTDB taxonomy): domain Bacteria; phylum Bacillota; class Clostridia; order Oscillospirales; family Ruminococcaceae; genus SIG578. The sequence continues at coordinate 31,430 of SVOZ01000010.1, forward strand.
CGGTACGCAAAAGCAAAAATTATTAAACTTCAACATATTTAATTTCATGTTCTTTTGCAAACTCAATAGCGTAGGAACCTTTTGGTGCTTCTATTATAAAAGTTTCTCGCTTTTGCGGATACCACGATGACATCGCATCAAAGGTTTCCATCTCGAATTCTATATCAATTTTTCTAACAGAAGCTGGTATTACAATTCTTTCCAAAGTTTCACAAGAACCAAAGGCACCGCCTTTAATTTCTTTCACCCCTTCAGGTAATACAATTTCGGTAATATGTTCGTTCCACGCAAATGCAAGTTCACCAATTATTTGTGTGCCGTCAGGTACAATATACTTTGTTTCTTTACAGTTGGTGGGATAAAAGATGAGTTTTTTACCATCTTTTGAAAACAACTTTCTATTAACGGTCTTTAATAAGTTGTTATTTTCGCTTACAATAACATCACACGCACAATTGGTAAAGGGAGATTTACCCAACTTTTTCAAATTATCAGGCAATACTACTTCTGCCAATTTCGTACAATGACCAAAAGCATCGTATGCAATTTCTTCTAACGACTTAGGTAGGGAGATTTTGTTCATACCGCAAGCACAGAAAGCAGAAGAGCCTATTTTTTTGATGCCTTCTTCGATAATTACAGAATGCACATCATAAGCTTCATAAAATGCTTCTTTGCCTATTATAGTAAACGTTCCTGGCACAACAACTTCCAACGCTGAAGTTTGGTCTTCTTCAGGTTGATATTTTTTTAATGTAGAGCCATCATTCGAAACAACAAAAGGCATATTATTAACTCCTTTAATATTTTTGTTGAACATATTATACTCTCTACATTGCACCGAATTTGGTACAAGATAGGCGTTTATTTGATTATAGCAAATGTTTTTATAAAACTCAACTAATTTTGTATATAAAAATCCGCTCGAAGAAATTCGGGCGGATAAGTTTTGTTTGTTGTAAAGCGGCAGGAGCAAGCCCCTGCCCTACAAAATCTAATTACTTAGATTATTTGACAGTTGCCTGCGATGTAGTACGCAAAAGAGGGAAATTAGTTTAGTTCCGCTTTTTGCAAATCAATATACAACTCCGATGTACAATCATCTTGGCCGAAGCGGTCGTTAACATAAAGATAATAATGCTTTTCTTCTTTCATAGAGAAAATATTTGTTCTTAAATCAGGATCATATCCATTACATGGCCCATCATATTCACCATGAAAAGAAATCTCACCAGGTTTTGAGTTGATGGCAATCATCCAATCGGTACAATATTCACTTTCCATTTCAAATTCGATGTCTTTCCCCGAAAACGCATCACGAAGGGAGTCTACTACATATTTAATTCGTTTAATATCCAGAGTTTCAAAATCATCCTCATAAACTTCATCATCATAATTATCTGCATATTTTTTTAAGTATGTAATATTACCTTTTCCATCAAACATACTATTTTTTGAAAAAGCAAATTTTTTGATTGTTTCGCGCAGAGCATCGCGTCCTTTTTCAAAGCAACCATACGCTTCACAAGTTGTTATAAAATCACTAGAATTATAACAAGTATTAGGAAGTGAAGTTTTTACAGTTAATACCCAAATCTCTTTCATTAGTTACACCTCATTTATAAATTTGTTATCGCATTTGCGATATAAGTGTATTTTACGCCTCACCATGCACCGAAGTTGGTACAAGGCAGATGTTTATTTAATTATATTAAATAATATTATAAAACTCAACTGTTTTTGCGAGAAGCTTTTACACGCAAATTACAGCCTGTGTGGCAATTAGACCGGCCAGGCGACAAAAAGATAAGCCTTATATCTTTCTTTTTGCTCACTGTAATAAATATTTTGGTAAAGTGATGCCGGCTCAAAGGCGTCTTTAAGAATAGATACGCTTTGCTCATAAGCCTCACTGCTTGGCGGCTCGTTTGCGGCAACAACATACAGCATTTTGATTTTGCTTTTTCCAAAATTATCTCTTAAATACTTAATAAATTCGAGAGTTACAGCTTTAAGGTCGTCGCCCGAAGCTGTAAAAAAATCTACACGCTGACTTTTCAAAACTATTTTATTGAAATCCTCCATATCAAAGCCGATAATTCCGATTTCTCGCTCTAAAAGCGCGATGCTCTTAGTAAAATCAGATATATTTTCGGGGAAGATATTAAAGCGGACGTTTGGGTTTTCAAGCAGTCCCATCTTTTCCTTGTATTCTCTGATGGTGCCTCTATTTGCGCTTGAGTATTCATTCTCATCGGTTGTGCCGTCTTCCTCCCAGTTACAGTTTTCACATATCCAGTAGCTGTCAAGGGTGGGCTTGCCGCAAACGGGGCAGGTAACCTCGCTGAATATTTTCTTATTGACTTTGTATTTATCTCTCAGATCCATAGCTATTGGCTCCTTTCCTGCTCTATCCAGACACCCGTTTTGTCCGAAAAGACGGCGTACTGCGAGGTGTCAATCAAGTTATGAATAATGCGGCTTAAAGCCTTTCTTTCAAGCGATATCTCGTAAGGGTATTTTTCAAGCTCTTTAAGGATATCCTGCTGGCGCAGGTGTTTTTTCGAATTGGAGCGCTTGGTTAAAATATCGTAAACAAAAAGCGGCGCAAGACTTTTTCTTGTATTTGTTTTCTTGGGACGGTAGAGCTCATCGAGCTCCTCGTCGCTCATTAGCTCTATTTGTTCAAGGCGGAGCCTTATACTATTGTCAACAAGCTCTCTTGAAGTGCCGTACTCGTGAAGGAGCATTGCCGCCGCTAACTGACGCGACTCGTTATGTATTATCATCATCGGTGCCTTAAGGCTCATAAGCTTACACAGGCGCCTTGCCCTTATAACCACATCATAAGCACAGATATTGTTACCAATGCGGTTCTGTGCATCCTTTCTTATCTGGCGCAGGTAGCCCTCGCGATATTTAATCTCGTCTGGTGTAACGCTTATGTCAATATATTCGGTAATAGCCTGCTTTTCAAAATCCTCAACCGAATTGCCCTTTGCAATGCTCGCGGCAATTTGCTTTACCATCTCGACTGTTTCAAGTCTATCCTCTATATCCTCAATTTTTTTAAGGTCGTAGTCGCCTGTATCAAGCGGGCGGACGTAGGTGTTCCACATATCAAACAGATAGCAATCAGAAAGAGTGTACTCGTCAAGCAGGCGCTTTGCCTTATCGACGTCATCTTCGATATTATCCCAATAGCGTGCTATATGTTTAATGGCATTATAAACATCTAAAAACTTATCAAGCAATTTTTTATAATTGAGTTGCTTTTCATCTTCACTTTCGCCCCAATTAACTCGGCAGCGATAGCTATCGTTTTCATCGGTGCTGCCATCAGCGTCGCAGGTCCAACCCGGACGGTCATAGTGCCAGCCCGGTATATAAAGTATTCCGTCCTCGTCGGTGCGGTCAAACATAATAGAAAGATATTTTTCGGGAGTTAACTTGACATCGTTCATGCTATCGAAAATTTCTTGTTTCATAATTTAGACTCCTTAATAATATTTTGTATTATCATTTTATCAAAGAGTAAGTACCACATTTGGTACAAAAAAAGCCCCGAAACCAAATTTTCGGGGCATTTTCGTTTTATTTCATATCTTTTTCGTCTTTGTAAACCATAAATTCACGAAACGCCTTAGAGTGCTTGGGGTGGCGCATAGTGCGCAAGGCCTTTGCTTGAATTTGCGTTGCGATATCATCGGCGTTGTCGCGGATATACTGTGCAAAGTCCTCTCTGCTTTTACCTTCCAAGAGAAAATCGTTTATAGATATATACTGAAGGGGGCTCAACACTTCGAGCAGTTCAAACATCTTATCTTCTACGGCCTCAGCAAGCTTGGGGTTTGCGTTCATTGCCTCGTCGTCGACAAGCATGCTTTTTTCTCCGAAAATCACTCTTAAAAGAGCAGCGTAATTTTTATTTTCCATACCCAAAAAATCCCTTCTATTTATTATTTATTTAATTATAGCCTATTATTTTTTTATTTTCAACATATTTTTGTTTTGCCCATAATTTATCATATAATGAAAGCCTTGTTAACCGCATAAGCACATTTGGGCTTTCGGTTATAAAATGTGATCTTATCCAGTTTTCCGCCACCTCTATACCAAACTCAGATGCCTGAAATCGTCCTATGACCGCCTCATCCATATTTGAAACCGAGTTCCACGGCAACACAAAAAAGCAGACAGCAACAACACTTTTGCCGCATTTGTCATCAACAACTTTTACTCTATAATTAAAGGTCGTTTGACAGGTATAGCTCTTTGACGGGTTGGGTCTTAACGAGCCCGAATATACATTTCCGGACAGAAACCATTTTAAGTTCGGCAGATTCACATTGTACATAGGCATCACCTCGCGCGTTATCATGTGTAATAACTATATCATTTTCAATGCGACATTTTTGGGACACAAAAAAAGACTCGCCTTACGGCGAGTCTTAACTTTAATTATATTTATTTGTACTTCTCAAGTCCTGCAGACAGAACTTCTCTCATACGGCTTCTGAGCTCAGGAGGAGAAACTATCTCCACGCTGCCTAAATACTGCATAGCCCAAAACTCCATTGCCTTAGGACTGCTTTTTACCATAACCTTAAGTTTACCGTTCACGCTCTCTATTTTGGCATTATTTCCGAACCAATCAACAATTTGGTCCACAATCCATTCTTCCGCATAGAAGGTTATCCACTCCATCTTGTCCGTAAACATATACGGCAAAGACGTGGCGATTTCGCTATAATTTATTCCATTTTCAAAGCCTTCAACGCTTTTCAGTGGTGTCAATTTATTGTCGGTTATGGTCATATTTGTAATGTGATCAACACGATAGTAGCCCATATTATGCCAGCGCTCGTTAAGTGCCATAAGATAATACCGCTGATTGTGAAGAATCAGTTGATACGGGCTTGCTATATGCGTTTTGGTTTTATGAAGTTTTTTATCAATGCCGTATTTATTGTAATCAAATGTTATCTGTTTACCATGCTCAATAGCATCATCTATTAGTTCAATATTGTAAAACAGGGCTTGATTATCGGTTTTGCTCCAATCATTAACCGAGTGAATGTTTTTAACGTGGGTGCGGAAATATTTATTTGACAGGCCGCACAGCTTTTCAATGAGGTCGGTTGAGTGCTTAGCATTGATATATTTGCTATTCAAGATGCCGTCAATCAGCAGGTGAAGCTCACTATCCTCAAACTCGCGTTCACTTAAGTAACTGCCATTGTGGGCAGACTCAATTTCATAGCCCGCTTCCTTTAACAATGAAATATTTCTGCTAATGGCTTTTCGCTCGATTATTATGCCATAATCCTGCATAAGATATTTTGCAATATCCTCTTGTTTAAGGGGATGATCATAGTCGCTGTGCTTTTTTAGTATCTGCAAAATCCTTATTAACGCTAATTTTTTAGGCTCTAAAGCATCCATTTCCATACCTCCCGTAAAACCTTAAAATTATTATAGCATTTTAAGATTTCGATTGCAACACGGAACCCAAAACAAGCCCCAAGTTGCACCAAAAGCACAAAATCTTAACTTTATGTATGTTTGTAAAAAAAGAAAATGCCGATTTCGGCATTTAAAGTGCAATTTTATAAAGTTTATTCCGAAATCGGCATTTTGCGAAATCCTATAAATTTGTCTGCGAAGCAGACACCAAACCTCTTCACTATTACTTCTTACCTATTACTTCAAAATTCCAAGGACTTTTTTAGTGAAGAGTGAAGAGGTAATAGGTAATAAGTAAAAATTCCAAGAACTTATCGTCCTTGGAATTTTTGGTGCGGGTAACAGGGGTCGAACCTGCATGGTTTCCCGCTAGATCCTAAGTCTAGTGCGTCTGCCAATTCCGCCATACCCGCGAACAAAGTGATTATACCATTTATTAAGGTGCATTGTCAAGGCGTTTTTTGAGTTTTAGGTAGAATTAAAGTTGCGCTCTTATAATTAAAATACAGTATGATTTTAGGAGGTGTTTTGTGCGCAGCTTCATTTACACCTTTGAGCGAAAAGAGAAAAAATACAGGATAAATACAGCTCAGAAAGAGCGGCTTTTACAGCTTTTCAAAGATATAGTTTATGAGGATAATTACGGCAAGAGCACCATCTGCAGTCTTTATTTAGACACGCCTGATTTTCGTCTTATCCGAAGTTCGATAGACGCAAAGGTTTACAAAGAAAAACTACGCCTTCGCAGTTACGGCGCGGCGAGCGACTTAGACAACATATTCTTTGAGATAAAAAAGAAATACAAAGGCACTGTTTACAAGCGGCGCGTACATATTAGTCTTGATGATGCTCTTTTATACATCGAAAGCGGACAAAAGCCGATTGACTCACAGATAATGCGTGAGATAGATTACGCAATGAACTTTTACCGCTATCCAAAGCCAAAAATGATGATAATGTACGAGCGGCAGGCTTTTTTCTCTAAATGCGAGCCAGATCTGAGGATAACCTTTGACACAGGCATAAGATACAGAGCCGATTATCTATCTATGAGCGACATAACAAGCGGCACAAAGCTTTTGCCGCAAAATGAGCTCATTATGGAAATAAAAACAGCGGGAGCAATGCCGCTTTGGATCTCGCACATTTTGGACAGCGAGAAAATTTACCCCTCATCGTTTTCAAAATACGGCACTGCATACAGGCAGATGCTACTTAGCACACATACACATCTTTACAAAGGAGAATTTAACAATGTCAGTAATTTTTGATTCTATAAACAGTTCAACTATTGGGATAAGCAGTTTTCTTATTTCCTTTTTATGCGCTCTTGTCTGCGGAATTTTAACCGCGGCGGCATCAAACTACCGCTCAAACTCCACCAAAAGCTTTTTAGTTTCGCTTATACTGCTCCCTGCAATTGTACAAACGGTTATAACAATGGTAAACGGCAACATAGGAACGGGTGTCGCGGTTATGGGCGCGTTCTCACTTGTACGCTTCCGCTCGGTGCCCGGCAGGGCGCGCGACATTGTTTCAATATTTCTTGCTATGACCTCAGGGCTTGCTTGCGCCGCAGGATATGTTGCAATAGCAGTTTTATTCACCCTGCTTGTATGTTCCGCTATGATTGTACTTGCGTACATTCCTCTCGGCGACGACAGGCTTATGCGTCTTAGCATAACCGTTCCCGAATCGCTTAATTTTGCAGGAGAGTTTGAGGATATTTTTAATAAATACACCAAAAAGTGCACCCTTGTTAAGACAAAAACTACAAATATGGGAAGTCTTTACAGGCTGGAATACAGAATAGAGTTTGCCGACAAAAGCATGCTTCAGCAATTTATTGATGAGCTTCGTTGCCGAAACGGCAACCTTGAAATTTCTATAAGCGAGCTTTTGGAAGGAAGTGAGGCCCTGTGAAAAAAGCTTCTATACTGCTTTGTCTTTTCATTTTCTTTTCTTCTTTTCTGTTCGGCTGTCGGGGTAAAGAGGGCCAAGATAGCTCTTTTTCCTCGGGCGGCTCTGATGCCGCAAGTGTTTCAAGCGCCGACCTTTCCAATATGGATTTTTCTTTTTCGGACAGAGATTTAAGCGGCGAGTATGATAAAAACACAAATAAAATAACCGCAAGCGAAAAAGGCTTTGAAACAAGTGCAGGCGGCGTCCAAAGCCGTGATGACGGGCTTTACATTACAAAGGGCGGCACCTACAATCTTTTGGGAAATGTTTCTGACAAAATGATCTGCATAGAGGCCGGCGAAAATGATAAGGTTCAGCTTGTTTTAAACTCGGTTAGGATAAATAACAAAAACGGACCCGCCATTTATATCAAAGGCGCTGACAAGGTTTTTATAACACTTGCAGACGGTTCAAACAACCAAATTTCAGACGGCTCTGATTACACCTTCACAGACGGCGAAACCTCGGTTGATGCCGCAATTTTCAGCCGAGCAGACCTCTGCATTAACGGAAAAGGCTCTCTTAAGGTTTTGGGAAACAGCAAGCACGCGGTTGTTTCAAAGGATGACCTTATTGTTTCTGACGCCACTCTTGATGTAACCTCAAAAAATGTTGCTCTCGGCGGCAAGGACTGCATTAAAATAAGCAGCGCTAACATTACAGCCAAGGCAGGAAGCGATGCCCTGCGCTCCGACAACGACGAGGACGCGGCACGCGGCTACATCTACATTGACGGAGGCGCTTTAAGTCTAACCGCACAAAACGATGCCATTCAGGCTCAAACTGTTATAAAAATTACAGGTGGCAGTTTTGCCATTCAGGCAGGCGACACAGAAAGCGGAGCTCTTACCTATTCAAGCGAATCCTCAAAAGGGGTCAAGGCAGGCTCGGACATTATTATTTCGGGCGGTTCCTTTAACATAAACAGCCTTGACGACTGCATCCATTCAAACGGTACGATAAGCATTTCAGAGGGCACATTCACCCTTTCAAGCTCAGATGACGGAATCCACGCAGACACCGACCTATCTGTTTCGGGCGGCGACATCTCCATTTTGCAAAGCTATGAAGGCTTAGAGGCAAGCAAGATCGCTATTTCGGGCGGCAAGATAAATATAAAAGCCTCGGACGACGGGATTAATGCCGCAGGCGGAAACGACTCTTCGGGCATGGGCGGAAGACCGGGTCAAGGAATGTTTTCATCGGGCGTTGGCGAGATTATCATTTCGGGCGGATACACCCTTATCGATGCAAGCGGCGACGGAATTGACTCAAACTCCACGGTTGAGGTTACAGGCGGAATCACCTTAGTGAGCGGCCCCACAAACGGTGGGAATGGCTCATTTGACTATGACAGCTCTGCAACAGTTTCGGGCGGCGTGCTAATAGCGCTTGGAAGCAGCGGGATGGCACAAAGCTTTTCAGAGGCGCAAAATCAAGGCGCGATTTACGTTTCATTTAGCACCCGGGATGCAGGCACAAATTTAGCCCTTTGCTCCTCCGGGGGAAAGGTTATCGCCTCGTTTACTCCGCAAAAGGCTTATCAAACGGCTGTTATAACCGCTCCGCAGATACAAAAATCCCAAAGCTACACCATAATAGCGGGAGGAAGTGTGTCTGGGGCTGACCAAAACGGATTTGCACAAAACGTCTCACTTTCAGGCGGAACTACGCTTGCAGAAATTGAAATGACCGATCTTCTCTACGGCGCGGCAGGACACAATGTAATGGCGCCCGGCGGTCACGGCATTCCAGGTGGCCCGGGCGGCCCAATGGGCAGGCCGGGAGGATTTTACAGATAACAAAGACCCACTATGATTTAAGCTCATAGTGGGTCTGATTTTATAGCGGCAAAAAGACCGTTATACAAATAACACCATCATTTAATGCTCTTGCTTCTATTCTGCCCTTATGAGCCTCGGCTACCGCCTTTGCAATTGAAAGGCCTATTCCGTGACCGCCTGTTTTAGAGTTTCGAGAGGGGTCGGCTCTGTAAAATCTATCAAAAAAGTTGGGCAAATCGTCTTTTAAAACAAAGCTTGCCTTATTAAAAACCGAAAGCCTTATTCCCTTTGCCTCTCTGCAAAGCGAAAGATGGATATGAGAATTAGGATCGGAATATTTAAGCGCATTATCAAGAAGTATCGATATTAGCTGACGAATGGCATTTTCGTCGCCTTTATAACAAAGCATCGGCTCGATAGCGGCTAAAAACTCCTTTTGCTCTGTAATGGCTCTAGAATGAAAGGATGCTGCCGTTTCGGCTGTGACATCGGAAATCGGGAAATCTATAGCCTGCAGGCGCTTTTGCTCCTCCTGCATGCGAGAAAGGTAGATAAGATCATTGGTGAGTTTTCCAAGTCTCTGTGTTTGGCTTCTTATATCCTTAAGCCACTCGTTTTCCCCTATTTCCATTTCAAGAAGCTCGGTATCTGCATCTATAATGGTAAGCGGAGTTTTTATTTCGTGGCCCGCATCGGTCACAAACCTTTTCTGCTTTTCATAGCTATCAGAAACCGGTCTGATAATTCGACCCGAAAGGACAAGGAGCAATGCAAAGACCGCCGCCATTCCCAAAACAGAAACAGCACAGCTTGAAAAAAGAAAGCTCTTAAATGTATCAAGTTCTTTTGTGCAGTCAAGAAAGATCACCCTTCTTAGATTGCCTTCATCTGCAATCAGGTATCTGTAATTGTTAACAAAACCTTTTTGTTTGTTTCTCGATACCGCCTTTTGAGCGTACAAAACGGCGGTGCTCTCGTCTATTGCAGCGATATGATCTGTATCAACGGCAAAGGTCTCGCCCTTTTCATTTATCAAAATCGAAAAAAAGCGCGACTGAAACGGAAGCTCGGGAGAAACGGGTTTTCTGTTATCAGGCATTATCTGCTCATCAAACGGTTTATTCTGGCGAATGGGAAACCTTCCGTTATTTTCCTCAAGCAAAGAGAGGGTGTTATCGGTGGAATGAACAATATTGCTGTAATTATACACATTAACGGCGCCGATAATAAGCAGCAGAACCGCAAAAAGCGAAAGCATTGCGGCAGAAATAAATTTTATCCGCAGTTTTTTTATCATTTAAGCTCCTCCAAAAAATATCCTGCATTTCTCTGTGCCTTTATCTGAATGTTTGCTCCGATTGCCGAAAGCTTTTTGCGCAGATAAGATATATAAACCCAAACAACATTTATTTCGGCCTCGCTGTCAAATCCCCAGATGCGCTCCATAAAATGCTCTGTTGAAACAAGGTTTTTAGGATGGCGCATCAGCATTTCCATCATCTGAAACTCTTTATTTGCAAGCTTATAGCTACCCTTAGGCGCAGAAAGCTCAAACGAGGCAGAATCAAGGCTTACATTGCCGAATTTCAAAACAGAATCTGGCTGCTGAGCAGATGTTCTTGTCATGGCTCGGATTCGTGCCAAAAGTTCCTTAACAGCAAACGGCTTTGTTAAGTAATCATTTGCGCCGCTGTCAAGCCCAAGCACCTTATCGTCTATCTCTGATTTGGCAGTTAAAATCAAAACAGGGGTGTTATTACCCTCGCTTCGCATCTTTTTAAGAACCTCAATGCCGTCCATTTTAGGCATCATAATATCAAGAACAATTCCATCATAATTTTCGCTTTTAATATACTCAAGAGCCTCAGCGCCATCATACACCGCATCAACCGAATAGTTGTTTTTTTGAAGGATTGCGCAAACGGCCTTTGAAAGCGAAAGCTCGTCCTCTGCAAAAAGAAGCCTCAATTTTATCACCTGCCTAAAATGTTTCACTATGATAGTAATGCGTCAACCTAAATTAAGGTTAAAAGCTTTTTTACATTTTATCATATAATTTCAAAAAATAAAAGAGTCGCTCAAAAAGCGACTCATTTCATTTACATTACTTTAATTTTAAGACGGATCTTGTCTGAAATCATTGCGATAAACTCGCTGTTTGTGGGTTTTCCCTTTTGATTATGAATGGTGTATCCGAAATACGAGTTTAAAACCTCAACATCTCCTCTGTCCCAAGCCGTTTCTATTGCGTGGCGAATCGATCTTTCAACCCTTGTTGCCGTTGTTTTATATTTTTTGGCAACGGTTGGATAAAGCTCTTTTGTGATATGGTCTATCATATCATTGTTTTCGATAACAAGTATTATCGCTGTTCTTAAATATTGGTATCCCTTTATATGCGCAGGAACTCCTATCTGATGCAGAACCTCAGTAACGGTCGCTTCCAGATCAAACTCGCTTAAAGGGCGTCTGTCCATTTTTCTCACTACCTCAATTTTACTTGTACAGAGGCTGTTTATCCTTTCGCAAAGCACGTCATAATCAAAAGGTTTTATAAGAAAATAAGCCGCTCCCGCATCCATGACCTCTTTTTCCATAAATCCGTTTTCGTAATTCGATGCCACTATTACCGCAGGCCTTTTGATCATCTTTTCAGCCTTTATAGCTTTAATCACCGCAACTGCATCATAATTTGACATAAACATCTCAATTATAATTACGTCAGGTTGATACAGCCTTACTCCCTGCAAAACAGCTTTTCCGTCTTTATGACAGCTTTCTACCCAATAACCTTTTGAGGACAGTATATTTTTCGATACCTTAACAGTATCTCTTGCATCTTCTACAACTAATATTTTTACCTTTTCTGTCATTTTGGCCACTCCTGTCGCTTGTTGTTTTGTAAGTGTATTTTAGCATTTTTAATGCCGCTTTTCAATGAAATTCAGCTTTGCAAAATTAATTTCGTAGCATAGCACAAATATGTTTTGCTTTTTTGTACACATATCTTACCTGCCCGTGTCAGTTTATGTCGTAATTTGTCGAAAAGCGTCGGGCAAATATAGTCATCCATCAAGGTCCTGCAAATCGGCGGCCGGAATATCGTTTTCAAGATTATCTCTTGCAAGGTCGTTGTCTATAACGGGATATATATCCTCCGGCACTGTTTCCTGTCTCTTTTTTGCCCTTTTATTATCATCCATTTTATTCACCTCATTTATATTGTTAAAAAAAATCGGCATAAAATACAAAAAACTCTTTCGGCTTTGCCGAAAGAGTTTTTAGATTTTAAGGAAGATACAATTCGGGGTTTTTATAAACACCGTTTATCATAACACCAAAGTGCAGGTGGTTGCCCGTTGCCCAGCCTGTCCTTCCGACAGCGGCAACCTTTTGACCACGAGTTACCTTTTGTCCGACAGAAACGTAAACTGCGCTTGTGTGTGCATAAAGGGTCTGAACTCCGTTGCCGTGGTCTATGATAATATGTCTGCCGTAGCCGTTTCTTAGGTTACGGTAAGAAATGACCGTTCCGCTTGCGGCGGCATAAATGGGCGTTCCGCTCGGGGCGGCAATATCAAGTCCGCGGTGGTTATAATATCCCCACCAACGACAGCTTATTCTTCCGCTCGTCGGCCAGATAAACGCAGGAACCCTTCCGTTCCCCGTGGATGCCGGCTTGCTTCCCGAAACCATATTTGATGCAACCTTTGTTCCAACTGTAACCTTTTCGTCAACCGGTTGTGACAAAACCTTGGTGTCGGCAATTTCCTTTTCGGTTGCAACGCCGTTTAAGTAAGTAACAAGATAGGTAACCTCGTTAACTCCGTTTTTACCCTTTCTTGTAACCTTACGATATGATGTATAGTAACTATTATTCTTTGTGGTAACGGTTTTATACGCTACCTCTTCTCTAACCTTTTCATATTTCTGGACCTTAACGCTTAAGAAAGGCTCTGAAGAAGCAATGGTAACCTTTTGACCTACAACAAATGTGGTTTTTGTAATAGGGTTGAGCGCATAGAAGGTGTTAAGCGAAATTCCTGCCTTTTGAGCAACTGTGTAAGGCGTGTCGCCCTTTGAAACGGTGTAAACTATTTCAGCAGAATTTTCACCTGTTATCTTTTCGTTAAGCTCATCCATTCCGATAATGCTCGAAACGGGATAAAGACCTTCCTTTATCTGAACATCCTTTACAAATGCAACTATCTCGTCGGGATCATCGCTTTTATACTTGGCCAAAATTGACTCAAGAGTCTTTTCAAGCTCCTCTTTTTCCTTTACTGCTCCGACAAGCACATTATCAACATAAAGTCCGCTTGCCTCATCGATAACACTGCTGGAGGCCTCGATCAGCTTATCTGTAACCTGATCAGAGGTAAGGAATGAGTTTGCATTAACAACAGCAACCTTGAATTTAGGAACGATCTCAACATCATCGTCCTCCTCAAACAAAACTCTTTGCATAAGCTGCTGTTCTGCGCTGTCATAAACCCTCTCGTGCTTTATACAGCCGATAGTAATTCCATCGTACTCTACTATAAGTCCAAATGTAAGCTGTGAAAAAACAAAAACAGTAAGGCTGAGGACAAATATTCCCAAAGCCGGGAGTGCATAATTCCTAACCTTGACAAATGCATTATGATTTCGCTGTATTCCCTCGCGCATAACACGCATAAAGGCCTTAAACATTTCTTTTAATCCGCCGCTTTTATATGCCGCGCCTGCCTTTATCTTAATTGCGCGCATCATTCGGCCGATTTTATCAAAAAGCTTTATAAAAGGCTCGGCAAGCTTATTTAAAAGCTTGACTACTATCTTCCCAAATTTACCTGCCGCCTTCTTTATTAAAGAAAGAAGCGCAACAAGAAACATAGGAATCTGTTTAAGAAGCGAAAGCGTGAAGTCACCTGTATGGTAGCAAACTGCCAAAACAGGCTCTGTGTACTTTTCTGAAATCAAAACACGTTTTTTGACAGGAGGGCGCTTTTGGCTCTCGGCTATCTTATCTGTGTTTTCTGCCATACGGTGTCATCTCCTTTCGTAATTTTAAAATGGTTACAAAACGGTTACAAAATTATTATACACCTTTTTTTAGAAAAATCAAGCAAAAAAGACAAATACCTTAAAAATTAAAGAGGCTCACAAAGCCTCAAATCCCTTTAAAACGGCGTTGCAGAGCCATTTTTCTAAAATATACATATAAAAAATTTCCAGATAAAAATTAAAGAATTTAGAAAAGTTTTTTCCAGCAATGATACCGTTTTGTAATAAATAATAAACGATTTTTGAGGAAAATTAATAGGGACATAAAAATTTTTCATTTAAGTTAGGAGGAATCTTAATGAAGCTTCTTAAGAATTTTGTAAGAACCTCCGCCGCACTGGCAGTTATTGCCTGCGGACTATTATGGGGAGCGATCACAACAAGTTACAATAGCATTGCCGAAAGCTACTATGTAACATCAAACAGTGATTTAGGCTTTGGCGGCTTTATCAGCGCTGCAGGCTCAAGTGTACCGATAAGCAGTGCAGATGATGCCAAAATCAAAACCGAGCTTAAGCTTTTCGGTGTATTCCCTATCAAAACGGTAACCGTCAGTAAGATAGATGTCAAAAGGGTCGTGCCGGGTGGCATACCTTTTGGAATTAAAATGCTATCAAACGGCGTTTTGGTAACCGAAACAGGCTTTATACAATGCGGCAACACCGCCGTTTGTCCTGCAAAGGATGCAGGGATCAAGGCCTCTGATGTTATAGTGAGTATAAACGGCAAAAAAATGCAGAGTAACTCTGATGTGATCAAAACCGTTGCAAGCAGCGGCGGCAAAGCACTTGAGGTTTTGCTGAAAAAGAGCGGCGGCGAGACGCGGCTTGTCAAAATCACGCCTGTTAAGGATAGCTTTGACGACACCTACAAAATAGGTGTTTGGGTTCGTGATAGCAGTGCAGGAATAGGCACAGTAACCTTTTACGACCCCGAATCTGAGCTTTTTGCAGGCTTGGGTCATGCCGTTTGCGACAGCACCACAGGCGAGATCATTTCTGTCTCTGAGGGCAAGGTCGTGGGCGCACAGATAGACGGCGTCACGGCGTCAAGAGATGGTTCTCCAGGTCAGTTAAACGGCCATTTTGCAACAGTCGGCAGTACGGGAAGTATATTAAAAAACGATGAAACCGGAGTTTACGGGCAGCTTTCACAGGTAAAGGTTGTTGGAGATTCTGTTGAGGTTGCGCTTAAACAAGAGGTGAAAACGGGCAAGGCAACCATTTTAACCACTTTAAATGGCTTAGAGCCCGAGGAATATGAGATTGAGATTGAAAAGATAAGCTTAAATGCTGACAGAGCAACAAAAAATATGGTCGTAAAGATAACCGATAAGCGTCTTTTAGAAAAAGCTGGCGGAATCGTTCAGGGAATGAGCGGCTCGCCGATACTGCAAAACGGCAAGCTTGTGGGCGCTGTCACCCACGTTTTTGTAAATGACTGCACGCGCGGCTACGGCATATTCGCCGAGAATATGCTTGAAAGCGCGCAAAGCGTTTACAAAAAAGCATCCTAATAAAAAAAACAGGGGTTTATTCCCCTGTTTTTTTGTATCAAAAATGCCAAATTTAGCAGTTTGCACATTTACGGGCGGGACTTTTAAATGGTAAAATAAACTTGATTTCTTGCAGAGATTTTCTTGCAACAAATTATCAATTACAATGAATAAAATGTCCATTTTTCCTTGACACCATTTGAGTAAAATTATATACTTAAACAAAGGCTTTTTGAAAGGCAGGAGGATAGCTATGATCGCACTTTACGGCAAAAACGACGCTAATTTCCCTCGTCTTGAAACCGATGTGTTTTTTGTTGATTTTGATAACAAATACACAAATAACGGTTACCTTAATGAGATGGCAGAGTACATAAAGGATTTTCAGCTTAAAAATCCTACCCTTTGGGAGAGATTTGTGTATCAGTTTCGCCACGATGCAGACTTCGACTCAGGCTGGCGCGGTGAATATTGGGGCAAAATGATGCGCGGTGCTTGTTTTGTTTATTCCCTAACGCGCGATGAGGAGCTTTACGCCATTCTTAAAAAGACTGTTTATGATATGATGGAAAGCTCTGACGAGAGCGGAAGAATAAGCAGTTATGACAAGAGCCACGAATTTAGCGGCTGGGATATGTGGTCAAGAAAATATGTCCTTCTCGGTATGCAGTATTTTATCGAGATCTGCGATGATGAGGAGTTTATAGCCAAAATTACAGAGTCTATGAAGGCTCAGGTCGACTATCTTATGCTCTATTTAGGCGAAGGCAAAAAGGCGGTTTGCACCACCTCGAGATATTGGCGCGGACTTAACGCTTCCTCAATTTTAGAGCCTATTGTTCGTCTTTACAACATTACAGGCGAGGAAAAGTATCTTGAATTTGCAAAGCATATTGCCGAAAAGGGCGGTATGGACAGCTTTAATGTTGTCGATCTCGTTTTAGAAAACAATCTCTATCCCTATCAGTATCCAATGACCAAAGCTTACGAGATGATCTCTTATTTTGAGGGACTCCTTGAATATTACCGAGCTACAAAAGAGGAAAAATACAAAACCGCGGTCATTTATTTTGCTGACAAGGTTTTGGAAAGTGACTTTACTGTTATCGGCTGCTGCGGAAGCTCACACGAGCTTTTTGACCACTCAACTGTGCGCCAGGCAAACACCACAAACGGTCTTCAGCAGGAGACCTGTGTTACAGTAACTATGATGAAATTTATGTATCAGCTCACTCTCCTCACAGGTGACAGCAAATATGTTGATGCATTTGAGCGCTCGCTTTACAACGCATACTTAGGCGCAGTTAACACCGACAAGGTTATTGAGCCTACGCTCAAAGACGAATTTCCCGACTTAAACTATGAGCCGCTCCCCTTTGACAGCTACTCTCCCCTTACTGCAGGCCTTCGCGGAAAGGGTATCGGCGGCTTTAAGGTTATGAGCGACAAGCATTACTACGGCTGCTGTGCCTGCATAGGCTCGGCAGGCATCGGACTTTACTCAAAAATGGCGCTTATGACCTCTAAAAAGGGCTTTGCCTTAAACCTTTATAACAGCGGCACTATTGAGTCGAAAACTCCTAACGGAAATAGGGTTATATTTGATATTGAAACCGAGTATCCGGTTGGAAGCGAGGTTAAAATCACTCTTTCGCTTGAAAAGGACGAAAAATTCGAGCTAAAACTCAGAAATCCCCAGTGGAGCAAAACAACTTCACTCTTAGTAAACGGCGAGTCTGTTTCGGTAAAGGAAGGTTACATAGTAATTGACCACGCCTTTAAAGATGGCGACGAGATAGTGCTTTGCCTTGATATGCGCACCGAGGCCATCTACCCAATCCCCTACGGCTCGCAGGTGCTTATGAACAGGGGCGAGCTTCACTATCTCATTCCTGCATACGACGAGGAAGATCCTCTTGCTAAAAACCATATTGCGTTAAGACGCGGTCCCTTATTCCTTTCGCAAGAGAACAGACTCGGCTACAGTGTTGACGATGCAGTTGAGGTTAATGTAAATGCCGACGGATATGTTGACGTAGAGTTCCCCGAAAAAACTCTCGCACCATACAAAAATATGCTCGAAGTTACCGTTCCGCTTAAGGACGGCGGCAAAATGCATGTTACCGACTATGCCTCAGCAGGCAAAAAATGGACCGAAGAGAGCAAAATGGCAGTTTGGATGCTCACAAAATAGTTTTAAAGCCCACCTTTTTAGGTGGGCTTTTTTGTAGCGCGGGCAAATTTATCATTTTGTCTTGAAAATGTGATATAAATTTGGTATCATAAAATAAGATAAACAAGGGGGCGTTATATGAAGGCTATTACAAACGGAAAAATCATTCTTAAAGACGGCACTTTAGAGGGACACGCTCTGCTTTTTGATGATGTTATTGAGGGGATCATCAAGGAAAATGACATTCCGGATGGCGCCGAAATAATTGATGCCGACGGCGGATACGTTGCCCCGGGACTTATAGATATGCACATTCACGGCTACTTGGGCAAGGATGTTTGCGACGGCTGTGAGGAGAGCATTCGCACAATTTCAAAAGGGCTTTTAAAAAACGGCGTAACAGGCTATCTTGCGACAACAATGACCGAGGATATGTCTGTTATAACACGCGCGCTTGAGGTTTTGCGCTTGCTTAAAGAGGAGAGCAAAGGCTGGGAAGGAAGCGAAATTTTAGGTGCACACGCCGAGGGACCTTTTATAAGCAAAAGCAAAAAAGGCGCTCAGGACGAAAAATATATTCTTAAACCTGATGCCGATTTTGTTAAAAAATACTCCGACATTATAAAGCTTATAACCCTTGCTCCCGAAGAGGACACTCCTAATTTTGCCGCCATCAAAGAAATGCGCCGCGACACCGACGTTCTGATTTCCATAGGACACACCTCTGCCGACTACGAAACTGCCGTTGCCTCGGTTTGCGCGGGTGTAGGCCACACAACACATCTTTTTAACGCCATGACTCCTCTTAACCACCGTGCCCCCGGAGTTATAGCCGCAGTGTTTAACACCGATGTAAGCTGTGAGCTTATAGTAGACAAATTCCACGTTTCGCCGGCGCTTTACAATATGCTCTTTAAATTAAAAGGCAGAAAACTTTGCTTTATTACCGACTGTCTGCCGGCAGGCGGACTGCCAGAGGGCGAGTACACCCTCGGCGGCCAGAAGATCATTTACAAAGAGCCTGTCTGCCGCCTCCAAGACGGAACCGTTGCGGGAAGTGTTTTAAAGCTTAACCGCGGAGTCTGGAATGTTTACACAAGTTCCGACATTCCCCTTCACGAATGTGTAAACTGCGCTTCACTAAACCCCGCTACTGCCTTAGGCTTAGACAAGACAAAGGGTTCACTTGAAAAGGGCAAGGACGCAGACATTATTATTACAAGCGACACCTTTGATGTTAAAAAGACCATAATCAGAGGCAATATTAAATACGAGGCCTAATTGTTTAGGCAAGTAAAAAGGACACCTTGCGGTGTCCTTTTTTGTTTTGGCTGTTAAGAACTATTTAGATGCCATTTAAAATTTCTCGATAACCTCTATTTTTTCAGCAAATTCCCCTTTGTGCCACCAATCGTGATAGTAGTTGCCTTCAATATAAGTGCCGGTTTCGATATTGTGTGCATAGTCTGTCTCATCAGTGCCGCGATAGGTAATAAGTTTTATGTATCTTACATGCACGGTATGTAGTGTGTCTTGGTTTTCTTTTACTGTAAAAATCAAATGTTCATCATTGTCCTCTATTTTAATAATTTCACCTCTAAAATAACGCACGGGAGGATTCGCAATTTTATAAATACCGACAAATAAAGCGATGCTCAAAATGAAAATAACAATAACTATAAAAGCCTTTTTCTTCACAAAATCACCGCCTTTTAAAATATTATAGCAGAAACTTTAGGTTAAATCAATTATTCGTTATTCATCAGCGAAGCGAATATCACTTGGACTTTAGTCCAAATATCACTGCGAAGCAATATAACTCGACGAAGGCGAATATAACTGAAAAACCGACTTGTCGAAACAAGTCGGTTTTTCTGGCTGTTCCAAACCATTTAGATGCCACTTTGTTTTTTTTAAAAAAAGAGCAAAATTTAGCGATTTTTTATTATTTTCAAAAAATCTCTTTTCTATAAATTGGATTATCAATCTAAATCAATATTAATCTCGTATTGGTCATCAATGAGAATAAAGTTTACATTATGCCTTTTCGCAAGGGCGAGGACTTCCGCATTATCTATCAAAACGCTCCCAATGGTACACCATTCATCATCTAAACGATTTTCAATGACGTTTGCATATTTCTTTATGTCAGCAAAGTGATTTTTGATATATTCCTCACTCATTATAAGACAGTAATATTTGATACTTTCAAGATATTCAGAGTCAAAATCTTTCTGCCAATCGAATGGAATATAGCAACCTTCGACAATTAAGTTCTGATTATTCTCAATAGCAGTTTTTATCATTTCGCGAACAATCGGCCACAGATATTCGACTAATTCCGTATCGTCCATAGGGGTAAGTTCTGTATTACCACTACGTATTAAGCCCATTTTTAGATGGTCTATTGACAGATAAGGATATTTGTATTTCTCAAGCAATTTCTGAGCAAGGGCAGTTTTACCCGTATGTGATGCTCCTGTAATTAAAATAATCATTATCTCACCTACAAATTCTTATTGATCGAACTGATTATACCACATCTTATTGAAGATTTATATAGTAAAATAAAAAAAAGGCAAGCTAAGCGATATTAAATCACAAAATCTGCCCGAATAATTGACTTCGGTCGTTCGAATCCATCTTGACCTAAATTTTAGTGATATTCCGACTCGTCGGAGTAAACTTCTTCACTATTCATTATTACTTATTACTTTCCAAAAATCCGAGTAAATAAGAGAAAAGTGAAGAGTGAAGAGGTAAGAGTGAAAAAGTAAAAATCCCCGTACTATCGTACGAGGATTTTTGGTGGGAGCGGATGGATTCGGACCATCGAAGTCATAGACAACAGATTTACAGTCTGCCCCCTTTGGCCACTTGGGTACACTCCCGAATATTTAATTTACTGCCGCACTAAAATGTGCTTGGAGCTGGTGGACGGATTCGAACCCCCGACCTGCTGATTACAAATCAGCTGCTCTACCAGCTGAGCTACACCAGCACAAAACAGCTTTATTATAATATCACACACCGCCTGCTTTGTCAATACTTTTCGCGTTTTTTCTTAAACTTTTTTTAAAAAATAAAATACCCGAAAGCCTGAGGCTTTCGGGCATTTAAATTTACTCTTAGGCTTTGCCGACAGAACCGAAAAGCTCCATCTTTTCCTTAACTGTTGCTTTAATAGCTTCAACGCCGGGAGCGAGGATCTTTCTGGGGTCAAAGCCCTTGCCAACAAGGTCTTTTCCCTCTTCGATATACTTTCTGACCTCAGCCGCAAAAGCGAGCTGGCACTCGGTGTTAACATTGATCTTGGAAACGCCGAGAGAGATAGCCTTTTTGATCATCTCTGCGGGAATGCCTGTGCCGCCGTGAAGAACCAAAGGCATGGTTCCGGTTTTCTCCTGGATTGCGGCAAGAGTGTCAAAGCTGAGGCCTGCCCAATTTTCAGGATATTTACCGTGAATGTTGCCGATGCCTGCAGCAAGCATTGTAACGCCAAGATCTGCAATCATTTTGCACTCATCGGGATCAGCAACCTCGCCGCCGCCGATAACGCCATCTTCTTCACCGCCGATTGCGCCAACCTCTGCCTCAAGGGAAAGGCCCTTTTCATTGCAGATAGCAACGAGCTCTTTGGTTTTTTCAATATTCTCTTCAATGGGATAATGTGAACCATCGAACATAACCGAGGAGAAACCTGCCTCGATGCATTTCTTAGTTGCCTCATAGCTGCCGTGGTCTAAGTGAAGAGCAACGGGAACTGTGATATTAAGCTCATTTATCATAGCCTTTACCATGCCGACAACGGTGGTGTAGCCACACATATATTTTCCTGCACCCTCAGAGACACCGAGGATAACGGGAGAGTTCAATTCCTGAGCGGTGAGCAGGATTGCCTTGGTCCATTCAAGGTTATTGATGTTGAACTGGCCTACGGCATATTTGCCCTGTTTTGCTTTTGTAAGCATTTCTTTTGCTGAAACTAACATATTTGCAAGTCCTCCTTAAAATATATCGAACAAAATGATCCAAAAATATTATAACTCCACTCTTTAAGAAAATCAATGCAAACTAAAAATAAATTTGCAAAATTTTCCGTTTTTTTAGAATGTGAGCTGTTCACCTGCATCGTTTGCCGCCAAAACCGAGCCTGTTGCAGGAATGTTTTTAGTGCGGTAACGATTTGCATTTACAAATCTGTCCTCTGTAAACACAGTTACCTTTTCAACTATATGATTCTTTTTAAGGGTCATCGCCGCAACACCCTGTGTACTTCTTGAGGTTTTGAGCGCAACGGCGCCGCTATGCACAATAAGATATCTGCCTGCACTGCTCTTTACAATATACTCACGCTCCTCTGTTGAGGCAAAAAGCGCAACAAGGGGGGATTTATCGCTGTATGCCGCAGTAAGCTTTTTGCGGTTTGACTTGGTTTCAAAGGCCGACATGGGAATTTTGGCCGCTTTACCGTTTTCAAAGAAGAGCATTATATGCCCCTTATAATCGGTAGTTGTTACCATATAGATTGCCTTTTCACCCTCGTCCATACCGAGCTTTGCAGGAATATAGTCACCCAGCACGCTTGCCTTATGATCCTCAAAATCACAAACCTTTGCCTTATAGACCTGCTGCTTATCGGTAAAGAACAAGAGTTCTGTAAGGTTGGTGCCCTCAATATGAGTCATGATCTCGTCATCGGTTTTAAGCTTGTGCTCGCTACCCATACGAAGTGAAAGAGGTGTGATCTTCTTAAAGTAACCATCCTTTGTAAAGAAGAGGTTGACGGGATAATCAGGGATCTGTTCGGGCTCGGGTACATACTCGCTTGCATTGTACTCGATCTGGGTTTTTCTCGGTTTTGCATACTTTTTAATAACAGCTTCAAGCTCAGCGATGATAATCTTATCAATTCTGCGACGGCTATTAACAATATCCTCAAGGTCATAAACCTCGTCCTGAATTCGAGCGATCTCTTCGGTGCGCTTTATGATATACTCGCGGTTTAGATTGCGAAGTCTTATTTCGGCAACGTATTCTGCCTGCACCTCGTCAATTCCAAAACCTATCATAAGGTTGGGAACAACCATCTGCTCCTCTTCGGTTTCACGGACTATTCTTATGGCCTTGTCAATATCAAGAAGTATCGCCTCAAGGCCTCTTAAAAGGTGAAGCTTATTTTTAAGGTTTGTTAATGTAAAGTAGGTCCTTCGCCTTACACAGTCGCGTCTGAAAGCAGTCCATTCCTCTAAAATTTCGCCAACGCCCATAACCTTGGGGGTTGTACCAATGAGGATATTGAAGTTACAGGGGAAGTTATCTTCCAGAGCAGTCATTTTAAAGAGCTTTGCCATAAGCTTGTCGGGGTCAACCGAGCGGCGAAGGTCGATTGTGATTTTAAGACCGCGAAGGTCACTTTCGTCGCGAATATCGGAAATTTCCTTAATTTTGCCTGCCTTTACAAGCTCAATAACCTTGTCAATAATGGTTTCGATGGTAGCAGTGTAAGGAATTTCGGTTATATCAATGCAGTTTTGCGACTTATCGTAGGTGTACTTTGCTCTAACCTTTACCGAGCCGCGTCCCGTTTTATAAATTTTATCAAGCTCCTGCGCATTGTAGATAACATATCCTCCGCCGGGGAAATCGGGAGCTTTAAGGGTTGAGAGAATATCGTGTGCAGGGTTTTTCATAAGCTCGATGGCAGTCGTACAGACCTCTTCGAGATTAAAGGAGCAGATAGAGCTTGCCATACCAACCGCAATGCCGAGGTTAACATTTGTTAAAATATTGGGGAAAGAGGTTGGCAGCAGGGTGGGCTCCATCATTGTGTTGTCATAGTTAGGGACAAAGTCGACCGTGTCCTTATCTATATCGGCAAAAAATTCTTTACAGATAGACTCAAGCTTTGCCTCGGTGTAACGGGCGGCGGCGTAAGCCATATTTTTAGAGTAGATCTTGCCGAAGTTTCCCTTTGAATCAACATAAGGGTGAAGTAGCGCCTCGTTTCCTCTTGCAAGGCGCACCATTGTGTCGTAAATTGCGGCGTCGCCGTGGGGGTTTAATTTCATTGTGTCGCCCACGATGCTTGCCGATTTCTTTCTTTCGCTTCCAAGAAGCCCTGACTTATACATTGAATAAAGGAGCTTTCTGTGCGAAGGCTTTAAGCCGTCAATTTCGGGAATGGCTCGCGACACGATAACGCTCATAGCGTATGGCATATAGTTGGTTTCCAAAGTCTCGGTTATAGGCTCTTCGAGCACTGTGCCCGCTCCGGCAATTTCGGCATTTATGTCCATTGTTTGCTTTGCCTTTTCTGGCTGTTTTTTACTTCTTGCCATTTCTCGCGCTCCTTTCCTTTAAGATATATCGGCGAGGTCTAAATATTCTCCGCCGTGCAAAGCAATATGCTCTTTTCTGCCCTCTAAGTTATCCCCTAACAAGAGGTCAAAGACCCTTTCGGTTTCGGCAATGTCTGTAGGCATAACCTTGATAAGACGTCTTGTTTCGGGGTTCATTGTGGTCATCCACATCATTTCAGCTTCATTTTCACCAAGTCCCTTTGAGCGCTGAATGGTGAATTTCTGGCCTTCAATCTTCTTTAAGATGGCCGTTTTTTCCTCTTCGGTGTATGCAAAGTAGGTTTTTTCCTTGGTTGTAATCTCAAAAAGCGGCGATTCCGCGATATAAACATATCCTTCATCAATAAGTGTGGGTACAAGTCTATAAAGCATTGTCAAAATAAGTGTTCTAATCTGAAAGCCGTCGTAGTCAGCATCGGTACAGATTATGACCTTATTCCAGCGAAGCGCTTCAAGGTTAAACATAGAAAGGTCCTTATTGCTCTTGGTTTTAACCTCAACGCCGCATCCGAGAACCTTGATAAGGTCGGTTATGATCTCATTTTTGAATATCTTGTCATACTCTGCTTTAAGGCAGTTAAGAATCTTACCTCTGACGGGGATAATAGCCTGAAATTCGCTATCTCTTCCCTGCTTACAGGAACCTAAAGCCGAATCACCCTCAACGATGTAGATCTCGCGCTTTGACTTATCTTTACTGCGGCAATCTACAAATTTTTCAACCCTCGCCATAACGTCACTGCTTGTAGCAAGTGTCTTTTTAAGGTCAAGCCTTGTTCTTTCAGCTTTTTCACGGCTATGCTTGTTGATAAGCACCTGATCAGCAATTTTTTTAGCCTCTTCCGGATGTTCAATAAAATAAACTTCAAGGTTGTGCTTTAAAAAGTCGGTCATCGCAGAGGCGATAAACTTGTTTGTAATAGCCTTTTTGGTCTGGTTTTCGTAAGAAGTCTGGGTTGAGAAGGAGCTTGAAACTAACACAAGGCAGTCCTCAACATCCTGAAAGCTTATTTTGCTCTCATTTTTAAGGTAACGGTTATTTTGTTTTAGATATGCATCAATTTGAGCAACAAAGGCACTTTTTACCGCCTTTTCGGGTGCACCGCCATGCTCCAAAAAGCTTGAGTTATGATAATACTCTATCATATTCACTTTATTTGAGAAGCAAACAGCCACCGACATTTTCACCTTATAATCGGGCTTGTCCTCTCTGTCTCTGCCGCGTCTTTCATCAGAGAAGGTCTGCACAGAGGTCATTGCCTGATCTCCGACAAGCTCTTTAAGATAGTCGGTTATTCCCTCTTCATAGATGTACTCAAAGGTTTCAAAGCTTGATGCTGTAACCTGGTTTTTAAGAACAAAGAGCACCTTGGGGTTTACAACTGCCTGACGGCGCATTGACTCCTGAAAATACTCAAGCGAGATATCAATATCGGTAAAAACCTCTCTATCGGGGCGCCAGGTGATCTTACTTCCTGTCTGTCTGCGAGTGGTGGGTTCCTTTTTAAGTCCGCCCTTGTTTTTACCTTTTTCAAAATGCAGGGTGAATTTCTGTCCATCACGGTAGATCTCGGCGTCCATATATTCGGAAGAATACTGTGTTGCACAAAGACCGAGGCCGTTTAAACCGAGCGAATACTCATAGTTTTCACCGTCGTTATTCTGATATTTACCGCCTGCATAAAGCTCACAGAAAACAAGCTCCCAGTTATAGCATTTTTCGCGTTCATTATAGTCAACGGGGATGCCTCGTCCAAAGTCCTCAATGCAAACAGACCCGTCTTTAAAACGGGTTACGATAATTTTGCTTCCGTGACCTTCACGAGCTTCGTCTATTGAGTTGGAAAGAATTTCAAACACCGAGTGCTGACAGCCTTCAATTCCGTCCGAGCCGAAGATAACGGCAGGTCTTTTCCTCACTCGGTCGGCACCCTTTAAAGACTGTATACTAGTATTGTCATACTGCTGTGTTTCCTTTTTCTTAGCCATAACTTCCTCCAAATTAAGTTACTATATAAGAAATCCGCCGCTAACATTAAGCGTCTGCCCTGTGATGTAATCAGCATCATTGGATGCTAAAAACAGCACCGCCTTTGCGACATCGTAGCCATTTCCGAATCTGCCTGAGGGAATTTCATTTAAAAGCTCCGCTTTTTCGCTGTCGCTTAAATTAGCATTCATTTTAGTGTCAATAACTCCGGGGGCAACCGCATTTACCCTTATTCCGCTCGGTGCGAGCTCCTGCGCAAGCGCCTTTGTAAAACCAATAAGGCCGGCCTTGGCGGCAGAATAATAAACCTCGCAGGAAGCGCCGCAAATTCCCCAAACCGATGAAACATTTATTATAGCACCGCTTTGTCTTTTAATCATATCATTAGCGGCATATTTGGCGCACTGCATAGCGGCCAAAAGGTCAACCTCTATGATCTCTTTACCCTCTTGTTCCTCGGTTTCAAGAAAAGGCTTATTTAATGCCATACCCGCATTGTTTACAAGCACGTCAATTCTTCCCGACCATCTGACAACAGCCTCAACAAGCTCCTTTGCCGCACCGCCTACAGATAGGTCGACACAAAAGACCTTTGCTTCAAATCCATTATTACAAAGGAGATTACAAAGCTCGTTTGCCTCAAAAACCGATTTGTTACAGCAAAGCGCAACATTATACCCATTTTGTGCAAACACCTTGGCACACTCGGAGCCTATGCCGCCCGATGCACCCGTTATTAAAACCGTCTTTTTCATCAGCATCATTCCCGCTTTAAATAATAAGGCTTATAAAATCAAACTATCCTTAATATTATACAATATAAAGCAAATTTTGTAAAGAGGCATCCAACATCTTGTTTTTTTACTATTTATTTCGTTTTTTACTTGAAAAAGACGAATTTATGAGTTATACTTGTATACAAGAAAGAAAAAACGGAGGGGTTTATATGTCAGATCACCGTACAATCACCTTTTCACTCAAGGACGACAAGGAGTTTCAGATCCATTCCACCCTTGTTGTTGTTTATGATGCCTTAAAAGAAAAAGGATATAACCCCATAAACCAAATAGTCGGATATATTTTGTCCGAGGACCCGACCTATATCACAACCCACAACAACGCACGCAGTTTGATTAGAAAAATTGACCGCGACGAGCTGTTGCAGCTTCTTGTAAAATCATATCTATCCGAATAATTATTAATAATTTGTAACATTTTAATACAAATATTGACAAAAAGCTTGGCGTATGATATATTTTAGTCAAATGAGGGAGTAATTTCGCACGCAACGTGTGAGACACCATCGTCAATACAGAGGTTTTCCTCTCGGTGTGTCATAAAGTAAAATGAGACTCATACACAGGTATTGCTGTGTATGAGTTTTTTTAGTTTCTGCAGAGATTTACTTCCCATTTAAAACCCCCGCGGGCTCTTAAAAAGAAAAGGAGAAAACAAAAATGAAAAACACAAAAAAGGTTGCTGCAATTTCAATAGGCATACTTGCCGCCATATTGTTGGTCGCGATTATTTCAACCAGCTTTACAGTTGTAAAAGCGGGTCATTCAGGTGTTGTTATGACCTTTGGCGCTGTTGAAGAAAAGGTTCTTAGTGAAGGTCTTCACTTTAAGGCACCTTTTATTCAGACTGTCGTTCAGATGAACAACCGCACACAAAAAACCGAAACCGAAGGCACTGCATCCTCAAAAGACCTTCAGATCATATCCTATTCTGTTGCCGTCAACTACCATGTCAACGATTCCTCATCGGCATCTCTTTACCAAAACGTAGGTATGGATTACAGCTCGGTTATCATTGTTCCTGCAATTCAGGAGAGCATCAAGGCTGTAACTGCGCAGTACACAGCAGAAGAGCTTATCACAAAGCGTCAATCGGTCGGCGATCAGATTAAATCTGCCCTATCCGAAAAAATCAATCAATACGGCATAACTGTTGAGATTTTCAACATTGTAAACTTTGATTTTTCGGAAGAGTTTAATGCCGCAGTTGAGGCAAAGCAGACCGCCCAACAGAACGCACTCAAGGCCGAGCAGGACCTCGCCCGTATTGAAGTTGAGGCAAAGCAGAAGATAACTCAGGCAGAGGCTGAGGCAGAAAGCATCAAGCTTATTCAGGACGCCCTTTCAAAATCTCCCGACTATGTTGAATATATAAAATGGAACAAGTGGAACGGCGAACTTCCCACCGTTATGGGAGACAGCGGTGTGCTGCTTAATATGGATGACATCGCAGGCAAAGATCAGAAATAAGCTACATAAAAAGCCGCTCGAATGAGCGGCTTTTTAATTTACATTGCTTTAATTTTAAGGCAGATCTTATCTGCAATCATTGCGATAAACTCACTATTAGTGGGCTTGCCCTTTTGGTTATGTATTGTATAACCGAAATAAGAGTTTATTACCTCAATATTTCCTCTGTCCCAGGCCGACTCAATTGCATGCCTTATCGACCGCTCGACCCTTGATGCCGTAGATTTATATTTTTTAGCCACGGCAGGATAAAGCTCTTTGGTAACATGGTTTATCATATCATTATTTTCTATCACAAGCACAATTGCAGTTCTTACATATTGGTAACCCTTTATATTGGCCGGCATACCTATCTGATGCAGCATCTCGGTTACCATAACCTCCAAATCAACTTCACTTAAAAGCAGTCTTTCCTTTTTTCTGGCGATGTCTATTCTTCCAATGCACAGCCCATCTATTCTTTCGCACAGCATATCGTAATCAAACGGTTTAAGAAGAAAATATGCTGCTCCGGCCTGCATAACTTCTCTTTCCATAAAACCGCTATCATAGTTTGAAGACACGATTATAGCAGGTTTTTTCACAAGATTTTCGGCGGCTATTGCTTTAATTACAGCAACTGCATCAAGATTTGACATAAACATTTCTATTATGATAACATCCGGCTGATACACTCTTACTCCCTGCAGCACAGCATTTCCATCCTTGTGACAGGTTTCAACCCAATACCCTTTTGAAGTCAGTATATTTTTAGAAATATTTACAGTATCTTTTGAATCTTCTACAATTAACAGCTTAATCTTTTCAGTCATTTTGGCATCTCCTGTCGCTTGGTGTTTTATGAGTATATTTTACCATCTTTTATACCCTTTTTCAATGAATTTCCAGTCACTTTTTTATTTTCGTATAATAACACAAATATGCATCATCTTTTATTATGCATAACTTATATCGGTTTGTCGTTTATTATCACAAAAAAGAAAAAACCGTCTCATAAGAGACGGTTTTTCTGTTGCGGCGCGACCTATTTTCCCGGGCAGTCACCCACCAAGTATCTTGGGCGCAAACGAGCTTAACTACCGTGTTCGGAATGGGAACGGGTGGGACCTCGCTGCAATCAGCACCGCATATGAAGTTTTC
>SVOZ01000004.1 GCA_015066115.1 Oscillospiraceae bacterium
AATTGCTTCCTAAAATAAAAATCCTCCGAAACCCTTTCGGTTTCAGAGGATTTTTGGTCCGAGTGACAGGGATCGAACCTGCGGCCTGATGGTCCCAAACCACCCGCGCTCCCAGCTGCGCCACACCCGGATATCTATTCAATTTTTCTAGCTTTTTGCGTGGAAGTGGGACAAACTGTGGTCAAACTCAAAATCCACGCTGTTTTGCGTTTTTAAAAAGTGCGGAAAGTCCGCACCGTTAAAGGCTTTTCAGGACTTTCGTAAAATCCCGGTATTTCGCACCGGGCACGCTCCCAAACCAGGCACTCTACCAAACCGAGCTACGCCTCGAAGGTTTTATTAAATTTAAGCGGGGAAAGGGGCGAAATGCCAAACAAACGTGTGGTTTGTTTTGCCCTGCCGAATTATTATATAACAAAATCGGGCGGTTGTCAACGAGGTAAGGCGGTTTATTTATTGCAAAAACGGGCGCGGCAGGAAATCTGCAGGGGACTTGCCGCAAAAACCGAGCTTCAAGAAAAAAGCGCTAAACAAAACAACACAAAAAAGGACGGCAGCGCCGTCCTTTTTTGTGGAAAACTGTTCCGCTTTAGTCTATTTAATTTCTAAGGTCTCGCCGGGGGCAATCACATAGGGTGTGCGGTCGATATCAAACCAGATTTTTGTGGCGGTGGGGTTGTAGATCCTGCGGCCGTCGGCACTGTAAACAAGGCTGTTGTAGGCAGTCACGTAATCGTATATCTCAATGTTGGTGGCGTACCAGATGTCATCGTGACCGGATAACTTTTTGCACATTTCTTCTGCACGATCCCAATTATTTGCGCGGTCAAACTCAAAGCTGTGGCCCCAAACATAGAAAAGGCGGGGGAATCTGTGGGCAAGTGAGCCCTCAAAATTGATAACATCAAAATTTACAAACTCATCTATCCACTCAAAAAGCTTGGGGTTGCCGTGGTGGGCGGTGGGAACCCAGGCGTGCCAGTCGAGCGGAAGCTCGAAATCGTTGTTGTCTTGATTTAAGGTTCTTGCGTAGGCAATATCAAGCTCGGAGAGGTAGCTTTTGATGGCCTCGTAGCTTGTGCAGTTTGAGATTTTTCTGATTCCGCTGTCGGGATAGGCCATTCCTCTGATTATTCCCCCAAAGGTGTTTTCAAGCTCAAGGCGGCATTCAAGAACGTCCTTTATAGCCTCGGCAGGACGCATTCTGCCTTCTGCGCGGTGAAAGGCGCCGTGAACGGCAATTTCGTGCCCCTTAGCTAAAATGTGCTCGCACGCATCCTCTACTGTGATACCGTTGTCGCGCATTTTGTAGCTGTTAAAATTAAATGTACCCTTTAAGCCATAGCCTGTCAAAAGGTCGGAAAAACGGATGTCGCAAATGTGGCCGTCGTCGTAACTGAATGTAACGGCCTTTGCCTTGCCCTCGGGAAATCTTAAGTATCTGTATTTCATAGCACGCTCTCCAATCAGATCTCTTTGCTCACATTGTAGCACAAGGATAGCAAATTTGCAACAAAACCACCCATAATTATCGGCGGGTACTATTTAAGCAAATCTTGCTTGCCTTGGCGCATCAGCGGTTTCTTGTGAAAATTCGCACGATCACAGTTAAAATAATATGAAATGCAATTATTCCGAACGAGCCGAATACTAAAATTTTGCCTATGCTTTTAACTTCGGGATCGGCATCGCCTATCATAAACAGCCCTGAAATAATTGCAATGAGCAAAGCAACCGAAAAAACCGCAATAAATACCTTTAAAACGACCTCAACCCAAGGTTTAAACTTATATTTGGGGATAATAAGTGTCATTAAATAAACATAACCCTCAAAAACACTTTCCAAAACAAACTCTATTAAAAACTCAAGAATACATCCCATTTGTGTCTGCCTCCTGTCAACGCGGCAAGCCAAGTAAAAGCCAATTTTTTCGGCCGCGCCGTTACCTTCCGCGGTACTCCTGCTGCAAGATTTGTGCCATCTCCTCAGGCGACTGCTTGCACCCGTCGGCAAGCCACATCTTGATAATGGCATTGAGCCCGTTTCTGAAAAACTCGATGTGATATTTAATATATTTGTTGTCAAAATCGCGCGAGGCGCGCTCTGTATCATAGATGAGAATCTGATTTTGCTCATGGTAGCCGAGCTTAAAATAGGTCTTGTAAAAAAGCTGATTTTCGCTTATGTGGGTAAACATTTTAACAGCGCCGCCCTTTTCGTTTTGCGACGGCTCCTGCACAAAAAGCGAGGAAAACTCCTCCTCAAGCTTTTCGCGCACCTTATCGGCAAGGTCATAAATGTCAAGAAAATTGGCATAAAAGGTGCTTCGGTTAAGTCTTGTTATTTTGCAGATGTCCGAAACCTTTATGTCCTTAAGCTCTCTGTTTTGCAAAAGCTCTACAAACGCCTTTTCAATTTTCTCAACAGAATTGCGGCGCCTTTTGTTGTTTTTTGTGTTCATATTTTTCTCCATTATTCCAACGCTTGTTGTGAAATTGATGATTGTTTTTATTTTGTAAAACAATTATACTAAAATTACAATAAAAAGACAAGTGTTGTTTTAATGAGAGGAGAATTTTTGTGAAAAAGAGCAGTTTTGTAGCAATGATATTAGGCACAGTGAGTGGAGTTTTGTTTGCGCTGGGAATGTGTATGGCGCTCCTTCCCGAGTGGAATGCCTTTGTAGAGGGTATAGCTTTCGGCGTAGCCGGTATTGTTTTGGGACTTATAACTGTTTTTGTTTGGCGTAAAATGGAGAACAAAGGCCGATTAAAGCTTAATAAAAAGACGGTTTTAACAGTTGCGCTCGGAGTTTTGGGCTCAATTGTTTTGGGTGTTGGAATGTGCTTCTGTCTTGTTTGGGAAAACATTGTGGCAGGCACACTTATCGGGCTTGTGGGAATAGTTGAGCTTCTTTCGATTATTCCTGTTGTTAAGGGAATAAAATGAAGCTTGACGTTGTGAGGCTTACCTATTTAAGCCTGTTTACAAATCTTGCCTTTGCTGTTTATAATCTTATGCTGGGCCTTTATGCGCATTCTTGGTGGTTTATAACCATGAGCGCCTATTATATTGTTCTGAGCGTGCTCAGGTTTGGGCTTCTTAGAATGAACAGACGGCAAAACGGCGTAAAAGAGCAGTTTTTAAAGCGTTTTACAGGCGGACTTCTTATCTTTCTTGCGGTTTGCCTTGCAGGCAGCACCTATCTTGCCTTTGAAACGTCTTTGGGCAGGGCATATCACGAGATAGTTATGATAACAATGGCGCTGTATGCCTTTGTTAAGATAACCCTTGCGATCATAAATCTTGTAAAGGCAAGAAAGGGCGATTTCCCTGTTATAAAGGCGATAAGGAGCGTGTCGCTTGCTGATGCGCTTATGTCGATATTTTCTTTGCAGATGTCGATGTTGGTTTCTTTTGAGGGAATGAGAGCAGGAGATATAAAGCTTTTTAACGCCCTCACCGGAACGGGAGTGTATATCATAGTGTTTTTGATTGGAATAAACCTGATAGGAGGAAAGAGGATAGATATGGCTAAATCAAAAATCGTTGCGGCAAACGAAAAGATTGCCGAGGGAGTAACGCAGGGATACAAAAAAATTGAAAAGGGAGTAGTCCTCGGCTACAAAAAGATAGAAAAAGACGTGGTCAACGGCTACACCAAGATAGAGGATAAATTTGTTGAAAAATATCTTGCTCGTGATGGCGAAAGCGTTAAAGAGGCAAAACAAAGACTTAAAAATCAGCAGAAATAATCAAAAAACAGGCACCCGACAGGTGCCTGTTTTGTTGTAAGTTAAATTAACTGTCAAAAGAGATGAATTTTTTTAAAAGCAATGGCAAAACTATTGACAAACACTCTTTTTGAGAGTATAATATATTATGCTGAAAGGCAACGGTTAAGGTTAACGCCTTAATATATATCGCACAGTAGAGCAGTTGGGCGCGTTGCCGAGCGCTCGCGGCGCGAGACTGAGCGAGGCATAAGCGGGTGCCGCGGTCAAAATCTTCGATTTTGGGCACCGCAAACGGAAGCCGTCGGGCGTAGACCGACGAGCAAAAAGAAAAGTTAAGGTTAACTCCTTAATATATATCGCGGAGTAGAGCAGTTGGTAGCTCGTCGGGCTCATAACCCGAAGGTCGTTGGTTCAAGTCCTTCCTCCGCAACCAACAAATAACGGATACCCATTCGGGTATCCGTTATTTTTCGTTATGGGAGAGTTTATGCCATCCTACTGCAAGGGTTATGAGCCCGAGGGCGAATAACTTGCTTTGACACCGAGCGCTCGCAGTGCGAGATGAAGCGAGGTGGCGAAGGTGCCGCGGTCAAAATCTTTGATTTTGGGCACCGCAAACCGTAGTCGTTGGTTCAAAGCATTGCAAACCGTAGTCGTTGGCCTCTGTCCTTTCTGCGTAACCAACATTGCGAACCGAAAAAGATATCGGTTCGAAAAACCCCGAAACCTGGGCGGTTTCTGGGTTTTTTCGTGCCATTTTTCAAGGTGCAATTCAAAAGATATCATTCCCACAAAACGACCTTTGGGGAGGAGTTGAACTAAATATCAAAGCAATATTAGGTGGAAAAATCTGCACTTATATGATATAATTTATTCGATAATTCGGAATTTGACGGTCAATTTTTACCCTACCGATGGTTGATTTCTTCCCACTCAACCATCGGTTCGTGTTCTTTGTTCCCTTAATGGTCTATACTAAAAGCGAAAGGAGGCATTCTATGAATCAATTGAAAATCGGAAAGTTTATAGCCGAGTGCAGAAAAAAGGAAAACCTAACGCAAATGCAGTTGGCAGAAAAACTGAACATCACCGATAGAGCGGTATCAAAATGGGAAACGGGAAAAGCAATGCCTGATTCTTCCGTTATGCTTGAACTGTGTGATGCGCTCAAAATCACCGTAAATGATTTATTAAGTGGGGAGGTAGTTACGATGGATAATTACAACAAAGAATTAGAAAATAATTTGCTTGATATGATTAAGCAGAAAGAACAGGCAGACAAAAGATTGTTGTCTGTTGAAGTGTTTATAGGTATCACCGCTACAATCGTTCTTTTCACCCTTATTTTTGTTGCCGCCTTTATACAAATGGAAACTTGGTTGAAGATTTCTCTTATCGTATTTGGCTTTGTTCTATTTTTGGCAGGCTGCTTCTACGCGTTGCGTATTGAGCAGGTGGCAGGCTACTATGAGTGTAAGCACTGTAAGCACAGATATGTACCTACCTATAAAGCCGTGAATATGGCAATGCATATGGGCAGGACCAGATATATGCGTTGCCCAAAGTGCGGCACAATGTCTTGGCAGAAGAAAATGGTAAGCAAGGAATAAGCCAATTTAGATTTGTTGGTCAGATTCCGCCACGATATCTTTTTCGGTGCAACTTGCCAAAAAAAGACACCCAAGAGGGTGTCTTTTTTGTTCTTATTTATCTTGGGCTTGTATGAAGTATTTGTTTATCAGAATGACTGCGATAATGATAACTGCGGCGGAGCAGCCCTCTGCGGTTGCCGCCAAAAAGTCTGAAGAAATCGAAGAGAGAGCGGAAATTGCCGAGCAAACACCAAAAAAGATCAGCCAGTTTTTAACAGCCTTGGGATTAACATATTCGGCGTTTTGCAGGGCGACCGACTGATAGACCGACTTTACAAATGCATGTATCTTCTTCATGCCGAGAAGATTAAAAATCAAAGCAATTGCTCCGATAACTATAAATGCTAAACCAAGAACCCAGCCAATTGCAGAGAAAAGTGCCTCGGGCACCAAACCGGGATACATGCTGCCAAACTCAAGGGTAAAGGAATTAAAAAGGTCGGCATCGGTGGTTAAAACGCCCAAAAGAAGAGCTATCACAAATCCGCAAACAATAATAATGATAGAAGCCACATTGGTTACCACATAATTTGCGTAAACACAACCGCTTACACATCGCAGATGCTTGTCGCTTGCGATGTCCTTGCGGCCCTTAGCGTATGTAATCCATAAGAAAACGGTAAGCAAAATCTCAATTACCGGAAGCGACCCGGTTATTATCGAGAGAGCGCAGACAGCACTCATTAAAATGCAGATGGCCAGGAACATACCGTCTTTTATCACAGCTAAAACTCTGTCTGCCGCAGGATTTGGGCAGGCGGTCTCGTCAATAGATGCCGGCGCTCCGCAGGCAGTGCAAAAGTTCAGCGATTCGTTAAATTCAAGTCCGCAATTTGTACATTTCATAATTAGACCCCCTTAGTCTTTTTATAATTATACGACAAAATTGGCTGACTTGCAACAGAATGTTTAAAAATTTAAAAGCAAAGTCGAGTTTTGGGTTTTACCAATGTGAAGCGCGGTTGCACTTTGGGTAAAAGTGTGATATAATTTGCATAGGGTTATAGAAACAAAAATAGATTAGGTCCTCTGGTTTATAATAGTAATAGAAACGGAGTGCAGACTATGTCTAAGCTGTATTTTAAGTTTGGTGCGATGGCATCATCCAAAACCGCAAACGCCCTTATGACAAGGTTTAATTATGAGGAAAAAGGCAACCGCGTCTGGCTGATAAAGCCGGATTTGGACAACAGAGATGATTATACCGATGAAAACGGCAGGCGCGTTACTGTTGTAAAGTCGCGAATAGGTCTTTCGGCGGTTGCAGATGTTGTGAAAAGGGATGAGGACATCCTTAAGAGATTTCGCGACCTTAATGAAAAGGCCAAAATCGATGTTATCATCTGCGACGAGTGTCAGTTTTTAACTGCAGAGCAGGTTGATGAGATGAAATACATCGCTGAGTTTTGCGATACGCCGGTTTTGTGCTTTGGGCTCAGGTCAGACTTTCAAACAAAGCTTTTTGAGGGCTCAAAGAGACTTTTTGAAATAGCCGACAGCGTAACCGAAATCAAGTCGGTCTGCAGGTGCGGAAAAAAGGCGATAGTCAATGCCCGAATCAGCCAAAACGGCGAAATTATAACCGAGGGCGAGCAGATCGAGATAGGCGGCAACGATAAATATGAAAGCATGTGCTGGGGCTGCTTTAAAAGGCGCATTGAGGAGCAGGAAAAATAGGCCGATTCGTTTTGTTGACTCAAAGGTAAAAAAAGGATATAATTAAAATTACAAACATAAATGTGAGGTTTTGTTTATGGACATTAAAAAAATTCTTTCTTACGTTGACCACACCCTTCTCGCCCAGTCGGCAACTTGGGACGAGATTCGAGCGCTTCTTGACGATGGAATAAAATACTCTTGCGCTTCCTGCTGCATCCCTGCTTCTTTTGTTAAAGAGGCAAAAGAGTATGTCGGCGACAGGCTTGCTATCTGCACAGTTATCGGTTTCCCCAATGGATATTCGACCACGGCCACTAAGTGCTTTGAAACCGAGGACGCTGTAAAAAACGGCGCTGATGAAATCGATATGGTTATCAATATCGGCTGGTTAAAAGACAAAAAATATGACCTTTTGCTTGATGAGATAAAAGCAATAAAGGCCGCCTGTCAGGGAAAACTACTTAAGGTTATCATCGAAACCTGCCTTCTCACCGACGAGGAAAAGGTTAAAATGTGCCAGATCGTGTCAGAGTCGGGCGCGGATTTTATCAAGACCTCGACAGGCTTTTCGACAGCCGGAGCCACAAGGCACGATGTTGAGATTTTTGCACAAAATGTTGCCCCTCACCTTAAAATCAAGGCGGCGGGCGGAATTTCCTCGCTTGAGGATGCCGAGGACTTTATTTCTATCGGCGCAACAAGGCTTGGAACAAGCAGAATCGTTAAAATAGTAAAGGCTATGGAAAAGGGTGAAGAAAATGACAAACAAGACACCTCATATTGATCTTAAAGACAGCGACATCGGTTTTGGAAAAACCGTTCTTATGCCGGGCGACCCCTTAAGAGCTAAGTTTATTGCCGAGAATTTTCTTGAGGATGCCGTTCTTATTAACGGCGTGCGCGGAGTAAACGGCTATACAGGCTACTACAAGGGCGTTAAGGTTTCGGTTATGGCAAGCGGAATGGGAATGCCGTCAATTGGCATTTATTCCTATGAGCTATATAAGTTTTTCGGAGTTCAGAACATTATTAGAATCGGCTCTGCCGGCGCTATAAATGAAAATGTTAAGGTTCGCGAGATGGTGGCGGGTATGGGTGCCTGCACCAATTCAAATTTTGCCGCTCAGTACAATATGAACGGCACAATCGCTCCTATCTGCAGCTTTGAGCTTCTTGACACAGCCAAAAAGCTCGCGGATAAAAAGGGCTACACCCTCCACGTTGGAAACCTTTATTCGTCTGATACATTTTATGACGACAGCTTCCCCTCGGCAAATTGGGGCAAGGTTGGGTGTCTTGCAGTTGAGATGGAGGCGGCGGCGCTTTATTGCACCGCTATGCGCTACAATATGCGCGCGCTCGCAATCTGCACAATTTCCGACATTCTCTATCCGCCCTTTACCGCTCTTGACGCTCTTGAGCGTCAGCAAACCTTTACTCAGATGATGGAGCTTGCGCTCGACTGCGCTGTAGAATATGAAAAGCTCCCAATTATTGAGCCCAAAGAGTAAAACACAAAGTCCCCGATTTTTAGTCGGGGACTTAATTATATTATAATTCCACCAAAAATGTACGTTGTCCGTAACTTTTTTGCGCTCGTGGAAGCGCGGGCACATCCTTTCTCTCTCGCAAGAGAAAGGATGCAAAGAGTGCGGTATTAAGGGTGCAAACCTCTTTCCGCCGCCTGTGGCGGATGAAGGAAAGAGGATTTGCTGTGCCGCGGTCGAAAAAATCGAGGAAAAGCGCAAGCCCGAAGATTTTTTAGGGCACCGCAAACGGACACGCCCCTGAACATCGGGATTTTACGCGACATTAAATCTGTTTTGCAACTAATTTACGCAAAACAAGGCCTCGTCTAAACGAAACAGAGCAATCCGATGTTCTCACCCCCTACACTATATAACCGACCTGATTACTTAAGGGAAGGCCCAAACCGCCCGAAACACAACCTGCTTTCTCTTTTGCACGCTAAAACTTGGATTTGCTATTTTTCTTTAAATGTGCTATACTGATAAGAAGCGCAAAGCTTGAGATAAAAAGAAAGGCTTGATTTAAATGTTTAAAGCGGTCCTTGACTGCATTAAAAATTTTGATACCATTATTATCCATCGCCACAGCCGCCCCGACGGCGACGCTATGGGAAGTCAGATTGGATTAAAGCACCTTATTCTTGAAAATTTCCCCGATAAAAAGGTTTATATGGTGGGCGATGAGGCTCGGCATTATTCCTTTATGGAAGATAGCACCATGGACGAGGTTTCAGATGAAGAGTTTAGCGGCGCCCTTTCAATTCTTTTGGACTCGGCAACCTCCGAGCTTATAAGCGACAGCCGATACACATTAGCCTCAAAAACTGTCCGCATTGATCATCACATCTATTGCGAAACCTTTACCGATATAGAGATAGTTGACACAAGCTTTGAGAGCTGCTGCGGACTTGTAACCGCCTTTGCGCTTGACTGCAACTTGCGTATTAATGCGCTTGCCGCAAAAGCGCTTTACACAGGAATGGTAACCGATTCGGGCCGTTTTCGCTACGACAGCACAAACCCGAGAAGCTTTAAGCTTGCTTCGGCGCTTTTAGAAACGGGTTTTGATTTAAACGAAATTTACCGCGAGCTTTATGCCGACGATTTTAAAAGCAAGCTGACTAAAGCAAAATTTACCCTTAAAATTCAGTTTAGCCCCAAAAATGTGGCTTTCATTTACACCAAAAAAGAGGAGCTTGAGGAGCTTGGAATAGACGAGTTTTATGCCTCACGCGCAATGGTTGGCACAATGAGTGACATCAAGGGCGTTGACATCTGGGTAAACTTTACCGAAACTGATAACGGTGTTTTGTGTGAACTTCGCTCAAGCAGATTTAATATAAATCCTATCGCCGTTAAATACGGCGGCGGAGGACACAAAAAGGCAAGCGGCGCCAGTGTGCCCGATTATGAAACCGCTATGGCAATGCTAAAAGACCTTGACGCATTGCAGGAAGGAGAAGCATGAACAGAGAAGTAAAAGAGCTGATACTTGAAAAAATAAAGCAATATAACAGAATTTTTCTTTTCCGCCACGTTCGCAATGATGGCGACTGCGTTGGCGCGACTAAAGGCCTTAAACGAATCCTGCAGCTTACCTTTCCTCAGAAAGAGGTTTATCTTATTGACGAAAACCCGTCTGACTACCTTAAATTTTTAGGCCCTGATGACGAGGCTGTTTGCGACGATTTATATCGTGATGCCCTCGGTATAGTTATCGACACGGCCAGTGAGGCCCGCATTTCAAACAAAAACTACAAGCTCTGCAAAGAGGTTATAAAGATAGATCATCACATTCCGCTTGAAAATTACGGCGATGTTATCTGGGTTGAGGAGGAGCGCTCCTCTGCCTGCGAGATGATTGCCGATTTTTACAGAACCTTTAGCGACGAGCTTAAAATCGACAGCGAAGCGGCAACCTATATCTACACCGGAATGGTAACCGATTCGGGCAGGTTTAAATACGAGGGCGTTACGGGCGAAACTATGCGCAATGCCGCCGTTTTGCTGGATGCAGGCATAAACACAGAGTGGCTCTATGCTAACCTCTATCTTGACGAGCTTGGCTATCTTAAGTTTAAGGCAGAGGTCTATAACAGAATTCAGATAACCGAAAACGGCGTGGCCTACATCTACATTGATAAGGCAATGCAGGAAAAGTTTTCGCTGTCACTTGAAGAGGCGAGCGCCTGCGTCAGCAGCCTTGACTCCATTCGCGGTGCAATCTGCTGGATGGCATTTATTGAAAACGGCGACGCCGAGGGCTCTATTAGGGTTCGTTTGCGCTCGCGCTTTGTGCATGTTAATCCCATTGCCGAAAAATATCACGGCGGCGGGCACGCCTGCGCCTGTGGCGCGACTGTTTACAGCCGCGAGGAAGCAAATGCGCTTATCAAGGATGCTGACGCGCTCTTAAAAGAATACAAAGAAACACATGAGGGCTGGCTATGAGAATTTTGATAACAAATGACGACAGTGTCAGCGCCGAGCAGCTGCTGCCGCTTATAAGCTTTTGCAAAAAGCTCGGTGACATAACCGTTATAGTTCCCAAAATAGAACAGAGCGGCAAAAGCCACGGCATTGAGATACACAAGCCGTTTGAGGTGCAGAAGGTTCAGCTTGCTCCCGATATCGAGGTCTACACAGTCGATTCCACCCCTGCAGACTGTGTGCGTTTTGCAATTCTCGGGCTTAATATGGAGTTTGACCTTGTTATTTCGGGAATTAACCGCGGATACAATGTCGGAATGGACATTCTCTATTCGGGAACGGTTTCTGCCGTGCGCGAGGCGGCGCTTTTAGGAGTTTCCGCAATCGCGCTTTCGACAAGCTTTAAGGACTACGATAGCGCCACCGACCATCTTGACGAGGTTTTTGCTTACATAGAGCAAAACAAGCTTTTAAAACACCACAATCTTTACAACATCAACATTCCCAAAAACCCGAAAGGCATCGTTATCACAAAGCAGGGCGGAAAATACTATTCCGACACCTTTGAAGAGGTCGAAAAGGAAATGTTTATAGCGCGCGGAAAATCGGTTTACGAATATGGCGCAGATCCCACCCTTGACACCGATGCTGTGACCGACGGCTATGTTTCCATTACTCCGCTTACCATTGACGTTACAGACTACGCGGTTTTTAAAAAGCTTACCGAAAAATAAAAGCTGATGAAAATCACAAAAAAGCCGTCCTCCGAGAGGAAAGGGGACCTCGATAGCGGCGGAAGGAGCCTTCGCAACACAATGGCGTGTGCAGGGTAATTGTTTGCACTCTCCCTCAGTCTTTTTGCACAACTCCTTTTAATCGATGAAACTATAGTGTGAGGTTTATTATATAAAAAAGGACGAGAAAATTTCTCGTCCTTTTTGTTTTATCTTTGGCTTTTAATGGCCTGTGACTTATTTAATTATACGCGCTTTTTGCTTACAACTAAAACAAGTCCTGCAGCTGCCATAGCAAGAACTGCAAAGAAGATTGCGTTTGCATCGCCGGTTTCGGGAGCGTCATTGATGTTGCCGTTATTGTCATCATCCTTATTGCCGTCGTCTACAATGCCTTCGTCCTTGTTGCCCTCATCATTGTTGTCGTCGTTTCCGTCGTCAACAGCGGGAGCAGCCTTGAATACGCCGTTCTTAACCTGAGCGGTGCCGTTGTACTGGCCGATGACACCATAAATGGTGATCTCGTCGCCAACTGCGGGCTTTTCTGCCATCTCAGAGAAGGGAGTTCCGTCCTCGGCGTATGTGCCGTAGAGTGTGAGAACGTTGCCGTCTTTGTCAACAATTCTCATATTGCCGAACTGCTCATTGTAGATCTCTTTGATGGTACCGGTTACATAGTACTTGTTTTGGGTGTAGATGTCGTGTCTCTTGGAAAGACCGAGCTCGATAGCTTCCTTAACGGTTAAAACGCTGTCAGCCTTGGGATCGTTATTAGTAGCGCCGCCTTGACCTGCAACAAGCTCTTTAAGAACTGTGTTCTTCATCTGAACGTCGTTGTACTTACCGACAACACCATAGATTGTGATGGTGTCGCCAACCTTGGGCTGAGGATCAAGAGTCTCAAACTTGGAGCCGTCCTCTGCGCCTACGCCGTAAACAAAGAGTTCATTTCCTTCTTCGTCAGCGATGTAGAGGTTTCCGTACTGTGTGTTTGCAATGTCAACAACCTTACCGGTTACATAGTATTTATTTGTAGTGTAGCTGTCCTTATCCTTGGTTGCGCCAAGAGCGACAGCTTCCTTGATTGTGAGCTTGCTGTCTGCCTCGGGCTCGGAAGGAGTGGGATCGGGATCGGGTGTAGGATCGGGATCGGGAGTGGGATCAGGATCGGGTGTAACAGCAGGGGTGTGCTGGATGAGCCAAGCGTTCTTCAGCTGAGCCTTGTCGCTGAACTGACCGACAACTCCATAAACCTTAACTGTGTCGCCAACAACAGGTTTAACAGTCATAGCGTCGTAACGAGTTGTGCCGTCTGCACTGTACAAGCCATAAACCAAGATGGATTTTCCTGCTTCATCAGCAATATAGAAGTTGCCGTATTTTACGCTGTTAGCGTCACCACCGTTGTTAAATTCGGTGATTTTGCCTTCGACATAATACTTGCCTTCGGTATAGGTGTTGTGTGCCTTGGAAGTGCCGAGAGCGATAGCCTGCTCGATGGTGAGAGTGCTGTCTGCTGCGGGATCAGAGGGTATAGGATCGGGATCGGGTGTGGGATCGGGATCAGGAGTGGGATCGGGATCGGGAGTGGGATCGGGATCGGGTGTAGGAGCTGCTGCTGCTTCATAAAGCTTGCAGAAGAAGTTGTCATATTTTGTAACAACAGCACTAACGGTGTTGTACTCGTATCTGTTGTCTGTACCAAAGGTACGGTCTGAACCGTTTACATTTGTAACAAGAATCATCTTGGCTGTATCAAAGGTGTAAACAGAAGACGCCTTGTCCTCAAAAACAACATTTGTATATGTTCCGCTAACAACGATGTTCATATACTTCTTGGCGCCATCAATGATAGCGGTGAGATAGTAACCGCCGTCAGCAGTCTCCAGCTTAACGTCAACGGCTGCATTTACATCCTCGGTGGTTGCCATATAGTATTTGTCCATTTTGCCGTTAATGTAAAGGGTTTTGTTTAATTTGCCCTGAACCATACCATATTTGTATGCAGTGTCAACCTTGGGAGTTTCAACTACAGTGTAGGTGGGAGCGGGCTCGGGATCGGGAGTTGTGCCGCCCGCTGCCTCTGCAGTTACAGTGATGGCACTTGCTCTGGCCTGAGCGGTTAATTCCTCAAAAACAAATGAGTTAACGGGTGCTGCAAAGGTAATAGTGATGGTGTTTCCACTCTTGGAAGCGGTAGCATTGGTGCTACTGAAGGATGATGTCCAAGGGTCAGAATAGCTGGATACAGCATTGATAACAATCTTGGTCATGTTAGGATATTCGATTGTTACTTTGGAACCCTTGTAGAAACGAGCGGGGTTGCTATAATCCTTTACATCATTGGTAGAAGCGGATTTATCGCCAGTAACGGTGATGCCATCCTGCTCCCAGACCTGCTGGGTAGTGCTTAATGATGTACGGTTTGCTGTGCTTGCGAAAGAAATTGTTTTGCTTTCTGTTGTTGTGCCTGCGAAGGATGCAACTGTCAGAACCGACAGAACCATACAAACGCAAAGAAACGCAGAGGCAATCTTTTTAAGTTGCGATTTCATTTCTAAGTTCCTCCTTAAAATTTTTATATTTGTTGGGGACAAGCAACGCCTGTCCCCATAATCGCCATAAGAACTTTAAATATCTACAATATTATTATAGAACCTATAACACTTTAAGTCAATAGAGGTGGACTTATTTTTCGGCATAGAACTTGCAATAGAAGCCCTCATACTCGGTCTTGCAGGGACCAACTGTGGTGTAGTTCTTGTCGTTTCTTGTGCCGAACCAATAAGGAGCATCATTAACGGTTGCAACAACTGTCTTGGCGGTAGCATCATAGGTGTAAACTGTGGTAGCCTTGTCAGAATACTGACCGTTTACGTGGGTTCCGCTGACGACCATATTGATGTACTGCTTGGTGCTGCCTGACTTGGTGTAGAGATAATATCCGCCGGTTGTGCTTTCGAGATAAACATCGATAGCAGCAGAAGGGGAAGAAGCGGTTGCCATATAGTATCCACTCATTCCGCCCATAAGATAGTAAACGGTTGAGCTGCTAACATTTCCCTGAACCATACCGAACTTATAAGCAACGCCTGCCTTGGGAGCATCAACAACTGCATAGGTTTTGGTAACGGTTGATGTGCCTGCAACTCTTGCACGCATTGTGCAGCCGAGGTCAAACTCAACGGTGCCGTTAAAGTTCTTGATTCTTCCTGTAACGGTGATGGTGTCGCCCTCTTTAACCTTGTCGGCATCGTTACCCTTCATTCTGTAGCAAAGGATGTTTTTGCCTTCAACGGTGATAAGAGCGGAAACGTTTTCAAACTGTGAGTTGTAGGGCTCGCTGATGCTGATAACCTTACCTGTGAGGGTAACGTCGTAGCTCATCTGCTCGCCGTTTTTAAGCTTGAATGCGGCCTCAACGATAGCCTTGGAATCGGTAAGCTGGGTCTCAACCTTT
This sequence comes from Oscillospiraceae bacterium, assembly GCA_015066115.1. Classification (GTDB taxonomy): domain Bacteria; phylum Bacillota; class Clostridia; order Oscillospirales; family Ruminococcaceae; genus SIG578. The sequence goes on from SVOZ01000004.1 coordinate 15,203, forward strand.
CCGCCGCCCGAAACGCGCTTGTTCATAACGCAGCCTAAGTCAAACTCGATCTCGCCGTAGTAATTCTTGATAACACCTGTAACGGTGATTGTGTCGCCCTTAGCAACCTTAGAAACGTCTGTGCCCTTCATACGATAGCACTTAATGGGCTTGCTTTCTCTTCCTGCAACAGCGATGGTTACGGTGATGTTCTTAAACTCTTCATCGTAAAGATCGTCGACAGAAACAACCTTACCTGTAAGGGTAGCGGTGTAGGAAAGTGATTTGCCCTCTGCAAGCTTGTAAGCCTCGTCAACAATAGCGGTCATAGAAGAAGGAGCTTTATTGCCACCAGCGCTTGAAGATGTGTTGCCTGAATTACCGGAGTTACCCGAGCTGCTTGAAGTGCCTAAGTTAGAGGTGGTGTCAGAGGTGGTGTCCTCGGTCTCGTTACCTTCACCCTCGCCCTCGCCGTCTCCTGTTGAGATGTTGAGGCCTTTGATCATGTACTTGAGGTCTAACGACTCAGAGTTACCCTTTTCGTCCTTAACGGTTGCGGTTGCGGTAAACTCAATGTCCTCTTCGGGAAGATCGGGAACGTCGATTGTAACGTGGTTTTCTTTGTCGGACTCGGTTACCTTAACAGAGTCGGCCTTGCCCTTTGTTACGTCAATTGTCCACTCGACCTCGTAGCTTACACCATCAATGGTGACAACCGAGAGAACGTCCTTATCCATAAGAAGCTCCATAGCTTTGTCTTTCTCGGCGGTCTGATACATATTTGTAAGATACGCCTTTGCGTTTGCAAGGTCGCTGTCCTTTTTGTTGTCGCTACAAGCGGCAAAAAGGGAGAGGACCATAAGCAAACTGAGTGCTGCAGAAATGATCTTTTTCATGCTTAAATTCCTTTCTTTTTTTAATTAGTGAACTGTAATATTATCAGCCGAAAATACCTTTATCTGATATTTTCCGCCAAAATAATCAACGATACCTGAAACATCAATGGTCTTGTTAAGATAATCTGCTTCTGTGAGCATATTGCCGTTTTCATCGCGCAAAACGATGGTGCGAACATCAATGGTGTATCCGTCTACAGAGCAGGTGAGGGTCATGGCGCCGTCGTTATCTCCGCCGTTATTGGTGGTGTAAGCATCTGTAACCTTGAGGTTTTTCATGCTTACCGAGGTGCTCATAACAAGATTTGCATAATCGAAGGGTCTTACTTCGGTTTCCTCACTGTCAAGAGCCTTCATAACCTCTAAATCGACCGAGCCTCTTGAGAAGATGCCGGGGTCGGTTTCTTTATTGGAAGCCTTGTGGCCTTCGCTTATCTTGATGGTGTTTGAAGGATCGAGGGGCTTAAACTCTCTGTAATTGAGGCCTGAGACCTGCCAGGTGCCGCCTGTTTCGTAATATGTAACGGTTCCGACAACTCTGACGCGGTTTCCAACCTTTAAGATGTTTAAAAGCTCGCCTGTTTCGTATCCGTAGTAAACCGACATACCATAATACATATCTGTTTCGGCATCGTAATCCTCAACATAGACAGAGTTGTTATTATTGTAGGTTACAACACCCTCAAATGCGACCTTGGCGTTGTCGTAAAGTGCTATATTGCTTCTCAGGCCTTTAAGGTCGACCTCATAAGCATCGCCGTAGAAGAAGTCGGGGTCTTTTTGGCCCGAAAAAACGTGAAGCTTTTGCTGTTTTGCCTGCTGGAAGGCATCTGTTGCGGCCTGGCCGTAACGGTCGGCGGTGGTGCCGCATGAGATTGAAAAGCCGTTCTGGATAAGCTCAAGGTTAAGGCATCTGTAATCCTCTGCGCCCTCGCTCTTGTACCAAACATAAACAAGGTGGCGGCCGCCGGTTGAGTCAACATTCCATTTATCGTCGTTGGACTCAACTATAATTGAGGAGGCGCCCATCAGCTTTTCTTTTGTAAAGTTAGAGGCTTTCTTTCCCCATTCCTCGATCTTACCTGTCGACTCAGGGGTGTTAACGCCCATATAACGCGCCTTTAAAATTCCGTCGGCGCTTATTTCCTCGGGAACATAAAAGTGGGTGGTGTCGCCGTCGATATAGCTCTTAACGGTAACCTCCTGCTTTTTGGTGTCCGACTGCATATTAAGCTTTGTTGTGGAAACATAGTCTACTGCATTTGCAGTAATATCCGACTGTGTGCCTGCGGGTTTTTGCTGACAGCCTGTTATAAAACAGACTGTCAAGCAAAGGATGGATAAAATCGAAATAATTTTAGTTTTCATAGATCTATCCTCGGCCGCTCTCATTAATATTCGCACTCATCAAGAGCTTCCTGGAAGGAATCGTTTATAAGCTTATCAACGGCACTGTCGTCTGCAGCCTCGCCGCTGAGACACTTAAGAAGGAGAGCTCCTGCCTGTGTACGAGCGGTGGAAGAGCCGTTAAATGCGGGAGAAACGAAGTAATCGTCGCGTCCGTCGATACCAACCTTAACGCACTTTGCAACGAGGTACTCGTAGCCGTTGCCCTTACTGAGCCAAGCGGCGTAAGCGTCATTCTCGGTTACAGACTTAAGAACGGGCATATATCCCGAAGCCATAGAGAACTCTGCCTGGAACTCGATGTTTGTGCAGAGATATTTTACAAAGAGCCAGGAAGCGAGAACCTGTTGGTCGGTGGTGTCCTTGCCTTTGAGGATGCAAAGGCTGGGACCCTGTGAGATAACCTTGCGGTTGTCGTTGCTGTACTGGGGAATGGGAGCTACTCCAACCTCGAATGCAAAGCTTCCGTCGGTGGTGTCGTTATTGGACATCTGATAGGAAGCACCGCCCGAAGAACCGATGCACATATAGCAACGGGTGTCGGTGGTCTCAACAAAAAGGTTTGAGGTGTAGCTGCCGTAGAGCTCCTGTGTGGTAAAGTAGCCCTTCTGATAGTACTCGCGAAGCTCTTTTACAAAAGCCTTGTTCTCGTCGTTGTTAAAGAGATACTCACCGCCGTTTTCGGCGCTTGTAAAGCCTGTTTCCATCTGCTCGCAGAGGGTGATAAACCAGTTGTCCTCAGCGTCGTATCCGAGAGGATAGCAGTCGGGATCTATCTTTAAGATCTTGTCGCAGGTGTCCCAAAGCTCTTTCCAGGTGGTAGGAACCTTAAGGCCGTTTTTGTCAAAGAAGGTCTTGTCGTAATAAAGAACCTCGGTTGACTTGTTTAAAGGCATTGTGTACATAAGGTCGTCGCCATAGGCAAGGCCTTCGTTGTAGTAGCTCTCGATAAAGTCGTCCTTCTGCTCCTTTGTAAGACCAATAACCTCTTCGGTACCGGGGATTACAATGTCGCTTGCGATGAGATTGTCAAGCACTACAACAGATTTAGCGATGTTGTACATTGCAACGTGGTCGGGATAGCAGTAAGCAATATTGGGCTGGTTGCCGCCTGCGATCTCTGTGTTGATCTGACCGTTTATGTCTCCCCATCCGCCTGCTGACTGGTGGGTGATCTTAATATTGGGGTAGATTTTATTAAACTCTTCGATATAGGTGTTAAGGACGTCCTGAAGCCTTGCACCCATTGTGTGAGTAAAGGTGATCTCAACTTCTTCATCGGGGTTGAAGCCTGTTTCGGGAACTACAAATGCGTTTTTAGAGTTTCCGCTCTGTGAGCATCCGCTCATAACAGATATCCCCAAAATCATCACTATCAACATTAACAGAGCTGTGATTTTCTTAAACATAACTGAAATTTCTTCCTTTCTGCTTTTTAATATATAACAGACACAAAAGGTGTCTATTAACCTTTAATACCGCTGCGGCTGACGCCCGACATAATGTACTTGCGCAGACACAGGAACACAAGAAACAGCGGAGCCGAAACGATTGCAACCGCCGCCATCTGAACGGGGTAGTTTGCCTGTCCCGACGTGTCGGTAAAGGCGTTTCTAAGTCCGTTTGTGATCATCTGGTGGGCATCGTCGTTTGCAACGAGCTTGGGCCAGATGTAAGAGTTCCAGGCGCCCATCATCTTAAGAATGGTGATGGAAATTAAGGTGGGAAGCGCCAGAGGAATCATAACCTTCCAGAGATATTTTAAATCGGAAGTTCCGTCAACCTTGGCGGCAAGATATAGCTCGTTGGGAATCTGCATAAAGTTTTGTCTGAGCAGATAGATATAGAAAACACTAACTAAAAAGGGAACGATAAGCGCTGTAAAGGTGTGCATCCAGCCGAGCTGATTTATGGTGATGTAGTTTGTAATGGTGAAAAGCTCACCGGGAATCATCATGGTGGCAAGAAGCAGACCAAACAGAGTTTCCTTGCCTTTAAACTCAAGCCTTGCAAATGCAAATGCTGAAAGCACCGTGATAACTAAGCTTAAAACTGTTGAAACAAGGCCGACATAGAGGGTGTTCATAAAAAGATCACCGAGGTGGGCGGTGGTGAAGGCCTCAACATAGTTTCCAAACATCACCTGACGGGGCCAGAAGGTCGGAACAGCCTGTCTGTACTCTGCAAGGGTCTTAAGAGATGAGATTATCATCCAATAGAAAGGGAAGAGGACTATAAGCGCCATAATGAGAAGGAAGGCATAGGTGCCTGTTTTTCCGAGTATACGGACAACAGTTTGTCCCGCAGACATCTTTTTAATATCCCTTGCCTGCATAACATTCATTGAATTTTTAGACATTATCCGCACCCCCTTAATAATGAACATGCTTCTTGATGACCTTGTTGTTAAACAAGGTAACAGCAAGAATTATCGCAAACAGGATAAGCGCGGCGGCGCTGGCTCTGCCCTGACGGTCTCTCTCAAGTGCGTCGTAAACGAAGCCGACCATTGTGTTAAGTCTGCCTGCGTCGTCGGCAGGTCCCATTTTATCGCCAAAGATACCGATGATGCTTGAATACTCCTTAAATCCGCCGATGAAGCCTGTGATAACAACATAGGCGAGCATTGGAGAAAGGAGCGGAACTGTGATTTTTGTAAGAACCCTTGCCTTAGGCGTTCCGTCAACCTTGGCAGCATCGTAATACTGCTTGTTGATGCTCTGAAGTCCGCCTAAAAGGATAAGGATCTTAAAGGGCAGCGCGTTCCAGACAATGTAGATTACCATAACCACCATATTGGCTATGTAGGATGAGCCTGCGTTTATCCAGTTGATAGGCTCGCCGCCGAAGAACTGAATTACATTGTTTATAATTCCCCAGGTATCAGCTATAGCATTTCCCTGCTTTAAGCCAACGATATTAAACATTGCGGCAAAAACCATTCCGATTGCAATGGAGTTTGTAACATAGGGCAGGAAAAAGATGGTCTGCAGGGTCTTCTGCAGGGGTTTTATCGAGTTTAGCGCAACTGCTATAAGAAGCGCAAGGATGGTAGAGATAGGAACGGTTGCAACGCAGAGAATCGCGGTGTTCTGAAGGCACTGCAAAAATTCCTTGTATTCGATTACTTTAAGGAAGTTATCAATTCCAAACTCAAAGGTGGCACCGCCGATGGCTGCCATATTGCCGTAACCGTTTAAAAAGGCCATTCTTAAGGTGTTGAAAATGGGCCAAACGGTAAACACAAGCAGCAAAACTATTGCGGGAGCCAGATAGAGCCAGGACTTCCATTGCTTATTATTTTCAACCATTTTACTTCACCTCGAAATAGATGCGCTCTTCGGTTTCTTTGTTGAAAAGGAAGAACTTATGAGGTTTAACGTTAAACTTAACGGTCTCGGCTGCGGGATCGATCTTGATATCCGAGCTGATGATGGCGCGGATAACGGGTGTAAGGGCGCTTTCGTGTGTTGAAACAACGCTGGCATCTCTGCCCATGACCTCAAGGTTGTTGAGCTTGCAGGTAAATGCGCCGTTTTCATTAGGCTCAAGGCCTTCGGGGCGAACGCCGATAAAGACCTCCTGATCCTCAACGCCCGAAACCTCTAAAACAGCTTCAGAACCAATATAAACCTTTCCGCCCTCAACCTTGCCTTCAAGCACGTTGATGGGAGGGGTTCCGAGGAACTTGGCAACAAAGAGGTTTGTAGGATTGTCGTAAACCTCTTGGGGCTTGCCGATCTGCTGAACCACGCCCAGCTTCATAACAACGATAACATCGGAGATAGACATAGCTTCTTCCTGGTCGTGAGTGACGAAAACGGTGGTGATTCCTGTTTCCTTCTGGATGCGGCGGATCTCTTCACGGGTCTGAAGACGAAGTCTTGCGTCAAGATTGGAAAGAGGCTCGTCAAGTAAGAGAACTCTCGGCATCTTAACAAGGGCGCGCGCAATTGCAACACGCTGCTGTTGACCGCCCGAAAGCTCGCTGGGCTTTCTATCCATAAGCTCGTCTATCTGAACAAGCCTTGCGGCCTCGTAAGCGCGCTCGAGCATTTCCTCTTTGGAAAGCTTGTCCTTGCCCTTTAAATTCTGCAGAGGGAAGAGGATGTTTTGCTTTACGGTCATGTGAGGATACAGAGCGTAGTTTTGGAACACAAGACCGATGCCTCTGTTTTCTGTTGAAAGCTCGGTAACATCGTCATCACCAAAATAGATCTTGCCGCTTGTCGGCTTTTGCAGACCGCTTATCATATAAAGCGTGGTGCTCTTTCCGCAGCCTGAGGGTCCGAGAAGACCGACCAGCTGACCGTCGGGGATCTCAAAGGTGAAATCGTTGACAGCAACAACCTCTTTGCCTGCCTTTTTGTCCCTGCTGGGAAAGATTTTTGTGAGATTTTCTAATACAACCTTCATAGTGTCTCCCTTTCAAGTTATATGTAAATTGTTTATGGTGCACTTAAATTAATATGTCGAGCGCTCGGCTCTCTCTAAGTGAAGGGCCTTGGTGTACTCAATAAGCTCCTCGCGGTTTTTAAAGATTTTCTGGCTTGAAAAATCGACTGCAACTGTGCCTGCGATGGCATCGTGCAGAAAAGAATTGGTGCGGGTAACCGCCAAACAAATTATTTCTGCTATCAAAAGAATAAGCAGGATCAAGGCGCCTGTGATGCCGATGAAATTAAAGAATATCATCATAATGACATTGAGCGGAATTATAAGCTCAAAGGCAAATTTGCCCAAAACTGTGCGCGCAAAAAGCTGAATGGGGCTTACCTGTATCCCATCGGTGTGCATAAGAGCTATGCCGAATATCTTTTTGCCGAGTGTCTGCCCGTTTTTAAAAAAGAGCGGGACTGCAAAATCAATAACAATTACAGCAACTAAAATGCTGAGTGTCATAATCAGCAGGGTGAGGTTTATGAGCATATTGTAAGCGTAGGTTACGCTCTCGTCCTCTGTCAATTCTTTATAAGCGGCGTCGTAGTTTTGGCGCTTTGTTTCGCTAAGCTCGTTATATTGTTGCTCGTTAATTTGAAATTCTACCCCGTACTTAGCCTCGTATTTTGCGTAAGCCTCGTTTACGGTGTTCATATATCCATCGTAGCCAAAGGCCGAGGAAAGCAGAGCCGCCAAGCCAACGGCGATGATGCTCAGCAAAATGCCGTCAAAAATTGCGGCGATAAATCTTTTTCCAAGGCCGGCTTTTTGAAGATCTGTGTTCATATAAGCTTTACTCCTTAAGCCAATGCTCTCGTTTTTTAAAGAGCATCGCCGTTTATAAAAAACTTAAACGCCAAGCCTGTCCCGTATCTGATCTACGGCCTGCTCGCAGTTATCAAAAACAACGGTGTAATCGCAGACCTGAGCATTGCGAGCTTCGGGAGCAATAGCAAGCAGACGGTTAGCCTTGTCCTCAACGGTACAGTCTTTTTTGAGAATGTCGACTATAAGCTCCTTTTTGTCCCTTTTAACGTAAATGGTGACAACGTTGGGAAAACGGGTCTTTAATGCCATGGCGCCGCAGATGTCCATGACCGTCAGCACATGCTTGCCGCCCTCAAGGATCTTTTCAACATCTCTTTTGCGTGAGCCGTATGCGTGGCGGGCATAGTTTGTAGATTCAAAGAGCTCGCCGCTGTCGCACATTTTTCTGAATTCGTCCTTAGAAAGATAGCGATACCATCCGTCCTGCCTGTTTTTAACAGACTTATCTGTTGTGTAGCTTATAAGCTTTTCAAAAGAAGGCGCCTTTTTTAAAAGCTCGCGGGCGATCTCATTCTTTCCGCTTCCCGAGGGGCCGACAAGAACAACTATTCCGGGCTGATCGGGAGAAAGCCTCTCTTGCTTTGCGCTGTAGCTGTTTGCGATTATCTCTACTAACTTTAAAAATTCATCATAGGTGTTAACAGCCAAAATACCTGTTGCCTCGCTGTTCCAAGGGCGGCGCATCAAGATGGGATATGCCGCGCTGGAATTAAGCACGTTGTGAAGCCCGTCGTCAAACAAAATGTCAACGTCGATAAGATCCTTGCGTGAGCCCATCAGAATGTGGTCGCGGGGAATCTCGGGAAACACCTCGAGAATGCGCTGAAAGCGCTGATTCATATATTCGGGCCAGACGGCCGTTGTAACAAATATCTCTGTCATTTTTGACAGCTTCTGAACAAACTCGCGCGCACCGCTGATGGCCGGCTGATTTAAGAAAAAGTCGGGGTCATCCATAAACTCAAAAATAACATCCGAGCGGGTTCCAGTTTTACCCCAACGGTTTACTTCGTGCAGTGAGAGCGGGGGATCGAATTTGTATTTTTCATTTGCTAAACGGATTGCATAGGGCACACATTCAAGCAAAAGGTCGTCCACATCAAGCGCTGTGGAAAGGCGAAAGCGTTTGTTCATATATTACACTCTTTCCTCATTCTCTATTCAAAACAAAAACATAACGGTTGATTACAGTTTTTCGCGGGGAAAAGCGGTAGGCAACCGTTTACAAGGGGTCAAAAACAAGACAGAAAATATATAAAAATAATAAGATTATTATCCTATAATATAGTAGCATAAACGGGTATAAAAGGCAAGTCTATTTTCAAAGATATTTTAATTAATTTGTCGAAAAAAACACCCCTCTTGTTATTATTCACTTTAGGTGGTATAATGGCTATAGTTAGTCGAAACAGTAAGGAACTTACTGTATCGACACCAAAACAAAGATTTGGTGTCAAATTTTCAGAGAAAATTTGACTATGTCCATTGAAATGAATGTCGTGCAGAATTAAATTTTTTTAATTTAATTCTGCAAAGCCGACAAAATCGGCTGTCGAAACGCTGTTCAGCATTTCGACAAACTACAATCATTATAATGGTGCTTGAAAAGTCTACATTTTGTGTTTGAACATCACCTAAAAATTACGATCAAGGGGAAGTTTATGAAAAAAAGTGTTGCCAAGCTTTTGGCCTTTTTAATTATTTTTTCAGCTCTTTTATCTGCCTGCTCTCAGAGTTCTAAATGTAAAGAGCACATCGATAATGATAGAAACAGCGTTTGTGATATTTGCTCGGATACAGTTTTTATAGATTACGAGCAGTCGTCGCAGGCAGACAGTCAGTCAGGCTCGTCGGGCGCAGACTCACAGGATAGCTCAAAAGGACCGTCGGGGTCGCACTTAGGCTCAAATCAGCAAGGAAGCACGAGTGGTCAAACGAGCTCAAACGCCTGCAAAGGTCATCGCGACGGCGACGATAACGGAGTTTGTGACCTATGTGCCACCTCGGTTATAGTTTACTTTGATTTTTACTCGATAAACGACCTTCACGGAAAATTTGACGACACAGACGATAACATTGGAGTTGACGAGCTTACTACCTACTTAGAAAACGCCAAAAAAGCCAATCGCAACTGCGTTTTTCTCTCGGCAGGCGATATGTGGCAGGGGAGCTCGGAGTCTAATATGACAAAAGGCCTTATTATGACCGATTGGATGAACGAGCTTGATTTTGCCGCCATGGCGCTCGGAAATCACGAATACGATTGGGGCCAAAAGTACATAGAGGAAAACGAGGAGCTTGCAGAGTTTCCTTTCCTTGCCATAAATGTTTATGACAGGAAAACCAACGCCATTGCGGATTATTGCGAGCCTTCTGTTATGATAGACAGCGGCTCGGTGCAGATAGGAATTATCGGAGCCATTGGCGACTGCTATTCTTCAATCGCGGTCGATAAATGCGCCGAGGTTTATTTCAAAACCGGAAGAGAGCTTACAAGCCTTGTTAAAAAGGAGTCGGAAAGGCTTAAGTCAAAGGGCGCCGACTTTATAGTTTATCTTTTGCACGATGGCTACGGCAAAACAAACACAAATTCCATAACCTCGGTGTCATCCTCGCAGATCTCGTCATATTACGACACCTCGCTTTCAAACGGCTATATAGACCTTGTTTTTGAGGGTCACAGCCATCAGGGCTATCGCCTTAAGGACGAATACGGCGTTTACCACCTGCAGAACAGAGGCGATAATAAGGGCGGTATTTCGCGCGCCGAGGTTTCGATAAACTCGGTCACATTAAGCCACAGCGTGCACAGCGCCGAGCTTGTTTCGATATATCAGTATCAGAATTTAAGCGACCACCCGCTTGTCGATAAGCTTTTGTTAAAATACGACGATCTTATAGCGCCCTCAAAGGATGTTCTCGGCTACAATAAAAGCAGTCGCAACTCAGAGCAGATAAAGCAGATAGTTGCCGATCTTTATTACAAAAAAGGCGTTGAGCAGTGGGGCAAAAAATATGACATTGTTTTGGGCGGCGGCTTTATGTCGGTGCGAAGCCCGTATAATCTCGAAAGAGGCGATGTTACCTACTCACAGCTTCAATCCCTGCTCCCGTTTGACAACCAGCTTGTTCTTTGCTCAATAAGCGGACTTAACCTTAAGCGCAAGTTTTTTGAAACAAGCAACAGCGACTATTTTATAAGCTACGGAAGCTACGGAAAAACGGTTCGCGAGAACATAAATTTAAACAAAACCTACTATATTGTTGTTGATACTTATTCGGCATATTATGCCCCAAACAAGCTGACGGTTGTGGAAAAATACGATGAAACAACCTTTGCCCGCGACCTTTTGGCAGAGCATATAAAAGGCGGCGGCCTGTCCTAAAAATCAAATCAATTATAAAAAAGAGCGGTCGACTGACCGCTCTTTTTGTTATCCTAAAATTTCTAAAAGCTTTGCGTAGATAAGTGCTATCAAAGGAATGGTTGCAAGCGAAAGAATGTTTGAAAGGGTGAGGGTGCGACCTGCGCATTCAAGGTCGCGAGCGCTGCCGTAAAGGGCGGCAAACAGCGTTACCGATGAAGCAACCGGGCATGCGGCAATAAGTAAAATCGAAAGAGCGACCGTCGGGTTTATGGGGAAGGCTAAGATCACCGCCATCATTATAAGCGGAACTATGATCTGCCTTAGCGAAACACTCAGGTAATTCTTGGGGCGGGTAAATGCCTTTTTTATGTCCGATTTTGCAACATACACGCCGCTTACTATCATTGCAAGAGGAGTGTTTAAATTTGCAATGTGCCCCACCGCCTGAGAAAGCACGTCGGGAAGCTTAACCGAGAAGAAAAACAGCGGCAAGCCTACTGCAATTCCAATGGTTCCTGCGTTAACAAAAATCTTGTAGGGCTTTATGCTTTTAAAGCCGCCTTTGATGGTCATAACACCGTGGCTCCACATAAGTGCCTGAAAAACCACAAGGTAAACGCAGGCGTACAAAACGCCCTCATTTCCCACTGCGCCCTGAATTAAGGGGATTCCCATAAAGCCGCAGTTAGAATAAATTGCGGCAAAACGGCGAACCTTGTTGCCGTCGGTATCCTCTCTGAAGAAAAGCTTTGCCAGAACTATGCCCACAATGTGTGTGAGAATCGAGAGAATCGCCGCAATGAGCATATTGAAAAGCTTGTGCGGGTCGAAATCGATCTGAAATGCCTGAATTATTACGCAGGGCGTAACGATCTTTAAGGCAAACGCCGCCATATCGTCAGCCGCTTTTTCTGAGATCATTTTTGTTTTGTATGCTGCGGCACCAACCGCCATTAAAATGAGAATAATAAAAACCTGTCCTAAAACTATAAGTGCTGTGTTCATTTTTTTTGCCTCGCTAAAGTGTGTTTGCTTATTTTAAAAGTGGTGCTAAAAACTGCCCTGTGTAAGAGCCTTTAATCTTGGAGACCTCTTCGGGAGTGCCCTGTGCAATTATCTGTCCGCCGCCAGAACCTCCCTCCGGGCCGAGGTCGATGATGTGGTCGGCAGTTTTGATAACATCGAGGTTGTGCTCGATTATAATAACGGTGTTGCCGCCCGAGCAGAGCCTCTGGATAACTTTGATCAAGAGCTTTACATCAGAGGGGTGAAGTCCCGTTGTAGGCTCGTCTAAAATATAGATTGTCTTGCCTGTTGACTTCTTTAAAAGCTCGGTCGCGATTTTAACTCTCTGCGCCTCGCCGCCCGAAAGGGTTGTTGCAGGTTGCCCGAGCGTTACATAAGAAAGGCCGACATCATAAAGCGTCTGCAGCTTGTTTTTTATCTTGGGAACATTGGAGAAGAAACTAAGCGCCTCTTCAACCGTCATATTAAGCACATCCGAGATGCTCTTGTCCTTGTATTTAACCTCCAAGGTCTCTCTGTTGTATCTTTTGCCCTTGCAGACCTCGCAGGGAACAAAAACATCGGGCAAAAAGTGCATTTCTATCTTGAGAATTCCGTCGCCCGAGCAGGCCTCGCATCTACCACCCTTGACATTAAAGGAAAATCTGCCCGAATTGTAGCCGCGCCTTTTGGCATCGGGAGTTTGGGCAAAAAGGGCGCGTATGTCGTCAAAAACGCCGGTGTAGGTGGCGGGATTTGAGCGCGGAGTTCTGCCAATTGGCGACTGATTTATGGCGATTATCTTGTCAAGATGCTCGATGCCCTGTATATCCTTGTGCCTTCCCGGGACGGTGTGGGCGCGGTTAAGAGAGGCGGCAAGCTTTTTGTAAATTATCTCGTTTACAAGCGAGCTTTTTCCACTTCCCGAAACGCCTGTTACGCAGGTTATAAGACCGATGGGGAACTTTGCCGTTATGTTTTTAAGATTGTTTTCGCTCGCATCTATAACCGTTAAGTATCTGCCGTCGGATTTTCTGCGCTCTTTGGGAACCTCAATTCTGTCCCTGCCGCTTAAAAATGCGCCTGTAAGCGACTTTTTGCATTTTTTAAGCCCCTCAACATCGCCCGCATAGATAACCTCGCCGCCGTGAACTCCGGCACCGGGGCCGATGTCAACAACATAGTCGGCGCTTCTGATGGTGTCCTCGTCGTGCTCGACCACGATAACGGTGTTGCCTATATCTCGCAGGTGTTTTAAGGTGTCTATAAGGCGGCAGTTATCGCGCTGGTGAAGGCCAATGCTTGGCTCGTCAAGGATGTAAAGCACGCCGACAAGGGAAGAGCCAATCTGGGTTGCAAGTCTTATTCGCTGGCTCTCGCCGCCAGAAAGCGAGGCGGCGGCGCGAGATAATGTGAGGTAGGAAAGTCCGACATTGTTTAAAAACGAAAGGCGGTCAAGAATTTCCTTCAAAATTCGCTCAGCAATCATTTTTTCGCGCTCTGAAAGCGAAAGATTTTTGATAAAATCAATCGCCTCGACAACCGAAAGCTCGCATATTTCGCTGATGTTAAGTCCGCCGATTGTAACGGCTAAGGCAAGCGGCTTTAAGCGCCTGCCGCCGCATTTGTCGCAGGGGACTTCGGTCATGGAGCGCTGAATGTCATTTCTTACCCAGTCGCTTGTCGTTTCGCGAAAACGGCGGCTTAAATTGTTTGCAATTCCCTCAAAGGTGGTTTTGTAAACTCCGCTGCCGTACTCATTTTTTCGCACCATCTCAAACTTTTCCTGTGTGCCGTACATAAGAATGTCAATAATCTCTTTGGGAAGGTCTTTAACGGGGGTGTCAAGCGAAAAGTTAAAGTGCTTTGCAAGGCCGTCAAAATACATTGCGGCAATTGTGCTGTGCTCCCAAACACTCCAGCCGCTTGCCTTTATTGCGCCCTCGTTTATCGAGAGGTTTTTGTTGGGGATAATAAGGTCGGGCAAAACCTCTAAAAAGTTGCCGAGACCTGTGCATTTTTCGCAGGCGCCCATAGGGTTATTAAAGCTGAACATTCTCGGCGAAAGCTCTTCTATGCTTATGTCGTGGTCGGGGCAGCAGTAGTGCTGAGAAAAGAGGGCCTCGCCCTCGTCTGTGAGGGCAATTAAAAGGCCGCCGGACTGCGAAAGCGCCGTTTCCACCGAGTCGGCAAGTCGGGCATCAGCCCCCTCTTTTATAACAAGGCGGTCGACCACTATTTCAATGTCGTGCTTTTTGTTTTTGTCTAAAGCGATTTCCTCGGAAAGCTCATAGAGAATGCCGTCTACCCTTGCGCGAACAAAGCCTGACTTTGCGGCGGCCTCGAGCTCTTTTTTGTGCTCTCCTTTTCTGCGGCGAACAATGGGGGAAAGAAGCTGAAGTCTGGTTCCCTCGGGAAAGGCTTTGAGCCTGTCAACTATCTCATCAACCGACTGCTGTTTTATTTCTCGGTTACAGATCGGGCAGTGCGGAACACCTATTCTCGCATATAAAAGACGCAGGTAATCGTAAATTTCGGTAACCGTTCCAACGGTGGAGCGGGGGTTCTTACTTGTGGTCTTCTGGTCTATCGAAATGGCAGGTGAAAGACCCTCTATGCTGTCCACCTCGGGCTTATCCATCTGACCCAAAAACTGACGGGCATAGGACGAAAGGCTTTCAACATAGCGGCGCTGTCCGTCGGCATATATGGTGTCAAAGGCAAGCGAGCTCTTTCCCGACCCCGAAGGGCCGGTCATGCAAATAAGCTTGTCGCGCGGGATCTCAACATTTATGTTTTTGAGATTGTGCTCCCTTGCACCCTTTATAATAAGTTTATCGGCGGCCATTTTCATCTTCCTTTACGATCTTATGAAAAATTGTCAACACTCTTATTATATCAAAGTATTTTTTTAATATCAATGGCTTAAAAATAGAATTTTTTTATTGTGTTTTTTTATATTCCGTGATATAATTAATATTTAAGATGGAAATCTTATGAAAGGCGAAAAAATATGGATAATATTCTACCAACTATTATAAATTACCTTCCCTTTGCCCTTATGGTAATTATATCTCTGCCCTTTCACGAATTTGCGCACGGCTTTATTGCAAACAAGCTCGGCGACGACACGGCGTACTATCAAGGCAGATTAACCTTAAATCCCTTTGCGCACCTTGACCTTTTCGGAACACTCTCTATGATTTTATTCGGTTTTGGCTGGGCAAAGCCTGTTCCCGTAAATCCTTCGAGATTTAAGTGCAATATGCGCCTTGGAATGGCGCTCACCTCTCTGGCAGGCCCTGTTTCAAACCTGATTTTGTCGCTTTTGTTTATGGTTCTTTCAAAGGGCGCATTTCTTTTGGCTGTGCAAACTCAAAATGATTTCTTTTATTTCTTAAACTGGCTTTGTTTTGAGATAATGTACACCAACATACTGCTTGCTTTCTTTAATCTTTTGCCCATTCCGCCGCTTGACGGCTCAAGAATTTTAAATTACTTTTTGCCCTACAAGGCGCAGCAGTTTTTTGATAAGATGGAATTTTACAGCCAGTACATTTTGATAGGAATTTTGATTTTAAACCGCACCACAGGCGTTTTGTCGACGATAATAGGCTTTTTCGGCAGAATATTCTTATGGCTTTTTGATAAGATCACCTTCTTTATGGGGCCTGCTGTGGTAATTTCGATAGACAGTCTGATAAATTTCGGATAAAAAAAGAAAGGATGTTTTGATTTGGGAGCACCCGAATTTAAACTTGAAAAATTTGAAGGCCCTTTAGACCTTCTCTTGTCACTTATTGCAAAGCACAAGCTTGATATTTACGATATTCCCATTTCTCAGCTTTTAGAGCAGTATCTTGCGTATATTGCTCAGATGCAGGAGCAGGATATGGAAGTGGCAAGCGAGTTTCTTGAGATGGCGGCAAGGCTTGTTTATATCAAAACCGCCATGCTTCTGCCTAAACACGAGGACGAGGCAGAGGAAATGAAATTAGAGCTCGAAGGTCAGCTTCTTGAATACAGCGTTTGCAAGCAGGTGGCCGCAGAGCTAAAAGAGAGAAACATCGGGGGCGACATTTTTGTGCGTCAGCCTGCCGAGATAGAGCTTCCCAAAACCTTTGAGGGAACCGTGGACAAGCAAAAGCTACTCGAGGCATACCTTGCCGTTGCAGGCAGAAGGCAGAGAAAAATGCCGCCGCCTGCCTCGGCATTTACACAGATTGTTGCGAGAAGAATGGTTTCTATCCGCTCAAGAATTATGCTCATTTTATCAAAGGTTATGGGCAGTGGAAACATTCCTATCGAAGAGGTCTGGCTTCAGAATAACGACAGATACGAGCTTGTTGCTTCGTTTTTGGCAGTTTTGGAGCTTATCAGGCACTCAAGAGTTACAGTTTCGGACGACGGAAAAACCATTTGTTATAACAGTGCAGGAGGGGACGAGCCTTGGGAATCAGAGAACATAGAGGAGCAATAGAGGCAATTCTTTTTACAAGCGGAGAGCCTGTTTCGGCAGCGAGAATAGCCGAGGTTTTGGAGCTTGATTTAAAAACCGTAAAAAATCTTTTGGATCAGATCATAGATGATTATGAAAACAGAGCGGGCGGCATTTTGGTTTTAAAGCTGGGTGACAGCTACCAGATGTCAAGCAATAAGGAATATGCCGACAAGGTTCGCGCCGCGCTCGACATAAGAAGAAATCAGCCTCTTTCTCAGGCGGCGCTTGAGGTGCTTGCAATTATCGCCTACAATCAGCCTGTAACAAGAGCTTTTATGGAGCAGATAAGAGGGGTTGACTGTTCGGGCGTTGTGGCAACGCTTTGTGAAAAGGAGCTTATCGAGGAGGCAGGCCGTCTTGACCTTCCCGGAAGACCGATAGCCTTTAAAACCACCGCAAACTTTATGCGCGCCTTTGGGCTTTCATCGCTTGATATGCTTCCTGCCCTGCCCCAAGAGGCGAGCGCGCATCAGCTCTCTGAGGCTCTCGCTTACCCCGCCCAGCAGGCAGGTCTGCTTTTGGAGTCGGCAGAGAAAAGTGACGAGCAATGAGCGGCCCGCAGATTGCAATAGTTTCAGTAGCCGCAGTTTTGGCGCTGATTGCATTTTTAATCTTTTTGCCTATTTCCTTTTACGTCAGATATGAGGGCGGCCAGCTTTTTGTTGACCTGCGCTACTTTTTTATAAAAAAGCGGCTTTATCCTGCCAAACCAAAAGCGGAAAAAAGCAAGGACAAAAGCCAAGGCGCGCCTAAAGAGAAAAAGCAAAAACCAAAAGTGTCCTTTTTTGAGGCAATGGATAAATTTTTCGGCCTTGTTTCTTCAGGCGGCTCATTAGGAAGGCTTGCCGTTTCGTTTCATAGGGTGAAGTTTAAGCTTTTAGCCAAGGTTGGCGGAGAGGACGCCTCTGAAACGGCCGTAAACACAGGCAAAATGTCGGCTTATTTTCACACAGCCGCCGCGGCGCTTGCAAACTTTATAATAATAAAAAAACGCGAGATAGAGGTTTGCCCCGATTATAATAGCGAGGACACCGAGATAACCTTTAAGGCGCTGTTCTGGTCGCGCCCTGCGTCCTATCTTTTTAACCTTCACAAAATAGTGCCGCTGCTTTTAAGATTAGCAGATGCGCTTCCAGCTAAAAAAGAAAATAAAGGAGAGAAAAATCAATGAGTGAACATCCCATTTCTCAGCTTATGGAAACCACCATTCAAAAGGTAAAGGAGCTTGCAAATTCCGAAACCGTTATCGGAAAGCCTATTGAAATTGGCGAAAACACAGTTATCATCCCTGTTTCAAAGCTGTCGCTCGGCTTTGCTTCGGGAGGCTCTGATTTCCCCTCTAAAAACCCCAAGGATCTTTTTGGCGGCGGAGGCGGAGCGGGAATAACCGTTACTCCCAAGGCGTTTTTGGTGGTTGAAAACGGAAACGTTCGCCTTTTGCAGCTTGCCAAGGACGGCGAAACTGTTGACAGACTTGTCAATATGATTCCCGACGCGGTAAATCAGATCTCTTCTCTTATAAAAAAGGATAAAGAGCAGGAATAAAAGAAAAACACAGCCGCTTTTTGCATATAATTTTGTAAACTAATTGCAGGAGTGGTTTTATGAAAAAGTGTGTTGCCTGTTTGCTTGCCCTTTCGATTTTTGTTTTTGCATTGCCGTTTTCGGCCGCGGCCGAGCCGTCGGTTTCGGCGCTGGCGGCAGTTTTGATAGATGCCGACACAGGTGCGGTTTTGTACGCTAAAAACGAGAACACAAGGCTTGCCATGGCAAGCACCACAAAGATCATGACGGCACTGCTCGCTCTTGAAAGCGAAAAGAGAAACGAGCAGTTCGTTGTCGATAGCAATGCAATACGGGTCGAGGGAAGCTCGATGGGGCTTATTGAGGGCGATGTTGTTTCTCTTGATGCTTTGGCTGTCGGAATGCTAATGCTTTCAGGAAACGATGCGGCAAATGCCGCCGCCATTAAAATTTCGGGAAGCATCGAGTCGTTTGCAAAAAAGATGAATGAGCGAGCCGCGCTTATCGGAATGAAGAATACAAGCTTCGTAACCCCTTCGGGACTTGATAATGAAAACCATTATTCCACCGCCTATGATATGGCCCTGCTGGGTGCAGAGGCTATAAAAAACGCGCGGTTTTTACAGATCTGCTCCAAACCAAAGTACACAGTAAGTTTTGGAAAAGAAAAAAGCAGGAGAACCTTTTATAATCACAACCGCCTTGTTAAAGAGGTGGAGGGCTGTATCGGCATTAAAACGGGGTTTACTAAAAAGGCAGGCAGATGCCTCGTTTCTGCCGTAAGGCGCGAGGGGAGAACCCTTGTTTGCGTAACATTAAAAGCCCCGAGCGACTGGCAGGACCACAAAAATCTTTACAGCTACGGCTTTTCGCTTTATACAAAAAGCGACGCTGATATAGGCAAAATCGCGCCGCTTAAAATCGTAAATTCCGAAAAAACCGAGATAGCCGTTGCGCCCTTTGAAACGCCCTCTTTGTACTTAAGGCGGGGAGAAAAGCTTGAAACACAGGTGTTTATGCGCCCCTTTGAATATGCTCCCGTTTACAGCGGGCAGATAGTCGGGCGGCTTGTTTTTGAGATAGATGGCAAGGCAATTTTTGAAACCGAGCTTGTGGCAAGCGAGTCTGCCCACGCAAAAAAAGAAATGATAGAGCCGCGGCCGCTAAATATATTCGAAAAATTTGTGCAGTTTATTAAATCGCTCTTTTAAAGCAGGAGGACTTTAAATTGAAGGAAAGAATTCAGAAAATATTATCCGAAGCAGGAGTTTGTTCTCGCAGAAAGGCAGAGGAGCTTGTTCGCGCAGGTGCAGTTAAAATTGACGGCCATCCGGCAACTATCGGTCAGCAGGTCGACCCCAATCAGCACCGCATAACAGTTGACGATGTGCCTATAAACTACTCACGCAAAAGGGAAAAGCATTACATCGCTTTAAATAAGCCGCGCGGCTATGTCACCACAATGGCAGACGAAAAGGGAAGAAAAACAGTTTCCGAGCTTGTTTCTGACCTCGGAGTCAGGGTTTACCCAATAGGCAGGCTTGATATGGTGTCAGAAGGTCTTTTGCTCTTGACGGACGACGGCGAATTTGCTAATATGATGATGCATCCCAAATTTCACATCTCCAAAAGATATAGGGTAACGGTCGACTCAGGCGTTAGCGACGAGGCGGCAAGTGAGCTTTCTTCGGGCGTTGTGATAGATGGGCGAATGACCGCACCCGCGGTTATAAATATTGTAAGTACCTCGCCGACAAGAAGCGTTTTGGAAATGACCATCCGCGAGGGAAGAAACCGCCAGATAAGAAAAATGTGCGAGGCAGTGGGCTTAAATGTTAAAAGGCTTAAGCGCACGGCGATAGGCCCATTAAAGCTGGGAATGCTTCAGCCTGGGCAGCATCGCGAGCTTACAAAGGCAGAAATTGCGGCGTTAAGGCGCGCCGCAGCTACTAAAAAGTAATTTTAAAAAAGAGGTATATAAAAATGGAAAACTCAAAAAAGACAATGGACACAATCGTAGCTCTTTGTAAGGGACGCGGATTTGTTTATCCCGGAAGCGAAATTTACGGCGGCCTTGCAAACTCTTGGGACTTCGGCCCTCTTGGAGTTGAGCTGAAAAATAACGTCAAGCGTGCTTGGTGGAAAAAGTTTGTGCAGGAATGCCCCTACAATGTAGGACTTGACAGCGCAATTTTAATGAACCCTGAAACCTGGGTAGCCTCCGGACACCTCGGCGGATTTTCCGATCCTCTTATGGACTGCAAGGCCTGCAAAACAAGACACCGTGCCGACAAGCTCATTGAGGACTATGCCGCCGAGAATAATCTTGATATAAACCCTGCCGGCTGGTCGGATTCCGAGATGGCTGACTACATAAAGGAAAACAAGATTGCTTGCCCCGATTGCGGCGCACTTGATTTTACCGATATCAGAAAATTCAACCTTATGTTCAAAACCTTCCAGGGCGTAACCGAGGACAATTCCTCTACAATTTATCTTCGCCCCGAAACTGCGCAGGGAATTTTTGTAAACTTTAAAAACATTCAGCGTACCACTCGTAAAAAGGTTCCTTTCGGCGTTGCCCAGATCGGTAAATCCTTTAGAAACGAGATAACTCCCGGAAACTTTATTTTCAGAATCCGCGAGTTTGAGCAGATGGAGCTTGAGTTCTTCTGCAAGCCCGGAACAGATTTAGAGTGGTTTGACTTCTGGAGAAGCTATTGCCGCGACTTTTTATTAAACCTCGGCATCAAAGAGGAAAACCTAAGACTTCGCGACCACGATCCCGACGAGCTTTGCTTCTATTCCAAGGCAACAACCGACTTTGAGTTTATGTTCCCGTTTGGCTGGGGCGAACTCTGGGGCGTTGCCGACAGAACCGATTACGACCTCACTCAGCACCAGAACCACAGCGGCGAGGCAATGGAGTATTTTGACCCCGAAACAAACGAGAAATATGTTCCTTATGTTATCGAGCCCTCGCTCGGTGCAGATAGAATTACCCTTGCCTTCCTTTGCGAAGCTTATGACGAAGAGGTCATTGATGCTGAGAAGAACGACAGTCGTGTTGTTATGCACTTCCACCCTGCCCTTGCTCCCTTTAAGGCGGCAATTCTGCCCCTTTCAAAGAAGCTTTCAGACGAGGCGGGCAAGCTTTACACCGAGCTTTCTAAGAAGTTTATGATAGACTTTGACGAAACAGGCTCTATCGGCAAGCGCTATCGCCGTCAGGATGAAATTGGTACACCGCTTTGTATCACCTATGATTTTGACAGCTTAGAGGATGGCTGCGTAACCGTTCGCGACCGCGACACTATGAAGCAGGAGCGAATTAAAATTGAGGACGTCGCCGCCTACATCGAAAAAACAATTGAGTTCTAAAAACAAACAAAAACATTCCATACAACAAAAAGCCGCCCGATTGGGCGGCTTTTAATCGTTATTATAGTGTCTGCAGTATTTTGGAATATCGCGGGTCGTGTGAATGCCTTGGTGCAAAACAAACTCCTCGCAAACCTTATCGTTTGCAGAAACCCGACTGTTTTTAATGTCACAAATGGCGGTTTGGTTGCGTTTATCGTCTGAAAACCATTTGTAATATTTACAATGCCAGCACTTTACCACATTTTCCATAAAATCACCTAAGTTCTGTTTGATATATATTTATATAAGTATATATCTATATATGAGAATTGTCAAGTAAATATATCTCTAATAAAATATAATTTAGAGGTGTATAATAAGATTATGATAAGAATAAAGCTTGACGAAACCTTAGAAAAATTAAAAATTAGCAGGTATGAGCTGTCTAAGCGAGCAGGAATACAATACCAGGTTGTAGACAAATATTACAAAAACAAGGTTGTGCGCTATGATAGCTATGTGCTGGACAGAATGTGTTCTGCGCTCGGCTGCGATATATCTGACATATTGCAATATAAATAAGTAAAAAAGGGCCTAAGTCTTTAGGTCCTTTTTGTTTTACATTTTTGAGTTGACACGGCAGTGGTGAGGGGGACCGCTTTAGCGGTGGAGGGATTCTGCTCCGCTCGCAAGGAAGGTATAAAATTAACGGGAGGGGCAAGCCCCTCCCCTACAACATTATGCAATATAAATTTATTCCTTTGGCTCTCTGAATTTGTTCATTACAAGCCCTGTTGTGAGCTTGGGATAGAAATATGTCGATTTTTGGGGCATTTTTTCGCCCGCTGCGGCAACATCTCGAATTTCTGTAACCCTGGTCGGATTTATAAGGAAGGCGCAGTTTGCTCTGCCGCTTTTAACCTCGTCTATTGCCTCGGAAATGTCGCGTGTGTAGAAAAGGTTTTTCTGATTTGCCATATTCTCGCGGTCTATGTTAAAAAGGCGCTCCAAAACAAGAGAATGCAAAACCGAAACATCAAGGTTTTGAGAAGCGGCGCTTTTGTCGGGCAGAATTTCTGCCATAATAGCAGGGTCTTTAAGCGTCATAAGGGTGAAAAATTCGCCGCCGCAATAAAAAGCGAAGGTCTTTTCGCCCTTTTCAAAGGCCTTTTTCAAAACCGACTCAGCCTCGGCAAGAGGCAGATTTTGCTCTATCTTAAAGTCGTTGTCACAGCGCTCCAAAAGTTCTTTTTCATCAAAGCTTTCAAGGCTGTGAAGCACACGGTGAGTCGGGAAAACCACCAGCCCGTCACACTCCATATTAACCTGCATCATCATGCAGTAATTTGTGCGCTCGCCCTCGTCAGAAAGGTCCTTGGAGTTTGCGCGGGCAAAATTGAGAGCGGTTTCGTATCTGTGGTGCCCGTCTGCAATGTAGAGCTTTTTGTCTGCCATCTTTTCGGCAATGTAGTTAATATCGCACTCGTCGTAAATGCACCACAGGCTGTGGGTAACGCCCTCGCCGTCGGTAAAGCTTACGTCAGCCTTTCTCTCAGAAAGCTCATTTAATTTGCCTTCAACCGCCCTGTCCTCGTCCATATAAAGCGAGTAGATCTGGCTAAAGCTGACACCCGTTTCGGTCATAAGATCAAAGCGATCCTGCTTGGCTTTGGAAAGGGTCTCTTCGTGGGGGAGCACGATGCCCTCTGAAAATTCGGCAAGGCGCACAAGCGAAACAAAGCCTTTAAGGCTGTAGCTCTTTCCCTTTACCTTAAATTTTTCCTCGTAAATGTAAATTCCCTCACGCTCATCAAGGGCAACTATGCCATCATCAAGCCACTTTTTAAGGGTTTTGGCGGCGTCCTTGTAGGGCTCGTTTCCGCACGGGAGCTCAAGCCTGATCACATTGTGCGTATTTTTCTCTAAAAGAGCGTTTCTTTGCTCCTCGTTTATAATATCATAGGGCGGGCAGACAAGCTCCTTTTTGTCTCCTGCGCAGTCCTTAAACATAAGCGCCTTAAATGGCTTTATTTTTGCCATAAAAACAATCCTTTCAAAACTATCAATTGGTACTATTCTACCATAATAAATGAAAAATTCAAACAATTTTAACAAAAAAATGCAATTTGTTTGACAAGAGGGTGCAAAAAAATGTATAATATAATGAATTGTTTGTTGTTCGTTGCCTGTGTTTATTAAAAGTTTACAAATTTGAAAAAATTTGTACTCACCAGATAGACGGCAAAGCTGTAAAATTAAAAGGTACGGTGCCGCGAGCACTGCCGATACAGGAGGAAAAACTATGACCATCGAGGTAAAAAATCTTACCAAAAGGTATGGACACAACAAAGCGGTCGACGACATCTCCTTTGAAATAAAGGAGGGCGAGATCGTTGGCTTTCTCGGACCAAACGGTGCCGGAAAAACCACTACAATGAATATTCTCACAGGCTACCTGTCTGCAAGTGAGGGCGTTGCAAAGATCGGCGGAAAGGATATCCTTGAAGAGCCCGACGAGGTTAAGAAAATGATTGGATACCTGCCCGAGCAGCCGCCCCTTTATCATCAGATGACGGTGCTTGAGTATCTTAACTTTATTTATGAGCTTAAAAAGGTCAAGCTCCCGAGAGAAGAGCATATCGAGTCTATCTGCAGGCTTGTTCGTATCGATAATGTTGCAAAGCGCGTTATCGGCAACCTTTCAAAAGGTTATAAGCAGAGGGTCGGTATCGCTCAGGCGCTTATCGGAAATCCCCCGGTGCTTATTCTTGACGAGCCCACCGTTGGTCTTGACCCCAAGCAGATAATCGAGATAAGGACCCTTATCAAAAGGCTTGGCGAGAGCCACACAGTTATTCTTTCGTCGCACATTCTTTCTGAGGTGCAGGCGGTTTGCGACAGAATTCTTATCATAAATCAGGGCAAGCTTATTGCCGACAGCTCGGCTCAGGAGCTTACCAAATCCTTTGGCTCAACTTCAAACCTTACCGTCAGAGTTGCGGCTTCGGATGAGGAGGCGCCTTTCCGTATGCTCGGAAAAATTCCCGGAGCCGAAAAGGTTGAAACCCTTGGCTGTAAAGAGGCCGGAAGCTTTGATTATGAAATAAAATCAAAGGACGGCGTTGACATCAGAAACGAGATAGTCAAGCGCGTTATCGAGCGCGGCTGGGGCCTTCTTATGATAAGGGCTCAGGAAGCAACCTTGGAAGAGATATTTATCGGTCTTGTTAATAAAACATCATCAAAGGGAGGTAAAAAATAATGCTGGCAATATTCAAAAGAGAATTTAAAAGCTTTTTTACAACACCTCTCGGATATGTAGTTCTTATAATATTCAATATCTTCAGCGGAATTTATTTCTGGTTCGGAACCCTTTATAATGACACCGTTGATATGAGCTATGTTTACAGTGGATTTACCGTTATAGTTCTTTCAACAATGCCCATCATCACAATGAGGCTTTTAAGCGAGGAACGCCGCCAGAAGACAGACCAGGCGCTTTTGACCGCGCCCGTTTCGCTTGCAGGAATCGTTATGAGCAAGTTCTTTGCCGCGTTTCTGCTTTACCTTATCGGAATTTCGGTAACACTTGTTTACTCAACGGTTCTGGCATTCTTTGCCCAGCCCACCTGGGGATACATACTCGGAAACTATTTGGGACTTATGCTGCTCGGAGCGGCGCTTACCTCGGTTGGACTTCTTATCTCGTCAATAACCGAAAACCAGATAGTTGCCGCCTTTATAAGCCTTGCGGCAATGTTCCTGCTGCTTATGCTTGACACCGTTGCACAGCTCTTCCCGGTGCAGTTTATCTCCGATTTATTATATGCCCTTTCCTTCCAGACCCGTTACGACAATTTTGTTGCCGGAATGGTCTCTCTTTCGGATATACTGTACTTTTTAAGCGCCACGGTAATATGTCTCTTCCTCACTACAAGGGTGATGGAAAAACGCCGCTGGAGCTAATGAAAGGAGGATGCAGTGATGAGTTTCTTTAAGAAAGATAATAAAAACATCTCCGAAGAAATAGTTTCGGAAAACCAAAACATCGCCGCTCCTGCTGTGCAGGAAAAAAAGAGCGAGAGCTATAAAAAGGTTAAAAGCAGCGGCAAGGTCGGGCTTACAAAGACAGAGCTTATGCGCCGCCTAAAGTACGGCTCGCTTTCAACAGTTCTCACCATCGTGTTTATAATCGCAGTTATTCTGGCAAACATTTTGGTTCAGACCCTTGCATACAAGATCCCCGGATTTACTATCGACACCTCGGCTTATAAATATTACGAGCTTTCGGATGAGTCTATTGAGTATCTCGGAACGCTTGATGATTACGAGATCGAGATAATCTTTATCGGCTCAAAGCAGGATCTTCGCAACCACATTTACTACAGCAAGATATGCGCTCTTGCCGAAAACTACGAGAAGTATGCAGAAAATCTCAAGGTCTCTTATGTTGACATTGACAAAAACCCCGGATTTACTGCAAATTATGACAACATCGAGCTTACCGACGGCGATGCCCTTGTTGTCTGCGGCAACAGATACAATCAGCTCACCTCGGCAGACTTTCTTTACGCCGAAAGTGATGACGAGGACGGCTCTGCCGATTCGTCAACCGATACCTCTGCAAAAGAGTATAGCCTCACCGCTGAGTACGCTCTGACAACTGCCATAATGGTTGTAACCGCTTCTGACCATCCTCAGGCTACCATTATCACAGGCCACGGTGAAAAAGAGCTTGAAAAGCTTGAAACGATGCTTAAAAATAACGGTTATGACCTTAACAGACAGAGCATCTTCAGCGAGATAAACTATGACAGCGATATTCTCATAATCTCGGCTCCCACCAAGGACTATTCCGAGGATGATCTTAAAAAGCTGGATGATTATCTCTATAACAACGGAAAGTACGGCAAAAACGTTATTTATGTAGCCGACTACACCCAGCCGGTGCTTCCCAACCTCGAGGCATTCCTTTATGACTGGGGAATCGAGCTTGAGAGCGGATTTGTTTATGAAACAGACAATGAGCTTGTTTATGCCGGCAACCCCGGAATAACAAACCTAAGCTTTATTGATCCCAACCTTACCCTTTCTGCCGCATTAGCGGAGGTAACTGCCTGCGGCTATTACGGCAAGCCTGCAAAGATAGCAAATAAGCTTGATATTGATATGGAAAACACCGTTATCCTTCAGCACACCGAAACCTCCGATATAGGAACTGCAACCTCCGACGGAGTTGAGGGAAAAGACAAGCTTTATCCCTATGTTGCAATGGCTCGCACCACCCACTCAAGATACAGCCAGGATATCGAGATCATGGAATCCAGCCTCTTGTTTGTAAACTCAACAGGCTTCTTTGAGGGAGTTCTTTTTGAGAGAGATTATTTTGCAAACGCAGATATTACAATTGCGGCAATTGATGACCTTCTCGGAAGAGATAACACATTCCTTTTGCCCTCAAAAAATCTTACACCCGCAGCTCTTTCCATCAGCTACGATCAGGCAAACCTGATCGGCTCGATCGCGGCCATCGTGGTTCCTGTGCTTATTCTTATAGCCTGTCTTATCGTTTATATTCGCAGGAGGTTCTCATGAGTAAAAGACTGCGCACAATTATTATTTCGTCAGTGGCGGTTCTGCTGCTTTTGGCGGCTGTGCTTGTTGTCGGCCTTCTTCCTCAGAATTTGGGACAATCATCAAGCCAGAACGCATCAAGTTCTATTTCTCAGAACGATGTGCCCGATGAGTACGGCGAGATACCTATATATGCATTTAATTCCGATCAGCTTTTAATGGCTGAAGTTGAAAACAAGCTTGGCGGATTTACCCTTGTTAAAAAGGGCGAGGATAAGTATGTCCTTGAAGGAATGGAGGATTATGCCCTCAATTCCGACTCTGTCACCGCTATAACCACCAACGCCGCTCAGCTTTCGGCCACCAAGCTTATCTCTGAGCACCCTGATGACCTTGAGCCTTACGGCCTTGCAGAGCCTATCGCAAAGGTAAAGCTTTCATTTGACACAGGCGAGGTTGTTGAGATCTGGATCGGCGAGACCTCGGCAACGGGATCAAAATATATCTACATTAAAAGCAGTGATAAGATCTATCTTACCTATGGCGGATGGTCAAGCGTTTTTGAGTACAGATACACCTTCTATCTTGATATGACGGTTGTTGACGATATTGAAACCGATGAGGACGGAAAGGATATAGATCCCCACGTTAAAAAGATAAGCTATTTTGGAAAAGGCCTTAAAACACCTATAATTCTTGAGGAAAACCCCGAGTATATAGCCGAGGTTGAAAGGCTTGATGCTGTAGAGGATGGGGAAAAGGTTGAGGCCAAGGTGCTCCCGGCACAGTATGTTTTCCTCTCGCCCTTTAAGGCGGACGCTTCTAATGACAGCTTTGCAGGAAAGCAGTATGACTATTTCGGTCTTACCGCTGAAGAGATCTATTCCCCTAACCCCACCGCCAAGGATTTTAAGGATTGCGGCCTTGATGACCCGTATATGAATATAGAACTGGTAACCGCCAAGAGAACCATAAAGATAAAGCTCGGCGGCACCCTTACCTATAACGAAAAACCCTGCTTCTATGTTTCGTCAAGTGACCGAGATTCGATATTTATTGTTTCTTCCGAGTACTTTACCTTCTTTAAGGAAGATATGATAGATTATATGAGTGCCATTGTTGTAAACGTTATGATAGACGATATAAAGGACCTTACCATCCAGCACGGAAAGGACAAATACGTCTTTGAAACAACCGGCGAGGGTGAGGATCTCGTTATCCGTTATAACGGCAAAAAGCTTTCGACCAGCGAGTACCGCGACCTCTATCAGCTTATTATGCTCGTTTACTGTGAGGAGTCGGTAGAGCCCGGGCAGTATAAGGGCGATGGCGACTTTACCATCACCTACACCTACCGCGATAAAGAAAAGGTCGATGTTGTTGAGTATGTCAAGGTTGCAAGCAGAAAGTATATGATCCGCTTAAACGGAAGCGATCTTGGATTGGTTCGCTCTAAGTATGTTGACACATTGGCTCTGGGCATTACCGAATTTATAAACGGAAGAGATGTTCCCAGCACCTATTAAAGAAAAACGCACCCGAGAGGGTGCGTTTTTTAAGTGAAGAGTGAAAAGTGAATAGTGAAGAGGTTTTTAGGGGTTTTGCGGGAGCAAAACCCCTAAAACTTTAATTCGTCGTTATAATGCTTGCAATATTTTGGAATGGTGCGGTTTGTGTGAATGTCGTCGCGCGTAAAATACTCCTCGCAAACCTTGTCATATCCCGAAACGCGCTTGACCTTAATGTAACAGATGGCCTCATCAATGGAATTTTCTTCTAAAAACCACAGATAATGCTTACAAAAACCGCAGATCACTTCGTTTGCCATTACACATCTCTCCAATCATTTGTCTGTTAATGGTATCACATATTGAGATATTTGTCAATATCTCAAACTGCGATTACATATAATAATGTCAGATTATTGTGTGTTAGGGAGGCAGGTCAGTGAGGCTTAAAGATTTAAGAGAAGATAATGATATAACTCAAAAAACCATTGCCGAGTACCTTCATATAAAGCAAAACACCTATTCCCAATATGAAAACGGACAAAGGCAAATTCCCATAGACGCCCTTATTCTTTTAGCAAAGTTTTATAACACATCCACTGACTATATTTTAGAACTAACTAACAATCCAAAACCATACTAAAAAGGACATGGAACCTAAAGTCCTTTTTGTTGTTTTGTAACTGAATATATTAGTCTGAACAACGGCTCTAGGGGTGATTTTATGAAAGGTTTGCGAGAAATAAGAAAAAAGCGAAAGCTTAATCAGCAAAAGGTTGCGCTTGATTTAAATATTTCCAGAGAAAGCATCTCTTTTTACGAAAACGGCAAAAAAGAACCGTCTTTGGCACTTCTTATTGCCATGTCTAAGTATTTTAATGTTTCTATTGATTATTTAATAACAGGCAAAGATTTTGAAAAGAAATAACGCAAAACGCGGGAGCAATTCTCCTGCGTTTTTTGTTTTTGTAGGGAATGGATTTATCCATTCCGTAAAGAAGGTTATACCATTTTTTCGGAAGGCATAAATGCCTTCCCTACGTTTTTTTGATGCGTTTTTGCAATGAAAAAGGGACTAAAGAGGCAGGGAGGGTGACGAAATTTGCAAAAAGTCAAAAAAATACAAAAAAATGTCAAAAATTTATCAAAAAACCACTTTTTAGGTATTTATTTTTTTAAAAGAGTTTGCTATAATGTTTATAGAATGTTGAAATGCGCCCTGGCGTTTCAGCAAGCCGATAAAATCGGCTTAAAGCAAAGTAAAATTCACATTTTATTTTGCTGCACAAGCATTTAAATGGTTAGAGTCAAATTTCCCTTGAAACTTGCCTTAGGATAGCCTTTATAATGTGAGTGCATGGGTTTTGTTATTATAAATAGGAGGTAAAATTATGGCAAACACGATTTGCAAGGTTCCTTTTAAGGGAACTGCAGAGCAGAAAGCAAAGCTTGATAAGGTTATTGCTGAGCTCAAGGACCAAAAGGGCTGCCTTATGCCTGTTATGCAGAAAGCACAGGACATTTACGGCTACCTGCCCATCGAAGTACAAAAAATGATAGCAGAAGGCTTAAACCTTCCTCTTGAGGATGTTTACGGAGTAGCAACCTTCTATGCACAGTTTGCTCTCAATCCCAAGGGCAAGTACAGAGTTTCTGTCTGTCTGGGAACTGCCTGCTATGTTAAAGGCGCAGGCGATATTTTCGACAAATTCTCCGAGAAACTCGGAATCGGTAACGGTGAATGCACCGACGATGCAAAGTTCTCGTTAGAGGCTTGCCGTTGCATCGGCGCTTGCGGACTTGCTCCTGTTTTAACTGTTAACGACGAGGTTTACGGAAGACTTACCGTTGACGATGTTGACGGCATCATAGCAAAGTACAACTGATAACTTTATTTAGTAAAGGACAGTAACTGTATGAAGATCAGTACTATTAAAGACCTTCTTGAAGCCGATGTTATTTGTAATGAAGAGCTTTTGGGAAAGCATGTTTATTCAGCCTGCGGAAGCGACATGATGAGCGATGTGCTCGCATACGTTAAGGACCAGGCAGTTTTGCTTACAGGACTTGTAAACTCCCAGGTGGTAAGAACCGCCGAAATGATGGATATGGTTTGCATAGTCTTTGTTCGTTCAAAGCAGCCCACTCCCGAAATGATAGAGCTTGCTCGTGAGAGCGGCATCGTTCTTTTAGCCACCAAAAGAAGAATGTATGAGGCTTGCGGCCTTCTTTATGAGGGCGGACTTGTCGGAAATAAGGTAAAAAATGGCTGAGTCATTAACCTTTAAATTCGACGTTGACGGGTCTGACTTTACATCGGCTGGTCAGGCATCGGTAAAGGTAAAGAAGAACCTGCGCCAGCTCGGGCTTTCTCCTGAGATCATCCGCAGGGTGTCGATCGCAATGTATGAGGGCGAGATAAATATGGTGATCCACGCAGGCGGCGGCACTGCTACAGTAACCGTCAGCGAGCAGGATATAACCATCCTCTTAAGCGATAGGGGCCCCGGAATAAAGGACATTGATAAGGCTATGCAGGAAGGATTTTCCACTGCGAGCGACAATGTGCGCTCTCTCGGTTTTGGTGCCGGAATGGGTCTTCCCAATATGAAGCGCTACACCGATTTTATGGAGATACGTTCAATAGTCGGCGAAGGAACCGATATTACAATGAAGGTCAATATAAAATAATTGATAATCCGGCAGGTATTGTTTTATGAACACATATAAGCATTCGGTTTATCTCGATGTTTCTAAGTGTAACGGCTGTACCACCTGCCTGCGCCACTGTCCCACAGAGGCGATAAGGATAAGGAATGATCACGCCGTTATAAATGAGGATAGATGTATCGACTGCGGTGAATGTATAAGGGTTTGTCCGAACCACGCAAAGAAAGCCAAGCGCGACAGTTTGGATGAGCTTAAAAACTTCAGATATAAGATTGCTCTTCCTGCTCCCACACTCTATGGGCAGTTTGAAAATCTTGATGATGTTGACTATGTTCTTGACGGACTTTTAAAAATAGGCTTTGACTCGGTCTTTGAGGTTTCTGCGGCTGCCGAGCTTGTATCGGCTTACACCAGAGTTTATCTCAAGGAAAACAACATTCAAAAGCCTGCAATAAGTTCGGCTTGTCCGGCTGTGTTGCGGCTTATCGGCTTAAGATTTCCGTCCCTTCTTGACAACATCGTACATATGCTGCCGCCAATGGAAGTTGCGGCGCGGCTTGCAAGAGAAAAGGCGCTCAGAGAGCACCCCGAGCTTAAAGACAACGACATCGGAGTTTTCTTCATTTCACCCTGTCCCGCAAAGGTCAGTTATGTTAAAAACGGCTTTGCAGACTACAAGAGCGCAGTTGATGCAGTTGTTTCAATAAGTGACTTGTATTTTCCGCTCATAAATGAAATGAAACAGTCAAGCGACATTCCGTCACTCTCAAATTCGGGAGTTATCGGAATAGGCTGGGCAACATCGGGCGGAGAATCCACCGCGATATTTAACGAAAGTTACCTCGCGGCAGACGGAATTGACAATGTTATAAAGGTGCTCGACCAGATTGAGAATGACAGTATTCCAAATCTTGAGTTTGTTGAGCTTAACGCCTGCACAGGAGGATGTGTTGGCGGAGTTATGACCATTCAGAACCCCTTTATTGCAAGGGCAAGGCTCAGAAGCCTTCGCAGGTATCTGCCCGTTTCGCAAAACTTTTTGCCTGAGGACAAAAAAGGCTCGGTCGCAAGAGAATTCCTCTTTGAGAATTTCCCCGATTATCATCCCATTTCACAGCTCAGCAGTAATATGGCTGAGTCGATGAGGATGATGGCGGAAATAAACTCGCTTAAAGAGGAGCTTCCGGGAATCGACTGCGGAAGCTGCGGAGCGCCAAACTGCAGAGCATTCGCCGAGGACATAGTAAAGGGTAATGCATCTATTGAAAACTGTCCGATTTTAAAAAGCAGAAAAAACTAAAGGTCGGTGAAACAGATGACTGTAAATGAGCTTGCAGAAAAGGCAGGATTAAAGCCTGTTTTAGTGCCGGACGGCGACAGAGAGGTTTGCGGCGCCTATTGCGGTGACCTCTTAAGCTGGGTGATGGGCAGAGCTCAGAGCGACAATGTCTGGATCACCATAATGAGCAATCTAAATGTTATCGCGGTGGCTTCGCTTTCGGATGTGAGCTGTGTGCTCCTTGCAGAAGGAGTAGAGCTTAGTGAAGACGCAAAAAAAGCCGCCGAGGAAAAAGATATCAATATTCTTGTGTCGGAAAAAAGCACCTATGAGCTTGCGGTTTTGTTAGGAAGTTTGATATGAATAAGTTTTATTACGACTTACATATTCATTCCTGCCTTTCCCCTTGCGGCGATAATGACAGCACTCCGAGCAGTATCGTCGGAATGGGAAAACTAAACGGTCTTGACATAATGGCGCTTACCGACCATAACAGCACAAAAAACTGTCCCGCATTTTTTGAGGCGGCAAAGGAGTATTCTGTAACGGCGGTTGCCGGAATGGAGCTTACAACTGCCGAGGACATTCACATGGTTTGTCTTTTTGAAAGTCTTGAAGGGGCTATGGAGTTTGACAAAGAGATAGAGAAAAGACGAATTCTTATTCCCAACAGGGCAGAGATATTCGGCGACCAGCTTATTATGGATGTTGATGACAACATAATAGGCAGGGAAGAAGATCTTCTTATAAACGCGACGACCCTTTCGCTCGAAGAGGCAGTGCCGTTGTGTGAAAGCTTCTTAGGAGTGTGCTATCCTGCGCATATAGACAGAGAGTCAAACGGCATTGTTGCCGTTCTCGGCTCCTTGCCGATAGAGCCGCGCTTTAGCTTTGCCGAGCTTCACGATAGAGAAAGAAAGGCCGAGTTTATAGAGTCGACCTATCTTGATGATAACAGCTTTATAGTAAGCTCGGACGCGCATAATTTGTGGGACATTAAAGAAAGAACAGATTATTTCACGCTCGATGGCAAAAGCCACGACGAGATAAGACGCAGCCTGTTTGAGTTTTTGAGAGGTGCGAGATGAAAGAGCTATCCTTAAACATTCTTGACATCGCCGAAAATTCGGTTAAAGCGGGCGCGTCACTTACCGAGATCCTGATAGACGAGGATAACGAAAAAATTGTTATCACAGTTCGGGATAACGGATGCGGAATGACAGAAGAAACTGTCAAGGCCGCGCAAAACCCTTTTTATACGACGCGTACAACACGCAGTGTCGGTCTGGGGATTCCGCTCTTTAAGGAACAGGCTGAGATGACGGGCGGAAGCCTTACGCTTAGCTCTAAGCACAAGGAGCAGTACCCGGATACGCACGGCACCGTGATATCAGCGTCTTTTTACAAAAACCACATAGATTGCACGCCGCTTGGCGATGTGGCCGCAAGCATTGTAACGCTTGTGCAGGGACACCCCGAGGTCGATTTCTTGTTTGAGCATAAGACCGACAGAGGCGTTGTCGCCCTTGACACAAGACAGCTTCGTGAAATTTTAGGAAACGAGGTTTCGCTTAGTAGCTACGAGGTAATAGTGTGGATAGGTCAGTATCTTAAAGAACAGTACACTGAAAACCATTAAATCGGAAAGGAAGATAATGTATGAAATCATTAGCTGAGCTTCAGGCGATCAAAGAAAAAATGAAAAACAAGGTCGTCATCCGTGAAGGCGGAGAAGAAGTCAGAGTAGTTGTCGGAATGGCAACCTGCGGCATTGCAGCAGGCGCTCGTCCCGTTCTTGCAGCTATGGTAGAAGAGGTTGAGGCGCTCGGCCTTAGCGGAAAGGTCTCTGTTTCACAGACAGGCTGTATCGGCATTTGCCAGTACGAGCCGGTCGTTGAGATTATGGAGGCAGGCAAAGAAAAGGTTACCTATGTTAAGATGACTGCTGAAAAGGCAAAGAGAGTAGCAAAAGAGCATCTTAAAGACGGCAAGGTTGTAGCTGAATACACCCTTTCCGGTGTTAAGGCATAATTTTGGAGGTGTAATATAAATGATTCGTGCACATGTACTTATTTGCGGCGGTACGGGTTGTACCTCTTCGGGAAGCGTTGAGATTCAGAAGGCTTTTGCCGAGAATATCGAAAATTGCGGTCTTTCCGAGGAAGTAAAAATCGTTCAGACCGGATGCTTCGGTCTTTGCGCACTCGGCCCCGTTGTTATCATCTATCCCGAGGGAACATTCTACAGCCGTGTTACCCCCGAGGATGTAAAGGAAATCGTTGAAGAGCATCTTTTAAAGGGTCGTATCGTTGACCGCCTTGTTTACAAGGATACAGGCGACGAAGAGGTTGAAGGCAACGTAGCTCTTGCTGACACTGCTTTCTACAAGACCCAGAACCGTGTTGTTC
The DNA here is from genome assembly GCA_015066115.1 of Oscillospiraceae bacterium. Classification (GTDB taxonomy): domain Bacteria; phylum Bacillota; class Clostridia; order Oscillospirales; family Ruminococcaceae; genus SIG578. The sequence goes on from SVOZ01000004.1 coordinate 49,953, forward strand.
TTCGTAATTGCGGTGTTATCGACCCCGAGGTTATCGACGAGTACATAGCTATGGACGGCTATCAGGCTCTCGGTAAGGTTCTCACCGAGATGACCCCTGAGGAAGTTATTAAGGTTGTTTCCGATTCCGGTCTTCGCGGAAGAGGCGGCGCAGGCTTCCCCACAGGTAGAAAATGGTCCCTCTGCGCAGACGGCGACCAGAAATATGTTGTATGTAACGCTGACGAGGGCGACCCCGGTGCATTTATGGACCGTTCGGTTCTTGAGGGCGACCCCCACTGCCTTATCGAAGCTATGGCAATCTGCGGATATGCCATCGGTGCAAATCAGGGTTATGTTTATGTTCGTGCTGAGTATCCTATCGCTGTTGCAAGACTTCAGAAGGCTATCGATCAGGCAAGAGAGTATGGCCTTTTAGGTAAGGACATCTTCGGAACAGGCTTTGATTTTGATCTTGATATCCGTCTTGGCGCAGGCGCATTCGTTTGCGGCGAGGAAACCGCTCTTATGACCTCTATCGAGGGACACAGAGGCGAGCCCAGACCCCGTCCTCCTTATCCTGCAGTTAAGGGTCTTTATGGCAAGCCCACCATCGAGAACAACGTTGAAACCTTTGCAAATATTCCTCAGATCATCTTAAGAGGCGCTGAGTGGTTTGCATCTATGGGAACCGAGAAATCAAAGGGAACCAAGGTTTTCGCTCTCGGCGGAAAGATCCACAACACAGGACTTGTTGAAATTCCTATGGGAACTACCTTACGCGAGATCATTGATGATATCGGCGGCGGTATCCCCAACGGCAAGAAGTTTAAGGCCGCTCAGACAGGCGGACCTTCCGGCGGATGTATCCCTGCTTCACTTATGGACACCCCTATTGACTACGATAACTTAACCGCTATCGGTTGTATGATGGGTTCAGGCGGACTTATCGTTATGGATGAGGACACCTGTATGGTTGACATTGCTAAATTCTTCCTTGAATTTACAGTTGATGAGTCCTGCGGTAAATGTACTCCCTGCCGTATCGGTACTAAGAGACTTTTAGAGCTCTTACAGAAGATCTGCGATGGTAACGGCGAATTAGAAGACCTTGACCGTCTTGAAGAGCTTTGCGAGTATATCAAAGCAAACTCGCTCTGCGCTCTCGGCCAGACCGCTCCTAACCCCGTTCTTTCCACCTTACGTTTCTTCCGCGATGAGTATGTTGCTCACATCGTAGACAAGAAATGTCCCGCAGGCGTTTGTAAGAACCTTCTTTCATACAGCATCGTTGCTGACAAGTGTAAGGGATGTACACTCTGCTCCAGAGTTTGTCCCGCAGGCGCTATCAGCGGCACAGTTAAAGAGCCTCACGTTATCGACCAGAGTAAGTGCGTTAAGTGCGGCGCTTGTATGGAAAAATGTAAATTCGGCGCAATTATTAAACAGTAAGGAAAGGGGTGCCTATTATGGAAAAAGTAAATATTCAAATCAATGGCATGCCTTACAGTGTGCCTAAGGGCGTAACAATTTTAGAAGCCGCCCAGAGCGTTGGCGTAGATATTCCTACCCTTTGCTATTTAAAGGACGTAAACGAGATCGGCGCTTGCCGTATCTGTCTTGTTGAGGTTAAGGGTGCAAGAGGTCTTGTTACCTCTTGTATGTATCCCGTAAATGAGGGAATGGAAGTGTTCACAAACACTCCCAAGGTTTTACAGTCCCGTAAAAACACCTTAGAGCTTATTCTTTCTAACCACGACATGAGATGTCTTTCCTGCGTGCGTAGCACAAACTGCGAGCTTCAGAAGCTCTGCCGTGACTACGGCGTAGACGATGTTGATCACTTCAAGGGCGAGAAAAATGTTTATGACATTGATGACAGCGCTCCCCACATGATTCGTGACAACAATAAATGTATCCTTTGCCGCCGCTGCGTTGGCGCCTGCGCTAATGTTCAGGGCATCGGAGTTATCGGACCTAACGAGCGTGGCTTTGCATCACACATCGGTTGCGCATTCGATCAGGATCTTAACGATGTTGCCTGCGTATCCTGCGGTCAGTGTATCGTAGCCTGCCCTGTTGGTGCTCTCTATGAAAAGGACGACACCGATAAGGTTTTAGAGGCTCTTAACGATCCCACCAAGCGTGTTATTGTTAACACCGCTCCTTCAATCCGTGCTACTATCGGTGAGGAATTTGGTCTCCCCGTTGGCACCGATGCAGAGGGCAAAATGGTTGCCGCTCTCAGAAGACTCGGCTTTGACGGCGTATTTGACACCGACTTCTCTGCCGACCTTACTATTATTGAAGAGGCAAACGAGCTTGTTGAGCGCATTAAGAATGGCGGTAAGCTTCCCCTTATCACCTCCTGCTCACCCGGTTGGGTTAAGTTCTGCGAGCACTTCTATCCTGACTTTATTGACAACCTGTCAAGCTGCAAATCGCCCCAACAGATGTTTGGTGCTATTGCTAAAACCTGGTATGCTCAGAAGGAAGGCATTGATCCTAAGGACCTCGTTGTTGTAAGTATCATGCCCTGTACTGCAAAGAAATTTGAGTGCGGAAGAGACGGACAGGCAGCAGCAGGCGTTCCCGATGTAGACTTCGCGCTCACAACCCGTGAGATCGGCAGAATGATCGAGCGCGCAGGCATTAACTTTAAGGCTCTTCCCGACGAAGAGTTTGACGCTCCTTTAGGCTGCTCTACAGGCGCAGGCGTTATCTTCGGCGCATCGGGCGGTGTTATGGAAGCAGCGCTCAGAACCGCTGTTGAAACCATTACAGGCGAAGAACTTGAGTCTGTTGAGTTTACCGATGTCAGAGGTATGGAAGGCATTAAAGAGGCTACCTACAATGTTGGCGGCACCGAGTTTAAGGTTGCTGTAACATCCGGTCTCGGCAATGCAAGAAAGCTCCTTGATAAGATTCGCGCAGGTGAGGCAGACTATCACTTCATCGAGGTTATGGCTTGCCCCGGCGGCTGTATCAATGGTGGCGGACAGCCCGTACAGCCCGCTTCTGTAAGAAGCTTTACAGATTTAAGAGGCAAGAGAGCCGCAGTTCTTTATAACATCGATAAGAAGATGGAATTCAGAAAGTCTCACGACAACACCGTTGTTAAGCAGCTTTACAATGAGTTCTTGGATAAGCCCGGAAGCCACAAGGCCCACGAAATTCTCCACACTCACTACGTAAAGAGAGACAGACACTAAATAAAACAAAAAGGCACCCGACGGGGTGCCTTTTGTTTTTAGTGAATAGTGAAAAGTGAATAGTGAAGAGTGAATAGTGTAGGAGGGGTTTTGCAAAGCAAAACCCTTCATTAAATTAGCCTCCCTTGCCTAAAGGGTAGCGAAGCGCCGAGCGGTAGTGAATGACAGTCCGGTGGACTGTCAGAGCCGTGAGGTGACCGAGCCGCAGCGAGAAGGGGACCGCGATAGCGGTGGAGGGATTTGAAAACGAACCACAAGGTTTATTTTAAAAAACATTGTAAAAGCGGCAAGAAAGTGGTATATTATATAGGAAGAAACAAAAAGGCGGTGGAAAAGTGAAGATAAAAGAGCTATTAATTAAGCACAAGGAAATTATTTCCTATATATTTTTTGGCGCGCTGACAACGGCGGTAAGCTTTGTTTCGTACAGCATTTTTGTGCTCCTTTTTAACGCCGTCGGACTGCAAAATATAGTTTTTTTGGGCGCCTCGCTCGCGGTTAGCATCGCAAACCTCATTTCATGGGTCTGCGCCGTGCTTTTTGCTTTTGTAACCAACAAGCTTTGGGTTTTTAACAGCAAAAGCTTTGAAAAAGACGTTGTGCTTCCCGAATTTTTAAAATTCCTTTCTTCGCGAATTGCAACAGGGGTTTTGGAAATCATCGCCGTACCGCTTTTGGTGTCGCTGGGACTTGGCTTTGCCCTTTTCGGCATTGAAGGCCTGCTTGCAAAGCTGATTGCAACGGTTGTGGTTATAATACTAAACTATATTTTAAGCAAACTTTTGATATTTAAAAAATAAAAGGATAGAGAAAAATCTCTATCCTTTTTAGTTTGCTTAAACTCCGGAGTAAACCGAGAAGCCGCCGTCAACGGGGACTGTAATTCCTGTGACAAAACCTGATTTTGAGTTGTCAATAAGCCATTCAAGCGTTCCGAGAAGCTCCTCGGACTCGCCGAATCTGCCCATCGGAGTGCTGCGGAGAATCTTTTCCGTTCTCGCGGTGGGTGTGCCGTCCTCGTTAAAGAGAAGGGCGCGGTTTTGATTGGTTACAAAGAATCCGGGTGCAATAGCGTTTACACGAATGCCCTCTTTTGCAAAGTGAACTGCAAGCCAGGAAGTAAAGTTTGTAACTGCGGCCTTTGCGGCAGAGTAAGCGGGGATTTTGGTCAAGGGGCGGTAAGCGTTCATCGACGAAACGTTAAGAACACAGCAGCCCTCTCTGCCAATCATATCAACCATAAACACCTGGCTGGGAAGAAGAACGCCTTTGAGGTTTAAATCGAAAACAAAGTCAAAGCCTTTTTCCTCAATGTTAAAGAAGGTGAGAAAATCACTTGCGTTTTCGTCGCCCTTTTCGTATTCTTCGTGAAGGGTGGTGCATCTTGGATTGTTTCCGCCTGCGCCGTTAATTAAAATGTCGCATTTTCCAAGGTCCTTTAAAACCTCTGTGTGAACCTCTTCTACACTCTCTTTAATGAGTGCGTTGCATTTATAAGCCTTAGCCTCGCCGCCATTAGCAACGATTTCTTTTGCAACAGCGTCTGCTGCCTCATAATTTAAATCAAGAAGCGCGATTTTGTGGCCCAGCTTTGCAAGATGACGGGCAAAACCCGAGCAAAGAATTCCGCCTGCGCCTGTAATAACAATAACCTTACTCATTTTTAAAAACTCCTTATTTAAGTTTTTCAACGGCCTCGAAAAGACCTGCAATATAGGTGGCGCCGAGGGCTCTGTCATAAAGACCGTAGCCGTATCTGCCCTTTTCACCCCAGATCATTCTGCCGTGGTCGGGGCGGACATATCCGTCAAAGCCACCCGCCACAAGTGCCTTAACAATGCCGAACATATCAACATTTCCGCAAGCTGTGGGGTGGCCAACCTCTTCAAAGCGCCGAGGACCTGTGTGCTTAATGTTTCTTAAATGTAAGAAATGAATTCTGTCGGCAAACTCGCCTGCCATGGAAACTAAGTCGTTAGCAGGGTTTGCACCGAGTGAGCCTGTGCAGAAGGTAAGTCCGTTGTTCTTAACGGGAACGATGTTTAAAAATCTCTTTAAGTTTTCTCTGTTTGTTATAATTCTCGGAAGTCCGAAAATGCCCCACGGTGGATCATCGGGGTGAATGGCCATGTTGATGCCGCTCTCCACAGCAACAGGGATAACTCTTGTTAAGAATTTCTCCAAATTCTTCCAAAGCTGCTCCTCGTCGATCTTTGAGTAAGCATTTAAAAGCTCGCGAAGGCCCTCTTTGGTGTAGCTGGAATCCCAGCCGGGAAGCGAAAGCTCGCTTTTTAAAGGATTCATTGATAAAACGGTTTCTTCATCATAGGCAAGCGCGTTGGCGCCGTCAGGCTGCTGATGCTCAAGCTCGCTTCGAAGCCAGTCGAAAACAGGCATAAAGTTGTAGCAAATGCACTTAACTCCCGCTTTGCCGAGCCTTCTTATGTTCTCGCAATAGTTTTCGATAAGGGCGTCTGCCTTTTCATTTCCGAGCTTGATGTCCTCGGGAACGGGAACCGACTCAACAACATCGAAAACAAGACCGTGCTCCTCTGCCTGAGTTTTGATTTTCTGTATGCTCTCCTCGCTCCAGACTGAGCCGGGCTTTACATCGTAAACTGCCGAAACAATGCTTCTCATTGTGGGGATCTGGCTGATTTTTTCGAGGGTGACAGGGTCGCTCTCGCCATACCATCTGAAAGAAAGTTTCATGGTTTTCCACCTTCCGTTTAATTTCTTTCCTTTATAATACTATAAAAATAAAGACAATAAAATTGTTTATATATTCAAATTATATTGCAAATAGTGTCATTATAGGGTATAATAAAACAAAAGGAGTGGCAAAGGTGAAGGAATTTTACAAATACGATGATAAGCAGATGAATTTTCACTATTCTTTAGATGAGCATCCCGACCTTTTGGATGAGCGCTTTAAAATGCACACCCATCAGTTTAACGAGCTTTATTATTGCATCAGCGGCAAGGGGACCTTTAGCATAGAGGGAACGCGCTACAAGGTGCGCGGCGGCGATTTGCTTATTATGAAAAGCGCCGAGTCTCACGCCATTGAGATAAGCGCAGGCGAGCCTTACGAGCGCCTTGCCCTGCAGTTTGACCCCCAGCTTTTAGAGGACGCAGGGCTTTCCGACCTTCTTATTCCCTTTAACAGCCGCGAGCTTGGAAAGGGCAATTTGTTTCGCGCCTCGGATTTTAAAAATTCGCTTTACAGAACACTGCTTGAGGGGCTTACCGACAAAAAGCCAAACCCAAAAACCCAGATCATCTCAATGCTTATTCCTCTTTTAAACGAGATAAAAACGGCGTATGATGAGAGAGGAAGAGTGGACACAGGCGCAGACGAGGACCTCTGTTGGCGCATAACTGATTATATCAACTGCCACCTGTCATCAGAGCTTTCGCTTGAGAGCCTGTGCAAGCGGTTTTATATAAGCAAAAGTCAGCTTTGCCGTCTTTTTAAGGCCTCGCTCGGCTCGGGCGTTTGGGAATATATCACGGTAAAGCGGCTTATAACTGCAAAAAGCCTTATAAAAAGCGGCGTCCACAGCACCAAAGCCGCCGTCGCCTGCGGCTTTAATGATTATTCTGCATTTTACCGCGCCTACACAAAATATTTCGGCACATCTCCCAAAAAAGACATATAAAAAGAAAACCCCGCCCGTTTTTAAAACGGGCGGTTTTGTTTCTGTTTCTTTTTAGCCTTCTCCTCAAGGAGAAGGGGGACCGCTTGCGGTGGATGAGGTGGAAAGATGACGCATTATATCAGTACATACACCTTCAAAATTTGTGTTAACGTCGTGATTTGAGTATCGCAAAACGGTAATACCCAAACTGCTTAAATAAGCATCTCTAATTTGGTCAGACTTTTGTCCTTTTTCGTCATAATGCTGTGAGCCGTCAAGCTCGATTACGATTTTTGCAGATGCACAGTAGAAATCAACAATGTAATCGCCGATAACCTTTTGTCTGTGAATGTTGCACGGCAGACTTTTTAAAAAATCATACCAAAGATGCCGTTCTTCCTTTGTCATATTTTTTCGCAGAGCACGCGCATTTTTGGAAAGATTGGGATTGTTTGTTTTATTAATTATACCACCTCATCCGTCACCTAACGGTGACACCTTCTCCTCGAGGAGAAGGCTTTTATTTTTCAACAACTGTTGTTTTTGCCCATATATCACCTAATCGTTGATTTTTTGTGATTATAAGCAGCAATTCTATAGGAAGAAGAATGCAGGGGATAGTTCTTTTTAATGCAGTAATAAATCCCATTTTAGAGTTACTGTCGGTGGCTATTTTTAATTTCATTATTCTTTTTCCTATGCTTGCGTTGCCTAACAAAATATCTTTACATACAAATAATACAAGGCAGGAAAAAAGAAAGGCAATTACTGATAAAACAGAGATGTTCATTTCTCCAAGCGTCACAATAAGAACAACAAACGACGAGATAAAGCAGATTATATAGTGGTCTATCGCAGCAGCCACTAATCTTTTAATAATAACGCTCATCACACACTACCTTATACGTTATAGATATGAAGAAGAAACTTTTTATTACCAGCGAACTATTAAAAAAGCGGTATAGCATAAGAGCCAACCTATTGCTAATAGAATCAAGCAAAACTTCAAACAAAGATACAAAAGGGAGGACTTGTGTTTTAAGATTGGTGAAGTTTTCCATCCATATACCCAATATGGGCCAAACACAAGTAATAGAGTTAATCCTGCTTGCCAAGAATTCGAAAGAGAAAAGTTTAGTAAAGATGAAAGTAAAAGTGCTAATATAAATACCACAGTAGAAAACAAAAAGTACGGAAAAATCTTTTTCACATATACACCCCTTTACCGAATTACTTTAACACTATCTTACAAATATATTGTATCAAATACGCAGGAAAGATGTCAACAAAGAGAGCCTATAAAAAAGCCGCCCGTGTAAACGGGCGGTTTGTTTTTTAGCCAATTGCGGTTCCTTCGGGGACGCTGTCGTCTACAAAAATGATTTTGCAGCCGCAGGAGTCGTGGGTTGCGGCGAGAAGCATTCCGTTGCTTACTACGCCTGCAAATTTAGCGGGCTTTAGGTTTGCTACTACAATGATCTTCTTGCCGATAAGCTGCTCGGGGCTGTACTCCTTTTTGATGCTTGACATAATAACTCTTTCTGAAAGGCCGTCAAAAAGGGTGAGCTTTAAGCAGCTGTGAGATTTTTCAACTGTTTCGCAGTTTACAACCTTGCAAACTCTGAAATCCATCTTTGCAAAATCGTCAATGGTGATCTGCTCTTTTATAGGAGCAACATCGCCCTTTGCCTCGCACTCGCACTCTGCGCTTCTTGCCGCTTTCTCCTCATCGGTTTCGGGAGCGGAGAAATCTAAAAGGGGCAGATATCTTGCGCTGTCGATAGCGAAAAGGAAGAGGTAAAGCCTCGGGCCTTTTTCCTTGCCGATAAGAAGCTTGTAAACATTCTTAAAGAATGTGCCCTGCGCGGTCTTTCTCTCTTTGTCGTTTTCAAAGTTGAAAACCTTTGAGGGAATTGCGTAAAGCTCGGTGTTTAATTCGTCAAGGCTGTAGCCGCCCTTTGAGAGATAATCAAATAAAAGGGCAATTTCCTTTTTCTCCTCCTCGGAAAGAGCCTCAAAAACCTCAAAATTGCGGTGAGGCAAAAGGTGATTTAAGCTCTCGGGGGAGCACTGCTCTGCCCAGTACTTTGCAAGGGCAAGTCGCTCGGAGAAGTCTGCCTCTTTGTAAGGTGTTCCGATCTTTTCAAAAACGGTTTCGAGCATTTTGGGGTTGAAATCAACAACAGAGCCAAGGCTTACAAGCTGTGCCATAGGAACGGTTATTACCTCATGTCCCTCTACAAGAGCGTTTGCAATAATTTCCTGCGCTCTCTCGTCGGCACTGCCGTCCTTAACGGCGTTGTACATTTTGTCAAACTCAAAATACTGCCTTAAAATCTCATCGTCAAAGCAGAAGTCAAAGGCGTGAAGCGGCTCGGTTTTTGAATAGAGCCACAAAATTACTTCGGGCTGATAGAGCTGAAGAAGGGTCTTGGGAGTAAGGTTTAAGCCGCTTGAGCCCGACATCTTACCTGTTGTGCCCTTGATTCCGATAAATTCATAGCCCTGGAAATAGGGAGCGGGATAGTTAAATATTTTCTCGGAAATTACGCGGCTTGTCTGATAGCTTCCGGTAGGACTTGCGTGGTCCTTTCCGCCCGGCTCAAAGTCAACCTTTTCAAATTTCCAGCGCATAGGCCAGTCAATTTTCCAGGCAAGCTTGCAGTTATATTCATTTTCAAAGTCAAAATCAGCCTCATGGCCGCAGGCACAGGTGTAATGAGCCTTTGTGCAGTCATCAGAGAGGGAAACAATCTTTGTTGTGTCCTTGCCGCACTTTTCGCAGTAGATGCCAACGGGATAGTAAGCGGCTTTTTCCTCGGCGGTTGAATCCTGAGTTCTGAAGGAATCGAGAATGTCGAAGATCTCGGCGCGGTTTTTAAGGGCGTGTATTATCTCATCCTTGTAAGCACCAGAGCGGTACATCTCTGCCTGTCTTCTGAAATCCACCTCGATGCCAAAGCTCTTTAAGGAAGCCTCAAATTCCTTTTCAAAGTGCTCTGCATAAGAAGCGCAGCAGCCATAAGGATCGGGAATGTCGGCATAGGGCTTTCCAATGTACTTTTCAAAGTCGGGTGCGATTTTCTGAACATTTACAGGCACCTTGCGAAGCCTGTCAAATTCGTCCCAGGAAAATAAAAGCCTTGCCTTTTTGCCCGAGCGCCTTAAAGCGAGGCAGACAAAATAGCTTGTAACGATATCTCTGAAGTTTCCGATGTGAATAGAGCCCGAGGGGCTAATTCCTGCCGCGCAGACATATTCATCCTTGTCGGGCGAGCGGCGGATAATTTCATTTGCAATCTTTTGAGACCAATGCATTAGTAAAATCTCCTTTATTAGTTTTTCTTGGCGTTGTCTTTCATTCTCTGAACGTTGCTTAAGGTGCGTTTTCTAAGTCTAAGTGACTTGGGCGTAACCTCCAAAAGCTCGTCCTCGGATAAAAATTCTATGCACTGTTCAAGGCTCATCTTTCTTGGGGGAATAAGCCTTAAAGCATCGTCGGAGCCTGAGGCGCGTGTGTTTGTAATGTGTTTTTTCTTGCAAACATTAACCGCCATATCATCGCCCTTGGGGTTTTGGCCGATTATCATACCTTCGTAAACCTCAACGCCGGCGCCGATAAAGAGCTGTCCGCGCTCCTGCGCATTGAAAAGTCCGTAGGTAACGGCGGTGCCGCCCTCGAATGCGATGAGCGAGCCGTAGCTGTGCCTTGCTATGTCGCCGCGGTACTCCTCGTAGCCTTTAAATTGGGTGTTCATAATTCCCTCGCCCTTGGTGTCGGTTAAAAACTCGTTTCTGTAACCAAACAGGCCTCTAACGGGAATATCAAACTCGATTCGGGTTCTCGAGCCCTGCGGATGCATATTTAAAAGGGTGCCTTTTCTTGAAGAAAGCTTTTCAATGATGGTGCCCACAAACTCGTCGGGAGTGTCGATAAGCACCGATTCAATGGGCTCGCATTTAACGCCGTCAATTTCTTTAAACAAAACCTGCGGCGGTGTAACCGAGAATTCATAGCCCTCGCGGCGCATATTTTCAATGAGAATGGAAAGGTGCATCTCGCCTCGGCCCATAACCTTGAAAACATCTGTGGATTCTGTTCTCTCAACGCGCAGCGAAACATCTTTAAGTATCTCTTTAAACAGCCTGTCGCCAATCTGACGGCTTGTAACAAATTTACCCTCTCTGCCTGCTAAGGGACTATCGTTTACGCAGAAAAGCATCTCAACGGTAGGTTCGCTTATCTTAACAAAGGGAAGGGGCGAAACATCTTCAGGGGAGCAAACTGTGTCGCCGATCGAGATCTTTTCGATGCCCGAGAAACAGATTATCTCACCCATTTGAGCCTCTTTAACGGCCGTTCTGGCAAGACCCTCGATAACATAAAGGGTGTTGATTTTGGCTTTGTAGCTTTCCTCGGGCTTTAGCGCGTTTGCAACATAAACCTCCTGTCCCTCGCGGATCTTTCCGCGCTCAATTCTGCCAATGCCTATTCTGCCGACATAGTCGTTATAGTCAATGGCCGAAACAAGAGTCTGCAAGGGAGCGTCAATTTCGCCCTCGGGGCAGTCTATATGAGAAATGATGGTTTTAAATAAAGGAATAAGGTCGCTTCCTGCGTCGTCGGGTGAAAGGGAAGCGGTTCCCGCTCTGCCCGAGCAGAAGATAACCGGGCTTTCAAGCTGCTCCTCGCTTGCATCGAGGTCTAAAAGAAGCTCCAAAACCTCGTCAACGACCTCGTGCGGCCTTGCGTCAGGCTTGTCCACCTTGTTTACAACAACGATAACCTTGTGGTCAAGCTCAAGCGCCTTTTGAAGAACAAATCTCGTCTGCGGCATTGGGCCCTCAAAGGCGTCAACTAAAAGAAGAACGCCGTCAACCATTTTGAGTATTCTCTCAACCTCGCCCGAAAAATCGGCGTGGCCCGGAGTGTCAATAATATTGATCTTGGTTCCCTCGAACATAACCGAGGTGTTTTTTGCAAGGATGGTGATTCCTCTCTCACGCTCAAGGGCGTTAGAGTCCATAACCCTGTCCTCAACCTGCTGGTTTTCGCGGAAAACGCCGCCTTGTTTGAGCATTTCGTCAACAAGGGTGGTCTTGCCGTGGTCAACGTGGGCAATTATTGCTACATTTCTAAGTTTTTCCTGCTTCAAAGATTACATCTCCTAAAATAGTGCAAAATAAAACACATTTAATTATATCATAGGTTACAATAATAATGCAACTTTTTTGTGCATTTTTGCAAAAAATTATCCCTTGGCAATAAGCCAGTTTTTGCCGATGTTTACATCGGTTACAAGCGATACCTTAAGAGCGGCGGCGCCCATCATTTCCTCGGAAATGATAGTGCGAGCGCGCTCGGCATCCTTCTCGTCGCATTCGACTATAAGCTCGTCGTGCACCTGCAGAATAAGCTTTGCATCGGCAAGATCGCGCTTTAGCCGCGAATAAACTCGGTTCATGGCGATTTTAATAATGTCGGCGGCCGTTCCTTGAATGGGGGTGTTCATTGCAACCCTCTCGCCAAGCGCGTGAAGCACCTTGTTTTTGCTGTTAAGCTCGGAAATATAGCGGCGCCTGCCGTAAAGGGTCTTTACATAGCCATGCTTTTCGCCAAAGGCGACTGTGTCCTTCATATACTGCGCAACGCCCGAAAAGTTTTCAAGATAGCTGTCGATAAGTCTTTTTGCCTCTGCAACCGAGGTTTTAATATCCTGCGAGAGCGAATAGGCGCCTATTCCGTAAACTATTCCGAAGTTTACAGCCTTTGCGCTTCGGCGCATTTCGGGTGTTATCATATTTTGAGGAAGCGAGTAGACCCTTGCGGCCGTGGCGGTGTGAATGTCTGCGCCGGCCTTAAAGGCTCCTATCATTGCGCTGTCATTTGCCACGTGTGCAAGAACCCTCAGCTCGATCTGCGAATAGTCGGCATCCACCAAAACCTTGCCCTCGCCTGCCTTGAAAAATTCTCTTAATCTGCTTCCAAGCTCGGTGCGAACAGGGATGTTCTGCAAATTAGGCTCGATAGAGGAAAGCCTGCCTGTTCTGGTTTCGGTTTGCAGGAATGTGGTGTGTATCTTGCCGTCGTCAGAAACCTGGCGCATAAGCCCCTCGGTGTAGGTGGATTTAAGCTTGGCAAGCTTGCGGTATTCTAAAATCTCATTTATTATCGGGTGATATGAGCGCAGATCCTCCAAGACCTCGGCATTTGTTGAGTAGCCCGTTTTGGTTTTTTTCTTTGCAGGAAGGCAAAGGCGCTCGAAAAGAATTTCGCCGAGCTGTTTGGGAGAATTTATGTTAAACTCCTCGCCTGCAAGAGCGTAAATTTTGTTTCTCTTATGCTCGATTTGCGCGGCAAGCTCGCGGTCAAAGGCTAAAAGGCCCTCGTTGTCAAGCTCAAAGCCTTCAAATTCCATGCTCGATAGTGTTTCGGAAAGGGGAATTTCAATCTCCTTTAAAAGCGAGAGCATATCCTCGTTTTCAAGCCTGTTTTCAAGGGTGAGGCAGAGATGGCGCATCGAAACAATGTCCTCAAATGCATCAAGGTCGTCACCGAACTCACCTTCAAAATCAAGGGTGTCTTCGCCATTGCCATATCTGGTCTTGAGAGAGGAAAACTCATAGTCCGAGTCAGTGGCGGAAATAAGATATGCCGCAAGCTTTAGGTCAAACTCCACTTTTGGCAGGGGCAGATCTGCCTTAAAGGCGTGCAAAAACTGCGCCTTGCAGTCATAGGTGTAAAGGGGAGTGTCAAGCGAAAAAACGCCTGCAATATCATCGGTTATAAAAATTTTGTCGCCTGCACAGCCGTAAATAAGGCCGCCTCTTAAAAAGTAATAAAGCGGGCCGTTGGCAGCTTCCTTTATCTCTGAAGCAGAGGGGAAGCGCACAAGGGTGTAAGCCTTTTTCTCAATAATAAGCTCTTTCTTTTTCTCTTCCTCTTTAATCGGATCAATATTTTGTAAGGCAGAAAGGCCGTAATGGCTAAGCAGCTTTACAAGACCGAGCTTTGTTAAAAGAGCAGAGGCAGAGTCTTTGTCTATTTCTTTTATAAGGTAGTCATTTGGGTCGCAGGAAATGGGAGCGGAGCGATTAATAGTTGCAAGCTCTTTTGAAAGATAGGCACTCTCGCGGCCGTTTTTGAGTTTCTCTTTTGCGGCAGGCTTGATTAAGGCGTTGTCGAGATTTTCATAAACTCCGTCAAGGGTTTTAAAGGCGGCGATATATCCTGCGGCGGTTTTCTCGCCGATGCCCAAAACTCCCGGGATGTTGTCCGAGCTGTCACCCATCAGGGCTTTTAGGTCAACAATCTGCTCGGGGGTAACGCCCTTGTCCTCTAAAACCTTCTCAGGTGTGTAAACAGTCGTGTCGGTTTTTCCTGCCTTTGTGGAAGGCAAAAGAACGGTAACGTGCTTGTCAACAAGCTGCAGGCTGTCGCGGTCGCCAGTTATGATAACGGCGGTGTCGCCCTTTTTTGATGCGGCGGTCGACAGTGTGCCGATAAGGTCGTCAGCCTCATAGCCTTCAAGGCCGATGCAGGTGTATCCAAGCGCAGTAAGAATGTCTTTTATTAAAGGGAGCTGAACTCTAAGCTCGTCGTCCATTCCCTTTCGGGTGCCTTTGTACTGATCGTATATGTCGTGACGGAAGGTGTGACGCGAAACATCAAAGCAAACCGCCACGCCGTCGGGCTTTTGCTCTGAAAAGTACTTATTAAAGATGTTCATAAACCCGAAAATCGCGTTTGTAGGTGTACCGTCGGGCGCTGAAAGCGGCCTTATGGCATAGTATGCGCGATTTAATATTGAGTTTCCGTCAACTATCATCAGCTTCATAAAAGAAACGCTCCTAAACTCCCTTTTTTTAAGAGGGGATTTTTGTGTGGACATATATAATTTATTCTACCATATTTTAATATAAATTTCAACGATAGCACAAAAAAAGCCTGCGGTAAAAAACGCAGGCTTTTTAAATTGCTTTTTAAACCTATTCGGCTTCTGCTTCCTCTTTCTTTTTGTCAAGCTTTTTGTTGATTTCAATAACATTCTTAACAAGAAGAATAACAAGCATAAATCCTTCGTAGATAAGGCGCAGGCCTATGGGACCTAAAAGCATAACAACAAGTCCGTAGCCGCCCATCCAATCTCCGTAAGAAACGACGAAGAGCATACAAAAACCGAAAATGATTGCAAAAACTGTGGACAAAACATAGGTAAACTTCAGGATTTTTTCGATAAGCAAGCTCTTAAAGTTAAAAACATCCGCAACAAAACCAAAGAACTTGTTAAGGGTAGGGCGCTTTTTCTCAGGGAGAACTAAAACCCAGATGAGAATTGCCGCCACAAGCGCGAGGATAATGCTGATAACCATAACGATAGTAGGATCTATTCCTGCTGAAGAACTGCTGGGGAGTCTGCCGATTGTATCGCCGACCATTGCGTTGCCCATAAAAATACCCTCCTAAAAATATATTTGTACCTTAAATATACAGCATCTGTAAATGTTTGTCAAATTATTACAAAAAGCTTAACCACTTTTATGCTTTTATCGTAGGGGGGGTGGCGATTTTCGACGCCCCAACAAAACCCAATGCTAAATTTATGAGACGTCATAAATGCCGTTCCCTACAAAAAAGGCAGGTATGCTACAAAAATAACTAAACAAAACCCCTACACCGTGCGGCGTAGGGGATTTTTATTTTACATACTTTCGGGAACCGAAATTCCGAACATTGTAAGCACATTTTTAATAACGGTTTTAACCGACAGGCAGAGGGCAATTCTTGCCTGCATAAGCGGCTCGTTTTCGGGAAGCTTTACCCTGTTTGCGTTGTAGAACTTGTGGAAAAGGGTCGCAAGGTCGATGACGTATCTTGTGATTCTTGCAGGGTCGTAAGCCTTTGCCGAGGCGACTATCTCCTCGGGGAGCTTTGCAAGGTGCATTACAAGCTCCTTTTCCTCGCTTGTTGTAAGCAGGGCAAGATCGCTTTCTGCATTTTTGACCTCTATTCCGTCGGCAGCCAGCGCCTTTAAGATGGAGCAAATTCTCGCGTGGGCGTACTGCACATAGTAAACGGGGTTTTGTGAGTTTTGTGAAACTGCTAAATCAAGGTCAAAATCAAGGTGAGAGGCGGGCTCGCGCAGGTTAAAGAAAAGGCGAGCGGCATCAACATCAATTTCATAAAGAAGGTCGGCAAGGGTTATCGACTTGCCTGTTCGCTTGCTCACTCTGACAACCTCGCCGTCGCGCATAAGCTTTACAAGCTGCATCAAAACGATGTGAAGCTTGTCCCCGTCAAGTCCAACGGCGTCCATTGCGCCGCAAAGCCTTGCAACGTGACCGTGGTGGTCGGCGCCCCAAACGTTTATAACTCTGTCAAAGCCGCGCTCAGAGAATTTGTTGTAGTGATAGGCGATATCGGCGGCAAAATAGGTGGGGTTTCCGTTTGCACGAATTAAAACCTCGTCCTTAAGCTCAAGCTTCTCGATTTCCTTTTCGCTCTTGCCTATTTTTCTGTATTTCTCTGCCATAAACTCGGCGTTTTTGTACCAGAGTGCGCCCTCTTTTTCGTAGGTAAGGCCCTTGTCTGTTAAAATGCCGATAACCTTTTTAACAAGGCCGCTGTTGTGCAAAGTACTTTCGTGAAACCACACATCGTAGTAAATGCGGTACTTTTCAAGGTCGCTTTTAAGGGCGGCAATGTTTTTAGGAAGCGCAAATTTAACCAAAGCCGCTCTTCTTTCGCTCTCCTCGGCTTTTACGAACTTGTCACCAAATTCTTTTGCAAACTCCTCGGCTCTTTCCTTGATATCGGCGCCGTGATAGGAATCCTCGGGAAGAGCAACAGCATCCTCGCCTAAAAAGTGCTGCATATATCTTACATCGAGCGAAAGGGCAAACTTGTCTATCTGGTTTCCTGCGTCGTTAATGTAAAACTCGCGTGTTACATCGTGGCCCGACCAGTCGAGCACTGCGGCAAGGCAGTCGCCAAGCGCGCCGCCACGCGCGTTTCCTATGTGCATAGGGCCTGTCGGGTTTGCCGAAACGAACTCTACCATAACCTTTTCGTTTTTGCCATAGTCGCTTCTGCCGTAATTTTCGCCTTCTGAAAGCACGGCCTTTACAGTCTGGCAGGTAAACTCCTCTGACAAAAAGAAGTTAATAAATCCGGGACCTGCAACCTCGCATTTCTCAAAAAGGGTGGAGGAAAGGTCAAGATTTGAAACAAGGGCGTCGGCAATGTTTTTAGGGCTTGTCCTCATATTTTTTGCCGAAACAAGCGCGGCATTGGCGGCAAAATCGCCGTGTGCGCTGTCGGTAGTTATTTCAACATTAAAGTCGGCAAGCTCGCTATTTGCAAGTGCGCCGCTCTCAAAGGCTTTTTGTGCAGCGGCATTCAATGCCTCTTTAATTTGCTCCTTTGCATTTGCGATTAAATTCATAGTCAGTTTGCACTCTCCTCATATGTTATAACAAGTGTGTTTTTGCTCATAAATGTGTGGTTTATATCAAGCTCGTAGCAGAGCGAAAGCTCTCTTTTTTTGTCACTTACGCTCTTGTGCGACACATAAATTCCCGATATTCCGAGGGTTTGTGTGCCGTAGGGAGTTGCGTAGCTGCAGATGTTTCGCTGATAGGGCTTTACAAAAAGCTGGCTTTTTGCAGAGCCGAGCCTGCTTATCGTAACACAGCCGCTTTCCGCCTTGATAAGAACGCTGTTTCCGTCAAAGCCGTTTTGGTCGGTCTCCTTGTAGCTTAGGTAGGTAACCCCGTCCTTTTCAAAGGCTTTTCCCCTTGTGGAGATTTCTATCTTATCGGCTTCTTCGCCGTTATCAATAAGGCTCTTTATATGGATCAAGACATCCCTTTTCATAAAACCTCTCCGATTATAATGATTGTGGTTTGTCAAGGCGCTGAAAAGCGATTCGACAAACCGATTTTTCGACTAACTATAACCATTATAAAACTGCTTTGTTGATCTTGTCTAATTCATAGCCGAGAAAACGGGCCGCATTCTCTTTAAATGAAGGCTCATAGCCGCTCACATAAAAGCAAACCCTGCCGCCGTCTTGACAAAGACTGCCGCTTTGTCTAAGGGCGGCCTTCACCCTTTTTGCCGCCTCAAAGCCGATGTCGATTAAGGCTATATCGCCTAAAAAGGCAGAGATGCTGTCCTTTAAAAGCGGATAGTGGGTGCAGCCTAAAATGAGGGTGTCGATGCCGACAGCTTTAAGCGGCGAGAGATACTCGCAAAGGGCACTTTCTATCTCTGCGCCCGCCAGATTTCCGCTCTCTATAAGGGGAACAAGCTTTGGGCAGGCGATGGGGTAAACCGAAATTTCTCGGTCACTTTCTTTAAGCGTGCGTTCAAATGCGCCTGCGCGGATGCTTGCCGCCGTTGCAATTACGCCCACCTTTTTGTTTTTTGTGCAGGCAAGCGCTTTTTCTACTGCGGGGGTTAGCACCTCGAAAACGGGAACGCCATAGGACAAAAGCTTTTCTTTTTCGAGGGTAGAACTCACAGTTCCGCAGGCGATTAAAATTGCCTTTACGTCTTTGGAAAGCAAAAATGCTATGTCGCTCTCAGCGCAAAGCTTAAGCTCATCGCGGCTTTTATCACCGTAGGGCACACGCAGAGTGTCGCCTAAGTAAACTATGTTTTCAGAAGGCAAAAGCTCTCCCAGGGCGCAAACTGCCGTAAGTCCGCCGAGGCCCGAGTCAAAAACGCCTATCGCTCTGTTATCCATAGCTCTTTCCTTTCAGGCAGGTTATTTTACCTCTGCCGAGTCAATAAGTCTGTCAATAAGCTCGCTGTAGCAAATTCCCGATGCCTCAAAAAGCTTGGGATACATACTTATCGAGGTAAATCCGGGGAGATTGTTAATTTCGTTTAAAACTATTTCGTCATTTTCAAGGGCAAAAAAGTCAATTCTCGAAAGACCCTTGCAGTCCATAACCTTGTAGGCTTTGAGCGCGGCTTCTTTAACCTTTTCTGAAACCGCATCCGAAACCTTTGCGGGAATGTAAAGCTGGGTAGAGCTGTCGGTGTACTTTGCGTCAAAATCGTAAAATTCAGCGGTCGGCGCTATCTGGCCGATAACCGATGATGTGATGGGCTCATCGTTTCCGAGAACAGCGCATTCAACCTCAGCACCCTTTATAAACTTTTCAATGAGCACCTTTTTATCGACCTTTAAGGCTTCTTTCACCGCCCTCTCAAGTTCTGCCATAGACGCCGCCTTGCTAACGCCAAAGGAAGAACCTGCGTTTGCCGGCTTTACAAAAACGGGGTAAGAGAGCTTTTGTTTAACCTCGCTGTCAAGCGCCTCGATATCAAAAACAGAGCGTACAACAAGGTAAGGCGCGGTTTTTATCCCGGCACTGTCTAAGCGAATGTGGGTAACTTCCTTATCCATACAGCTTGCCGAGGAAAGCACTCCGCCGCCTACATAGGCTGTGTGCGACATTTTAAAAACGCCCTGAATTACGCCGTCCTCGCCGTTTTCGCCGTGCAAAACAGGGAAGAAAACATCAATATTAACAAGGCGGGCTTCGTCGCCCTCAAAGCGCATAAGACCGCCGAAGTTTCCCTGGGGAATAACGGCGGGCGAGAGGTCGTCAAGCTCCTTCCAGGCGCCGTCTTTAAGATTTTTTCCGTTATATGAATGGAAAAAGTTTCCGTCTTTATCTATTATAAGGGTGTGAACAGCGTATTTTTCGCGGTCAATGTTAGAAAGCACCGATTCCGCCGAAATAAGCGAAATTTCGTGCTCATGCGATTGTCCGCCGCAAACGATACAAACCGATTTCATAATTTTGCCGCCTTTCATTTACTGCTCTTATTTTATGAAGTAAAAGGTTATTTAATGTCTAAATGTAAATTATATCATAACCTTGCCGTTTTATCAATTACTTTTTTAAATAAATCTAATTGATATAAAAACAATCATCCTGCCACTTTAGAGCGTTTGTGTTGATGTATTGCCAGATTTTCTGATAATCCTGCTCGTCGCGGATGATATGGTCATGGAAGGATGATTGCCATATTTTTATTTTTTCGGAAGGCATAAATGCCTTCCCTACATTTCGTGTAACAGCAGCCTTAAATTTTCCTATTACATTTGGAATGTCATACCTTGACGTAGGGAACGGATTTATCCGTTCCGTTATTCTTATAAGTAGGTGTATATGATTGGGCATTATGATATATTTATCTACTTTTATATTATTATAATGTTTTTCAATGTTTAAAATCTCGCAATTTACAATATCACCTATGGGTGATAAAATATTCTTTGGCGGACTCAAAACATCACCGCTTATAATATTCCCAAACAAATTTTTACGGTTATTTGCACATATCGTTACAAAACATGCGCCGTTTTGGCTGTAATCGTAATTTTGAAGTCTTGTCCCTTTTCTTTTAGGCAAATCCATATTATCACCAAGGATATGATAACACAAAATCAGCCAAAGTGCAAAGGCACTTTGGCTGATTTTTAGGCTATTTTGAAAGGCGGCGAATGTAGCAACGGCGGCGATGGTGCTGACGGTGCTCAAAGCGCTTCCACATAAGCTGAATTTTTGTGTTGTTTTCGAGCATGGGACCTGTTTCGCAGAATTTTGCGCCGAACTTTTTAGCGCCCTCAAACATTTCAACAACCAGCTGGGCATTTATGCCGCGGCTCTGCATTTCGGGCTTTACGGCAATAAGCAAAAATTCAAGTGTATCGCACTTTTTGGAGGTTAACGCCTTTAAAAGATGGACAAAGCCAAAGGGAAAAAGATCTCCTCCGCTCTTTTTTGCCGCCTCGCTCATTGAAGGCACGATAACGCCGAAAGCGGCAGGATCGTCGTTCTCGTCAACAATAAGGGATAAAAATTCGGGGCGCACCATAGTTACAAACTGATCAAAGACCATATCAATTTGAGCCTTGCTTAATGGAATGTAGCCATAAAGGTGCTTGTACCCCTCGTAAAGAAGGGCAAAAATTTTGTCCTTGTAGGGCGTAACCTGACGGGTGCTCTTAAACCTTACCGAGCGCAGATTGTTGTTTTCGAGTGCGCGTGTTGCGATTTTTTTAACCCTTGGGTCGAGCGCCTCGGGCACCTTTATTTTAAATTCGACCCAGTCGGCCGATTTTTCATAGCCGAGCTTTTCCATATGCTCAACATAGTAAGGGTGATTGTAAATGGTAAAGAACATATTAGGCTCGTCAAAGCCTTCTACGAGCATTCCTTCCTTGTCAAAGTCGGTAAAGCCCATAGGACCTTGAACCTCCTCCATTCCAAGCGAAAGAGCCCAAGCCTCAACGGCTTTTATAAGCTTTCTTGAAACCCGTATATCATCTATGTAGTCAAAACGGGTAAATCTGACGCATTTTCTGTCCCAGCAGCGATTGTATTCGCGGTTTAAAAGTCCGCAAATTCTGCCGACAGGCTTGCCGTCTATGTATGCCATAAAAAATTTTGTTTCACAGTACTCATAAGCGGGGTTTTTGTTGGGGTCAAGGGTGTCAAGCTCGTCAAAATTAAGGGACGGGACATAAGCAGGGGTACCTTTAAAAAGAATGTTCTGGAATTTAACAAATTCCGCAATGCCTTTTCTGCCCGAGATCTCGCGGATCTCAATATCGCTGTCGTCAGCTGAAACGACCGATTTTTTGGCTTCTGCGGTAACGCTCATTTTTACACCTCTTATTTAAAAACTTTTTCACAACAGATATTTTAACACATTGTTAACAAAATTTCAACAATTTCCGACAAATGTCTGCCCTGCGCTTTTTAATTGACTTTGTTTAAGATGTATGCTAACATTACATTAAAAATACCAAGATAAAAAAGGAGGGCGCTTATGCAGCCTCTAAAGCTCGGCATAGCCTACCACGGAAACAGACTTATAAGTCACGTTCAAACCGACCTTAAGGATATTATTGCGCATAATTTTAACACGGTCGTACATATGTTTTCGCACAATGACTGGTATAGAAGCTCGGCGGTTATGAAGGATATTTTTTCAATGACCTACGATCTCGGCCTTGACATCTGGGTAGACAACTGGGGACTTGGCGGCTCGCCGGGCGATCCTTCCTTCTTTTTAAGTTATCATCCCGAGGCGCATCAGTACACATCCGACGGTCAAATGCGTGCCGTTAACGTCTGCTTTAACCATAAAAGCTTTGTACAGTGGACTAAAGAATGGATAGATATGGTTTATGAGTGCGGCGGCAGAAAGATTTTCTGGGACGAGCCAAATCTTGTAACGGCCGAGGATAAGTTTTCCTGCGCCTGCCCGCTTTGCAAAAAGCTCTTTAAAGAGCGATATAATAGGGAAATGCCTCAGATCCCCGATGCTGACTGCTTTGATTTTCAGGAGTGGACCATTACAAACTATTTTAAAGAAGTAACCGCCTATGCAAAGGCAAAGGGAATGGAAAATATCATCTGCGTTATGCTCGGCAGAAAGCACGGAATCTGCCTTGATAATATTTCCGAGCTTGGAAAGATAGATTCGCTTGATAACATCGGCTGTGATCCCTATTGGGTCGGCAGAGCAACAGGTCCTGAGGTTTACAAAAGCGTTTTTGAGGCTACACAAAAAAACCTTGAGGTCGCCGCGCAGTACAATAAAGACCATAATATATGGATACAGGGCTTTTACAATCCCGCAGGGCTTGAAGAGGACATAGTTTACGCCGCAGAGGCGGCCTATGATGCAGGCGCCCGAAACATTTTAGTTTGGGGCTTTCGCGGATCTGAGGGCAACAACTATCACGCCATTAAGCCCGAGGTTGTCTGGCAGAAAATGGGAGACGCTATGCAAAGGGTTCTTAATAAGGAACGCGACAGGGTTGTAAATGAAGCAAAACTGCTTTTAAAATAGGGAGAAAATATGAAAACAAAGGGATACATAAAGATAATAGTTGCAATGCTCATTTGGGGCACTCTCGGACTTTTCACAAGACAAACGGGGCTTGCAAGCGGCGAAATCGTGCTTTACAGGGTTTTGATAGGCGGGCTTTCGCTGGCGGTGGTCTACCTCTTTTCTCGCAATCACTCCTCGGGCAGAGCCATAAGACGCGCCGCACCGCTTCTTTTATTATCGGGTGTTGTAATGGGCTTTAACTGGCTGTTTTTGTTCGAGGCGTATAAATACACCACCGTAAGCATTGCCACAGTGGCTTATTACTGTTCGCCTGTAATTGTAATGCTTTTAACCCCCGTTTTGTTTAAGGAGAGAATTGCTCCATTGCGGGTTATGGGAATTTTATGCGCCCTCTTGGGCCTTGTGCTCATTGCGGGAACTCTGTCGGGCACCGAGCAGACCATCAAAGGCTTTTTGTTCGGCCTTGCCGCCGCCGCGCTTTATGCCACCGTTACAATGCTTAATAAGTTTGCAAAGGGCATAAGCCACATAGAGATAACGCTAATTCAGCTTCTCGGCGCGTTTTTGGTAATGCTTCCTTACTGCCTTGTAACTCAGGGCGGAGCGTTGCATCTGCCGCAGGGCGTAAATGCGGCAGTAAGCCTTATAACACTCGGAGTTGTGCACACCGGCCTTGCGCTGTTTCTCTATTTTTCGTCGCTGCAGTCGCTCTCGGCTCAGTCTGCGGCGCTCTGCAGCTACATAGATCCCGGCTCAGCGCTTATCTTCTCAGCCATCTTCTTAAACGAGAAAATGACCTTTGTTCAGATAATTGCCGCCGTTTTAATTTTAGGCGGAGCGCTTTTCGGAGAACTTTTCTCGCCCCATTCAAAAGGAAGGAGAAGATAAATGAAAGGGTATACCCACCTTCTTTTTGATCTTGACGGCACCCTTACCGACCCCGCTCTTGGCATTACAAATTCCATTATGTACGCCCTCAAAAAATTTGGCATAGAGGTAAAGGACAGAAAAGAGCTTTACTGCCT
This sequence comes from Oscillospiraceae bacterium, assembly GCA_015066115.1. Classification (GTDB taxonomy): domain Bacteria; phylum Bacillota; class Clostridia; order Oscillospirales; family Ruminococcaceae; genus SIG578. The sequence goes on from SVOZ01000004.1 coordinate 73,698, forward strand.
GATCGGTCCGCCCCTTATCCCTGCCTTTGAAAATATGTGGGGGCTTTCGCATGAGGATGCCGTTTTGGCGCTTGAGTATTACAGGGAATATTTTTCGGCAAACGGGATTTTTGAAAACCGGCTCTATGAGGGGATAGATGACCTTTTATCCTCGCTTTGCAAAGAGGGTAAAAAGCTCTATCTTGCAACCTCAAAGCCTGAGGAATACGCAAAAAAGATACTTGAATATTTTAAAATAGACCGCTATTTTACCTTTATTGCAGGAAACACTCTAACCGAGTCGCGCCCAAGTAAGCTCGCGGTTTTAGAGTATTTAATGCAAACAGTTCCCGAAATAAACGGTGACAACGCCGTAATGATCGGCGACACAAAATACGACGCCATCGGTGCAAGAGAGGCTTGTCTTGACTGCATCGGTGTTCTTTATGGATATGGCTCGCCTGAGGATTTTGAGGCGGAGGGAGTAAAGATTACGGCTCGGAGCGTTGCAGAGCTTAAAGCAATCCTTTTAAGAGGTGATGTAAAGTGAAAAACAAAAAACCGCCGATTAAAAAGCTTATAGCCTATATCGCGCAGGCGGTGGTCTGTGCCGCCTTGATAGCCATATTTTTCGTGCTTTTGGCAAATGGAAGGTCACTTGGAGTATGGAGTTTTACCGTTGTTTTTGCCTTTGTTTTCTTTGTGATAGGCGTTTGGGGCGTTTACCTTTGGATAAAGGACTACACAAAGCCCGAAATCGACGAAAACTGGTTTACTAAATTTAAGGATTAAAAAAGATGTGTGGATGATTTCCACACATCTTTTTTTGTTGTACTCTTTGCGTCATTTCTCTTGCGAGAGGGAAAGGAGCAAAATTATTCGCCTTGCCAGAGGTGCTTTTTCATATCAACTCTGCCATCGGGAAGAAAGGTTATGCCTTCGCTTTCTAAAAGCGCTCTCTGCCTGTTTTCGCCGCCGAAGGCAAAGGCTTTTGAGGTTTCGCCAAAGCGGTTTACAACACGGTAGCAGGGGATGCGGTCGGGAGCGGGGTTTGAATGTAGTGCATAGCCTACAACCTGCGACCAGTGGGGGTTTCCCGCCATTGAGGCAACTAAACCGTAGGTTGCAACCTTGCCCTTTGGAATGCGGCAAACGACCTCGTAAATCTTTTCAAAGGTATTCATAAAAACTCCTTTTATTTTTTAGTATGCTCAGTTTGACTTGGAATTTTTCCTTGTTGTGAGCGGCGTTTCGCCGACGGCCTTTTTGTACACCTTGGAAAAATACTGCAGGTCGGGAAATCCGCAGTGCTGTGCAATGGTCTGAACCTGAAGTGAGGTGGTAGTAAGCAGGTGACGGGCAAGCTTAATGCGCTTCTTAATTATATGCTCGGTGACCGTTTGCCCTGTTTCGCGCGAAAAGAGCGACGAGAGATAGCCCGAGCTTATGTTTTGCGCCTCGGCAAGCTTTTTTAAGGACAGATCGCTCGAAAGATCCGAGTCTATCTGAATTATCGCCTTGCGGACGGGCGGTGAATAGTCCTTCATTGAGTGCTTGCGCACTAAGCGACAATATGAGCGGAACATATCCGCCATAAGCTCATACATCTCGTCAATTTTTAAAACCTGCTCAATTCTGCGGGCAAAATCCGAGGAAATGCTGTCAAGATAAACCGGGTGCACGTCGCCTCTTTCGGCGGCCTTGCGGCAAAGGGTGTTCATAATTATGGCATAGTTTTTAAGGTTTCTTAATGGGTCGGAAAGGCGGCGCTCAAATGCCATATTTGAAAGGTTTGAAAGAAAGAGGTCGGCCTTGCGGGAAAGACCTTTTGAAACGGCATCCATAAGCTCGTTTTCGTAGTTGTAACGCTCCTCCATTCTTTTCATCTTGACCTCGTAGGACTGCTCGGAGTCTTCTGTGCTTTTTATCGGTGCAACAAAGGTCTCTTGACCGCTCTCCGAAAGGGAAAAATGTTCGGCGCCGCCCCAGATAAGCTCGCCAAAGGAGTCAAGCATGGCATAAAGAGGACTTGTTTCGTAGATAATCGGCAGGCCTCCATAATATTCTTCCAATGATGAAAGCAAGGCGTGGGACAGATTTAATTTTTCGCTCTGCTCCAAAATGGATTCTCGCGAGTGCGGCTTTGTGAGAAACGGGCCGATGGTTAAAAGTGAGGATGTGTCGGGCAGAATAAAATAGATAAGGCAGGCACCAAAGGGATCGGTAGTTTTGTAAATGATGTTGTTTTCGGCTTTTGAAAACTGCGTCTCAAGCGACGGCGCAAATCTGCTGTTTGCCAGCACAAGATGCACAAAGCCTGCCTCGGCCCACTCTTCCGATAAGGTGCCAAATGATACAACACTCAGCCGCAATCTGAGCTTTGCGGCGGTGCTTTTTAAAAACTCAAGCTGTGAATTGTAGAACATCAACATCACTCCGCTAATTTTTTGGTTAATTTTAACAAAAAATAAACTCCACTTTTTATATTATAGTTTATTTTTTAGTATTTTCAATGGGTTATAGTAAAATAATACAAAAATACATAAAAATTTTCCTCACTAAAAAGATAAAAAACTTTTATAATTATGGTATAGTCAAATTTGTGCGAAAAATTAAATTTAGTATAAGGAGAGAAAACAATGAAAAAGCAACCAAAACTCGATGCAAACGGACATCGCAAGTTTGGCATCCGCGACAGCATTGCTTATGCTATGGGCGATCTTGGCTGTAATATGAGCTTTGCACTTAAAGGCACAATGTCTATTTTCTGGACACAGTTTATGGGCATGGACCTCTGGTATGCACTTCTTCTCATAGTTGTGCAGGTGTGGGATGCTATCAATGATCCCCTTATCGGCTCGATCATCGATGCTGACAAGCGCAAATACAAGAGAAATAAGTTCCTTGCATATATCTGGGCAGGTTCTATCGGCCTTATAGTTGGCGGCGCTTGCTGCTTCCTTCCCTTCCCCAGCGCTCCTGTTTGGGCCAAGTTTATAATCTTTATTGCGGGTTATGTTGTTTGGGATGCATTCTACACAGTTGCAAACGTTCCTTATGGTTCGCTTCTTTCGCTCATCTCAAATGATGTTAAAGACAGAGCATCGCTCTCTGCCTGGCGTTCGATCGGTTCCATTTTCGGAAATATGCTTCCTATGGTAATTCTTCCCTTCATTATCTATGATAAGGATAACAACCTCATCGGCGAGAGAGTTTTCATTGCAGCTCTCATTATGGGTGTTTTAGGCTTTGTCTGCTTCCAGATTATGATTAGAAACACCGAGATACGCGTTGAGCAAAACATAGAGCTCTCTGAAGATACTCCCAAGTTTAACGTTTTCAAGGCATTTGGCAACTTTATAAAGAACCGTCCTGCAGTTGGCGCAACTGTTGCCGCTATGGGAATGTTTATCGGAATGCAGGGTGCCACCACGGCTGTTACCGTTATCTTCCAGTCTTACTTTAAGAATGTTCAGATTTCAGGTATCGTTCAGCTCTTTGCTATGATTCCTATCGTTCTCTTTACACCGCTTGCAAGAAAGATGGTTGCAAAGTACGGTAAAAAAGAGCTTGCAACCTTTGGCTCCATCGTTTCAATCGTTGCAGGTCTTGGCCTTTTCATCATCACTCCCAATAATACAGGCCTTGATCTTATAATCTACATAGTATGTCAGCTCTTCTTCTCGCTCGGACTTGGAATCTACTCAACAGTTTCCTGGGCAATGATGGGCGACGCTATCGACTACAATGAGTGGAAATTCGGAACCCGCGAGGAAGGAACAGTTTACTCACTTCACTCCTTCTTCAGAAAGCTTGCACAGGGCATCGGACCCTCCCTCATTCTTGTTATCATGGTTGCCTTCGGCTATGTTGGCGCCAATGAAGGAAATCAGACATGGGATGTTGCAGTTAATATGAGATATATCGTTGCCGCAACCTTCTTGTTCTCTGCCATCCTTCAGTTTATCGGTCTCGGACTTGTTTACAACCTTGACAAGAAAACTCTTGCTCAGATGAACAAAGACCTTGGCCGCGACATAGAGGCAGACGATGTTTTAACCTATACCACAGCAGAGGACGCTGACAATTTAGCATAATTTGAGGGTGTCCGGCTAAAAGTCGGACACCTGCTTTTTAAAGGAGAAAACTATGAGAAACATTTTAAGCTTAAATAAAAACTGGCTCTTTACAAAAGAGGTTATGGATATTCCTGCCGCTCTGCCTGAAAATTGGGAGAGCGTAAATGTACCGCACTGCTGGAACGCAGTTGACGGTCAGGACGGCGGAAACGACTACTTTAGGGGCACCTGCCTTTATGCAAAAGAGATAAATAAGGCCGATCTTCCTAAAAGTGACCGCTATTTCCTTGAAATTCAGGGCGCAAACTCTTCCGCAAAGGTTTATTTAAACGGAAAAGAGATGACCGAGCACCACGGCGGCTACTCCACATTCAGAGTTGACCTCACCGATGAGCTCAAAGAGAAAAACCTGCTTGTTATCTCGGTTGACAACTCGGCAAACGAGACCGTTTATCCCCAGATGGCTGACTTTACCTTCTACGGCGGACTTTACCGAGATGTAAACCTTATCTGTGTAAATAATTCACACTTTGATTTGGAATATTACGGCGCGCCCGGAATAAAGGTAACTCCCACAGTTATCGGCAAGGATGCAAGGGTTGAGGTTGAGGTTTTCGTAAAGGACAGAAAAGATGGCCAACAGGTAAGAATTACCCTTTTTGACAAAGAGGGCAAGGCTGTTTGCGCCTGCGAAACCACCGACACAAAGGCCGAGTTTACTATCGCCGACGTCATTCTCTGGAACGGAAGAAAGAACCCCTATCTCTACACAGCAAAGGCTGAGCTTGTTGAGGGTGACGAGATTTTGGATAACGTTTCTGCAAGATTTGGCTGCCGCTTCTTTGAGATAGATGCCGAGAGAGGCTTTATCTTAAACGGCGAGGAATATGCCCTCAGAGGCGTTTCGCGCCATCAGGACAGATGGGGCGTTGGAAACGCGCTTACCCATGAGCACCACGAGGAAGATATTGACCTTATCTGCGAGGTCGGCGCCACCACAATTCGTCTTGCGCACTATCAGCACGACCAGTATTTCTATGACCTCTGCGATGAGCGCGGACTTGTTATCTGGGCCGAAATCCCGTACATTTCAAAGCATATGCCCACCGGCCGCGAGAACACCATTTCTCAGATGAAGGAGCTCATTTCCCAGAACTACAACCACCCTTCCATCGTTGTTTGGGGACTTTCAAATGAGATCGGCATTGGCGGCTCGGATGAGGACCTTTTAGAAAATCACCGCATCTTAAACGACCTCTGTCACGAGATGGACAAAACAAGAAAGACCACCATTGCGGCAGTTTCAATGTGCAAGATGGACGACCCCTATCTTCAGATCCCCGATGTTGTTTCCTATAACCACTATTTCGGCTGGTACGGCGGCGACACCTCTATGAACGGACCTTGGTTTGACAAGTTCCACAAGATGCACCCTGAGATTCCTATCGGCTGCTCGGAGTACGGCTGCGAGGCGCTTAATTGGCACACCTCTGATCCCCGTCAGGGCGACTACACCGAGGAGTATCAGTCCTACTACCACGAGGAGCTTATAAAACAGCTCTTTACCCGCAAATATATGTGGGCAACTCACGTTTGGAATATGTTTGACTTTGGCGCAGACGCTCGTAACGAGGGCGGCGAGGACGGACAGAACCACAAGGGACTTGTAACCTTTGACAGAAAGTATAAGAAGGACTCCTTCTATGCTTACAAGGCATGGCTTTCGGATGAGCCCTTTGTGCACATCTGCTCAAAGAGATATGTTGATAGAGTAGAGGATGTAACCCGCGTAACTGTTTACTCAAATCAGAGCGAGGTCGAGCTCTTTGCAAACGGCGTTTCGGTCGGCAAGAAAGAGGCCGAGGACCACTTCTTCTATTTTGACGTTAAAAACGAGGGAGAAACCACCCTTACCGCCGTTTCAGGCGAGCTTAAGGACGAGAGCCATATCCGCAAGGTAGAGGAGTTTAACGAGGAATACCGCCTTAAAGAAAAGGGCGCTATCCTTAACTGGTTTGATATAAACGCTCCCGAGGGAAGACTCTCGCTTAACGACAAAATGAGCGACATCATCTCCACCTTCAGAGGCAAGCTTATATTTATGAAGCTTATTGGAAAGATGATGGGCGGCGGCAAAAAGGGAGAAAAGAAAAAGGCTGCAGGCTTTGAGGTTACTCCCGAAATGATGAGTATGATGGGCGGCTTTACAGCGCTCAGACTCTTTACCCTTATGGGCGGAATGATGGATGTTAAGTTTACAAAAGAGCAGCTTTTAGATATCAACAAGAAGCTTAACAAGATCAGAAAACCTAAAGAGAAAAAGGCTAAATAATAAATAAGAAGAGCAGGCGTGAGCCTGCTCTTTTTAGGTAATAGGTAAGAGTGAAGAAGTAAGGTGGTTTTTTGCTTCTGCAAAGCCCACCTTGTTTAGCCTCCCTTGCCGTAAAGGGTAGTCAAGCGTCGAGCGGTAGTGAATGACAGTCCGGTGGACTGTCAGAGCCGCAACGAGAACGGTCCCTACAATATGAAAAAACAATCCACATAACAAAAGCCGCCAGATTGGGCGGCTTTTACTTGTTATTATAGTGTCTGCAGTATTTTGGAATATCGCGGGCTGTGTGAATGCCTTGGTGCAAAACAAACTCCTCACAAACCTTATCGTTTGCAGAAACCCGACTGTTTTTAATGTCGCAAATAGCCGTTTGGTTGCGTTTATCATCTGAAAACCATTTGTAATATTTACAATGCCAGCATTTTACCACATTTTCCATAATATTTCCCCTTTTCGTCTTAACACAAAGAATTTACCTATACTATAACACCGCAAGGTGTTTTTTGTCAACTCCAAATGGTGTTATTAATATAATAAAGGTAAAGATAAAGAGAAGGCGGTGGATAAATGGGAGTGTATAAACGAGTTCGTGATTTGCGCGAGGATAACGATAAAACTCAAAAGCAGATAGCCGAATATTTGAATATGCAACTAACCGTTTATCAAAGATATGAGCGCGGAGAAAGGGAACTGCCTCTTTGGGCGGCGATTAAGCTTGCAAAATTTTATAAAGTCACCCTTGATTATCTTGTAGAAAACGATGACAAATGAGAAGGATTTGGAGTTTTTCCAGATCCTTTTTTTGTAGGTGCGGGGCAAGTGTATAGCCTCGCCCTACAATACAAAAATAAACCTTGCAGGGAGTGCATTTATGTATTTTGTAAAAAGCATAAAAAACGGAACGGATAAATCCGTCCCCTACATAATTATGTATCCTTATTTTTATCTATGCTTTTTGAACATGATTATTATTGACAATAATGGACAAACTTGGTATCATTAAATAGATAAAATAAACCTTATTTTAGGGAGTGAAAATTTAGTGTTAGAGATGAAAAATATATCCTTTAAGGCCGATGACGGCAAGGATATAGTTAAAAATATAAACATCACCGTTCCCGAGGGGCAGATAGTTGCTGTAACGGGACCAAACGGCGGCGGAAAAAGCACAGTTGCAAAGCTTTTTTCGGGCATTTATAAATCGTATGAGGGACAGATACTTCTTGACGGCAAGGATATAACCGCCCTTGACATCACCGAGCGCGCAAATGAAGGTCTTGGCTATGGCTTTCAGCGCCCTGTAAGCTTTAAGGGCTTTCGAGTTCGCGATATTATAAATATTGCCGCAGGAAAAGAAATGTCAAATGATGAGCTTAAGGACATTATGGGAACTGTCGGCCTTTGTATGTACGATTACATCGACAGAGAGCTTAACTCAAATCTTTCGGGCGGCGAGCAAAAGAGAATTGAAATCGCCACAGTTTTAGCCCGCAAGACTAAATACAACATCTTTGATGAGCCCGAGGCAGGAATTGATATCTGGAGCTTTAGAAGGCTTATCAGCGTTTTTGAGTCGCTTAGAAAAACCTCTTCGGCAGGCCAATTAATTATTTCGCACCAGCGTGGAATACTTGACATTGCCGATAAAATAATTGTGATAAGCGGCGGCGAGGTAACGGCGCAGGGCACTCCGTGCGAGATTTTGCCAAACCTTTTTGATGGCGAGAACTGCGGCGATTGCCCCGTAGGAAAGAGGTGCTCGGATGAATAATTTAACACAGGATCTGCTTTCGGTTATCGGCTGGAAGGATGAGGCTAAAAATGGAGCCTTCAGCTTACGAGAAAACGGCGCTTGTGCCGCTATTCAGTCCACCGAGAATATCAGAATTGACAGGCTCGAGGGCGGCAAGGGCATTGAAATGCACATAAAGGAATTTACCCGCGGCGAGACCGCCTATATTCCTGCCTGCGTTACCAAAACAGGTGTTCACGATATTGTAACCAATGATTTTTACATCGGTGAGGGCGCCGAGGTTACCATTATTGCAGGCTGCGGAGTTCACTCAGATGAGGGCGAGGCGCTTCACAACGGAATTCATCGCTTTTTCGTTGGTAAAAACGCAAAGGTGACCTATGTTGAAAAGCATATCGGCACCGGTAATTCTTCAGGCAAGAGAATTGACACCAAGAGTGAGTTTGTGCTTGCAGAGGGCGCGGTCGCCGTTATTGATTCTGAGCAGCTTGGCGGAGTTGACGATGCCTTTCGCGACACCAAGGCTACCTTGGAAAAGGATGCCGTTTTCACCGTTAAGGAAAGGCTTCTTACAAACGGCGACAACAGAGTTGACACCAACTTTGAGGTTTACCTAAACGGAGAAAATTCCAAGACCGATGTTGTCTCCCGCTCGGTTGCAAGGGGCAATTCGGTTCAGAGATACACCTCGAATATAATAGGAAACGCAGTTTGTACGGGACACACCGAGTGTGATGCAATCTTGGCCGAAAAGGGAAGCGTTGAGGCTGTTCCCGCGCTTGTTGCAAGATGTGCCGATGCCGAGCTTATTCATGAGGCGGCAATCGGAAAAATTGCAGGCGAGCAGCTTATGAAGCTCTGCACCCTTGGGCTTACTCGCCAAGAGGCCGAGCAAAAGATCATCGAAGGATTTTTAAAATAACAAAAAAGAGCTTTGCATGGCGCAAAGCTCTTTTTATTTTGCATAGTGGCCTTTTATGAGGTCAAAGCTTTTTTGGTCCAAATGAAATTCGGTCTCCTCGTTTTTAAATTCTCCGTCAAGAGAGAGGGTAACGATTCCGTCGCCGCTTTCAAAAGGCAGGTAGGAAATAAGGGCGCGCCTGTTTTCCATGTCGGTAACCGAAATATTTGTGTCGCAGTTTGAAAGAATGTAACTTTCGGCCTCGGAGCTTAGAGTCAGCGAGAGCGCCTCGTGGTTTTGCCTTAGAAACTCGGTTATGGCGGCGGCGCTTTGATAAAGGGTTTGGGCGTTGCCCTTTTCCCAAACGGTGCAGGCGATAAAGTCGAGCAGCAAAATCCCGCTCATTGATTGCCGCCCTTTGTCTATTTTAATGTAAATATCGTTTTTTCTGTCGATCTGCGACAGGCTTTGAGGCACATCCATCACAACAGGGTCAAACAAATCAAAAAAAGAGAGCAGACTGTCGTTTGTAAAATTGATGTACCTTGAAATGTCGCAGGAAAAATAATCGTTTAGCGCCTGTGCTGCGCCTTTTGCGCCGCCCCTGTCAAAGCTTTCGTTTAATAAGATCTTTGGTTTCCCCTCGCTTGACAAAACCGTTTCTTTAAAAAGACGGCAGACCGAAATTCGCTTTTCATTTCCGTCAAAGCCGATTATGAAATAGGCATAGGGACTGCTGTTTTTTTCTTTTGAGAGGGTACAAAGCAGGGAAAATCTGTCCTCGTCAGTCGGCGAGAATGGGAGAACGCCGGAAGACTCGGATGAACTTTTAACAGGGGCTTTAAAGCCGGGCATTTTTGTAAAAAGCAAAAGCCCGCCTATTGCCGTCATAATAATGGCGGTGTACAAAACGCTTTTTAAAAACAGCTTAGTTGAGCGCGAAATTGCAAAAACCTCCTTTGCCTTAAAAGTCAAAAAGAGTATTGCCAAAAAGTTTTAAAATATTCGCAAAATGGCTTGAAAAAAGAGGCATCTGTGTATATAATGAAGGTGATTTTAAGGCTGTGGGGTGATGGCGTGCAGGAAATGTTTGAAAGAACGGCAAGACTAATCGGCACCGAGGCTGTTATTAGGCTTCAGAATGCTCACGTGGCGGTTTTCGGGCTCGGCGGGGTCGGCGGCGCGGTAGCAGAGGCGCTGTGCCGCGCAGGAGTTGGCGCTTTGTCGCTTTTTGACGGCGATAACATCGCCGAAAGCAATTTAAACCGCCAGATCTTTGCCACGACCGACACTATTGGAATGAAAAAAGTTTATGCCGCAGAGAAAAGGCTTTGTAGCATAAACCCTGATATCAAACTCAACCTTTACGATGTTTTTTACACACCCGAAAACTCAAACGAGTTTGATTTTTCGCACTACGACTATATAGTTGACGCTGTTGATATGGTAACGGCAAAAATAGAGCTTGTTTTAAGGGCAAATGAGGCAGGTGTGCCGATAATAAGCTCTATGGGAACGGGCAATAAAATGGATGCCACCGCCTTTGAGGTGAGCGATATTTTTAAAACCTCGGTTTGTCCTCTTGCACGCGTTATGCGAAAGGAGATTAAGGATAGAGGCATTAAAAAGCTTAAGGTCGTCTATTCAAAAGAAGAGCCAAAGCTCCCCCTACAAACCGATGACAAGAGAACGCCTGCAAGCATCTCTTTTGTGCCCAATGCGGCGGGGCTTATCTTGGCAGGAGAGGTTGTAAAAGATATTATTGACTAAAAAGTCAGGTGATTTTTATGAAAAAGAGAAGCTTTTTAGAGGCTAATATGCTTTCGGGCTCGATAGTAAAAAACCTTGTGATTTTTGCTCTTCCGCTTATGTTTACAAACCTTCTTCAGTCACTTTACAATATGGCTGACATGATCGTGCTCGGCCGCTTTGCAGGCAAAGAGGCGTTTGCGGCGGTTGGAGCCACGGGTTCTACATATAATCTTATTATTAACATTTTTCTCGGTGTGGCAACGGGAGCCGGCGTTTTGGTCGCTCAGCAGATGGGCGCGAGGGACACCGAGAGACTAAACAAAACCATTCACACCTCGGCGGCGGTAAGCCTTATTTTAGGTGTTGTTGTGGGTGCTATAGGTCTTGCGTTTTCTCCGTTTATATTAAAGGCAATCGACACCCCTGAGGATATATTTGACGGCGCGGTTTTGTATCTTAGAATAATGTTTCTCGGAATCCCTGCCCAGATAGCCGCGGCATTTGGCGGAGCCATCTTGCGCTCGGCAGGAGATAGCCGCCACCCAATGTACTATCTTTCGGCGGCGGGTGTTTTAAATGTTATATTAAACATCTTTTTTGTGCTTGGGTTTAATATGAAGGTTGAGGGCGTTGCCTTAGCCACCATAATATCGCAATACCTTTCGGCGTTTCTTATGTGGCGCCATCTTTATAAAACCGGTGAGTGCTATTATTTCAGCATAAAAGAAACAAAAATTCACAAACAAGAATTATGGGATATGGTAAAGATAGGAATCCCTTCGGGATTGCAGATGTCTATGTTTTCCATCTCAAACCTTATAATTCAGTCGGCAATTAATTCATTTGGAACAGACTATGTTGCCGCCAACACAACCTCGGGCAACGTTGAAAACCTTTGCCTCATAACCCTTTCATCGCTGACCCAGGCAATTATGATATTTGCAGGTCAGAATTTCGGCGCCAAAAATATCAAAAGGCTTAAAGAGCTTCTTTTAAAGGGCATGGCGCTTACTTGTGTATGGGCGCTCTTTTTCGGATTTGTTTGTACCCTGCTTGGCAGACCGCTTATGCACATCTACACATCCGAGGAGCACATCATCGAGATAGGAATGCAAAGGCTCTCTATTATCTGTCCGCTTTATTTCCTTTGCGGACTTTATGAAAGCGCGCTCGGACTTGTACGCGGAATGGGATATTCGCTCACCCCGATGATTGCCGCAGTGCTTGGAATCTGCGCATTCAGAATAGTGTATATCTATTTTATTTTCCCCGTGTTCAAAAGCTACACATCGCTGCTGTTTACCTATCCGATAAGCTGGTTTATAACATTTTTGTTTATGCTCGCTTTGTTTGTTATTTACTATAATAGGCACAAAAAACTTATTGAAAGCACCTAACAAAAAGGCCGCCCGAAAAATTCGGGCGGCTTTTAGTATTATTTTGCGGCGGCAAGCCTGCTTTGCTTTTTGTGCAGTTTGTAAATTTCTTCGGCGGCAAGCCTTGCCTTTGCAACAGAGCAGTTGCCTTTTGGAAAACAGTAGTAAAGACAGTCGCGCTTGCCTATGCAGATAACATCGCCTATCTCGTACCAGTAGTAGTCGGCATAAAGGCTGTATGAGGTGAGCGGCTTTTGGGTGTAATTTAGCCTGCCCTCACAGCCCGTAAGGGTAAAGCCGTCCTTTGTGTGAACAAGCCTTCCGTCGCCTACCATATAAACTGCCTTGCGGTTTACAAGCATTCCGATCTCAACCTCGGTGTCGAGGGTGTATTCGCCGGCTTCGATTTCTTTTCTGGCGCATTCTCTTTGCCACCTAAACCAGTCGGGAATGTGTGAAAACTCGGTTTCTCCCTCGCAGGCTTTAAGCTCTCCGAGGGTGGTGAGGGTGTATTTTTTGCCGCACTTGCGGCAGATAAGCTCCTCGCCTTTTCCAAACATATATCCTTCCACACCGCAAGAGGCGCATTTGTATAAAATGCGCTCAAGCCCGTCGGCTCTGAAAGACTCGGTTATGTGAACCTCGTTTTCCTTTTGCCAGCGAAATGCATCAAAGGAAAATGCATCATCTAAAATCCCGTCAAGCTCCTCAACCGATTTTTCTCTTATCTGATCTTGGTCAAGCAGGCATCTAACATCGGCAGTAACCTTAACTTTTCTGAGCTGAAGCCCATTGTAAAGCGGGTCGCGCGAAAAGGCACCGCTTGTAATAATGGAAACAACGGGAACGTCAAGCCTTTTAAGGAGCGCGCCGAGCCGTCTTGGCAGGGGAGTGGCTGTGCCGTCAAAGCTGTAGCTTGCCTCGGGGTACATAAGGATGCTTGCCTTTTTCTCGTTTATGGCGTACTGCATATCTCTTATAAGAGTGGTGTCGCTTACAAACTTTGCAGTAGGTATACAGCCGATAAGGCGCATAAGCATATTTTTTCCGACAAAGCCGTCGGATGTGCAGACAATGCAGAAAGGACGGGGGAATAAAACAGCCGACGCAATTTTAAGGTCGATAAAGCTGGAATGGTTCATGAGTATTAGGCAGGGCTTGTTTTTAACCTTGTCCATATCTGTTTTTGAATATTTAAAGGAAACTTTTATAAGGTCAAAAAAACTCAAAACACGAATAAGCAACCTAAAAAGAATGTTTGGCTTTATAGGCAGCTTGTGCTTTTCGCGTTTAAGCGCCATCACCTTGTCGTAATCGAGTTTTTTGGTTTTTATCTTCATAATATATACTCCCGCATCAGTATATTTTCATTTTTATTATACATAAAACACGCCGTTATGGCAAGATGTTTCTGTTTACATTTGTTGACAGCAGAAAAAAAGCGGAGTATAATTTTTTACAATAAATAAAAAGAGGCAAAAATATGTCAACTGAAATTTATATTATCCGCCACGGCGAAAGCCTTGGAAATAAAGATAAAATATTTTTAGGCCAGCTTGACCGCGACCTAACTTCACTCGGACATGAGCAGGCAAGGCTTGCCGCCGAATTTTTTAAAGACAAAAGGGTTGATGCCGTTTACTCAAGCAGCCTTTTAAGAGCTGTGAACACCGCCAAGGCGGTTGCCGATTTAAAGGGACTTGAGGTTATAAAAAGCGATAGCCTGCGCGAGATAAATGCAGGCGACTGGCAGGGCAGAAGCTATGATAATATAGCAGAAACCTACCCTGAGATGTGGGAGATTTGGCGCAATGCCGACTATGAAAATGTAAAAACTCCGGACGGCGAAACTCCTGTGCAGGTTTTAAGCAGGGTATACAGCGAGCTTGAAGAAATAGCAAAAAAACACGATGGTCAGTCGGTTGTGGTGGCATCGCACGGCCTTGCCATCAGGATTTTTCTTAGACATATAACAGACGGAAAAATAAATGAGTGGGCAGCAAACGCTTCTATTACAAAGCTTAGTTTTAAGGACGGCAAATTTAAGGTTGAATTTTTCAATGAACACAGCCATTTAGGCTCTCTCGTCACAACCGTCGCAAAAGGCGTGTAGGTTTAAGGTAATAGTGAAAAGTGAATAGTGAAAAAGTAAAAGGCTTGGCATTTTGCCAAGCCTTTTTAATCCTTCCACCGCTTTGGCGGTGGAGGGATAGTAAAAAGATAAAAAACAAAAATGTAGGGAATGCATTTATGCATACCGCAAAGGTATGTGAAAATAAAAACGGAACGGATAAATCCGTTCCCTACATTTTTTGTGGGTTTTGCAAGAGCAAAACCCTTCCTAAACTATTCACTATTCACTCTTCACTCTTAACTAAAAAAAGGACACCCGAAGGTGTCCTTTTTGCTTTTAACTTATTTACCTGCCTGCATCTCTGCGATGGACTCAAGGATAGCGTCAGCCATAAATTCAAGCTGTTCGCCGGTAAGTCCGTAGATGGGAAGGTGTGTGAAGCGGTTGTTAAATACCTCTTCGCAAACAGGGCAGGTCTTTGCGATCTCGTCCTTGTCATAACCATAGGTCTTGAGAAGGTCGAAGTGGAAGAGAGGACCAAAGTGAGGAATATTGGTAACACCCTTCTCGGTGAGCTTCTGCTTAAGGGTCTGAACGTTGCCGCCGGCCTTTGCAGGATCTATCTGGAGAAGATAGAGGTGGTATGTAGGCTGAACATCGGGATTGCTTACATCCTGAGGAATGATAGCATCGTTGCCCGAAAGACGCTTGGTGATGTACTCAGCGGCAGCCTTTCTCTCGGCAAGGATCTTTTCGTAACGCTCAACCTGAAGTCTTAAGCCTAAGCCCTGAATTTCGGTAGTCGAGCTGTTTAATGCTACGAAGGGACCGTATTTGCCGGGCATAGCGTTTACATCATAGAGCCAGTTTTCGATGGGAGTGTCAAAGTTGCATCCGAAGAAACGTGAACGCTTCATAAAGGGACGGAATGCATCAACATTGGTGGTAACGATACCGCCTTCGCCAAAGGAGGTGCAGTTTTTAACTTCGTGGAAGCTGTATGCGCCGAAGTCACCGATTGTACCAACCATTTTGCCCTTGTAAACTGCACCGAAAGCGTGTGCGGCATCCTCTAAAACGAGAATGTTATGCTTTCTTGCAATTTCCATAATGGCATCCATATCAACAGGGTAACCGCCGATGTGAACGGGAACGATAACCTTTGTTTTGTCGGTGATCTTCTTCTCAACATCCTTGGGGTCCATGTTACAGGTAAGGGGATCGAGGTCAGCAAAAACGAGCTTTGCACCTACAGAGAGAGGATATGCCATTGTAGCAATAAAGGTGATGGCGGGAACGATAACTTCATCGCCGGGGCCTAAGTTTGCATATTTGTAAGCGATCTCAAAGCCGGCAGTTGCGTTTGCAACAAAAGCACAGCCGGAGGTTTTGAGGTACTCATCGCAAGCAGCCTCAGCGGCCTCAACCTGAGGTCCTAAAGAGAGCTTTCCGGGAGGTGTTGCGAGCTTATCAAGCTTTTCTACCTCTACCTTTACAGCCTCGATAGCCTTCTCATACTCTTCGCCTTCGCCCTTCATCATAAAGCGAACAACGGCCATTAAGTCTTCCTTGTTGTAGTTTTCTCCGACAGCAGGCCAGGGCACACGTGTTGCACCGGTGTTGTAACGGAAATCGGTTGATTTTGCCATTAAATTCACCACTTTCTTTATATTTTGAAAAAATATTTTTCACTGATTATATAATAGTATAAAGGTAAAATTTAGTCAAGTCCCCAAAAACAAAAAATAGCTCTCTTTTACTCAAAATTGCTCGTTTTTTCGTTAATTTATTTATTCAATGAATAAATTATTAAAAAACTTTAAAGAAAAGTATTGCAATTTTTGCAGAATAAATGTAGAATTATAATAAGTTTTTCTAAAAAACTAAAAAAGGAGAAAAAGTATGGAAACAAAACTTACTAAAAAGTATGGCCTTCTTACCGCTATTTGTATGGTAGTTGGCATAGTAATCGGTTCCGGTGTTTTCTTTAAAGCACAGGTCGTATTACAAAAAACAGGCGGAGATATGCCTCTCGGTATCATCGCTTGGATAATCGGCGGTCTTGTTATGCTTGCCTGCGTTCTTGCTTTTGGCAGTATGGCTCAGAAGTATGAAAAGGTAAACGGCGTAGTTGACTATGCTGAGGCAACCCTTGGTAAGAAATATGCTTACCTGTTAGGCTGGTTTATTACCACCATCTATTATCCTACAATGACAGTTGCTCTTGCTTGGCTTTCTGCAAGATACACCCTTGTGTTCATCACATCGGTTGCTCCCGATTTCCCGCTTCTTGCATTAAGAGATGCCGCGGGCGCAGAGGAGCTTTTAGGACCTGAGTGCCTTATCCTTATGCTCTTCTATCTTGTTGCCGCTTATGCGCTTAACGCGCTTTCTCCCAAGCTTGCAGGTAAATTCCAGGTTTCTACCACCTTTATAAAGCTCATTCCTCTTTGCCTTATGGCAGTTGTAGGAATTATTGTAGGTCTTGCAAACGGAACACTTGCTAACAACTTCTCAACAGTTGCAGAAGGCTATACCGTTAGCGGAAACCCCCTCTTTGCCGCAGTTTGCGCTACCGTTTTTGCATACGAAGGCTGGATCATTGCAACCTCGATAAATGCAGAGCTTAAGGATTCTAAAAAGAACCTTCCCAAAGCTCTTGTTATCGGCGGACTTATCATTATGGCGATCTACATATTCTATTACATTGGCGTTGCAGGCGGCACCACCAATCAGGAGCTTGCTGATAACGGTGCAACAACCGCATTTACCAATGTTTTCGGAAATGTTTTAGGAAATATCTTAAACCTCTTTATTGCTATCTCCTGTATGGGAACCTTAAACGGACTTATGGTAGGAACCACCCGTGGACTTTACTCACTTGCAGTTCGTGGCGAAGGCCCTGCTCCCAAGGTATTTGCACAGGTTGATGAGAGCACAAACTGCCCCACAAACTCCGGCATTTTCGGACTTCTTATGTGCGCCGCTTGGGGTGTGTACTTCTACTTATCAAACCTTGCAGGAACCTGGAGCGGTCCCTTTGTATTTGACCCCACCGAGATTCCCATTGTTACCATTTATGCTATGTATCTGCCTATCTTTATCGCTTGGATGATAAAGGAAAAGGATCAGGGCGTAGGTAAGAGATTTGTTCTTCCCATTCTTGCATTTATCGGCTCTGCCTTTATGGTATTTGCTTGTGTTCTTGCACATGGAATGGCTTGCGTATGGTACCTTATCGTATTTACGGTAATTATGGTTATCGGCGCTCTCTTTATGAAGAAAAACAACAAGGTAAACGAATAAAATTATAAACACAAAAGCCGACTCGTTTTTGAGTCGGCTTTTTCTTACGGGTACTTTTTTAGCTGCAGATAAAAGAAGAACGCATAAATGTGTTTCCTACAATATGAGCCGAAAACAGCTCGTAGGGGAGGGGCCCCATCCTTCCGCCAAGGTCTGCGCAAAATTAATGTGAGGGCACAGAGACCCTCCTCTACAAAAAAGGATATTTCACAAATCCTAATGGATTTATTTCATTTGACAAAAGGCTTCCTAAAAAGGAAGCCTTTTGTCATAGAGCCGACCTGTAAGCCGGGTTCTGTCGAGTGTGACAATCTATCTTGGATCTGCCGTTGCCGACAATCTCTTCGCCATCCGAAGAAAAGAGGAGCGGGCAACCCCTGTTAGCCTTTTCTTCCACCGGATGTTGCTTCGGATAGGGTTTACACGGCGGTGCAGTCACCTGCACTCCGGTGGGCTCTTACCCCGCCTTTTCATCCTTACCTGCAAAAGCAGGCGGTTATTTTCTGTTGCACTTTCCCGCAAGTTGCCTTGGGCTGCCGTTAGCAGTTATCCTGCCCTGTGAAGCCCGGACTTTCCTCACCGCAAAAATGCGGCGCTGTCACACAGTCGGCTCTTTATGTATTTTATCATAAAAGCCTTTTGAGGTCAATTCCATTTTAATAATAGGAAGATTTGTGAGATTTTTAGCCTAAGAGATATAAAAGCGGCTTTGTTATACCACAAACTGTCAAAAAACCATAAAATTAGGCAGAGTTAGCCAAATTTTTGGTACTTTTTGTGCATTATCCACAAACAAATTGCTGTAAAATTGGTAGATTAGAATGTTTACAATTTGTCCAAAAAGATTTATAATTTATTTACTGGATTATCAGTAAAACTATTTCAAAGGAGAAAAAATTATGAAAAAGAGATTATCAGCTCTTTTTGTTGCCATCTGCTTAATGGTAACATGTCTTCCTTTTTCAGCTCTTGTTGGCGCTGAAGAGACAACACCTGTTACAGATAGCGTTGTAGGCTATGCTGTAAAGGCTCCTGCTGATGTTGATGAAGCAAAATCAGGATATCTCGGAGGAAAAGAGCACCACTGGACTTCCGGCCAGACCCTTGCCGTTCGTCACGAAAACGGTGAGCACTTCTTCGTTCTCGACGAAGCTATTGCTACTAAGGGTGGTACAAGCAAAGATGTAACTGCTGAATTTCATACCAATGGTATGGATGTAGCAGGTCTTCCTGCAGATGTTGCCATTACTGACGATTCTGCTATCGCAATTCGTCTTAAATTCAATGACAATTCTAAGGAAATCACTGCCAACCCCGCTGCTTTCCGCATTTACATTGCAGCACCCGGCGGTGATGTTAAAGAGTCCTACAGCGATCTTGCAAACACTACTGCTGGCGCGATGTGGCTCGATCTTAAGACCGGTGCATACACCAATATGCTTCCCTGCGCAGTAAACTCTACTGCTAAGAGCGGATATCACTTCATTGGTAACATGGACGGTTACATGATTATTCCTCTCAA
Source organism: Oscillospiraceae bacterium (assembly GCA_015066115.1). Lineage (GTDB taxonomy): Bacteria > Bacillota > Clostridia > Oscillospirales > Ruminococcaceae > SIG578. The sequence goes on from SVOZ01000004.1 coordinate 92,772, forward strand.
GACCTTTGGCGCCGGCTACACAGCTGAGCAGCTCAAGACCTATTTCAAAGCTTTCAGAATTAAGCCCGTTGTTTCTTATGCTAACGAGGCTGCTGAGGCTCCCACAGACGGAAGCAAATATTCTTCCTACAAAGACAGAGAGCTTTTAGTTGGCGATGTTGCTTTCATTACTAACCCCGCTGACTTTGTAACTGTTAAGACTGCTGACATTGTTAAGTATGGCTCTGGCTATGATGACACCGGATACACCGCTCAGGTTATCCCCGGCTATGCATCAACCTTTGCTGATCCTAACAACAAACAGAGCTCTATCGTAGCAAATATTGCTAATCCTACAGTTGCTCCTGACCAGACAAATAACGAGCAGGGTTACATTCACACCTATGTTCTTCCCGGCGGTATGCGTGCACACAAGCTTGCTGTAAACGGCAATGTTCTTGATGACAAGATCGGTTCACAGTATGCTTATGGTTACACCAATATGTACACCTATGATGGATATAACGTTGATGGCACTGTTGCTAACGCATTAAAGGGTGTTCCCGTTGTTGATATGGGCGGCTCCTTTAACGGAACTGTTGGTTATGCTGTTCGCGTTGTTGTAACAGGCAACGAAGGCAAGACCTTTAACTTCAAACCCTTCTATTCAAAGGTTATCGGCGCTGCTGGATACTATTCCTACCTCGGCACCGCAGAGGGACTCCCCTTTGTTGATGCTAAAACAGGCGCAGAGAGCCTCCTTCCCACTTATGAAGATGCTACCGGCACAAGAACACATGGTGTTGTTATTTCCGGAAACATCGATGGTTGGATTCTTTTACCTCTTCTTGCAAAACCTTACTACAATGCTGGTAACGCATTTGAAGGCGACAGCATGAATAAAAACCTCGTTGGCTTCGGTGGCTATATCTATGATATGGTTGACCGTGACCAGACTATGTACTTCGGTGACGTTCTCTGGATGAAGAGCCACGAGACATTTAAAGCAGTTCGCAAGTCCTGCGAAGTTCTTGGAAATCACGACTTCCAGACCGTTTCTGCAACTCCCGCTACCTGCGATGAGCCTCAGAAGCTCAACCAGGAGTGCCAGCGCGGTTGTGGAGCTACTCAGGTAATCGATGGCGATCCCGCACTTGGACACACTTGGGGAACTCCTACCACCGTTGAAGCAGACTGTGTAAACGGCGGATATGACCTCTATAAGTGCACCGTTTGCGGCGGCGAGAAGAAAGAAAACGAGACACTGGCAAAGGGTCACGGATACAAAGAGGGTCTTGCTGAAGTGAAGGTTGATCCCGGACTTCATACCCCTGGTTCTACTGTAACCTTATGTGCAGATTGCGGCGAAATTGTTAAAGAGGCTTCCGTAATTGAGCCTACCTGTAAAGAGACAGAGACCAAGCTTATAAACGTAAAGGCTGCAACCTGTAAAGAAGACGGTTACACCGGCGATAAGGTTTGCAAAGCTTGCGAAACCGTTATTGAAAAAGGTAAAGTTGATCCCAAATTACCGCACACTGAGAAAACTGTAAACGCTAAGGACGCTACCTGCAAAGAGGCTGGCTACACCGGCGACGTAGTTTGCGAAGTTTGTGAGGAAGAGATCAAGAAGGGCGAAGCTACTGCTAAGCTTCCTCACACCGAGAAAACTGTAAACGCTAAGGAAGCTACCTGCAAAGAGGCTGGCTACACCGGCGATAAGGTTTGCGAAGTTTGTGAAGAAGTTCTCGTAAAGGGCGAAGCTGTTGCTAAGCTCGACCACACCTATGGTGATTGGAAAGAGACCAAGGCTCCTACCGCTACTGAAAAGGGCGAGAAAGAGCGCGAGTGCTCTGCCTGCGGCGATGTTGAGAAGGCTGAAATTCCTGCAACCGGAACAGCAACCGGCGATGGAAACAATGAAGGCGGCAACGCTAACAAGCCCTCCAGCCCCAACACCGGTGACAACAACAGCATCCTCTGGGTAGTTCTTATGGCTATCACTGCAGGCGCTGTTCTCACAGTTGTTGCAAAGAAAAGATGCAAATAAGCCTAACCGCTTAAAGCATTAAATTAAAAACAAACACCCCCTGCCAAGCGGCAGGGGGTTTGTTTTGTTTATAAAAGTTGTATTAAAAGAAAATCTGTGTTATCATATGATCGGTGATATAAATGGATTTGCCCAAAAGAAAAAGAACAAGACTAAAGGATTATGATTACAGTACTGAAGGCGCATGTTTTGTAACGATATGTGCAAATAACCGTAAAAATTTGTTTGGGAATATTATAAGCGGTGATGTTTTGAGTCCGCTAAAGAATATTTTATCACCCATAGGTGATATTGTAAATTGCGAGATTTTAAACATTGAAAAACATTATAATAATATAAAAGTAGATAAATATATCATAATGCCCAATCATATACACCTACTTATAAGAATAACGGAACGGATAAATCCGTTCCCTACATCAAAGTATGATATCCCAAATGTAATAGGAAAATTTAAGGCTGCTGTTACACGAAATGTAGGGAAGGCATTTATGCCTTCCGAAAAAATAAAAATATGGCAATCATCATTTCACGACCACATCATCCGCGGCGAGCAGGATTACCAGAAAATCTGGCAATACATCAACACAAACGCTCTAAAGTGGCAGGATGATTGTTTCTATTCTGAATGAAGGTGAAGCAAAGCAAAAAGCGACTTATCCGAGCTGTTTTTGCTTTTTATTAAAATCGCGAGTTTTGGGAATGTTGGCGAAAAATGTCAACATATCGTTGATAAAAATTAGCTCTACTCGGAGTAGAGAGAGTTTTTCGGACTTGATTTTTTGTTTTTCTTCCTATATAATATAATAGATGCTGTAGAAAGGGAGTGACCTAATTGCCGAGAAGTGAGCAGGAGCTTAAGGAAACAATAGCTAAAAATATTGCAGAGGTTCGCAAAAAAAGCGGACTTACCCAATCAGAGCTTGCCGAAAAGATAAACTATTCGGATAAGTCGGTTTCCAAGTGGGAACGCGCTGAGGGTCTTCCTGATCTGTATGTCCTGTCGCAGATCGCTGAGGTCTGTTCGGCTGAGCCGGGCGATTTCTTTTTAAATGAGCCGCCCAAGCTTAAGGAAACGGTTAAAAAGCTTTCTACAAAAGCCAAGATCTTAATAACGGCAATCGCGGTCGGACTTGTTGTCCTTGTGGCAACTGTTGTGTATCTCGTTCTCGGAATATGCGGTCTTGATGCCAAGTATTTAAACCTTGTTTATTACTGCATGGTTCCCATCTCTGCCATTGTGCTCACGGTTTTCACCGCTATATGGTTTAAAAGGATATACAGCGGACTTTCGGTCACCCTGCTTATCTGGTCGATAGCTTTTGGCGTCTGGAAATATGTTTCGATAAACGGAATACATTATATATTTGAGGTCGCCGCTGCGCTTCAGGTGCTTGTTGTTTTGTGGTATGTATTTCTTTTGGTGCACTCGCGCGATAAAAAAACCAAAACAGAAAATCAAGATGTTGGGCACAATTAGCTTGCGGTGCGCTATATTTGGAATGGTATTTATATAAAGGAAAATCTTTGAAATTTTTAATTAAAAAAGTGTTGACAAGCTTTCCTCGTTTGTGGTATGATATTAGTACCTCTGACGAGGTTTTATTTTTTGTGCGAAATAAAGCCTTTCATGAGGGAGGCAAAAATTTTCCGATATTCGTAGGAGGTGCCGATATGCGAGTTAGTGTTACTTTAGCTTGCACAGAGTGCAAACAGCGTAATTACAACACAAAGAAAAACAAGAAGAATGATCCTGACAGACTCGAGATGAACAAGTATTGCAGATTCTGCAGGAAGCACACTCTTCACAGAGAGACCAAATAATTAGGAAAGGCGGGCGTTTTTTATGGCAGAAGATGCTATTAAGGAAACCATGAACGAAAAGCCTCAGAAGACCGCAAAAGAAAACAAGTCCAAAAAGTCAAACGGCTTTTTGAAATTCTTCCGCGACCTTAAGGGTGAGTTCAAGAAAATCGTCTGGCCCTCTAAAAAGCAGATAATTAACAATACTGTTATTGTTATTGCGGCAATTTTAGTTGTCGGCGTATTTATCTGGCTTGTCGACCTCGGTCTCGCCGAGCTTGTAAAATTGTTCCTCGGAAACGCTTAAACACTGCGTAGAAAGGATGATTTGAATGGCTGAAGAGGCAAAATGGTATGTTGTCCACACATACTCTGGATACGAGAACAAGGTTATGACAACCCTTATGCAAGCGGTCGAGTCAAGACATCTTGAAGACAGTATCTGCGAGGTCCATGTCCCCACCGAAACGGTGGTCGAGATTGGCAAGGACGACAAACAGAAAGAAGTAGAGAGAAAGTTATTTCCCGGCTACGTCTTTGTAAAAATGGTAATGACTGATGAGTCGTGGTACATCGTTAGAAACACTCGCGGTGTAACAGGATTTGTCGGCTCTGCAACCAAGCCCATTCCTCTTACAGAACAAGAGGTTGCAAATCTTGGTGTAGAGAAAAAACAGGTCGAAGTCAATTATTCTGTCGGAGACACCGTACAGATCATTGGCGGAGCGCTTGAAGGCTTCACCGGAACGGTTGAATCTATCGACGTAGATAACAACGTGGTTAAGGTTATCGTTTCGATGTTCGGCAGGAGCACACCTGCAGAAGTTGAGCTCAGACAAGCGGTGCTTGTAGAATAAGCAGTTTATGCTGCTTAAAGGACCTTTCAGACAAAAAGGTCTTGTGGGAGAGGCAGAAATATTTTCAGCTGCTTCGATTTACCACGTTTTTGGAGGTGCAAGAAAATGGCTCAAAAGGTAGTGGGGCTTATTAAGCTCCAGATTCCCGCCGGTAAAGCCACTCCGGCGCCGCCGGTTGGACCGGCTCTCGGTCAGCACGGCGTAAACATTATGGCTTTCACGAAAGATTTCAATGAGCGTACAAAGAATGACGCAGGTCTTATCATTCCTGTTGTTATCACTGTATACGCTGACCGTTCTTTCAGCTTTGTTACCAAGACACCGCCTGCAGCTGTTCTTATTAAGAAGGCTTGCGGTATCGAAAGCGGTTCGGGAAAACCCAACACTACCAAGGTAGCAAAAATCACCAAGGAGCAGGTCAGAAAAATTGCTGAACAAAAAATGCCCGATCTCAATGCAGCAAATGTTGAGTCCGCTATGAGCATGGTAGCAGGAACAGCACGCAGCATGGGTATCGAGGTAGTAGACTGATGCTCCCGGGTGGGAGGAAAATTCCGTTAATTACCACTCAATTAGGGAGGAACGAAAGATGAAACACGGTAAAAATTATCAAGATAGTCAGAAAATTTTAGACCGTTCCAAGCAGTATGACAGCGCTGAGGCTTTTGCTCTCTGTGTTCAGACTGCTAAAGCAAAGTTTGATGAAACGGTCGAGCTTCACGTAAGACTCGGTGTTGACTCCCGTCACGCCGACCAGCAGGTTAGAGGCGCAATCGTGCTTCCTAACGGAACCGGTAAAAAGGTTCGTGTTTGCGTTTTCGCTAAGGGCGACAATGCAAAGGCTGCTGAAGAAGCAGGTGCCGAGGTCGTCGGTGCTGAAGAGCTGGTTCAGAAGATCCAGACAGAAAACTTTATGGATTTCGATGTTGTTATCGCAACACCGGATATGATGGGCCTTGTAGGTCGTTTGGGTAAGGTTCTCGGTCCCCGCGGACTTATGCCTAACCCCAAAGCAGGTACTGTTACCATGGACGTTGCTAAGGCAGTTGCCGAGGCAAAGGCAGGTAAGATCGAGTATCGTCTTGACAAGACCAACATTATTCACTGCCCCATCGGCAAGGCTTCTTTCGGAGCTGAGAAGCTTTCGGAGAACTTTGAGGCACTTATCGGTGCAATTATCAAGGCAAAGCCCGCCGCTGCAAAGGGTCAGTACATCAAGTCCTGCGTTATTTCAACAACTATGGGCCCTGGTGTTCGTATTAACACCGCAAAATACGGCGCATAAGTTTTTGAAAAAATGCTTGACAATATCTTAAAAAAAGATATAATATAATTGTTGTCAATTCCAAAGACAGCAGGTGCATTTAGTTGCGTAAAGGGTAAAGCCCGCCGGCCGAGGATGAGAAACATCAGACCAAAATAGGTTTATGATGATTAAAGCTCTTCTCGCGCGCGGGAAGAGCTTTTTAGATTTACTAATTCGGGAGGTGAAACTAATGCCCAGCGAAAAGGTACTTTTAGCAAAACAGCAGCAGGTAGCAGAGCTTACTGAAAAAATTAAGAATGCTTCCGCAGGTGTTTTAGTAAACTACATCGGAATTAACGTTGAAAACGACACCAAGCTTCGTCGCGAACTGAGAGAAGCAGGTGTTGAGTACACTGTTGTAAAGAACACCATTCTCCGCTTTGCTTTCAACAACCTCGAAATGAACGAGCTTGACGAGCAGCTTAACGGAACAACCGCTCTTGCAATCAGCAGCGAAGATCCTATGGCTGCAGCAAGAGTTATTTGCAAGTATGCAAAAGAAATCGAGGGAGATGTTTTCTCGGTTAAGGCAGGATTTATGGATGGTAAGGTTATCGACGCCGCAACCGTTCAGGAAATCGCAGCAATTCCGCCCAAGGAGGTTCTCATTGCAAAAATGCTTGGAAGCCTCAATTCTCCCATCGCAGGACTCGCAATGGTCCTCGATCAGATTGCACAGAAGCAGTCTGCATAAGTTTTACACTGCAAACAATTTATTTAGCGCTTAGCGCAAAAATCAACCCGCTATGACGGGAAATTACAAAAAATGGAGGAAATTATCATGGCATCAGAGAAAATTCTTGCAATGATCGAAGAGGTAAAGAGCCTCACAGTTTTAGAGCTTAATGAGCTCGTTAAAGCACTTGAAGAGGAGTTTGGCGTTTCTGCAGCAGCAGCTGTAGTTGCAGCTCCCGCAGCAGGCGGCGAAGCCGCAGCAGCAGAGAAGGATTCCTTCGATGTTGTTCTTGCTGAAATCGGCGACAACAAAATGGCAGTTATCAAGGCTGTTAAAGAGATCACCGGTCTCGGACTTAAAGAGTCCAAAGAGCTCGTTGAGTCTGCTCCTAAGGCACTCAAAGAGGGCGCTGCTAAGGCAGAGGCTGAGGAAATCAAAGCTAAGCTCGAAGAGGCTGGCGCAAAGGTTGAACTTAAATAAGTTTAGCAAAGTAAAAAGAGCACAGGCAACCGCCTGTGCTCTTGTTTTTTATAAAGACTATTTTACAAGCTCTTCGATTTTTTCCATAGGGATAACTCCGAGCGAATGGTTTACTACCTTGCCGTCGCGCATAACTATGAGCGTCGGAATGCTCTCGATGCCGAAAGCTTGAGCAAGCCCCGGCTGCTCGTCAACATTAACCTTGCAAACCGAGATTTCGGGGTGCTTGTCTGCAAAGGCGTCAACGGTGGGGGAGAGCATCTGACAGGGGCCGCACCAGGTTGCCCAAAAGTCTATGAGAACTGTTTTCTCCGCATTTAAAACTTCAACCTCAAAATTGTCCGCAGTAATAATTTTAACCGACATTTTTATCATCCTTTCAGTCTTTTGATTTGTAATAAAGCATACAGTGACAATACCCTTCAAACTCGGGGTCAGCTATCTGCTTTTTAAATTCTTCGCATATGCATTTGTATTCTTCTTTTTTGGGAAGTCTGCAAGGACAATAGCCGCCCTTTTCTTTAAGGCCTTTTTTAATTTTTTCAACAACCGCCTTGTCGCTGTTTAAGGTTACTGCCATACCATCCCTCCGTTAATTTGGCATATTTTAAAAAGATTTATACTATATTAATATTATACCGTTTTTGTTTGTGTATGACAAGTTTTTTTTATAAAAAGCTCCGTAATACAGTAAATATCCATATGCCTACATTGACTTTTAGCGTCAAATGAGGTATTATATAATCAGTAAAAAAAGGAGGGGATATTGTGGAAAAGGAAATGAATTTATATAGCACTTGGGTTTCCTATCCTCTTGAAGATAAAGACCTTGTGTCTGAGCTTCAGTCCATCGAAAATGACAAAGATGCAATTTTTGACCGCTTTTACACAGACCTTAGCTTTGGCACCGCAGGACTTCGCGGTGTGATCGGCGCAGGAACAAACAGAATGAATATCTACACCGTGCGTCGTGCAACTCAGGGAATGGCGGATATGTTAAATAACAAGAAAAAGGGCGCAAGCGTTGCCATTTCTTATGACTCACGAATAAAGTCCGACCTTTTTGCAAAAGAGGCGGCTGTGGTGCTGGCTTCTAACGGAATTAAGGTTTACTTAACAGATAGACTTATGCCTACGCCTGTTTTATCCTTCTGTGTCCGCTATTTTAATTGCGACGCAGGAATTATGATAACAGCAAGCCACAATCCTTCTGAGTACAACGGTTATAAGGCTTACGGCCCTGACGGCTGTCAGATGAATGAAAAGGATTCCGAGGATGTTTTGCATTTTGCTGAGAAAACCGACATTTTCGGCGCAAATTGCTCGCTTTCCTTTGAAAAGGCGCTCGAGAGCAAGATGATAGAGTTTGTGGCCGACGAGGTTTATGAGGATTACTATAAAAAGGTCGAGGGCGTTTGCATTGATAAGGATGTTATCAAAAATGCCGACCTTAAAATAGTTTACACTCCGCTTAACGGAACGGGCAGAGAGCCTGTTTTAAAAATGTTTGACAAAATGGGAGTTAAAAAGGTAAGCGTTGTAAAGGAGCAGGAAATGCCTGACGGAAACTTTACTACCTGTCCTTACCCCAACCCCGAAATCAAAGAGGCGCTTGCTCTTGGCATTAAAAAGTGTGAGGATGAGGGCGCAGACCTGCTTGTTGCGACCGACCCTGATGCCGACCGTGTCGGAATCGCTGTTCGCGATGCCAGTGGCACACTTGTGCTTATGAGCGGAAACGCTGTTGGCGTTTTGCTCCTTGACTACCTTGCAAAAAGAAGAGCTGAGAAGGGCAGTATGCCTAAAGATCCTATTGCAGTTAAGTCCATTGTTACAACTGCGCTTGCAGAGAGGGTTGCCGAAAGCTACGGCATTAAAATGATAAATGTTCTCACCGGCTTTAAGTATATCGGTGAGCAAATTCGTCTTCTTGAAGAAAAGGGCGAGGAAAACCGCTTTGTTATGGGCTATGAGGAAAGCTATGGTTATCTTTCGGGTAGCTTTGTTAGGGATAAGGACGCCGTTATCGGTTCTATCCTTATAATCGAGATGGCCTCTTACTACAAAACGCTCGGAAAATCGCTTCTTGATGTTTACGGCGAGCTTGAAGCAAAATACGGAATACATCACCACGCGGTTGACAGCTTTACCTTTAAGGGTGCAAGCGGAATGCAAAAGATGGCAGATATTATGACCGCGCTTCGCAATGCTCCGCCCAAAGAGCTTGCGGGACTTAAGACACTCGCTCTCAGTGACTATAAAAAATCGGTAAAAACCGACCTTGCAAGCGGTAAGGAGGAGAAGATAGATCTTCCTTCGTCTAATGTGCTTGAGTTTTCGCTTGAAAATTCCTGCAGCCTTATTGTTCGCCCGTCGGGCACAGAGCCTAAAATCAAATTTTATTACACTGTAGTTTCGGATAGCCTTGAAAATGCCGAAAAGATTTGCGCCGCTTTAAAAGAATGCGCAAAGCAGATCGCACAGTAATTATAAGCCGCTTTTTTAAAAGCGGCTTATTTAAAAAGGAGACGTAAAATGAAAAAGATAGCTGTTGTAACAGGTGCATCCTCTGGAATAGGCTATGAGTTTGCCATTCAGCTCGATAGAGATGAAAGCTTTGACGAAATGTGGCTTATCGCACGTCGCAAAGAAAAATTAGAGGAGCTTGCGGCTAAGTTAAAAACGCCTGCAAAGGTTGTTCCCCTTGATTTGTGCAAAATGGAAAGCTTTGATGAGTTCAAAACGCTTCTTGAAACTGAAAAGCCTGATATAAAGGTGCTTGTAAACTGTTCGGGCTTTGGAAAGTTCGGCTCATATAAGGATATCGCTGTGCCCGACGCGCTTTCTATGATCGACCTAAATTCAAGAGCCCCCGTTGCGCTGACAGAATATTCGCTTCCCTTTATGAGCGAGGGCGCAAGGATTTTGCAGGTTGCCTCAATTGCAGGCTTTCACCCGATTCCTTATTTAAATGTTTACGCCGCAACAAAGGTTTTCCTATTAAACTATTCGCGTGCCTTAAATTACGAGCTTCGCGACAGAAAGATCACCGTTACTGCTGTTTGCCCCGGCTGGACTAAAACTCCGTTTTTTGATGTTGCCACAGAAAACGGCACCAAAAAAGAGGTCACTAAATATACAGGAATGAGAACTGCCGAGGAAATGGTTACAAAGGCGCTAAAATGCAGCCGCAAGGGAAAAGACATCGCGGTTTTGGGCCTTCAGAATAACGGCCATCGTTTTCTTGCTAAAATAGTTCCCTATTCTGCCGTTATGAGAATCTGGGATAAAATAAGAAAGTGAGGAAAACAAAATGATAAGACATATAGTTTGCTGGAAGCTTGATGAGAATAACAAAAGCGAAAACATAAAGATAATGAGGGAAAAGCTTTCTGCACTTGTCGGAAAAATTGACGGCCTTGTAAAAATCGAGGTGGGCGAGTGCTATATGGGAGCTTGGGATGCTGTGCTCAATTCCGAGTTTGAAACAAAAGAGGCGCTCGAAAGCTACCGCACCCACCCTGAGCACGTTAAGGTTGCAGACTTTATACATACCATAATGGTTGAGCGCACTGCCGCCGATTACGAGATATAAAAATAAAACCGCTGTTGCTTTTTATGCAACAGCGGGTTTTTTACATTTGATTTTCTCTTTTGTCGTGTTTTAGCGAGATTATAAACAGCGCCAGCGCCGTACAGCCGATCAGTATGCTTATAAACTGTGAGGTCGAAAGAAAAAGGACAAAGCCTCGTATTTCGTCGCCTCGCAAAAACTCATCAAAAAATCTTATACAGGCATAGCTCATAAGATATATGTAAAGCATTTTTCCTCTGAATTTTCCGCTCTTTAAAAGCTTTAATAAAACAAGGTAAAGGATAAAATTTAAAAGCGCCTCTAAAAGCTGAACAGGGAAACGCGAAACATCGTTTACTTGAGGAACAAGCATGTTGCCGTGAGCTGTAAATCCAAAAGGGGACTCAATTCCGTAGCAACAGCCTCCCAGGAAACAGCCGACACGCGCAATAGAATGAAATAGCGGAATAAATGGGGAGATGTTGTCAGAGTAAATAACCATGTCGAGTTTTTTTGCTTTTATATAAATAAGGCCCGCGAGGATGCTGCCTATAAGTCCGCCATAGAAAACAGAGCCGCCGAAAACAAGCTTAAAAACCTCGAACACATCGGAAAGGTTTTTGGCACTGCCTAAAAGAGAAAGGTGATCAAGGTTGGTTATGCCGTAAAGCAGGCCTCCGCCCAAAAGGACGCCTACAGAGCAGATAAGAAGAAAAACGATTGCTTCATTATCATCAAGTCCGAGCTTTGAGATGCGTCTGCAAAATAATAATCCGACAAGCAGCGCCCCTATTATTGCCATTATAGCATAGGTGCCGAGCTGTCTTCCGAATATATCTATAATAGGAAACATTTTATTCCTCCTAAAGAAAAAAGGCGCCAAAACGGCGCCTTTTCTTTTTAAGTACAGAAATTACATTCCTGCGCCTGCTGCTGCGATAGCACCTGCGCAAACAACTGTGCAGATAATTCCAAGAGCTGCAAATGCGGTTCCGATGATGCCGAGAACTAAGCCTGCAGTTGCAAGACCGGAAGCTTTGCCCTCTGCTTCAACTGACTTTTTGCGTCCCTTAACACCGAAAACGATACCAAGAATTGCACATACAGTGGTAAAATACTGTACGATGGGGAACCATCCGCCAACGATTCCGAGAATGCCCAGAACTAAAGCTGCAACAGATAATCCCTTGCCGTTATCAGCGGGAGCGGGAGTCTGCTCGGGAGCGGGAGTCTGCTCAGGCATAACATTGTTGTTTTGATTTTCCATAATTAAAGCCACCCTTTCTTTAGATGTTAATAATATTTTAAAATATATGTTATAATTTGTCAATAATTATTTGAAAAGGCAGCAGATGTGTTTTTAACAAAAATTCATACGCTTTTTTAGTGAATCTGCTACTTTTATAAAATACTTGACAAATCTCTTTTAAAGTGGTATCATTCAGAAAAGAGAAAATCTATGATTGGGAAGAGTAACTGTATCCGAAATGCAAAGAGAGCCGCCGATGGTGAGAGAGCGGTGATGGAAGATATGGCGAATGGACCCATGAGAGCGGCCGAAAGCGCAAAAAAGCGCAAGTAGCAGCCGACGGGACGCGCCCGTTACAGTGCGGCTCATATTAAATGTATGAGGCAGAGCGGATAAGCAAGGCTTATCAACTTGGGTGGCACCGCAGGATCATTCCTGTCCCAAATTTTTGGGACAGGATTTTTATTTTTATTGGAGGCCTTATGGGTAAATTTTCAGGGCGCTTGCTTGCCTGCGATATTGACGGAACGCTTATTCTGGGCGACTATCTGCCACAGTGCAATGTTGAAAAAATTGCCGAATTTGTAAAAGAGGGCGGGCAGTTTTGTCTTGCGTCGGGTAGAAGCGTTGATGCGGCGAGAGGGGTTTTAGAGAAAATTAAAGGGTATGTCGGCCCGTCGGTTATGACAAACGGCAATCTGATTTATGATTATAAAAATGAAAAAATCCTTTTTGGGACACCAATTCCTGATGACGCCAAGGCGCTTATATTTGATGTGGCTGATAAATTTGCCGAGGTTGGATTAGAAATTCACAGCGGACGCGATGCCTTTATTTACAAGGATGAAAAAGAGCTTCGTGACCATCAGCTTTATGAAAACACCGCCCCGAGAATGATAGGCAGACAAGACGCCCTAAAGCTTGACATGCATAAAGCGCTTTTTACCTGCGAAAAGCCCGATGTCTTTTTAAAGATTGATGATATTTTTAAAGAAAACTGCAAAACTGCCACAACGGTTGAGGTGAGCGCCGATATATTCGGCAGAAGAAGAGTTTATCGCGAGATACTTCCTCTTGGAAACAGTAAAGCAAGTATGCTTAAAAAACTTTGCGAAATACTTTCAATAAGTGAAGATAAGTTCTTTGCGATAGGAGATTATTACAACGACATAGCAATGCTGAAAGCGGCACACATATCGGCTTGTCCCGAAGATTCATTGGATGAGGTAAAAAAGGTGTGCGATTATCATACAGTCAAAGCACAAGACGGCGCGGTTGCCGATTTTATAGATTACTTAAGTAGTAAGGAGATATAAATATGAACTTTAAAGATGTGAATTTTGACACCTATTTTGAAAACTATCCCGACAAGGACGGATACTTCGGTAAATACGGCGGAGTGTATATCGATGATAAATTAAAGGCCGCAATGGCAGAGATCACCGAGGCGTATTACTCGATATGTCAGTCAAGAAAGTTTATTGCCGAGCTTCGCCGCATCAGAAAAGAGTTTCAGGGCAGACCCACTCCCGTTACACATCTTGAAAGACTCTCGGATGCGCTTGGCGGCAAGGTCCAGCTTTATGCAAAGCGCGAGGACTTAAACCATTCGGGTGCGCATAAGCTCAATCACTGTATGGGTGAGGCGCTTCTTGCAAAGTATATGGGCAAGAAAAAGGTTATCGCTGAAACCGGCGCAGGCCAGCACGGCGTTGCTCTTGCTACTGCCGCCGCTTACTTTGGCTTGGAGTGCGACATTTATATGGGCTCTGTTGATATAAAAAAGCAGGCTCCCAATGTAGCACGTATGAAAATTCTCGGCGCAAATGTTGTTGAGGTAACTCATGGGCTTCAGACTCTAAAGGAAGCGGTCGATGCCGCGTTTGATGCTTACAGCAAGGAGTACAAGGATTCCATTTACTGCATCGGCTCGGTTTTGGGTCCTCACCCCTTTCCGATGATGGTAAGAGATTTTCAGAGCGTTGTCGGAATTGAGGCAAGAGAGCAGTTTGTTGAAATGACGGGCCATCTGCCCAGCGCGATCGTTGCCTGTGTTGGCGGCGGCTCAAATGCTATGGGTCTTTTCTCAGGATTTTTAAATGACCCCGTTGACATCTACGGAATTGAGCCTTTGGGACGCGGCGCAAAGCTTGGCGACCACGCTGCAAGCCTTAAATACGGAACCGAGGGAATTATGCATGGCTTTAACAGCATTATGCTCAAGGATGAAAATGGCGAGCCCGCTCCCGTTTATTCGGTTGCCAGCGGACTTGACTATCCCTCTTCGGGACCCGAGCACGCATTCTTGCAGGAAATTGGCAGGGTAAAGTACGATGTTATTGACGATGAGGAAACTATCGATGCCTTCTTTAAGCTTTCGCGTCTTGAGGGAATCATTCCTGCCATTGAAAGTTCGCACGCCGTTGCTTTCGGAATGAAGCTTGCAAAACAGATGGAGCACGGCTCTGTTCTTATCAATCTCTCGGGCAGAGGCGATAAGGATATGGACTATATCATTGAAAATTACGGAATAAGATAACCTGCAAAAACCTTCCTATTAATATATAGGAAGGTTTTTAATATATAACAGGAGAAAAACGGCAAAAAACTGTTTGTGCAATCTGCACAAAATTTTATAAAAAAATTCTCTCGATTTTCTAAAAAAAAGCTTGCATTTTTTATTGACTTGTTGTATAATAATCAGGCGAGACTGCACAAGATATGCGTTGAAGCGGGAGGTTGCTGCCTGTTTGGCAGGTAATTTCCGCCGAGTATGTCCGATTTTAAACCGGGCGACATCAATACCGACACAGGTTCTGTGAATTGCAAAAGGGATGTATTATGCCGTTTTATGCCATAATGCGCCCAAAAGCAAGGTAAAAATGTTGTTCTGTCCGGAAAACTTGGGGTTGCAAGTTTTTCGGTTTTTCATTGCCCTGATGTGAAACACACGGAGCCGTGGAAAAAGAGAATAGCGGATTTATCAGTTAAAACGAGCCTAAACCCACGGAAAATTGATAACCGTTGCCCCGAAACTTATTAGGGAGGCGATTTAAGTGGCAGTTACTCAGAAAATCAGAATCAGACTCAAGGGCTATGATCACCAGTTAGTTGATCAGTCGGCAGAGAAAATCGTTGAGACAGCAAGAAAGGCTGGCGCAAAGGTTTCAGGACCGATTCCTCTTCCTACTGAGAAAGAGATCGTAACCATTCTCCGTGCTGTTCATAAGTACAAGGACAGCCGTGAGCAGTTTGAGATGAGAACACACAAGAGACTGATCGACGTTGTACGTCCTTCAAACGACGTAGTAGACGCTCTGACCAAGCTCCAGCTACCTGCAGGTGTGGACATCGAAATCAAATACTAAGTTTCGATGAGCAGGTCATGTTGGCCCGAGAGGGTCAACCAATAACCAATTTTGGAGGTAGAAAAAATGCAGAAAGCGATTATCGGCAAAAAGGTCGGTATGACACAGCTCTTTGATGAAAAGGGCAAGGTAGTTCCTGTTACTGTTGTAGAAGCAGGCCCCTGTGTTGTCGTCATGAAGAAGACAATCGAAAACGACGGTTATGAAGCCGTGCAGTTCGGTTTTGGCGATGCAAAGGAAAAGAATGTCAACCGTCCCAGAAAAGGACATTTTGCAAAGGCAAATGTTGCAAACAAGAAAACACTCAGAGAATTCCGTTTTGAAAACTGTGAAGCAGTAAACGTAGGCGACATCATTAAGGCTGACGCCTTTGTTATCGGCGATAAGGTAGACGTTGTCGGAACCAGCAAGGGTAAAGGCTACGCCGGCGTTATCAAAAGACACGGTTTTGCAAGACTTAAGGAAACTCACGGTACAGGCCCTGTTCACCGTCACGCAGGTTCAAACGGCGCTTGTTCCGATCCTTCAAGAGTTATGAAGGGCAAGAAGCTCCCCGGCCACATGGGCGCAAACAGAGTTACTGTCCAGAACCTTGAAGTAGTTAAGGTAGACGTTGAAAACAATCTCATCGCTCTCAAGGGTGCAATCCCCGGTCCCAAGAATGGAATCGTTTGCATCTCTGACAGCGTTAAGGCGTAAGGGAAGGAGGAAGCACAATGCCACAGGTTAAAGTTTTTGATATGGCAGGCAATGAGGTTTCCAAAATGAGACTGTCCAAAACTGTATTCGGCATCGAGCCCAACACTGCAGTTATGCATGAGGCAGTTGTAAATTACCTCGCCAACCAGAGACAAGGCACCCAGTCGACCCTCACCAGAACAGAGGTTAGAGGCGGCGGAAGAAAGCCTTGGAGACAGAAGGGCACAGGACACGCACGTCAGGGTTCGATCCGCGCTCCCCAGTGGAGACACGGTGGTATCGCTCTCGGCCCCAAACCCCGCGATTACAGATATTCGCTCAACAAGAAGGTCAGAAAGCTCGCTATTCTTTCTGCCCTTTCAAGCAAGGTTCTTGATAAGGATCTTGTAGTTGTTGACAAGATTTCCTTTGAGGAGATCAAAACAAAGAAGATGGTTGAGATGCTTAAGGCTCTCGGCGCTGACAAAAAGGCTCTCATTGTTATGCCTGCTGTTGATGAAAAGGTTATCAAGAGCGCAGCAAACATCCCCGGAGTTACCACCGCGCTTTACAACACCATCTGCACCTATGACATCTTAAATCACGATAAGCTCATCTTAGCAAAGGATGCAGCACTCAAAATTCAGGAGGTGTATGATAAATGAAATCAGCCCGCGACATCATTTTAAAGCCTATCATTACTGAGGAAAGCGTTTCGGGTCTTGCTTTAAAGAAATACACCTTTGCTGTTGCAGTAGACGCAACTAAAGTTGACATCAAAAAAGCCTGCGAGAAGATCTTCCCCGGCGTTGTTGTTAAAAAGGTCTGCGTTATGAACTGCAAGGGCAAGCTTAAGAGAATGGGCAGAAACGAAGGCTATCGTCCTGATTGGAAAAAAGCTATCGTAACTGTTACTGAAGGCTCCAAGACCATCGAGTTCTTCGATAACCTTGCTTAATTTCCAATCATTAAAGAAAACGGCGAATATGGGGTGAATGCCAGACCCCGAAAAGCCTAACAGGAGAGTGAAACAAATGGCAGTAAAGAGCTATAAGCCTACTACTCCCGCCAGACGTCAGATGACAGTCAGCGATTTCAGCCAGCTTACTAAGAAGGCTCCTGAAAAGTCGCTGCTTGCTAAGAATAACAAGACTAACGGAAGAAACAGCTACGGCAGAATCACCGTTAGACATCGCGGCGGAGCAAATAAGAGAAAATACAGAATTATCGATTTCAAGAGAGATAAGGCCGGCATCCCCGCAACCGTTATCGCTATTGAATACGATCCTAACAGAAGCGCACACATCGCACTTGTTGAGTACGCTGACAAAGAGAGAAGATACATCTTGGCTCCCGTTGGCCTTAGCGTCGGAGACACCGTTGTTTCCGGAGCAGGCGCCGACATCAAGCCCGGTAATGCACTTCCCTTAAGCAATATCCCCGTTGGTACCTTCATTCACAACATCGAGCTTTACCCCGGTAAGGGCGCACAGCTCGCAAGAAGTGCAGGAATCATGGCTCAGCTTATGGCAAAAGAGGGTGCTTATGCACTTATCCGTCTGCCCTCAGGCGAGCTTAGAAATGTTCCTGTTGAAGGAATGGCAACTGTTGGACAGGTTGGCAACATCGAGCACGAAAACGTAAGCATCGGTAAGGCCGGTAGAAAACGTCACATGGGTTGGCGTCCCACCGTCAGAGGTTCTGTTATGAACCCCTGTGACCACCCCCACGGTGGTGGTGAGGGCAAGTCCCCCATTGGTAGACCTGGACCGGTTACTCCTTGGGGCAAGCCCGCTCTCGGTTACAAGACCAGAGCTAAGCACAAGAGTTCCGACAAGCTCATCGTTAAGCGCCGCAACGGCAAGTAATGCTGAAAGGAGGCATTTAAATTGAGTAGGAGTATTAAAAAAGGCCCTTACGTACAAGAGGCACTTTATAAAAGAATCGTTGCTATGAACGAAGCCGGCGAGAAGCGCGTTCTCAAAACCTGGGACAGAGCTTCCACAATATTCCCTGAATTCGTTGGACACACTATCGCTGTTCACGACGGACGTAAACACGTTCCCGTATATGTCACGGAGGATATGGTCGGCCACAAGCTTGGAGAGTTTGCTCCCACCAGAACCTTTAAAGGTCACTCCGGAAGCAAAACTTCTAATACAGGTAAATAATAGGGACTAAAGGAGGAAATACAAAATGGAAGCAAGAGCTTACCTTAGATACGCTCGCATTTCGCCGAGAAAGGTACAAATCGTTCTTGATTTGATCAGAAATCAGCCTGCTGACAAAGCAATGGCAATTCTGAAGTACACCCCCAAGGCAGCATCTGAACTGCTTGAAAAGCTCCTTAAGTCCGCGATCGCTAATGCAGAGAATAATCACAACATGGACAAAACAAAGCTCTACGTTGCAGAGTGCTTTGTTTGCCCCGGACCGATTATGAAACGCATCAGACCCCGCGCACAGGGAAGAGCATTCAGAGTTCTTAAAAGATCATCACACATCACACTCGTTCTGAAGGAAAAGGAATAAGGAGGCAAACTATGGGACAGAAAGTTAATCCCCACGGACTCAGAGTCGGCGTCATCAAAGACTGGGATTCCCGTTGGTATGCGCCTGACGCATCCTTCGGCGACACTCTCGTTGAGGACTACAACCTGAGAAAGTATCTTAAAAAGAGATGCTACGATGCAGGTGTTCCCCGCATCGAAATCGAGAGAGTTGATTCTCTCGTAAGAGTTAACATTTACTGCGCAAAGCCCGGTATCATCATCGGTAAGGGCGGCGCTGAGATCGAGAAGCTTCGTGTAGACTTAGCTAAAATGCTCGGCAAAAATGTTGACATCAAGGTTACAGAAGTTAAGAATATGGATATCAATGCACAGCTCGTTGCTGAAAGCATTGCTGCACAGCTTGAAAAGAGAGCTTCCTTCCGTAGAGCTATGAAAATGGCTATCGGAAGAGCACTTAAGCTCGGCGTTAAGGGAATCAAGGTTGCCGTTTCCGGCAGACTTGGCGGTGCTGAAATTGCTCGTACCGAGCAGTATCACGAGGGTACCATCCCCCTTCAGACCATCCGTGCTGACATTGATTACGGTTTTGCCGAAGCAGCCACCACTTACGGCCGCCTCGGAGTTAAGGTATGGGTTTATACCGGAGAGGTTCTTGCAGCTGCAAAGAACACTCGAAAGGAAGGAGGTAGCAAGTAATGCTTCTGCCTAAGAGAGTTAAATACAGAAGAGTCCACAGAGGACGCATGAAGGGTACTGCTACCCGCGGAAACAAGGTAACTTACGGCGATTTTGGTATTCAGGCACTCGAGCCCGCTTGGATCACATCCAACCAGATCGAAGCTGCCCGTATTGCTATGACCCGTTATATCAAGAGAGGCGGTCAGGTTTGGATCAAGATCTTCCCCGACAAGCCTATCACAGAGAAGCCTGCTGAGACCCGAATGGGTTCCGGTAAAGGTAGCCCTGAGTACTGGGTTGCAGTTGTTAAGCCCGGCAGAGTTATGTTCGAGATCGGCGGCGTTAATGAGGAAGTTGCAAGAGAAGCTCTTCGTCTTGCTATGCACAAGCTGCCTATCAAATGTAAATTCGTTAAAAAGGAAATGGAGGTTGAGGAGTAATGAAAACTGCAGAACTTCGTGATAAGAATGAGCAGGAGTTAGTTAAGGTTTTGGAAGAACTCAAGGCAGAACTCTTCAATCTGCGCTTCCAGCACGCCATCAATCAGCTGGATAATCCCATGAGAATTAACCTTGTTAAGAAGGACATTGCAAGAGTTATGACCATCATGAGAGAAAAACAGCTTCAGAGCGACGCTCAGTAATTAGAAGGGAGGATTAAACCATGGCTGAAAGAACTTTAAGAAAAACCAGAGTGGGTAAGGTTGTCAGCGACAAGATGGACAAAACCGTTGTTGTTGCTATCGAAGACAACGTAAGACACCCCCTTTACAAGAAGATAGTTAAGCGCACTGTTAAATTCAAGGCTCACGACGAGAATAACGCTTGCGGCATTGGAGATAAGGTGCAGATCATGGAAACAAGACCTCTCTCTAAAGATAAGAGATGGAGAGTCGTCGAGATCATCGAAAAAGCCAGATAAAATATTTTTAATTACAGGCCGTAAGGCAGCCTTTGAGGTGTAAGGGAAACGAGGCGTCGTAACCCCCAAGCTTTATAAGAGGGCCTTATAGGACAAAAGGAGGAAGCATCATGATTCAGATGCAAACCTACCTCAAAGTAGCCGACAATACCGGTGCAAAAGAGCTTATGTGCATCCGTGTACTTGGCGGTTCACGCAGGAGGTACGCAAACATTGGCGATGTCATCGTGGCATCTGTCAAAAAGGCAGCTCCCGGCGGAGTTGTTAAGAAGGGCGACGTTGTTAGAGCAGTTATTGTACGCTCTGCAAAAGGCGTCCGCAGAGATGACGGCACCTACATCAGATTTGATGAAAATGCTGCTGTTATCATCAGAGAAGATAAAAACCCCAGAGGAACCCGTATCTTTGGACCAGTAGCAAGAGAGCTTCGTGATCACGATTATCTCAAGATTCTCTCGCTTGCTCCCGAAGTACTTTAATGGAGGTGTCGGCAAATGAATAAAATTCACGTTAAAACAGGCGATACCGTCTATATCACCTCGGGTGATGACAAGGGCAAAACCGGTAAGGTTCTTGAAGTTAGCCCCAAGGAGAGCAAGGTTATCGTTGAGGGTCTCAATATGGTAACCAAGCACGTTAAACCCAGAAGAATGGGTGAGCAGGGCGGAATCGTTAAGGCTGAAGCCCCCATGTATGCAAGCAAGGTTATGCTTGTTTGCCCCAAATGCAAAAAAGCTACAAGAGTCGCTCACGCAAAGGATAAGGACGGCAAAACTGTTCGTCTTTGCAAACACTGCGGCGCAACATTTTAAGTGAGGAGGAATTATCATGGCAAGATTACAGCAAGCATATCTTAAAGATATCGCACCCGAGCTTATGAAAAAGTTCGGTTACAAGAGCGTCATGCAGATTCCCAAGCTTGAAAAGGTCGTTGTTAGTGTAAGCAGCGGCGAAGCAAAGGATAACTCCAAAATCATGGACGCTATCGTCGGAGATCTGACCAAGATTACAGGCCAGAAGCCTGTTTTATGCAGAGCCAGAAAATCCGTCGCAAACTTTAAGCTCAGAGAAGGCATGGTTATCGGCGCAAAGGTTACACTTCGCGGCGAGAGAATGTATGAGTTTGTTGACAGACTCTTCTCACTTGCTCTTCCCCGAGTAAGAGACTTCAGAGGCATTAATCCTAATTCCTTTGATGGTCGCGGAAACTATTCAATGGGCATTAAAGAGCAGCTTATCTTCCCCGAGATCGAGTACGATAAGATCGACAAGATCAGAGGTATGGATATCTGCTTTATCACAACAGCCAAGACAGACGAAGAGTCGCGTGAGCTTCTTTCGCTCATGGGCGCACCGTTTGCAAAGTAAGGAGGGATTTTAAGTGGCCAAAACATCAATGAAAGTTAAACAGCAGAGGACACCGAAATTCTCCGTAAGAGCTTATAATCGGTGCAAAATCTGCGGAAGACCCCACGGTTATCTTCGCAAATTTGGAATTTGCAGAATTTGTTTTAGAGAACTTGCCTACAAGGGAGAAATCCCCGGAGTCAAGAAAGCCAGCTGGTAAGCACAAGCAAAGGAGGTTGACGCTATGCAAATCACAGATACAGTAGCTGATATGCTGACCCGTATTCGCAATGCGAACACTGCAAAGCATGATACAGTAGAAATACCTGCGTCTAACATGAAAAAGTCGATAGCTCAGATATTGCTTGATGAAGGCTATATCAAAGATTTCGAGGTAATCGACGATGGTAAGCAGGGAACTATTAAAATTACATTAAAGTATGGTCCTAACAAGACCCAGATCATCACCGGTCTTCGCAAGGTGTCTAAACCCGGCCTGAGAATTTACTCCGGCTGCGAGGATATGCCCAAGGTTATGAAAGGCCTTGGAATTGCCATTGTTTCTACAAACAAGGGCGTTATGACCGACAAACAGGCTCGTAAAGAGAATGTCGGCGGCGAAGTTCTGGCATTTGTATGGTAAGGGGGTAAGAGAATATGTCAAGAATTGGTAGAATGCCTGTTGCAATTCCTGCAGGCGTCGAAGTAAAGCTCGACGGAAAAACCCTTACCGTAAAAGGCCCCAAGGGCACTCTTACACAGGAACTTCACCAGGATATGATCGTTGAGGTCGGTGCAGCTGAAATCACTGTAACCCGTCCCAGCGAGGTTAAAGAACACAAAGCGCTTCACGGCCTTACCAGAAGCCTTATCGCCAATATGGTAACAGGAGTCACCACCGGTTTCTCCAAAACCTTAGAGGTAAACGGCGTAGGTTACCGTGTAGCAAAGCAGGGTAAGGACCTCGTTATGAACTTAGGTTATTCACACCAGGTCATTATGAGCGAGATCGAGGGCATCACAATCGATGTTCCTAACCCCAACCAGATAATCATCAGCGGCCCCGACAAACAGAAGGTTGGTCAGTTTGCTGCTGAGGTTCGTGAGAAGAGAATGCCTGAGCCTTATAAGGGCAAGGGTATCAAGTATGCCGATGAGGTTATCCGTCGTAAAGAGGGAAAAGCCGGTAAAGGCGCCAAGAAATAATTAAAGGAGTGTTAAGCTATGATTACAAAGCCTGATAGCAATAAAGCAAGGCTTAAGAGACACGCACGTGTCCGTTCCAAGATAAGCGGCACACCTGAGTGTCCCCGTCTTGATGTTTTTCGCTCCGCCAAGCACATTTATGTGCAGATCATTGATGATGTGAACGGAGTAACTCTTGCTTCCGCATCCACAGTTGAAAAGGATTTCGGCGCATACGGCGGAAACAAAGAGGCTGCAAAAAAGGTTGGCGAAACCATCGCCAAGCGTGCTCTTGAAAAAGGCATTGAAAACGTTGTTTTTGACAGAGGCGGATATGTATATCACGGTCGTGTTAAAGAGCTGGCCGAAGGTGCCCGTGAGGGCGGCCTCAAATTCTAAGAGGAGGTTTTACTTGTGAGCTTAATTGATGCATCGACAATGGAATTACAAGAAAAAGTAGTTGCCATTAACCGCGTATCAAAAACTGTCAAGGGCGGTAGAATTTCAAAATTTGCTGCTCTGGTAGTCGTAGGCGACGGACAAGGAACCGTAGGCTTCGGCTTAGGCAAGGCAGGCGAAGTACCCGACGCAATCCGCAAGGGTATTGAGGACGCGAAGAAAAATCTTATAAAAGTGTCTCTTAAAGGCACATCAATTCCCCATGAAGTTATCGGAGCATACGGCGCAGGCAGAGTTCTTATGAAGCCCGCTGCCCCCGGTACCGGTGTTATCGCCGGCGGACCTGTTCGTGCAGTTGTTGAAATTGCAGGAATCAGAGATATCCGTACCAAATCGCTCCGCAGCAACAATCCGTGTAATGTGGTCAGAGCAACCATCCAGGGCTTAGCTTCTTTAAGAGATGCCCAGCAGGTTGCTGAGATTCGCGGAAAAAGCGTTAAAGAAGTTATGGTAGGTTAAGGAGGGCTAAACAATGGATAAGGTTAAAATTACTCTTAAAAAGAGCCTCATCGGATGCAAACAGGATCAGATTGCAACCGCTTATGCCCTCGGTCTTAAAAAGATCGGCGACGAAACGGTCCAGCCCGACAACCAGCCTACAAACGGCAAGATCAGAAAAATTTCCCACCTCGTAGAGGTAGTAAAAGCGTAGTGCTAAGGAGGTGCGACCGAAATGAAACTGTTTGAATTATCACCGGCAGAAGGCTCCCGCAAAGACGCTTACCGCAAGGGAAGAGGCGCGGGCTCCGGAAACGGAAAAACCGCCGGTAAAGGACACAAAGGCCAGAAAGCCAGAAGCGGCGGCGGAGTACGCCCCGGATTTGAAGGCGGCCAGATGCCTCTTGCAAGACGTGTTCCCAAGAGAGGTTTCAATAACATTTTTGCCACCAAGTATGTCGGTATCAATGTAGACGCACTCAACCGTTTTGAAGACGGAAGCGTTGTTGACGAGGCTGCTATTGTAAAAGCAGGACTTGTTAAAAAGACACTTGACGGTATCAAGATTCTCGGCAGAGGAGAACTTACTAAGAACCTTACTGTTAAGGTTACTGCTTTCTCCGCAACCGCTAAAGAGAAGATTGAAAAGGCCGGAGGAAAGGCCGAGGAGGTGTAAAGTATGCTTCAGATACTTAGAAACGCATGGAAAATCATCGATCTGAGGAAGAAACTGCTTTACACACTGTTAATAGTTGTTATATTCAGACTTGGTTCGGCAATCCCCGTTCCTTTTCTGGACATGACCGCCCTTAGTGACCTCGCTAAAACACTTAGCGGAGGCGGAAACCTGTTTGGCTATATGAATATGCTTACAGGTGACTCATTCTCTAAGGCAACACTTTTTGCTCTTTCCATCTCCCCTTATATTAATGCTTCCATTATTGTTCAGCTTTTAACTGTTGTTTTCAAAAAGCTTCAGAGCTGGGCAAAGGAAGAGGGAGAAGAAGGAAAGCGCAAGATAAACAGACTCACCAGAATTGTAACCATTATACTTGCCCTTATGATGGCAACAGGTTATTATTTCACCTTAAAGTCAAGCAACATCGTTGCGGTAACTGACGGATTCTATGGCTGGTTTGCCGCCATCACCATCATCCTTTCGTTTGTTGCGGGCGCCAGCGTTATTATCTGGCTTGGCGAACTTATCAACAAAAAGGGTATCGGAAACGGCATCTCAATTCTGCTTTTTGCAGGTATCGTTGCGGGACTTCCCAACGCAGCAACAAGCCTTTGGGATTACTTTATGGCAGACAACATCTGGTACAAGATCCTTGTTCCCGTAATAATTGTTCTTGCTATAGTAGTTATCGGATTTATCGTTCTGATGTCCGAGGCCGAGAGAAGAATTCCCGTTCAGTATGCTAAACGCGTTGTAGGAAGAAAACAGTATGGCGGACAGAGCTCTTACATTCCCATCAAGGTAAACATGAGCGGCGTTATGCCTATCATCTTTGCAAGCTCGATCGTAAGTCTCCCCGGAATCATCATTTCCTTCTTCAAGCTTGAGGGCATATGGGCAAAGTTTGCTTCAGTATTTAATTACAATTCTGCACTTTATGCAGTTGTGTATTTTCTCCTTATCATCGTATTCAACTATTTCTATGTTTCTATTCAGTATAATCCCGTCGAGATCGCCAATAATCTCAAAAAGAATAATGGCGCCATCCCCGGTTACCGTACCGGTCAACCGACCTCGGATTATATTATGAAGGTTCTCGGAAAGATAATCCTTATCGGTGCTCTCTTCCTCGGACTTGTTGCGGTATTCCCCATCGCATTGCAGGGAATAACCAAAATGAACATCGCTCTCGGTGGTACAACCGTGCTCATCGTTGTAGGTGTTGCTTTAGAAACTGTTAAAACTTTGGAATCTCAGATGATGATGCGTCATTATAAAGGATTCCTTGAATAAGGTGAACCGGATGAATTTAATTCTTCTTGGAGCTCCCGGTGCTGGAAAAGGAACTCAGGCGGAAGTAATTTGCGACCGTCTGTCCATTCCCGCAATAAGCACGGGGAATATCATTCGCGAGGCTCTCAGAAATGAGACCGAGCTTGGCTTAAAGGCCAAAAAGTTTATCGACGAGGGCGCGCTTGTTCCCGATGAGGTCGTTATCGGCATCATTCAGGAGCGCTTAAAAGAGGACGACTGTAAAAACGGATTTATCCTTGACGGATTTCCCCGCACAGTTCCTCAGGCAGAAGCTCTCGATAAAATGGGTGTGAATATCGATAGGGTAATCGATATTGAGGTTGCCGATGAGAAAATATGCGCTCGTCTTTCGGGAAGGCGCGTATGTAAAAGCTGCTCGGCAAGCTACCACACCATGTATAAGCCGTCTAAAGACGGTGTAACCTGCGATAAATGCGGCGGTGAGCTGATTTGTCGCAAGGATGACCATCCCGACACCGTTCTGGAAAGACTTAAGGTCTACCACGAACAAACCGAACCGCTTATCAGTTTTTATAAAAGCAGAGGTAAGCTCGTAGTTGTCGAGGGTCAGGAAGAGGTTGAAGATACGACCCGCCTCACCTTAAAGGCAATAGAGGAGTAAGCCTTATGATAGAACTGAAAACTGCAAGCCAGATCGAAAAAATGCGGGTGGCAGGACGCCTTACAAGAGGAGCCCTTGAGCTTGCAGGGAGCTTAATTGCCCCCGGAGTTACAACGGCCGAGATCGACAAGGCGGTCTATCAGTTTATAACACAAAACGGCGGACAGCCGTCTTTCCTCGGATATGCCGGATATCCTGCGTCGGTTTGCCTCTCGGTAAACGACGAGGTTATCCATGGCATCCCCGGAAAACGCGTTCTCAAAGAGGGCGATATAGTCAGTGTCGATGTCGGCGCAGTGGTCGATGGCTGGCACGGCGATAACGCCGCAACCTTCCCTGTCGGAAAGGTAAGTGATGAGGCGCAGAAGCTGATGGATGTCACAAAGCAGTGTCTTGACACAGCAATTTCTCTTGTTAAGCCGGGAGTCAGGCTCGGAGATATAGGCTTTGCAATACAGAGCCTTGCCGAGTCACATGGCTACGGTGTTGTCCGAGAATTTATCGGGCACGGAATCGGTAGTGAGATGCATCAGGGTCCCGATGTTCCAAACTATGGAAAGCCGGGCCGCGGAATTCGCCTTGAAAAAGGCATGACCATTGCAATCGAACCGATGATAAACCTTAAAGGTCACGAAGTAAGAATACTTAGTGACGGCTGGACTGTGGTAACTCGTAGCGGTAGTGTTTCTGCTCATTTTGAGAACACAATAGCGGTTACCGATGACGGTGCTGAAATTCTTACAAAGCTTTAAGCTTCTAAGAATGTTGTCTGCTCAAAGGCGGGCAGAAAAATGGCGTTTTAGATAGTTTTTAAATAAGGGTTGTTTCCTCTCTCAGTGGAAAGCGGCTGACCTTGAGTTTAAAAACTGCTAAAATATATTTAAAGAGGGTAAACCCCGACAAATAGCCTTTAGAGGAGGTTATCATATGTCAAAGGAAGATGTAATTGAAATCGAAGGAACAGTGCTTGAGGCTCTGCCTAATGCAATGTTTCAGGTTGAGCTTCCCAACGGTCATAAGATCCTTGCTCATATCTCGGGCAAACTGCGTATGAACTACATCCGCATTCTCCCCGGTGACAAGGTTACCGTTGAGATGTCACCCTACGATCTTTCAAAGGGACGCATTACATGGCGCTCCAAATAAGCCGTGTGTCCATCTCAAAGGCACAAAAAACCATGCAAGAAACGGTCAAATAAAGACCTATCAAGGAGGTATACATTATGAAAGTTAGACCTTCGGTAAAGCCCATCTGTGAAAAGTGCAAGATTATCAAAAGAAAAGGTCGCATAATGGTTATTTGCGAGAATCCCAAGCATAAACAGAGACAAGGCTAAGAAGAAAACTTATAGTTGGAGGTGCAATTAGTATGGCACGTATAGCCGGAGTTGACTTGCCTAAGGATAAGCGAGTCGAAATTGGTCTTACCTACATTTACGGTATCGGACGCAAGAGCGCTATGGACATCTTAGCAGAAGCTAAGGTTGATCCCGATACCAGAGTTAAAGATCTGACAGAGGACGAGGTTTCAAGACTTCGTGAATGCATTGATAAGGGTTACCACGTTGAAGGTGATCTTCGCAGAGAGGTTGCTCTTAACATTAAGAGACTCATCGAGATCGGATGCTACAGAGGCGTTCGTCATAGAAAGGGTCTCCCCGTCAGAGGACAGAAAACCAAAACTAACGCAAGAACACGCAAGGGTCCCAAGAGAACCATTGCTAACAAGAAGAAGTAATAAAAGGGAGGGATATAAGCAATGGCAAAGGCTGCTACTAAAAAGACTGCTGTCCGTAAACGCCGCGAGAGAAAAAATATCGAGCACGGCGCCGCACATATCCAGTCTACTTTTAACAACACTATCGTAACTTTAACCGACAGCCAGGGCAATGCTCTTTCATGGGCAAGCGCAGGCGAGCTTGGCTTCAGAGGCTCCAAGAAGAGCACTCCGTTTGCTGCTCAGTCAGCTGCTGAAACTGCCGCTAAGGCTGCAATGGAGCACGGACTTAAAACCGTTGAGGTTTTTGTAAAGGGACCCGGATCCGGAAGAGAGGCTGCTATCAGAGCTCTTCAGGCAACCGGACTTGAGGTTACTATGATCAAAGACGTAACCCCCATCCCCCACAACGGATGCCGTCCTCCTAAGAGAAGACGCGTTTAATATTAAACAGGAGGTGCTTTAAAATGGCAAGATATACCGGTGCGGTTTGCAGATTATGCCGCCGCGAAGGACAGAAGCTTTTCTTAAAGGGTGACAGATGCTATTCCGGCAAATGTTCTATTGACCTTAGAAAAACTGTTCCCGGACAGCACGGTCAGGGCCGCAAGAAAGTATCCGATTACGGATTACAGTTAAGAGCAAAGCAGAAGGCAAAGAGATTTTATGGCGTACTGGAAAGCCAGTTTGCTAAATATTTTGAAATGGCTGAGAGAAAGCCCGGTATGACCGGTGAAAACCTTCTCAGAATCCTCGAATCCAGACTTGATAACGTTATCTATCGTCTCGGATTTGCTTCCTCTCGTGCACAGGCAAGACAGCTTGTTCTGCACGGCCACTACACCGTTAACGGCAAAAAGGTCAACATTCCTTCTTATCTTATCAAAGAGGGTGACGTTGTTGCTGTAAGCGAGAAAGCAAAGTCTGCTGACTTTATGAAAGCTCTTGTTGAGAACAACGGTTCTAAACCCGTTCCCCAGTGGCTTGACGTAAATCGCGACAGCTTTGAAGCTAAGATCGTTCGCCTGCCCAACCGTGACGAGATCGACCTCGAGGTTGCAGAGCACATGATCGTCGAGTTGTATTCAAAATAATAAGCATTTGCCTTGGCGCCGTATGCGTTTGCATCGGCGCAAAGGAGAATTGCTTTAGTCAGTAATAATTACACGGCGCAAGCCGAAAAGGGAGGGCTATTTCATGATAGAATTTCAGAAACCCAAGTTTACCTCCACTGATCTGACAGCAGACGGACGCTACGGCAAGTTCGTAGTTGAGCCGCTTGAGAGAGGCTACGGAATAACTCTCGGCAACAGCCTTAGAAGAGTTCTTCTTTCGTCGCTTCCCGGCGTTGCTGTTACATCGGTTCGTATTGACGGAATACAGCACGAGTTTTCAACTATCCCCGGTGTAAAGGAAGATGTTACAGAGATCATCCTTAACATCAAAGGCCTTACCGTAAATTACTCAGGTGAGGAGAGCAAGGAGCTTACCATCAGCGCTAAAGGTGAGTGCGTTGTTACTGCCGCCAGCATTCAGTCTGACGCAGAGGTCGAGATTCTCGAACCCGATATGCACATTGCAACCCTCGGAGCAGATGCGGAGCTTAATATGCATCTCACCATCGAAAAGGGCCGTGGATATGTTTCTGCTGAGAGAAACAAAGAAATTATGAGTGAGAAGGGTGAAAGCGTTATCGGAGTCATCCCCGTTGACAGCATTTACAGCCCTGTTCTCAAGGTTAATTACACCGTTGAGAACACTCGTGTTGGACAGATTACCGACTATGACAAGCTGACACTTGAAGTTTGGACAGACGGAACTATTTCCGCTAAAGAAGCTGTGTCGCTTGCTGCCAAGGTTCTCAATGACCATCTCACATTATTCGTTGACCTCTCCGAAGAGGCCGCCAACACCGAAATAATGGTCGAGAAAGACGATAAGAGCCACGAAAAGATCTTAGAGATGACTATTGAGGAGCTTGACCTCTCTGTCCGTTCCTTCAACTGCCTCAAGAGAGCAGGAATCAATACAGTTGAGGATCTTACAAAGAAAACCGAGGAAGAAATGATGAGAGTCAGAAACCTCGGAAAGAAATCCCTTGAAGAAGTTATCAACAAGCTTCATTCTTTGGGATATGACTTAAGTCACGAAATGGACTAATTAACTTTTAATACTCATAACTGCGATGTAAAAAGCAGAGCAGAAGAAAAGGAGTGAATTTCAATGCCGGGTTCCAGAAAGCTTGGAAGAGCTACCAGCCACAGAAAAGCAATGCTCAGAGCTATGGTAACCTATCTTCTCGAAAATGGAAAGATAGAGACAACCGTAACCAGAGCTAAAGAGGTTGGAGCAATGGCCGAGAAGATGATCACTATCGCAAAGACCAACAATCTCGCAGCTAAGAGACAGGTCCTTGCTTTTGTTACCAAGGAAGATGTTTCCAAAAAATTGTTTGATGAAATCGCACCTAAGTATGCCGAGAGAAACGGCGGATACACCAGAATTATTAAGGTGGGTCCCCGCCGCGGCGACGCTGCTGAAATGGCGATCATTGAACTTGTATAACATAAGTGGTCTTAAAAGGACAGAACTTTAGGTTCTGTCCTTTTTTCATTTTTGTGTAAGATTGTTAAATACAAAACAATTCTTGAAAAAGTCCTCAGCATATTGTAATATATAATGTGGGGATGTAAAAAGTGTTAATGTGCAAAGGAGAGGCTTTATGAAAGCAAAACGAAAAACTGCCGTATTTTCAAAAACACTGGCAGTGATTTCGTCTTTTTTTATTTTGTTTACACTTGTGGGCTGTCAGATGAATAATAGTCGGCCCTTTTCAAAGCAGGACTTTGTGATGGACACTGTTTTGACCCAGATAATTTACCCCGGAAATGACCTTGACGCAGAGATCGCGCAAGAGGCGCTTGAAATATTAAAAAAGGCTGAAAAAAAGCTTTCGGCTTTTGATGAAAATTCTGAAATAAGCCGCGTAAATGCCTCGGAGGGAAAGAGCGTCGAAGTCTCACAGGAAACCTTTGAAATTGTAAAGTCCGCTTTGGAATACGCAAGGCAGTCGGACTTTTTGTTTGACATCTCGGTTTTGCCCGTAAGCTCTATATGGAAAACAGCCATAAAGGACCAAAAACTGCCCGACGATAGTAAGATACAGAGCGCTAAAAAGCTTGTGGACGGCAGTAAGATAGTGCTTGACGAGGAAAAACGCAGTATCACTCTTGAAAAGGGAATGGGCATCGACCTCGGTGCCTGTGCAAAAGGCGCGGCCCTGGCGTCCGTTAAAAAGCTTTATGACGAGAAAGAGGTTTCGGGAGCTATCTGCTCGCTTGGCGGAAGCGCAATGCTGCTTTACGGCAATAAAAACGGGCAGGATTTTAAGATAGGCCTTAAAAACCCCTTTGATAGCAAGGCTCAGGAGTCTTTTGCAATTCTTTCGCTTAGTGATTGCGTTGTTTCAACCTCGGGCGGATATGAAAGATTTGCCGAAATTAACGGCGAGATCTATCACCATATTATAGATATAAAAACAGGATATCCTGCAAAAAACGATGTCGCTTTTGCAACGGTTGTGGGTTCTGACGGCGTTTTTTGTGACTATATGTCGACAAGGCTTTTCTTGGAAGGCTTTGAAAACGCCTGCGCTCTTGCTCAAAAGAATGAGATCGCGGCGGTTATAGTTTCTCAGGATAAAAAGGTTTTTGTTTCAAATTCGCTTAGCCATCGGCTTGAAATTGCCGACGGAAGCTTTGAAAGGATAGGCTGATGCAAAGAAAGATCATTTCTCTGCCCGCCGCAATAACCTGCGCGGTTTTTGTGATTTTAAGCGCGGTTTTGTGGCTTTGGATGCAAAACAGCAGTGCTGACGGGCAAACAGTCAGCATTTTTAAAGGCGGCGATAAGATGGTCACTCTGCCGCTAAATGAAGATGATGTTTATAATTTAGAAGATGTTGAGATGACGGTTGAAATAAAGGATGGCGCCGCTTTCATATCTCAAAGCGACTGCAGATGTAAAACCTGTATAGGCTTTGGAAAGCTCAGCAAAAAAGGTCAGTCGGCAGTCTGCCTTCCTAACCGCGTGTCAATTCAGATAGATGGAAACGGTGAGGTTGACGCCGTTTTGTAAGGAGAGTTTTATGAAAAGATCAAATAGTAGGAGAGTGGCGCTATTAGGTATTCTCGCCGCTCTTGCTATGACCCTTTCCTTTGTTGAAATGCTGCTGCCGCCGCTTCCTATGCTGCCGCCCGGCTTTAAAATAGGGCTTTCAAATATCGCGGTAATGTATGGCTTGTTTGTGGGCGGCTTTTGGTATGGAATTATCCTTGCGGTAATAAAATCTTTTTTTATACTTTTTGTAAACGGCGGATATGCCTTTATTTTGAGCCTGTGCGGCTCGGTTTGCGCAGTATCAGTTATGGCGCTCGTTGTAAAGCTCTTTAAAACTCGCGCGTCTTATACTGCGGTCAGCGTAACGGGTGCGCTTTTTCATAACGGTGCACAGCTTTTAATGGTGTATATTATAACGGCAACTAATGCGGCTTTTTACTACCTGCCTCTTTTGATAATCGCGGCGGTCGTTTGCGGAGTTTTAACAGCGGCAATAGTAAAGCTTGCAATGCCTATTATTATAAATTCTCAAAAACAGATGTAAAGAAAGGAGAGCCTGCTTTGTCAGTTCATCTTCACACAGTTAAGGTAAAGCATTTTAAAAACACAGCGGCAATGCCTACAAAGGTTATGCCAACACCCAAAACAGTTCTCATTCCTATGCTTCAGCATATAGGAAGGCCCTGCGATGTTATAGTGTCGGTTGGCGAAACTGTTTTGAGAGGCCAGAAAATAGGTGACAGCGACCAGTTTATGACTGCACCCATTCATGCATCGACCTCGGGCAAGGTTACCGCAATAAGAGATATTATGACGGCGGCAGGACAGTATGTTCCCGCGGTCGAGATAACCTCTGACGGAGAGGATAAAGCAATAGAGGCTACGCCCTATGAGGTAACAGACCTGCCCTCGTTGGTAGCCGCCGCAAGAGAGCTTGGAATGGTAGGCCTCGGCGGCGCGGGATTTCCCACAAGCATAAAGCTTAATCCTAAAAATATCGACGAGGTCGACACGCTTATAGTAAATGCAACCGAGTGCGAGCCTTTTATAACCTCTGACCATCGCGAGATGTTAGAGAGCCCCGACGATATTGTAGAGGGAATTGAGCTTGTCAAAAAAGCGATGGGAATAGAAAAAGCCTTTATAGCAATCGAAAGCAATAAAAAGGACGCCATCGCCCTTATGAAGCAGAAGGCTGATGGAAAATTTGAAGTTAAGGTTACCCCGTCTACATATCCTCAGGGCGCAGAAAAGGTTGTAATTTATAACTGCACCGGAAGGATCGTAAGCGAAGGACAGCTTCCTGCCGACGTTGGCGTAATAGTGCTTAATGTTACCACCCTCGGAAACCTCATAAGAGGAATAAAAACAGGAATGCCCCTTACGCACAAGAGAGTTACAGTGAGCGGTGACTGTGTAAAAGAGCCCGCCAATGTTTATGTTCCGATAGGAACCTCGATGAACGACCTTGTGGACTTTTGCGGCGGAACTGTCGGAACGGTCGATAAGCTTTTAATGGGCGGCCCGATGATGGGAATTTCAATAAGCAACGGTAAACACCCTGTTATAAAGAATAATAATGCTATTCTGGCAATTTCGGCAAAGCTGAGCTTTTCGCCCGATCCGCACCCCTGCATTCGTTGCGGAAAGTGTACACAGGCCTGCCCCTTTGGACTTATGCCAACAGTGTTTGAGCATGCTTACGAGGACGGCGACTTTGATCTGCTTGAAAAGCAGAAGGTCAATGTTTGTATGGAGTGTGCATCCTGCGCCTATGTTTGCCCTGCAAAACGACCGCTTGTGCAGATAAATAAGCTTGCAAAAGCGGCACTCAGAATAAGAAAAAAATAATTTCCTGTAACAGAGGAGAAATTTATGGAAAAATTAGTAGTTTCAGCGGCGCCCCATATTAAAAGCGGAAACTCAACCACCAAGGTTATGCTTTCGGTTATTTTGGCGCTTTTGCCCACAACCGTTGTGGGATGCATCTATTACGGCTTGAATGCCGTGCTGATGGTTTTGGTGGCGGTTTTAACAGCCGTAGTTTCGGAATATGCCTACCAGAAGATAATGCATATCAAGCTAAAAATAGATGACCTTTCGGCAGTTGTAACAGGCCTTCTTGTTGCATTAAACCTGCCCTCTACCACCCCGCTCTGGATCGTTGCGCTTGCAAGCTTTATAGCGATAGTTATCGCAAAGCAGCTTTTTGGCGGAATCGGATATAACTTTGCAAACCCTGCAATCGTTGGCAGAATCGTGGTTACCCTCTGCTTTACAGAGGCAACCTCAAATTATCTTCTTCCCTTTGCAAGCGGCGTTGATGCCGTGTCAAGCCCGACTATGCTCACACAAATTAGCAGTGGCGCACAGCTTCCTGAGTTTTGGAAGGTGTTTTTGGGCCTTCAGGGCGGCACCATCGGCGAGGTTTGTTCACTTGCCCTTATCGCAGGCGGAGTTTACCTTGTGCTTAATAAAACAATATCGGCGGCAATTCCGCTCTCTTACATAGGCACCACATTTGTTCTCACCGCTCTGCTCGGTCACAATCCGGTTTATTCGATCTTTTCGGGCGGACTTTTACTCGGAGCTATATTTATGGCAACCGATTATGTTACAAGTCCCATAACCTTTAAAGGTAAGATTATTTTCGGTATCGGATGCGGCGTTATCACCGCACTTATCCGTATTTACGGCTCAAATGCCGAGGGTGTTTCCTATGCGATACTCTTTATGAACGTTTTAACACCGCTTATCGAGAGATACACAATGCGCCGAACAAGATTCGGAAAGTACAGCAAGAAAAAGGAGGCTAAGGGACAATGAAAAACCTCCTTAAACCCGTAATCGTACTTACAGTTATTGCCTTTGTCTGCACAGCGGCGCTTGCAGGCGTTAATATGCTCACAAAGGATGTTATTGCCGCCGCAGCAGCAGAAAAGACAGCAACCACAATGCGCGAGCTTTTCCCCAATGAACAGGGCTTTGAAAAGGTTGAGGTAAAGGAAGAGCTTTTAAAAAAGCATGGCGTTTCGGCTGTTTCAAAAGCCTCGAGCGGCGCAGGCTTTATCTATGAGGTCGCTCCCTCGGGCTACGGCGGAGAGATCGCTATGATGGTCGCCTTTTCAAATGAGGGCGAAATTTTAGGTGTTAAGGTCCTCTCTCACGAGGAAACTAACGGAATCGGAACAAGAGTTGTTGAGAGTGAAGATTTCTTAAATCAGTTTAAAGGCAAAGATGCCGCAACCGAAGCAGGAATTGACGCAGTTAGCGGTGCAACCATTTCATCAACTGCTGTTGTTTCGGGAATAAACAGCGCCTGCAATCTTTATGCAGAGCTCAGCGATGGGAGGTAAGACGGGATGAAGGATAAATTAAATGTTCTTTTAAACGGCATTATTAGACAGAATCCTGTTTTGGTGCTGGTGCTGGGCACCTGTCCCACCCTTGCCGTTACCACAATGGCGATAAATGCGCTCGGAATGGGCGCCGCCACCATTTTTGTTCTGGTTTGCTCAAACCTTGTTATTTCGCTTTTAAGAAACATAATTCCAAATACGGTCCGAATTCCCTGCTACATAGTCGTTATCTCAACCTTTGTAACGGTTGTCGGTCTTGTTATGGAAGCCTACCTGCCCAGCATTTACAATGCGCTGGGAGTTTTCCTGCCGCTTATAGTTGTTAACTGCATAATCTTAGGCAGAGCTGAAATGTTTGCAAGCAAAAACGGACCACTTGTTTCGGCAATCGACGGTCTGTCAATGGGACTTGGCTTTACATTGACCCTCTTTTTGATGGCAACAATTCGCGAGGTTATGGGCTTTGGAACCTTTTTTGGAATGGATGTAACCTTCGGCGTATTTCAGCCGCTTTCGATCATGAGCCAGCCTGCAGGCGGATTTTTCGTGTTCGGAACTCTTATGGCGCTTTCCATCTTTATTCAGGAAAAACGCGGCAAAGAAAATATCAAGCGCACCTTAAGCTGCGAACAGTGCGGCCTTTGCGATAAAGCAAAGTGCGAAGGTTGCGAGCATAATAATGCGGAGGTGCAGGCATGAAAGAGCTTTTAGTAATTCTGTTTTCCGCAATTTTAACCGATAACGTTGTTCTCTCGCGCTTTATGGGAATCTGCCCCTTTTTGGGCGTTTCCAATAAAACCAAATCGGCCGTTGGAATGGGCATAGCAGTTATTCTTGTTATGACTGTTTCTACAATCGTAACCTACCCGATCGCAACACTTATCTTAATTCCCAATGGCCTTTCTTTCCTTAATACCATTGTATTCATACTTGTTATAGCATCATTTGTTCAGCTCGTTGAAATGGTTTTAAAGAAGTTTATGCCGCCGCTTTATTCGGCGCTCGGCATTTACCTGCCGCTCATAACCACAAACTGTGCCGTTCTCGGTATCACTCTTATAAA
Source organism: Oscillospiraceae bacterium (assembly GCA_015066115.1). Classification (GTDB taxonomy): domain Bacteria; phylum Bacillota; class Clostridia; order Oscillospirales; family Ruminococcaceae; genus SIG578. The sequence goes on from SVOZ01000004.1 coordinate 129,206, forward strand.
CATTGAGGATTTTTCGGGGATGGGAGAGTTTTTACCTGCTATAGTTAATGCCATCGGTGCAGGTGTTGGCTTCCTTATGGCAATGGTAATTTTCTCAGGTGTGCGCACCCGCTTAAACTGCAAGAAAATTCCTAAGAGCTTTCAGGGACTTCCCATCAGCCTTGTGGCTGCCGCTATCGTTGCCATATCGTTTATGGGCTTCTCGGGAGTTATAGACGGCATTTTCAGCTCTGCATCAGAGAGCATACCTTTCTTTTTGAAATAAGGAGAAAATGTAATGAATGAAATTATTTTACCCATTATAATAGTGTCGGCCTTAGGGCTTTTCTTTGGAGCGCTTCTTGTTTTTGCTTCCAAAAAGCTCGCTACAGAAACCGACGAAACGGTGCAGAAGATCCGAGATCTGCTCCCCGGGGCTAACTGCGGAGGCTGTGGTTATGCTTCCTGCGACAGCTATGCGGCTGCAATTGCAAATGACGGCGCACCTGTTAATGCCTGTAATGTAGGCGGTAAGCAGGTCGCAGACCAGATTGCCGCAATTATGGGTGTTGAGGCAGAGGAGCAAAAACAGGTAAAGGCCTATGTTCGCTGTCAGGGATGTGCAGAAAAGCCTGAGGATCTGCTTGATTACAGGGGTGTTAAAACCTGCGGAGCGGTTTCCGCATTTTACGGCGGTCGAGTAAACTGCACCTACGGCTGTGTCGGTTATGGTGACTGCGTTGCTGTTTGCCCCTTTGGCGCAATCTCAATTCAAAATGCAATTGCAGTTATCGAGCCTTCTCTTTGCGTTGGCTGTCTTGCCTGCGTTAAGACCTGTCCCAAGGGAATTATCGGAACAATTCCTGCCGAAAAAGGCTATGCTGTTGCCTGCCGAAATCACGAGCAGGGAAAATACACAAGGGTCAACTGCTCTCACGGCTGTATCGGCTGTAAAAAGTGCGAAAAGGTCTGCGAGGCAGGTGCAATAACCGTTGAAGGCTTCCTTGCCAGCATAGATAACGATAAATGCACCCTTTGCGGTGCCTGCGCCGAGAATTGTCCTGTTAAGTGTATTAAGCTTGTGGAGTGATCTGATGATTACAACCGTTCTTATTGATATCGACGATACACTTATCGACTTTGACAAATCGGCAGAGGGTGCTATAAAACAGATGTTTGAAAAATACGGTTATCCCGTTTGCGACAACATCATGGAGATTTATTACGAGATAAGCAGACCTCTTTGGGAAAAGGTCGGAAGAATGGAAATGACCGGAAATGAGCTAAGACGCATCCGCTGGCAGCTCATTTTAGACCGTCTCGGCATAGAAGGGGATGGAACCTCACTTGAAAGGGATTATCATCTTTTTCTTGCAGAGCAGTGGCCTCTTATAGATGGCGCGCGCGAGCTTGTTGAGTATCTTTCTTCAAAATACACCCTGTGTGCCGCCAGCAATGCTCCGAAAGACCAGCAGGGAGCAAGGCTTAAAGGAGCCGGACTCTTAAAATATTTCAGCTTTATTTTTGAATCGGGCGAGATTGGCTTTGATAAGCCGGTTTTAAGCTTTTTTAAGATCTGCCTAAAACGCGCCGGAAATGTAAAGCCTCAACAGGCTATTATGATTGGCGACAATCCCGATGCTGATATTTTCGGAGGCAAAAATGCGGGAATGAAAACCTGCTTTTACAACCCTACTAATAAGCAAAACACCGCAAATGCAGATTATGTTGTTTCGTCGCTTTCGGAAATTATGCAAATTTTATAAAATCGCAATTTCAGAACAGCTTTGCATTTTAAGCTGTTCTGATTTTTTTTGTTTTTTGCAACATTTTTCACTTTTAATTTTGCTTTTTATCTGCTATTATTTAATATTGGGTACGGTTTTGGAAAATATTTTTCCGAATTTTTGCATTTTGGCCAAAAAAATCCAAAAAATGTTGAAAAAATACATAAAATGTGCTTAAAAAGAGTGGAAAAAGCAAAAAAAGTGATGTATAATAAATATAACAGGCGCATACCATTTTGTTATTTTGAGAAATTCCCAAAACAGCAGACGATATAAACCTGAAAACGCGTTTAGGAGGCTCAATTATGTATTTTCGCAAAAAGAACTGTGTAGCAATGATTTTGGCAGGAGGTCAAGGAAGCAGACTTATGGCACTTACCGAGAACACTGCAAAACCGGCAGTTCCTTTCGGAGGCAAGTATCGGCTTATCGACTTTCCTCTTTCTAACTGCGTCAATTCGGGTATCGACACCGTCGGAATTTTGACACAGTATCAGCCTCTCCAATTAAATGAGTATATCGGAAACGGTATGCCTTGGGGACTTAACAGCACAAACGGCGGAATTCATGTTCTCTCGCCGTATTCAAAGAGCGCCAGCTCTGAGTGGTATAAGGGAACTGCCAATGCCATTTTCCAGAATATTTCGTTTATTGACCGTTATCAGCCTAAAAATGTGCTGATACTTTCGGGCGACCACATTTATAAAATGGACTATTCCAAAATGATGCGGTATCACAATAAAATGAAGGCAGACTGCACTATTGCGGTTTTGGATGTATCTCTTGAAGAGGCTTCCCGTTTCGGCATTATGAACACCGATGAGGACGGAAAGATCTTTGAGTTTGAGGAGAAGCCTAAAGAGCCTAAGAGCACCAAGGCATCCATGGGAATTTACATATTCCGATGGGAAGTTTTAAAGAAATATCTCATTTCGGATAATGAGGATCCAAATTCAAGCAACGATTTCGGTAAAAACATTATTCCGCGTCTTATTGAGGACGGCTATAGCCTTTATGCTTATTCCTTTAAGGGCTATTGGAAGGATGTCGGAACAATCGATAGCCTCTGGCAGTCAAATATGGATATCCTGGGAGAAAACCCCGAGCTTGATATGCGCGAGAAGGAAAATCGCATTTATGCAAGAAACTATGCAAATCCCTCAAGCTTTATATCAAAGGATGCCGACATCGAAAATTCCTTTGTTGCCGAGGGAAGCACGGTTTACGGAAAGGTGCACAATTCAATCATCTCAACAGGCTGCGTTATCGAAAAGGACGCCGAGATCTATAACAGCTTTGTTATGCCAAACACTGTTATTGAAAAAAGTTCGGTTATAAAATATGCTATAATCGGCGAGGACACCGTTGTTCACGCCAATTCAAAGATCGGTGACAATCCTGAATTTTATGAGAAAAACAAGTGGGGAATTGCGGTTGTCGGAAAGGACCGTGAGGTTCCCCAGAACGAAATAATTCTTCCTAAAGAGGTATACTGACGAGAAAGGAAAAATCGCTATGAAAGCAATGGGTGTTGTTTTTTCAAATATTTATGACAGCTCGCTTGGTGAGCTTACCAACTACAGAACGGTGTCCTCTCTTCCTTTCGGCGGAAGATACCGTCAGATAGACTTTGTTCTGTCAAACATGTCCAACTCGGGCATCTATAATATCGGACTTATCACAAAGTATAATTACCGCTCGCTTATGGATCATCTCGGCTCTTGTACAGAGTGGGATCTAAACCGTAAAAACGAAGGCCTTGTTATCCTGCCGCCCTTTGCAAGCGGACATACCGGAGTTTATAAGGGCAAGCTTGAGGCACTCTATTCGGCGGTTTCATTTATTGATAATTCAAACTATGACTATGTTGTTGTTTCGGATTCAACGGTGCTTTGTAATATAAACCTTCGCGATGCCATCGAGCAGCACGTTGCATCGGGCGTTGACGTAACTGCTGTTTGCAACAAGGAAAAGGCAGACGGCAAAAAGCATCCGCTTATTTTAAATGCAAATTCAAAGGGCAATGCCACAAGCCTGCTTATAGACTCAGAGGCAGAAAAAGGTTCGCTTGTCGGAATGGGAATGTTTATTTTCGGCAGAGAGATGCTTGTTGCCGCTATAAAAGAATGCTATGCCAAAGGATACGTTCACTTAGAGCGCGATTTTATCCAGCGCGCCTTTAATGAAAAAAGAATAAAGGTCGGCACATATAAGTTTGACGGCGTTGTTTTAAGAAATGAGGACATCAAGAGTTATTATCATAATAATATGAAACTGCTTGACGAAAAGGTTAGAAAAGGGCTGTTCTTAAAGGATGCTCCTATCTACACCAAGGTGCGTGACGAAATACCCACATATTACGGAAAAGGCTCCAAAGTATGCGATTGCTTACTTGCTGACGGTTGCACCTTGCAAGGAAACGCAAAAAGGAGTATAATGTTCCGTGGAGTTACTGTAGGCGAGGGTGCCGAGGTGCAGGAAAGCATTGTTATGCAGGGCACCAAGATAGGTAAAGGCGCCAAACTTAAGTGTGTAATTCTTGATAAAAATGTAACTGTAAGCGATGGGGCGGTACTTATAGGAACCCCAGAGCACCCCGTTATTGTTAAAAAAGGAGAAACTGTATGAAAATTGTCTTCACAGCAAGTGAAGCGGCACCGTTTTTAAAAACGGGCGGCCTCGGAGATGTTGCAGGAGCACTTCCCGAAGTGCTTTCAAAAATAAAGGGCAATGAGGTTTGCGTATTTCTGCCGTACTATAAAAAAATCAAACAAAACCCCGAAATTGAAACCGAATTTGTAAAAAGCTTTGCGGTAAATCTTTCGTGGAGAGCTCAGCATGTCGGTGTTTTTAAATTAAAAAGCAGAAAAAAGAAGCTTAAAGTTTATTTTATCGACAATGAGTATTACTTCGGCAGAGACAGCATTTACGGCGACGGTGACGACGGCGAGAGATTTGCTTATTTCTCAAAGGCTATTTTAGAGTCGCTTGTCGAGCTTAATATCCGCCCCGACGTAATTCATCTAAATGACTGGCAAACTGCTCTTGTTCCCATATTCTTAAACACCTTTTATCTTGAGGCTCTGGGAAATATCAAAACTGTATTTACGATACATAACATTGAATACCAAGGCAAGGCAGATCCATATTTTCTCTGCGACACTCTGGGACTCCCTGAGGAGCGCACAGATACAATGATATTCGATGGCTGTGTAAACTTTATGAAGGGCGCCATACTAACCTGTGACGCCCTCACAACCGTTTCAAAAACCTATGCAAACGAAATTCGTTATCCTTATTTTGCACATGGACTGTCACAGGTCATAGAGGAGCACGCCTTTAAGCTTAGCGGCATAGTAAACGGAATTAACACCGAGGTCTATGACCCGAATAGTGATAAGGCGCTGTGCGCAAACTATAGCTTGCAAACGGCTCAAAAAGGTAAGGCAGAAAACAAGCGCGCCCTTCAGCGCCGCTTAGGGCTGCCTGAGCGCGAGGATGTTGCCGTTATCGGTATGGTAACAAGGCTTGTTTCCCATAAAGGGCTTGACTTGATTTGCGCCGTAGCCGAGGAGCTTATGCATTGGGATATTCAGCTTGTAATTGTCGGCACAGGCGACGCTGTTTATGAAAACCGTCTGCGCGCAGTTGCCCAGAGAAATCCCGACAAGTTTTCGTTAAACCTTTGCTTTGACTCGGCATTAGCTTCACAGATATATGCCTCGTCAGATATATATCTTATGCCGTCTAAGAGTGAGCCCTGCGGCCTTTCTCAGCTTATCGCCATGCGATATGGCACAATCCCTGTTGTTAATGCAACGGGCGGCCTTAAAGATACCGTTATTCCCTATGATGAAACAACAGGCGAGGGAGTCGGATTTACCTTCCAAAGCTTTAACTGCGATGATATGCTTGATGCACTGCGGCGCGCGCTGTCTGTTTACGGCGGCGATAAAGAAGGCTGGCAGAAAATCGTTAAAAATGCTATGCTTCGCTCTTCTTCGTGGGATGAGAGCGCAAAGGAATATACTAAATTGTACAATGATCTTGTGATAAAATAGTCCCAAGTGTAAATAAAGGAGAACTCTATGCAAATCAAAAAAAGCGACTTACTTTTAAAACTCAACGAAACCTCTGTTCGTCTTTTTAGTTGTAACCTTTCTGAAACAACCGAGAAACAGGCGTATAAAGTGGTTTGTACCGTGCTTTGTGAAATGCTTGCAAAGCAGAGAAAACAGTTTCAGGACAGTTACCTTGAAAAAGAAAGAAAACAGGTTTACTATATGTCGCTGGAATTTCTTGTCGGCACCTCGCTTAGAAACAATCTCTTTAATTTAGGCGTTGAAAAAACCTTCCGCTCTGTTTTAAAGGACCAGGGCTTTGATATAGAAAACCTTTATGAGCTCGACCCCGACGCAGGCCTTGGAAACGGCGGCTTAGGCCGTCTCGCTTCCTGCTATATGGACTGCTTAACAGGCCTTGAATATCCTGCAACAGGCTTTTCGATAAGATACGAATTCGGAATTTTCAAGCAGAAGATCATTGACGGCTGGCAGATGGAATTTCCTGATAACTGGCTTGAGCGCGGCGAGGTCTGGCTCCAGCCAAGACAGGACGAAAGCTACGAGATCAAGTTTGGCGGAAAGGTTAGCGAGTGGAACGATAACGGCCAGTTTAAAACCGCTCAGACCGATTATCAGAGCGTTATCGCCGTGCCCTATGATCTATATATTTCGGGCTATAACTGCAAGGCGGTAAATAAGCTTGTGCTCTGGCGCGCTCAGGTTCCCGGATTTGATATGAGTGCCTTTTCAAGAGGCGATTATGTCCGCTCGCTTGAGCAGAACACCATGGCGGAGGTAATCTCCAAGGTGCTCTATCCTGCCGATAATCACGTTGAAGGCAAAAGACTCAGACTTCGCCAGCAGTATCTTCTTGTGTCGGCATCTCTGCAGAGCATTTTAAACAGCCATCTTAAAAAGTACGGCACCCTTGAAAACCTTTCGGATAAGGTTGCTATTCACATTAACGACACACACCCTGCCCTCTGCGTTCCCGAGCTTATGCGCATTTTAATGGATGAACACGGCTATTCTTGGGACAGAGCCTGGGAGATAACCTGCAAAACCCTCTCTTACACCAACCATACCGTTATGAGTGAGGCGCTCGAGCGCTGGAGTGAGTGGCTCTTTAAGGAGCAGCTCCCGAGAATTTACGCCATAGTTGTTGAAATAAACCGCCGCCTCTTAGAGCAGCTTAACGCTGTTTATGCAGGCGACTATGGCAAAATAAACTATATGGCAGTTATAGGTGACGGCGAGGTGCGTATGGCAAACCTTTGTCTTGCCGCCTGCCACACCGTAAACGGCGTTTCCCGCCTGCACACCGAGATATTAAAGGACAGCATCTTCCACGATTACTATGTTCTTAATAACGACCGTTTTATAAACGTTACAAACGGCATTGCCTACAGGCGCTGGCTCTGTCAGGCAAACCCTGCACTCACAGGCCTTATTTCCGAGCTTATCGGCGATAAGTTTATGAAGGATGCCGAACATCTTTCAGACCTCTTGAAGTTTAAAGATGACAAGAGCGTTCTAAATAGGCTTTACGAGATAAAGCGTCAGAATAAGGTAAACCTTGCGCATCAGATAGCAAAGCGCAACGGAATAAATGTTGATCCTAATTCCCTTTTCGATGTTCAGATAAAGCGCCTTCACGAATATAAGCGCCAGCTTTTAAACGTCCTGCAGATACTTTATATGTACAACCGCATAAAAGCCCATCCCAACGAGGAATTTGTGCCGAGAACCTTTGTTTTCGGTGCCAAGGCTTCGGCAGGCTACGACCTTGCAAAGCAGATAATCAGTCTTATCTCTGCGGTTTCTGACTTTATTAATGCCGATCCTCAGGTAAGGGATAAGATAAAGGTTGTCTTTATGGAGGACTACAAGGTTTCGCTCGCTGAGCACATCATTCCTGCCGCTGAAATTTCCGAGCAGATCTCAACCGCGGGAAAAGAAGCTTCGGGAACAGGTAATATGAAGCTTATGATAAACGGCGCGGTAACTCTGGGAACCCTTGACGGCGCAAATGTTGAGATAGCTGAGCAGGTCGGAAGAGATAATATCTTTATCTTCGGAATGACGGTTGAAGAGGTCAATGCTCTTTGGCGCCGCGGATATAATCCCTACGATTTCTTAAATGCCGATCCCGAGCTTCGCGAGATTATAAATATGCTCACCTCGGGAGTTCTCGGTAAGAGATTTGACAGCATTGCGGCATCCCTGCTTACAAACCGTTACGGTGTTGCCGATCAGTATATGACCATTGCTGATTTCGGCGACTATAAGAGAGCACAGCGCGATGTTTCCGAGGTTTACAAAAACCGCGAGAAATTTATGCAGATGTCGCTTGCAAACATTGCGGGCGCAGGAATTTTCTCTGCCGACAGAGCAGTTAAAGAATATGCAGATAAGATTTGGATGTTAAAATAATGCGGATATTATTTGATAGTAAAAGCCCTCTCCATAAAAAGCCGTTTGGCGTTTTAAGAGAGGGAGAAGGCTGCAGTGTGAGCGTTCATATTCCGCTTCACTGCAAAACAACATCGGTTAAAATTGAGCTTTTTAAGGAAGACGGCGGCTTTTTTGCCGCCTTTTTCCTGTTTCATCAAAATAACCAAAACGACTATGAGATCTGGAGCGGTGATTTTTCACTGTCCTGTGCAGGCCTGTATTTTTACAGGTTTTATATCACAACACAGGAGGGCGAATTTGCGCTCTTTAAAGAGGGAGAGCGCGACACCAATATGGGAGCGGGCGCGCTTTGGCAGCTTTCCTGTATCCCTCAGGATTTTCACACTCCCGATTTTTTCAAAGGCAAGGTTATGTATCAGATTTTTCCCGACCGCTTTTTTAAATGGGGAGATTGCGACTTAAAAGGCAAATTAGAGCCATACTATATTCATTCCGATACAAAGGACATTCCCGATTTTCGCCCAAATGAGAGCGGCGAGGTCAAGAACTGTGACTTTTTCGGGGGAAATTTAAATGGAATTGCAAAAAAATTAGGCTACCTTAAAAGCCTCGGAGTTTCGGTAATTTACCTAAACCCCATTTTTAAGGCCTACTCTAATCATAGATATGACACCGCCGATTACAAAAAAATCGACGAAATGTTAGGAAGCGAGCAGGATTTTGTCGCTTTTTGCAAAAAAGCCCACCTTTTTGGAATAAAAGTAATTTTGGACGGAGTTTTTTCCCACACAGGCAGTAACAGCATTTATTTTAACAGCGCGATTTCCGACCCTAATTCGCCTTACCGCGAGTGGTACGATTTTAAGGATTACCCCGTCGATTACACTTCGTGGTGGGGAATAAGAACTCTGCCCTGCGTAAACGAAATGAATGACAAATACAGGGAGTTTATCATAGGCGGTGAGGACAGCGTTATCGCCCATTGGCTTTCGCTTGGAGCGGACGGCTTTAGACTTGACGTTGCCGATGAGCTTCCCGATGAGTTTATAAAAGAGCTGCGTACCCGCCTTAAAGAGATTAAGCCCGACGCCCTTTTGATAGGCGAGGTCTGGGAGGACGCTTCAAACAAAGTAAGCTATTCTCGCCGCCGAAAATATTTTACAGACGGCGAGCTTGACAGCACAATGAATTATCCCTTCCGCTCTGCCATTATTGATTTTGTAAGCGGCGCTGATAACGGCGGCGGATTTGCATCCCAGATTATGACGATAGCTGAAAACTATCCGAGAGAGGTGCTTTTCTGCCTTATGAACAGCCTTTCAACCCACGACACTCCGAGAATTCTCTCGGTTTTAAGCGGCGTCAGAGCCCCCGCAACTAAAGACGAAAGGGCGACCTTTACCCTTTCTGAAAGCGAGCTTGCCCTTGCAGAAGCAAGGCTTAAATGTGCGGCATTTTTGCAGTTTGTCTTGCCGGGAATGCCCTGCATCTATTACGGCGACGAAATTGGAACTCAAGGCTTTGAGGACCCCTTCTGCCGCAGCTTTTTTGATTGGGAGAGGTCAGAAAAAAATGAGCTTAGAGAGTTTTATAAAAAGCTCTGCGCGCTTAGAAACAAAAGCGAACCCTTAAAGCAGGGCGATGTTTTTGCAGAAAAATATGCGGATGGAATTTTGCGTATCGAAAGACGCCTTAAAAATAAAAAGGCGACAGCATTTGTAAACTGCTCTGATAAGGGCATAAATGTGTCGGCAGAGGGAAAACCCGTATTATCCTTAAACGCCGAGCATGGCAAGCAGATAACCTTAGATCCATTAGGCTTCATTCTTTTTGAAAAGTAATTAAAGGGAGGTGTAAAAATGGCTGAGCGTCAGTATCTTTGTATAGACTTAAAGTCGTTTTACGCCTCGGTCGAGTGCGTCGAGCGTGGACTTGACCCCATGAAAGCCGACCTTATAGTTGCCGATCCCGAAAGATGCGAAACCACTATATGCCTCGCAGTTTCCCCCTCTCTTAAAAAGAGAGGGGTTAAAAATAGGTGCAGAGTTTATGAAATTCCAAAGGGTATCAAATATATAATGGCAGAGCCGAGAATGCAGCTTTATATAGATTATTCGGCCGAAATATACAGCGTCTATCTTAAGTACATTTCAAAGGATGACATCCACGTCTATTCTATTGATGAGGCGTTTTTGGATGTAACCGATTATCTCTCGCTTTACAAAATGACAGCGCGTGAGCTCGGCGAAAAGATAAGGGAGGACATTTTAAAAACGGTTGGAATTCCTGCTGCTTGTGGAATTGGAACAAATCTTTACCTTGCCAAGATCGCCCTTGATATAACCGCCAAGCACAGCCCTATCTTTTTAGGTGAGCTTGACGAAAAAAGCTATCGCGAAACCCTTTGGGACCACCGTCCGCTAACTGACTTTTGGCGAATTGGAGCGGGAACAGCCAAAAGGCTTGAGGACAGAGGCATTTTTACAATGCGCCAGATAGCAAACTGCCGCGAACAGACGCTTTATGACCTTTTCGGCGTTGATGCTGAGATAATGATTGATCACGCCTGGGGCAGAGAGCCGACCCTTATTTCCGATATAAAAAACTACAAAACCCAAAGCCGCTCGCTTTCAAGCGGTCAGGTGTTATCCCGAAATTACTCGCAGGCAGAGGGCGAAATAATAGTCAGAGAAATGGCGGATAAGCTCGCTCTTGAACTTTTTGATGAGGAACTTGTAACCCATTCCGTAACCATTTCTTTAAGCTTTGGTGACAAAGAAAAGCCGATGGCAAGGGCAACAGAAAAGCTTTTGTCGCCCACAAGCAGTGCCGAGCAGATAATAGCGGCGTCGGTCAAGGCGTATTATAGGATAATGGGCAAAAATGACTATATCCGAAAGGTCAATATTTCGCTTAATAATGTGATAAGCGAGCCGTTTGCCCAGCTTGATTTTTACTTTGATGAGAAAAAGCTCGTCAAGGAGAAAAAGCAGATGCAGGCGGTAAGCAGTATAAAAAAGAAGTTTGGCAAAAATGCCATACTTCGCGGAACTGACTTAAAAGAAGGCGCAACAATGCGCGAGCGAAACGCCCAGATAGGCGGCCATAAGAGCGGAGGGAAAAGATATGGCAATGAAGAGAAGTGAAAGAGCCAAGATCTTTATGCCCTTTAGCCCTCTAAATAATTTTTACGAGGCGCTTAAGCAAAAGGAAAGGGTAATAACCCCTAAAAGCGAGCTCGCTGACGAGAGAATAGAGGAGTTAGATGCTGTTTTGCACACCCTTTCGGGCGGAGATATGGCAGAGGTCGTTTATTATAATAACGGCGTTTATGAAAAGGTTGTCGGCTGTGTTGCACTCATTGATGTTCTCGAAAAGACCATAACCATAGCAAAAACAAAGATTTTTTTTGACGATATATACGATTTAAAGGCTCTCTGATTGTATAAATAGCTAAAAAGCTGCATAAATTGTAAAAATTACTTGTAATTTATATTAAAATAAGGTATAATTATTTAAATATTTTTAATTTTCACAAAACGGAGGACAAAACTATGAAAAGAATTGCTACATTAATTGCAGCAGCTGCTTTAAGCCTCTCTGTGCTTTTAAGCTCCTGCACAACCGGCACCACCAGCATCAAGGTTGGCACCGGCGGACCTACCGGTACATATTATGCATATACAAATGCAGTAGGCCAGATTCTCCAGGGCGAGACCGGCCTTGCTTTCGACGTTGTTTCAACCGGCGGATCTGTTGCTAACATCAACGGTATCGACGACGGCGACTACAATATGGCCATCGTTCAGAACGACACCATGATCAACGCTTACAATGACCTTGACAAAGACAACTTCAAAAACGGCGCCGTTAAATCCTTCTCGGTTCTCGGCGAGGTTTATTCCGAGGTTGTTCAGATAGTTGTTGACGGTTCTCTTAAAGACAAGGTTAAGACCTTAGCAGACCTTAAAGATATGAGAGTATCTGTAGGCGACGCAGGCTCCGGTGTTTACCTCAATGCAAAGGATCTCTTTGCGGCATACGATATGGATATCGATAAGGATATTCAGCAGAACAACCTTTCTGTTGGCGACAGCGCAAGCGCTATGAAGGACGGAAAGCTCGATGCATTCTTCTTTACCGCAGGCGTTCCCACCACCGCCATCACCGAGCTCGCAACTGCAAAGGACGTATTTATGCTTTCTCTTGAGGACAGCGTAATGGATGATTTCATTGCAAACCATAAGATCGACGGCAAATACGAGGTTTATGCAAAGATGCCCATCACCAATGAGCACTACACCTTTATCGAAGAAGGCAAGCCTGCCTACACCATCGGTGTTACAGCAACATTTATCGTTTCCAACGACCTTGATGAAGATGCTGTTTACAAAATGACCAAGGCTCTCTGGGAGAACAAAGACGATGTTGCAGCAGCACACGCTGTTGGTAAGGCTATGAATGTTGATAATGCTCTTATCACCATTGGTAATGTTCCCGTTCATCCGGGCGCAGAGAAATACTATAAGGAAGTCGGAGTTATTAAATAAGATATCCTTTAAAAAGTATTTGTTTCCTGCCCGACGGCTAAATAGGTCGTCGGGCAGTTTAATTAAATTTGGAGGAGATTAGTTTTGGCAAAAGTTAAAACCGAAAAAAGCGCCGAAGAACTTATTCGCGAGCTTGACAGGGATAACGCCAGCAGACTTTTAACAGGATGGCGCAAAAACGCAATTGAGCTTGTCTATTTTGCGTTTGCCGCCTTTATGATGATTATGACCTTGGTTATATCGGGTGCCACCCCTTATACCCAGCTTCCCCTCTTTTTAGGTCTGACTCTTTTTGTTGGCTACTTAAAATATCCTATTTCCAAAAAACTCGAAAGCAAAGAAAACCACCTTCCCATATATGATGTGGTGCTTGCTTTTCTTTCGCTCGCAGTTTTTTGTTACTACGCGATCAATCAGAAAAACATCATAATGATGTCAAACCGTATCGGCACGTTTGAAATCATTGTCGGTATCATAGGAATTCTGCTTCTTGCAGAGCTTTGCCGCAGAGCGATGGGATTTCCCATTTTGTGCGTTGCGGGTGCATTTGTTGTTTATGCGGCCATCTGGCTTGTAAACAACAACCCCAGAACTGCATTAAGAAACCTTATCTTTGGTCTTTTCTATGACCTTAAGAGCGGCATTTTTTCAACCCCCGTTACAGTTTGTGCGTCCTTTATCGTTTTGTTTATAATATTAGGCTCGTTCCTTGAAAAAACAGGAATAGGCAAATTCTTTATCGACCTTGCAAACTCCATTGCAGGAGCTCGCGTTGGAGGACCTGCAAAGGTTGCAGTTATCTCAAGTGCGCTTGAGGGAATGTATTCGGGCTCCTCGGTTGCTAACACAGTAGGCTCGGGCGCCGTTACTATTCCTACAATGAAAAAGACAGGCTATAAGCCTGAGTTTGCCGCCGCAGTTGAGGCCGCCGCTTCAACGGGTGGTCAGATCATGCCGCCAATTATGGGCGCCGCCGCATTTTTGATGGCGGAAATTACAGGCTATTCCTATTTCACAATAGTCATTGCGGCCATACTTCCTGCCGCCCTCTATTTTACAGGCATCTTTATGATGGTGCACTTTGAGGGCAAGCGCTTAGGCCTTAAGGGACTTCCCAAGGAAGCAATCCCTAACTTCTTTAAGCTTATTCTTAAAAATGGATATCTGCTTCTGCCCGTTGTAGTGCTAGTTGTCTGTATGAACCACTTTACCGCGGGAATGAGCGCCTGCTTTGCAATTTTATTTGCTCTTATCGTTAGCCTTATTGATAAAACACTCATTAAAGCTCTCTTTAAGGGACAATTAAAGAACTTTGGGGATGTTTTAAGGCTGGTTATGCCTGTTTTCCCTGTTATAACCCTTGTGGTTTTGTGGAAGGTCGTTTCGCTTGAAATGGGCGTTTCGATATTTGTTTCGATGCTTGTTGCAATCGCTTTAAGCTTCTTTACAAAGGATGCCATTTTAAAGCCCGACCTTGTTGTTGAAGGCTTTAAGGGCGGAACACACGGCTCAATCGGCGTTGCCGCCGCCTGCGGTGTTGCGGGAATTATTTCGGGTGTTGTTTCTATGACAGCTCTCGGCTCAACACTTATTTCTGTAATAGTTCCCCTTGCCGAAAAAGGAACATTTATAGCCCTCTTCCTTACAATGCTTTGCTGTATCGTTCTCGGAATGGGCGTTCCCACAACTGCAAACTATGTCATTATGGCAACCATTACGGCACCTATCTTAATCAAGATGGGAATCCCCGTGCTTGCCGCCCATATGTTTGTTTTCTATTTTGGAATCGTTGCAGACATTACTCCGCCTGTTGCACTCGCGGCTTATGCAGGCTCTGCTATCGCAAAGTCCAACCCGCTAAAAACCGGCATAACGGCGACCAAGCTTGCCATAACGGCATTTATAGTGCCTTACATATTTGCATATAGTCCGCATATGCTTCTTGTTATCGGAGACCCCACAGTTTTTGATATTATTCAGATAGTAATAACCTCGCTTATCGGAATATTCTCGATTTCGGCAGGAATGGTTGGCTTTATGCAGCACAAAGCGCCCATCTGGCAGAGAATTCTGCTTGTCGGCGGCGGACTGCTTCTCGTTAGCCCCGACACCATAACCGATATTATCGGATTTGCTATCGTTGCTCTTATGGTAGTAGTACAGTATGTGCTCACTCGCAAAAAAACAGAAGTACCTGCATAAATTAAGCCCGAGCGAATGCTCGGGCTTTTTTGTGTTGATTTAGCAGAAATATTTGGTATAATATAAGTGAGTGAATTTATAAAATAAAAACTTTAAATAGGAGCGTCTAACTATGAAAAGAGTTTTTTTAATAGTTTTGGATTCGGTTGGCGCGGGGGCGCTTCCCGACGCAAAAAAGTTTGGCGATAGCGCCGATGTAAACACCATTAAAAGAATTTCGGCATCTGAAAAATTTAATTGCCCCAACCTTAAAAAGCTCGGTCTTTTTAATATCGAGGGTTTAGAGGATATAGGTAAAATAGATAAGCCTCTTGCGGCCGCCTTTAAAATGGCGGAGAGATCTATGGGAAAGGACACCACAACGGGCCACTGGGAAATTGCAGGCCTTGTCTCAGAGCGCCCTATGCCCACCTATCCAAATGGCTTTCCCAAGGAAATATTAGATGAGTTTAGCAAAAAAACAGGCAGAGGAGTGCTCTGCAATAAACCCTATTCGGGCACGCAGGTAATCAGTGATTACGGCGATGAGCATATAAAAAGCGGCGACCTTATAGTTTACACCTCGGCGGACAGCGTTTTTCAAATCGCCGCCCATGAGGATGTTGTGCCGATAGAAAAGCTGTATGAATACTGTGAGATTGCAAGAGAGATCTTAAAAGGTGAGCACGCGGTCGGCAGAGTTATCGCAAGGCCGTTTGTAACAGAAAACGGCGAATTTAAAAGAACCGCAAACCGCCGCGATTTTTCTCTCCTTCCGCCAAAGGACACCCTTTTGGACCTTGTTAAAAAAGAGGGCAAAAGCGTTATCGCGGTTGGAAAAATTTCGGATATATTCGCAGGTAAGGGTGTAACCGAAAAGATAGCCACCCATTCAAACAGCGAGGGAATGGAAAAAACCTTAGAGATAGCAGGCCGCGATTTTGAGGGACTTTGCTTTGTAAATTTGGTCGATTTTGATATGCTTTACGGTCACAGACAGGATATTGACGGCTATGCCGCCGCCCTTTCTGAGTTTGACGCCTGGCTCCCATCATTTTTAGAAAAAATGACTTCGGACGATATTCTGCTCATCACCGCCGACCACGGCTGTGACCCCGGCGATGAGCACACCGACCACACAAGAGAATACACCCCGCTTTTAGTTTGCTCAGAGGCAGTAAAGGGCGGCTATTTTGGAAAAAGAGAAGGCTTTTGCGACATTGCCGCCTCGATTTGCGAGCTTTTGGGCATAGAACAAAAATGCGAGGGCGAAAGCTTTATTCAAATTATAAGGAGAGATTAAAATGCAGGATAAAGAGCTTGTTTTACTTGCTATTAAGGCGGCAGAAAATTCCTACAGCCCTTATTCGAATTTTAAGGTTGGGGCGGCCCTGCTTTCAAAAAGCGGAAAGGTTTATCTCGGAGCTAATATAGAAAATGCGGCATTCGGGGAAACTATTTGCGCTGAGCGAACTGCATTTTTAAAGGCAATAAGCGAGGGCGAAAGAGACTTTGTAAAAATCGCAGTTGTAGGCTCTAAAACCGATGATTTCAGCGGCCCTGCCGCGCCCTGCGGCTCCTGCAGGCAGGTTATGGCAGAGTTTTGCTCGCCCGATTTTGAGATCATCCTAAAAGACGGCAGTGAAATAAAAACACACACACTTTCAGAGCTTTTGCCGCTGTCATTTACTAAAACGGCAATGGATTAAAGGAGAAAGCCTTTATGAGAATGTATGATATAATTGCAAAAAAACGCGACGGACTTGCCCTCTTAAAAGAGGAGATCGAGTTTTTTATAAGCGGCTACACAAGCGGCGAAATTCCCGATTATCAGGCTTCCGCGCTTGCTATGGCAATATTTTTAAAGGGAATGACCGATGAGGAAACGGTTTGTCTTACAAACGCAATGGCAAATTCGGGCGATAGCCTTGATCTTTCGCAGTTCGGCGCTCTTTCGGTTGACAAGCACAGCACAGGCGGCGTGGGCGATAAAACTACTCTTATAGTGGCTCCCATTGTTGCCGCGCTGGGCGGAAGGCTTGCAAAAATGTCGGGCAGAGGCCTTGGGCACACAGGCGGAACCGTTGATAAACTTGAGTCGATAAGCGGCTATAAAACCACGCTCGACAGAGAAGAGTTTCTCTCGCAGGTTGAAAATATCGGCATTGCAGTTATCGGGCAGAGCGGCTCGCTCGCGCCTGCCGATAAAAAGCTTTATGCCCTTCGTGACGTAACCGCAACCGTAAACAGCATCCCGCTTATTACCTCGAGCATTATGAGCAAGAAGATAGCGGCAGGCTCGCACAATATCGTGCTTGATGTAAAAATGGGAAGCGGCGCCTTTATGAAAACCTTGGAGGACGCCGAAATTCTCGCTGAAAATATGGTTAAGATCGGCAAAGGATGTAAAAGAAATGTCTGCGCGCTTATCACCGATATGGACACCCCTCTCGGCACCCATATAGGAAATGCCTTGGAGGTTAAAGAGGCGGTTCGGGTTTTGCGCGGTGAGCAAAAAGGCGACCTTTATGAAGTTTGCATAGCGCTCTCTTCTGCTATGGCTTCGCTTGTGCTTGGCGTTTCGGTTAAAGAGGCCGAAGCAAAAGTTATAGAAACGATAGAAAGCGGTGCGGCATTTAGTAAAATGCGGCAGTGGATTAAGGCGCAGGGCGGCGATGTAAGCGAAATCGACGACACCGAAAAGCTGCCCAAAACCGATTATTTCTACGAGGTAAAAAGCGCTGAAAGCGGCTTTGTCACAAAAATGGATGCCGAAAAAATCGGTGTTGCAAGCGTAATTCTCGGTGCGGGCAGGGAAAATAAAGAGGATAAAATCGATTTCGGCGCAGGAATAGTGCTCTCTAAAAAGACAGGCGATAAGGTTAATAAGGGCGATACACTTTGTACCCTTTATTCAAATAACAAGGAGTCCTTTAAGTCGGCAGAGGAAAAATTTTTGTCGGCAATAAGCATAGGCTCAAATGCTCCCGAGAAAAAACCGCTTGTTTATAAAATCATAAAATAACGAGGTAATAAAAATGACAAACAGCAAAAAGGGTGCGCGTTTTTGGATCGCGCTCATTATTTTCAGCCTCACAGGTCAGGTTGCCTGGGTGGTTGAGAATATGTATTTCAATGTGTTTATCTATAAAATGTTTGCGGCAAGCGCCGAGGCTATTTCGCTTATGGTTGCGGCAAGCGCAATTGCCGCAACCGTTACAACGGTTATAATAGGCGCGCTTTCGGATAAGATCGGCAAACGAAAGCTGTTTATCTGCGGCGGATATATTTTGTGGGGAATTTCTATTTGCAGCTTTGCACTAATTCGCCTTGATGTAATCGGCGCGCTGTTTCCGTCGGTAGCATCGGCGGCATCGCTCGGTGTTTCGCTGGTTATTATAATGGACTGCGTTATGACCTTTTTCGGTTCGTCGGCAAACGACGCCTGCTTTAACGCCTGGCTTACAGACTCTACGGCATCAGGCGGCAGGGGAGCGGCAGAGGGCATAAATGCTATGATGCCGCTTGTTGCAATTTTGGTGGTTTTTGGCGGCTTTATGTCATTTAATTTAGACAAGCGCGAGAGCTGGACCACCATTTTTCTTATCATTGGAATCGCTGTTATCGTAATCGGAATTTTGGGATTTTTCTTGATTTCCGACCCCGGCACTAAGAGCGAGCAAAATAAAAGCTGCTTTAAAAACATTATTTACGGCTTCAGACCATCGGTTGTTAAAGCTAATAAGACCCTTTATTTAGCCTTTCTGGCATTTGCGCTTTTTAATATTTCAATTCAGATTTTTATGCCTTACCTTATCATCTATTACAACGTTTCGCTCAAGATGGAAAATTACGTGCTCATTATGGCGCCTGCTATTATAATCGCCTCTGTGGTAACGGCGTTTTACGGCAGACTCTATGACAAAAAAGGCTTTAAAGCGTCGGTAATTCCCGCGCTTTTGCTTTTGATGTCGGGTTACATACTGCTCTATTTATTTAAATCCACCGCTCCTGTTTTTGTCGGTTCGCTTCTGATGATGACGGGCTACCTTGCAGGTATGGCTGTGTTCGGCGCATTAATTCGTGACTATACTCCCGAAAACCGCGCAGGAATGTTTCAAGGGCTTCGCATCTTCTCGCAGGTACTTATTCCCGGAGTTATCGGCCCGTTTATCGGCTCGGCAGTTTTAAAGGGCGCTGAAACTATCGTAAACGACGACGGCACAAGCTCCTTTGTTCCAAATCACAACATCTTCCTTGCCGCGCTTGTGGCGGCAGTTGTCGTTTGGTTAGCGCTTTATCTTATTTTTAAGGTTGCGAAAAAAGAGGTAAAAGCAAGTGAAAAGTAATTCTTTTGCAAAGCTTAAAACCCCGTTTTGTGAGTTTATGGGTGACATCCCGTGGGCAGTTTATCCCCGCCCCCAAATGAAAAGGGACTCCTTTTTCTGTCTTAACGGAATGTGGGATTTTGAGGCGCAAAAAGAGGATAAAATTCCCAAGATTTTCGGCAGAAAAATTCTTGTGCCCTTTGCGCCCGAATCCGCCCTGTCGGGTATAGACGAGGTTTTTGAAGAGGGAAGCTATCTTTTTTATAAAAGAGAATTCTCTCTGCCACGGGGATTTATAAAGGATAGGGTACTGCTTCATTTCGGAGCAGTTGACCAGTTGTGCGAGGTTTATTTAAACGGCCAAAAGGTAGGCGAGCATTGCGGCGGTTATGATGCCTTTTGCTTTGATATAACCTCGGCGCTTTGTCAGCAAAACACCCTTGTTGTAAAGGCTTGGGACAATTTACAAGACCATATTTTGCCCTACGGCAAGCAGCGGCGTAACCGCGGCGGAATGTGGTACACTCCCATATCGGGCATTTGGCAGACGGTTTGGATAGAAAGCGTGCCGAATGAATATATTTCGGACATTAAGATAGTTCCCTCAAGTGATAGAGTTAAAATTTCGTTGTATGGCGTTAAAAGTGCTGTTATTTGCATTAAAACCGAAAACGGCGAAATAAAGGGCACCGCCTGCCCGAGCGCCGAAATAGCTATTCCTCAGCCTAAAATGTGGAGCCCCGAAAACCCGTATCTGTATGAATTTACAGCGGCGGCGGGCGAGGATAAAATAAGCTCCTATTTTGCCCTGCGCACACTTGAAATAAAAAAGGTAGAGGGCAAGGCGAGAATTCTTTTAAACGGCAAGCCATATTTTTTCCACGGCCTTCTTGATCAAGGCTATTTTTCCGACGGCATTTACACACCTGCCGCGCCCGAGGCCTTTGCAAATGATATTCTCGAGATGAAACGCCTCGGCTTTAACACCTTAAGAAAGCATATAAAGGTTGAACCCGAACAGTTTTATTATGATTGCGACAGGCTTGGAATGATAGTTTTTCAGGATATGGTCAATAACGGACATTACAGCTTTTTTAGGGATACCGCTCTGCCCACAATTAACCTAAAAAGGCTTTCCGATAAAAATCTGCACAAAAATAAAAAGAGCCGCGAGCAGTTTGTGCTGGGAATGAAAAAAACAGTAAAACAGCTTTATAACCACCCCAGCATTTGCTACTGGACCATGTTTAATGAGGGCTGGGGGCAGTTTTGCTCAGATGAGATGTATAGCCTCTTTAAAACCCTTGACAACACAAGAATAATCGACACGGCGTCGGGCTGGTTTAAGGGCGGAGAGAGCGATGTTGAAAGCGAACATATCTATTTTAAGCCGTTTAAATTTAAGCCAGCACAAAAGCCGACGGTGCTTTCGGAATTCGGCGGTTATTCTTATAGACCTGAGGGACATATTTTTAACCTAAAAAAGGCTTATGGCTATAGATTTTTTGAAAATCGCGATGAGTTTGAAGCGGCGCTCATTTCCCTTTATGAAAATGAGATAATCCCTGCCGCAAAATCGGGGCTTTCGGGCGCTATTTACACGCAGGTTTCGGATGTTGAGGATGAAACAAACGGCCTGCTTTCCTATGACCGCCGAGTTTGTAAGGTCGGCGGCGAAAAAATGCGCGCCATTGCAAAACAGTTAAATGATGCTATAGAATAAAAAAGGAGCAGGTAAAAACCTGCTCTTTTTTAGTGAAGAGGTACAAAAAGGGTTTTGCGAAAGCAAAACCCCACATTTTTATTTTGCAGGGAACGGCATTTATGCCTTCCGCAAAACCTGACGGAATGGATAAATCCATTCCCTACATAGTGTATTGTTGTATGTATAGGAGTAAGAACATCGGAGATGTCTTTTTTTGCTCAGAATAGGCCTTGTTTTGCGTAAATAAATGCAAAACAGATTTGATAAAGCGTGAAAACCCGATGTTCAGGGGCTTGTCCGTTTGCGGTGCCTGAAAAAATCTTCGGGCTTGCGCTTTTCCTCGATTTTTTCGACCGCGGCACAGCAATCCCTCTTTCCTTTATCCGCCACAGGCGGCGGAAAGAGGTTTGCACCCTAAATGCACTCTTTGTTTTCTTGCTTGCGAGAGAGAAAGGATGTGCCCGCGCTTCCATGAGCGCAATAAACTATAAGGCCTTGGTATCTCGACGCTTCTACCTCATCCGTCAGCTTTGCTGACACCTTCTTATTCGATTAGGCTTAAAAAACGAGCTGGATAAGGAGCATATAGCAGACGGTGCCGCCTGCGATGGAAAAAAGCATCTGACGGCGCCAGAGGTGCAAACCTGCCGTTACAGCAATGGCGATAAGCTCGGGAATGCCAAAGCTGTAGCTTAAAATATTTACATTTTTAAGGCAGTACACCACCAAAACCGCAAATATCGCGGAAGGCAGAGCCTTGCCAAGATAGGAGATAAATTTCGGAGTCGGGCGACTTGATGAAAAAATTATAAATGGCAGAAATCGGGTGAGCATTGTTCCTAAAACGCAGAGGGCAATTGTGACTATCTGCTCGGTAAGTGTCATTGTCATTTTATTCACCCGCCCTTTCTATAGGCTTTCTGAAAAGCGAAAGCAGGCAGAGGATTAAGAGCATTGTGGGAATCATAAATGAATCGGCACCGAAAATCACAAGGCACAAAACCGATGAGAAAAAGCCGATAAGCGAGGAGTAGTGCCGCTTTTCCTTAAGCCATTGCTCTAAGAAAATTACCACAAACATCGCCGTCATAACAAACTCGATTCCCTCTGTATTAAAGGTTACAAGCGAGCCTAAGAGTCCGCCGAGGGTGGCTCCCGAAACCCAATAAAGCTGATTTAACGCCGTCACAAAAAACATAAACCAGCCGCGGTCAACATCCTTTGGAATGTCGGAGGAAACATTTATCGAAAAGCTCTCGTCGCACATTCCAAAAATGAGATAAAGCTTTTTAAGGCCTGTGTTTTTGTATTTTTCCAGCATCGAAATGCCGTAAAAAAGATGGCGAGCCTGAATTACAAGGGTTACTATAAAGGTGTGAAGCGGGGCAAAGGAAGAAAGCAGCATTGTAACGGCGACAAACTCAAGAGAGCCGCCGAAAATTGTGAGCGCCATCAGCATAGGGTAAACAAAAGAAAAGCCCGACACACGCATAAAAATTCCGTAGGACATACCTAAAAACAAAAAGCCTGCCATAATCGGAATGGTTTTTGGAAAAGCGCATTTAAGCGCTTTTTTTAATTTTTCTGTTTTTGAAACGCTTAAAGCCACTTTTTTAAATGCTCCTTTTAGTTTTTATGTATAAGCGGCGGCATTTGAGGCAAAAATTACATTGTATCTTAATCGAAAAATAACAGCAAAATGATGCCGCCAATATGCAGAAATTATACAACTTTTTTGACCTTAAGTCAATGACGGCGCGCATTTTTCTGTATTGATTGGGAAGTACAAGAGAATGTTTTCAAAAACAGGAGGAAAACACAAAATGAAAAAGTTTAGAAAAATCCTTTCCTTAGGGCTTGCCTTTGCGCTGGCTCTTTCTATGACCGCATTATTTGCGGGTTGTGACGGCGGCGAGCAGGGCACACAGAGCGGCAATGCCAAAACAGGCCGTGTGCGTTACCTTAACTTTAAGCCCGAAAGCGCCGATATTTACAGGGAGATAGCCGAGGCTTATAAAAAAGAAACCGGCGTTGAAGTTATTGTTGAAACGGCGGCAAATAATGCCTACGAGTCCACCCTTGCCTCAAAAATGGTAACCGACGAGGCGCCCACTCTTTTCCAGATAAACGGCCCTAAAGGCTACGCCGCCTGGAAGGATTACTGCGCCGACCTTTCAAACACCGAGCTTTACAAGCACCTTACGGATAAGTCGCTTGCCATTGAGGTAAACGGCAAGGTTTTCGGCATTCCTTACGTTGTTGAGGGCTACGGAATCATTTACAACGAGGCCATAACCGACAAATATTTCGCCCTCAAAAATAAGGCGGTCAAATTTGACAGCATGGACGATGTTGACAGCTTTGCAGAGCTTAAAGCAGTTGTTGAGGATATGCAGAAAAACCGCGAGGCGCTTGGAATCGACGGCGTTTTTGCATCAACCTCACTTAAAACAGGCGAGGACTGGAGATGGCAGACCCACCTTGCAAACCTGCCGCTTTACTATGAGTTTGAAAAGAACAAAATCGACCTTACCTCAGACAAAACCGCCGAGATAGCCTTTGACTATGCCGATAATTTTAAAAACATCTTTGATTTATACCTCGACAACTCGACCATTGACAGAAGAAGCGTCGGCACCAAGAGCGTTGTTGACTCTATGTCGGAGTTTGCGCTTGAAAAATGCGCTATGGTGCAAAACGGAAACTGGGCCTGGGGTCAGATCTCAGATGTTAAAGGAAACAAGGTCAAGGCTGATAATGTTAAGTTCTTGCCTATTTATATCGGAAGCGAAAACGAAGAGAAGCAGGGACTTTGCATCGGAACCGAGAACTTTTACGCAATAAACTCTCAGGCATCTAAAGAGGACAGAAAAGCGGCCGAGGACTTTATTTACTGGCTCTATTCAAGCGAGACGGGTAAAAGATATGTAACTCAGGAGCTTGGCTTTATTTCGCCCTTTGACACCTTCAATGAGGATGAGGCTCCAAATGATCCTCTTGCAAGGCAGGTGCTTGACTGGATGGATGAGGACGACACGGTAACGGTTCCTTGGAACTTTACCATTTTCCCCTCGCAGACCTTTAAGCAGAATTTCGGCTCCTCGCTTTTAAAATATGCTCAGGGCACAAAAACCTGGGAGGATGTTAAAGCGGACGTTGTAAAGGATTGGAAAAAGGAAAGCCAGGCAAGCGATAACTGATGCTGATATAATAATCTCGCCCTGCTTTTGCAGGGCGAGAGCTTTAAAAGGGGCGTTTTGCCCAAAAAGCTTACGAAAGGAACTGCCTTAAAATGAACAGGTCGCTTAAAAAATATTTTCCGATTTTCGTTTTGCCAACCCTGCTGGCATTTATACTTGCCTTTGTTATTCCGTTTTGCTTAGGGCTCGGCCTGTCCTTTACCAAATTTACAACGGTCGAAAATGCAAAATTTAACGGAATAGAAAACTACATCCGCGCCTTTACCGCAGACACAGACTTTATTCACGCTCTCGGCTTTACCGCGCTCTTTACCATCGTTTCAATAATAACGGTTAATGTATTTGCATTTCTGCTCGCACTCTCTTTAACACGCGGCCTGCGCGGCACAAACCTTTTTCGCTCGGTGTTCTTTATGCCTAATCTTATCGGCGGAATCGTGCTGGGATACATCTGGAACCTGCTTATAAACGGCGTACTCTCTGCTTTCGGCGTAGACATTACATTTAAAACAGAGTACGGCTTTTGGGGACTTGTCCTGCTTACAAACTGGCAGCTTATCGGATATATGATGGTAATCTACATTGCAGGACTTCAAAATGTGCCAACCTCGCTTTTGGAGGCGGCTTCGATAGACGGAGCGGGCCCAATAAAGACCCTTACTAAAATAAAGATTCCAATGGTTATGCCATCTATAACCATCTGTACCTTTTTAACTCTAACAAACTCATTTAAGATGTTTGACCAAAACTTAGCGCTAACGGCAGGTGCGCCCGAAAGGAGCACCGAAATGCTGGCGCTTAATATTTACAATACCTTTTACGGCAGAATGGGCTGGCAGGGAGTCGGGCAGGCAAAGGCGGTTATTTTCTTTGTGATAGTTGCAATAATTGCCTTTGCGCAGCTAAGGCTTACGGGCAGACGGGAGGTTGAGCACTAATGCATGTTAGAAATAAAGGCGCCGACATTTTGATTTTTGCCCTGCTTTTTTTGCTGTCGGCGGTGTTTTTGGTTCCTATCGTAATAGTTGTTATAAACTCCTTTAAAACGGGATTTTATATTTCGGGAGCACCCTTTGAGCTCCCTAACAGCGAAACCTTTGCAGGCTTTGATAATTATCTGAGCGGCCTTACAACATCGGGCTTTTTTGCGGCATTTTTAAGGTCGGTTTTTATAACGGTGGTGTCGGTTATTCTCATAATAGTCGGCACGGCTATGACGGCTTGGTTTATTGTAAGGGTAAAATCAAAATTTACAAGCCTGCTTTATTATCTTTTTGTTTTCAGTATGATAGTGCCGTTTCAGATGGTTATGTACACCATGACCTATGTTGTAAACCGCGTAAATTTTGACAACATTTTCGGCATTACAATAGTTTATCTCGGCTTCGGGGCAGGGCTTTCTGTGTTTATGCTAAGCGGCTTTATAAAAAGCATTCCGCTCGAAATCGAGGAGGCGGCAACCATTGACGGCGCAGGGCCTGTTCAGATGTTCTTTTCGGTCATCTTTCCTATTTTAAAGCCGACTGCAATAACCGTTGCTATACTCAATGCAATGTGGATATGGAACGATTACCTCTTGCCTTATCTTGTGTTGGGCACAGACGAGAAAACCATCCCCGTTGCAATTCAAATTTCAATGCATGGCGCTTACGGTGCCACAAATTACGGCGGACTTATGGCAATGCTTGTGCTTTCCATTATCCCGATAGTGATTTTTTATGTTTTCTGTCAGAAATATATTATAAAGGGCGTTGTGGCAGGCGCGGTTAAAGGATAGGGGGATAAAAAGTGAGTAATCTTAAAAGTAAAGCAGAGCTTTTTGCTAAAACCGAGTTTCAAAAGGATTTAAAAAGTCTCAACACACCGCAGCTGCACTATGCCGTTTCAAAGGCGGTTATGGCAGAGGTTTCGCCGATCTGGCAAAAATCGAGAGACAAGGACAGCAAAAAAAGGCGAGCCTACTATCTTTCGGCAGAGTTTTTAATAGGCAGAATGATCTATAACAATCTTTTGTGCCTTAAAAAAACCGATGAGGTCAAAGAGATGCTCGGTACGCTTGGCACCGATTTGTCAAGGTTTGAAGAGATAGAGGACGCGGCCCTCGGAAACGGCGGACTGGGCAGACTTGCCGCCTGCTTTCTTGACAGCGCCGCAACACTGAAATTACCGCTCGATGGCTACGGAATACGTTATCGCTTCGGGCTTTTTAAGCAGTACTTTGAAAACGGCTTTCAAAAGGAAACGCTCGACGATTGGTCGCGCTTTGGCGACCCTTGGTCAGTTCGGCGCGATGACGAGGCGGTAGTCGTCAGCTTTGGCGACGGCGAGGTTTTGGCGGTGCCTTACGATATGGCGGTTATCGGCTATGGGGCAGGGCATATAAACACCCTTAGGCTCTGGCAGGCAGAGCCGAAGGAACAGTTTAACTTTAACGAGTTTAATGACCAGAAGTATGATATGGCCCTGCGGCAAAAAAACAGGGCAGAGGACATTTCAAGGGTGCTCTATCCAAACGACTCCTCCTTTTCGGGCAAGCTTTTGCGCTTAAAACAGCAGTATTTTTTCTCAAGCGCCTCGCTTCAGGATATGATAAGGCGGTTTAAAAAAGAGCACGGAAATAATCTGGAGCAGTTTTCAGACTACGTAACCGTTCAGCTCAATGACACCCATCCCGTTATCTCAATTCCTGAGCTTATCAGGCTTTTAATGGGCGAGGGACTGAGCTTTGAGAGCGCATTTGCCGTTTGCAAAAAGACTTTTAATTACACAAACCACACAATAATGCAGGAAGCGCTCGAAAAATGGGATGTCGCCATTATTAAAAGGATTTCCAAGGAAATTGCCCATATTATTGCCCGAATCGACAAGCAAACAAAGGCTGAATACAAAAAATCAGGCGCCGCCGAGGGCGAGGGACAAAACCTCTTTATCATTCAGGACGGCAGAGTCAATATGGCCTATCTTGCCTGCGCAGTTTGCGCTCATATTAACGGCGTGGCCGCTCTTCACACCGAGATATTAAAGGATAGAGTTCTCAGTAGCTTTTATAAGCTTTATCCCGAAAAATTCCAAAACAAGACAAACGGAATTACCCAGCGCAGATGGCTGGCCCTTGCAAACCCTGAACTTTCCGCCCTTATAACCCAGCTTATCGGCAGCGAGGATTGGATAGTAAACCTTGAAAGGCTTAAAGAGCTCGAAAAATACGCCGATGACGTGGCGGTTTTAAAAAGGTTTGAGAAGATACGAGCAAATAACAAGCAGAGGCTTTGCGAATATATCGAAAGCAAAGAGGGCAAGAGCTTTAAGGTCGACTCAATCGTTGACGTGCAGATAAAGCGCCTACATGAATATAAGCGCCAGCTTTTAAATGCGCTCTGCATTTTGGAGCTGTATTTTGAAATAAAAGAGGGGACTCTTTCAGACTTTGAGCCGACCACCTTTATTTTCGGAGCAAAGGCGGCGCCGGGATATGTAAGAGCTAAAGGCATTATCAAGCTTATAAACTCTCTCGCAAGGCTTGTTGAGAGCGACGAGCAGGTGCGCGAGCTTATAAAGGTTGTTTTTGTTTCTGACTACAATGTTTCCTATGCCGAAAAGATAATTGCCGCCGCCGATGTTTCAGAGCAGATCTCAACGGCCGGAACAGAGGCATCGGGAACGGGAAATATGAAGCTTATGCTAAATGGCGCGGTAACCTTAGGAACCTATGACGGCGCAAATATCGAGATATTTGAGGCGGCAGGAAATGAAAACAACTATGTTTTCGGGGCGAGGGTTGATGAGCTCGAAAGTTTAGGCGAAAGCTACGACCCTATGAAATACTATAACAGCGATGCGAGGATAAAAAGATGCCTTGATGCCCTTGTAAACGGCACCCTTTCGGATGACGGAACAGGAATGTTTGAGGAGCTTTACAATTCTATTTTAAAAGGCGCCTCCTGGCATAAGGCCGATAGATATTTTCTGCTTTACGATTTTGCAGACTTTTTGGACAAGAAAATCAAGATAAACAGAGATTACCGCGACAGAAAGGCCTTCCTTAAAAAAGGCTGGCTTAATATCTGCAACGCAGGGAAATTTTCTTCCGACCGCACCATTTTAGAGTACGCTAAGGACATCTGGAGGATAAAATAATCACAAAACACAGCGCTGTAGGGAAGGCATTTATGCCTTCCGAAGAAACAAGCCCACAAGTTAAACAATTCTTACGGAATGGATAAATCCATTCCCTACAAAATAAAATGAGCAAAACAAATGCTCCCTCTGATGAGGGAGCGTTTAGTTTATAAAAGCAATTTAATTATAAATGATGAACCAAAAGCGCTGTAAATGAATAAACTGTAATAAGGTTTAAAAAGCCTAATACTTATTTAAGGAGGTTTTTAAAATGGCAGATTTAACTGCTGCCGAGTTCGGCAGCACTGCTTTTAAAGAGGCCGTGTGTATTGATGCCGGCAGGATATACGATTCCTGTAGCGACAAGGACTGTTTAACCGACCTGCGCGTGCTTTTTCCCGAGGCAATCCAGAGAAGCATTATAGATACGGCAACCTCTGCTAAAATTAAAAATGTTACCGTTCTAAATGTACTTATCGATGTTGACTCTGTTCCCTTTAACAAAGGCTTTTACTCTGTCGATATGACATACTATTTTGAGGTAACCGCAGAGGTGTCAACCCCCAGCTCTCCGTCCTGTACAGTTGTGGGTGTTGCAACCGCCGAGAAAAAGGCAATTTTATTCGGAAGCGACGGAAATGTCCGAGTTTTCTCAACCGACTCAAACGATGAGGTCGTAGAAAACAACAATATGCCTGTTGCAAAGGTTCAGGTGGTCGATCCTATCTGCCTTGCAAGCAGACTTGTGCCTGCCTGCGAGCAGACCTGTTGCAGTGTTAAAATTCCCGACTGCATCGCCTGTTATTTTAAATGCAGTCAGTTTGGCCGCTCTTCAGAGTTTACCATAGACAGCGCGGCAGCACAAAAAGACCTTTTTGTAACGCTTGGACTTTTCTCGATAGTTCAGCTTGAACGCAGGGTACAGATGTTAGTTCCTTGTTATGATTTCTGCGTTCCCGATAAGGACTGCTCAACAACCGCCTCAAATTCAGAGCAAAATCCCTGCGAAATTTTTTCTCACATCAAATTTCCAACCGACCAATTTTTCCCTCCCAGGCTCGATTTAGGCGATGAGTCTGCCGGCTGCTGCGGCTGCTAAATTAAAAGCCAGCACTCTCTTTCGGCGCAGATTATCTGCGCCGATTTTTTATGCCCGTTTCTTTTCGAGTATAAGCTCTTTTACAGCAAGCGAGCTTGCGCAGAGCATTCGCGAGATGGCAAGAGGCGCGGTGAAAATCAAGAAAACTAAAAGCAGGTTTGGCAAAAGCATCAGCTTAAAGGTAAAAAACCAGGCGCACCTGTTTTTAGTAAGCTCGCAGGAGCGGCGAAAAAGCTTTTTTGTGCTTCCGAGAGAAAATAGATAGCGCACAGCGGCATATCTCTGGCAGAAAATTACATAAAGCAAAAACGAGAGAATGAGCCAGAGCGCCGATAAAATAAGGGTGGCGCCGGCGAGCGCTTTCTCGCCGTAATAATCCGAGCCTAAAACAAGGCTTAGGGCAAGGCATAAGAGGGGCGGAAGCAAAAAGGCAAGGGCGAAAAGCGCCTTGCGCAAGAAAATGCGCAGGCTTAAAAGAACCGAGGAAAAATAGAGCGACGGCGAGAGGAAATAAAACAATATTGCGCGAATGGGCAAAGCAGAGCCTTCCTCAACAAGATAGGCGCTCCACCTAATTGTACCTTGATAGATGGGCAGGACTACAAACAAAAGAGTCAAAAAGAAGACAAGTGCCGCAGGAATGCTTTTAATGGCAGTTAACAACACCTCGCCCAAAACCTCTGCCGCGGCAGAAAAGAAAGAGCCTTGACCCTTTGGCAGAGACAAGCCGCCGCTTATAAATTCGCCGTAAGCCTGCGAAACCTCAGGACTTTCCATAAAAAGCTCGACTGCCAGCACCAAAACAGTGCACAGTGCCGCCGCCGAGAGAAGAATAGAGGTAAAAAAAGCGTATTCGCTTTTTCCTGCACACGCTTTTAGGTCGCGCCGTTTTTTAAGTATCTCAAGTTTTTTCATTTGTTTTGCTCCTTTGATTTAATAATCCTTTTGGCTTGTTGAAAATTAAGAAAAAATGTTGTATAATTAATTTAACCGATTATAAGGAGAATGATTATGGTAATTATGTCTGTCGATGTCGGCGATGCAAGAAGCGGCATTGCAGTTTGCG
Organism: Oscillospiraceae bacterium; assembly: GCA_015066115.1. Taxonomy (GTDB): domain Bacteria; phylum Bacillota; class Clostridia; order Oscillospirales; family Ruminococcaceae; genus SIG578. Next base: position 159,699 of record SVOZ01000004.1, read on the forward strand.
ATAAGGGCGAAATGCTCGCCTCGCCTGTTTGCGTTATTGAGGAATACAATGCGCAAAAAAGGCTTGAAAAGGTCAAACAAAAGGCGCTCGAGCTTGGGGCCGAGTGCGTTGTTGTCGGCCTGCCTAAAAATATGGACGGAAGCGAGGGCGACAGAGCAAAGTCTTGCAGAGAGTTTGCGTCTGAGCTTTCAAAGCTGCTTGACGGCATAGAGGTCGACCTTTGCGACGAGCGCGCCACCACAATGCTTGCCCACACCTATCTTAGTATAACAGACGTCAAGGGGCGAAAACGCAAAAAAACCGTCGACGCCGTCGCCGCCGTCATAATTTTGGAATCTTACCTTGCAATGAGAAAAAATAAAGTCGTAAAATAAAGAAAGCCGAGCGCTGTGCGCTCGGCTTTTTAGATTGCAAAACTTACTTGCCTTCAAAGATCTGGGCGATGCTCTTTCTGCCGTAAACCGACTCCCAGTCGGCATTGAAGTCGTCAATGGCGTACTGGGTCATGGGGTGGTAGGTAAGGGTCTCAAAGAGCTCGGGATTGATTGTGACCGAATGGCAACCCGACATTGCAATTTTGTGGATCTGCTCAACGGTTTTAAAGCTGGCGGCAAGCACCTTTGTTTTGATGTCGTGGGCCTTGAACATATCAACTATTTCAGAAACAACCTGAACACCGTCGCTAACGATGTTGTCAAGACGGTTAACGTAAGGTGCAACGAAATCTGCACCTGCAAGCGCGGCAATAAGGGCTTGCTGTTGGGTAAAGATGGCGGTTTCTGTAACCTTCATTCCCATATTGTGCAAAATAGAGGTTGCTTTAAGTCCCTCCTGCGAGATGGGGATCTTAACATAAAAGTTTCCGCCGACGGCTTCTTTTAATAAAAGAGCTTCCTTTACAATGTCATCGGCTTTACTTGCAGTTACCTGAACGTGAAGCATAAGATCGGGGCCGATTATATCGCGGATGTCCTTAATAAGCTTTACAAAATCGGTGTTCTCTCTTGAAATAATGGTGGGATTGGTGGTGACACCGGCAATGGGATAAAACTCAACGCATTTGCGAATTTGGTCGAGGTTTGCGGTATCAATAATGTACATCATAATAAAAGACTTCCTTTGCTGTAAAAAATTATTTACGTTTTTCGATTTCAAGGAATGTTATTATATCCTTCATCTCTGCCTTTTGTGAGAGCATATCATAAAGCTTTTCTATGAGAGCGATAGACTCTGCATCCTCAAGCTCACTGTACTTTTTAAGTGTTTCTGCAACGCCGACAGCCTTTGCGCTGTTTGAAACCTCAACAGAGGCGGCGTCATCTGCAGGACAGAACAGAAGTGCGGCGGCAATGCCGAGGCAGATGTAAACAGGCTTGATGCCCTGCTTTTTGCAGAGATTGTGTGCGCCAACAAGTCTGTCATGCTTGGAAAGCTTTCTTATAGTGTCACGGCCGACTCTTAAAGAGGTGTCGCCGAGTAGCTTGTTTTCAAATCTGTAAAGAAGATCCTCGCTGTGCTCGATAAGCTCAGAAATATCGACGCCGTGCTCCTTGGAGAGCGCCTGAGAGGACTCGATAAGAGCCTGGAATGCGAGGAGCTTTATAGAGGGGTCAAGAGCCGCCTGCCATATATACTCACAGCCGTTAAGGGCGCCGAGATAGGCAGTTAATGCGTGGCTCATATTGTGCATAAACAGCTTTCTCTGAATAAAGAACTCAAAGGGCTCGAAGGGCATAAGGTTAACGATCTCGGGAATTTCGCCCTTAAATGCCGCCTTGTCAACGGGAAGCTGACAATATTCCTCAACGCAAACTGCGAGCATATTTTCTTGCCTTATCTCGTCGGGAGTTGCGGGAACCATTCTTCCGATAGATGCCTCAACAAGACCGAAATACTCGTTAAAATACTCTTTTTCCTCGTCATTTAAGTTCTGAGAAACCAGCTCTCTTAAATAAGAGTCGGCACCCAGTTTGTTTTCGCAGATGATGATGTTGAGGGGAGTTTTGTTGCCGTTTTCAAAGCGGCGCTTAACTCCACAGGCGATAGGCTTTGCGATGTAGGGAAGAACGTTTACGCCAACGGCGGTTGCCATAACGTCCGCCTTTGCAATCATATCACCGACGACCTCGGGGTCCTTTCCGAGTAAACCTGTAACATTTTTAACCTCGGTTTTTTCGTATTCCTCACCGCGTGTTATGTAAAGGGGATAACTGCGGTCGCTCTGAAGCTTGTCGATAACAGCCTCGTTTATGTCAATAAAGGTAACCTCATAGCCCGAGAGGGAGAAAAGCTGGCCGATAAAGCCGCGTCCGATGTTACCTGCTCCGTACATTACTGCATTTTTCATTTTAAACACTTCCTTATGTTAGTCGAGGGGAACCTCGTCTTGATGCTCGTTCATAAATTTAAGGGTTTCCTCAATGGAAACGATTCCTGTTGAAGCGCCAACCTTTTGGATGCAATGTGTTCCAACAGCATTTGCAAACTGTCCGCTTCTTCTGTAATCCCAGTTCTGCGCAAGACCTGCCAAAAAGCCTGCACAGAAGGAATCGCCCGCGCCTGTTGAGTCGGTGGGCTTGATTGAAAGATATGTAGGCAGGGTGTAGCGCTCTTTATTAGCCTCGCAAATGAGGGCGCCGTGCTTGCCGACCTTGACTATAACGTTTTTAGCGCCGAGTTCAAAGAGTTTGTCGGCAACTGCGTCAGGATCCTTGGGAGAAAGACCCACAAGCTTTGCCGCCTCGTCAATGCTGGGCATAAAGAGGTCAAGGTGAGGGATAACTTCGCGGATCTTGGGAAGCCAGATATCGTCAAAATCCCAAGCGGTGTCCATAACGGTGTATTTTCCCATCTCTCTTGCGCGGCGCATAAGCTCTGCGCAAGGGGCGCCGTCAAAGGATGTAAGAAGCATTGCGCCTGCAACAAAAACGATGTCGCATTCCTCTAAAAGTGAATCGGGAATGTCCGAAAGCTTAAAATCTGCGGCTGAGCCGGGGTTGTAGAGAAAGCTTCTCTCACCCGATGACGAAACTGTAACGATTGAAACGGTGGTGTCAACATCGCCCATAACAACGCCCGAAACGTCAACGCCGTTTTCTTTGGCGGTGTTTTTAACAAACTCGCCAAAGCTGTCAGAACCCACCTTGCAGGAAAGTGCAACGGGAACGCCGAGCTTAGCTAAGTCGTTTGCGGCGTTTGCGGCGCATCCACCAACATGGGTGGAAACCGAGCTTATAGCGCGCAGCTCGCCGGGGTTGGGAAGGCTGTCAACAGGGGAAACGATAACATCGGTGGTAACGCTTCCGACACATAGAACTTTTTTCATAAACATTCTCCTATCTGTCAAAATTTAGTTATAAGAAACTGTGTTGTTTGAGGAAATAATATTTACCCAGGTTTTTCCTGTTGCAACGGAAAGCTCTTTTCCGTCAGTTGTGTAGTATTTGAGCTTGGCATCAAGGTCATTGCCTTTTTCCCATTTGATAGGAATGATCTTGCCGTCGCAGGCATAGTAGCCAAAGCCGGAGGTTAGGTCAACATTAATGTAATTAGCTGAGGAATTGGCATTTTTAAGGCTGATCGATGTCTGCAGAACAAAGACATTTTTAACCTCGATCTGCTTGCCTGTGGTTTCATCTATCTGAGCGGCATTAAACTGTCCCTTAAGATACATTCCGCTGTCAGCATCATAGGTAAAGGTTGCCTTGGTGGATGACGAGAAGGGAACGGTTATGTTTGTGGCAACAGAGCCCTGAGAAAACGCCGATGAGTTATCGCCGAAGTTAAATGCGCTTGAAATGGTGGCGTCGGTTTCAATTTTTCTGTAATTTATAGCCTTTTTAAGACGCTCGCCGTCGGTAAAAGCGGTGTGCTCGTAGGCGTACTTTCCAACGCGGTTCTTATCTCTGTAAGAAGCCGCGGTGCTTATAAAGTTAATGGTTTTAATGTTGTTGTTTTTAATGTAATTAAGGGCGTCTCTTTCGCCGCCAAAGTGGCAGAAGATGGCATTATGCGATGATGCGAGAGCAAGATAATAATATCTTGCCGAGCGCAGAGAGCCGATATCGGGAATCTTGTTTATGTCAGCAAAAAGCGCCATAATTCTTGTAATTCCGCCCTCTGCCGGCACCTCATACAAAATGTCAGCCTGCGAAATTCCTCTCTGAGGGAGCGAGGCTCTGTTATTATTTATCATTATCGCAATTGGCCTTTTGTTGACGGCATCAAGCTCAAGAGTCCTCTCACCTGTAAGAGGGTTTACGGCGAGCTGAGGCTCGGAAGAGGTTACCTCGCTCTCGGTATTAGCAGGGGTCGAGGAAGCGCCGCCCTCAGAACCTGCACAGCCTGCAAAAACAAAGAGCATTACAACTGTTAAAAAAATTGCTGAAATCCTTTTCATTAATATCACCTTTTAATTTATTTGCATACTATTTTTATTATAGCTCAAAAAACACCCGTTTTCAAGTGGTAGACGAGCTTTTTTTGATGTTCTAATTGTTTCCATTGCGGCATAATTTTAAGTGTAAACAAAAAAGACAGAAAAAGGGTGCAGATATGGATAAAAGCATATTGCTTAAACAAATGTTTCAAACATTTTCCGATAGTTTTTCAAACAGGGAAAGCGGCAGGGTCTTAAGTAAAAATTACGAAAGACAGATAGACAGCTATTCTCAGCTTTTTAAGGCGGCAGAAAGCCTTGACGACGAAGAGGCAAAAAGACAGCTTATCTGTGCGCGGTGCTTGATTTCGGCAACAAGGAGCCTGCTTTATAAAGGCTACTGCGATGAAAACATCCCTGCAATAGAAAAGGAACTTAGCTTTTTAAAGCCGATATTCAGCGGCAGGAGGATGACGGCGGCAGATTTGAGTTTGCTTGTCGACCGCAGGATAAATTCACTTGTTCCCAAAAAATCCGATGAGATGGTGGATGCCATTTTATTTATGTACATTTCGCTTGCCCCGCCAAAAACTCAAAATGAGGAGAGAGACCTTGAAAGAAGCCTTTTATGAAACACCGCCCTTTTATATGAACTATGTAAAAAAGCTCTATTCGCTTAAAAAGCGGTATCCTTTTCTCTGCTTATGCGAGGCGGGAAGAAGCATTCAGGGAAAAAAGATCTATTCACTTTTCCTCGGAAATATAAACAGGCCTGTGCTTTATGCGGCAGCATTTCACGCTCAGGAATGGCTCACTGAGCTTTTACTTGTTAAGTTTATTGACGAGCTGTGTCGGGAATTTAGTAAAAAGGGCGAAATTTGCAGAGCGCTTATGAACCGCGGAGTTATTTTTGTGCCCTGCGTAAATCCCGACGGGGTCGAGCTTGTTTTAAGCCGCGGAGCTTCTGCAGGAAAAACTGCACCTTGCGTTAATAAAATAAGCGGAGGAGATTTTCACAATTGGCAGGCAAATATCCGCGGAATCGACATAAACCACAATTTCAATGCGGGACACGACATTTTAAGAAAAATGGAGGATGCCGCAGGCATAACTGCGCCTGCACCACGACAGTTTGGCGGATATTATCCAAACAGCGAGAGCGAAACGCGCACAATGGTGCATCTTTGCCGACGATATAATGTAAGCCGGGTCTATGCATTTCACTCGCAGGGCGAGGAAATCTTTTACAGATACGGCTCCCACGTTGCCGCAGGAGCGGAGTCAATGGCCGGCCTGCTGTCAAAAGTGAGCGGCTACAGCCTGCCTGTGCAGAGCGGCCTTGCAAGCCACGGCGGCTTTAAGGATTGGTTTATTCTCGAAACAGGTCGCCCCGGCTTTACAATAGAAATCGGCAGAGGAAAAAATCCTCTGCCGATAGGTGAGCTCTCGCCGATATTTGCAAGACTTTACGAAATGATGATACTTGGACTCATCATTTAAAATCTGCGCTTTTTAATAATACTGCGATAACGCTGGGAATTTATCTCCTGACGGATAATTAAAAGCACATAAATGAGCGCAAACAGAATAAGCAGAACGACCGCGAGCTTTATCCAAACCGATGTAAATATGTTTTTAACAAGGCTTATAAGATAGAGAAACTCGTTTCTTTCAATATCCTCGCCTGCCACAAGGTCGGTGATCCCAACTACCTCGTCGGCAAGCTTTACCTCGACATAGCCTAATACATCGCCTTTTTTTATGGGCGCCTGCGCATAGGTGTTTGTGTGAGGCACGACCTGCACGCTTGACGGGTCAATTTCGTCAGGAATAAGTGCAAGAATTTTTTCTTTTGGGTATAATAGCAGGCTGTCACTTTCTGAGGAAAGGCGAAGCGGTATCTGCGAGCAGAACTTGTCGGATGGGAGCAGGGTTTTTAAAGAAAACTTTTCAAATGCCCAGTCTAAGAGCTTTGCCGTTTCGGAAAAGACATAGTTTTCACTGTAAACATTGCCTTTTTCGTCTTTGTAGGCTGAGCCGAGCAAAATAGAGAGATAATGGTATCCGTTTTTCTCGGCGTATGCTGCAAAGCATTTTCCCGCAGGCGTGGTCGTTCCTGTTTTGAGGCCTTTTATATAGGATCTGTAATAAGGCGAGCTTTTGAGCATCATTTTGTTGGTGCTTACAAGCCACTCGGGATCGCGGCGGTTTGTTTTTCTGAGCTGATAGCTGTAAACTGAGGCTATCTCTAAAATTTCCTCGTGCTTTATTGCCTCTTTTGCAATAAGATATAAATCGTAGGCGGTTGTGTAATGGTCGTCATCGTGAAGACCGTGGGGATTGACAAAATGGGTGTTGACGGCTCCGAGCTCCTTGGCCCTTGCGTTCATCATATCAATAAAATTGTTGATGCTCTGGTCGCCTAAATAATCGGCAACGATTGCGGCGGCCTCGTTTCCAGATTGAAGCAGCATGCAATAGAGAAGCTCTCTTGCCGTAAGCTCCTCGCCTGCCAAAATGCCTGCAAGCGAAACATTCATAGAAGAAAAACTGCCGAGGATTGCCGCCTTTGCGGTGATAACGGTGTTGTCAAGGTCGGGCACCATCTCGCAAAGCAGAAGGCAGGTCATAATTTTTGTAAGGGATGCAGGATATAGTTTTTTGTGGGCGTCTTTTTCATAAATAACTGTGTCAGTATCGAGATTAACTAAGTAAACTCCCTTTGCAGTCACCTCAAAATCAGGCTTGTAGGTTGCGGCAGAGGAGGGCACAGATAAAAGAGAAAACGATAAAATAATAACACAAATAAAAACAGAAACTATTTTTTTCATAGACAAATCCCTCCCTTGTGTGTATAATAAATATAGAAATTTCTGTCAATAAACCTATTGTAGCACATATTAAACGCAAAATAAAGAGAAAAAAGTAAATTTAACTTAAGTCTTAAATTTTTTTAGGAAGGGACGAGCTTTAATTGATTTATGTAACCGGTGATATGCACGGAGATTTAGGGCGGTTTTCGCAGAGGGCAATAAAAAAGCTAAAGGCGGATGACACCCTTATAAGCCTCGGCGATTTCGGATTTTTGTGGCTTGGCGATGAGCAGGAAGAAAAAAACCTTTCCTTTATAAAAGACCGCAAATTTAAGGTCCTGTTTGTTGAAGGAACCCACGAAAATTACACCCTTTTAGAAAAGTATCCTGTTTGTGATTATTGCGGCGGCAAGGTGCGTGACCTTGGCGGTAACCTTAAAATGCTTCTTCGCGGCGAAATTTACGAAATAGAGGGCAAAAAGATCTTTGCGCTCGGCGGCGGCGAAAGCGAGGATGCAGAGTTTCGCCTTGAAGGGCAATCTTGGTGGCAGCAGGAGCTTCCTTCGGCCGAGGAGCTTGAGTATGCCGATGAGAATTTAAAAAAATGCAAAAATGTTGATTTTATCGTAACCCACAGCGCGCCCTTTAAAATAAAAACCTCGCTTTTCGGCAGGGATATAAATGAAAATAGGCTTGATAAGTTTCTTGACAAGGTTATGATGACAGTGAAATACGATAAATGGTATTTCGGCTGTTATCACATCGACAGAAAGCTCACAAGAACGCATTATGCCGTTTATCAAAACGTGCTTGAAATAACAAGCCCCGAAAAGAAGGGCTTTTTTGCAAAGCTTTTTAAGAAGAAAAAACAATAATATTTATACAAAAAGAAAAACCGATGGTATCAGTAATTTTGCTGTTTACCATCGGTTTTTATGATATACGGTTATTATAGCAAGTAACTGAAGCAGCGGGTTTTAGAGCCTTCCCCCTTGAGGGGAAGGGGGACCGCAAAAGCGGCGGATGAGGTGGCTTTGTGAAATTTCTGGTTTCCACCTCATCAGTCAGCTGCGCCGACAGCTTCTTTTCAAGGAGAAGCCTGAAAAGGTTGCACTTGGATTAATAATTCATCAGGTATGAAAGCATTTTTTAAGATTGCGCAGATTACCGAGCACCAAAAGGGTGTCGCCCTCATTAAATTCGGTTGCAGGAGAAATAGATGCATTGAGCACGCCACCGGACTTGACGGCCAAAATGTTTATATTGTACTTTTTGCGGATGTCTATCTGACCTACAGTTTTGGAAACCCAGTTTTCAGGGACATTTACTTCAATAATAGAGTGCTCATTATCGAGCTGTATATAGTCTAAAATGTGGTCAGAGGTGTAGCGTATAGCGGTCCAGCTTGCAAGCTGCTTTTCGGGGTAAACAACCTCGTCGGCGCCGTTTCGCAGGAGAAACTTTGCCTGAACATCGCGCTCGGCGCGCGAAACCACGAATTTTGCTCCCATTTCTTTTAAAAGCGATGTGGTTTCAAGCGAGGACTGAAAATCGTTTCCGATTGTGACGATACAAAGGTCGTAATTGTCAACACCGAGGGTGTCAACAAAGTCGGGATTGGTGCTGTCGCCGATCTGTGCGCTTGTAACATAAGGCATAACCTCGTCAATTCTATCTTCGCGATGGTCAATTGCCATAATCTCGTGACCAAGTTCGTTGAGCTTTACTGCAATGTGCTTGCCGAATCTTCCTATTCCGACCAAAAGAATCGATTTCATAATTTTTTCTCCTTATCCAACTGTGATTTTTTCCTGCGGAAGCTTGCTGACATTGTGCCGCGGCCCTGAAAATGCGGCATAAATGAGGGTAAGACCGCCAACTCTGCCAAGGAACATCAAGGCTATCAGAATCAAGTGCGAGGCTGTGCTGAGGCTTGGCGTTACGCCGAGAGTAAGCCCCACCGTCGCAACCGCCGAGGCGGTTTCGTAAAGGCAGGTGAGAATGGGAAGACCCTCTATAACGCTGATGACTATTGTGCCGCCAAGCAAAAGCGAAAGATACATAACCGCGATTGCGGCGGCGTGGCGTACCGTTGAATCTGAGATCCTTCTGCCGAAAACGTGCGCGCTGTCCTTGCGGCGAAAAATTGAAAATGCTGAAGAAAACAAAACACCAACTGTTGTGATTTTCATACCGCCCGCAGTTGAGCCCGAAGAACCGCCTATGAGCATAAGAATAATCATTATAGTCTGGGCGGCCTGCGACAGCGAATTTAAATCAACCGTGTTAAAGCCTGCCGTTCTAGGAGTAACGGTTTGGAAAAGCGAGGCAAGAATGCGCTCACCTAAGGGCAGGCTTGAAAACTCAAAAAAGAAAAAGAAGAGGGCGGGAAGCAAAATTAAAATTGCTGACGCCGATAAAACAAGCTTGCTCTGCATTCTGTATCTGCTAAAGTGAAATTTGTGGGTGAAAAAGTCATCCCAGGTTAAAAAACCGATGCCACCGAATAAAATCAGCAGGATAACGGTAATGTTTATTATAGGCTGTGCGGCATAGGCGGTGAGAGAGGAAAACTGTGCCGTTTGCCCCATAAGGTCAAAGCCTGCGTTGCAAAAGGCTGAAATGGAGTGGAAAATCGCCATCCAGATGCCCTTTAACCCAAAATCCTTTATAAAAACGGGCGCCATAACGGCGGCCGCCAAAAGCTCTGCCGAAAATGTAGTTATAAGAATGAATCTTGTAAGCCTTACAATTCCGCCGACCTTTTGAGCCGAGATGGATTCTTGCATGGTGCTTCTTTGCATAAGTCCGATTTTTCTGCCCGAAAGCAAGGCGATGGTCGTTGCGACCGTTACAACACCGAGGCCGCCTATCTGAATTAAAACAAGGATAACTGCCTGACCAAAATAAGACCAATAGGTCGCGGTGTCAAAAACAATAAGCCCCGTTACACAAACTGCGCTTGTAGAGGTAAAGAGCGCATCGGAAAAGGGCGTTACCTGCCCGCCCTGCGAGGAGATGGGAAGCATTAAAACAAGCGCTCCTATAAGGATAACGGCGGCAAAACCGAGAATTATTATCTGAAAGCTTGATAATCGTCTTTTGATTTTCGGCTTTTCAGCCATTTATCTCACTCCTTTTTTAGTATAACTATACTATACCACTTTTTTTTAATAATGACAAGAATTTTTATAAATAGATAAAATTGACAAAACGGGGTGAATTATGTTATTATATTTATAATTATTTTCCTAAGGGAAGGATGTTTTAAAAATGACAGCTACGACCTGGGTTATACTGGGCACAATCATTGCATATATGGCAATGATGATTTGTATAGGTTTTAGTGTTTCTAAAAAGAACAAAACCTCAAGCGACTTTTATTTGGGTGGAAGAAAGCTCGGCCCCCTTGTCACTGCGATGAGCGCAGAGGCTTCGGATATGAGCGGATGGCTTTTAATGGGACTTCCTGCAGTTGCAATGATGACAGGTGTTCCCGAGGCGGTGTGGACTGCAGTTGGCCTTGCGATAGGTACATATATTAACTGGCTTATCGTTGCAAAAAGGCTCAGAGTTTACAGCCACAAGATCGATTCCTTTACCTTGCCCGACTTTTTCTCGACACGCTTTGGCGATAAAAAGAAGGCTCTCACAATCATTGCGGCTCTTATCATAGTAGTTTTCTTCATTCCTTACACAGCATCGGGCTTTGCCGCCTGCGGAAAGCTCTTCTCTTCGCTCTTTGGAATGGATTATGTGCTCGCAATGGTGCTTTCTGCGGCAGTTATTATCATTTACTGCACCCTCGGCGGATTCCTTGCCGCATCTACTACCGACTTTATTCAGAGCATTATTATGACAGTTGCTCTGCTTGTTGTTCTCGGACTCGGCGAAGGTCTTATAAACGGATTTGACAACGTATTTGCAAATGTTGCAGGCCTTAATGGATATCTTGACCTCTTTAAAGGTTATGATGTTGCTTCAGGGCAGACAGGAGAATACGGTGCACTTGCTGTAGCTTCCACTCTTGCTTGGGGCTTGGGTTATTTTGGAATGCCCCACATTCTTTTAAGATTTATGGCTATTGAGGATGAGAAAAAGCTTAAAACCTCGCGCCGTGTTGCATCTGTTTGGGTCGTTATCTCGATGGGTGTTGCAGTGCTTATCGGTATTGTAGGCTACAGCCTTATGAAAGAGGGAATCCTTCCTCAATATGAAAGCGCATCTGCCGCTGAAACGATTATTGTTGATATTTCCAAGTTCTTAAGCCGGTTTGGATATGTTCCCGCTCTTACGGCAGGCATTATCCTTGCAGGAATTTTGGCATCGACTATGTCAACTGCTGACTCACAGCTTCTTGCCGCTTCTTCAAGTATTTCGCAAAATATCGTTCAGGAAACCTTTAAGGTTAAGCTTTCTCAGAAAAAGTCAATGTGGCTTGCAAGAATTTCGGTTGTTGTAATTTCGGTTATTGCTATTTTCTTAGCGCTTGACCCCAACAGCTCGGTGTTTGAGATCGTTTCGTTTGCCTGGGCAGGCTTTGGCGCCGCATTCGGTCCTGTTATGCTCTGTGCGCTCTTCTGGAAACGCGCTAATAAATACGGCGCTATCGCAGGTATGATCTCGGGCGGCGCAATGGTATTTATCTGGAAGTTTATCGTAAGGGCAAACTTTAAGGGCACCGTGCTCGACTTCTACGAGCTTCTCCCTGCATTTATCTTAGGTCTTGTTGTTATAATCGTTGTTTCTCTCTTAACTAAGGCTCCCGAAAAAGAGCTTACCGATAAGTTTGACGAGGTTAAAGAATACTGCAAGACTGCAAAATAAAAATTAAAGCCGACGGCTCAGCCGTCGGCTTTTTTCATTTGACTATATAGATTGTCTGCCGCTTTTTCTATAAAGGCGGCCTCTTTTTTGTCGCAGAAATTAAGGCTCTGCTTTTTTGGAAGTCCCCAGATGTTAAAGAGCCGCGGGCCTATCCATTCTCCGCTTTGGGTGGACTCAAAAACGCCCTTTAAAATAGAGAGTGCCGCCTTTTTGGGACGCATAAAGATAACCTTCATAGGATGCTTTATAAGGGCAAAAATAATGGGCGGATAATGGGCGGTGATGTTTGTAAAGGTAATTCCCGGATGAACCACCGAGAGCTTGTCACTGTCTTTAAAAAGGCCAAAAAGCGCGGCGGTTAAAAAGCGCTTTGAGTTTCCGTAAATGAGATTTGATTTTGTTCTGCTTGAAAAGTCAATGTCGCTTTGGTCGGTTTTTGAGTAAAAAAGCGCAATGCTTGAAACTGCTACAATGTGTGTGCCGCATTCTTTAAGAGAGCGCGCAAGATAGTAGGGCGAGAGGAAGTTTATCTGAAAAACGTTTTCAAGGGCGAGGGCAGTTTTGTGCCTTGGAATATGATATGCGCCCGCGTTAAAAATAAGATAATCGGGCTTTAGTTTTTTTAGTTCCTCTGCCGCCGATCTTACGTTCCCTACATTTTCAAGGTCAAGGGCAAGACGGCGCACCGAAAGAGCGGGGTACTTATTTAAAAGAGAATCCCGCAGGGCGTTTGAGCGTATTTCGTTTCTGTCAAGCAGCAGTAAATCGGCTCCGAGCGCGGCTAAATAAGAGCAAAGTTCTTTTCCTATTCCGCCCGTTGCACCGCTTACCGCCACAAGCTTTCCCGACAGGGAATATGTGTTTTGTGAAAGCCATTTATTAGTGTTCATACAAAAATTTTACCACCCATAAAAATTTGTGTCAAGCCACCTGTTGTAAACAATCCAGTAGTGTGTTATAATTTTATATAGTTTATGACCATGAAGAGGTGGCAGGTGTGAATAAACTTAATAAAATCAGCAGAATATTAAATGTGGTTTTGGGCTTTTTTTATCTGCCGCTTTCGGTTGTAAGTTTCTTTTTGACAATGGCATCAGAGGGCACCATTGATGCCACAAACACGGCTTATATACAATTAATTAACCTGTTTTGTTTCATATCTTTTATAATCCCGTTTATTTGTGTAATTTCAGTTGTTTTATCGGTTGTATTTAGAAAAAAAGGACATAGCATTATGTCTATTATTGTGCAATTTCTGCCCATGATCATATTTTTAATCAATATGATTTTGCTTTCGCTTGCAGAAAATTTGCCAAAGATGGCATAAACTTTGCAATCAGGTGACGGTGCAATCAGATGACGGTTCTCTGATTGTGCCCCACAATCTCCAACAAAAAGCTACAACACAACAAGCACCCATCTGAGCAATCAAATGGGTGCTTGTTTTTTCTTAACTTAATAATATTGCCCTGAAATGGGTGCTCTTTTTGCATTAAGGCTCTATGTACATAAATAAATCCCAACCCTTAATGCCTGAAAAAAAGTCATTAACACAAACTCTATATCCATCTTCACCTTCACGAATAACAAAGTCTACAACTTCTTTTCTGTTTTCCTGTGTAAGATAATATGAAGCAGTATAGTAATAAAACTTATATGGATGGTGCGAGTCATAATCAATATATGTAAATTCTAAATTTTCATAAGGGAAGCCGCTTGCCCCGCCACCAACCTTTACAGCTAAAACATTGTCTAAATCATAAAAATTATATGCCATAAATTTATAGAGCAAGGGGCCTGATAGGGTTTGGGCATAGAATTTTTTTGCATCACTATATTTATAATTTGTCTTCCAGTAAAAATCTCCAACCCCTGTATAATCAGTAACGGTGCCGTCTGCTCTGTAAAATGTCTTTGAATCAATTACAAGGTTTTCAAGGTCTTGTACTACCCAACAGGAACGCTCTTCATGAAAACTTCGACCTGTATATAATGCAGATTTGTCAAAAAGTTGTTTTAAAATTTGCTCAGACGGCAGGGATATTGAAGTTTCATTATGGTTTTCAGCTAAAATGCTCGAAGCGCCTTTATCACTGCTTTCGATATCAGCAACTTGCGAGGAAGCCTTATCTTGGGGCTTGGGTGTGCAGGAGCAGAAAATTCCTAATATCATTAAAATAGTTATAGTTAAAGCAAATATTTTTTTCATAATGTATTCCTCTTAGAAGTTGATTAGGTTTAATATTTCTATGATTAAAAGCAAACCATTTTATATTCCCCTTTTTTGATAGCTTAGTATTTATAATACATTTTGATATTTAGTTTAAAAAGATTCATTTATCCTTATGTTTATTATAAAGTATAATCTTGGAAATAGCAAATTACAAATTGGTTACACTTTATTCTTTTGTCTGAATTTGTCAAAATTTGTATATTATAAGAAAAACTTGAACAAATATATCGGCAAAGGAAAATATAAATATAAACATACGGTTCTGTTATGTACTAACACCTTGTCTACTTAAAAAGTATCTGTTCCTTTATTTACTTATTAATTATTTTGTGGTATAATATAATATCTATAATCTAAATCATGCTAATTAGTGCTATTTAGTTTTACGGCGTTGGATTTATATGATTTTGTGACCTAAATTCGTGTAATTTACTATTCGCCAAGTTTTTGAGGAAAATTTAAGTGAATTTAAGGCAAGAAAATGGTAGAAAATAATCAAAAAAGAGAGGAGTGAGAAGGTGCCGGATAAGTTTATTTTACATTCGAAATTTAAGCCGACGGGCGATCAGCCAGAGGCTATAGACAAGCTTGTTGAAGGCATAAATAAAGGTTACTCGGGGCAAACGCTCCTCGGCGTTACCGGTTCGGGTAAGACATTTACTATGGCGAATATTATTGAAAAAGTAAACCGTCCAACTCTCGTTCTCGCTCACAATAAAACCCTTGCCGCACAACTTTGTACTGAGTTCAAGGAATTCTTCCCTAACAATGCGGTTGAATATTTTGTATCCTACTACGACTATTATCAGCCCGAAGCCTATATTCCAAACACCGACACATATATCGAAAAGGACAGCTCGATAAACGATGAGATCGAGCGGCTAAGACACAGCGCGACTGCGGCGCTCAGTGAGCGGCGCGATGTTATCATAGTTGCGTCGGTTTCCTGCATTTACACCCTTGGCGACCCCAAGGACTATCAGAACATGGTGGTTTCTCTGCGTGTCGGAATGCAAAAGGACAGAGATGACCTTTTAAAAGAGCTTACCGAAGTTCAGTACGAGAGAAACGATGTTGCACCCACCCGAAATCAGTTTAGGGTTAGGGGAGATGTGGTGGAGATTTTCCCTGCCTATTCGCAGGACAAGGCGATAAGGGTTGAATTTTTCGGCGATGAGATCGATCGCATTACCGAAATACACGCCCTTACGGGAGAACTTCTCTCAAATCTTTCCCACGCGCCCATTTACCCTGCTTCGCATTATATAGTCCCTCGCGACAAGCTTTTAAAGGCAATTGACGAGATAAAAGAGGAACTTGACGAGCGTATCGCTTATTTTAAATCGCAGGATAAGCTCATTGAGGCGCAAAGAATAGAGCAGAGGACAAATTACGATATTGAGATGCTTCGCGAGATAGGCTTTTGCAGCGGAATTGAAAACTATTCGCGAGTGATGTCTGATAGAAAGCCGGGGCAGAGGCCTTACTGCTTACTTGACTATTTCCCCGATGATTTTCTTGTGTTTATCGATGAATCGCACGTTACTGTGCCGCAGGTGCGCGCAATGCACGCAGGCGACAGAGCAAGAAAGCAAAGTCTTGTTGATTTTGGCTTCCGTCTTCCCTCAGCCTTTGATAACAGACCTTTAAATTTTGCCGAGTTTGAAAAGCTCAAAGGGCAGACCATTTACGTTTCGGCAACCCCTGCCGATTACGAAAAAGAGCACAGCGAGAGTACTGCCGAGCAGATAATAAGGCCTACAGGACTTTTAGATCCAGTAATTGAGGTAAAGCCTGTCGAGGGACAGATAGACGACCTTATTTCAGAAATAAATCTGCGGGTAGAGAAAAACGAGAGGGTGCTTGTCACCACCCTTACTAAAAAAATGGCAGAGCATTTAAGCTCGTATTTATCCGATGTCGGCATAAAGGTAAGGTATATGCACCACGATATCGACACAATTGAGAGAATGGAGCTTATCCGTTCTCTGCGCCTTGGCGAATACGATGTGCTTGTAGGAATTAACCTCTTGCGAGAAGGACTTGACCTGCCCGAAGTTTCGCTTATTGCCATTTTAGATGCCGATGCGCAGGGCTTTTTAAGAAGCGAAACCTCGCTTATTCAGATCATCGGCAGAGCGGCACGAAACAGCGAAGGCAAGGTAATAATGTATGCCGATGAGGTTACCCCTGCGATGCAGTCGGCAATAGAAGAAACCGAGCGCCGCCGCGCTCTTCAAGAGGCTTATAACAAAGCGCACGGCATTGTGCCCAAGACCATTATTAAGGATGTCCGCGACGTGCTTGAAATAAGCGGCGGCAAGGATAAGAGCACGGTTGATGGCAAACAAATGTCACGCTTTGAAAAAGAGCAGTTAATTAAAAAGCTCTCTGCCGAAATGAAAAAGGCGGCAAGTTTACTTGAATTTGAACAGGCGGCATATCTGCGAGATAAAATTGCACAAATACGCGGAGAAAAATAAAAGGACTCAGACCTGCACAAGCCTAAAAAACATCGCCCTGAGCTTTTGCTCAGGGCGATGTTTTGGTGC
>SVOZ01000015.1 GCA_015066115.1 Oscillospiraceae bacterium
ATCCCGCCGCTCTTGTCAACCTCTTTTTTCATCTTTTTTTAAGATTTTTTGAAGGCTTTCAAGCTCGCTTCCTTTCGGACAGCTTTCTTATTATACCCTCACAATGAGGCTTTGTCAACACTTTTTTCGCACTTTTTTAAACTTTTTTTCAGTTTGTTGTTTTTTATTATTTCCCACAATAAAAACAGGGGATTTTTATGCACTTTTACAAAGCAAAACACCTCTTGAAAAGCTTTTACCTTTCAAGAGGCGTCTGATCAGAGCTTATTTAAGGCTTTTTTCTATATCCGCGCCTTTCAGCGCACGATCTGCAAGGATCTGAGGCAGAGTGAGCGAAAAGACATTGTCATCATCTTTTTGGTGGACATACCGCGCAAGCGCATCAAAAACCTCCCTGTGCTGATCGGTGACATCATAATATCCTTCATATATATAATCATCAATCATAAAGGTATACAGCTTTCGCTCTGAATTTTCGACCTGCTTTGAAACAGACACGTCTTTTTCTTTGTTAAGCTCGGTTGCAATTCTGACAAGCGAAGGAATGGCGCTGTCGCCAAGCGATTCCATTGCCGAGACATCTACCGACTCAAGCGTTTTGTTAAGATACCTGTCGGCATTGTATCTTGCGATAAGACTATCGGTTCCCGAAAGGGCAAGCACAGAAAACATAACGACACTCGCCGCAAGCGAAAGAGCTACAAGCTTAAGTTTAGGCGCAAACTGCTTTATAATGATAAACAGGAACACCAATGCAATGACAACCATAAACCAGGACGAATAAACGCGCTTAGGGGTAAGCCCGTAGCGATTTATATAAAGCACCATTTTTGCCATAGCGGTGCTTATAAGAACAAGGGTGAAGACCGAGAAAACAATCGACAGAACCTTTAAGATGACCGATCTGCCGTTTTCAGAGCGGCGCATAAACAACGAGATCGCCGATATTATAACAAGGTTTATAACCGAAACGCTGCACAGCTGGAAAAAGCCTTCTCTTGCATACTCGGCATAGCTTACAGAATCAGGAAGAACTCCCACAAAGCCCGAAACATAATACTTCCACTGTGAGATAAAAAACACAACGTAAAGGAAAATAATAGGAAGAACGGCAACCACCGCTGTTACAGACGGCATTACGCGGACCTTTTTGCAGACAGAGCGGCAATTTTCGGCTGTGATGGTTTCCATTTGCTTATTATCTGCCGAGGATATAAAAGCGCCATAAAGATACATTGCAACAGGAATACCAAAGCCTATGCTGAAAATATGCGAAACCACATCCCAGAAATCGAACTTGAAAATTTTTGATAATAGCTCGGTAAACCCTTTATCATAGGACAGAAGCAGACAGATAATAACAGTTGGAACAAGTGCTATTGCGGCGCCGATCACAATTTTTAAAACCAGCCTGCCGCGCTCCTTTCCCTTTCCGCTTGCAAGCGCCGAGAAAATTTCGGCAAACGAGGCAAACGGAAGAACAAACAGCGCTTTAAAAAAGTCTGCCGCGATCAGATTGGAAAAACCTTTTTCGAGAGCGTTTCCAAACGAGGCGTAAACAAAATAGCAATACGAGGCGACGGAATAGATATATGAGAGCCAATGGATAAAGGAATTTGACGAAACAAACAATCCAAAGCTCACAGCCACAGACGATACAAAGGCAAGAGTGGGCATAAGGCCTGATCGCGCACCTTTTTTTACGAGCACAACCGCCGTTACTCCAAAGAGCGCTATTACAAACAGAAGGCCTCCAAATGCGTTTTGCGAAACGGGGAACACCCTGCAAAAAGCATATCCCGCAAGCAAGCAAACAAGTGCAAACGCAGACTCTATGCCGCTGTATTCTCTTTTCTTAACAGAAACCACTGATAAATCTTGTTGATCGGGCAGATTTTGTGCATTTATATTTTGCTCCACAAAAATCCCTCCTTATTATATAGGTTATCTATCCGGCACAAATTCTAAAATATCCTCAACGGCGCAATCGAGCACCTTGCATATCGCATCCAGCGTTGAAAAGCGGATAGCCTTTGCCTTGTTGTTTTTAAGGATAGAAAGGTTTGCCTGAGTTATGCCCACTCGCTCAGAAAGCTCTCCGAGGGAGATTTTTCGCTTGGCCATCATAACGTCAAGATTTATTACAATCACGCTTACCCCTCCCCTATCAAACAGTAAGGTCGTTTTCGCATTTAATTTCGGTCGCCTTTTCTATAACGTTTTTGACGACCCTCAGACAAAGCCCAAGGAAAACCGCCGCAACCGCAACTACAAGCGCAAGCTTAAAATAATATGTAAGTACAAGGAAAAGACCTCCGATCAAAATCGCGCACCAGGAAATACCTCTGATAAGCGCCACGCTCTCAGGGGTGAAAACAAGCTCTTTTTGCACCCTTCTCAAAAGAAGAAACAAAAGAACATCCGCAAGCATGGCTATAGCAAGCACCATATATGCAATAACCAACACAACAGTTTCGCCCTCTGCGAGAAAAAAGGGGCGGACAGCGATTTCCTCGGGTGTCCCCACCAGCATATCCACAAAATACGGCATAATTACTGCGCCGAATATAAGCGCTACAAAAAAGACTATGGACAAAGCAATAGAAAGATTGGTTGATGTCTTACTTGAGATTTTTATCATAATGTCCCCTCCGTTTTACAGTTTATACCATTATAATATACTATGCCTTTTCGTTTGTCAATATAAATTTATCGAAATTCGATAAATTTATTATAAAAATACGGGAGGATAAATCCTCCCGCATCATAAAACATTATTTTTCAAGCAAAGAGAAAACTTTTTCTGCAGCGCCGTCAAGCCAATCGCCCTCAAAAAGCTCTATCATGCCCTTATCGCAGGCAGAAGCCAGCTTGGGATTAATAGGAAGCTTTGCAAGAACCTCTGTTCCTGTTTCCTTTGCAGTCTCCTCAATGTGACTTTCACCGAAAACACTTATCTTCTTTTTGCAATCGGGACACTCAAGATAGCTCATATTCTCAACAAGGCCGAGAACAGGAATGTTCATAAGGTTTGCCATGTTAAGAGCCTTTTTAACTATCATAGAAACAAGCTCCTGAGGAGATGTTACAACGATGATTCCGTCAACGGGGATAGACTGAAAAACAGTAAGAGGAACATCGCCTGTTCCCGGAGGCATATCGACAAACATAAAGTCAACATCGTTCCAGATAACATCGGTCCAGAACTGCTTTACTGTTCCTGCAATGACGGGACCTCTCCAGACAACAGGGTCGGTCTCGTTTTTAACAAGCAGGTTTAAGGACATAACCTCAATTCCTGTTTTGGTGTTAACAGGGAAAATTCCGGCTTCGCTTCCCTGAGCCCTTTCGGTTATGCCGAACATTTTAGGGACAGAGGGACCTGTAATATCTGCATCAAGGATGGCAGTTTTATAGCCTTTTCTCTGAAAAAGAACCGCCATAAGACCGGTAACCAGCGATTTTCCAACGCCGCCCTTGCCGCTTACAACGCCGATAACCTTTTTAATATTGCTAAGCCCATTGGGCGCTTCCAAAAGACTTTCCTTTTTTCTCTCGCCGCAATTCTGGCCGCAGGTTTCACAATTATGTGTGCACTCGCTCATTTTAAATACCTCCTAATATATGCACTTCAAACATATTTATTATAATCCCCAAAAAACTCAATGTCAATATTATGTCCTTTTAAAATCCTTCCTATTATATATAATTTGGGTCTTGATAGTTAGGAAACAAAATGCTATATTATATTTACCCAAAAAAGAGAGGATGATATAATTGAAAAGGAAAGCCTTATGCGCCGCTATCTGCCTTTATGTGTTCGCGGCTTTAGCGCTTATTGTATACCTATCTATAGATTTAAACCCTCAAATGATGATCGCCCCTTCGGAAAGGCTTTTGCTTTTAGGGATCACCTGTCTTTGTACATACCTTGCAGGCCTGCTTCTGTCAAAAAACAGCCCATCTCAACAAAAGGTTAACATAATGAGGATCACATTCGGCGTTTTCTTTGGTTTATATCTTATTTTGCTCATTTCTCTCGTTTTATTTGACAGCTATTTCGGCAGAGTCGGGGTTTCGCTTTTCGCTCGTTGGAATAAAGAAGAGTTTAATTTATATATCTCCAACTCATTTAATATAATTCCCTTTAAAACTGTTGGCAATTATGTTTCGGATTTTATTAATGCAAGGGTTGGGATAAAAGAGGTAATTGTAAACATTGTCGGAAATCTCGCCGCTTTCGCTCCCTTTGCCTTTTTCCTGCCTCTGTTTTGGAGCAGGCAGAGAAAAATAAAAAGCTTCTTTGTAGCCACGCTTTTGATAGTTCTCTGTGTTGAGCTGTTGCAGTTTGTTTTGCTGACAGGGGTTTGCGATATTGATGATGTTATCCTCAATGTAGGCGGCGCAGTATTGGCATATTTATTTTTACACATTAAATTTATGAGAAAAATCATTTCAAAAATAACCTGTCTGCCATATTAACAAAAGCTTTTTCTTTACATCGCAATAAATGCTTGATATAATAAAATTAACAACTTTAGGAGGGGCATTATGAAAGATTACATCTCAAATCCTCTGCAGATAAGAGGAGCCGAAAAATACACCCTTTGTGACGGCAAGGGAAACGGAATGAACTTTCTTTATATAAGAAACGGCCTTGGTTTAGAAGCTTGGGTTTCGCTTGACAGAGCGGGCGATATTTCGCGTGTGAGCTTCAAAGGCGATAATATGGGTTATCATTCGGCGGCAGGCTACGTTGCGCCCGCATATTTTAATAAAAACGACTTTTTAGCTTCCTTTAATGCAGGCTTTTTCACCACCTGCGGTCTTACGGCGGTAGGCTCGCCCTGCATAGACGATGGAGAGGAGCTTTCACTTCACGGAACCGTTTCAAATATTCCTTCTATTTTAAATGCTGTTGAGGAAACTGACGACGGACTTGCCGTAAGGCTCACCGTTCGCGATGCATCTCTTGGTGGCAGAAAGCTTGTTTTGCGCCGCGAATATCTTTTCTCTTACACCGAAAACAAGATCTCGCTTAAGGACACTGTCACAAACGAGGGCGCAAACGAGTCACCCTTTATGATTTTATATCATTGCAACATGGGCTATCCCCTCTTAAACGAAAACAGCGAGGTGGTTATTCCCCACACAAGCATAAAAGGGCGCGATGAGCACGCCGCAGAGCACATCGACACTGCGCTTAAAATGGAAAAGCCGCAGGCAAATTATCAGGAGCGCTGCTATTATTTCGATATTCCCGAGAAGGATGGCCTTGCAAACGCAGGCATATACAACAAAGACATCGAAAGAGGCGTTGTGGTATCCTTTGACAAGTCTACTCTCCCCTTCTTTACCGAATGGAAGATGATGGGAAAGGGCGACTATGTTTTGGGGTTAGAGCCGGGCAACTGCACTCCCGACGGCCGCGACGTAATGCGCAAAAACGGCACCCTGCAGTTTATAAGACCCGATAAAAGCATCACAACAAAGGTAAGCTTTAGCTTCTGCGACAGCAAAGACTCTTTTGACGGCAATTTTTAACCCCCGACATCATAGGAGAACAAAATGAAAAAACTTTTTGCACTACTTATTTCTGCGCTTATGCTCTTTTCGCTTGTGTCCTGCGGATTTGAGTACGACAGCGTTTCCTCTTATGAGCAAAGCTCGGCCGCCACAACCTCAAGCCAATTTTTGTATGTTTCGAGCGATGAGCAGGCCTCATCGGCAAGTCAGACAGACGTTGACGAAAGCAGCTCAGAAAGCTCGACTGTTTACGAGAGCTCAAGCTCAAAAGAAACTATAACAACAAGCTCCAAAGCATCAGAGACAAGCTCCAAAACCTCCAACATAAAGCTTCCCAACAAAAATCCTTCTTCAAGCAGCACAAGCTCTGATAAGACAAGCTCCAAAAGTCAATCTACAACCGTGACCGTTCCCGAAAAGGAAGAAACGGTTGGAGATCTTGTCTGGGTGCCTGTCAACGGCGGAACAAAATATCACAAAAAGTCCACCTGCAGCAAAATGAAGGATCCCCTTCAGGTTTCGGTTGAAACCGCCGTTAAAAACGGCTACACGCCCTGCAAGCGCTGTTATAAGTAAAAACATCCCCACCGTCTCGGTGGGGATATTTTTATAGTTTATGAAATATCGGTTTTCTTTTTTCAAAGGTACATACATATCCGAAAACCTCTTTTGCAATTTCAAGAGCTTCATTTATGTACTGTCCCACGC
This sequence comes from Oscillospiraceae bacterium, assembly GCA_015066115.1. Taxonomy (GTDB): domain Bacteria; phylum Bacillota; class Clostridia; order Oscillospirales; family Ruminococcaceae; genus SIG578. Next base: position 6,235 of record SVOZ01000015.1, read on the forward strand.
GGGCGCCGTCGTGCGCATCCGAGCCGACTGTGATGATCTCGCCGCCAAGAGAGCGAAATCTCTTTATAAAATCAATCGACGGCAAAAAGTCGCCAACCCTGTCAACCCCGCTTGTGTTGATCTCCATTCCGATGCCTTTATCTGCAAGGGTTTTCATGATCTCATCGCATATATCGGCATAGTCGCTGTAATAAAGGGGTTTGCCGGTGGGGTTGTGCGCCGATTTGCAGACATAGTTTAGGTGACCGAGCACATCGAAATTATTATGAGCCTTTACGCACTCAAGCGACTGCAAGAGATGCCTTTCAAAGGCGGTGTCTATGCCGTTGTGTGTCCAGAACTCCTTAAAATAGGGGTCGTATCCGCCCGCGTAATGCGCCGAGCCGATAACAAAATCAAAATCATATTTTTTCAGCAGTTCGCCAAGCTCGTTCTGATTCCAGGTGGTAAGCCCAAATTCAACGCCGCGGCGGATCTTTACATTTTGTGATGCAAGGCCTTCGTAAGCAGCTTGATAATCTGAGATTGTAAAAATATCTATTTTATCTCTATAAACATCGTTAAAGTCATAGTGGTCGGTAAAGCATATTTCTTTGAGCCCTGCCTTTTCGGCGGCAGACACAATGTCCTCGGGAGCGCAGGCAGAATCAAATGAAACTCTGCTGTGCAAATGATAATCAAACATATTTACGCTCCTTTCAATTAAGTTTTAGCTATTAAAAACAAGTTCCCTTTCATTTTATTACAAAACCCCGCCTTTGTAAAGTGTTTAAAAAACAAATTCCCACCGAAAACTCGGTGGGGATTCGTTTGTTTTATAAAGTTAGCAATTATTTGCTTTCCTTGATAGCAGCCTGTGGTGCAGTATGCAAAAGAGGGAAATTATATTGCCCAAACTCCCCATTCATACCAACGGCTATTGATTCTATGGTATTCTCTGCCTTGTTGGGGAAGTTCTTCCTTGTAAAGCGCGGCAATAGGATGCTCTGAATATACAAGTCCGTAATATCCTGTTTCATCTTCACAGAAGAATACGGCACCTTCATATACAGCAAGATAATTAAACTTTTTACCTGCGGTTATAACTGCTTTCTGTTGTTCATCCGTCAATGAAAAGATGTAATCGTCACATTTAAGATTTTCTTCATCGATGTCAACAATAATTACCTCGTTTTCGGGATATGAATCGTTAGGCATCAGCTCGTTATAAGAATCCAATGTAAGGAGGGCAACAATTTCATAATCTTCTGAAACTTGCTCAAAATTTTCAATTTGTGGTTTTCCGCCCCAAATATAAAAATATGTAACAACTGATAAAATCAACACCAAAACAACCGAAATAATAAATAGCGCCGTTTTTTTCATTTCCTCACCGCCTTAATTGTATTATAACACCAAGACGAAAGCTTTTCAATATGTGTAAAAATCCCCACCTATGCTTAGGTGGGGATAGTTTGTTTTATAAAGTCAGCAATTATTTGCTTTCTTTGATTGCAGCCTG
>SVOZ01000005.1 GCA_015066115.1 Oscillospiraceae bacterium
AATCCTCTGTTGATCACCTGCCCCTCCATAGGTCTACCTGAGGAGTGGCAGAATACAAGATTATTGTTGGTGTATTCGTCTCCAAAAAGCTCAATCATTTGTCAAAGCTCTTTTTTACTATTCGGTAGCCTTTATCGACTTTAACAGCCTTAAAGCAACCTCGTTCAATGAGTTTGTAGACCGTCTGACGGACTACACCAAGTATCTGCATTACTTCCTCAACGGAGTAGCTTTTCTTCTGAGAAGTCCCGTTGAGTTCTTTAACCCTTGTTTCAATCGACATAATCTTCAACCTCCTCAATTTCCATTACTTTTTTGAATTTGTCTTGAGAAGCGTACCACTTTTCAAAACTTTCTCTGCTGATGTGTCTGTGACCGTCAACCCATATAAAATCGACAATGCCATTGTTCATCAGGTCGTTTGCTGTGCTTCTCGGAATACCTAAAACCTTTGCAACGGTAAGAGGTGTAACTGTTTTACCGTGATTTTTGCCGGGTCTTTCGCCATTGACCTTTTTATAGTGAAATTGGCTTGCGTACCATTCCTCAAAGCTTTCAACATCAATTCGTATCTTGCCGAAAACCAAGAACTTCTTGAACAAGTTTTGACCGATGAGCCTATACGAAGCAGTCTTGCCTAGTCCGAGAATACGACTCATATCTCTGACGGTCATCGTCTTTTTGTTCTGATAGGTCGTCATAGCGATTACGATATTCTTGTTTTCTTCCACGCTCTTTTTAGAAGCACGGTACTCGTTGCCGACACGATGAACTTTGAACAATCCTGATTTCAGGAGTTTCCGAGCTTCATCTTCGGAAAGAGATAGTATAGTCTGTATCTCAGCTACTGAATAAGTTTCCCATTCGATGTCCTTGATCTCTCTGCCCTGAACCTTTTCGTTAAAATATTCGGTCATCAACTGACGATCGTTGTTACGGTTGAAGTTCTCAACTCGCTCCGTGAACATAGGCGTAAATGCTTTTACCTTTGGAACTTACCTCTGCCGCTTTGATTGCAATGGGAATGTGGGTGTTATATATCTTGATATAACTACCAAAGTTCTCACGTAAAGCATCTATGGTGCTTTTGGCAAGATTTGTTCTGTTGTCTACAAGGGTTAAGAGAATACCGTCTATGCTGAGTTTAGGATTGATATGCCTCTTTACCTTTGTGATAGTTCTCATCAACTGTGTCATACACTTCGCCGGAAGGTAATGAGCCTGAACGGGAATGATTACGCTATCTGCCGCCGATAAAGCATTGAGAGTCATCATACCGAGCGAAGGTGAGCAGTCTATTATGATATAATCGTAATTGTGCTTTACTTCATTCAGGTAGTTTCTCAAAATGGCTTCACGGTTCATTGCAGTTACAAGACTGATTTCAAAATCAAATAAATCACTACTTGAAGGAATAATATCCACACCTTCTTTGTGATGTAGAATGCCCTTCATAGGGTCTTTGCATTTATCCTGCATAACTTCAACCATTTTGTCCGGCAACGCAATAGGAAGGTTATCTGCGTCTTGCCAACCAAGACAAGTTGTGAGGTCGCCCTGTGGATCGGCATCTACAAGGAGAACCTTCTTACCTTGCATAGCTAATCCTACACCTAAGTTAACGGTGGTAGTTGTTTTTCCAACACCGCCTTTTTGATTACATACAGCAACCGTTTTACAGTTTAGCATTACTTATGCTCCTTTCGTTAGATTTAGCATCCTAATATAAGATGCTATGTAAAGACCAAAGCGTGTACTTTGGTCGTATGTTATTTTTGCAATATTTGTCCTCAACACCCCTTGCTATAGGAAGTACATAGGTAGCGATGTGCTACATCGCTTCATAGGAATTTCACCTCTGCCGGGTTCTCCGCCAGCTCCGTAGAGAAGTATCATTATGATTCTGACTGTCATCGCCGTATTAGGGGCAACCTGATATTTATAACGGGGGTTCTCGCTCATTCCAATAAAGGAAGTCGTGGCGTACTCGTTAAAGTGGCTAATCATCAGAAATAAAGTCCTACGTACCTGATATTCAATTTTCAAGGATCATTGAAAAAGTTGCTCCTAATCGGAGTTAGCAACGAACCCTTTCACTTATTTGGAATTACACCCCCGAAATGCACCCCCTATTTTTTGAAAAAAGTTAAAAATTTTTTGCAACAAAAAAAGCCGCCTACTCCGATAAGGGAATAGACGGCTCTGAATTTTCGCTCAGTTAGTGAAATATAAAATTGTATATATAAATGTAGATGAATGTAGAGAACAAATTGTTCATTAAATAAAAGAAAAAACCGAATAACAATCGCCTTTAAAATTAGCAAGATTTTTAGCTGAGAAATCCCTTTTCTTAGCAGAGTGGGTGAAATTCTTTGCATAATAACATTTTTCTTGCTAATTTTTATTAGCAAAGCGTTCGCCTAAGTAGGTGATCGTTCCATAGTTCACAGTTCATTAGCAGACAGACTCTTGCTAAGAATTTTCTGCATTGAATTTTAAAAGCTTAGAAAAAAAGAAAGCCTGAAAACCTTGTAAAATCAAGGCTTTCAGGCATTGTTTGTGGCACCCCCTGCGAGAATCGAACTCACAACTAACCCTTAGGAGGGGTTTATTATATCCATTTAACTAAGGGGGCTTCTAAAAAATATATAACAATATTCAATTATATAATAACTCGTTATCAATCGCTTTTGCCACAAAGGTGATTGTTATAACAAACTCTTAGGAGGGGTTTATTATATCCATTTAACTATGGAGGCGTAAAGTGCCTATTTATATTACTACATTTCGGCGGTTTTGTCAATCATAGCTTTGTAAATTAAAGTAAATTGACTTTTGTGCCGCAAGGTGCTAAAATACCCTTAGAAGCCAAGGAAAAGAGGTTTTTAATTTATGAAGATAGTTGTTCTGGACGGGCAGTCACTTGCCGCGAACGACTTAGATTACAGCGCCTTTGCTCAATTTGGAGAGCTCACTGTTTACAACAACACCAAAAACGAGGACGCTATATCACGAATCGGTAACAGCGATATTGTTCTGACAAACAAGGTTGTTATTTCGCGAGAGGTTATTGAAAACTGCCCCTCGGTGCGCCTTATCATAGTTATGGCAACAGGCTACAATGTTATCGACCTTGAGGCCGCAAAGGACCACGGCGTTACCGTTACAAACATTCCTGCCTATTCCACAAACTCGGTGGCTCAATATGTTTTTGCCTGCATTTTAAATTACTGCAACCGCATAAGCGAGCACGCAGACGATGTTAAAGGCGGCGGCTGGATAAAGAGCGAGCCCTTTTCTTATCGCATTGCTCCGCTTTACGAGCTTGCAGGCAAAACCATTGGTATCATAGGCTTTGGAGCAATCGGCAAGACTGTTGCTAAAATTGCAAAAGCCTTTGATATGAATGTTCTTATTTATTCAAGGACCATTTATCCGCAGTTTGAAACGCCCGCTCTTAAATTTGTTGACCTTAACACACTGCTTGAAAACTCGGACTTTGTTTCGCTTCACTGTCCCTTAACTGCCGCCACCCAAAATCTCATTGGTGCTGAGCAGCTTAAGAAAATGAAGAAAAGCGCAATGCTTATAAACTCGGCAAGAGGCGCTGTTATAAATGAGCAGGATCTTGCAAACGCACTTAAAGACGGCACAATTGCGGCGGCGGCGCTTGATGTTCTCTGCCACGAGCCCATGCAGGAGAGCTGTCCCTTAAAAGATGCTCCAAACTGTGTTATAACACCGCACATTGCCTGGGCACCCTTAGAAACAAGGCAGAGGCTTATGGACATCGCGGTAAACAATCTTATCAGCTTTTTAAACGGTACTCCTCAGAACACCGTTAATTTATAGAGAAAGAGGGTTTTATATGTCGGCTCTTTTTATTTTGTTTATTATCGGAATATATTTTATGCTGTTTGTGTTTCTTATTGCCGCATATATATTCCAAGGCATTTCAATTTTAAATCTTTGCAAAAAACTAAACATTTCTAACGGCGGACTTGGATTTGTGCCCTTTGCAAGTGTCTACAAGCTCGGCCAGATCGCTGATCGCTCAAGCGCGGCATACAGAGAAAAAAAGCATTACGCCCGTCTGCTTTTAATTTTGCAGATAGTGATGAGTTTTCTTTACATTCCCTTTTATATCCTTACGTTTATTTTATCGGCAAACAACGTGGGACTTTACACAAAATACGGACAGGATTTTCGTTTTAACGACTCGTTTGCTGTTTCGATCGTTCTGACCTATGTTCTTATAGCACTTGCGATCATGGCAATGTCAATTATTTTTTCTATCTTTGTATACATAGCATGCCATAAAATATACAGGCTCTTTGTGCCTCAGAACGCAGTTTTATTTCTTATATTATCAATATTATTTGGCTTCAACTGGCTTTTCCTCTTTATTGCAAGCCGCAAAAATCCCTGCTATCCGCAGGTCATACAAAGCTTTTACCCATCACCCGCAGTTTCAAACCCCGAGCCAACCACTCAACAATAAAGGAGAAGAAAATTATGAAAAAGCTTTTTATTTTATCCTTAGCAGCTTGTCTGTGCCTGTGTTTTTCTGCCTGCGCTGACAAAGGTGCGCAAGACGACGACTCTTCCACAATAGTGTCTTCCAGCTCACAATCACAAACACAGTCCGGCTCAGGATCCGGCAACGAGATTAACAGCACCGGAGGCGACAACAAGATTGAAAGCGATGTTCAAAGCGAGATTTACGACGACATTGACGACGTTTTCGAAACTGTTTCCAAAGATCCCACCAGCTCTCAAGGCTCCTCACAACAGGAAAACTCCTCCAAAGCTCCCTCAAATAGTTCTTCAAGCAGACCTTCGAGCAGTTCTTCGAGCAGACCTTCAAGCAGTTCCTCAAGCAAGCCTTCGGGCTCTGAGGACACCCAAAGCAGCTCGAACAGCACCTCATCATATTACAGAAAGCCTCCCGTTGAAACAGAAGACGATATATTCTAAACAAATAAGCCGACGCAATAGCGTCGGCTTTCTTTATTATTCTTTTTCGGACGATGTTATGTCACTTTCTGTTTCGGTTTTTGAGATGCCGCTTGATGCGGTGTCGCTGGAAGTTTGCAAGGTCTGCGAGCTTGTATTATCGCTATCCTCGTTAGAATCAAGCACGGCAGTGATAACATATTTATCCTTGCCTGTTTTTTCAAGAACATAAAACATCGTTTTATCGGGTTCGGCATCCTCTGAGGAAGCGCCGATATTTGTAGTTGATGATATGTAGGCCACAGTCAAGGTGTATTTCTTTCCTCTATGGCTTATTTTATCGACCCTCGGCTGATACTGCATGGTATAACCCATAGGCGGAACGACATAGGAAGAGCTTTCCTCATCAAACTCAAAGTTTATACTGGTGTTTCCAAAGGTCTGGTGAGAGAGCGAGACATCGCTTCCGAAAAGGCTTGCCGCAGAAACGTCAAGGTCACTTGACGGGATAAGCATCATTCCAAACTCATCCTGCGGATAGCTTTCAGAATCGCCTATATTGGTTATTAAATTCCACATTGATGACATAAGCAGAACGTGTTCATCCGCCTTTGAGATTTCGGAAAATGCCACGGGATCGACCATTACAACAGGAGAGATGAACTGCTCAAACTTAAGCTTTTGCTCGGTGTCGTCAAAAATCGAAGCAACAAAGCCAACAATCAGCGAGATCACCGTTACAACACCGACAAGGGCAAAGGCGAGCACGCTACCGCCCATAATAATCGTGTTTCTCTTCTTTACTGCCTCGGCATTTGCCGAAGACAGCTTTTTTTCTTTCATTTTTTTCATAAAAAACTCCTAAACATAGGTTTTTTTATATTTTAGCACACAAAAAGAAAAAAAACAAGTGTTATTGCTTTTTACGCATTACAGATGTATCTTTATAATAATGTTTCAGGATCTCTTTAAAGTCGCTTCCCTGCCTTGCCATAAAATCGGCGCCATACTGACTAATTCCAACCGCGTGACCATAGCCTTTTACTGTAAAAACCACATTGCCCCCGCTTAAAGAAACCGAAAAAGCGGCTGAGCGCAGAGAAAAAATCTCTCTTAGTTTTTGTCCGCTTAGCTTTATGTTTCCTGCCATTGCCGACAAAACGGTTCCGCTCTCGGAAAACTCAAACTCTGTAAGCAAAAGACTATCATCCTCAGGCAGAAAAATTTCGGGAAACTCCTTTTTTAAAATGCTTCGCACCTCTTGCGGCGCAAAGCTTTTTTGGGACTTAAGGTTTGGGCTAAAGGTGTCACCCTCGCTTTCTACTGCCACAAGATAAGGCACCTTTTGGCCCCAGACATTTTCTGCCGCCTCGGTTTTGCCGCCGCTCATAGAGTGGTAAGCCGCCGCTATCGGCGCATTATTATATGTAATGACAAGTCCTAAAACGCTGTCGACTGCGTTGCACATTTTCTCATAATAGACCTCAAAGCTTTTGCCCCATCTCTCCTCAAGCGTTTGCTTTGATATATAGCCCTGATTTTCTTTTGAATTTATCTCTGCATTATATTTTTCCAGTGCGCATTTACTGCGAAATGCGTTTGTATAAATTGCTGCCGCCTGCGCCTTTAGCGCCTCTATGTGAAAGGTCGGCGGCATTTCACTGCAAAGCGCACCAATTACATATTCTCTTTCGGAAAGCTCTATTTCTTTATTTAAGGCAGCATCATAAATGGTAAACGAGGCCTGCTGCTGGGGGTTGAATATAAAAACGGCAAGTGGGATAAGAGCAAGCATCAAAAACACGGCACAGAATTTTTTAAAAATTTCTTTCATTTGCATCTTCCCCTTTTTATTACAGGCGGCCGCTATTGACTTTAAAGGCAAATTGTTTTAAAATATAACAAGGATTTATAATAAAAAGACAAGCCGCTTATAAAATCTATGTGATTTTTCAAAAAAATATGCCGACGGTGTCGGCACACAGCTTTTATATATCAGGAGATGTTGTTTTGAAAAATATTTTTTTAAAAAAGCCGTTTTTTTACACAACGCTTTTACTGTCCATTGCCTCTATAGCACTTTGGTTTATAGAACTTTGCGCAAACATTGAGGCGCAAACGGGATTTTACTATGACCGCTCAAATATAGGAAGGTATCTTCTTATCGCAGTTCTTTTTCTGACGCTTATCTTTGGTTTTTTATGGAACAGGATCGCCAGAAAGAAGGCTCTTTTGCCAATCAATATGCGGTTTGATTTTTCTCGTTTTTTAAACAAAAGGCTTATCTTTGCAATTGCGGCTTTAGGATTTACGGTCAACACTTTTTTTGAGATCTACCGTTTCTCAACCCCCATTCCCTCGCTCACCCTTACAAAAACCGTAAGCTTCTTTTCAGGCTTGACCGCGATTTTATCGGCTGTAAGTCTTGTTTATTTTATTTTTGTTTGCTTTATGGTTGAAAACAAGCAGGTTGCAACCTCGGCTCTGAGCATTGCGCCTGTTGCCTGGATCGTTTTGAGGATCATCCGCAATTTTATCAGTTTCACCACGGTTTATTACATCCCAAAAAATCTGCTAAACATCCTTTATCTCTGTGCCCTTTTAATTACCACCTTTTCTTTTTGCAGGCTTATAACAGGCACAGACACCTCGAAAGGCTTTAAATTTTTTACAATATTTGCTCCAATTACAATAGTTTTGGGATTTGTGCTTTCGCTTCCCACCATCTTTGGTCTTATTTTTAATTTCGACACCGTTACCGTCACCGACGTATTTATGAACTTTATAGACCTTGCAATGTCGGTGTTTTTCCTAAGCTTTTGCTTACATCTCTATAAAGAAAATTAGTTTTAACAAAACAAAAAATCGGCAGTTTCAACTGCCGATTTTTTTATTTTACTCAAGATCTTCTACCCAGCTCGAGTCAACCTCAGAGCTGATGTTTTCAATTTCGGGAAGTTCCTCATATACATACAGAGTAACGCTGTGGACCTGAGAAATATCTATTATGGTTCCGGGTTCAATGCTCATTGCCGAAACCTTTTTAGGATCGCCGTAATTACCTATCTCGGTTTCAACCTCGTAACGAATGAATTTCTCATACAAGGTATCCTTGGCGTAGTCAATATTCTTGCCGACAAGGTCGGGCAGAGTTCTGTACTTAGAGCCACGGCTTACCTTTAAGATTATCTCTGTGCCGTTTTCCGAAATGGGGGTTCCCTGCTCAACAGACTGTTCAAATACGATCTGCTCTGCATATTCCTCATTATACTCATACTCAACGGTGAGCTTGAACTTATCTGTATAATCCTTATCATTGAGCACAGGCTCAATATTCTTGGTTACAAAATTAGGAACAGAATAGAGATAATGAACATCCGAGGATGCAAGCTCGCTTTCAGCATCCGACGAGGCCATATCACTTGAAGTTATCGGAGCCGAGGAGGAAGGCTTATCCTTATTATCCGAGGGGAAGAGCACAAGCATAAGAATGATAAAGATCACAACAAGAACGCCGAGGCTTATTCCTGCCGCTATAAGCGCATATCTTGTAGAGGCCTTCATTTTCTTTTTAGGGGCTTCCTCATTAGCATTTACCTCAGGCTCATCCGCAGTCTGACCAAAATCCATAACCTCAGAAAGCTGAGAAATAAGCATCGAAACCGTTTCTGTTCTCTTTTCGGGAGAGAGCGCCATAGCACTTGCAAGCGCATTTGAAACATTTTTGGGAATGCTTGAATTAAGGGCGCTTGCCGAAACAAGATTATCGCTCGAGACCCTTGAAATAGCCTCTATAGGCATAGTACCCGTAAGGGAGCGGTAAATAGTTGCGGCGAGGGCATAAACATCGGTAAAGGTTCCCTGCCAGGCGCTCGAAGCGTACTGCTCGGGTGCGGCATATCCTGCATAAAGCTGAGCAACAAGCTCACTTCTTGCAGTTCTTGAGGGGGCGATATCAAAGGCGGTAAGCTTTAGATTTCCGCTTCTGTCAACTAAAATGGTCTCGGGACTGATGCCTCTGTGGATTATCTCAGAGGTGTGAATAGCGCTCATGCAGGATAAAAGCGGCATAAAGAGCTGCTTTGTATCCTCCCAAGAGATATAGCCGCCATTCTTTTTAAGAAACTCGGCAAGGGTCATACCCTCGACAAATTCGTAAACGATATATGCTGTGTTGTTTTCCTCAAACATATCGTTAACGTGCTCTACCTCGGACAGAGAATTGAGCTTAACGAGATGCCTTGCAAGGTCCATAAAATCCATTTTAAGAGATTTATACTGTATCTCACTTCCGGCAGTTGCCTTTATCTGAGGATCTCCCTTATCTCTTGAGGCGAGATTTTCGGGCATATATTCTCTTATTTTTACCTTGCATTTCATAATCATATCAAATGCGATATATGTAGCGCCCGAGCCGTTATAGCTAAGGACCTTACCAACAAGGTAACGCTCCTTTAAAACAGTTTTGGGCGCAAGGTATGAAGGAAGATAGGGAGAACCGTCAACATAGCCGCATTTAAGGCATTTAACGGCGCCTTCGCTTTTTTCTCTCATACATCCCATACAAAGATTATCAATATTCATCTTTAACATTCACTCCTGTTTGGAATATTATGAATTTATCTTCATTATACAACAAGACTCAACAGAATTCAACCCCGTCAGCCCTGCATCGCCTTTTCAAAGCGGGGTAAAACGCCAATTCCGTTTTCTGTAAGTGCAGGCATCTGATATATATCGTGACCAGGGAAGTGATTTCCCTCAATTAAAAGTGCACCTTTATCTGAAAAGGCAATATCCCAGCCAACATAACCTATCTCAGCGACTCTTAATGCCGCTTTTTTTACCATTTCTCTGCCCTCTTCAAACCGAGGAATTTCAAAGCCTTTTATAGCGGTCTGGGTGTCGGGGTGGGTTTTATAAACAACGCCGTTTTTATCTGCGGCATGGGTTGTGATAACGCCTGTATTTTCATCAACAAGCGCCGCCATTCCGCCGCTGTTTAGGTTATCAACAATGGTGTCGCCGGCGCCTATTCGCACAGAGCAAAAAACAATGTTTACGTTGCCGTTTCTTGTAATGGTAACCATCCTTACTGTGTTTACACAGCCGGGGAAAAGCTTATCCATTCCCTTATCCTGAATTATGAGCTCCTCTAAAATGGTTTGCTCATTTTCAAGGCATTGCTCGCAAAGTTCTTTTGCAGACCTAAAATCAGAAACCGATATCTTTTCAACGCCCTTTCCGCAGGCGCCATCGCGCGGCTTTGCTATCATTTGAGGATGCTTTTTAAGGAAGGCTTCAAGCTCATTTATTTCGCATTTTTCCAGATCAAGCCAGTCCCTCTTTAAAAAGTCGGAAAAAATTCGGTTAAACTCGTCTTTTTTATCAAATTTATACCAATGCTCTTTTTGGTTTAAGGTTTTTACAAGCTGATTATTTATTCCTCTTGTAACCTGAGTTTTTCTCTGCTCGCGACTTAATCTGTAAAACTCGAAAACAACATAGTCCATATATCCCGCAAGGTACTTAAAGCCGCAATAGATCATATCCACAAGGGTAAACAAAATAGGGCGGCCGGTGCGTTTTTTCACAACCTTTGCCTGCGCTATCATATTTTTAAAATCCATCGATTTTATTCTGACAAGGATATATTTAAGCTTATTCAAACAAACCATCTACCTGCTCTGTTAGTTTTTGTTCTGCTGAGCTTCAAAAAGCTCCTTATTATTTACCTCGCCGTCTATTCCCTCGGTGCTTTCCTTAGAGAAGATAACCTTAACTGTGAGGAAACAAATCTTAAGGTCGTTTACAAAGGAATAATCGTTAATGTACAAGAGGTCCATTTTAAGCTTATCCTGCGGCGTGGTGTTATACTTTCCTCTGACCTGCGCAAGACCTGTAAGACCTGCTTTAACGTTTAGTCTGTAAATAAACTCGGGAACGGTTTTAATATATTCCTGAATAAATATGTCGCGCTCGGGTCTCGGGCCGACAAAGCTCATATCGCCTATAAAGATATTTATAAGCTGGGGAAGCTCGTCTAAGCGCAGAGCGCGAAGCTTTTTACCGATCTTGGTAATTCGGGGGTCATCCTTTGTTGAAAGGGTGGCTCCGCTGAGTTCTTCGGCATTCTGGACCATTGTTCTGAATTTAAGAACATTGAATTTTCTGTAATTTTCGGTAATTCTCTCCTGCTTATAAAAAACGCTTCCGCCGTCGTCCTTTTTTATAAGGATAGCAACAACTATCATTATTGGCGCAGTTAAAATAAGGGCAACTGCCGATGCAACAATATCAAAAAAGCGCTTTATAAGCTTTTGCTCCAACGTGAGAAGCAGAGGCTTGCAGGAAAAGAAGGGAATATCATCTATCTGCTCTAAGTGGCAATGTCTTACCGAAATTTCGTAAGACTCGGGTAATATATAAATATTCTTATTTAACGCCAAACAGTACTGAGCGACCTTTTCGCGCTTTTTACTTGAAAGATCAAGCATAAAAACCGCTTCGCTCTGACAAATCGAATAATACAGGTTGGCATCATTATAGCTTATAATATCAATGATCTCATACTTATCGCTATATCCGCGGATCTTTTTGATATAGCTATCGGTGTTCTCAATATCATAGCAGACAACGACCGCCTTTTGCGGTTTTTTAAATTTCCTGTAGATAATACGGGAAATGGCGATCCAGGCAGAAAGAGCCGCTATCTGCATAAGATATGTCAGCACAAAATCAGACAGGGTAAACCATATAAACGAATAGGTTCTGATTATTACGATTGCCGCAAGGTCGCTTAAAAGCACAGCAAGCACGCCTGTTATAACAAGCTCGATAGAGCGCTTGTTCATAATATCATAGGTCCCCGTCATAAAGAGGAAGAGGGCCGAGAATATTATAAGCGGCAGAATGGTTGCGTGGTCGTCAATAGGCACATTGCCGTGAGAGAAAAGCTCCTTTAGGCAAAGCACAAAAACCGACGAAACAACCGCAACCTGAACAAGTGCATTAAGATAATAAAGCGATCTTGAAAAATTTTTAATAAACTTTTTCATTTTACACTTCTCCGTTAAAACGGTGTTTTATTTAAAAACATCCCTCTGCAGCGGCCTTGGCCTTAGCTCTGTCGGAACAGATGATGAAATAAACATAGTTGCCGTTTGAGCCGATAACTGCGTTTTCGATTTTATTTATCTCGTCGGGAACATAGTCAACAAACATATCGTAAAGATCCTGTTTTCTTTCGCGGACAACCTCGAGCATATCCTCAACATCATCCTTTTCCTTCATTTTAAAAACAGAGATCTCATCGGCGAGAGCGCCGGAAGAGCAAACGAGAGCTTCATATTCCTCAATATCATCAAGGTCGATTCCATAGTAACGGCGGGTAATATTATTGTCGTTAAGGGGCATGAGCTCTGAAAACTCGGTGCTGTCGCTAATTGCTGCTGCAACATCAGCGGTGGCAGGGGTCTTGCCCGGCTTTTCACCGCAGGAACAAAATGCCGTGGTGATAAGTGTTAAGGCTAAGAGTGCGCAAATTACTGTTTTTTTCATGATTTTTCTCCTTTTATTCGTATCTTGAAGTGTGGCGGCGGACATATTCGATCCAGCTTGTGTAAACCGAGGAATTAAAATGCACTCCGTCTGTACTGATATCGGGGGAAAGGTAACCATCCTCTGAGGCGAGGGCGCTGTGGACATCAACAAAGTATGCTTTATTTTTTTCGGCAAATTTTAATAGTCTTAAGTTAAATTCATTTATCTTTTTAAGGTTAAGACCGTTTGAGTTTTTTTCCTTTTGCTTTGTGACGGGCGGGATAGACTGGATATAGAAAATAGCCTCTTGGTTATCTTTTTTAAGCGTATCAAACACCTTTTGATACTGATCTATCATAGAATCAACACTCATCCAGTCAATTCCGTTGGTGCCGAGCATAATATAGATCTTTTTAGGCGCTATTTCCTTGACAGCCTCAGGAATGGTAACCTTATCGCCTGCCTTATTTCTAACCGATTTGGCGGTTAAAACGGTTTCAAGATTTATTCCTGTTGAGGCAACAACATTTGTGTTTGTAAGCGAGGAGTAAAGGTCAATACCTGTGGTGATAGAGTCGCCCACAAAGACGGCATCCGTAAAATAAGCGGTTTCGCGCATAGCCGACTGAGCAAGCGGCTTACTAAACCTTTCATCCCCTGCCGGCAATTTGCTCGAAGAAGGCTGGGATGACTGAGAACCTGAAATGGACGAGGAAACGCTATCGGGCCTTTGGGCTATTATATTCTTGTTGGTGTCATTGCCGCTGAAAAGCCAGACTATTGACAAAACAAGCGCCGCCACAAGAAACAGCGCAAGTGTTGAAAGCCCCGCAAGCGAGCTGTTAAGGTGCACCTTATAGGTTTTTGCCTTTTTATTAAAAACGCTTCTTTTATCTGCCACCGTTTCACCTTCTTTTTTATCTTCTCAATTTAATAATTGTATCATTTATACGCTAATTTGTCAATTCTTGCATTGTTTGTTTAACATTTAAAGTGTTACCGCGCGGGAGCTTTAAATACAAAAAACCCTGTCGGATAGATTCCGTCAGGGTTTTTAAATAGCTTTTTAATAGCTTGCGTTGTGTAAAAAGGCTTTAAGTCTTTCGGTTTTGGGGTTATAAAACAGGTCTTCGGGCTTGCCTTCCTCGGCGATGACGCCCTCATCCATAAATATAACCTTATTTGCAACATCTTTGGCAAATGCCATTTCGTGAGTTACTATAACCATAGTCATATCACTGTCGGCAAGCTTTTTAATTACTGCGAGAACCTCGCCTGTAAGCTCAGGGTCGAGCGCACTTGTCGGCTCATCAAAAAACAGCACGTCGGGGTCGAGCGCCAAGGCTCTTGCTATTGCAACCCTCTGCTGCTGACCGCCCGAAAGCTCGCAAGGGTAGGCATTCTCTCTGCCCGAAAGCCCCATCTGTGATAAAAGATCACGTGCCTTTTTCTCGGCATCCTCGCGGCTTACTTTTTTGACAAGCATGGGAGCCTCGATTATATTCTGCATAACCGAAAGGTGCGGAAAAAGGTTGAAATTCTGAAAAACAAGTCCAAAGCAGGAGCAGATCTCGCTTTTTTCCTCTTTTTCGGCGTAAACCTTGTCCCGAACCAAATATTTTCCGTTATATGAAATGCTTCCGCTATCTGCTTTTTCAAGGTCTGTTGCGCAACGCAAGAGAGTGGATTTTCCGCTTCCCGAGGAGCCGATTATTGCAACCGCCTCGCCCTTCTCAACGGTAAACGAAATGCCTTTTAAGACCTCTGTGTTATCAAAGGATTTTTTTAAATCTTTAATTTCCAAAACTGCCATCTCGCCTACCCCCTTACACCTTATAATAGCTTAATTTCTTTTCTATATAACCAAACAAAAGAGTGAGCACTCCGCTAAACAGCAGATAAAATATCCCCGTAAAGAAAAGAGGCCAAATAATACCGTTTGACTTGATAAACTTCTCTCCGAAATAAATGATTTCGTACACACCGATAATTCTCGCAAGCGAGGTGTCTTTAACGAGGGTTATGATTTCATTGGACATAGGCGGAACTATTCTTTTTATAACCTGTGGAAGAACTATGCGGAAGAAGATCTGCCCCTTATTCATTCCGAGAACCTGTCCTGCCTCATATTGTCCGCGAGGGATTCCCTCTATTCCGCCTCTGTAAATTTCCGAAAAATAACAGGCATAGTTTAAAATAAATGCGACAATAACTGCTACAAATCTTCCCTGTGAGCCGATTCCCCAAATGTTGGTACCGAGTAAAAGTCCGGGTCCGTAAAAGAAAATGATGAGCTGAAGCATAAGCGGCGTGCCGCGAACGACCCATACAAGACCACGGGTAAAAATTTTAAGCGGCACAAACCTGCTCATTGATCCAAAAGATATTATAAGACCTAATGGAAGCGCACCAAGAAGGGTTAAGACAAATATTTCAAGCGACTTGCTAAAGCCTTCAAATAGCGCCTGTAAAACTGTTTCAAACATAGTGTTAACCTCTTATTTATAAAGTCACACAAAGGCAGAGGGGTGTTTTTCCCCTCTGCCTATTTAGACTGTTGTCTAATTTTTACCACTCAACCATTGTTTTCTGAACGCCGTATGTAGTGGCGATCTGCATAAGGCTTCCGTCATCATAGCAAGCCTTGAAGAACTTATTAAGCTCTTCTGCAAGATCAGAGCCCTTGCGGAAACCAACACCATAATCTTCCTCGGTGAGAGAAACTGTTCTTACAAGGTCGGCATAGCTGGTGCCTTCGCCAATCATAGCGCCTGCCATGAGAAGATCGATAACGCAAGCCTCACTTGTTCCTGCTCCGACTTCTTTAAGAGCATCAGACTGTGCAGGAAGAGCGGTTGACTTCCATTTATTTGCTTCTACAACATCCTGACCTGCTGAGCCATCTTCAACTGCAAAGGTAAGGTCTTTGAGGCTTTCCTTGGTGGAATACTTGTCTGCAACATCGCTCTTAACTACAACGACCTGCTGATTCTTACAGTAGGGCTTTGAGGTTTCCATTCCATTTAAAACCTCTTCGTTAAGGGTCATACCGTTCCATACGCAGTCGACCTGATAGTCATCGAGTTCCATAATCTTTTTGCCCCAGTCAGCAAGTTCAACGAACTCAACCTTTACTCCAAGGCTATCTGCAAACTTAGTTGCCATATCGGCATCAAAACCAATCCATTTGCCATCTTCATCTTTGTAATCCATAGGCGCAAAGTCTGTGATACCGACAAGAAGTGTTCCCTTGTCCTTTACATATTGCATATCACTATCCGGCTTTTTTGCACCGCAACCTGCAAGACAGATCGCCATCATCACTGTTGCCATTAAAGCTGCTAAAATCTTTTTCATTTTGTATATCTCCTTTTGTTTGGGGTTTGTTTTACTGTGTTATTAGTTTACCATTTTATCACGCTAAAGTAAATAGGCAAAATATACTAACTTAAAAATATTTTTGGTAGTTTTATAGTGTATATTGCACAAATTAAAGCTAATAAAAGAAAAGACGGACAAAAAAGGCACTCAAAATAAAGCCTGCGATGTCGGCCGAAAGCGCCGCAGGGATTGTATGTCGGGTCTTTGAAATGTTTACAGCGCCGTAATAAACCGCTATTGTGTAAAATGTAGTTTCGGTTGAGCCTGCGATAACCGATGCCACCCTGCCTGCAAAGCTATCGGTTCCGTAATTTGAAAAAATATCCTCAATTATAGCTATTGAGCCGCTCCCAGAAAATGGCTTTAGAAGCACAAGAGGCAAAACCTCCGACGGAAGCCCTATAAATTCTGCACCCTTTGACAGCATAGAGGTAACGGCATTAAGGGCGCCCGATGCTCTGAACATTCCAATGGCAGTTAATAGCAGTGCAAGAGTTGGGACTAAGTTTACCGCCGTTTTAAGTCCATCGGCGGCGCCTTTAGAAAATTCTTTTAAAATATCCACCTTTTTAAAGGCGGCACAAATCAGAATGGTGCAAATTACAACAGGCACTATATAAACGGTGACATTCATTTTTTCTTTTTCCTTTCAAAAAAAGGAATTATTTTAGCCGCAAAAAGACCTATGCTAAGCGAAATAAAGCTTGTTACAATAACGACAGGAACTATATCCATAGGATTACCACAGCCGTGGGCCGAGCGGATAACGGCAAGGGTCGTTGGAACAAGCTGAATGCTTGAGCTGTTTATAACGGCAAAGCAGACCATATCATTGCTGGGGCGGTCGGGGTGTGGATTTAACGCCTGAAGCGCACGCATTGCCTCAATTCCAAAAGGAGTTGCAGCGTTTCCTAATCCCAAAAGGTTTGCCGCAACATTCATTCCTATATATTTTACGGCTTTTGAGCCTTTATCAAGTTTTGGAAAAACAAACCTTAAAAGAGGAGAAATGAGTTTTACAAGAAAATCGCAGACCCCTGCTTTGCTTGCAAGGCGCATTATTCCGCTCCAGAAGCAAAGTCCGCCTGCAAGCGAAATGACAAGTGTAACCGCCTCTGCCGCTCCCGAAATTGCCGCCGCAGAAAGCTCGCTTGTTTTTCCCAAACAGACAGCAAAGGCAAAAGATGCAAGTGTAATTACAGTTATAAGTACATTCAATTTTATTCCTCCCATCCTTTTAAATTTATTCTTAAAAGGGCTAAAACTTGCATTATTGAAAGGAATGTGATATACTAACTTTACATTTTATGAAAGTAAGGTTTTAATTTATGAAAAATCCTGTTGTTACCATAAAAATGCAAAACGCTGAACTTGCTCCTATTGAAATAGAGCTTTATCCCGATGTTGCTCCCAACACCGTTAACAACTTTATTTCGCTTGCAAGCAAGGGTTTTTACAACGGAATTATTTTCCACAGAGTTATTCCCGGATTTATGATTCAGGGCGGCGACCCTGAGGGCGTGGGCTACGGCGGCCCGGGCTACTCTATCAAGGGCGAATTTTCATACAATGGCTTTAAAAACGACCTTGTGCACACAAGAGGCGTTATTTCAATGGCGCGTTCAATGCATCCCGACAGTGCAGGTTCGCAGTTCTTTATTATGCATAACGACGCTCCACATCTTGACGGGCAGTACGCCGCTTTCGGAAAGGTCATTTCGGGAATTGAAACGGTTGATGCCATTGCAAACGCCGCACGCGACTCTTACGACAAGCCTTACGAGGATCAGGTTATGGAGTCTGTTGAGGTTGAGTGTTTCGGTCAGCAGTTTGATGAGCCTGTAAAGGCATAAGATCAAGGAGATAATTTTATGACTAAAAAAATTATCGCTTGCGCCCTGTCGGCGGCAGTTATTTTATGTCTCGCCTCCTGCGCAAAAAAGCCTTCTGATGTTTCGTCAAAAAACAGTTCCTCCTCTGTATCCTCACAGCCATCCTCTTCTGAAACAAGCTCGGGAACAGGTGAAAACGAAGCAGAAAGCATTATTGACAACACAGTTATTAAAAACAGTTTTTTATCAGTGGATGAAACAGGTGCTTTCTTTTACTGCGGCTCATCCGGCGGAATTTACAAGCAGCTTGCGGATCTAAAAGGAATATCCAGGATCTATTCTTCTATCGGATATGAGTTTTTCTCTGTTAACGTGCTTGACAGCACAAAAATATGCGTAGGTTACAAAAGCAACAAATTTGATTCGGACTACATTATATTTAATTTAGAAAACAAAACAGTTGCAAACGCGGTTTCAAGCCCCGAATTTGTCAACAAGAACATTTACAGTCTTTTAAATTACAATGGTGCGGTTTACTTTTTAGC
This sequence comes from Oscillospiraceae bacterium, assembly GCA_015066115.1. Lineage (GTDB taxonomy): Bacteria > Bacillota > Clostridia > Oscillospirales > Ruminococcaceae > SIG578. Next base: position 18,257 of record SVOZ01000005.1, read on the forward strand.
AGATCCCGACAGATACGGAAGATACACCCTTTACTGCGAGAAAGATGCACAGGTGTCCGAGATCGCAAGCGGAGTAAACGAATTTTTCATCCGCGGCGACAAACTTATTTACAACGTCGGAACGGTTATTTATTCCTACGACCTTTCTGAAAAAGCCGAGCCGCTTGAGCCTGTCTGGGTTATAAACGGCGGCTATCTCACAGGCTTTTCAATGGTAAACAACCTGCTTCTTTATTCAACCGAAAACGAAACTGTTTCGGTAAGGTTTTTAAACGGAAGCTACACATATCTGCCGCAAAATCTCAATGTGTGGACAAGCTGTTCAAACGAAAGCCACGCCTTTATTTGCGGAAAAGACGGCGGTATCTATGCTTTATCCTTTAACTCGGGCCTTGTTTCAAAGGTTTCGGATTACACCGCCTCTTCTCTCTTTTACCACAACGGTTATCTCTATTTAAATCCTGCTGATGCAAAGGACTATCCTGAGCTTGACAAGTCGCTGATAGTTACAGACGGAATTTACCGCTTTGCAGTTTCCGATCTTTTAAAGATTTTTGATGACAGCTTTAAGACAGAAAGTTCTCTGCCCGCTGTTTCAGGCACAAGCAGTTCTCTTTCCTCTTCAGACGCAGAGGAAACAGAGATCTTAAAGCCCGAAAAATTCGGAAGATAACTATTTAGGAGAAGGATTATGAAAAAAACACTTAGCACTATAACGAGCTGGCTACACAGCGGTTTTTCGGTGATTTTTTTCATTTCCTTCTCTTTTATTTTGCTAAATGTTATATTTAACAAAAGCATTTACGATTACAGCACCATAAATCTCATCCTGCCTGCCGCCTTTTTTATCTTTCTTTTTATCTTTTCGGCAAGGCTGATGCAGAAAAAGGAGCTTTTTTTAAAAAAACATTATATTAAAACACTAATTGCATTTGCACTTTTAATGTTAACTTGCCAATTATGCCTTGCGCAGTCGCTTCGCTTTGAAGGAACGTATGATTTTGAGGTGGTTTATAAAAGCGCAATTAAGTGGGCAGAGGAATCAAGTTTTGTAGGCTACAGCTCTCCCACCTGTCATTCCGATTATTTTTACATTTTCCCAAACAATCTCGGATCTATGGCATTTCTTGCCTTATTTTTCAGGATTGCACGACTTTTTAATATAACCGATTATTTTCTTGTAGCTTCAATAGTAAATGCAGTTCTTTCGGTTTTGTCAATGGTACTGGCCTCGCTTATCTGCAGAAAGCTTTTTGGAACGGTTGGAGCTATCAGCGTTCTGATTTTATTTGCAGTTAGCCCACCTTTTTATCTTATTGCGCCGGTTTTTTACACAGATTCGCTTTCTCTCTTTTTTCCGTTAGCGGCCTTTTATTTGGTTTTAAAGCTCGAGGACTGCCAAAAAATTCGTCCCAAAATTATATATTCGATTATTGCCGCCCTTTTGCTTTTAACAGGAGCACTTATAAAAGCGACTGTGCTTATATTTGCTGTTGCGACGATCATATATTTTATACTCAAACGAAATTTTAAAAATTTGCTTACATACAGCCTAACAACCGTTTTGATTGTATCTCTCGGATTTGCAATATTTAACGGATACATCTATTTGGTGCATCTTGATAAAGAGGTTGCAGAGCAAAAAAATCAGCCAATTTATTATTGGCTGGACACCGCCTTTCACCAAAACGGCGAGTACAACAACGATATTTTCTGGAACTCGAATAACATTCAAGATCCCGATGAGCGAGAGGAATATCTGAAAAAGGATCTTCTAACGCAGTTAAAATCGCTAAAACCACATGAGATTTACAGGCTTTTTGAGAGAAAAAGCGCTCGGGCTTTTGGCGACGGGACCTACGCCCTATCAGATTTTCTCGACGACTCTCCGCTAAAACCTGACAAAATTCATGATTCCATTTTATACGATGGAAAAAATTATAAAAAATACAGCTGCTTTGCAACCTCGGTTTTTATCGCAATTCAGCTACTTATGCTGTTATCTGTCAGCTTTAAAAAGCCCGATTTTAAATCGCTTATCCCGCAGCTTTGTGTTTTCGGAATTATGTTTTTCCTGCTTTTCTGGGAGGTAAACAGCAGATATATTACAACCTTTATTCCGTTTATTTTTATAGCCTCGGCAGGCGGTATTTGCCGCGTAGCGCAAAAAATCAAAGAAAAAACAAATTAAAAAACCGGCTCTCCTTTTTGGAGAGCCGGTTTCTGCTTATATTTATTAGGTTTTAGAAATCAAATTCGTCCTGATTTTCCCAGTTATGATAGACATCCTGAACATCGTCATTGTCTTCCATATGGTCGAGCATAAGCTGCATTTTCTTTGCAATTTCCTCGTCGTCAAGTCTAACGTAAGTTGAGGGAATCTTTTCGACCTCTGCCGAAAGAATGGTGTACTTATCACAAAGCGCATCGCGCACAGCCATAAGCTCACCCGGCTCGGTTGTTATCTCGACAACATCATCCTGAAACTCGAAATCGCCTGCGCCTGCCATAACGCAATCTTCCATAACAGCGTCTTCGTCAAGGCCGTTATTTTCAATTACGATAATTCCCGACTCAGAGAAGAGATAGGAAACGCATCCGCTCTGGCCCATATTTCCGCCGAATTTATCAAAATAGTGGCGCATATCGGCGGCGGTTCTGTTTCTGTTATCGGTTAAACACTCGGCGATAACAGCAATTCCGCTGGGGCCGTAGCCTTCATAAACAACGGTTTCGTAATCCTTGCCGTCGTTACTGCCGGCTTTTTTAATAACTCTGTCTATATTATCGTTAGGGACATTGTTTGCCTTGGCTTTTGCGATAAGCTCTCTGAGTTTACTGTTAGAGTTAGGATCAGCGCCGCCCTCTTTAACAGCAACGGCAATTTCCCTTCCGATCTTGGTGAAGACCTTTGCCTTTTGAGCATCGGTCTTCTCTTTTTTTCTTTTAATATTGTTCCACTTGGAATGTCCTGACATAAATTTTCCCCTCTGGTTTAGTTGTTCTTAAAAAATTGGTCGATATCATCAAATCCGAGGCTATCGTCCTTAGAAATGCTATCGAAAGGATTAACAAAACTCGAGGAAGTTGAGCCGCCCTCAAAATCTGTTGCAATAACGGTGATGCGCATTTCGTCATCCATATTATCATCATAAGCAAAACCGAAGATGATATTTGCTTCGGGATGAGCGGCTTTACGGATAATGCTGGATGCAACATCAACATCGGCAAGCGAGATGTCCGAAGATGCAGTAAGGTTAAGGATAACGCCCTTAGCGCCGTTGATGGAGGTTTCAAGCAGCGGGCTGGAAACTGCGGCATTTGCGGCTTCCTCTGCCTTGTTTTCTCCGCTTGCGCTTCCGATACCCATATGAGATGTGCCTGCACCCTTCATAATGCTTACAACATCGGCAAAGTCGAGGTTGATAACACCGGGAACATTGATAAGGTCGGAAATGCTTCTTACAGCCTGGCGAAGAACGTCGTCAGCCATAATAAAGGCATTGAGGAATGTAATATCTGTGTCCGAAACGAGCTTTAAGCGCTCATTGGGGATAACCAAAAGGGAATCGACCTGCTCTCTTAAAGCGGTGATGCCAAGCTCAGCCTGGTCATGACGAACCTTACCTTCAAAATCAAAGGGCTTGGTTACAACACCGATGGTGAGAATTCCCATTTCTTTTGCAATGGATGCAACAACGGGAGCGGCACCTGTACCTGTTCCGCCGCCCATACCGGCTGTAATAAAGAGCATCTGAGCGCCTTCAATTGCGGCGGCGATCTCATCGCGGCTCTCCTCAGCGGCGCGCTGGCCCTTTTCGGGAACTCCGCCTGCTCCTCTTCCATGGGTAAGCTTGTCCCCTATTGAAATTTTAGTTGCAATATTATCGGATGCTCTGTAAAGAGCCTGCTGATCGGTGTTGATCATTAAAAATTCAACACTGCTCATACCCGATTCAATCATTCTGTTAACGGCATTTCCGCCGCCTCCGCCGACACCGGCAACAAGAATTCTCGCCTTTTTCTCAAACTCGTTATCTAATATAAGGTCCATAACGGCCCCTCCTCATAAATTGGGATATTTTAGAATAAATACACATACCTATATATATTAATATAATACCAGATTATTTTTGGCATTTCAACCCATTTTTTTGACTTTTGAAAGTTTTTTCTGTTTTATTTTTATAAACCTCATTACTGCTGTGTTTTTGAAGAGGTTGTTTCATTGTAAGAGGGGTTGTCCTCGCTTTCGGGCTGTGCAATGCCCGATGAGGTGTCGTCGTTTTGCTCCTGCTGCTCGCTTTCAAGCTGAGCAAGATATTCGCTATAACTGCCCTTACGCAAAAAGCTTATTTTTTTTGCATTTGTAGCATAGATCATACCCATATCATCATCCGAGACCTTGTTGGGATCGGAAAGGATCTTTATAACAAACTTAAGCTTTTCGGCAAGATCTGCTTCACTTCCGAGCTGTACGGTTATTCTGTCGCGATAAACAAAGGAGAGATTTACTCTGTCTGCCACATTGACAGAGGTGATGTTTTTTGAAAGCACCTCTCCAAATGCCTCATAGATCTTTTTTACATATTTCATTGAATTGTTTTGGGCTGTTACATATTCCGAAACCTTTATCTCATCTACATCGACTCCTACAATTTCGGCTGTGTCTGCAGGCTTTTCATTAAGTTTTTCGAGCACCTTACCCTCAGTGCTGACTATGATAAATTCGTTTTTAAGTGAAATATAACCTGCAACGGTGGCAGGTGATACATTAAGCTCAACCGTTGTGGGAAGGTGCTTTTTAACCTTGACCTCTTCGATATAGGGAAGCTGTGTTTCAATTCTGTTTGCGATATGAGCAGAATCCAGCCTAATAAGATTGCTTTCGAGTGCTATATTTCCTGCCTTTATTATCTCCTTTGAGCTGTAACGGGTCTCGCCGTAAACATCAATACTCTTTATCTTGAAAAATACGGTGAGGCTCAAGACTGCTCCAACCGCAACAGCAAGCAAAACGGTTATAACCAGGGTTATGCGAGCGGCCGAAGAGCGACGGCGCCGTCTTTTGCGTTTTGGTGCGACGGCGCTTGTGTTATTTCGGATGTTCGATTTGTTTTGTTCAAATCTGTTTGCTTTTCTTTTCATTTTTCTTCTCCGATTTTTTTACTCTGTGCGCAAAACCTCTGCTGAAAGCGCCGCAAAGTCCTTTTCTATATGCTGATAACCTCTGTCAATATGTTCAATGCTGTAAATATCGCTTGTTCCATCTGCCGAAAGCGCCGCTAAAAACAGCGCCGCGCCTCCGCGCAGGTCTGTGCAGGTAACGGCGGCACTTTTAAGGCGCTCTACACCGTTCACTACCGCAACCTTGCCCTCTGTTTTAATATCGGCGCCCATTCTGATAAGCTCGCCGACGTGCCTATAACGGTTTTCAAAAATGGTTTCGACAAACATAGTTGTGCCCTCGCAAACAGCGGCAAGGCTCATTAGCGGCGCCTGTGCGTCTGTTGGAAAGCCGGGGTAAGGCAAGGTTTTAATTATATTCATAGCGCTCGGCCTTTTATCGCAAAGCGCCCTTATTTCATCGCTTTTAACGCTTACTGAGCATCCTGCCTGCTTTAAGAGAGCAAGCACGCTTGTTATGTCCTCCTGCCTTGCGCCTTTTAAGGTTACATCGCCGCGTGTAATAGCGGCCGCAGTTAAAAAGGTTGCGGCGGCAATTCTATCGGGCATAACGCTGTACTCACAACCGCCGAGCTCTTTTACTCCTTCGATCACAACAGTACTGCTTCCTGCACCCTTTATTTTGGCTCCGCAGGCATTTAAAAAGTTGGCAAGATCAACGATCTCGGGTTCTCTCGCGGCGTTTGTGATAACGGTCGTGCCTTTTGCAAGGGTTGATGCCAGCATTGTGTTTTCTGTTGCTCCAACGCTTGGAAAAAGCAGGTCTATCTGGGTTCCGACAAGTCCGTTTTTTGCTTTGCATCTTAGCATTCCGTGCTCATCGCTGATCTCTGCTCCCAATCTTCTTAGTGCCGAAATATGTATATCAATCGGTCTCGGTCCGAGCTCACAACCGCCCGGCATTGAGATAACGGCACAGCCTGATGCCGCCAGAATAGGTCCTAAAAAAACCACAGACGAGCGCATCTGATGCATAAGGTTTTGAGGCACCTCACAACAGTTTATGCCACGGCATAAAACCCTTATATCTTCGCCGTTTTGCTCAACTTTAAGCCCCAGGTGGACAAGTATTTCAATGGCTGAACCGACATCCGAAAGCTTGGGGCAGTTATGTAAAACAACCTCTCCTTTGCACAGCACACAGGCAGCAAGGATGGGAAGTATACTGTTTTTTGCTCCCTGCACCTTTAAAACGCCGTTTAGTCTTTTACCTCCGTTTATCCTGAATTTCATAATTTCACTCTCCAGCCATAATATGATGATTTTTATACCACATATTATGCCCTTTTGAGCAGTTTGGTGAAAATTCAGGGTTTTAGGCTTTGTTTTTATAAAGCCTCATTATTTCATCGTAAATAAGATTATTTGCGTCGCCCTTTGAAATTGCGGCGGCATTTTTGCCCATTTCTTTTAGCTTTTCTTTATCAGAAGAAAGTTCCTTAATGGTTTTTAGAAGAAGCTGACCGCTTAAATTCTTTTCCTCGATCACAACGCCTGCATTTGCATTTGCAAGCACCATAGCATTATGAAACTGATGGTTTTCCGTAACATTAGGCGAGGGGATAAGGATTGCCGCCTTTCCCTGCACCTGTATTTCGCTTAAGGTTATTGCGCCTGAACGGGTTATTATAAGGTCGCAGGCAGAAAGATACTCTGGCATACGGCTTATATATTCCATAACCCTTAAATTTTTATTATTATCTATGTCCACGCCGTTTTCACGAAGAAGATCGGGCATCCAGAGACTGCCAAAATGACCTGTTGCGTGAACAAACTGGAATTTATCATCTTTAGAAAGCTCTTTTAAAACATCGGTCATTGCAAGGTTTATTGCCTTTGCGCCGAGGGAACCGCCGCAGGACAGGACTACTATTTTATCGCTGTCAAGTCCGAGATTTTGGCGGCTTTTTTCTTTATCTGCAAAGAGGAACTCCTGTCTTACAGGGTTTCCGACCTCTATCATTCTCGCCTTTGTGTTAATTCTCGGCATTGCCTCTTTAAATGCCACCAAAATAACATCAACATCATTAGAAAGAAGCTTTGTTGTAACTCCGGGGAAGGCATTTTGCTCATGAATAAGAGTCTTTATGCCCATTTTTGCCGCGGCACGCACAACAGGACCGCTTACATAACCGCCTGTTCCGATAACTATATCAGGTTTAAAGCTATTTATTATTTGCTTTGCACGTCTGCCCGACGAGATAAGGTATTTTATAGCCTTAAGGTTGCCCTTAATGGCTTTGGGGCTAAAGCTACGTTCAAAACCTCTTACCTTTATAGTGGTAAAATCATAGCCGGCATCGGGGACAAATTTTGCTTCCATTCCCCAGGGGGTGCCCGCAAAGAGGATCTGAGTTTCAGGGTGTCTGCTTTTTATTGTGCCTGCAATAGCAAGTGCAGGATTTATATGTCCACCCGTTCCACCTGCTGCAAAAAGGACCTTCATAACAATGCTCCTTTATAAAGTTTCAGTTTTTCTCCATCATAGAATGGCGCGAAACATTTAAAACAACGCCTATTTCGGCGAGGAGAATTAAAAGCGCCGAGCCTCCGTAACTGAAAAACGGAAGCGGAATTCCCGTGTTGGGAACGCTCTTTGTAACAACGGCGATGTTAAGAATTGTTTGAAGTCCAATCTGAGAAACAACGCCGATAACAAGCATACTGCCGAATTTATCCTTAGCTTTTGAAGCAATAACAAAGCCGCGCCACACAAGAAGGGCAAACAGAATGATGATTATTGCCGCGCCTACAAAGCCCAATTCCTCACAGACTATTGCAAAAATAAAGTCGTTCTGAGGCTCGGGAATGTAGAGATATTTTTGTCTTGAATTGCCAAGGCCGAGACCCATAAGGCCGCCTGAGCAAATAGCATAAAGCGCCTGAATATTCTGGAAGCCTGCGCCTCTGGCATCAACAAACGGGTCTATAAAAACCTCAATTCGCGACCAAACGCTATCTAAAAGGCCTAAAAAGTAAGCCGCAACTGCCGCGGCGCCTGCGCCCGCGCCCGCAAGGCCGAACCAACGCAGTTTTGTGCCACCGACAAGCATCATAACAGCGCAGATAAGGGCAATAAGAATACCGCCCGAAAGGTGACGCTCGAAAAGAACAAGTGGAACGACTGTTAAAATAATTGGCAGAAAGGGCAAAACGCCGCCCTTAAAGGTATCCATTTTTTTAAAGTTTAGTGAAATGATATGCGCAAACATTGTGATAACAGCAAACTTTGCGATTTCCGAAGGCTGAATGGTGCCTACTATAGGAAGGGGTATCCACCTTGTAACGCCGTTAACAGGCGGGCAGAAATAAACCACAACAAGTAAAACCTCGGTTACAAGCAGGATAGGGACTGCAAAACGGTGGAGAATATGATAATCGACCACATAGGCGATAAAAAACATTGCCGCTATTCCAACCAATGCAAATATAAACTGCTTTTTTATATAGAAAAAGCTATCGCCCTCGCGGTAAAGCGCGTCAACATAGCTCGCCGAAAAGAGCATTATAAGCCCTATGGTGAGAATGACAAAAACGAGTATTAAAAATGTCAGATCTATCTTTCCGCGACTTTTTTTCTCTCTACCTTTTTGAAAAGCCAAGGCGGGTCCTCCCTTATTTTATCAAATCAACTATCGACAAAACCGCAACAGCACTTGTTACAAGCGTTACGGCAGAAAATACTATAACTATCTTTTCTTCGCTCCAACCCGACATCTCAAAATGATGATGGATCGGACTCATTTTAAATATGCGTTTTCCGTGTGTAAGTTTAAAATATGTTACCTGTATCATAACAGATGCAGTTTCAATAAAGTAAACAAGTCCGAAAAGGAATAAAAGAAGCGGCTGACCGATGCCAAAGGCAAGTGCCACGACTATTCCGCCCAAAAACATTGAGCCTGTATCGCCCATAAAGACCTTTGCGGGATGGAAATTAAAGATAAGAAATCCCAGGCATCCGCCCGCTAAAGCGGCCGCAAGAACATTCATTGAGCCTGCTCTGAGCAGTGACGAGGCCGCCATAAAGCCAAGCGCGGCGACAAAGGTCACGCTTGAGGCAAGGCCGTCGATGCCATCGGTTAGGTTAACTGCATTTACAAAGCCTACTATCATAACGGCGGCAAAGGGATAATACAAAAATCCGAAATCAAGCGAGCCTAAGAAAGGAAACCAAACAGTAGTGTTGCTGTCTCCGCCAAAGAAAAGCATTAAAAGATAGGCAAGAGCAATTACGATCTGGGCAATCATTTTTTGTCCTGCGGTAAGCCCCAAGTTGCGCTTTTTTACAACCTTTACATAATCATCCACAAATCCGAGAGCTCCGAATGCAAGCGCCATAATTATGCCTGCAATAAGGCGATTCTGATAAAGGTCGCCGCCTATTATAAACATTGTTATAAGCGAAATTATGACGGCGACTGTTATTCCTAAAATAAACATAAGGCCGCCCATTGTGGGAGTTCCCTGCTTAGATTTGTGCCAGCTTGGTCCTATATCAAGAATAGTCTGCCCGTATTTAAGCTTTTTTAAAAAGGGAATAAAGAAAAATCCCGAGCCTGCTGTTACGCCAAAGCCGATAACTGCCGCTATAATTACTATCCAGTCCACGCTCTTTTAACTCCTTTTTTAGTTTTTAAACGCCGAATACAGGGCGTTTATTATTTTTTCAAACTGCATACTGTGGCTTGCCTTAAAGAGCACGCAGTCGCCCTCTTTAAGCTCATTTATAAGGAATTGCTGTGTTTCTTCAAGGCTTTCAAACCAAACGCTCTGACAGCCTTCAGCCTTTGCCGCCTCTTCTATAAGCTTTGCGTTTTGACCGCAACAAACAACAAGGTCGCATTTTTTTGCGGCATATCTGCCAACCTCAAGGTGTGCGCTCTCTGTCAGGTCGCCAAGCTCCAGCATATCTCCCAAAACCGCAACGGCTCTGCCGTCGCTAATATTTTTAAGCACATCCAGAGAAGCTGTCATGCTTGTCGGGCTTGCATTATAGCAGTCCTCAATAAATCTCATTTTTGCCACATCGCAAATTCTCTGACGCATTCCCGACGGAGAATATCTTGAGAGGCCTTTTTGTATCTGCTCGCCGCTGAGACCCATAACAACACCTACCGCTGCGGCAAGAAGTGCATTACCTACATTGTGCACTCCCATAGCAGGGATAAAAGCATCGCAAAGCGGCTGTCCGCCTGCGTTTATAAAAAAGCTCATTCCCGATGGGGTTTCCTTTATGTCGGTCGCAGTTATAAAGGCGTCGTCTCCGCTTACACTGCAACGAATTACTCTATGCTCATCAAGCTCATATATCTTGCCTAAAATATCGTTATCGGCATTTATGATAAGTGGAGCATCGGGGCGCATTCCCTCTAAGATCTCGAGCTTTGCTTTAAGAATATTTTCTCTTGTTTTAAGGTTTTCTATATGAGATTCGCCTATATTGGTAATAACCGCCATGTCGGGTCGAGCTGTTTTTGTCAGTGCCGATATTTCTCCTGCGTGGTTCATTCCCATTTCAATAACCGCGGCCCTTTCCTCATCGGAAATTGAGAAAACGGTCTTGGGAACGCCAATATGGTTATTTAAATTGCCCTGTGTCTTGGCGGTTTTGACCGCAACAGACAGCACCGAGGCGATCATATCCTTGGTGGTAGTCTTTCCAACGCTTCCCGTAACACCGACAACAGAAATATCAAGCATTCTCCTATATCCTGCCGCAAGAGAAAGAAGCGCCTTATAGGTGTCTTTTACAACGATAAGCGGAATTGAGCGGGCAAAAAACTCCTCACCTTGCTGAGAAAGCACGGCAACAGCGCCGCGATTTACTGCATCAAGGGCAAAATCGTGGCCGTCAAACCTCTCGCCCTTAAGCGCAACAAAAAGACTGCCTTCTCTTATCTCTCTTGTGTCTGTTGTGACCGATGTGATAACGGCATCCTTGGGGGCCAAAAGCTCTCCGGATGTAAACTGTGCCGCTCTTTCAAGTGTTAATCTCATGGTGTCTCTCCCGAGGTTACTGAACCTCATCTTTGCTTAAGAATGTTATTTCAACAACCGTTCCGATAGGAACCTTTTCCCCTGCCGCGATGCTCTGTTTTGAGGATAGGCATCCGTTTTGGTCAAGGCCTCCGCCGGTTATTTTGGCGTTAAGTCCAAGCGCGGTAAGCCTTGTGTTAACCTCCTGCGCCGTCAGACCTATAAGATTTGGAACGGTTACATTTTTCTGTACAGCGTTCTCCTCGGTGTAGATAATTACGCTACCTCCGCGTGGAACGCTCTGGCCTGCCGCAGGCACCTGTTTTATTACTCTGTCGCCTGCGCCGACGATGGTGCCGTGAAGTCCGTACTTCTGAAGTGCGGCCTCGCCCATATGGGCAGTTTTTCCAACTATATTGGGAACAGTTACATTAACCTTTGCAAGCTCCTCAGAGGTGTACTGAGGCTCTGTTCCAAGGTAAGGCAATACGTCGCCTAAAATACTTCCGCAAACAGGAGCGGCAACGGCAGAACCGTAAACCTCGCCTGCTCTTGGTTCATCGATTATAACAATACAGGCAACCTGCGGATCATCAGCAGGGGCAAATCCAAGAAAGGACATAATATAATCCTCTTTTTCGCCCTCTAAATAAACCTTATCAAGCTTTTCAGAGGTTCCTGTTTTACCGCCGATGCGGTAACCCATTATATAAGCGTTTTTACCTGTTCCCTCGGCGACAACCCTCTCAAGCATAAGCGAAAGCTTTTTGGAGGTCTCCTCTGAAATTACCTGCCTTTTGATCTGAGGTCCGATATTCTCGATAACCGAGCCATCAGCATCAAGGATCTGCTTTACAAGGTGCGGAGTTACAAGGTTTCCGCCGTTTACCGCCGCCGAAACGGCAGTTATTATCTGTATCGGGGTTATCTTAAAGGACTGGCCCATAGAGGACGAGGCTAAGTTAACCGCATTTTTAAGGGTGGTTTTGCTGTGGGTAATACTCGTTGCCTCACCCGGAAGGTCGATGCCTGTTTTTTCTGTAAGACCGAAGGCCTCTAAATATTTATAGAAAAGGTCTCCGCCAAGGCGTGAGCCGACCGTCATAAAAACGGGGTTGCAGGAATTCATAATTCCGTCTGAGAAGCTTTCTCTGCCGTGCCCCGAGGTTTTCCAGCAGTGAATATTTCTATCGCCGACGCGATAGGAGCCTGTGCAGACAAAGCCTTCATTTTCCTTAACAACACCCTCTTCAAGTGCAGCGGCAGCAGTTATTATCTTGAAAACCGAGCCGGGCTCGTAGGGGTCTGAAATAACCTTGTTTCGCCACTGCTGATTTTGAAGCTTTGCAAGCTCGGCGGTTTTTTCATCGCCCGAAAGAGCATCAAGCTTTTCTGCAAGGGTGCTGTCATAAATGGTAAAGGGGCTGTTTAAATCAAAGTCGCCCTTTGTTGACATTGCAAGTATCTCACCTGTTTTAACATCCATAACGATTGCGGCGGCGCGGTTATTAACCTTTTGCTCCTTTACCGCAGTTTCAAGATGCTTATCAACATAGTACTGAATGTTTTGGTCGATCGTGAGCACAAGGCTGTTTCCGTCGATTGCCTCAATGCGCTTTTCGTATTCAAACGGCATATCGGTTCCCCAGGCATTTTTTGCGCTGACCACCCTGCCGTCAGTTCCCTTTAAATAGCTGTCATAATAGGCTTCTATTCCTGTAAGGCCTTGATTATCGGTTCCCGTGAAGCCTATAACGGTAGAGGCTAAATTATTGTGTGGATAGTATCTCTTTGTATCTTCATCAAGACCGATTGCCGATATTTCATTTTCCGAACAGAAGGTGCGAATCTCGTCAGCCTTATCCTTTTCGATCTTGCGCTTTATATATTCATAATAGGTGTTTTTCTGTGTCTTTTTATAAACGGTTTCTCTATCTACATCCAAAATTTCCGAGAGCTTATCTGCAATAAGGTTTGCCTCCTCATCGTCATTAATGTAAACGGGGGAAAGATAAGCCGTCCAGACAGTTGCGCTCTGAGCAAGAATGTTCATATTGCAATCATAAATAGTCCCGCGTTTTGCCGCAATGGTACTATCGCGAAGCTGTTGAGCTGTGGCCTTTTCTCTGTAATCATCGCCGCCTGCAACCTGCAAAAAGAAAAGGCGGCCTGTCATAAGAATAAAGCCCAGCATTATTACAAAAACAAGCAGAATATTTATGCGTCTTTTCATTAAGACTGTGGGTTGTTTTGCCAAAAAATAACCTCCCGACAAATTTTTTGCCTCGTATAACTAAATAAAGAGCCAAGTTGCTTCATATTTTGTTTAGAGCGGCAAGCCCCGCAAAAATATGTCCCTCAGCTCTTTTGACATCTGAAATTTTACATCTTAAAACAGATTATCGATAAAATCTCCTATTTTTTCAAAGATATTGCGCTCGTCTGCAAGCACCTCAATCTTATCTCCCGAATTTACCTCAACGCACTCTACCTGAAGCTTATCGGCCTGATACATTCCGAGAGCAAGCGCCTTTTCCTCGATGTTGCCGCGAGACATAATGGCATCGAGCTCACTGTTGAGCCTTACCTGCTCGCTCTGAAGAGTTGTTATCTCTTTATTGACCCTTGTTATTGCCGCTGTTGTTTCGGTTATCATAACGTGTGTGTAGATCATATATGCGCAGATCAAAACAGATACAACCGCTGTCATAACTGCAAGTACAGGAGAAATCCTTGATGCTACCGCTGTTTTTTTCTTTTTACCTTTTACCGCTTTAAGCCGAGGCTTAGGCTGGGGATTTGTGTGACGTTTTGTTTCAAATCTCGACAAATCGTAGGCTACGCCGCTTTGCATTTTTCATTTCTCCTTTCCTTTAAACTTCCTTTTAAGATCAGAGCTTTTCGAAAACTCTGAGTCTTGCACTTTTACTTCTCGGATTTTGTTCCTGCTCCTCTTTCGAGGCTTCGATAGCCTTTGAGGGAGTCATTTTGCCTTTTGGTTTATTGCCGCAAACGCAAACAGGAAAATCCTTTGGACAGGTGCAGCCCTTGCACCATTCTTTATATTTTTGCTTTACTATTCTATCTTCAAGCGAATGGAAGGTGATGATTGCAAGTCTTCCACCGGGATTTAACGCTTCAAAAACCGAATCGAGCGCCGCCTTTAAATGCTCAAGCTCGCCGTTTACCTCAATTCTTATTGCCTGAAAGGTTCGCTTGCAGGGGTTTTTTTCTCGCCTTGCGGCCGCCGGAATGGCGCTTTTTATTATCTCGGCAAGCTCAAGGGTTGTTTCAATGGGAGCCTTTTGCCGCTCTCTTACGATTGCTGCCGCTATTTTTCTTGCAAACTTTTCTTCGGAATATGTAAATATTATATTTGCAAGGCGGGCCTCGTCATAACCATTTACAACATCTTTAGCGCTTATTCCCTCTTTGCTCATTCGCATATCAAGCGGAGCGTCAAGCCTGAAGGAAAAGCCTCTCTCTGCGCAGTCAAGCTGAAAGGATGAAACCCCTAAGTCAAGAAGTACGCCATCTACACCATTTATATTCAGCTCTTTTAAAAGGCATACTAAATCGGAATAGTTTCTGTGATGCACGCTCGCCTGCTTATACTCAGAAAGGCGCTGACTTGCAACCTTTACGGCATCGGGGTCGCGATCAAGGCACAAAAGCCGGCCGCCTTTTTTGTGCTCCAGCCTTTTGGCTATCTCTGAAGAATGTCCCGCTCCGCCAACCGTTCCGTCGACATAAATTCCCAAAGGATCTATTTTCAGCGCCTCTAAGCACTGGGAGAGCATAATCGGTTTATGCACAAATTCCATAATTTTTCCTCAAAGCTTAAAATCCGAGCTGAGTGAGCACATCGGCAACACTTTCGGGAGTAATGCTTTCGTACATCTTGTCGTAATTATCGGCATTCCAGAGCTCAACCTTTGACTCCATACCAACAAAGATAACCTCTTTCTCAAGCCCTGCGTGCTCAATAAGCTCGTTTGAAATAAAAACTCTTCCCTGCTTGTCCGCCTTTAAGGTGCAGGCGCTTCCGAAAAGCCAGCTTTTAACCTGCCTTACCTTAGCCTCGGGGAAATTTTTAAGATTGTCGCAAAGGCGCTTCCATTCCTCTTCGGAATAGGCGCACAGACACTTATCAAAAAGGCCTTTGGCGAGCACTATATTCTCGCCCATATCTTTTCTGAAATTCGCAGGGAATATAATTCTGCCGTTTGCATCTATTGTGTTTTTAAACTTGCCTATAAGCATTTTCCCCGCTCCTTTCACTTTGATGTTAAAAACTCGGTGGAAATTGTGGAAAATCACCTTTTTTCACCTTTTGCCACCTATTTACACCTATTATACTCCTCAAACCCGCCAAAGTCAAGGGATTTGCCCAAAAATTTTAGGTAATTTTTTACAAATTTTCAGGCATAAAAAATAGGTCGAAAACCGCGCTTTTACGCAGTTTCCAACCTCTTTTGCAAAAACAAAAAGCGGCGGCTCTCGCCGCCGCTCTTATTTAGCCGGTTTTATTACCTCACATAGTCTAAAATTCTGTTATAAACTTCGATTGGCACAACATAATACCATTTTTCATCAACAGTGTTTACAGACACCCAAGAATGCTCATCTGTCTGCGCCTCAAGGCTTATATATGTATTCTCATCAACATATATAAAAGCCTTTGGTAACGATTTAAATTCAGGGAACACCCTCGGTTTCCACTGGTCAAACCCAAGCAAATCTACAAACTCTCTAACCTTTTCTTTCCCCTCGATTAGTTTATCCGGTGGTGCAATGCTGTTTAGTTTATCAAGAGGTGTAAAATCTGCAGTTAACGGCACAGTTTTTTCGCAATAAAAGCTTACTGTTTCATGCTCGTTATAGCCAATGTTCCTAACTGCATCCCACGCCTTAGACTCTTGACCTGAAGGGAGCATTTCTGTTGTGTCGTAAAAATCCCAAAGCATATCATAAACACTGTCAGGCACCACATAGAATATTTCGTGCTCAGCCGTAGAAATTGATATCCAAGAATATTTTTTATTCTGTATTTCGATCTGTGCCTCTAATTTCAGCTGAACATCCTCACCGATATAAAAACAGATAAAGGGTACAGACAGTATATCAAATCGTCTCGGCTGCCACCTGTCAAGCTCTAAGGATTTTATAAACTTTTTAACCTCGGCTTTTCCTTGAATTTTCTCAAACGGTTCTATACCTGCTGTGCTTTGATAGGGAGAAAAATTTGTGCTCGCAAGGTGATTTTTGCTTCCGTCAAAAAACTCAATCTCTGACGCACTATTATTTTTTACAAATTCAATAAGCTCTGCCGCCATCTTTTGATTTTCAAGCGAAAGTTCTTCGGGAGAATAACCCGATTGTTGAGAAGAAATGTTATTAGACTGTGTCTGAGAAGATGTTAGTGTGTTTAGGCTTTCAGACTCAGCACTCTCGCTTGAGGTTATACTGCTTGTGTTCTCTTGCGATGATACAGAGCTGCTGCTTTCGACAGGCTGTTTTTCCTTTGGATTTGTCAAAAAACAGAGCGCAACAGCCGCGCAGACAACAAGCGAAGCGATTATAACCCAAAAAGCAGGCTTTTTATAATTTAAAACAGACTTTATTCTATCCTTTACACCAACCTCACCAAACGCCACAGGACAAACCATAATCATCCTTCGTTGTGTGCTTAAGGAAACAAGCGCTTCTGAGTAGCCCACTTTTTCATCCGCATCCATATCCTTTATTGCCTTTTGATCGCAGGCAAGCTCGATATCTCGGCACAAAAGGATATAAGCAAGCCAGATAACCGGATTAAACCAATATAGCGTAAGCAGAACAAAGGCAAAGGGCTTTATGAGATGGTCTTTTCTTTTAAGGTGAGCTTTTTCGTGCTCTATAACAAAGTTCATTTCCTTATCAGAAATTCCCGAAGGAAGATAAATGCGCGGCTTTATAATTCCTAAAATAAAGGGCGAAGCTATGTAATCGCAAAAATAAATATTATCGCTGTGTTTTTGACAAATTTTCACCTTTCGTTTAAGGTTAAGATAAGAAACAAGCGCATATATAAGCATTGCGATAATGCCGACTATCCAAAGCTGTGCGGCTATGGGGATAATTATCTGCAAAGGGTTTGCACTGTCTGAAGGCTGGGGCGCAAAGCTTTGAGAAATAATCGGATTTATAACCTCGTTTACTATTGGGATGCCGCTTTGGATCTCAGGCGTTTTGTCCATCATAATTTCTGGCGGCAGAGTTTGGGCGCTTGGAACAAGGCTGAAAATGCTTTCAAGCGAAAAGGGCATTACAAGCCTAAGAGCCACAACCAACCACAAAAGGCAGGTTATCCATTTGGGCGCCTTTTTTAAAGCAAGGCGCAGAACAACAACTGCCAAAACCAACCAGCTTGCTGTAATGCTTATGTTTAAAATGCTAAGAAAGACGTTGCTCATATTTTTACCTCTTGAAGTTATCTATCAAATGGCGTATCTCATCTAAATCCTTTTCGCTCAGTTTTTTACGGCTTGCAAAAGCCGCAATAAATGCAGGCAGGGAGCCCTCAAAGGTGTCATCAACAAATTTTTCGCTCTGTATAGCGCAAAACTCGTCTTTTGAGATAAGAGATGTAACGATGCTGTTCTCTGTTTTAAATATTCCTCTTTCGCAGAGCTTTTTTAAAACTGTGTAGGTCGTAGTCCGCCTCCAATTAAGCTCGTTTTGGCAAAGCTCTACCAACTCTTTGGTGCTGATCGGCTCATTTTGCCACACAATATCAGCAAAATGCGACTCAACCTCACCTAATCTGACCTTCCACATAGAAATCACTCTCCTTTTTTGTCTATTAGCTATAGACTCTATCTATAGTCTATCATCAATAGACAGATTTGTCAAGAGTTTTGCACAAAAAAAGGCGGCATCTCTGCCGCCGTTTTTTATTTACTTATTCCTGAGGGGTTCCCATTCTTTTATTGCGAAGACCTGTTCTTGTCTGCTTTACCTCGGAAGCGCTCTTTGCAAGCACCTCTTCGGCGTTTCTGAGCATTTCATCGGCAAAATCGTAAGCCGCCTGACGAACCTCTCTTGACTTTTGATGAGCCTGAGATAAAATTTCATTGGCGCGGTTCTGAGCCTGAAGCACAAGCTCGTCCTTATTAACAATAGATTTTGCTCTTTCCTCGGCATTGCGGATAATATCCTCAGCCTCCTGCTTTGCAATAGAGATAATTTCTCCTCTATCGGCAACTATTGCCTTTGCCTGACGTATCTCCTGAGGAAGATTCATACGGATATCATCAATTAAGTCCCTTGCCTTTTGAGAATCAATAAGGCATTTGCCGCCTGTAAGCGGCATTTTCACTGCGTCCTCGAACATATCGTCGAGCAAATCAACCATATCGTCCACGTTCATTATTCATTTCCTCCCTGATTTATTATTTTTAAAACATTATGCACGTCATCTAAAATTTCAGGCGGCACAAAGGGCGATATATCTCCCCCGAAAAGCGCTACCTGCCGCACCATACTTGAGCTAAGATACATGTTTTCTGCCGACGACGTTAAAAACACCGTTTCAAGCGCGGGATTGAGCTTTTTATTTGTAAGCGCCATCTGAAATTCATATTCAAAGTCCGACATAGCGCGAAGTCCCTTAACAATGGCGGTGGCGCCGACATTTTTCGCATAATCGGCAAGCAGGCCGCTATAGGAATCTACCACTATGTTTTCACACTCGCCGAGAGCAGACTCTATAAGGCGGCGGCGCTCAGAAATCGGAAATGTATGTTTTTTATTGGGGTTTGTTAAAACAAGCACAATAACCTTATCAAAAATTTTGGAGGCTCGGCGGATGATATCCACGTGACCCCTTGTTATCGGGTCAAAGCTTCCGGGGCAAATTGCAAGATTCATTTATTTTCACTATCCTGTCAGTAAATTTCGGTCTGTCCGTCCTCTTTTCTGAAAAGGACAAGCTCGGTTTTTCCGTATCTATATCGTTTTTTAAGCGAAAAGCCGTTTACGTTTTCTAAGACCTCAAGCCCTTTTGGAACCTCGCAGATAATTGCCGCTGTGTCATTCGCCACGCGGGTTACAGCCTCAAAAACTGCAGAAACCAGCTCCTCTTTATAGGGCGGATCTAAGAAAATTATATCAAATTTTTCTGAGCAAAGCGAAAGAAAACTTTCGACATTTTGCATTTTTACCTCTGCCCTGTCAGACAAAGAAAGCTCTTTTAAATTCTGACGGATACAGTCGCAAGGCTTTTTGCCGCTATCGACAAAAACAGCTCGCTCGGCTCCGCGGCTTAGAGCCTCAATTCCCATCTGGCCGCTGCCTGCAAAAAGGTCAAGAAAACTTGCACCGTCAAGCTCAAACTGGATTATACTGAAAAGCGCTTCCTTAACCTTGTCCGAGGTCGGCCTTGTATCAAGACCATCGGGCGTTACAAGCCGCCTTCCTTTTTTATCTCCGGCAATAACTCTCACTGTGCATCTCCTTTTCCAAAGTGTATATACACTTTCTTACTATATATTATCACTAAAAATTGACACTTTGTCAACACATAAATTTATTCTGCCTTAAATTTCCGTTTGTTATTCTCTGCCTTTTTCAAAAACACTCTTGTTTCCTTTGCAAAAATATATTATAATTGATTTGTTTAGGACAAAATGAAAGGGGGCGTGAGCTTTGAAAAAGGTTGAACTTTACACCGACGGAGCCTGCAGCGGCAATCCCGGTCCGGGCGGATGGGGCGCTATATTAAAATACGGCGTAATTGAAAAAGAGCTGTGCGGCGGCGAAAAGGGCACCACAAACAACCGAATGGAGCTTACCGCCGCCATCGAAGGTCTTTCTGCTCTTAAGGAGCCCTGCTCTGTTACCCTTTATTCCGACTCAAAGTATTTAGTTGACGGAATGGACAAGGGTTGGGCGCGCTCTTGGCAGAAAAACGGCTGGAAAAAAGCCGACAAAAAACCTGCACTTAATCCTGATTTATGGCAAAGGCTGATTGAACTTTTTGACAGGCACGAGGTAACGCTTGTTTGGGTAAAAGGGCACGCAGGAAACCCATACAACGAGAGATGCGACAGGCTGGCAGTTTCGTTTTATCAGAATTTAAAATAAAACCCGAAGGGAGCGCGGCAAAATTGAATAGCAAAAAAACAGTTATGCTGGCGCTTTCGGGCGGAGTTGACTCATCTGTTTGCGCCGAGCTTTTAAAAAAGGACGGCTATGAAGTCAAGGCCGTTGTAATGAAGATGTCTGACGCCCACGAGGGTACCGTTGAGAGCGCAAAAGCAGCAGCAAAGGCGCTTGAAATCCCTCTTACCGTTCTTGATTTACGCGAGCAATTTAAAGAGAAGATAATTGACAGCTTTATTTGTGATTACAAAAACGGGCGCACACCAAATCCCTGCGTTATCTGCAATCCGCTTATAAAGTTTAATTATCTTTTAAAAACTGCAGACGAGCAGGGATGTGACTATATTGCAACAGGTCACTATGCGCAGATAGGCTTTGAAAACGAAAGATATTTTATAAAGAGATCCGAATCCTCTGCACGCGACCAATCCTATATGCTTTACAGGCTTTCGCAGGAGGTTTTATCTCGGCTCATTTTTCCTTTATCGGCGTTTGAAAAAAGCGAGGTCAGAGAAAAAGCGAGAGAGCTAAATCTCTCCTGCGCCGAGGCGCCCGACAGTCAGGAAAACTGCTTTATTCCCGACAATGACTACGGCGCATACATAGAGGCACACTCAGGCAGTTGTCCCGAGGGCGATTTTATCGCGCCCGACGGCTCTGTTTGCGGCAGGCACAAGGGAATAATTCACTACACGGTAGGTCAGAGAAAAGGGCTTGGAATCGCACTGGGGCAGCCGGTTTTTATAAAAGAGATCGACCCTCAGCAAAACAAGATATATCTTGCCTTTAACGGCGGACAATACCGCGACGAGATCTTAGTTAAAGACTGCGCATTTATGATGAAAAGCGGCATTTTTGAGCCGACCAGGGCGCAGGTTAAGATCCGTTCAGCCGCTCGTGCCGAAAATGCACTTTTGACCCCGCTTAGTGACGGGTGCATACAGGTTAATTTTGATGAGGCTGTCAAAGCCCCTGCCAAAGGTCAGTCGGCAGTTTTTTATATTGGTGATGCCGTTTTAGGCGGCGGGTTTATACAATAATTTGCATATTTGACCCTTTTGTGATAAAATAATACAGTAAAGCTTTTAAGTTAAGAGATGAATTTATGAAAAAAACCTATTCAAAAAAGATGGCGCAGAAAAACAACATTGCTACAATAGTTGTTTGTGCGCTTGTAATAATTTCAGTATCCCTCGCTATTTTTTTGTCAGGGTTTGACTGGCACTCTGAATCGGTATTGGGCGGATTTGCCCCGATCGGTCACTCTGCAAGCATAGGAGATGCCATTCCCGAAGCCGAAAAAGAGGATTGGGATTATTTTGACGACACCGTTTTTGTCGGTGACTCGATAACCTACGGAATGGCATCCTACGGATATCTTTCCTTTAACCACGTTTTTGCCAAAATAGGCCTGCATCAAGGGACTGCGCTTACATCAAAATGTGTTTACACCTCAAAAACCAACACCCACACAATTTTTGATGCGCTTGAAATGGCAAAGCCCGGCAAGGTTATAGTAACCTTAGGTATAAATGCCATTTACAGTTACAAGGAAGATTATTTTTACAACAACTACCGCTCGCTCATTAACAAGATCAAGGCGGCAACGCCCGACAGCAAGATAATAATTCAGTCGATCTTCCCTGTTACAGAAACATACGCAGAGCGAAACGGTCGCCCTGATTACAACCAACACATCGCCTACGCAAACAGGGAGCTTGCAAAGCTCTCTAAAGAGCTCGACTGCTATTTTCTTCACACCTACGAAAAGCTCACCGATGAAAACGGTTATCTGCAGAGTAAATTTTCGGGTGACGGACTTCATTTAAGCGGCGACGGATACACTGCCGTTTTTGATTACATTCTTTCTCACCCGATAGTCAGCAGCGGATATTTTACAGAGATCGGTGCTGTGCGCCCGCCCTATATCCCCTCAACATCGTCACAGGTAGAGCTTCCCGACATTGGAACCGTGAGCGGACTTGCATCGAGCGAAGGTGGGGGCGACGTACAATCGAGCATTGCCGAGAGCGAGACCGAAAGTTCTCTTATCGAAAGTGATGGCTCTCAAGATAGCTCGTCCGACTTAGTTTCCTCAAGCCAGGATACATCAGATTCTTCCGCAGTAGGTCCCATTGACCCCACAGATTCAAGCTCAAGCGCATCAGCCTCTTCACAAATTACGTCCAACTCTTCAGATGCCGCAACCTCTATTTCAAACATGAGGCCATGGCGCAAAAAATAAAGTATATTAAAGGTTGGGAGGATTTATGGGCAGATCGTCCTCATTAAAAACGATATACAAAAGGTTTGAAACGCCAATAAAATACGCCCTTTTCGGAATAGGCACTTCAGTAATTAACTTTGGTATTTTCTTTTTAGGCACCGAGCTTGTGCGCGATCCCAACAAAGAGTTTTTTGCGCTTCAATGGTGGGAAATAGTTAACATCGCGGCCTGGCTTGCCGCCAACATCTATTCCTTTTATGTAAATCGGCGCTTTGTTTTTAAAACCCGAAGCAAAGACAAGATCTCCCTTTTAAGAGAAATTTTTGTTTTCTTTGGAATCCGTCTTTTTTCGTTTTTCATCTCGGCTTATATTATGTCGGCGTTCATAAACATTAAAGACCTTGACCACCAGATAGCAAAGCTGCTCGGTGTTACGGTTGAAGTCGCGATAAACTATTTCACCTGCAAGCTCTTTGTTTTCAGAAAGCCTAAAAAGTAAGAACTGACAATAAAAAGTCAAACAGTATAGGAAATATTCAAATTTAAGCCTGCGTTTTAAGCAGGCTTTTATTTTTTGCATATAAAGAATTTTTCCGGCGATAATTATCTTGTTGTATTCTTTAAAAATGATACATATAAAATACAAGGTGTTTCTTGACTATTTTGCCTTTATATAGTATAATAAACAGATAATTGGATAACTGTCGCTTTTTTGTACATTAATGGCTCGTTTGCCTTAAAAAATACACTTTTGTATTCAAAATCTTACATACAGGCAAAACACAGATTGCGGCTGTGCGTTTACCGCAATTTACTTTGCCGAAAAAGAAGGAGGTAATTTTTATAGTTACAACTGAACTAAACAAAAGCGAGCAGAAAACAAAGGCTCCTGTTCGCCGCAAAAAAACAAATTACAAAAAGAATTTTAAGAAAAAATCCGCAGTTTACAATTCGTCAAAGGGCGCTGCTCCCGAGAAAAGGGACGATAAAAAGCCTGCTCGCCGTCAGAACGCTAAGGGGCACAGCGGCTCTAAAAAAGCGGCTTTATCAAAAAGACCTGCGGTTTCTGAAAGAAAGAGGATTTCAAAGCCTACAAGCCCTCTTCGCATAATAATGCTTGGCGGTCTTAATGAAATCGGAAAAAACATCACTGTTTTTGAGTATGAAAACGACATCATTGTGCTTGACTGCGGAATTGCATTCCCCGACGATGAAATGCTTGGCATTGATGTTGTTCTGCCCGATTTTACCTATCTTATCAAAAATGCCGACAAAATTCGCGGCGTAATTCTCACACACGGACACGAGGACCACATTGGTGCTCTTCCCTATCTTTTAAAATCTATAAACGTTCCCATTTACGGAACAAAGCTTACCCTCGGACTTGTTGAAAACAAGCTTGCAGAGCACAAAATATTAGGCTCTGCACGTTTAAATACCGTAAATCCCGGCGGCGTTATAAAGCTTGGTGCCATGAGCGTTGAATTTATTCACGTAAACCATTCCATTCCCGACGCGGTTGGATTTGCGATAAGGACCCCTGTTGGCACAATCGTGCACACAGGTGACTTTAAAATTGACTACACCCCCATTCAAGGCGGAATGATAGATTTAGCGCGATTTGCCCAGCTTGGCGAAGAAGGTGTCTTGGCCCTTATGGCAGACTCAACAAATGCCGAGCGCCCCGGCTACACCGCAAGCGAAAGAAACGTCGGCGAATCCTTTGAGCCTTTATTCCAGAAGGCCGAGGGCAGGCGAATCATAATTGCCACATTTGCCTCAAACATTCACCGCATTCAGCAGATCGTTGATGTTGCCGAAAGGTTTGGCAGAAAGGTTGCTGTTTCGGGAAGATCAATGGTAAGCGTTGTTGAAACGGCTATAAACTTAGGTTATCTTACTGTTCCCGAGGACATTTTAGTTGATATTGATTCGGCAGGGCGTTTCCGTGCTGACGAAATGGTTATTGTTACCACAGGAAGTCAGGGCGAAGCTATGTCTGCCCTAAGCCGAATGGCTTCGGGCGATCACAGGCAGGTTTCGGTAAACTCAGGTGACTTTATAATCATTTCGGCCACCCCAATTCCCGGAAACGAAAAGTTAGTTGGCCGTGTTATAAACGACCTTATGCGCCTGGGTGCCGAGGTTATTTACGAGAAAATGTACGAGGTGCACGTTTCAGGCCACGCCTGCAAGGGTGAGCTTCAGCTTATGCTGGGATTAGTCAAGCCCAAATATTACATTCCCGTTCACGGCGAATACAAGCATTTATGCAAAAACGCACTTATTGCCGAAAGCGTTGGAATGCAGAAAAGTAATATCATCATTTCCGATTTAGGAAAGGTTATAGAAACTAACGGCGACAGCATGCAGTTTAAAGAGACCGTTCAGGCAGGAAAGGTGCTTGTTGACGGACTTGGAGTCGGCGATGTCGGAAGCATAGTTCTGCGCGACAGAAAGCATCTTGCAGAGGATGGACTTATTATCGTTGCCGCCGCAGTATCCTCAAGCGGAAGGCTTGTTTCGGGGCCCGACATTATTTCGCGCGGATTTGTTTATGTAAGAGAATCCGAGGAGCTTATGGAAAAGGCTCGCGAGATTTCAAGATCGGCGCTTGAAAGTTGCCTTAAAAACAGCTACAGCGTTGACTGGCCGCTTCTTAAAAACACAGTTAAGGACGCGCTTTCTTCCTATGTTTTCCAAAAAACAAAGCGTCATCCTATGATACTTCCCATCATCATAAACGCCTGAAATTAAACATCGAGAGGTGACAGGAACTGAAAAACAGAAAGAATTTTTTCACTACCGCTTTAGTTGGCTTATTTTTAATATCATTTGCATTTTCGGTTGTAACAATGTTTTATAGCGTTACAATAGCTCTTGTTGAGCTTGCGATAACCCTTGCTATGTTTATCGTTCTTGTTGTTTTCTCAGGGGTTTTAAGGCGCGATGCACACACATTTTTTGCAGGTTTATCAAAAAAGATCTCCCCAACGGAAAAAGAGGCTATCGAGTCATTTCCTCTGCCTGTTTGTATTTTAAGCTGTGACAGCCGGATAGTATGGTACAACTCGCTTTTTCTCTTTGACGTGCTGGGCGGAGAAAACCTAATGGGCGAAGATTTTTCGCACAAATTTAAATACGCAGATGACAACAAGCGCGACCTTATTTACAAAAACAGAAAGTACACCGTTTATTCAGAGGATTTTTCTATCGGCAAGGAAAAACAGGCTATTCTTTATCTTGTTGACAACACAACCCTTAAAAACGATGCAGAAAAATTCCATCTCAAAAAGCCCTCGGTCATCCAGATAGTTGTGGACAACTATGAGGAGCTTCTTTCCAGCATAAACGGCAGCGAAAGAAATTTTATTTCCAGCCGAATCGAGTCTATTTTGGAAAAGACCTTTGTAACAGAGGCAAACGGAATTCTTCGCAAAATCGAAAAGGACCGTTTTATTGCCATTGTTGAAAACAAGCAGCTTGAGCTTCTTATGCGCGATAAGTTCAATGTCCTTGAGCGGATCCGAAAATCCACCTCGTCCGGCCATCTCTACCCCACTCTGTCTGTCGGCATCGGCAAGGACACCGACGCGCTGAAAGATTCCGATCTTTTTGCCAGACAGGCCCTTGATATGGCTTTGGGGCGCGGCGGCGATC
Source organism: Oscillospiraceae bacterium (assembly GCA_015066115.1). Lineage (GTDB taxonomy): Bacteria > Bacillota > Clostridia > Oscillospirales > Ruminococcaceae > SIG578. The sequence goes on from SVOZ01000005.1 coordinate 44,454, forward strand.
AGGTTGCTGTTAAGAGCGAGCACGGATACGAATTTTTCGGCGGTCTTTCAAAAGGCGTTGAAAAGCGCGCAAAGGTTCGTTCAAGAATGATTGCCTCGGCGCTTTCAGAGCTTGTTGACGAGAGCGAAAACGTTATTATAATGGGTCATAAAATGGCGGATTTTGACTGTCTTGGTGCCGCGGTTGGTCTTTACAAAGCCATCTCGACTGCCTCCAAGCCCGTTCACATCTGCATTGACCGCGAAAAAAATCTTTCAAAGGATCTTATCGCGCAGTTGTGCTCGTCGGGCTACAGCGCAAGCTTCGTTTCGCCCGAGCAGGCGACTGACGCGGTTGACAAAAACACCCTTTTAATTGTTGTTGACACCCACAACCCAGAGATCACAGAATGTCCCGAACTTCTTTCGCTTGCAGGAAACGTGGTTGTTATTGACCACCATCGCAAGATGGTAAACCATATTGACAATGCCGTTATCTTTTATCATGAGCCTACTGCCTCGTCCACCTGCGAGATGGTTACCGAGCTTATACAGTATTTCAAAGACGGCACTTTAGTAACCAAAACAGAAGCCGAGGCGCTTTTATCGGGAATTATGCTCGACACCAAGAATTTTATAATCAAATCAGGTGTGCGCACCTTTGAGGCGGCGGCATATCTACGAAGGCTTGGAGCCGACCTTGTTAAAGTAAACGGCTGGTTTGCAAGCTCTATCGAAACCTATCATCAGAGAGCAAAGCTGATTTCTGCCGCTGAAATTATAAAGGGCTGTGCAATTTCTTATCAGGACGAATTTTCAAACGAGCTGCTTTTAGCCGTTCCGCAAACGGCAGACGAGCTTCTTCACATACGCGATGTTTCGGCATCCTTTGTTATGTACAAGCGCGACGGCGTTGTCTGGGTGTCTGCCCGCTCCTTTGGAGAGCTCAATGTTCAGCTTATTATGGAAAAGCTGGGCGGCGGCGGTCACTTGACTATGGCAGGCGCACAGATAGAGGCAGAAAGCTGTCTTTTAGTTAAGGAAAGGCTGCTTGAGGCCATTGACAGTTACTTTAAAGAAAACGACATTAAAGCAGGAGGTAAATAAAATGAAGGTTATTTTAAAAGCAGATGTTAAAGGAAACGGAAAGAAAGGCGAAATTATAAACGTTTCCGACGGATATGCAAGAAACTTCCTTTTTCCAAAGGGACTTGCCGTTGAGGCAAATGCACAGGCAATGAACGAATACAACAACGCTGTTTCTTCAAAGGAGCACCACGAAAAACAGCTTCGTGATGCCGCAGAGGAAAATAAGAAAAAGCTTGACGACGCAAAGATCACCATCAAGGCAAAAGCAGGCCAGGGCGGCAGACTTTTCGGCTCTGTAACCTCAAAGGAGATCGCCGCCGAGATCAAAAACTGCCTTTCACTTGACATTGACAAGAAAAAGATCGTGCTCGACAGCGACATTAAGTCTTTTGGCACTTTCACCGTTCCCGTTAAGCTGCATCCGGGCGTAACCGCCGAGCTTACAGTTTATGTTACTGAATAAAGGCTGATACTATGGAATATCAAGGTTACTTAAGCAAAATTGAGGGTCATTTTGGAAAAAGCGAATACATTTCGATAGCCCAAACCAGCGTTAAAATGCTGTGGAGGCCTGCAAAAAAGCTTGATACAGAGCTTTTCTGCTTTGTTTTAAACAAGAGGGACTTAAATAGCAGGCTTTGTAATGAGCTTGCAAAATATGCCTTGAGCGTTACCTTTTACGACAGAGAAAAAACGGGTAAAACAGGCATTATCGTTCTGTCTGTGGGTCGAGGCGTTTCTGACAAAACCGCCGATTTTCTTACAAAAAAGGCTCAAAAGCTCGACGGTGTTGCCGTTTTACCGGCCGCCTTTGACCTAAACGAACAAAAGCTTGTTTACTGCGAAAATTTCCCTGTTCTTTTTAACAAAGAGTTTAAAACACTTTCTGCCTTTGCAGAGCAGAAGCTCAAAATATAAGATTTTAACACGGAGGAACAAAAATGGATGCATTCACCGACAATTTTGAAAAACTGCCCTTTGATTTAGAGGCAGAACAATCGGTACTTGGCGCACTTTTAGTAGATTCTTCCTGTATGCCCACGGTTCTTGAATATCTCAATGCCGACAGCTTTTACAAAGAGCAGCATCGCGAGCTTTTTTCGCTTATGCTCTCAATGTTTTCTGCAGGCGAAACAATGGATTTTATAACCGTTTTGGGAAGGGTAAGAAGCGAGCATATATTTGAAAGCGACGAACAGGCAAAGCTTTATCTTACCCAGCTTGTTCAGATAGTTCCCACCACCAAAAACGTTGACGAATATGCAAAGCTTGTTCGCGAGCGTTACTACATCCGCAGACTTATCACCGTTTCGGGAAATATTCGCCGCGAGGCTGACGAGGGGCTTGATGCAAAGGACCTTCTCGACCACGCCGAACAGCAAATTTACGAAATTCGTCAGGGCAAGGACTCAACAGGTCTTGTACATATTGCCGACGTTATTATCGGCACCTATGACGACCTGCAGAGAGTTGCAAAAGAAAGCCACAACGGTCTTTTGGGCCTTTCGTCGGGATTTTCTGATCTCGACCGCACCACAAACGGCCTTAATAAATCCGACCTTATTATTCTTGCCGCCCGTCCCGGTGTCGGTAAAACGAGTTTGGCGCTCAACATCGCCTCCCACGTTGGCGAGCGCTCGGGAAAGGCTGTTGCAATTTTCAGCCTTGAAATGTCAAAGGAACAGCTTGTTCTTCGTATGCTCTCCTCTGCCGCAAAAATCCCCAACACACAGCTTAGAATAGGTCAGCTTGAGGACTCTCAGTGGACAGACCTTGCAGAGGCTTCGGGAACCCTTTCCTCGTCCTCTATCTACATCGACGACACTTCAAGCATCAACATTGCCGATATGCGCGCAAAGCTTCGCCGCGTTGAAAACTTAGGGCTTGTTATAGTTGACTATCTCCAGCTTATGACCTCGGCAAAAAGATTTGAAAACCGCACCACAGAGGTTTCTGCAATTACACGTGACTTGAAAATTTTAGCAAAGGACCTTGGCGTTCCTGTCATGGTGCTTTCACAGCTTAGCCGTTCTTCTGAGAAGAACCCCAAGCCGATGCTTTCAGACCTGCGTGAATCGGGTTCTATCGAGCAGGACGCTGACATTGTTTTAATGCTTTATCGTGAAGGCGAAAACGGCGAGCAGGCCCAAGGCCAGCAAAATGAGGCAGGTGCAAGCTATGTTGTAAACTGCGACGTTGCCAAAAACCGTCACGGCGAGACCAGAACGCTTCAGTTCCACTGGGACGGACAGTACACCAAATTTTCAACCTTAGGATATTTAAGAGATGAATAAGACTGCACTGAAAACAGTTTACGAGCACAATATGCTCTGTGAGAGCGATGCTGTTATAGCCGCCGTTTCGGGCGGTGCCGATTCGATGGCGCTGCTGTGTTTTCTTATGGAAATAAAGGAGCAGTTTTCGCTTTCGCTTTATGTTTGCCACGTAAATCATCTTTTGCGGGGCATTGATGCAGACGGCGACGAGCAGTTTGTAAAGGATTTTTGTGAATTGCACTCTATTCCTTTTTATCTTAAACGCTGCGATGTAAAATCTCTTGCCGAAAAAAGCGGCAAAGGCTTTGAGGAATGCGGCAGAGATGTGAGATATAAGTTTTTCAAAGAAACCGCACTTTCTATCGGCACGGATGTTAAGATCGCGACGGCGCACACCTTAAGCGATTGCTGCGAGACTCTTTTATTTAACATTGCGCGCGGATGCGGCCCTGCAGGCATTGCTTCCATCGCGCCTGCAAGGGACAATATAATCCGCCCTCTGATTTGCTGCAACAGAGAGCAGATCGAAGCCTATCTTAAAGAAATAGGACAAGATTACAGAACCGACAAAACAAACGACGACATTGCCTACACAAGAAATTTCATAAGACACAGGCTTATTCCCGAATTTAAAAAGCTAAATCCCTCTTTTGAGACGGCTGTTTTGAATTTAACCGCTTTATCAAGAGAGCAGCAAGCTTTTTTTGATGAGATCTCAGAAAAAGAATATGCTGAGGTTTGCAAAGAGGGCGGCATTTTCAAAAGCGAGCTTTTAAAAAGAAATATTGCCCTTATCCGCAGTATAATAGCAAAGTATCTCAGGGAAAATAATGTTGCCGCCACAAAAAAGCGCAGCGACGAGATCATTTCGCTTTTAGAAAAAGACAGCTTTTGTCTTTCGGTTTGCAAGGGCGGATATCTCATTTGCAAAGACGACATTATCCGCTTTAAAAAAGAAGATTTTAAATGCGCCGAGGATTTTGTGTTTGAGGCTGTTTTAGGAGAAAGAGAGCTTGCTGACGGCAGAATTTTAAGCCTTAAAGAGATAAGCTATAACGAATTTAAAAATATCAAGAAAAATTTTCCAAATCTATTAAAAAACTGTGTAAACTATGATATAATAGATGACAGTTTTGTTATCAGAAACAGAAAAATCGGAGATATTATCACCATTTTTCCGAGAAATGTTACAAAAACTTTAAAAAAACTTCTTAATGAGTCAAAAATTGACACAGACAAAAGGAATATAATACCTGTGTTAGCCTCTGAAAACAGGGTCTATTGGGTTGAGGGGGTTGCAATTGATGCCGCGGCGGCGGTTACAAAGCCTTGCCGTGTCCTTTTTATAGAAGTTTTAAATAAAGACAAAAACGGGGAGCATCAAAATGAAGAATGACATTTCAAAGATCCTTGTTAGCGAAGAAGATATCGCAAAAAAGGTTAAAGCGCTCGGCGAGCAGATAAGCCGCGATTACGAGGGCAAAAATCTTTTAATGGTCAGCATTTTAAAGGGCTCAATTGTTTTTATGGCTGACCTTATGCGAGCGATAACAATTCCTGCTAAAATTGATTTTATGGCCGTTTCAAGCTACGGAAGCGGCGTTAAGACCTCGGGTGTTGTCAAGATCGTTAAAGACCTTGACATCGATCTGCACGGCTACGATGTGCTTATTGTTGAGGACATTCTTGACAGCGGAATGACCTTAAAATACATCACCGAGCTTTTAAAGGCGCGCGGCACAAAAAGCATTAAGATCGCAACGCTGCTTGACAAGCCTGCACGCCGAAAGGTTGATATAAAAGCCGATTATTTCTGCTTTGATATTCCCGACGAATTTGTTGTCGGATACGGACTTGACTACGACGAGAAATACCGTAATTTTCCTGCTGTCGGAGTTTTAAAGAGAGAAGTTTACACTAAATAACCACGGAGGTAATCTGCTGATGAAAAAGCGCAGCATAGCAAGCTACATTCTGACCGTTGTAGCTATTTTTGCAGTTATTTGGGGAATGTGGGCAATGATGCCAAAGGCAAAAAACCCCAAATACGACCAGATAATTTCCTATTTTGAGGATAACAAGGTCAAGGAGTACACCCTTGATTTTAACAATGGTAAGCTCGCCATAACATTAAGAGAAAAGGACAAAGAGCTTGGCAGTGACAAAATAACCTACACTGTGCCCAGCATCACCCTCTTTTTAGAAGAGGTAGATCCCTATATAGAAAAATATAATGAGGGCAAAGATCTTAATGACAGAATAAGGGTGGACCACAAGCCCGCCACCCCGACGCCTTGGTGGTTTTCATTTTTACCAACACTTTTGCTGATCGGTGTTTTTGTTGTTTTCTATGTTGTTGTGTTTAAGAAAATGCAGGACGGCGGCATGGGCGGCGGAAGGATCTCATCCTTTGGAAAAGCCAAAATTGCCAGCGATAAAAACAGTCGTCAGACGACCTTTAAGGACGTAGCGGGCGCCGACGAGGAAAAGGCAGAGCTTGCAGAGATAGTTGATTTTCTCAAGTCTCCCAAAAAGTTTAATGAGCTTGGCGCAAGAATTCCCAAGGGCGTGCTTTTGATGGGACCTCCGGGAACAGGTAAGACCCTCTTGGCCCGTGCTGTTGCAGGCGAGGCAGGAGTTCCCTTCTTCTCCATTTCGGGTTCAGACTTTGTTGAGCTTTACGTCGGTGTTGGTGCCTCACGTGTTCGCGACCTTTTTGAGCAGGCCAAAAAGCACTCACCCAGCATTATCTTTATTGACGAAATTGACGCTGTCGGCCGTCACAGAGGCGCAGGCCTCGGCGGCGGACACGATGAAAGAGAGCAGACCTTAAACCAGCTCTTAGTTGAGATGGACGGCTTTGGAGTCAACACAGGAGTTATCGTTATTGCGGCCACAAACCGTCGCGACATCTTAGACCCCGCTCTTCTTCGTCCCGGCAGATTTGACAGAGAGATCGTTGTAGGCTATCCCGACGTTAACGGCCGAGAGGAGATCTTAAAGGTTCATTCACGCGGCAAGCCGCTTTCTCCCGATGTTGACCTTAAGGTTATCGCACGCTCTACCACAGGCTTTACAGGAGCCGACCTTGAAAATCTTATGAACGAGGCGGCGCTTCTTGCCGCAAGAAACGAGCGCAAGGCAATCACCGAGGCTGACATCGAAGAGGCCACCATCAAGGTTGTTGCAGGAACTGAAAAGAAGAGCCGCAAAACAACCGAAAAGGACAACCGAATCACAGCGTATCACGAAGCAGGACACGCAGTTTGTATGTACTTCCTTAAAACTCAGGATCCTGTTCACCACATTTCCATTATCCCCAGAGGTATGGCGGCAGGCTTTACAATGTCGCTTCCCGAGCAGGATAAGACCCATATGTCCAAAACCGAGATGCGTGAAACAATTGTTGGACTTCTCGGCGGAAGAGCCAGCGAACAGCTTACTCAGGATGACATCTGCACAGGCGCTTCAAACGATATGGAGAGGGCTACCGCCATTGCAAAAGCGATGGTTACCAAATACGGTTTCTCCGAAAAGCTCGGAAATATGGTTTACGGACACGATGAGGACGGCGAGGTTTTCCTTGGCAGAAACATTTCGCAATCACGCGGATATTCCGAAACCATCGCTTTCGAGATAGACAAAGAGGTTCGCTCTATAATTGACGAGGCATACAAAAACGCAATTGATATTCTCTCCGAAAACAAGGAAAAGCTTGATCTTATTGCAGAATATCTTTTAGAGCACGAAAAGATGGACCAGAGCGAGTTTATCTCTCTTATGGAAAAGGGCTTTGTTGAGATAAAAGAAGAGCCTGAGGCTTTAGCACAGGAGCAGGACACTGCGCAAGAACAGGAAACCCTGCAGGAGCAACCCGAGGAAAAAAAGGATAACGAATAAATAAAAAGAAGGCTTTAAAAAGCCTTCTTTTTACCTTAGGAGATCATTATGACAGAAATTCTAAAGGCGTTTATCACGCCGTTTACAGAAAACCTTGCCGCACAGCTTGTAGGCGTTGTGGCGCTTATTATAATCATTGTTTCGTATCAGTTTGACGACAGAAAAAAACTGGTTTTTCTCCAGTTTTTTTCGGGCATCTTTTTTTCGGTGCATTTTATTATGCTCGGAGCTTACACCGGCGGAGTGATTAATATAATCGGTGTTATCCGTGCCGCAATTTATTACTATAAGGGCAAATATCCCTGGTCATCTGTTGTTTTATGGCCTGTTCTCTTTTCGTTAAGTTCCTTTATCATAGCGATATTTACCTGGCAAAGCCTTTTAAGCATTTTGCCTGCGTTTGCCTTTACCTGCACTTCTATCGCGCTCTGGACTCAAAAAACAAGGCTCACCCGCATTTTCTGCCTTTGTTCTTCGGCCCTGTTTATTGTTTACAACTTTGCATCCGCATCGTATTCAGGAGTTTTAACAGAGGCAATAGCGATCTGTTCTCTTGTTATCGCGGTTGTAAGGTTTGACATTCTTAAAAAGGCAGAGGGCTAAAGCTGTGTTGACATTAATGTCTAAAAATGCTATTATATTAAAGGCGGGGAGATACCTCGCCTTTTAAAATTCTTTTATAAGGAGCACTCTATGGAGCGTCGCAAACCATTTATGCAAAACGTTAAGGTGGGAGGACCTGCCACCATTTTTGATATTAAGGTTATGTTATGCTATCTTCTTAACAGCCTTAAAAAGCCAATCTCTGCCGAAAATCTCTTAAATATTATGATGTCAGAAGAGCTTGTGAATTATTTTGAATACGAAAGTGCCATGGCCGAGCTTTGCAACAACGGTCAGGTTGAAAAATTCGTTGATGACAGCGGCGAGGAGTTTTACAAGATCTCCTCACAGGGAGCTGCCTTGGTGGTCGACCTTGAGTCCTCCATTGCAATGTCGCTTAAAAGCCGAGTTGTTGAGGCGGCGCTTAAGGTGCTTGCGTTTAGACAAAATGAAAAAGAAAACAATGTTGTAATTTCGGATGCCGAAGGCGGCGGATATAATCTCTCGATCGAGGTTCCGGGAACTCCTCAGCCACTCTGCAAGCTTCAGCTCTATTTCCCCGAGAGGCTTCAGGCCCAGATGGCGCGCGATGGATTTCTAACTAATCCCACTTTAGTTTACACCGCCATTCTTTGCGCCCTTACCGGCGATATGACAACTCTGCTCACAGCCCTTAAAGACTAACTAAAAAGCCTACGGAAACATCCGTAGGCTTTTATTATTAGCTATATATATTAAATTTTGATTTTAAACTTTATTGCTTTTTAATTTATGCTTTTTTATTTACTATTTTTAAGGAATCAAAGCTTTAATAGAACTTTGGACTCACCTCTTTCACATTTTTCAAAAAAGCGAACTGTACATTGGACTCACTCCAAACCTTTAGATTTTCTTTTGCCTCCAATTTTTAAGAGCCGCTATACAAATTACCATCGGTCTCTCCTCCTTCACTTTTTTGCTTTTTCTTTTCTTCTATCTCTTCTCTTCGATTACATAATAGCACACCTTTTTAAAATTGTCAATAGTTTTTTTCAACTTTTTTTAATTTTTTTGTGCAATGTGCAAAAACGGGTGTAAAATGTTGAAAACAGTGTCCTTTTGCTATAAAAGCACAAATAATAGCACCTTTTTAGGCTAGCCGGCGACTTAAATAGCTTTCTGGCAAGATTTTATAGTTGACTTAGCGGGCTTAGTATTGTAAAATAAATGTGTAAGTAAAAGACATTACAGCTGAAAGGAAGTTTTTAAGATGACTGAAGAATTAGGAGCAAATTTCGGCCCTGAGATACTTAACCTTATCGATGAGGACGGAAACGAGCACGAATTTGAACTTTTAGACGAGCTTGATCTCGATGGTGAGCACTACATCGCAATATTCCCCACCGCTGCAAACAGCGAGGATTATTTTAACAGCGACGGCGAGCTTATCATTATGAAGATCGACAAAAACGATCCCGATGAGAGCTTTATGCACATCGAGAGCGAAGAGGAATTTGATAAGGTTTCGGCAATTTTTGTTGAGCGCCTTTCGGATGAATTTGAGTTCATCTATCCCGAGGATGAGGAATAAAATTTAATATTTTCTGCCTTGTTTGAAACATTACTTCTATTATAATCCAACACTTTTATAATTAGGAAAGCTTCTTTGCCGGCGGATTGCAGACCTCCCGCATTTGCGGACGAAGGGAGCGTGAAAACGGCTCGTGGCTATACCGTCCCTTTTCTTTAGAAAACGGGTTTTATATCGTTGTAAGACGGCAAGGCGGGCAAAAAAACACGCGCTCATAGCGAAAGCTATGAGCGCTTTTGTTGTTTTTTAAATGACGAAACAAATTCCCTTGCACCTAAGATAAATAAAAATATTGCCAGTGCCTTTCTGAGCAAATTCTGATCAACCGCTCCCGACAGAAAAGAGCCCAGCACCGCTCCCGGTACTGCTGTAAGAATTGTAAAAAGCGCCGCCTTTTTATTTATGAGGCGGTTTTTTATATGAAAGAACACCGAGACTACGCCTATCGGCAGAAAAAACAAAAGGTTTATTCCCTGCGCTTTAAGCTGGTCTGTGCTTGTGAACGCCGAGATGTACATAAGCAGCACACCGCCGCCTCCAAGGCCCATAGAGCCGATTATTGCCGCAAAAAATCCAACTACCGCCTCTAAAAATCCGTTCATCTTAAAAACATCCTCACAGAAGTAAACATTATAAAGGCGCCGAAAATTCGTCTGAGCCATTTACCCGAAATCTTTTTAAGCAGTGAGGCTCCGAGTGCGGCGCCGAAAACACCCGTATACATATATCCAAGTGCATCAGAAAGTCTGACACTGCCCCTAACAAGATAAAACATCGCGCTAACCGCCGTTACAGCCAAAATAACCGCGACTGAGGTAGCGTGAGCCTCTTTTTCGTCGAGGCCTGATTTTCTGAGCATAGGGACAGCCACAGTTCCGCCGCCTGCTCCGAAAAAGCCATTTAAAAAGCCGCAGAGCGCACCTGTTAAAAGGCAAAAGAGCCTTCTGCTTTTTGGGTTTTGTGTTTTCATTGGTTGACGTTCCTTTTTGGCATAAATTTAGTATTTTTCTCATACAATTGATTAGTGCTTTTAGGAGTTGATTGTATGAGAGAGTTAAGCGACAATCGAGCGGTTGATTTAGGTAAATACATAATTAAAACCGGAGCGACAGTTAGGGCAACTGCGCGGGTTTTTCACATCAGTAAGTCAACGGTTCATAAAGACATTTCACAGCGCCTTATAAAGATCGACCCTATTTTATACAAGTCGGTTAAAAAAGTGATGGACACAAACCGCTCTGAGCGTCACATTCGGGGCGGCGATGCCACAAGGCGAAAATATCTTCTTAAGCGGAGTCTTAAAAAAGAAATCCCCGATCGCTGATGGTCGGGGATTTAATTTTGCCCCTATTCCGCCCGATTTTTCGGCCGAGGGCAGTTAGCTGCCTATTGGTTTGGTTATAATAGATTCGGGGTCGATATATTTTCCGTTCTTTTTGGCGGCAAAATGCAGGTGAGAATCTTCTGAAAGTTCGATTTTTGCAGTATTTCCAACCGTTGCAATAGCTTGTCCCGACTCAACCTTTTGCCCCTTCTGCACAAAAACCTTTTCAGAAAGGGAAGAATAGCTGGTGGTGACACCGTTTGGGTGCTCTATTTCTATGGTTGTTCCCCACATTTCGTCATTGTAAATTTTGCTGACGACTCCCTCGCCCGAAGCTTTTACACTTGTGCCCTCTTTCGCGGCTATGTCAATTCCCGTATGAAGCCGCCAGTCGCCCATTGTTTTACTTTTTACAGGCTTATTTCCGCTGTATTTATTTAAAACATTTCCATTGACCGGCAAGAGAAACAAGAGCTGCTCCGAGGCGCCCGAGCTTGTAAGTTGTGCAGAAGGTTTTGATGAGCTTTGCTGCTCTGACGACTGCGACGACTGCCCCTGCTGTGACGGCCGCGATGAAGATTGCGGACGCGTATCTGTCTGCTGTGCACTGCTTATGTTTTGTGAGTTTGTATCCCATTGATTTTCATCTCCGCTTAAATTGATTTCGGAACTGTTATTTTGAAAAAGATCCTTTTTTATTTTATTGGTTCCTGCATAAACTGCAACGCAGGTTGCAACAAGTACAAGTGCCAGCACCAAAAAGCTTCCGTTTTTCTTCATAAACCTTCCGAATTTACCGCTTTTTGTATTCATTATCTTCATTGTCCTCTGCTCCTTTTTAAAAAGCGTTTATTTACTGATTTTATTTTTATCCCCTTTTTTTAAAATATACAAAAAGACAAAAATAAAAAAGTCTTGCTGATGCAAGACTTTTTATTTTTTAATTATTCGTTTTCGCTGTCATCGTGACGAAGGGGAAGATTTGAATAAAGCTCAATGACGCTTCCCGACATCCATAACTGCGGCGTTGTGGTTACCGTAAAGCCACAGCCGTTATCTACGTTCCAATTATAAAATTCTCTTTTAGGGAAGGCAAGCGATGCCATGATCTGCGTGATAACTCCACCGTGAGTAATAATAACGGCATCCTCTATTCCCGCCTTCATTATATACTCGGCAACCTTGGCAAAGCCTGTGTAGCATCTCTGTGCAAATTCAAGGCCGCTCTCGCCCTCGGGCACAGCATCCTTCATTCCGTTTTTAGCCCAGTTTACAAACTGCTCATCCTTTTTAAGTTCCTCATAGCTCCTATTTTCAAAAATGCCGAAATCGCACTCTGCAAGCTCATCGACCACCATATAGTTTCTATCGGGATAAAGAGCGTGGGCGCTCTGGACGCATCTGAAAAGGGGACTTGTGAAAATCACATCTGCTTCGGGATACCAGAGCTTTTCTCTCATTTCCTTAAGCTCGCTCATTCCTTCTGATGAGAGGGCAACATCGGTTTTTCTGCCGATATATTTTCCGTTATGGCAGGGGTCCAATCTGCCGTGACGGATAAGATGTATTTTATAGGTCTTCATTTATTCACCGCCAAAATTACTTTATTACAGTATAGCTTTTTTTGCTCTTTTATGCAAGCATAAATTTTTTCGACTAATTTCAACAAAATTACTTTACAAATTGTATAATTTACTGTATAATATTTAGGCACGACTAAATTTCAGAGAGGCAGGTGACACAGTAATGAACAATAATTTCCCCAGAATAATTACATTACTTCGCAAAGAGCGCAAAATCACACAGAAGCAAGCGGCTACTGACCTTGGCGTTTCACAGGCCCTGCTCTCTCACTATGAAAAAGGCATTCGCGAATGCGGCCTTAATTTCCTTGTAAAATGCGCCGATTATTATGGCGTTTCCTGCGATTATCTTTTAGGCAGGTCCCCCGAGCCTTCGGGCCAGACCATTTTGGCAGAAGACATCCCCGCTCCTGAGCAAAACAATCGCGACAATATAATGAGCGGCTCGGTGCTTGCAACCCTTAATAAAAAGCTTGTTGCAAACTCACTTAATGTTTTATTCGACCTGCTTATAAGAAGCGGAAATCATGAGCTTTTAAAGTTAGTTTCCGATTCGCTTTTCTTAAATGTATATTCACTTTTTCGCCTTGTTTTCAGCGCAAACGACGGAAACAAAAACGAGCTGTTTAAGCTTTCGGACAAGCTTTACAGCGAGCTTTCATCTGCGGCAATGCTCAGAGATCTGGCTTACATAAGGCTTTGCTTAAGCGAAAAAAATTCTGTTGACTCAAATAAGCTTGTAATCTCAACAGACAGTCTTTCAAAAGAATATCCCTTATTTGCATCCTCGCTTTTAAATCTTGTTAAAAACGCCGAGCTTTCTCTTGAAGAGATAAATAAATAAACAAGCAGTAAAAAAACCGCCCATACGGGCGGTTTTATTTTTTGTTTATCAGAATTTTTACTTTGATGATTAAAATCTGCAAAATATTTTTAGGTGCATTGCATTAAAGATCTTCAATTACTTCCTGCTCGCTTTCCTCAGGCAAGGTTCTCAGCTTACTGCCGTTTGAAATGCCGACAACAAGATAAACGATCACCCAGGCGTGAAATGCAACATCAATAATAGCCGAGATGTCCAATGCCATCAAAGCAATCCAGCCCATTGCAACGGTGTCTATAACAAACAAAACAAGTGCGCCTATCATCCAGCCAAAATGCTTTTTACTGAATATCCAGCAGACAAGATAAGCAATTATTGAAAATGCTGCAACAAGAAACAGCACAGTCATGGCCGCAGCGCTGTCTACCATCATACCAAAAAGGGTGGCATAATACGGAATGGTTGCGGAAAACAGGAACATTACTCCTGCATCAAGGACAAGAAGCACGATATTTATTACGGTAAATCCTATCATTAAAAGCAGATTGTTTCGTGCGCTTTTATATTTTTGCTCGGCAATCTTTCTGGGTGATACTTTGTTTTCAAGTGGTGTCATTTTATGTACCTCCATGGTAAGTCACTTAGTTTTTGCCGTCTTTTTCTTTAAGAAGATCGCGGATCTCGGTTAAAAGCTGCTGCTCTACGGGAATTTCGGGAGCAGGCTCCTCAACCTCGGCTGCGGCTTCTTCTTCCTTTTTCTTTAAATTCTGGAAGGTTGTTTTAAAGGAAAGGATAAGCTTTAAAGCAACGAAGATGCAAAATGCTACAATAAGGAAATCGATAACTGCCTGGATAAATACGCCATAGCGAAGGGCGTTCTCTGCAGTTACAACAACGCCTGCCTCATCAACGACCTCGGGAGAGATCACCCATTTCCAGTCGGTTACATTAAGTCCGCCGACAAGCAGGCTGATAAGCGGCATAACAACATCGTTTACAAGGCTTGTGATGATCTTGTTAAATGCGGCACCGATGATAACCGCAGTTGCCATATCAATCACATTGCCTTTTGCGATGAAATTTTTAAATTCTTCAAAAAACTTTTTCATTTTAAAAAACCTCTTTCTATATTTTTTATGGCTACCAGCTTCCGCCGCCACCGCCGCCGCCACCGCCACCGGAGAAGCCTCCGCCTGCGGAAAAGCCGCCGGAACTGCGGGCAGGAACTGAAGTCATATTAATTTTTATCGTATTCATTGTTCTATCAAAAGAATTTACAAAGAGCATCATATTAATTCTGCCCATGGCTCTTGCCTGATACCAAGAGGGCGGCTCAACCGCTATACCCTCAAATTTTTCAGCCCACTTATCCGTAAGCCCAAAAACATATGCATAAGGCAGCACATTGTAAAAATACTGCGGGTCGCTTTCTACCAAAGCGTTAAGCTTATCAAGTTCAGCCGCTATAATAAACTCTTTAAAACCTAACAGCTCACCCGTTATTTTAGCACCGTAAGCCGTGAGGCACCGCATTTTAGTTGACATAAAGGCGCAGGCAACTGTTATAAAGAACGCCGCCACCGAAATGCTATGGTAACCCAAAGCCGAGGTGCCGATAAATGCCGAAATCGCCGCCACCGCCAAAATAGCTATCCAGGCGGCAATTTTTGACGCCTTATAGGCAGAAGACGAAAGTGCATTTTTCTTGTGGGTTATAACTGTGAGGATTGCAAGAAGCCCCAATAATACAACGCTGAGTATCGCGGCGCCTACCAGCACCCACTCCGACACTATTTTTATTAAGCTTCCGATAAAAAGGAGCGCGGCAAAGGGCAGAGCGGTTAAAACGACCGCAAACACTCCTGCGACGATTGAGCTTGTTTTGAAAATTGGCTTGCTTTCCTTAAAGCTGTATTTAACATTAAGCTGAGCATTTGTAACTGCGGTGTAGAACTTTTCTTTAAGCTCTTCGGTGGTAACGGTGTCACGGCCTTTAAAAAGCTCTTCAAAAAGCTCTTTTTCGTAATATTTCGAGCCTTTGTCAAGCTCTCGCAATTTTGTAAGCCGCATAACTCCGCCGGCCTCTTCTTTTATTGAAAGAAGGCCTTTGTTTGCCCAGAAAATTATAAGCGAAATGATATCCTTTTGGTCGGTTAATCCGTCAAGCGCATAGCCGACATCGGCACTTGTCATATCCTCAGGCGGATAAAAGCTAACAACGGGAACGACCTGCCTATTTCTGCCGAAAACAATCTTTAAAACAACAACTGCGGCAAAGGCAAGGGTTATCACAAGGGCCATTACAAACATAAGCATTGGATTTTCTTCTTCGCCGACAAAATACTCATTTGGAAGCTTTACATTAACTGTTGCTCCCTCGCCCTTTTTTAGCGGCGCTTTAAGCTCGGCTGTTATTTTTTCTGAGCCGACCTCAAGCGAAAAGTCGTCGGTCACGACCTCTCCGAACCCGCCGCTTATTACTTCGGCAGATGAAAGATCTGTCTGTTTCGGGAATGTGACCGTTACTTTAGAGCTCTCTATCGGGCTTTCCCAATCGTGCGGCAGGACATTCCAATAAAACTCGTCAAACTCGGCTATTCCGTCGTCCCGATTTTCAACCTTATAGCTTATCTTATATGTATGCTTACCTTTAACATAACTGTCGGCAGAGCCGATTTGTATAACGGTGCAGGAGTCCTCAATATAAACGTCAAGCTCCTCGCCCTCAACCTTTACATCGCTTATCCTTATTCTGCATAAAGAGGTCTGCTCTTTACCGTCAATATTACGAGTCACCTTAAAGGTGTTTGGGATATATCTGTAAATTCCGTGACGTTCATAGTTAAAATTGACCTCGATGGTTTCGGTAACGCGATAGCTGTTATTTTCAGATACAACAATATCCGTATCAAACCTCTCGGTTTCCATCGGGTAAAACTGCTGACTTTCTAAGGCAAAGCAAACATTAAAGGATGAAAGCAGGACCAATGCAAAGGCAAGGCTTAACAGAGCGCGAACAATTTTTGATCTCATAATTTTTTCCGCCGATTAAAACTTGACCCTTACATTTTCCCTCTCAGCCGCATCTGCAACCTCAAAAAGAGGCTTACGTTCAAACTTAAAGATTGCGGCAACAATTGAGGAAGGAAACTGCTCGGTTTTGATATTATAGCTTTTAACAACGCCGTTATAATATTTTCTGGAATTTGCAATATCGTTTTCAATGGCTTTAAGGCTATTTTGCAGGTCTAAGAAATTGGTATTTGCCTTAAGGTCGGGATAAGCCTCGGCAAGAGCAAAAAGGCTTTTGAGCGCTCCCTGCAATTCTCCCTCGCCCTTTATTCTCTCGGCAGCGGATGAGGCGTTCATTGCGCTGTTTCTTGCCGCGATGACCTTTTCAAGGGTTTCGGATTCGTGCTTTGAATAGCCTTTAACCGTTTCGACAAGATTTGGAATAAGGTCATATCTCTTTTTAAGATAAACATCCATTGTTGAAAAGGCTTCTTCAACATGGTTTTTGAGTCGAATAAAATTGTTATAAACCGTTACAGCCCAGATGGCCAAAACAACCACAACTGCTAAAATAATGTAAGGCATAAGAAAACCTCCGTTTACTATTCTTTACATAATATTACTATTTTTTTGCCCCTTTGTCAATTAATTACCTATTGTTATATTGCATATATTTTACCTATATTGGTTACAGTTTACCTACTTATTTGTAAATTATTTTTAAACTTGCCAAAACACTATTGACATAAGGAAAATTTTGGGGTAATCTATGTTTAGCACTCTTAATGCCTGAGTGCTAAATCGAGGTGATTTTAAGTGCAATTGAATAATCGAAAACTTGCAGTTTTATCCCTTATTGCCAAAAGCTATCTAAAAACGGGAGAGCCTGTCGGCTCAAAGTCGCTGGTAGCAGGCCTTGGCGGCTCGGTTTCCTCTGCCACAATACGAAACGATATGGCAGAGCTTGAGCGATTGGGGCTTTTATTTCAGCCACACACTTCGGCAGGAAGAATTCCCACAAGCGCAGGAATGCGCCTTTACATCGATCAGCTTATGGAAAAGCGCAGGCTTTCAAGAGAGCGCAAACTGTTTATTGACTCGCTTCTTAAAAGTGTGCACGGCGTGCAGAGCGCAATAAGCGCCGCGTCTGATGCGCTTGCTGAGGAAACAGGGTGTGTTTCTTTTTCGGTTGCTCCGACGGGAGCGTCGGTTTGCTTAAAGCAGATTGATTTTATAAAAACCGGAAGCCGAAATATTATCTTTGTATTGCTTACAGACACAGCAATTGTAAAGAGCGTTTTTGTGCATCTGAGCGGAGAAATAACCGATGATGCCTTGCAGGCGCTTATCTCTGCATCTGACAAGAGGCTCAAAGGGGTTTTGCTTTGTGACATCACCCTGCCGCTTATACAAACCATGGCGGCAGAGCTTACAGACTACTCGCTTTTATTCTCGCCCTTTTTTGAGGCGCTTATCAGAGCGGTAGAGGAGCTTTCAAACCCTGAGATATGCATAAAGGGGCAGAACAATCTTTTGGGCGGCAATTTGCAACAAGTAAATGCCGCACGGGCGCTTAACATGCTTCATTCCGACAGGCTTCTTACACTCGTCGCGCCAAAAAGCAGTTCTGTAAACATAGTTATTCCTGATGATGAGGCGCTTGGAACAACGGCTCTTATTTATTCGGGGTACAAATTATCTGACGAGCTTATTGGCTCAATAGGAGTTTTAGGCCCTTACAGGCTTGATTACGGCAGTATTATTCCAATGATAGAATATTTTTCCTCTTCGCTGGAAAATATGTTAAAAAACAACCAACTTGATAAGTAAAGGACAGAAAAAGGAGGCTTAAGAAATGAGCGAGCAGCAAAATGCCAAAACCTCTGAGCAGGCAGAAGCCAAAAAAGAGGCAAAGGCAAAAAAATCGGGCAAAGAATCAAAGCTTTTAGAGCAGATCGAAGCCTTGCAAAGCGAGCTTGCAGAGCAAAAGGACACATATCTGCGTCTATATGCCGAATATGATAATTTTCGCAAGCGCACAGCCAAAGAAAAGGCTGATATATACACAAATGCCACCGCAAAGGCGGCAGAGGAGCTTCTTCCCGTTATCGACAATTTTGACCGTGCCATTTTGGCTCAGGGCGAAAACATCGACCAGGGGCTTAAAATGATACACACACAGTTTTGTGAATATTTAACCCGTTTGGGAATTGCCGAAATGAAGGCAGAAGGCGAAAAATTTGACCCTGCAAGGCAGATAGCGGTTATGCATATTGAGGATGAAAGTCTTGAAGAAAACGTTATTGTTGAGGTTTTCCAAAAGGGCTACACCCTCGGCGACAAGGTAATCCGCCCCGCCTGCGTTAAGGTTGCTAACTAAATCATCATTTATATAAAAGGAGAAATTTATTATGTCTAAAATCATCGGAATTGACCTTGGTACAACCAACTCTTGTGTTGCCGTTATCGAAGGCGGCGAATCGATTGTTATTGCTAATGCAGAGGGTGCCCGTACCACACCTTCGGTTGTAGCATTTACAAAGGACGGCGAGCGCCTTGTAGGTCAGGTTGCTAAGAACCAGGCTATCACAAACTATGACCGCACCGTTTCTTCAATTAAGCGCCACATGGGCAGCGATTACAAGGTTGAAATCGACGGCAAAAAGCTCACTCCTCAAGAAATTTCCGCTATGATTCTTCAAAAACTTAAGGCTGACGCTGAGGCTTATCTCGGAGAGAGCGTTTCCGAGGCTGTTATCACCGTTCCTGCTTACTTTACTGACGCTCAAAGACAGGCCACAAAGGACGCAGGCAAAATCGCAGGCCTTGAGGTTAAGAGAATCATAAACGAGCCCACCGCGGCCGCACTTGCTTACGGCGTTGACAAGGAGCAGGACCAGAAGGTTATGGTTTATGATCTTGGCGGCGGAACCTTTGATGTTTCCATCATCGAGATCGGTGACGGCGTTCAGGAGGTTCTCGCAACCGCAGGTAACAACCGTCTCGGCGGAGATGATTTTGACAAGAGAGTTATGGACTATCTCTGTGCAGAGTTTAAAAAGACCTCGGGCATTGACTTGTCTGCCGACAAAATGGCTATGCAGAGAGTAAAAGAAGCGGCTGAAAAGGCAAAGATTGAGCTTTCGGGTGTTACACAGGCTCACGTTAACCTTCCCTTTATTACTGCTGACGCAACAGGTCCTAAGCACCTTGATATGACAATTACAAGAGCTAGGTTTAACGAGCTTACTGCTGACCTCGTTGAAGCTACAATGGGCCCTGTAAAGCAGGCTCTTTCTGATGCAGGACTCACCCCCAGCGAGCTTAACAAGGTTTTATTAGTCGGCGGCTCAACAAGAATTCCTGCAGTTGCCGATGCAGTTAAAAACTACACAGGCAAAGAGCCCTTCAAGGGCATCAACCCCGACGAATGTGTTGCACTTGGTGCGGCAATTCAGGGCGGTGTTCTCGGCGGCGAGGTTAAGGGACTTCTTCTCTTAGACGTTACTCCCCTTTCATTAGGTCTTGAAACCCTTGGCGGAGTTTGCACAAGAATCATTGAGCGCAACACCACCATTCCCACAAAGAAATCACAGATTTTCTCCACCGCCGCTGACGGCCAGACCTCTGTTGAGATAAACGTTTTACAGGGCGAGAGAGAATTTGCAAAAGATAACAAATCGCTCGGAATGTTCCGTCTTGACGGCATTCCTGCCGCTCCCAGAGGAGTTCCCCAGATCGAAGTTTCCTTTGACATTGATGCCAATGGTATCGTTAATGTTTCGGCAAAGGACCTCGGCACAGGCAAGGAGCAGAAGATAACCATCACTTCTTCCTCCAATATGAGCAAAGAGGACATCGAAAAGGCTGTCCAGAACGCTGAGCAGTTTGCCGCAGAGGACAAAAAGCGCCGCGAGGAGATCGACATCAGAAACAATGCCGACCAGATGGTTTATCAGACCGAGAAAACCTTAGGCGAGCTTGGCGACAAGGTTGAAGAAGCTGACAAAACAAACCTCACCTCTAAGCTTGACGCGCTCAAAGAGGCTCTTAAAGGTACCGACACAGAGGCTATCAAAACAAAACAGGATGAGCTTCAGAAGGCTTTCTATGAGGTTTCGGCAAAAATCTATCAGCAAGCAAATCCTCAGGGTGCCGCTGATGGCGCTGCTGCGGGAGCAGATGCAGGCGCAGGTGCTCAGGGCGCTGACTATGTTGATGCCGACTTCTCGGAAGTTAAGGACGAAGAAAACAAATAAAATAAGCATTGCCGCCCCTATAAAAACGCGGGCGGCTTAATGCCTTTTTAGGCAATGATAAAAGGGTGAAGTAAATTGGCAGAAAAACGCGATTACTACGAGGTGCTTGGAGTTTCCAAGGGCGCTTCGGACGACGAAATAAAAAAAGCTTACCGCAAAAAAGCAAAGGAATACCACCCCGACTTAAATCCCGGCAACAAAGAGGCCGAGGTTAAATTCAAGGAAGTCAGTGAGGCTTACGAGGTTCTTTCTGACTCGCAGAAAAAGGCGCGATACGATCAATTCGGACACGCGGGAGTTGACCCAAGCTATGGTGCGGGTGGCGCAGGCGCAGGCGGTTTTGGAGGCTTTGGCGGTTTTGGAGGCGGTATGGACTTTGATTTAGGCGACCTGTTCGGCTCATTTTTCGGCGGCGGTGCTCGCAGAGCAAACCCCAATGCGCCGAGAAGAGGTGCCGATGTTGGCGCTTCGGTTTCCATCGACTTTTTAGAGGCCTGCAAGGGCTGTGAAAAAACGGTTGAATTCAGCCATCTTGAAAAATGTCCCGACTGTAACGGAAGCGGCGCGGCGGCAGGCACAAGCGCGCAAACCTGCCCCGACTGCGGCGGAAGCGGTCAGGTTAGAGTTTCCCAGCGCACACCTTTTGGCATGACCACCTCTGTGCGTCCCTGCCAAAGATGCGCGGGCAAGGGAAAAATCATCACAAATCCTTGTAAAAAATGCTCGGGAAGCGGTCAGGTGCGCCGCAACCGCAAGCTTGACATCTCCATTCCTGCAGGAATTGACGACGGACAGACACTCACCCTGCGAGGTCAAGGCGACATAGGCGCAAACGGCGGCCCTTCGGGCGATGTTTTGGTTGATGTGCTGGTGCGCCCCCATCCGCTCTTTAAGCGCGAGGGTTACCACATTTTCTGTGAGGTGCCCATAACCTATGTTCAGGCGGCTCTCGGAGATGAGCTTACAGTTCCCACCATTGACGGCAAGGTTAAATACAAGATACCCGAAGGCACACAGCCTTCTACTACATTCAGGCTTAAAGGAAAGGGCGTAAAACAGCTAAACGGCAGTGCAAGGGGCGACCAATATGTTACAGTTACTGTTGAAGTCCCCAAAAACCTTTCCAAAAAGCAGAAGGACGTTTTAAGAAACTTAGAGTCGTCACTTTCCGATGCAAGCTATGAAAAGCGAAAAAGCTTCTTTGACAGACTTAAGGACCTTTAATAAAAAGGAGGGCAAGGCATGGGCATAAGTCCTGTATTTAAAGCAGAGGCGGCTTCAGATCTAAGGCAAGATGTTTTTAAGATTTCTTTAAGCCTTTGCATTTACCCTGCGCTTTGCTCTTTTATTGCATCAATTTTTTTGGGCATCTATTCTAATCAAGGCTCTCTTAATGGAGACGAGCTTGCCGCCGCTTTTTTAAAAAGCGGCTATTACCCTGTTTATATGCTGACAATTGCGCTTGTGCCGCTATTAGTCTGCATTTTGGTTCTATGCCTTTTGCTTAAGCGAAAAACAACTATTTTGAGCCTCAAGCCGTCCTGCAAAAAAAGCGACTTTTTTTCTCTTTTGATTTCGGGACTTATAATTTTGCCGGCCGGAGCGGTTGCTTCAGTCCTTTCCCAAAAGGTGCTCGAGTTTTTTGAGGTCAATCTCTCGCAAATCGAGGTGCCGAGCGGGAGGCTTGCAACGGTTATTTTTATTCTGTCGCACGCGGTTTTGGCGCCTGTTTTAGAAGAGCTTTTGTTCCGATGTGTGATACTTGAGCGGCTTAGAAGATATGGCGATTTATTTGCCGTTTTGGCAAGCTCACTGCTCTTTTCTCTTTTACACGCATCCTTTGAAAGCTATCTTCCCGCCTTTGTTTCGGGCGTGGTGTTGGCGCTTTTGGCTATTTACACAGGCTCTATGCTCTGCCCTCTCATTCTGCACATTTTAAACAACGCCTTATCTGTTACAATGATTTTGATAGGCGACAACATATCAAACACCGCGGCAGATCTTATCTATATCGGAATAATTGGTTTTGCATTTATTATTTCTTTTTCAGTTATCTTTTATCTGCGAAAAGAAAAACCCGAGCTTTTTAGATTTAAATTCAGAGAAAAAATTATCTCATCAGGGCGAAAGGCACAGCTCCTGCTTTTAAGCTTTGCAACCATTGTTTTTATGGTTTTCTCGATTTCGATAGCGCTCTCAGGCGCCGCTAACTGAAGGAGAAAGAAATGGACAAAGATTTGCACTATATGAAAATTGCGCTACGGCAGGCAAAAAAGGCCGCCTCTCTTGGCGAGGTGCCTGTTGGCGCAGTTATTGTTAAAACTGAAAATGACGGCAGTCAAAGGATTATAAGCTACGGCTACAACAAAAGGGAATGCAGGAAAAACGCCCTTATGCACGCCGAAATCTCGGCCATTGACAAGGCCTGCCGCCGCCTTAAAAGCTGGCGACTTAGCGGTTGCACCCTTTATGTTACTCTTGAGCCCTGTGCTATGTGTGCAGGCGCGGCAATAAATGCAAGGGTCGACAGAGTCGTTTTCGGAGCGCACGATCTGCGCTTTGGAGCCTGCGGCTCGGCAGTTAATCTCTATGATGTGCCCTTTAATCATATCCCTGAGCTTGACGGGCCGATAATGCAAGAGGAATGTGCCGCAGTTTTAACAGATTTCTTTAAAGAGCGCAGAAAAAACAAGAATGTTTAAAATTGTTCACGGTTTGTTTGTTGTTTTTTGCGCAGTTTAAGGCTACAATAAAAGGGAAGTAACAAAAGGAGCGCGCTATGTTTGGATATATCCGTCCAATGAAGCCCGAGCTTAAGATCGGTGAATACAATGCCTACAACGCAGTTTACTGCGGATTTTGTCGTGCAATGGGTGCGTCGGGGGCTCTTCTTCGTTTAACCCTAAGCTATGATCTAACCTTTTTTTCGCTTTTAGCGCTGTCGCTCAAAAAGGATTTTTGCGGCTTTGACAAATGCCGTTGTCCCGTAAAGCCATTTGGCAAAAGGGCCTGCGTTAAAAACTGCGAGGAGCTTGACTATGCCGCAAATCTTGCAATTTTGCTCCTTTACGGCAAGGTTCTCGACAACATTTCAGACGGCGACAAAAACGCTTTTGCCGCTCGATTAGCACTTTTATACCTAAAACCAAAATACAAAAAGGCGGCGGCACTTTTTCCCGACGAGGCCGCCGACATAACCGAATATTTACAAAAACAGTCCGATGCCGAAAAAACCTTAGCTTCGATTGATGCCTGCTGTGACCCTACCGCATGGCTGCTCTCGCGCTTTTTTGCAAGGCTTTCAGAAAGCGATGATCAAAAAGAGGCGCTCTCGCGTTTAGGCTATGTTTTAGGGCGGTGGATCTATCTTTTAGATGCCGCTGACGATCTTGAGCGTGATACAAAAACGAGCGCATTTAATCCCTTAAAGCAAAAAGAGAGTTACTCTCAGGAGGAAATAAAGGCTGCAAAAGACGACTGCGAGTTTTCGCTTAATGTTTGCATAAGCGAGGCGCAGGATGCGTTTTTAAGGCTTGAGCTTTTTAATTTTAAACCAATAATTGAGAATATTATCTTTCTGGGTCTTAAAAATTCACAGACCGCAGTGTTAAAATACAAAAACAAAAAAGAAAGGAAACTTGCCCTTAATGGAAAATCCATATAGAGTTTTAGGCGTTGCAGAAACTGCAAGCGACGAGCAAATAAAAGAGGTCTACCGAGAGCTTTCCAAAAAATATCATCCCGACCTGCGCGGCGACGATGTTTCAAAAGAGGAAGCCGAGGCCAAAATGGCTGAAATAAACGCCGCCTACGATGAGATCATGCGCTCGCGCAGAGCCGGCGCATCGGGCAGCAGCTACGGTTACTCCCAATTTGCCGACATAAGAAGGCTTATAAACGAAAAGCGAATAGCGCAGGCTGAGGAGCTTTTAAACGGCACGCCTCAAAATAACAGAAATGCTGAATGGCACTTTTTAAAGGCAAGCGTTCTCTATTCGCGCGGCTGGTTTAACGACGCTTACAATCATTTTGAAACAGCGGCGAGAATGGACCCGACTAACCGCGAATATGCCGCGGCATTTAACTCTATGCAGCAGCGCCGAAACGGCAACTACAACCCGGGCGGCTACCGCACAACACAGGGCGGAAATGGTTGCGGATGCGATGTTTGTTCTTCCCTTATATGTGCCGACTGCTGTTGCGAATGCATGGGTGGCGACCTTATTCCTTGTTGCTAAGGGGGCATTTTATGAAACCGAGTTACAAAGTTGCGCTTGGCGCAATGATTATGGCGCTCTGTTGTCTTTTTATGCTGGCGACCTCCCTTTTCCCCTTTGCCTCCTTTGCATTTCCTGCAATTGCGGGCGTGCTTCTTGTGTTTTTAAATTTAGAATTCTCAAAAAAGTGGGCACTGCTTGTTTATATCGGGGTGTCACTTCTTAGTTTTATCCTCTCTTCCGACCACACCGCAATCATCTCCTTTGTGGTATTTTTCGGCTACTATCCCATAATAAAGGGCGTAATTGAAAAAATCAACAAGCGGGCTGTGGAGTGGCTTTTTAAGCTTGTGCTTTTTAACGCCGCCATCGCTGTCGGAGTTTTGCTCACTATTTTATTGTTTGGATTGGACATTCTTATAGCTGAATACTCGGAGTTCGGCAAGCTAGGCTTGGGAATATTTATTTTAGCCTGCGAGGTCGTTTTTGTAGTTTACGACATTGCTCTGACCCGTCTTATCAGCTTTTTTATATGTGTTGTTATGCCCAAGCTTAAAAAACTGCGCTGAAAGGGTTTCTTTAAATGAAAAAGGTATTATTTGTTTGCACAGGCAACACCTGCCGAAGTGCGATGGCAGAGGGAATATTTAAAGCTTTGGCAAAGAGGTGCGGTGCCGAGGCTTCGGCGAATAGTTGCGGCATTATGGCAGACGGCTCTCCCGCATGCGACAACGCTATTTTAGCTGTAAAAGAGCTTTACAAAGAGGACATTTCGAGCCACATATCAAAAAACGCTACAAAAGAACTCATAGATTCTGCCGATGAGATTTTCACAATGACCCAAAACCACGCGGCATATCTTTTGGCATATTTTCCGGAGTGCGCAGGCAAACTTACAATCGCAAATCCCCAGATCACCGACCCGTTTATGCAGGATCTGACCGTTTACAAAAAATGTGCCGAGGAGCTTTACCTTCAGATAAGCGAGCGCTTTTTTAAGGAGAATTAAAATGGACGGGATACATATTATTCCAATGACAGAAAATGAGGTTTACTCCATTGCGGCGCTTGAAAAAGAGTGCTTTTCTTCTCCCTGGTCTAAGGAAGGCCTTAAAGACGAGCTTGAAAATGAGAATGCGCGTTTTTTTGTTGCGGTAAATAGCGGCGAGGTTTTAGGCTACATCGGGTGCATTCTTGTTTGCGGCGAGGGAAGCATTACAAACATTGCGGTGTATAAAAGTGCTCGAAGGTGCGGCGTTGCGTCTCGGCTTTTAGAGAGGCTTATTGAGGCTGTTAAGTCTGAAAACGCAAGCTTTCTTTTTTTAGAAGTGAGAAAATCAAATGAGGCGGCAATAAAGCTTTATGAAAAGTTTGGGTTTTTAGTTTGCGGCGAGCGCAAAAATTTTTACACCGCACCCCTTGAGGATGCATATATTATGAAACTTACATTTTAAGTAGGGTGATATTATGAAGGATACATATATACTCGGCATTGAGTCGTCCTGCGACGAAACTGCCGCTTCCATCGTTAAAAACGGCTGTGAGATACTATCAAATGTCGTTTTAACTCAAATAGAGCGGCACCGAATTTTTGGCGGAGTTGTGCCCGAAATCGCATCGAGACTGCATATTGAGGGCATAAGCCATACAGTTGACTTAGCGATAGAAAAATCGGGGATAGCAAAAGAGGACATATCTGCCATCGCCGTTACAGCGGCGCCGGGACTTATCGGCTCTCTGCTTGTCGGAGTAAACTACGCAAAGGCGCTCTCGCTTGTTTTAGACAAGCCGCTTGTCCCCGTTCATCATCTGCGCGGACACATCGCGGCAAACTATCTTTACGAAAATGCGCCAAAGCCGCCGTTTTTATGCCTTATTGCATCGGGCGGTCACAGCCACATCGTTATCGCCCATTCCTACACCGACTTTGAGGTTATCGGCAGGACCCGCGACGACGCGGCAGGCGAAGCCTTTGACAAGGCGGCAAGGGCAATGGGTCTAAGTTACCCCGGTGGTGTTGAAATAGATAAGCGCGCCGTTCTCGGAAATAAAAATGCTTTTAAGCTTCCTCATCCTCATCTTGACACTCCTTATGATTACAGCTTTTCGGGACTTAAAACCGCCGTTTTAAACACACTAAACCAAGCCAAAATGCGCGGCGAAGAGCTTAATTTAAACGACCTTTGCGCTTCTTTCCAGGACACCGTTTGCGATATTTTAACAGAAAAGCTATTTTTAGCCGCACGCGACAGAGGCATTAAAACAGTTGTGGCGGCAGGCGGAGTTTGCGCAAACAGCGGGCTTAGAGAATATTTAAAAAGGCGCGCCGAGGAAAACGGATGCACCCTTTATTATCCTCCCGTTTCACTGTGCGGCGACAATGCCGCAATGATAGCGGCTCAAGGTTATCACGAGTTTTTAAAAGGTGTGCGTGCGCCCCTTTCTCTTAACGCATATGCCACAATGGACATTGCAAATGTAAACTTCAGCAAATAACTTTTTGATGATAAAAACATGAAGCTATTGTTTAAACAAGGTTTTTTTCTCTTGGCTTGACAGCTACGCTTTTTGCGTGGTTTTGGTTATACAAGAAAAGCGCCGCATAAAATGCGGCGCTTTTTGCTTTTTGTTCTTATTAGCTTATCCCAAAGCAACCATGCTAAAAACAAGAGCGAACAACGCTACTGTTTCGCAAAGGCCGACAACGGTGATGTACTGTGAAAAACCTTTTCCTGTTTCTGCTAAAGCATCTGCGCCTGCGGCACCTGCTTTGCCCTGAAAAACAGCAGAAAATGCCATTGCTAAGCCCGATGCAATTCCAAGTCCAAGCAAAAATGCAGGATCAGCAGATGATGCCTTCATCTGTTGCATCAAAAGAAAGCCATAAATGGTCTGTGTGAGCGGAGCACCTGCAAAAACGGTAAGAATAAACGGCGCCGCCTTGTTGCTCATATAGCATTTTTTCCAGGCTCCGATCGATGCTTGACCTGCAATGCCGATACCTATTGCTGAACCAATTGCTGCTATACCCATAGAAAGTGCTGTTGCCAAAAATCCTAAATTCATAATGATTCTCCTTTATAATCAGTTTCTTCAATAAACGGTTTAAATTTATGTCCGCTCCAAGACATATCCAAATGTGACGAAAACTCCAGCGTGTTAAGCCTTATTCCGTGAACAATAACAGACAAAATGTTTAAGATCATATTAAGTCCGTGTCCAAACACCAGAAGAATAATGGCAAATATCATAAACATAAAATTGCCTAAAAGCGGCCCCGCCAATTCGTTTACGGTGGCGGAGATTGCGGCACCTGCAAGGCCGACGGCCCAAAGCCGAATATACGAAACGATATCCGAAAACACATTCACTACTCCGAGCAATACCGACACGATATTTTTTAAGCTTGAAAGAATAGATTTTATGATACTTCCCTCATAGTTTGAAAATACAAAGCTTAATACAAAGCCTACTGCTATCAATGCGATAGCAACTGTTCCTACGGGTACACCTGCGATTACGAGCCCAAAGCTGAAAACCTCGGCATTTACAACAAGGCTGAGCACCAAATAATAGATGCCCAAAAGCTGCAATATCGAACCGATATCGCCAAGCATTTTGACCCTGCCCTTATTTCTCACAGCGCCCTTTATATGCGCCACTGTAAGCTGCAATAGCGCCAGCGAGAAGCAGAATATCTGCAGATTTTGAGCCGTGGTAAGTCCTGCCGCGCCGTTTGTCCAAAATGGATACCATATCTTATCAGCATACACATTTGAAATGAGCGGGATCGATAAGCTCTGTAGCCAGTGCGGCAACTGCTCCGGAGAGAGTCCAAACCAGGTGCAAGTAAGGGTGCCCCATAAAATAGTTGAAAGGCCAAACAGTCCTACAAGCAGAAAGGTCGGCGAGATCGGCTTTTTTATGATAAGCGATCTTATAACGGGAATAGCTGCAACGGCGCAAATGAGCAATCCATATCCGCCGTCTCCAAAAATTATTCCAAAGAATATGAGTATAAATGCCAAAAACCAGCCCGAAATGTCATACTCGAAATATCCCGGAACTGTTCCCAAAAAGTCGGTCAGCGGATAAATAAGACTTACAAACTTATTATTCTTAAGCTTGGTGGGAACGTTATCCTCCTGACACGGTTCCTGCACAACAAGTCCCCACGAATTATTTGCTGCGGTTTCCTTTAATCTGTCAAGGTTTTCCGCCTCGATATATCCTTTAAAATAGGCAACAGAAACCGATTGATTGCTGTCAGGTGACAGCTCTTCATTTGCCATACCTGTCGCATAGGTCTCAAATTCAATTTCCTTTTCAAAGGATCTTATCGCTCCTTTTATGCTCTCGGCATAACATATATAGGATGCAATCTGTGCATCTATTGCATCGATACGCGCGCTAAGCTCGGAAATTTTTTGCCTCATTTGCTCGGTGGACATCTGCGGCAATTTCAAACAGTAGCTACCAAGTCGAGAGATGATCTCTTCATCGTCCTCAAAAGCGGAGCTGAGCACCATAAATTTAACCGACGATTTATTCTCGTAGAGCCTAACGGTTTTCACACTGTCGGGCAAATCTTGGTACTCGGTTTTTGACATCTCATAAAATGACAGATTAATTCCTTTTGATGCCAGCTCACATATACTGCTTGGATCAACATTGCCCCAGCTTTTTAGGCGTTCAAGCTCTGTGTTAAGGGCAATCTTTTGCGACTGACATTGCTTTTTTTCTTCATCAAGACAAGCAATATCGGCAGCTACAGACAGTGCCTTTTCGGCATTTATATCTTTTTGCTCTGCTTTTTTGTTTTTTCCTATGGCGAAAACCGCGCTTTCAAGCAAAGCGAGCTTATCTCTGAGCTCACAAAGCCGTTCACCTGAGCCTTCGGTTATCTCAATGTGGACTATTCCTAATTTTCGGAGCTTTTTAAGCGTTTCTTCTTTTTTATTTCCCATAATGATAAGGGAAACTTTTTTCATAGGCACTATCATAATGAATAAACCTCCGTTTCGGAAGCCTGAGCATTACGAATGGCTATCTTTCTTTTTGATATTTTTGAACGCACAACGGCACTGACCTGTTGGTCTGCCATATAGATCGATATTTTTTTGATATTTCCCTCTGTTTCAGGTATTTTAACCTTTTCGAAAAGGTTAACTCTTTGAGAGGTTGAGCGCAGTTCTGCCTCCAAAAGCCTTACCTGCTCATCCAAAACTTCCGCCTCTAAATCGAGCAATATCGCTCTCTCGATATGATTTGCAGCTATATCCACCCAAAGCGGCGTTTCATACAGGTCATATTCGCCTCTGGAGAAATCTGCCCCCTCAAATGTAGGAATATCAACGCCTGCAATGTTTCCCTTTCCTTTACGGATATTGCCGACCTTTATTATCCCTTTCGGAAAGGCATACTTTTCGCTAAAAACAGCAATCCAATCTCCAAAACCTCTTTCAAGCGTTTCCTTCTCTTGTCTTACTGCTTTTGCCTTGGCTTCTATAGAACGAATTTCTGATTGAAGCTGTTGTTTTTTCAATGTCAGAGTAGGCAAATATCTGCGGTACATTTTAAGTGCGTCCTTTTGTACCTTCAACTCATTTTTAGTTAGTTTGATTTTTGCCAAGACTACAGACCTCCTTAACTTTCAGGCCAAAATTCATCAGTAAGGTCTGACTTAATTCCGGTTTCATCTTTCTGGAAGCAGTCGGACAAGATGTCCCAGCCCAAATCAAGCGCTTCTTCAAGCGATAGATTTACCGACAGATCCATAAGCTTGCTTTCAAAAAGTTCACCGTATCTCAGCAACTTTTCGTCCCATCGGCTCATTGAAAATCCCATATTTTTCTTTTCAAGGGTTTCTTTATAAGAAGAATACAAGCGGATCATGGCATCCATAAGCGCCCTGTGGTCTTTTCTCGTTTTACCGTTTACGTTTTGCTTAAGTCGGGAAAGTGAGCCAAACGGCTCAATACGTCCGCCCTTAAGATAGTACTGACCCTCTGTAATATAACCGGTATTATCCGGAACAGGATGGGTTACGTCATCGCCCGGCATTGTAGTAACCGCCAAAACAGTAACAGAACCTGAATCGGCAAAGTCAACAGCCTTTTCATAACGGGCCGCAAGCTGAGAATAAAGGTCACCGGGGTATCCGCGGTTAGAGGGAACCTGTTCCTGAGTAATAGCTATTTCCTTCATTGCATCGGCAAAGTTTGTCATATCAGTAAGAAGCACCAATACATCCTTATTTTGCAGTGCAAACTGCTCTGCTACGGCGAGTACCATATCCGGAATCATCATACATTCAACGGTGGGGTCAGACGCGGTATGAATAAACATAACGGTTTTGCTGAGTGCTCCGCCCTTTGAAAGCTCATCCTTGAAATACAGAAAATCGTCGTATTTAAGTCCCATTCCGCCGAGCACAATTACATCGGCTTCTGCCTGCATCGCAATACGGGCAAGAAGCTGGTTGTACGGTTCTCCCGAAATAGAGAAAATCGGCAATTTCTGAGAAACGACCAAGGTATTAAACATATCAATCATAGGAATGTTGGTTCTCATCATTCGGTTAGCAAGAATACGTTTGGTAGGATTAACAGAAGGGCCGCCGATAGGCTTCAAATTTTCCGTAAGGGCAGGGCCTTTATCTCTCGGCTCACCTGAGCCGTTAAATATACGTCCTAACAAATCTTCGCTAAAAGACACCCTCATTTCATGACCGAGGAAGCGAACCTCATCCCCTGTACAAATGCCCTGACCACCGGCAAAAACCTGAAGCGATACAATGTCACCTTCGATCTTATTAACCTGAGCTAACGATTTACCAAATCGGGTACTGATCTGAGCCAGTTCCTTATACTTAACACCGTTTGCTCTGACGGTGATAACGTTACCGACGATAGATTCAATTCGGTTATAGACTTTATTCATTCTCATTCACCGTCCTTTAACAGGATTTCTGCATCTTCAGTTAATTTGCCGACACCCTCATGATACAGAAGGTCAATTTCGGCCTCTGCCTGCTTAAATGCATCGCCTTCAAACTCGGTATAGTTCCAGTCGATAAATTTCTGGCGCATACGGTTAAAAAAGCTTCGCGCATCATCTTTACTGTCCAGCCCATAATCACTGCCCAAAACATATATAAGTTTATCAGTAACATATCTCTGACGCATAGTGCCGCAGTTTGCTTCCACCAAGTCAAAAGAATTCTGCTGAAGATAAACAGCATCAAGCATTTCGGATTTCAGATAAATAATATAATCGGAAAGGGTCGTGCCCTCTTCGCCGATAACCTTCATCATTGAACTGATTTCATCACCGTGATGAAGAATACCTTTGCAAAATTCTAACTTATTGTTGTCAATAACACTATTATATTTTGACCAAGAGATAAGCGGGTCAATTGCAGGATACTTTCTTGCATCCGAGCGTTCACGGGAAAGACCGTGGAAGGCACCAACAACCTTTAAGGTTGCCTGTGTTACAGGCTCTTCAAAGTTTCCGCCCGCAGGAGAAACGGTGCCACCGATGGTAACAGAGCCGGTGCTGCCATCGGGCAGGCGGACATAACCGGCTCTTTCATAAAATGCCGCAATATAGGATTCCAGGTATGCAGGGAAAGCCTCTTCGCCGGGGATCTCCTCAAGTCTTCCTGACATTTCACGAAGTGCTTGTGCCCAACGGGATGTGGAGTCTGCAAGCAGCAGAACATTCAGTCCCATCTGACGATAGTATTCGGCAAGTGTTACCGAGGTGTAAACCGAGGCTTCACGGGAAGCTACCGGCATAGAAGATGTATTACAGATAATGATGGTTCGTTCCATAAGCGAGCGACCGGTTTTGGGGTCGGTAAGTTCAGGAAATTCGGTTATTGTTTCAACAACTTCACCCGCACGTTCACCGCAAGCGGCTATAATTACAATATCCACATCGGCATTTTTTGACGTAGTATGCTGTAATACGGTCTTACCTGCGCCAAAGGGTCCGGGGGTACAATAGGTACCGCCTTTTGCCACCGGGAAGAAGGAATCGATAAGACGCACCTTAGTCTCCATCGTTTCAATCGGCGCCAATCTTTCGCTGTAGCATTTTACCGCGCGTTTAACCGGCCATTTAAATGACATTGATATAGCAATGTCGCGGCCACGTTCATCGGTTATGACAGCAACGGTTTCCTTTACGGTATATTCGCCTTTTTCGACAATGGATTTTACTGTATAATTCCCAAGCAGATAAAAGGGAATAAAAATCTTATGTGTAAACGGGCCTTCGGGAACCGTTCCGATATATTCACCTGCACGTATCACATCACCAATATGTGCAGTAGGTGTAAACTCCCACTTTTTCTCGGTGTTAAGTCCGTCGGCATAAATTCCGCGCTCTAAAAACCAGCCTGCCTGCTCTGCTAAAATCGGAAGCGGATTTTGAAGTCCATCATATATCTGACCGAGCAGACCCGGGCCGAGATCTGCCGAAAGCATATCTCCCGTAAATTCCACCTTATCGCCGCATTTAATACCATCGGTCATTTCGTAAACCTGTATTTGAGCTATATTGCCTCTTATACGGATAACCTCGCTTTTAAGGGCGGTATCTCCAACCTTAACAAAGCATATCTCATTCATAGAAACATTGCCGTCAAACTCAACTGACACCAAGTTTCCGTTTATGCTTACAACCTTTCCTATATTTTCGGTCATTGTAATGCCTCCAACCTATCTCCATTCAAAATGGAGTTATAAATATTTCTATATGCTTCTTTTCCTATTTCTGCATCAAACTGTCTTATTCTCAGAAGCAGCTTTAATTTTAAGCCGTAATAATAGATATAATCCTCAGAAAAGTTATCCATTGGTCTGAGCGTTTCCAATATTTCCAAACGGTAACGGTTCAGATATTTTTCTGCTTCCAGAGGATTTTCGATCTCTGCCGCGGTGTTCGCCGCCTTGATATACTCGGCGGGTAAAATTCTGTTTCCGATATCAACCGTTTTTTTCATTTTTTCTGCCCTGACTTTAACAAGAGAAAAACGCAAATTCCGCTCACTTTCATTCCACGCGTCAATCAAAACAGAATTTGAACCCTCACAATTCCTCGGCGGAGAAAGGGTTAGATTATTTAATTTGTTCTGTTCCTTTTTCTGTAAAAATCGGCCACACAGCTCAACAAATCGCTCTTCTGTAATCGGAAGCGGAGTGTTTTCGCCTATTCCATCCAAAGACGGCAACTGTGAAATTAAATAATATTCAGCCATACACTTACGCCTCTTTCAAAAGCTCAGCAACTTTAGGGCTAAGATAATTTGAAAGCATATCTACAACCGCCTCAGCAGAGTAGTCATAATAGGCACTGCCGTTATTTACAGCAATTCTAAAACCGCCGTCAAAATTATCATTTGCTTTCAGCGTGATGCCATTTAACATTTTTTCTTTAGTGGCAGCAAGCAGGGTCTTTTCCAGCTTATTGAGATCCTCACTGTTTAAAATCACTGCAATATCCTCAGCATCAGCTTTGTTTGCCCAGTTTTCAACCACAGTGATAATTATCTGTTTAAGTGCATCTGATGAATATACTGCGGAAACATTTTCTCCTATGATCAGCTTAAGCTCTCTTGTCACACTTTCCCTGAAAGAGATAAGCAGATTACGGCCTGCCTGACGAATGGCATCCTCGCTTGCCTTTGTCATTCTCTCATTTTCAGCTTTTGCATCGGCAAGGAGTTTATCTGCCTGTGCCCGTGCATTAGAAATGATTTTTTCAGCTTCTGCCTTTGCAGCATTAACTATAGTTTTAGCTTGTGACTCGGCAGCAACCACACCATCTTTTTTAATCTGCTCAATAAGCTCTCCGAGTTGTACTTCCATAATCCTATCTCCTTTTATATTTAATCACTTTTGCCTATATAAAAACATAAGGGAGCCGCGTCCTCTGCAGTCAGCTGGTTCCCTTAAATTTAATAACTGTTTATTTTCGTATATTATAACACACCTTTCTTAATTCGTCAATATTTTTTGCTGACAGAGACACAAAAACATAGCGTTATTTATTGATCGTACAAGTCGTTTATAACGCTGTAACGAAAGTGCGCTGTAAATAAAAGCGTATGTGTCCTCGCTTTTTAAAATCCAACCTGTTCATATTCTTCAAGTGAGGTTTTTAAAAAAGCTCCAAGCGCGGTATAGCGCTCAATTTTGCGGTTATTATTAACCATTTTTGCAACGGCTATCTCGTCACCCACAATAACCAGCATATCTTTGGCGCGGGTTACGGCGGTGTACAATAAATTTCTGTAATAAAGCTTATCAAAATACTTAAAGAGCGGCAACACAACAATAGGATACTCGCTACCCTGACTTTTATGCACAGTTACGGCGTAGGCGTGCTCAAGCTCATAAAGCATATCAAAGGGATAGATTACCTCTCTGTCGTCAAAAAGAATTTTTAGGCTCTGCGAAGCTCGGTCAACCGCTGTTATTATGCCAATATCTCCGTTATAGACACCAAGTCCGTTTTCGCCGCTTTGCTTGACCCAGACGATGTCATAATTATTTTTTATCTGCATAACTCGGTCGCCTGCGCGAAAGACTGTGCCGGCAAAGCGGCACTCAGCCTTTTGTGCCGACGGCGGATTTAATGCCGCCTGAAGCCGAGCGTTTAGCTCAGCGGTGCCGTTTTCGCCCTTTCGTCCCGGGCAGAGCACCTGAATATCGCGAAGAGGGGAAACCTCATAGGCTTTAGGAAGCCGACGAGAGCAAAGGTCCACCACCGTTTGCGTGACTGACTCGGCGCTTTCTCTTTTTATAAAGAAAAAGTCATTATCCTTTTTATCAAGCTCGGGAAGTTCGCCTTTAACTATAAGGTGGGCGTTTGTTACAATTGTGCTTGCCGCCGCCTGACGAAACACCTCATTAAGCCGCACAAAAGGCACAAAGTCATCTGCGCAAAGGTCTTTTAACACCCTGCCTGCTCCAACCGAGGGAAGCTGGTCGCTATCGCCGACCATAATAAGCCTACAACCGCTGGGCAGAGCTTTTAAAAGGCTTGAAAAAAGCACTACGTCGACCATTGAAACCTCGTCTATTATAACAACGTCAGCTTTAAGGGGATTTTGTTCATTTTTCTGAAAACGCGGCATATCATTTTCGGAATAGGTGACCTCTAAAAGACGGTGAACGGTTTTTGCCTCCCTCTTTGTAACCTCACTCATTCTCTGCGCCGCTCTGCCCGTTGGTGCGGCAAGAAGCACGCGCATACCCTGCCCTTCGTAAAGAGAAATTATACCGTTTAATGCAGTTGTTTTACCCGTTCCTGGGCCGCCTGTTAGGATAAACACATTTTGGGTAAGCGCCTGCTTTACAGCCGTTTTCTGAAGGCGGGCATAGCTTATATTAAGTTCCTTTTCGGTTTGCTCTATAAGAGCGTCAATATCATCGGGAGTTTTTGTCTGCTCCTGAAGCATTTTGGTTATTCTATGGGCTATGTAGCTTTCGCAGGAGTGGTAAATCGGTAGAAAAACGGCAGGCATGCCGTTAACAGCGTCCTCTACAAGCATATTACTGCCGTAAAGCCAGTCAAGCTCCTTTTCAAAATCGGCATCCTCAGCGCCGAGAAACGCCGTTGTTATCGAAATGAGCTTTGTGCGAGGAAGATATGTATGCCCATTGCCTGCATTGTGGCGGATAACATGAAGCAGACCCGCGCGCACTCTACAGGGGTCGCTGTCACTAAAGCCGAGACTTTTGGCAATCTCATCTGCCGCCTCAAAGGATAGGCCTATATCCTCGCCGCAGAGAAGGTAAGGATCCTGCTTTATTAAAAATGCGGCTCTTTCGCCAAACTTTTTATAGGCTCTTATGCTCTCGCCCGCTCCGACAGATAGGGCGGCAAGTTCCTTCATAACAGCTCTTGCGCCGAAAATCCTATTAAATTCCCTGCCAATCTGCTCTGCCTTGGCCTCGGAAACACCTCTTACTGCCTTTAATCGCTCGGGCTCTTTTTCTATAACCTCAAGGGTTTTATCTCCAAACAGAGCAACAATTGCGCCGGCTGTTTTACTGCCGACGCCGCGTATAACGCCCGACGAAAGATACCTATAAATATCATTAGCGCCTTTTGGCAGGCTTTTCTCGCAAAAGGTGGCGCGAAACTGCGTTCCATAGGTCTGATGCGAAGTAAAGGCGCCCGTAAGGCGAATCTGCTCGCCCTCGTAAACCTCGCCTAATTCTCCCACCGCAGTTACTAAAACGCCTGCAACATCAATTTCAAGCACGATATATCCGGTTTGCTCGTTTTGAAAAACGATGTTTTCAACTGTTCCCTCAATTATTTCAAGGTTATCCTTGTTTTCCAAAACGCTCACCTCCGAATAAATTTACTCCTCTTTAATCTGCGGTTTTGGCATTCCCCTGTCCTTTACCCTGACAGGTTTCCGCCTCTTTTTAGGCTCCAAAAGTTCCGGATGCTCCTCTTTAAATTTTTCGAACATATCAGGTCTTTTCTCTTTTGTTCGCTCGAGCGACATTTTAAAGCGCCAATCCTCGATGTTTGCGTGGTGGCCGCTCAAAAGAACCTCGGGCACCTCTTTGCCGTGCCACTCGGGCGGTCTTGTGTACTGAGGGTACTCTAAAAGCCCGTTAAAATGGCTTTCCTCCTCAAAGCAGACATCATCAGAAAGCACGCCGTCGCACATTCGCAGTACGCAATCGCAAACCATAAGTGCGGGCAGCTCTCCGCCTGTTACAACAAAATCGCCGATAGATATTTCTTCATCGACTATTTCCTCGATAACCCGCTCATCAACGCCCTCATAGTGTCCGCAAAGGAAAACAAGATACTCTTTCTGAAGAAGCTCTTTTGCCTTATCTTGATTAAAGGTTTTGCCCTGCGGCGACATATAAATTACATAGGGTTTTGCATCGCTTTTTTCCTCTATGTGCTTATAGCACTGATAGATAGGCTCTGCCTGCATAAGCATTCCCATTCCGCCGCCATAAAGAATATGGTCGACCCTATTATGCTTATTTCCTGCAAAGTCGCGGATATTTACGCACTCCACCTCAAAAAGCTCTTTTTTTCTGGCTCTGCCGATAATGCTCTCGTTGAGTACAGTTTCGCACATATCGGGAAACAGCGTCATTATACTAATCTTCATCGTCAAACAGTCCTTTAAGCGCGGTTATTTCCATTACTCCGCTATCGATGTCGGTCTTTTTAATAACCTCGGGTATTGCGGGGAACAAAAGCTCTTTTCCCTCAGGCGTTTTTATATGGTAAACATCTCGAGCGCCGGTCTTAGTTACATCGCAAAGCTTGCCGTACACCTTTTTGCTCTCAAAATCTACAACATCAAGCCCGATAAGATCGCACACAAGGTAGGTTCCCTTGGGAAGCTTTAGGCTTTTTCGCTCTATATACAAAACAAAGTTGCGCATACTCTGCGCCTCTTCAACAGTGTTTATATCCTTAAATTTAGCGACAACAACGTTTTTATTGACCCTCATACTCTCTACGTCGAGTTTCAGCGTGCCGCCCTTTGCATAAAGGGTTTTAAAAGAGGTTAAAAACTCGGGACTGTCGCACCAAGGCAAAATTCTAACCTCGCCGCGTATTCCTTGGGTTGAAACGATCTTGCCGCATTCAATTAATTTCTTTTCCATTTTCTTCTCCTTAAATCGATTTGTTAGGATAACACAACGGGGAAAGCGAAATTCGCTTTCCCCGGTTTTTTAGTCTATTTCAACCAAAATTCGTTGATTTGCTCGTACCGAGGCGGATCTCATAACCGTGCGGATCGCTTTGGCAATTCTGCCCTGCTTTCCGATAACCCGTCCCATATCTTCGGGCGCCACCTGAATATGATAAACAATAACGCCTTCCTCGTTGGGCTCTGAAACGGTGATCTCAATTGCGTCCTTATCCTCGACAAGACCTGCAACTAAAGTTGTGAGCAGCTCCTTCATGCTAAGCCCTCCCTTTCAGATCGATTTAGAGTTTTAAGGAAACGGCACGCGATTTACGCAATACCGTTATCCTTAAGAATCTTCTTGACCGTATCTGTGGGCTGAGCGCCGTTTTTGATCCACTTCTGTGCCTTCTCAGCATCTACCTTTACAACGCTGGGCTCTTTGGTGGGATCATAGTAACCGATCTCTTCGATAAATCTACCATCACGGGGATATCTCGAATCAGCAACTACGATACGATAGAAAGGGGCTTTCTTTGCACCGATTCTGCGAAGTCTGATCTTTACTGCCATTTATATTCACCTCCAAAATTGATAACTTAAGTTTATTTATAAAGCCTATTTAGGCTTTAAAAACCGAAAGGATTTCCCATTCCCATACCCATTGGGAAGTTTGGCTGTGAGCGTTTGCCTTTTTTGTTCATTTGCTTGAACATTTTCTGCATCTGCTCATACTGCCGCAGCAGCCTGTTTACATCCTCAACTCTAAGGCCGCATCCCGCCGCAATTCTTTTCTTTCGCGAGGGGTTTATGATAGAGGGCTTTCTTCTTTCCTTTGCCGTCATCGACTGGATGATGGCCTCGGTGTAAACGAGTTG
Organism: Oscillospiraceae bacterium; assembly: GCA_015066115.1. Lineage (GTDB taxonomy): Bacteria > Bacillota > Clostridia > Oscillospirales > Ruminococcaceae > SIG578. The sequence goes on from SVOZ01000005.1 coordinate 83,662, forward strand.
TTTTTCATCTATATCTTCCTCGCGGATCTTATTTACGCCGGGGAGCATTCCGATTATCTGGGAAAGCGAGCCCATTTTCTTAATTTGCTGCATCTGATCTAAAAGGTCGTTTAGGTCAAACTTATTTTCAAGAAGCTTTGCCTCCATCTCGGCGGCTTTTTTCTCGTCAAAATCGGCCTGCGCCTTTTCGATAAGGGTGAGCACATCACCCATTCCCAAAATCCTTGATGCCATTCTATCGGGGTGGAAGGGCTCTAAATCTCCAAGCTTTTCGCCGACACCGATGAACTTAATAGGCTTGCCTGTTACGGATCTTATTGAAAGCGCCGCACCGCCACGGGTGTCACCATCGAGCTTTGTTAAGATTACGCCGTCAATTCCGAGAGCCTCATCAAAGGCCTTTGAAACATTAACCGCATCCTGACCCATCATTGAGTCAACAACAAACAAGATCTCGTTAGGCTGTATCTCTTTCTTGAGCTCTTTAAGCTCGTCCATCAGCTCTTCATCTATGTGAAGACGGCCGGCCGTGTCAAGAATGACAAGGTCATTGCCGTAATCCTTGGCGTGTCTTAAAGCCGCTTTAGCAATTTTTACAGGGTTATCCTTTCCCATTTCGAAAACCGCGACCCCCGCCTTTTCGCCGACTATTTTAAGCTGTTCGATAGCGGCAGGCCTATAAACATCACAGGCGACAAGCATAGGTCTTTTGCCTTGATTTTTATAGTGCAGGGCAAGCTTTGCGCTATGGGTGGTTTTACCGCTTCCCTGAAGACCGCACATCATAACGACTGTGGGGCCCTTAGAGGCGTACTTTATCTTAGAGGTTGCCTCGCCCATAAGAACAACAAGCTCTTCATGGACTATTTTGATCACCTGCTGAGCAGGAGTAAGGCTTTCCATAACCTGCGCTCCCATACACCGCTCGCTTACGCGGGTGGTAAAATCGCGGGCAACCTTAAAGTTAACATCGGCTTCTAATAGCGCAAGGCGAACCTCACGCATAACCTCTTTTATGTCTTTTTCATTGAGCTTTCCTCTTGAGCGAAGTCTTTTAAAAACCGCGCCCAGCTTATCCGCTAGCCCTTCAAAAGCCATTGCAATTCTCCCAAAAATTTATTCCTGACGCAGAGCCTCTACCTCTTTTAAAATGTCGTTTGCCTTAACTTCGATAAGGCCGACACTGCTCTGCTTACGGTTAATTTCGATTATATCCTTTGCAAGAGCGGCAATTTTTTCCGCCGCCTTTTCGGATGCTCTGTAATTTCTTAAAAATCCGAGCCTTCCTTCCATCTCAAACAAAACTGCCTCGCCGCGCTTTATGCTATCGCGCACGCCCTGCCTTGAAATTCCGACCTCGTCGGCAATTTCAGCAAGTGAGAGGTCCTGATTATAGTAAAGGTCGATAACGTCCTTTTGTTTTTCTGTGAGCATATCGCCGTAAAAATCAAGCAATAATGTTACTTCTAAATTTTTACCCATTTCAAGCAGCCTTTCCACACAAAATTTTAGTAAAATCCGCATCGTTTTTTGCTTGGGTGTAAAAGTTTTAACCTTTACACTTATTATACCACGATTTTTGGCTTTGTCAAGCCCTTTTTCGCAATTTTTTAAGGAAATTTTTAGAAAGTTTTTAAGTATTTTGGAGCATAAAAGAACGGCGCGCAAAAAGTTTTGCGCGCCGCGTTTTTTACAGATCTTGCTGCTCCATTTTTGCGATTTTTTCGATTCTTAAGGCGTGTCTTCCGCCCTCAAATTCGGTTTTGAGAAATACATCTACAAGCTCAAGTGCAAGTCCCTCACCCGTAACCCTCTCGCCGAGGCAGATGATATTGGAATCGTTGTGAAGCCTTGTGTATTTAGCGCTGAAGTAGTCGCCGCAGAGGGCTGCTCTTATTCCCTTGACCTTATTTGCGGCAAGACTCATTCCGATGCCTGTTCCGCAAACGAGGATGCCCTTTTCACACTCGCCGCTTTTAACGCTGAGCGCAACTGCTTTAGCAAAATCGGCATAGTCACAGGACTCTGTGCTGTTTGTGCCGAAATCCTTATATTCATATCCGTTTTCTGCAAGAAACTTAATTATTGCTCCTTTGAGTTTAAATCCGCCGTGATCCGATGCAATAGCAATCATTTTTTATTCTCCTTTTTTATTAGTTCGCGCTCCGCTTGAGGAAGACGCAGGTAATTTAACATAAGTTTGTCTGCCGAAACGGCCTTCTCGCCGTTTTGAAGCATTTTCTCTGCCGCGGCGCAAACTCCGCCTGCGTGCTGATAAAGCCTATTTTCTGCCGCAAGCGACACAGTTAACAAAAGCTCGGGGCATTTTTCCTTTATCATATTATAGCACAGCCTTGCTCCGTCGCCAACAAGCAAAACATCACTTTTAATTTCTTTAAGCTCACAAATAAGCTCATCGAGCATAAGCGCCCTATCCTCGCAAAGCCTTTTTACCTCGCCGTTTTCAAAAGAGAAAAGCGCATTGTAAACCTGCGAGCAGCGCGCATCCATGCAGGGACAGACAACACCATCAAAGTCGCTATGGTCATAGGCCATAGAAAGCAGGGTCGAAACACCTAAACAGCCTGCACCCTGTGAGGCGAGCCCCTTTATAGTTGCGGCGCCTATTCTAAGCCCTGTAAACGATCCGGGGCCGGCGCTTACCGCAAAGACATCGACCTGAGAGGTCGAAATGCCCGAAAAATCAAGAGCGGCTTTTATCATAGGAAGCAGGGTTACCGAATGGGTAAGCCCATTGTTTAAATAGTTTTCGCAGATAAGCTTGCCATCCTTTAAAATAGCGGCAGATGCCGCACAGGCAGAGCTCTCTACTCCTAAAATGATCACTCTTTTCCCTCCCGCACCGTTATTTTGCGTTCATTTTCAGAAAGCCTTTGAATGTTTACAAATATCGAATTTTGAGGCAGAGCCGAATAGATATTTTCGCTCCACTCGATAGCGCAGATTCCGCCACGCTCAAGATACTCAAAAAAGCCTATTGAATAAAGCTCACCCAAGGTTTCGATACGATACATATCAAAGTGAAAAACGGGGATCTTGCCGTCATATTCATTTACTATGGCAAAGGTGGGGCTGCAAACGCTGTCACTGCAATCAAGGCCGCCTGCCATACCGCGCACAAAGGCAGTTTTACCTGCACCGAGGTCACCCTCAAAGGCAACAACGTCACCGGCTTTGAGAGTTTTTGCAAACTCTTTTGCGAAATTTTCAGTTTCTTTTTCGCTGTAAGAAACAAATTCCTGCACGCTATCCCCTCCATTTCCTTTAAAGTATAGCACATTTTTTTCTCAATGCAAAGGTTTATCTTGAATTTTTTGAGTTAAAAAGCTATAATAATACCAATACTACTATTTAAGGAGGGATATAATGTCAGCTTTACTCAGCAAAGCCTTTAAAGCAATTCGCAATTATCTTAAGTTTTCTGACAGAACGCTGCTCATTTTCTGCATTATAACCTCTGCCTTCGGCATTTTTATTATTTACAAATGCACTACATATTTTTTCGGAAGTTTAAGCTACACCTATGTTCAGCTGGGCGCGGCTTTAATTGGCCTTACCCTTGCAATTTTAATTTCGCTTATTGATTACAGAAATTTAGCTGATCTCTGGAAGATACACACACCTGTTGCGTTTTTCTTAGTTATCCTCACATTTTTCTTCGGCCTTAAAACCACGGGAGCCGACGACAGGGCCTGGCTTGAGATACCATTTACCTCGCTTACCTTCCAGCCATCAGAAATTTTAAAGCTTTCCTTTATTTTAACCTTTTCTCTGCATCTTGAAAAGGTCAAGGAGCATATCAACAGTCTTTCGCAGGTGATTTTGCTCTGCATTCACGGCGCCATTCCCACGCTTCTTATAGTACTGCAGGGAGACGACGGAAGCGCACTTGTCTTTTTCTCGATATTTTTATTTATGCTTTTCTCGGCGGACATATCCTGGAAGTATATCCTGCCGCCGCTTGCCGCTCTGCCCGCCGTTGCATTTATTCTCTGGCAGTATATTATGACACCTGACCAAAAGGCGCGTTTTGAGGTTGTATTTAATCCCGATGCCTATCCTTTAACGGTTGGAGTTCAGCCGCGCCAGGGCAGGATCGCTCTCGGTTCGGGAATGCTTTTCGGAAAAGGTTTTGATGCAAACTTAAGAAAGGTCCCTGCCGTTCAGAGTGACTATATTTTTGCATTCATAGGCGAGACTCTCGGCTTTTTAGGCTGTCTTGCTGTCATCATTCTGCTTTCGGGGGTCTGTTTCCGTGCGCTTTACAACGCCCACAAGTCTGACGACTATTTAGGAAGATTTATCTGCGTCGGCGTTTTCGCCATGCTTGCCGCCCAGTCGGTTATAAACATTGGAATGGTGCTCACAGTTCTGCCTGTTATCGGAATTACTCTGCCGCTGTTCAGCGCGGGCGGAACCTCTGTTGTTGTAACCTTTTGCGCGATAGGTCTTGTTATGAGCGTTGCCTATCACAACAGGCACCGCAACAGGCGGCGTTAATAAATTATCTATTGACTTTTTGCGGTAAATACGATATGATGTATTTTGCGTATTTACAAATACGCATATTTTTCTAACCCCGAAAGGAGAAACATTTATCATGGACCCTGACAGTAACGCGGTTATTCCGTTATTATCAGCCTCAGCATCAGGAGCAGGCGACGGTAATATGCTGCTCTACGTCATTATTTCAGTATTGCTCATTTTCGTTAACGGATTTTTCTCTGCAAGCGAAATGGCAATGGTAACCTTAAACGATGCTAAACTCAAGCTTATGGCTGAGGATGGCAATGTTAAGGCAAAGAGAATTCTTAAGCTTTTAAACCAGCCTACAAAATTCTTGGCAAGCGTTCAGGTTGGAGTAACACTTGCAGGATTTTTAACCTCTGCTGTTGCGGCAGACAGGTTTGCAGGCCCTTTAGCCGGCGCTTTAGGTTCGGTGTTAAAGGCGGTAGATTATGAACTTTTACACGGCATAATCTTAGTTTTACTTACAATTCTTTTGGCATTTATCTCGATAGTTTTCGGCGAAATGGTGCCCAAAAGAATAGCAATGAACAATCCTGAGCGGATATCCTTTGCTTTCGCTCCCGCGCTTTTACTTTTTTACAAAATTTCATCTCCAATAGTTTTCCTGCTTTCAAAGACCACCAACGGAGTTTTAAGGCTTTTGGGAGTTAACCCCAACGCAGAGTCCGAAGAGGTCACCGAAGAGGAAATTATGATGATGGTGGATGTCGGCAAGGAAAAGGGCGTTATCGAAGAAAGCCAGAAGGATATGATCGAAGGTATCTTCGAATTTGACGATACCACCGCAGACGAGGCCATGACACACAGAACCGAGGTTGTTGCATTAAACGCAGAGTGTAGCATTGAAGATGTTATCTCCTGCAGCGTTGAAGAAGGTTACTCACGTATTCCAATTTTTGAGGATGACCTTGACAACATAATCGGTGTTATATATGTAAAAGACCTTCTTAAATATGTCGGAAAAAACATAGATAAAAAGGTTAGCATCAAGGATCACATGCGCCCTGCTCTTTATATTCCCGAATCAATTAAGCTTCGCGAGGTTTTCACAAAGCTTACAGAGAACAGAATGCAGATGGCTGTTGTTGTTGACGAGTACGGCGGCACCGCCGGAATCATCACAATGGAAGACGTTCTTGAGTCGATCGTTGGAAGCATGCAGGACGAGTATGACGACGAGGAAGAGGAAATCGAGGTCGTTAGCGACACCGTGTTCACCATAGAGGGCACCGCGCCGCTTGACGAGGTTGCAAAGCTTCTTGATATAGAAATTCCCGACGATGTTGAGTACGACACAATCGGCGGTTTCTTAACAGGCTTGCTCGAGCGAATTCCCGATCCCGACGAGCAGCCCGAAATTGAATTTGACTTTGTTAAATTCAAGGTCCTCTCTGTTGAGGAGCGAAGGATCGCATCAATTTATGCAGAAAAACTCCCAAGGCCCGAGCCGGAGGACGACGAGGACGACCAATAAACTTATAAAAAAGCACTTAAGGCTATCGCCTTAAGTGCTTTTTATTTGTAAGCTTATTTGTTTTTGTTTGAAAAGATTTTGTTTATAACGAGCGTTGACAAGATTATAAAGCCGATTATTACGAATATAACAAGCATTCCCTTGCCCATATACGGAAGCATATCCAAAAACTTTTCCGGCTGAAAGTCAATGTTAAAGCCGTCTGCCGCGCCTGCAGCGCTTAAAAGAAGTGAAAAATAGTTCATTTTTTATTCCTCCGTTTCAAAGGTTAGCTAAAGAAGTTGAGGATAATGCCGCCTGCAATAACAGAGGCAATCTGTCCCGAAACGTTAACGCCTATAGAATGCATAAGCAGGAAGTTCTGGGGATCTTCCTTAAGGCCCATCTTGTGAACGATTCTGCCCGACATAGGAAATGCCGAAATACCTGCCGCACCGATCATAGGGTTTATCTTCTTTTTGGAGAAGAGGTTTAAAAGCTTTGCAAAGAGAACTCCGCCTGCCGTGTCAACTATAAAGGCGACAAGTCCGAGTCCCAAAATAAGAAGCGTGTCAACCTTAAGGAACTGACCTGCGGTCATATTAAAGGCAACCGAAATTCCGAGGAAGATGGTTACAAGATTTGCAAGCACCTTTTGTGCCGTTTCGGAAAGCGACTCCAAAACTCCGCATTCTCTGATAAGGTTTCCGAACATAAGGAAGCCGATTAGGGAGGTCGCCTGAGGGACAACCGCTGAAACAACAATTGTAATGATTATTGGGAACATAATTCTTGTGAGCTTGGAAACCGATTTTTGCTCATAAGGCATACGGATCTTGCGCTCTTTCTGCGTAGTTAAAAGCTTTATAACAGGTGGCTGGATAATGGGAACGAGCGCCATATATGAATAAGCCGCAACCGTGATTGCACCAACATATTTTGAGCCAAGAGTGTTTGCAACAGCTATGGAAGTTGGTCCGTCTGCCGCGCCGATAATTGCAATAGATGCCGCGTCAATTTCGGGGAAGAACATTCTTGCCATTGCAAGAGTGAAGAAAATTCCGAACTGCGCCGCCGCGCCGAAAAGCATAAGCTTGGGATTGGAAAGCAGGGGGCCGAAATCTATCATTGCGCCTATTCCGATAAAGAGGAGAAGGGGGAAAAGCTCATTTGCAATTCCTGCATCGTACAGCTCCTTGATGGGACCGACAAGCGCATCGGAAAAAGGAATGTTTACTAAAATTGTTCCAAAGCCCATAGGCAGAAGAAGGGTTGGCTCCATTTCCTTTTTAATTGCAAGGAAAATAAGAAGACAGCCAACAAGAATCATAACACCTTGCTGCCAGGTAAACTGAAGCAGATTGCTGTAAAGAATGTCCATTTAAATTAAACCTCCGTTTATTTTTTCGCACCGATATATTTTAACACATCATTTACAAAAAGGCAATAGATTTTAAAGCAAAAAAACCGAGGCAAAACACCTCGGTTTTTTGTTATCTTATCATTGGTATCAAAATTCTTTGAGGGGCCGAAAACTGCGTGGTCTCAAGTCCGTTTTCCTCCATTACCGCTCTTGCTGATGTATTATACTGCTTTGCGATGTCAAAGGCATCCTCACCCGCCTGTGCAAAATAGATTGTAAGGGCGGTTTTGGGATCCAATGGGGCACTTTGCTCAGAGGAGATATCCATCGAGCTTAAAAGCTCGACACTCTGGTTTTTCGAGACCCTACAGCCCACCCACAGCAAAACCGACACCTCATTTTTACCCCGTCCCATAGAGCAGGAAACAACCTTTACTTCACAATCGGCACCGCCGAGAGCATAGGCTTTATCTGCGGCGACCGATATTTCGGCGGGCTGTGTTTTTTGATACACGCCCATCTCGCCGTCGCCGCCTTTTGCAAGCATTCCCGCAGTTACATCGGCGCGCACCATAATTTCGCCATGTTCATTTACATCTGCGTTTACATTTTTAACCTCAGCAAAGGTGTCAATTATTTCCGTTACATCCGAAGCCTCGGGCACAATAGATAACTGATGTGTTTTCTCAAGTGTACCTTCGACAAGGCAGACCTCTTGCTCATTTTTTGCAATTACCGATTCTCTGCCTATACAATAGGCATCCACGACTGCCTCTATCTCCTCTTTTCTTGTTACGTCGGCATTTGCCTCAAGCAAAACCTCGACCGCGATTTCGCTGTTCTCACCACTGCCTATCGGCTCGGCAGACATTCGGCTTATTTCAAGTCTCAGATCAACGCCGTCGCCCTCCTGCGCATCATCACAGGAAAGTATCTGATTTACCGGAATAACATACTTAGCCTCGCAGGTTCCTACATCGCCCTCACAAAGATAAACTATTAAAAGCTCGACCTCTCCCTTTAAGAAAATCTTGCCGGGAATGATCTTCTGCTCCAAAATTTTAGGATTAGCGCTCATTCGCACCACCGAACTTATAGGACCCTTCGTAAGCTCATATTCCTCCATAACGGTAAAGCCTTCACTTACCGAGGAAACGGGAACAACTGCTTCTATTTTCTGCCTTTTTACCTCTACCCCGTCATTTTCTATATCGGTGACAAAGGTAAGAGGGTTGCAAACGGTTACCTTGGCCGTCATAGAAACGGCTCCGCGCAGTTTAAAGCGTCTGGGACTTATGGCGTGGCAGTTTGAATATTCGGTCTGCATCCTTATCCATATGCAAGGGTTTTCTCCGCCCTCCTGCACCTGAATGTTTTTTGAAAAAGGAATCTGTGTTTCAAAGCTTTGCATCCTGCCATCAGGATCCAAATAAACAAGGCGTAAAAATGCCGTTCCGTTTACAACTAACCTACCTGCTTCAAGGTGCTTTGAATTTACCCTCGGAACAAGGCTGCATCTTAAAATTTTTTCAATATCTGAGCAGTAATCGGGGAGAACGCTCTCGCTTTCCACCCCTATTTCACACGAACCGTTATAAACGGTTCTGCGCTTAAAAAGTTCTTTCTTTATAAGGCTTGCTTGCATCTTTTTTCCTCCTTTAATACCCATCTATGTACAATATATTAACAGTTTGTATAAATTATTCCTAAGGCTTATTGTTTTGTTGACTTTTGAAATTTTTGGTATAAAATAGAATTAGATATTTTTTTAGGAGTGATGCATTTTGGATTATAAAAAAATTCTTCTTGTTATAAATCCAAAAGCAGGCATTGCAAGCCAGAGATACAATGTTTTTGACATTATTGAATCCTTCTGCGAGAGGGACTGTCTTACCACCACTTTAACAACTCTTAAAGAGGGCGACGCGGTGCGCCTTGTTTCAGAAAATGCCGCCGAGCACGATATGGTGGTCTGCAGCGGAGGCGACGGAACCTTAAACGAGGTGGTTTCTGCCCTTATGCGTACAAAGGCTGATATTCCTATTGGCTACATTCCTTCGGGAAGCACAAACGATATGGCAAGGACACTTGAGATTCCCGTAAAAACAAAAAAGGCCGCCGAGCTTATAATGGAAGGCGAGCCACATCCATTTGATGTCGGTGTTTTCGGAAAGGACAGATATTTTTGCTACACCGCCTCTTTTGGCGCCTTCACCCGCGTTTCTTATTCAACACCGAGAAAGCTTAAAAACATTTTCGGTCATTTTGCATATGTGCTTCAGGGAGTTTCAAAAGCTGTTGAGGAGCTTGTTCCCCATCACGTTAAGGTTGAGGCCGACGGCTTTGAAATAGAGGGCGATTTTCTTCTCGGCGGACTTTTTAACTCAAAGTCTGTTGCAGGGCTTATAAAGCTTGACAAGTGCGGCCTTAAATTAGATGACGGAAAATTTGAGCTTATCCTTATCCGCAAACCAAAAAATGCCGACCATCTGCGCAGGATCGTTAAAGATTTAGGTCGCCAGAGATTTTCTGATGATACCGTTATTTTAAGAAGAGTCTCAAGCGCTCAATTCACCTTTGACAAACCGACACCCTGGTCGCTTGACGGGGAATACGGCGGAAAGACCCAAAGCGTTTTTCTTGAAAATAAAAAACACGCAGTTTCAATTTTCGGTGAAAAAGAATAAAAAAGATTGGAATTTATATGATAAAAATCGGAAAACTTAAGATTAGCGGCGCCGCTCTTGCGCCTATGGCCGGATTTACTGACAGCGCTTTCAGGCAGATCTGCAAAAAGATGGGTGCGGGACTTTTAGTGAGCGAAATGGTTTCTGCAAAGGCGCTCTGCTTTGGCGATAAAAAAACCGCAGAGCTTTTAAAATTTTGCAAAGATGAGCGTCCGCTTGCCATTCAGCTTTTTGCCTCGGATGCCGATTCCTGCTCCAAAGCGGCACAGCTTCTTTTGCCTCATAACCCCGATATTATCGACATAAATATGGGTTGTCCCGTTCCTAAGATCGTTTCAAGCGGATGCGGAAGTGCACTTTTAAAAAACCACCAGCTTGCCGGGCAGATAGTAAACAAAACAGTAAAATCAGTTTCACTGCCTGTCAGCGTTAAAATAAGAATCGGCTGGGATAATAACAGCCTATGCTCTGCAGAGCTTGCAAAGGTTTTAGAGGACAACGGAGCCGCTTTTCTAACGGTTCACGGAAGGACCCGTGACCAGATGTATCAGCCGCCGGTAAATTACGATGCTATTGCAAAGGTCAAGGCAGCAGTTAAGATACCCGTTATTGCAAACGGCGACATTCTTTCTGCCGAGGATGCAAAAAAGGTCTTGGCGCAAACAGGATGCGACGGCGTTATGATTGGGCGCGGCGCTCTCGGAAATCCATTTATTTTCAGAGAAATCAAGGCAGCAGAGGAAAATATCCCCTACACGCCGCCGACCTTTGAGGAAAGAATGGACACTGTAAGAGAATTGTGTGCCCTCGAAATACAAAACAAGGGCGAAAGACTTGCAATGCTTGAATTAAGGCGTCATCTGCCGTTTTTCTTTAAAGGACTTTTTGGCGCCGCCGAAATAAGAAGGCGGCTGAGCAGTGTTGAAAACAGGCAGGAGCTCGAAAATATTATCAGTGACATAATGGACATTAAAAACAAGGAGGGTAAATAAAGGTGAAGTTCCAAAAAAACAACCGATATTTTACAATTGCTATGTATGCTTTCGGGGTGATAGCCGCTTCGATAATATTGTTCTTTATTCTTTTATCTCCTGATAAGGTCTTAGGCGGAATTTCAAAGCTTCTTTCGGTTCTTACGCCGCTTATAATCGGTTTTGTTATTGCCTTTATTTTAAATCCTCTTTTAAATTTATTCGAGAAAAAGGTTTTTAAAAAGGCTTTAAACAAACCCGAAAAATTCAAAACCAAGCGCGCACTTTCCCTTATTTGCACCTATCTGGCCTTTGCCGGCATTCTCACTCTGTTTTTTGTTTTGATAATTCCCTCGATAGCACAGAGCGTAACCGATCTTGCAAACAACATCCAGAACTACTACAGCTCGGGAATTGCGCTTATTACCGATCTGTTAAACAGATTTAACGCTTCAGAGGACCTTGTAAACTACTTTAATGACCTTGGAACAAGCATAATCGACATTGTGCTTGAGCTTCTTAAAAACATAACATCATATATGCCTAAAATATTTGATGTTGCTCTGTCGGCAACCTCGTTTGTAAAAAATATTGTTGTTGGCTTTGCCTTCTCAATTTATATGCTTTCTTCAAAGGAAGTTTTCAGGCGCCAGATAAAAACGGTTCTGGGAATTTTCTTAAAACCCGTCACAAGAGATCGCATTGTGCGCGTTGCCCATCTTTCTCACCAAACCTTCAGCAAATATCTCACATCTTATATTATTGACTCGACCATTGTTGGAATAGTTTGCTATCTTGTTATGCTTATCTTTGGCTGGCCCTATCCCGCACTTATCAGCGTTATCATCGCGGTTACAAATATGATTCCTTTCTTTGGTCCTTTTATAGGAGGAATCCCCAGCGCACTGCTTATCCTGCTTGTAAACCCCTGGCAGGCGCTCTTCTTTGTAATCTTTATAGTTGTGCTCCAGCAGATAGATGGCAACATAATCTGCCCCAGAGTTTTAGGTCACAAGATAGGCTTAAGCCCATTCTGGGTAATGGTTGCAATTGTTGTCGGCGGCTCGCTCTTTGGCGTTTTAGGTCTTGTAATAAGTGTTCCTACGCTGGCTGTTATTTACTCGCTTGCCCGCTCTTACATCAGCCGCAAGCAAAAAGAAAAAGAGGCTTTAGCCGAAAAAGGAGCCTGTTCGGAGGAATAAAATGAAAGCAAAATTTTTTATATGGGATTTTGACGGAACAATTATCGACACCTATCCTCGCTCCACCCAGATCTTAGTTGACACAATGCGCGAGGTTGGGGTTGAGATAGACTATGACAAGTATATTGTTATGCTTCGTGATTCATTTGGAAAAACAAAGCAGCATCTTAATATGTCAGATGAGCTTTTTGACCTGTATTTAAAGCGCGCCTGTACCCTCTCTGAGCCGCATCCTGCTCCATACAAGGATGTCCCTGAGCTTTTAGAGGCAATCAACAAAAGCGGCGGAAAGAACTTTCTTTACACCCACCGCGACAAAAGCGCATTAGAGTATCTCGATTTATATGACCTGCGCCACCTATTTACCGAGTGCATTACCTGCGAGTCCGACTGCTTTGTGCACAAGCCTGCTGCTGATGTTATTGAGCATCTTATTAAAAAGCACCGGCTTGACAAGGAGGACACCGTAATGGTCGGCGACCGCGAGATAGACGTTCTTTCGGGCAAAAACGCAGGCTGCAAGGCAATTTTGTTTGATGAGCGCCGAATTTACACAGAAACCTCTGCCGACAAAAAGATATATGAGCTTTGCGAAATTTTAAACTTCATAGAGAAATAAAGAAAAAGCCTTAATTTGTGTTTTACACAAATTAAGGCTTTTTCAATTAACTAATTTAAAACAGGCTCCAAGGAATATCCACAGTTTTTTGACCGCTCATAAGCTCATTTACGTGAACAAAAAGCGGAACACTATTCATATCAAACTCGCCGCGGCTCACCTTAAGCTCCAATGCTTCGGAAAGCGCCTTAACTGCGCTTACAGATTCAAGCGTCATTCCACGAAGCTTTTCGAGCGCCTCGTCTACCGTGTACCCTCTTCCAAGAAGAACACCTATCTCGCGGTTTCGTCCGCTCTCGATGGTTATGTAAAGATCGGAAACTCCGTAAACAATATTCTCCTCAGGATTTCCGCCAAAGCATTTTATAATGGTTTCCATCTCTCTTACGCTTTGTGCAAAAAGGCCGGACTGTGCATTGTAATGCGGCCTGCAGCCTAATCCCTCCTGCGACTCGGCAACGCCTGTTGCCATAGAAACTGCGAGGGCATAGATATTTTTAATTGCAGACGCAATTTCAAAGCCCACAACATCGGTGGTGGTGTTGATGTGATAATACGAGGTGTTAAGCCAGCCGTGTATCTTACTGAGAAGTTCGGCGCTGTATCCGCAGATTCCGACAAATGTGTTATGCCTGTCGGCAAGCTCATAGCTTATGCAAGGGCCGCCTATCGCGTGAAAAGGAACTCTTCCCTCGCACTTTTCCTCAAAATAATCAACAAAAGAGGAAACCTCGCCGTTTCCCTTGCTGTGAAGGCCCTTTGTAACGAGCAAAACAGGGGTGCCCTCTGAAATAAGCGGCAGAATGTCATTTGCAAACCACTCAACGCCAAAGCTGCTTATTCCTGCAACAACAAGGTCGCTATCAGGCAAAACTTCCTTTACCTCGTCGATCTGATAATAGCTTATTCCTTGAGGCAGGTTGCGCTTAAGTCCAACATGGTATCCGTCTTTTTTAAGGCGGACGATTGTATCTTTGTCATACGGAGTTCCGACGATGTGAACCTCGTGCCCATTATCTATTGCAGGAAAGGACACCGTGCTTCCCATAACTCCGGCTCCTATAATTGTTATCTTAGCCATATTTGTTCCTTTCTTATTAAAGGGATGGTTTATCTGTAAGCCTTCTTATATTATATACAATATACCTCCCAAAGTCAAACATATATATAAATCTCTCGCTTTTTTGGTGGTTTTGTACAAAAATGCAAAAAACGACGAAAAAACACAAGATATAGTGTTTTATGTATTGACAATAGCGAAAATATAGTATAAGATAATATCAGACACTTTTCGCGGGACAATACTAATTGCCCCGCTTATTATTTGGTATTGAAAGGAGGACGAAAGTGAAGATCGGCGGACTGCAAAAGCTCACAGCACTTGATTTTCCTGAAAAACTTGCCTGCACCGTTTTTACCTTTGGCTGCAATCTGCGTTGCCCCTTTTGCCACAACGCCTCGCTTGTTATAAAGGATGAAGATCAAGAGATTTCCGAGGATGAATTCTTTGCATTTCTTAAAAAGCGCAAGGGAATTTTAGACGGTGTTTGCATAACGGGAGGCGAGCCGCTTTTACAAAACGGCATCGAAGAATTTATGGGCAAAATAAAAGAGCTTGGTTTTCTTGTTAAGCTTGATACAAACGGAGCGTTTCCCCAAAGGCTCAAAGGCATTATAGACAGCGGACTTGTTGACTATGTGGCAATGGATATTAAAAACTGCCCAGAAAAATATCCCATGACCTGCGGAATAGATAATGCAAAAGAGGATTTTTTTGTTCCGTTTAAAGAGAGCATCAGCCTGCTTGCCCAAAACAAAGTCGACTACGAGTTTCGCACCACTATCGTAAAAGAGCTCCACTCTCTTGATGATATAGAAAAAGCAGGGCAAGCTATAAAGGGCGCAGAGCGCTGGTTTCTTCAATGTTTTAACGATTCGGGCGACCTTATTAAGCCGGGCTTTTCAGCTCCTAGCAAGGAGCTTCTTGAGAAAATGCGAGCCTGCGCACTAAAATATGTGAAAACCTGCGAGATACGCGGTGTATAGCTTATTTTGTGAATTAATTTAGAAAAAACCACAATATATTGTGTTTTTTGTGTTGACAAATTTCGCGCATTATGATAAACTTTATTCGTATTCACATCAAAAAACAGGAGGGATTATTATGTATAATGTATTAAAAAGAGACGGCAAAATTGTCGACTTTGACATTGCCAAGATAAGAGACGCCATTAAACTTGCATTTGAAGCATGCGAGAAGGATTTTAACGACAGCGTACTTGACTTTATTGCTCTGCGCGTTACCGCAGATTTCGAGCCCAAAATAAAAGATTCTCACATTGCGGTTGAGGATATTCAAGACAGCGTTGAGGAGGTTTTAGGTCAGGCTGGTTACAGCGATGTTGCCAAAGCCTACATTCTCTATCGCCGTCAGAGAGAAAAATTGCGTAATATGAAATCAACTGTTCTTGACTACAAGGCAGTTGTTGACAACTATGTTAAGGTTACCGACTGGCGCGTTAAGGAAAACTCCACCGTTACCTATTCGGTTGGCGGACTTATCCTTTCAAACTCAGGCGCCATCACCGCTAACTACTGGCTTTCTGAGATTTACGATGACGAGATCGCAAATGCTCACAGAAATGCCGACATTCACATTCACGACCTATCTATGCTCACAGGTTACTGTGCAGGCTGGTCCTTAAAACAGCTTATTCAGGAAGGCCTCGGCGGAGTTCCCGGAAAGATCACCTCGGCTCCCGCCGCCCATCTTTCCACACTTTGCAACCAGATGGTAAACTTCCTTGGTATTATGCAAAACGAGTGGGCAGGCGCTCAGGCATTCTCTTCTTTTGACACCTATCTTGCCCCCTTTGTTAAGGTGGACAACCTTTCCTACAAAGAGGTCAAGCAGTGCATCCAGTCCTTTATCTATGGTGTAAATACTCCGAGCCGTTGGGGAACACAGTCGCCATTTACCAACATCACTCTTGACTGGACAGTTCCTAATGACCTTGCAGAGCTTAACGCTATTGTTGGCGGCAAGGAAATGGACTTTAAGTACAAGGATTGTAAAGAAGAAATGGATATGGTAAACCGCGCCTTTATCGAAATTATGATCGAAGGCGATGCTAACGGACGCGGATTCCAGTACCCCATTCCCACCTATTCCATCACACGTGATTTTGACTGGTCCGAGACCGAGAACAACAAGCTTCTCTTTGAGATGACCGCAAAATACGGCACACCCTATTTCTCAAACTACATCAACAGCGATATGGAGCCTTCCGATGTTCGCTCAATGTGCTGCAGACTTCGTCTTGACCTTCGTGAGCTGAGAAAGAAATCGGGCGGTTTCTTTGGAAGCGGCGAGAGCACCGGTTCTGTCGGTGTTGTAACCATCAATATGCCGAGGCTCGCTTATCTTGCAGAGGACGAAGCTGACTTCTACAAGCGCCTTGACAAGATGCTTGACATCTCAGCCCGTTCACTTAAAATAAAGCGCACAATCATCACAAAGCTTCTTGACGAGGGACTTTATCCCTACACCAAGAGATATTTAGGAACCTTTAACAACCACTTCTCAACAATCGGTCTTGTCGGCATGAACGAGGCGGGTCTTAATGCAAAGTGGCTTAAAAAGGATATGACACACGCAGAAACTCAAGAGTGGAGCAAAAAGGTTCTCAACCATATGCGCGACAGACTTTCTGACTATCAGGAAGAATACGGCGATCTTTACAACTTAGAGGCGACACCTGCCGAGTCCACCTCTTACCGTCTTGCAAAGCACGATGTTAAGCGTTACCCCAACATCATCACCGCTAACATGGACGGCACTCCCTATTACACCAACTCTTCGCACTTACCTGTTGGCTACACTGCCGACATTTTCGAGGCTCTTGACATTCAGGACGGACTTCAGACACTCTACACTTCGGGCACTGTTTTCCACGCATTCCTCGGCGAGAAGATGCCCTCTTGGAAATCGGCCGCAGAGCTTGTCAGAAAAATCGCCGAAAACTACGAGCTTCCCTATTACACCCTTTCTCCCACCTATTCGGTTTGCCGCGACCACGGTTATCTTAACGGCGAGCAGTTTACCTGCCCCGAGTGCGGCGCAAAAACCGAGGTTTACTCACGCATCACCGGTTATTATCGTCCTGTTCAAAACTGGAACGACGGCAAGAGCCAGGAATACAAGG
Organism: Oscillospiraceae bacterium; assembly: GCA_015066115.1. GTDB lineage: Bacteria > Bacillota > Clostridia > Oscillospirales > Ruminococcaceae > SIG578. Next base: position 100,713 of record SVOZ01000005.1, read on the forward strand.
ACAGAAAGGTTTATGATGTCGCAAATTCTGTTATGAAAGACAGAAGCGCTCCTTTAAACAACGATAAAAAGGAAGAGGCCTGCGTCCTCGCAGACTCAGTTATTATGTTTGCAACAAAAACCTGCCCCAACTGCAAGATTGCCGCTGCTCTTCTTGACAAAGCAGGCGTTAAATACACAAAGCTCTATGCTGAGGACGAGCCCGAAAAGGCAACCGAGCTTGGAATAAAGCAGGCTCCCACACTTATCGTCGGCGATAAGAAATTTACCGGTGTTTCTGATATTAAGAAATACATCGAATCCTTAAACTAACAGAGGAATAAAATTATGCACGATATTGCTATTATCGGCGGAGGAGCCGCAGGTTTAACTGCGGCTCTCTACGCGCTACGAGCTAACAAAACAGTTTTAATAATCGAAAAAGGAAGCTTTGGCGGACAGATAACCTTTTCTCCCCTCGTTGAAAACTTTCCTTCTCAGGTGTCTTTAAGCGGCGCCGAGCTTGCCGATAAATTAACCGAGCAGGCTCTTATGCTCGGAGCCGATGTCGAGGTTGACACCGCGCTTAAAATCGAAAACATTGAGAATGGTAAAAAGGTTGTCGGAGAGTACGGCGAGTATGAGGCTAAGGCTGTAATAATTGCGACAGGTGCCAAGCACAGAATGCTCGGACTTGAGCGCGAGGAGCAGTTTGTGGGCGAGGGAATTTCCTTCTGCGCCGTTTGCGACGGAGCCTTTTACAAGGGAAAACACGTTGCAGTTATCGGCGGCGGAAACTCTGCTCTGCAGGAAGCAATTTTGCTTTCAAAGCTTTGCAGTAAGGTAACGGTTGTGCAAAATCTCGACTTTTTAACCGGCGAGGATAAGCTTCAAGAGCAGATAAGCACGGCAGAAAATGTTGAGGTTATCTATTCATCTGTAGTGGATTCGCTTGTGGGTGACACTTCACTTACCGCCATTGTTTTAAAGGACCAAAAAAGCGGCGAAAAGACCACACTTGAGATCGACGGAATGTTTATTGCAATCGGTCTTGCCCCTCAAAACGAGGCCTTTAAAGACATTTTAAACCTCGATAATTACGGTTATGCAGACTCCGACGAGAGCTGCACCACCAAAACCGAGGGCATCTTTGTTGCAGGCGACTGCCGAAAAAAAAGCGTTCGCCAGCTTACAACCGCCTGTGCCGACGGCTCGGTTTCAGCACTTGCCGCCTGCCGCTATATAGACTCACTTAAATAACTAAAAAGCCGAAAGATTACTCTTTCGGCTTTTTCTTTATACAAAAATCTGTGCGATTAAGTTTACTAAAAAGCAACATATCACGCCAACTATTGTTGGAATCAAGGCGGCAAGGGCGGTCCATTTAAGACTGCCTGTTTCCTTTTTTATTGTGATAAGGGTTGTAGAACAAGGGAAATGGAAGAGAGAAAAAAGCATTACATTTATTGCCGTCACGACAGTCCAGCCGTTATTTACAAACAACTCTTTCATCTCAGAGAGCGCCGACATATCGGTAAGGGTTCCCTCTGCCATATATGCCATAATGATTATCGGCACCACAATTTCGTTTGCCGGAAAACCTAAAATAAACGCCATTAAAATCACGCCGTCAAGCCCCAGAAGCTGTGCAAAGGGATCTAAAAAGGCGGCGCAATGGGAAAGCAGGCTTGCGTCACCAACCGTTACATTTGCCATAAGCCAGATGATAAGTCCGGCAGGGGCGGCAACGGCGGCGGCTCTGCCTAAAACAAACAGCGTTCTGTCAAAAATCGAGCGCACAAGAGTTTTTGCTATCTGAGGTTTTCTGTAAGGCGGCAATTCAAGAGTGAAGGATGATGGCACACCTTTTAAGATGGTTTTTGAAAGCAGCTTTGTAACTAAAAAGGTCATTCCTATTCCTAAGAGGATCACAAGGGTTAAAAGCAGTGCCGACCAAGCCGACGAAAACATTCCCCCTGCCGCGCCCACAAAAAACATAGTCAGAATTGCAATAAGGGTGGGAAATCTTCCGTTACAGGGAACAAAATTGTTAGTTAGTATCGCAAGCAGGCGTTCTCTCGGCGAGTCGATAATGCGCGCGCCTACAACACCTGCCGCATTACATCCAAAGCCCATACACATTGTAAGCGCCTGTTTTCCGCAGGCCGCGCAGGAATGGAAAGGCTTATCAAGATTGTAGGCTACGCGCGGCAGGTATCCTAAATCCTCAAGCAATGTAAAGAGAGGAAAAAATATTGCCATTGGCGGAAGCATAACAGAAACCACCCAGGCAAGCACCCTGTAAACACCGAGCACCAGCGCGCCGTGAAGCCAATCAGGTGCATTTAAATAAACAAAAAGGTCTGTCAGGCGCTCCTGCAGATAAAAAAATGCATCGGATAAAAGCTGCGAAGGGTAATTTGCGCCGACAATGCTTAGCCAGAAAATAAGCATTAAAAGCGCGATCATAACAGGAAAGCCAAGCCATTTACTTGTAAGCAGACTGTCAATTTTTCTATCAAGCGAGTGATACTGCCCCTCGATTTTTACAACATCCCTGCAGACATTTTCGCCCTCCTTCACAAGCGCAGACACGATTTCGTCCTCTATTTTTTCCTGTCCAAAAAGCTTTAGGCGGCCTCGTGTTTTACCTAAAACCGCAACAACCTCGGCGTCTTTAAAAAGGTTTATCCCAAGAAACTGCTCTATCTCTGCGCAAAGGCTCTTATCTCTATCAAGAAGCCTTAGGGCAAGCCAGCGGGTGTTTATGTTTTTGCCAACCTTTTTATCTAAAATCGGCACAATTAAGTCGATTGCATTTTCAAGCTGCTCATTATATCTCACAGGCGCTCTGTGCTGCGTCTGCTCCCCTTCCACGAGGTTATCGAGAGCGTCGGTCAGAGCCTTGAGTGTTTTTTTCTTTTGCGCGACAACTCCTACAACTGTTACTCCGAGGTTTTTGGAAAGGACCTCAAGGTCAATAGAAAGATGTTTTCGTTTTGCTTCATCAAGTAGGTTTACGCAAACGATGACATTTTTAGTTATCTCCATAGTCTGAAGCACCAGATTCATATTGCGCTCGAGGCAGGTGGCATCGCAAACTACGACTGCGGCATCAATTTTCCCAAAGCATATAAAATTGCGCGCCACCTCTTCCTCGGCGGAGTGCGCCATAAGCGAATATGTTCCCGGTATATCAACAAGCACATAGGAGTGCTTTTTTGTTTTTAAGTATCCTTGCGCGTTTGCAACGGTTTTTCCCGGCCAGTTGCCGGTGTGCTGATTCATTCCCGTAAGCGCATTAAAGAGTGTGCTTTTACCAACATTTGGATTGCCTGCAATTGCTATTATTTTATCATTTTGGCTCTGTTTTTTTATTTCAAAGTTTCGGTCGATAGCACCCGTCGACACCGAGTTTAAAGAAAGTCCCATAATTACCCCTCCATAAGTTTTTCAACCCATATATCGCCGCAATCCTCTTTGCGAATAGCGATGACAGCCCCTCTTATAAGAAAGGCAACGGGGTCGCCGAGTGGACTTGTTCCAACACACTCTATCTTTGTCCCGGGAGTAAGACCTATATCAAGAAGCCTGCGGCGAATAGTTCCCGAGGCTGTGATTTTTTTAACTACGGCGCTCTCGCCGCATTTTATACTGCTAAGGCAGTTTTCGCATTTCATAAAAGGGCACCTTCTAAACAGAATTTTAGTATTTTCTCATTTTATACTATGAGCCCTTTTAATAAAAAGTGAAAAAGCCTTCCCCTTGAGGGGAAGGGTGCAAGCCCTTTTTCCGCCGCCTGTGGCGGAAAAAGGAAACAGGGCTTGCTGTGCCGCGGTCGAAAAAATCGAGGAAAAGCGCAAGCCCGATGATTTTTGGGGCACCGCAAACGGAAACTTGCGGTGGATGAGGTGGAAATTAATGAAACAAATTACGTTAAGATGGCTACACCTCATCAGTCTCGCATTTCGCTCGACAGCTTCCCCTCGAGGGGAAGCCTTGCTAAAAGCAGCCCGTTTACGGGTAGCAGGTAAAGGATGCATGGCTGGCAGGTAAGCAAAAAGCGCACCCCGGCGCAGCCAGTAATGATTAGGACTATGCCAGAAAATGAAATACCACCCGCTACGCGGGTGGTGTTTATTTGCACTTTTTAGTTTGCTTGTTTTGTGAAAATAACGGTTACGTCGGGGTGAACCTGCAAAATAGATGCGGGATTTTTCGGGGTGATTGGGCCTGTTAAAGCCTCTTTTAAAATTTGCTCCTTATTCTCGCCCGAAACCACCATAAGAATTTTCTTTGCCTGCATAATAGACATCATTCCCATGGTAAGCGCCTTTTTTGGAACCTCATCTGCGCTCTCAAAAAATCTGGAGTTTGCCTGTATTGTGGACTCGTCAAGGTCTACAAGATGGGTTTCCTTAACAAAAACATCATCAGGCTCGTTAAAGCCGATGTGTCCGTCAATGCCTATCCCGAGAAGCTGAAGGTCAATTCCGCCTATCTCTTTAATAAATGCGTCATATCTCTCGCCCTCTGCCTCGGGGTCCTTTGCAAGACCGTTGGGAACATGGGTGTTATTTTTGTCTATATTTACGTGATCAAAAAGGTGGTCATTCATAAAATAACGGTAGCTCTGCTCATTTTCGCCCGAAAGACCGTAATATTCGTCAAGGTTTACTGTTGTAACCTGGGCAAAGTCAAGGTCTCCCTTTTTACACCATTCGATAAGCTGATTATATGTACCGATTGGAGTTGAGCCTGTTGCAAGGCCGATAACTGCCTTGGGGTTTGAAATAATTTCTGCCGAAATAATATTTGCAGCCTTTCTGGACATTTCCTTGTAGGTTGCCACCTCATAAAACTTCATTTTTTCTTCCTCCGAAACTTTTTTATCTTAAGTTACATTATAACCCCATTTTTAGCTATTTGCAATACACTTACAGCCAAAAATGCAAAAAAATTTCATTTTTTTAGTTTTATGTAACATTATTTCAATAAAAACGCCTCCTTTTTTCAAAGGAGGCAGGGATTATTTAAGCGATATTTCCAAAAGAACGGGGTTATGATAGGAATACCTAAACTGCTGATCTACGGTTACGATCATTTTTACATCTATATTCTGAGAAACTATGTAGCCATCGCAGAGATAAACCTGCCGCTCCTCCTGTGTAAGAGAACTGTCAAACGGCTTATCTAAAATTCGAGCCGTTGCAACGGCGCTATCGTAAACAAGATTCCAGCCGCTTTTAAGGCTTTCAAAGCCGAAATTGCCGGGCTCCCAGCGGTTTCTGTCATTTAATGGGTATCTTGAGGCGGTGTCATCAAGGCTGCAATAAAAGCTTCCGCCGGCGATAACATAGTCGCCGTTTTGAGCCGCTTTTTCTGCAAAATCCACCACAGCCTCTATCTGCGCAAGGCGCTTTTCATCCGATATGTAAGCGTCGACCTCAAAGTTTATAAGCACAAGCTTTTTCTCGCTTGCCTCTATTTCAAATTCGGTTACAAGCATTGCGGCTTTAGGGTTTAAAGCGCTTGACAAGCCGCTATAGCCTGCAGGGAGCGACACCCTTGTTGCCGATAAAACTTCTTTACGACTTAAGGTCAAAAGGCCGGAATTTACCTTTTTATAGGGCGGCAAAAGCGAGGTGCTCCTTACTTTAAAATCGGCAGCGAAAGCGCCCATATATGAACCGTTTGTGATATAATAGGAAAGCTGATCGACATATCGGCTTCTATGGGAATCAACATCAACATCCTGCAAAAGCACAGCGTCGGCATTTGAGAGGTTTACTATCTCGGCTATTCCTCTCACATTTTTAAGCACAGCATCGGCAGAGGCGCGCCCACCTTTTCCGCCCTCTTTTTTGCTGTCGCCCTCTTCTCCCAATGCGCCATGACCTGTGTTAAAGGTAAGTATTTTAATCTTATCGGCTGAAATTTTGCTTTGCTGGGCCTCGCCGACAATCAAAGCCTGTTCTTGAGCCTTGGGATTATAGCCTGTAAATGCCGTGATTGCGGCATTTACAAAAAGGAAAACCACAACAGCTATCACAACTGCAACAACGCCGCGCGCCGCTTTACTCTGCATAGTTTTCCCTCCCTCAATATAGTAATTTAAGTATAGCATACCTTATAAGAAAATTCCACAAAATAATTTATATTTCCAATTTTTTCTTTATAAAGCACCACTTTACAAAGCAAAACCACTGTGCTAAAATGAAATTAAGCAAATACTCAAAATTTTTGAGGAGATGAAAAAAATGAAAAAGATCTTAGCATTTTCACTCGCAGCATTCCTTTTAGTTTCGCTTTGCGCTTGCGGCGGCAAAGAGAGCAATAATTCCTCTGAGATCATGCTCTCTGTGGGAAAAACAGAAGAGGTGGAAGTCAAAGCCGCCGAGAATGTTTTCCCTGAAAACACCGTTGTTGAAATTAAGGCTATAAGCTCGGGAGACGACTACGAGACAGCAACCACTGCTCTTAAAACGACCGCAAAAAAGTTTACTGTTTATGACATTACCGCAAAAAGCGAAAATGTTTCGGTTCAGCCTAACGGAACAGTAGAGGCCACCTTTGAGGTGCCCGCCGAGTACGATCTTGACAGGGTTGCGGTAATCTACATATCTGATGACGGCAAGGCAGAAACCCTTTCCTGCACCGTTGATAAAACTGCAAAAACCGTTACCGCACAGCTTTCACATTTCAGCCTCTACGCTGTTGTTGAGCTGGTCGAGGAGGACACACAAAGCACAATAAGCGGGGTTACATCCTCAGACAGCGCATCCGAAACCTCAAGCAACAACACTTCTTTGGATAAGCCCGCAGAATCCAGCAAGCCTACAGAGTCAAGCAAGCCTGCTCACACCCATTCCTTTGCCGCCGCCACCTGCACAAGCGCCAAAAAGTGCGCCTGCGGAGTAACAGAAGGCAAGGCGCTCGGCCACGATTATGTTGAGGATAAGTGCAGCAGATGCGGCGCGATCGACAAAACCTACAAAGCCCTTACAAGCGGTTACTGGACTGTTGCTGTGGTAGACGGCAACACATTGTACGACGTTTCATTTGTCTTTTCGGGTGAGGAGCCCAATGCCTCTATTGGTATAGGCGATAACATCAAGGGATTGCCCGAGGATTTCCAAAATGAAATTCTAAACAACCCTGCAGATTATTCCGATTCAATCTTAAAGGTAGGAAATGAAACCTACTATGTAGGCAGAGGTTTTGGCTGTCCGATAACATTTGAGACTAATAAAAACACAGTTGTAATAACAGAGATGGACAGCACCAACACAATCACACTTACAAGAACTGCCGGCGACAAATACAAGATCACTGCAATTAGTGGCGACTTTATGGGAGAAAGCAATACGCTAAAAGTTGGAATTGTTTTAACCTGGAAAGAGGCAGAAATCGCCGAAAACTAAAATATAACTTAAGGCGAGGGCAATGCCCTCGCCTTTTTATTTGCAAAAACCTCTCTTGTGTGGTAGAATTGTTTTAATACATTTAAAGGGGAAAAGAAATGGCGCAGATAATTACCATAAACGACATAAATGCAGCCGAGCTGAAAATTTACGCATCTCTCACAGAGGCACAGTTAAAAACAGACAACGGCCTGTTTATTGCCGAGAGCGTAAAGGTTATAAAAGTGGCATTAAATAAAGGCCTTGTGCCTGCAAGTTTTCTTATGGAAGAGCGCCAGATAGAAGGCATCGGCAGGGAAATTTTAGAGCTCTGCCCCAACACCCCTGTTTACACTGCATCACGACAGGTGCTATCCCAGCTCACAGGCTTTGAGCTGACGCGCGGAGTTCTCTGCGCAATGAAGCGTCCTCAGATGCTATCGCTTGACAGCGCTTTAAAGGATGCGAAAAGAATCGCTGTGCTCGAGCGGCTTAGCGACTCTGTTAATGTCGGAGCAATATTCAGAAGCGCCGCCGCGCTCGGAATAGATGCGATGCTTCTTTTTCACAACTGTGCAGAGCCGCTTAACCGCCGATGTGTAAGGGTTAGTATGGGGTCTGTTTTCTTGGTGCCCTGGGCATTTTTTGATAAGGAAAATTACCCTGAGCCGCAGGATGCGGTAAGCTATCTTAAATCTAAAGGGTTTACAACCGCCGCAATGGCTCTTAAAGACGACAGCATCAGCATAGACAGCGACCTATTAAACAAAGCTGACAAGCTCGCGCTTTTCTTTGGCGCAGAGGGCGATGGACTAAGCCTACAGACGATAGAAAACTGCGACTACACAGTTAAGATCCCTATGTACAACGATGTAGACTCATTAAATGTCGCCGCCGCAGCCGCAATAAGCTTTTGGGAGCTAAAAAAACAAAACAAAAACTTTAAAGACTGCTTATAAGGAGTTTGTTATGTCTGATTTCTACAAAAATATGATGGACGAGGCTTTTAAAGAGTATTACGAGCGTTTTCTTGCGCTAAATGCCACCTCAAAAGAAAACGCCGTAACCCTATATGAGCTTTTCCCCGATAAACGTCCCTTTTTATATCGCGACAGGATGCACAAAATGCTAAGTTGCGGTATTGTAAAGAGAGTCGGTTTTAACAGATATTGGCTTGATGAGTCAAGAGCCTCAGACTCGAAAGCGGTCCTATTTAATCGTCTTTTAGTTGTTCTGCTTGGCATTGCATTTGCCATTGTGCTGTTGCTTGCCGATAAATTTGGAATAATAAGTTTGTAATACGAAAATTTGCGCAATGGCTTGTGTAAGTTAAATTAGTTTGTTATAATTTGTCTTATGGCAACGTACAGTTGCGAGTTTTGTAAAGAGAGGGAAACACTATGAAAAAATTGCTCGTTTTGTTACTTATGTTAGCATTTACGCTATGCCTTACCGCCTGTGAAGCAAAGGAAAACGCTAACGGCAGCTTAGGTTCACAAATCACATCAAGCGAAACTGCTTCATCCGAAAATGAGACCGCTTCTACAGAAACCTCAAGCGTTCAGTCAAAATTAAACCCCAAAACCGACTTCAAATTTGGAAAATACACCACCAAGTTCTACAGTGATGACAAGCAAAGCTATTATGAGATATCCTTATTATTCTATAAGGACTTTGAGGGTCTTGAATACCACAAAGATAGTTATTACACCGCTGAAGGCTGCAGAAAAAAATACGCTGGCTGGGGAATGGAATTTAATGAATCCGAGTTACCTTCTGAAGACAGCATTAATTTAAACGGAGTTACCTACTATAGTCTTGGCGACTGGGAAATATTACCTGAATCCTATAAAATGTCTGATACAAATATCAAGATAAGCCCCGACAATGAAAAATACGGCACTCTGTCGCTTAATGCTGACGGCACTTTAGTTGTTGACGCAGCGGACGACGATAGATATTCAAAACCCGGCACCGTTTACACCTTTGTTGAGGAATAATAAAAGCTTAACACTATGTTATAAAAACCTCCCGCATTATGCGGGAGGTTTTTTGTGTTGTTTTCCTGCTGAGTCGATATAATAGTTTTCCTTATAGATGAGTTTGTCGGCGGTTACAAATGAGTAGTCCTCTTTTGTGAGTTTTTTTAAAATCTCATCGACGGCGGCAGGGGTGTTTTCCAAATCGTTATGAAAAAGGATGATGCTTCCGCTTTTGGCATTCTCGGTTACATTTTTAACCATCTGCTCCACTGTTTTTCCCTGCCAATCTCTTGAATCTATGTTCCACTGCACTGTGTACATTTTAAGACCTTCAACCTCGGTGATAAGGGTGTTGTTATACTCGCCGTAAGGCCCTCTGTACAAAATCGGAGTGTATCCCGTTAATGCCTTTATTTTATCATTGCAGGCGGTTATATCAGCTCTAAGCTGCTCGGCACTCATTTTTTCGATATGCCCATGTTTATCAGAATGGTTTGCAAGGGTGTGGCCTGCGGCATAGATTTTGCGGACATCGTCGGGATATTTGGAAACCCACTCGCCTGTAAAGAAAAAGGTTGCCTTTGCACTGTTTTGGTCTAAAATCTTTAAAATCTCATCGGTGTCACTATTGCCCCACGCCGCATCAAAGGTTAGGGCAATCTGTTTTTTATCGGTTTCAACGCAGTAAATGGGGATTTTTCGCTCCATTGCGGCAGTGCTGACCGCATCTATTCCCTGCGGCACAAGAACGGATACAAGAATTGCAATCAAAAGGTAAAGAACTATTGACACGGCTTCTCTTTTGCCTACAACATATGTTTTCATTAAAACACCTCTTTTAAAAAATATATGAAGCAAAAGAATTTTTTATTTTGGATTTTTAAAAAACTGCGGCTTTTTAAAGCTGTTTTTTATTTTTCTGAGGCGTTTTCTGATTTTTGCACGATTTTTGCAAAATCAAAAAACGGCAGATCTGCATAATATGGTTGTAGATGCCCCGCAAGAGAAAGATGCGCAGGCGGCGCGGGGCGGTGGGACGGCGCGCCCTTTAAGAGAGCCGCCCTGCACAAAGCTGCCTGCTTTATATAAAAATCCCCTCATTTGCGCACTTGCAAGTGAGGGGATTTGCGTTTCAAACCGCGAGCTCTTCGTTTTAATTTGTGAGAACGGTAAAAAGGACCGTCGAGGACGCCGGTCTATACAAGTTTAACTAAGTATATGACAAAAAAGAGCCGGCTTAAAGCCAGCTCTTTTTAAGCGAATATTAATTATTCGTTGATGGCAGTAACAACGCCGGAACCGACGGTACGTCCGCCTTCACGGATAGCGAAACGGAGTCCGGGCTCGATAGCGATAGAGTTGATAAGCTCAACATCCATCTCTACGTTATCGCCAGGCATGCACATCTCTACGCCTGCGGGAAGGTTAACAACACCGGTAACGTCGGTAGTTCTGAAATAGAACTGGGGACGATAGTTGTTGAAGAACGGAGTGTGACGGCCGCCCTCTTCCTTCTTAAGAACGTAAACCTGACCGTGGAACTTGGTGTGGGGGTTGATGGAGCCGGGCTTACAAAGAACCTGACCACGCTCGATCTCAGTTCTCTGGATACCACGGAGAAGAGTACCAATGTTGTCGCCAGCCTCAGCATAGTCAAGAAGCTTTCTGAACATCTCAACACCGGTAACGGTGGTCTTTCTGGTTTCGTCGGAAAGACCAACGATTTCTACTTCGTCGCCAACCTTGATCTGTCCACGCTCAACTCTACCGGTAGCAACAGTACCACGACCGGTGATGGTGAATACGTCTTCAACAGGCATAAGGAAGGGAAGGTCAGACTTTCTCTCAGGAGTGGGGATGTAAGCGTCAACAGCATCCATGAGCTCAAGGATCGAAGCATAAGCAGGATCATTGATGTCATTGGGAGCTTCGAGAGCTTTGAGAGCAGAACCCTTAACGATGGGAATATCATCGCCGGGGAAGTCATAGCTGGAGAGAAGATCACGGATCTCCATCTCAACGAGCTCGAGGAGCTCTTCGTCGTCAACCTGATCAGCCTTGTTCATATAAACAACGATATAAGGAACGCCAACCTGACGAGCGAGCAGGATGTGCTCACGGGTCTGGGGCATAGGACCGTCAGCAGAAGAAACAACGAGGATAGCACCGTCCATCTGAGCAGCACCGGTGATCATGTTTTTAACATAGTCAGCGTGTCCCGGGCAGTCAACGTGAGCATAGTGACGAGTTTTGGTCTCATACTCAACGTGAGCGGTGTTGATGGTAATTCCTCTTTCTCTCTCTTCGGGAGCCTTATCGATCATGTCATAAGCCATGAACTCTGCGCTTCCCTGAATACCGAGAGTCTTTGTGATTGCTGCGGTAAGGGTGGTCTTACCATGGTCAACGTGACCGATGGTACCAATGTTTACGTGGGGCTTGTTTCTTTCAAATTTAGCCTTTGCCATTCTAATTTCCTCCTTAAAATGAAAATAAATTATTTCAAATTATAAGTTTAACTATATTTTAGCAAATAGTCTGAAAAATATCAAGTGTTTTTATATTATTCAGCTTTTTTTGCTCTTGCACTCATGATTCCCTCAGCGATTGACTTAGGAACTTCAATGTAGTGGCTGGGCTCCATTGTGTACTGGCCTCTTCCCTGAGTCTTGGAACGCATATCGGTTGCGTAACCGAACATCTCAGAAAGGGGAACAAAGGAGTTGATCTGCTGTGCACCGATTCTGGGCTCCATGCCCTGAATCTGTCCACGGCGGGAGTTTAAGTCGCCGATAACATCGCCCATGTACTCCTCGGGAACGATAACTGTAACCTTCATGATAGGCTCTAAGATAACGGGGTCAGCCTTCTTCATAGCCTCTTTGAATGCCTGCGAACCGGCAATCTTAAATGCCATTTCAGAAGAGTCAACCTCGTGGTAAGATCCATCATAAAGTGTTACCTTAACGTCAACAACGGGGTAACCTGCAAGAACGCCTGCCTGCATAGCACCCTGAATACCCTGGTTAACAGGCTCGATGTATTCCTTGGGAATAGCACCGCCGACAATCTGGTTGACAAACTCGTAGCCCTTGCCGGACTCGTTGGGTTCAACGCGGATCTTAACGTGACCGTACTGACCTTTACCACCCGACTGACGAGCATACTTATGGTCAACATCAGCATTTCTGCGGATGGTTTCCTTATAAGCAACCTGAGGCTTACCAACATTTGCCTCAACCTTAAACTCACGAAGAAGTCTGTCAACGATGATTTCAAGGTGAAGCTCGCCCATTCCGGCGATGATGGTTTGTCCGGTTTCTTCATCGGTGTAGGTTCTGAATGTGGGATCTTCCTCTGCAAGTTTTGCAAGAGCAACACCCATCTTCTCCTGACCGGCCTTGGTCTTGGGCTCAATAGCAACACGGATAACGGGATCGGGGAATTCCATAGACTCTAAGATAACGGGGTTCTTTTCATCACAAAGGGTGTCACCTGTTGTGGTGTTTTTAAGACCAACCGCAGCAGCGATATCACCAGCGTAAACGATGTCGATATCTTCTCTGTGGTTAGCGTGCATCTGAAGAATTCGTCCTACACGCTCGTTAGAATCCTTATTGGAGTTATAAACTCCCGAACCTGCTTTAAGTGTTCCTGAATATACACGGAAGAAGCAGAGCTTACCAACATAGGGGTCGGTAGCGATCTTGAATGCGAGAGCGGAGAAGCTTGCGCTGTCGCTCGAAGGCATTTCAACTTCCTCATCGGTTTTGGGGTTAATACCCTTGATGTTGGGAACATCGGTGGGAGCAGGCATGAAGTCGATGATAGCATCGAGGAGCTTCTGAACACCTTTATTCTTATAGGAAGTTCCGCAGCAAACGGGAACGAAGGTGTTATCAATAGTAGCTTTTCTGATAACCTTTTTGATCTCGTCAGAGGTGATTTCCTCACCCTCGAGATATTTCATCATAACGTCTTCATCGAGCTCTGCAACAGCCTCAAGAAGCTGTGCTCTGTATTCCTCAGCTTTTTCCTTCATATCCGCGGGAATTTCTTCAACGCGCATATCTTTGCCGAGGTCATCATAATAGACGTCAGCCTTCATTTCGATAAGGTCGATAATACCTCTGAAGGTATCCTCCTGACCGATAGGAAGCTGAATGGGAACAGCGTTACACTTAAGTCTATCATGCATCATATCTACAACATTGTAGAAGTTAGCACCCATAATGTCCATCTTATTGATGTAAGCCATACGGGGTACCTTGTAGTTATCCGCCTGACGCCACACTGTTTCGGACTGAGGCTCAACGCCGCCCTTTGCACAGAAAACGGTAACCGAACCGTCAAGAACTCTGAGCGAACGCTCAACCTCAACAGTAAAGTCAACGTGTCCGGGGGTGTCGATGATGTTTATACGGTGTCTGTCATACTGTCCCTCTGAACCACTCCAGAATGCAGTGGTAGCAGCGGAGGTAATGGTGATACCGCGCTCCTGCTCCTGAACCATCCAGTCCATAGTAGCAGAACCATCGTGAGTCTCTCCGATTTTATGGGTTCTTCCGGTGTAAAACAAAATTCTTTCGGTAGTTGTTGTTTTACCGGCGTCAATGTGGGCCATTATGCCGATATTTCTTGTTTTTTCAAGTGATATTTCTCTTGGCATATTGTCCTCCTGTTTAACCTATCCTGCACATTTGTGCAAAACAATTGAATAATTTCTTGTAAGCAAAGCCCACAATCTTACCAGCGGTAATGTGCAAAAGCTTTGTTGGCCTCTGCCATCTTGTGAGTGTCTTCACGCTTCTTAACTGCGCTTCCGCTTCCGTTTATAGCATCCATGATCTCAGCTGCAAGGCGCTCTTTCATTGTCTTTTCAGAGCGTGCACGAGAATAGGTTGTGAGCCAACGCAGTCCTAAGGTTACTCTTCTGTCCGGTCTAACCTCGATGGGCACCTGATAGGTTGCACCACCGACACGGCGAGCTTTAACCTCGAGAGCAGGCATAATGTTTTCCATTGCCTTCTCAAAGCTATCTAAAGGCTCGTTACCGGTTTTCTCCTTAATAATATCGAATGCGCCATATACGATCTTCTGTGCTACACCGCGCTTACCATCGAGCATAATGTTGTTTATGAGTCTGGTAACAAGCTTTGAGTTGTACATAGGATCGGGCAGAACATCTCTTTTTGCGATTCTTCCTCTTCTTGGCACTTCGCTTCCCTCCTTCATATAATGATATCATAGGTACTCGAAAGTAAATCTCCCGCTTAGAAGTGCCGAGGTTGAAATTTATATTTCAAGCCTTCAACACTGAAAGCAAACTTTTCGATTTTACTTAGAAGCACCAGCCTTAGGTCTCTTTGCTCCGTATTTAGAGCGACCCTGCATTCTGTTTGCAACACCCTGAGTATCGAGTGTTCCACGAATGATGTGGTAACGAACACCAGGAAGGTCTTTTACTCTTCCTCCGCGAATAAGAACAACGCTGTGTTCCTGCAGGTTATGTCCGATACCGGGAATATAGGCCGTTACTTCAGTTTGGTTTGTAAGACGTACTCTGGCAACCTTTCTCAAAGCTGAGTTAGGCTTTTTAGGAGTCATGGTTCTTACTGCGGTACAAACACCGCGCTTTTGAGGCGAGTTTTGATCAGTTGCTTCCTTCTTCTTGGAGTTGTAACCCTTTAAAAGAGCAGGAGCAGTTGACTTTTTCTCAAGGCTCTCTCTTCCCTTTCTGACAAGCTGGTTAAATGTTGGCATATGGCACCTCCTTGCATATTAAATACTACATATTGTAGCTTTTATATCACCGCAATTTTGCGGAGTTATAACACAAGTTTGCCGAAAATATCGCATTACGGCACAGTATAACATTCTATCATCTATTGCTTATTTTGTCAAGCAATTTCTTGATTTATTCTAAAATTTACCACACTTTTAAACGCAAAGTTTCCGCACCCGAAAAAATCGGGTGCGGAAATCAAAATTACTCTGCAATCTCTTGTGTTTCTTCGCTATTTTCAGAAACCTTTTCTACCTCAACATTTGCATAGCACTGCATACCTGTTCCGGCAGGAATAAGCTTACCGATAATAACATTTTCCTTAAGACCAAGAAGGGGATCAGTCTTGCCCTTAATAGCGGCATCGGTGAGAACCTTGGTGGTCTCCTGGAAGGATGCAGCTGAAAGGAAGCTGTCGGTAGCAAGCGAAGCCTTGGTGATACCGAGAAGAACTGCTGTGCAGGTAGCTTCCTTGGCATCGACATCGCCTGCGGCGATCTGTGCTCTGACCTCTTCGTTAACTTCCTCAAGGTCGGCCTTTTCGATGACGGTTCCGGGGAGAAGTCCCGTGGTACCGCCGTCAACGACCTTGACCTTCTTCATCATCTGACGGATGATAACCTCGATGTGCTTGTCGTTGGTGTCAACACCCTGAAGTCTATAAACCTTCTGAACCTCTGCAATAAGATAATCTCTTACAGCGTCTGCGCCCTTGATAGCAAGAACGTCGTGAGGATTGATTGAACCTTCGGTAAGAAGGTCGCCTGCGCCGACTATATCGCCTTCCTTAACGCGCATACGCGAGCCATAAGGAATCTGATAAAGCTTTTCTTCATCGGCAAGGTTTTCACCCTCAGCAGTAAATGGCATAACGCTTACAAAGCGTCCCTTCTTGCCGTCCTTAATTGTAACCTTACCGGCAATCTCGGTAACGATTGCGTTATGCTTGGGCTTTCTTGCCTCAAAGAGCTCTTCAACTCTCGGAAGACCCTGAGTAATATCCTCTGCAGATGCGATACCACCGGTGTGGAAGGTTCTCATGGTAAGCTGGGTACCGGGCTCACCGATCGACTGAGCGGCGATGATACCAACAGCCTCACCAACTGCAACTGCTTTGCCTGTTGCAAGGTTTGAACCATAGCACTTAGAGCAGATGCCCTGCTTGGATTTACATTTAAGGATAGAGCGGATCTTAACCTTTTCAGCTCCTGCTTTAACGATCTTCTCAGCATCGTCTTCGGTGATGATCTTATCGCAGCTTACAAGGACTTCGCCATTTGCGTCAAGGAAGTCTTCAACAAGGTAACGGCCAACAAGACGCTCTGCTAAGGGCTCGATCATTTCCTTGCCCTCTTTGATGTCGCAGATCTCGATACCATCGTTTACGCCGCAATCGTGCTCATGAATGATGACTTCCTGAGAAACGTCAACAAGACGACGGGTAAGGTAACCCGAATCGGCGGTTCTAAGAGCGGTATCAGCAAGACCTTTTCTTGCACCCTTGGAAGAAATGAAATATTCAAGAACGTTAAGGCCTTCACGGTAGTTAGCCTTGATAGGAATCTCAATGGTACGACCCGAGGTGTTGGCAATAAGTCCACGCATACCTGCGAGCTGTTTGATCTGGTTGATACTACCACGAGCTCCTGAGTCAGCCATCATCCAGATAGGATTGTACTGATTTAGGTTTGCAGAAAGTGCATCTGAAACAAGCTTGGTAGTCTCGGTCCAGGTGTTAATAACAAGGTTATATCTCTCTTCGTTGGAGAGGAAACCTCTGTCATACTGTTTAGCAATTTCAACGATTCTCTCGTCTGCCTTAGCAACAAGCTCTTTCTTCTGGGGCGGAATTTCAGCATCGCAAACAGCAACGGTGATAGCGCCTCTGGTTGAATACTTAAAGCCCTGATCCTTGATCTTGTCAAGAACCTCGGAAGCTGTTGCAACACCGTGAGTTTTAATGCAACGGTCAACAATTTTTCCGAGCTGCTTTTTATCAACCTTAAAGCCGATCTCAAGGTCAAACATCTTATCCGAATTGGAACGGTCTACAAAACCGAGGTCCTGAGGGATAGGATTGTTAAAGATAATTCTACCAACGGTAGCATCAATAATTCTGCTTACCTTCTTGCCGCCGACCTCTTTCTCTACACGGACCTTGATAGGAGCGTGAAGTCCGACAACGCCCTCATTATAAGCCATAAGAGCCTCGTCAAAGTCGCGGAATACTTTACCCTCACCCGGCTCGCCTTCCTTAATAATGGTAAGGTAATAAGAACCTAAAACCATGTCCTGTGTAGGAACAGAAACAGGCTTACCATCAGAGGGCTTTAAGAGGTTGTTAGCGGCAAGCATTAAGAATCTTGCCTCTGCCTGAGCCTCAGCCGAAAGAGGAACGTGAACTGCCATCTGGTCGCCGTCAAAGTCGGCGTTGTATGCAGTACATACAAGGGGGTGAAGCTTTAATGCTCTGCCCTCAACTAAAACAGGCTCAAATGCCTGAATACCAAGTCTGTGAAGGGTAGGAGCACGGTTTAAGAGAACGGGGTGCTTCTTTATAACGGTTTCGAGAGCGTCCCAAACCTTAGGATTAGCTCTTTCTACCATCTTCTTGGCGTTTTTGTTATTCTCAGCGGCGCCGATATCCTCAAGGCGCTTCATAACAAAGGGCTTAAAGAGCTCAAGTGCCATTTCCTTAGGAAGACCGCACTGATACATCTTAAGCTCAGGTCCAACAACGATAACAGAACGGCCCGAATAGTCAACACGTTTACCGAGAAGGTTCTGTCTGAATCTTCCCTGCTTACCTTTGAGCATATCGGAAAGTGAACGAAGAGGTCTGTTGCTCGGTCCTGTTACGGGACGGCCGCGTCTGCCGTTATCAATAAGGGCATCGACAGCTTCCTGAAGCATTCTCTTTTCGTTTCTTACGATAATGTCAGGTGCATTGAGCTCTAAGAGCTTTTTAAGACGGTTATTTCTGTTGATAACCCTTCTGTAAAGGTCATTTAAGTCGCTGGTGGCAAACCTGCCGCCATCGAGCTGAACCATAGGACGAATGTCGGGAGGGATAACAGGAACAACATCCAAGATCATCCACTCAGGACGGTTATTCGACTTTCTGAAAGCCTCAACCGCCTCAAGACGCTTTAAGAGCTTGATGCTCTTCTGTCCGCCGGTTTTCTGATTGCTGATTCTTGAAATTTCAGCCTTGATCTCTGCCGAGAGAGTCTTTAAATCAACCTCTTGCAAGAGGTGACGGATAGCCTCAGCACCGATCTCAGCCTTAAATGCATCGCCGTACTTATCCTTCCACTCTCTATACTGAGTTTCGGTAAGAAGCTGATACTTTTCAAGGGGAGTTTTGCCCTTATCGGTTACGATATAGGATGCAAAATAGATAACCTTTTCAAGCACTCTGGGGGAAAGGTCGAGAATGAGACCCATTCTCGACGGAGTTCCCTTAAAGTACCAAATATGAGAAACAGGAGCAGCAAGCTCAATGTGTCCCATTCTTTCGCGGCGCACCTTTGCGCGCGTAATTTCAACGCCGCAGCGCTCGCAGACCTTGCCCTTATAGCGCAGTCTCTTGTACTTTCCGCAGTGACATTCCCAATCCTTGGTTGGTCCGAAAATTCTTTCGCAGAAAAGTCCATCGCGCTCAGGCTTTAAGGTACGGTAATTTATAGTTTCAGGCTTTTTAACCTCACCATATGACCACTCTCGAATAGTGTCCGGTGACGCAAGGCCTATTTTGATTGAGTCAAAAACATTAAATTCCATTATACGCCCTTCTTTCTATTCATTACTGGTCTTGTTCTTCTTCAAAATCCTCATCTTCAAAGGAATCATCGGTGTCTTCAAAATCGTCGTATTCCTCTTCTTCGGTACCTGTTGTTCCGAACTGCTCGGTGTCAGAAATGTCACCAACAGTCATTCCATTATAAGCACCGTCGTCACGGTAATCGCCGACAGCGTTATCAATAGCACCAAAGCTTAAATCGTCATCGTCAAAGTTCTGCTTTAAGTCGATTTCCTCGCCCTCTTTATCGAGAACCTTAACATCAAGACCGAGTGACTGAAGCTCTTTAATAAGAACCTTGAAGGATTCGGGAATTCCGGGTGTGGGAACATTCTGTCCCTTGATAATAGACTCATAGGTCTTAACTCTTCCGACAACATCGTCCGACTTTACGGTTAAGATCTCCTGAAGAGTGTAAGCTGCACCGTAAGCCTCAAGTGCCCAAACCTCCATCTCACCGAATCTCTGGCCGCCGAACTGGGCTTTACCGCCGAGAGGCTGCTGAGTAACAAGTGAGTAGGGACCGGTGCTTCTTGCGTGAATCTTATCATCAACAAGATGGTGAAGCTTTAAGAAGTACATATAACCAACGGTTACAGGGTTATCAAAGGGATCACCTGTTCTTCCATCGTAAAGAATGGTCTTGCCATCTTCGCGAAGGCCTGCCATCTTAAAGCACTCGCGGATATCTTCCTCGTGTGCGCCGTCGAAAACAGGGGTCATAACCTTCCAGCCGAGCTCGGCTGCTGCGCGGCCAAGGTGAACTTCAAGCACCTGACCGATATTCATACGCGAAGGAACGCCCAAGGGGTTAAGAACGATATCAAGGGGTCTGCCATCGGGCAGGAAGGGCATATCCTCCTGAGGCAGGATGCGGGAAACAACGCCCTTGTTACCATGACGTCCGGCCATCTTATCGCCAACAGAGATCTTTCTCTTCTGTGCGATATAGCAGCGAACAACCTTATTAACTCCGGGGCTGAGCTCATCAGAATTTTCTCTTGTGAACTCTTTAACATCAACAATAATACCGTATTCGCCGTGGGGAACCTTAAGCGAGGTGTCTCTAACCTCTCTTGCCTTCTCACCGAAAATGGCACGAAGGAGTCTTTCCTCGGCGGTAAGCTCGGTTTCTCCCTTGGGAGTTACCTTACCTACAAGGATATCGCCCGAATGAACCTCTGCGCCGATGCGGATAATTCCGCGCTCGTCAAGGTCCTTTCTTGCATCGTTTGAAACGTTGGGGATATCAGCAGTGATCTCCTCGGGTCCAAGTTTTGTATCACGTGCGTCGATCTCGTATTCCTCAATGTGAATAGAGGTAAAGAGGTCGTCACGAACAAGTCTCTCATTAAGAAGAACAGCGTCCTCGTAGTTATAACCCTCCCAGGTCATAAAGCCGATGAGCATATTCTTACCAAGGCTTATCTCACCATTGCAGGTTGCAGGACCGTCTGCAATAACCTGGCCTGCCTTTACCTCTTCGCCTAAGTCAACGATAGGCTTCTGGTTGATACAAGTTCCCTGGTTAGAGCGAAGGAACTTGATAAGCTCATATTCGTGATCCTCACCCTTTTTATCGGTGATAACAACCTTATCTGCAGAAACAGCCTTAACAACGCCGTCTTCTTTAGCCAAAACAGTAACACCCGAGTCGACAGCGGCCTTGTATTCCATACCTGTACCGACAATGGGGTTCTGTGTCTTCATAAGGGGAACTGCCTGACGCTGCATGTTTGCACCCATCAGAGCACGGTTAGCATCGTCGTTTTCAAGGAAGGGGATCATCGCTGTTGCGATAGAAACAACCATCTTAGGCGAAACGTCCATATAGTCAACACGATCTCTGTCAACCTCGGCGATTTCGTCACGAACACGCGCATTAACGCGGGGTCTTGCAAATCTACCCATTTCGTCAAGAGGCTCGTTTGCCTGAGCGACAACGTATTTATCCTCGGTGTCGGCGGTCATATAAACGACCTCTTCTGTAACAACACCGGTCTCCTTGTCGACCTTGCGGTAGGGAGCTTCGATAAATCCGTATTTATTTATTCTTGAAAACCCTGCAAGGTAAGAAATAAGTCCGATGTTAGGACCTTCAGGAGTTTCGATAGGACACATTCTTCCGTAGTGTGTATAGTGAACGTCACGAACTTCGAATCCTGCTCTATCTCTTGAAAGACCGCCGGGTCCGAGAGCCGACAGACGGCGCTTGTGAGTAAGCTCAGCAAGCGGGTTTGTCTGGTCCATGAACTGCGAGAGCGGCGAAGAGCCAAAGAACTCGCGGATTGCGGCAACAATGGGACGGATATTGATAAGCGACTGAGGCGACAGGGTTTCCATATCCTGAGCCTGAATGGTCATCTTATCGCGGATAACCTTCTCCATTCTTGAGAAGCCGATCTTAAACTGGTTCTGCAGAAGCTCGCCAACGCTTCTTACGCGGCGGTTACCAAGATGGTCGATATCATCGGTTGAGCCGATGTTATCTGCAAGGCAGTTAAGATAGTTTATGGAAGAGAAAATATCATCAACGATGATATGCTTGGGGATAAGCTCGTCCACCCTCTCTGCAAGCTGTGCACGAATGACCTCTTCATCAGAAGAAGCCTCGATTATCTCCTTAAAGACAGGCAGATAGATCATCTCATTGATGCCCATCTCTTCAAGCTCGTCTTCTGTGATGTGAATATAATCGCAAACGATAGAGCGGCGAACCATTCCGTTTGAGAAAACCTTAATTTCTCTGCCTTCGTGCTCGACGAAAACAGTGGAAACGCCTGCATCCTCGATCTGCTGTGCAAGCTCCTCACGAACTAAGGTTCCCTTGCTTACAATAAGCTCGCCTGTAATGGGGTCAACAACATCGCGGCTTAAGGTACAGCCACGGATGCGCTCAGAAAGAGCGAGCTTTTTATTGTACTTATAACGGCCAACTCTGGAGATCTCATATCTTCTCTTATCAAAGAAAAGGCCGCTTATATGGCTTCTTGCGCTCTCAACTGTTGGCGGCTCACCGGGACGCAGACGGCGATAGACCTCTTTTAAGGCCTCGTCTGTGTCGGCAGTTTCGTCGCGGCTGAGGGTTTCAAGAATGCGCACATCCTCACCGAAAACATCAATGATCTGCTCTCTTGAAGAAAGACCGAGAGCCTTGATGAATACGGTGATGGGGATCTTTCTTTCCTTGTCGATGCGGACATAGAAAATGTCACTTACATCGGTTTCATATTCGAGCCAAGCACCTCTGTTAGGAATAACGGTTGCCGAGAAGAGCTTTTTACCCGACTTATCGTGCTCCATTCCGAAATAGATTCCGGGAGAACGCACAAGCTGAGAAACGATAACACGCTCTGCGCCGTTAATGATAAAGGTGCCGCTATCGGTCATGAGCGGGAATTCGCCCATAAATACCTCCTGCTCCTTTACCTCACCTGTTTCCTTATTTAAAAGGCGAACAGTTGCACGCATGGGGATGGCGTATGTGGCATCTCTTGCTTTGCACTCTGTAATGCTGTATTTGGTTTTGTCGTCAAAGTGATAGTCAATGAATTCCAGCACAAGATTGCCGTTGTAATCCACGATCGTGGAGTCCTCATTGAAGACTTCTTTAAGTCCCTCTTCAAGAAACCATTTGTAAGAATTCTTCTGGACCTCGATCAGATTCGGCATATCGAGAACTTCATTGATCTTCTGGAAGTTCATTCGGGATATTTTTCCGAACTTTGTTTCCTTGACATTCACCATCAGTTCCATCACTCCGTTCTTTATTTAAAAACAATTGCTTAAATGGCTCTGCGCTCGGGCAGCTTTTTTTGCGCTTTTTTCCGCATTACACCAAAGTTTTCAGCGGTTTGAAAAAAGGCGAATTTTGGGCTTTTTTCAGCTCAAAAAATGGAAATAAAGGCACAAAAAGCCATTTTGATACATTTTAACATTATATCCTAATATCAAGACCTTGTCAACCTCTTTTTTGTACATTTTTAAAACTTTTTAGAAACAAAAAACCGCCTCGGTTAAAACCAAGGCGGTTTTGAGTTATTTGGTTTACTAAATCATAAATTAATCTTACGATTATTAAATCTTTTCTTTCTTATAAAGAAAATAACAATAAATAATGCTATGAACAATATTGGAAGTACGATCGCCATAATCGCAAATATAGAAATAGGTTTTTTCGTCAGATCATCAGGCTTTAGCGACGTATCACAAATTGCAAACGTTCCAAACCCTGTTACATCAGCAGTGATAGATTCTTTATCATCGTTCAAAATTGACTTGCATATACTTATCGTATTATCCTCAGCCACAAAATAAATCATTGATTCTTTAAAATCTTTCGGAATATTAAAAGACAACGTAACATTCCCATTTGGAGATACCTTCACACCATTAAGCATCGCATTAATTTCATACGCTTGGAATTTTCCCGAAACAGAAGAGAGCGTTTTCTTTAAATTGGTATATTGGGTGGAACTCTCTTCAATTTTGCATGCATCTATTTCTGTTCCTTCTAAGAAAACCCCTTCTTCAGCCTTAAAAATAATTCCGGTTTGTTCATCCTTATAGCTGCATGAAGTTTTTTGTTCAGATTTCTGATTACAACGTTTGCACTTACCTCTTATTATGCCGCAAGAAATTAGCGACGATTCTTGTACCACAACAGGATCCTCGAAATCGTGGCCTAATGCTGCTACTGTTTTGCTTTCGGACACACCGCATTCCTTGCATACCCTTTTTATACTACCTGATTCTGTACACGTTTCTGGCTTTTGTGTGATCCATTCTCCAAAGTTGTGCTTTTTATCATTTTTATTAGTTGAAGATGATTGGTTGCTTGACAAGCAATGAGTACATTTATTCTTTGAACTTCCCGTCACGGAGCAGATATCGGAAGAAGGCTTAGAACTCACAGGCGGAGTCTTATCCATAAACACGACCCTTCCCCTGTAATTATCTCTATAAGATACTTCAACTCTGTCCCATTCTTGCTGACTGCCCTCATAATAAACAGTTGTGTTGTTATCATAATATTCCATTATCTCGCAATTAATTTTTGTAACACTTTTGGGTATAGTAACACTCTTTAAACGAGCGCAACGCAAAAACATATTTGTGCCTATTACCTTTATTCCCTTGCCTATAACAACTGTTTCAAGGGCATCGCATTCTCTAAAAACGCTTATACCCAAATAAGTAACACTATCAGGTATTACAACACTCTTTATTTTTCTGCAATAGGTAAATGCATAATTACCGATAGTCTCCACGCCAGATGGTATCGTAAGACTCTCTAAATTTTCAAGACCCGAAAACGCACTTTCCTCTATTGTTTTTACATTTCTACCAATTGACAATTTTTCTACATTTTTACAAGTATCAAAAGCAGAACGTCCAACACACACAACGCTGTCAGGAATGGTGATGCTTTTCAAACTTTCGCACTTGTAAAATGCATTCTCTCCAATATGAGTAATGGTATTGGGAATTGTAATGCCAGCCAACTTTGTGCATTGATCAAATGCATAATCTGCTATTATTCTCGTACCATTTGCTATATTATAGTCCGATGAAATATCCTTTTTTGCTTTATATAAGACATCACCTATATAGATAACATTGTTTTTCCAGTTATTTTCATCACGTATATATCCCGTGAGATCAAACGCAAATCTTCCAACACTTCGTACGCTATCAGGAATGGAAATGTTAACAAGAGATTCACACCACTCAAACGCACTATGTTCAATTGTGGTTACTCCGTGGGGAATATTTACCTCTTTAAGATTAGGACAATATCCAAAAAGTCCACTCTCAATAGTTTTTATTCCGGAAGGAAGCTTAATTTTCTCAAGAGAATCACAGTGTGAAAACGCATCTCCACCGATAAATGTGCAATTTTGAGGGACAACTATTTCTTTAAGGTTAGCACATTCTGTAAATGCAAACGGTTCTATCCTTTCAACACTTTCTGGAAGTATAATCCGCTCAATTGCCGTATATCCAAAGAAATATTTAGGAATAGATTTGGGATTGTTTTTAAAAGTTATGTTTTTTAGTTTAGAACAACCACAAAACACTTGGTCCCCCAGTGATACAACGGCGCTGGGTATAACAATATCAGTAATTTCATAACAGTGGCTAAACGCTTCTGTACCAATATCGGTAAGATTACCAAGAGAAACCGTTTTTACATTTTTACAATACCCAAATGAATTGTTACCGATTCTCTTTACGTTATCAGGAATGGTTATACTGTCAAAAGAAACACAGCCCGAAAAGGCCCAGTTTCCAATCGTGGTAACACTGTTTGGTATTATAACATTTTTTAACTTTTCACAACCGTAGAATGTGCCGTCATCTATCTCTTTTATATTTTTAGGCAAAACTATGCTTTCAAGATTTTTGCATCCTCTAAATGCACTTCCCGCAATTGAATGAACATTATCAGTCATTGTTATGCTAGTGAGCTTTTCACAGTCTTGAAACGCTGCAAAACAAATTGTCTCAACGCTTGCGGGTATGATTACGCTTGTAATTTTTTTGCAATTCCCAAATGCGTAATCTCCTATTGAGGTTACACTATACCCATCAATTGATTCAGGAATGCTAACAGCTCCACTTGCGCTCTCCCTTACATCTGTTATAGTAACCTTACCATTAGAAGATACATACGTGTATATTCCACTAGTTGCGGCATTTACGGAAATTGAAAATATCGAGCAAGGCAGCATCAACGCAAATATAGTAAGTGCTAATACAACAGAAGTAATTTTTTTCATAGTAGGGGCCTCCTAGGTGAATTGCTTTGTGAAAAAATGTTTAATCCTAATTATATTGTACTAAATTTCTCACAAAACGTAAATTGTTGCGTTTTACAAAATTAGTCTTTTGTTTTTGTACAAATAACCTAAAAAGGCTTCTCCCCAAGGAGAAGCCTTTTGAACAGTCTGGGATAAGTAGGCTCCAAATCTATGATTTGGCAAGACGAACTTATGCAGTAGCAAAGCGGAGCTGACTGGTACACACAAAAAAGAAACACCCTCTTTGTCTTAGAGGGCGTTTTACTTTTACTATTATATTTATTTATGGAAAAGCTTTTTGGTTTGATATTGAGGCTCGCAGGTGAGGTTCATTTTGAGCTTTCTGAAAACATTTCTGTCAACCTCAGAGAGAATAACGCTCGAATGAATTTCACAGCCTGCAAGCTTTTCTGCTTGCTTTAAGGCGCGCTCGGCCGTCGGGTTGGTGGCGGCGCTGACGGCGAGGGCGATGAGCACTTCGTCGGCGTGAAGCCTTGGGTTGTGATTTCCGAGTATCCCCGTTTTAAGCGCCTGAATAGGCTCGATGATTATTCTTGAAATAAGGTCGATATCATCGTGAATTCCGCCAAGAGCCTTTAATGCGTTTAACAGGGCGGCAGCGGAAGCTCCCAAGAGAGAGGTTGTCCTTCCGGTTACGATACTGCCATCGGGCAGCTCTATTGCTGCGGCAGGTGCGCCTGTTTGCTCGGCTTTGTCAAGAGCCGCCTTAACGGTTGCCCTGTCGCTTACAGAAACGCCTGACTGATTCATGAGCAGCTCGGTTTTAAAAACTGTTTCTTCCCCTACTCTGCCAAGCCTCTGATCGCAAAGGGTGGCATAATATCTGCGCACAATTTCTTTACGCGAGGCCTCGCAACAGGCATCATCATCAACAATGCAGTTGCCTGCCATATTAACACCCATATCTGTGGGGGATTTATAAGGGCTCTGGCCTGCGATTTTTTCAAATATCGCATTGAGAACAGGGAATATCTCAACATCTCTGTTGTAATTTACGGCGGTTTCGCCGTAGGCTTCAAGATGGAAGGGATCTATCATATTAACATCGTTTAAATCTGCGGTTGCCGCCTCGTAAGCAAGGTTTACAGGGTGCTTTAATGGCAGGTTCCAGATCGGGAAGGTCTCAAATTTGGCATATCCCGATTTTATGCCGCGCTTATAATCGTGGTAAAGCTGGGATAAGCAGGTTGCCATTTTGCCGCTTCCGGGGCCGGGAGCTGTTACAACAACTAACGGGCGCTCGGTTTCTATATATTCATTCTTTCCGTAACCTTCATCGCTTACTATAAGGGGAACATTGCTGGGGTAGCCCGCAATACAGTAGTGGATATACACCTTAATATGTAGGCTCTCAAGCTTGTTTTTAAATGTGTCGACCACCGACTGCCCTGCATACTGAGTGATCACCACACTGCCTACAAACAAGCCGATCTCACGAAAAGCATCTATGAGGCGGAGCACATCAAGATCATAGGTGATTCCGAGGTCGCCGCGTATTTTGCTTTTTTCAATATCTCCTGCCGAGATAACGATAACTATCTCAGCCTGCTCGGAAAGTTCTTCAAGGAGCCTTATTTTACTGTCGGGAGCGAATCCGGGCAGAACCCTTGCGGCGTGAAAGTCGTCAAAAAGCTTGCCGCCGAATTCGAGATAGAGCTTGTTATCAAACTTTGATATTCTATCACGAATGTGTTCGGATTGCATTTTCAGATATTTTTCATTGTCAAATCCTATTTTTTTCATATCCGCTACCCTTTTTCTTTCTTTTTCTATATCTATTAATTATACGGATATTTTTTACAAAAAGCAACAGCTTTTTTATTTTTTAACCCACTTTTTTTATCAAAGCATAAACCATATCACTGCCGTGGCATAAAGAGCTTTACTTTTAAAAAAATCGTACACCCCCGAAAGTGAAAAATTATATGAGCGGTCATTTACCGTTACAAAGGCATCCTTTTCTGAAAATCTCACCGAAAACATATCCGATACGGCATCAAGGCCTGTTTTCTCTGTGTTATTTTCGGCAAAAACAAGGGCGCCTGCAAGAAGCAAAACAAGCGCAGTTATTATTGCTGATGCCAGAAAAATCTGAAATGAACGCGCATTTATCTTCCTCAATATTTTCCGTACTCCTTTAAAACATTTACAAGTGACTTCCCTATCATTTCTCCCGAATAAACCGCCTCATCGAGTGTGTTTGCATGGCCGCCCACCTCAATGAGCAGAGAATTTTTGGTAAGATACATATTATATCTTCTGTGGCAGACCATTGCGGCGCGTGTAAGGCCCTTAAAATCGCCTTCCATCTGCCTTTGAAGCGCCGAGGCAAACTTCATATTTTCCTTCCAGTTTTTAAAGTCCATGGTGCCGTCGTCAACGCCGGCAATTATCATAACCTGCGCGGCTTTTTTACCGTTTATGACAGCCGTCGGCTTAACCCTTACTCCGCCACTCTGCTCGATGGCATCGCGGTGAATATCAAGGGTAACGGTTATAGAGGGATATTTTTCAAGATACTTTTTAACCGTTTCGGCGCTTCTGTTATAAGCGCCGTTATAAGATGGGTAATCGTAAAGCGAGCGGTCGTGAATAACGCCTATTCCCTCCGCCTCAAGCTGTTTTACTATCTCCTCGCCCACCCTTATCATATTATGCTTTTCATCGGTGGTTCTTGCGCTGCTTGTGCTAATATAATACCCCAGATCCTGCATCTCATACGATTCGGTGCTGTGGGTGTGGTAAATTAAAACCTGCGGTGCATCCTTTTTTAGCTTTATGTCGGGTGACTGCTTTAAAACACTAAGAATTTCTGAGTTTGAGACCGAGCTTGTGTTTGAAAAGGCGGCTGAGCCGAGCCAGATGATCTTTGAAGAGGTTTTAGAGGGCACAAAGGCATATTCCGAGATCTCGCCTGCATTTTTTGGCCTTTCTATTGGCGCAGAGCTTGAAACAGAGGAGGACGAGTTTTGTTCTGATTGCTCATCCTTAAAAGGCTGTTCTTGATCAAGACTTTGCTCGGGCAAGCTCGCGCTCTCGGTCTGCTGAGAGGAATTTCCTTTTAAAAGCGCGTCGGTCACAACAGAAAGGCTTGCCTGCGGCATAGCCGCGGCGGCACAAATAACGGTTATTTTATCAAAAAAGGGAGCGAAACACTCCATTGCCGCAAGGGTTAAGCAAACACAGAGTGCCGCAGTTAAGGTTGGTTTTGCGGTCCTTTTTAAGAGGTTTTTTATGATCTTAAATTTAATTGTGCGCATTTAATCTTCCCTTCCTTTTGCTACCCTTATTTATATGCAAAGAAGGGGATGATTTATCACTGGGTAAGAAAATAGAGATCGGAAACCGAAAGGTCCTTTTGAAGTGCTCTGCCGATAGAAAGTGCAAGCACCTTTGAAACGCTTGTCACCACCGAATCTATCTCTCGCGGCGTTACCATTAAAGAGCCGAGCTTGCTTTTGTCAATAAAGGCTTCTCCGCCGCTTTTAACCGCATCCTGCGCCACGGTGAGCGCATCAACAACGGTTGGAACTCCGATTGCAATAACGGGCACACCGAGGGTGCTTTGAGAAAGCTCTCGACGCGCATTTCCAACGCCTGAGCCGGGAGAAATTCCCGTGTCGCTTATCTGAACGGTACAGCCAAGTCTGCTGACGCTTCGTGAAGCGAGGGCATCAACGGCGATAACGCAGTCTGCCTTTATTCTGTCACAGATGCCGCGTATTACCTCGCCTGTTTCAATGCCTGTCTGACCCATAACGCCGGGAGCGACCGCCGCAACAGGTCTGAAATTAAACTGCGGCATACTTTCTGCAACGTGTCTTGTTGAAAGTGTATACTCAACAGTTTTAGGCCCTATCGCGTCGGGGGTTATGTTGTGGTTTCCAAGTCCAGCCACAAGCACACAGCCCTTTTGAGAAATGAGCGCCGAGATTTCGGCGGCGATAAGCTCAATTTCAGTTTCGCTCTCGGTAGGGTTTGCAGAAAGAGGCGGAATTTCGAGGGTGATATAGTTTCCGCGCGGCTTATTTAGCGCCTCTTCTCCCTCTTTTGTTTCTATCTTTATTCTCGTTATTTTGGTTTTACCCTCTATTTTTTCTTCAAATTTAACACCATCGGGCACGTTATCATAAATAAGTTCGCGCCTTTCGAGCGCAAGGTCGGTTCTGAAATTCATAATTTTCACCTTTTTTTATTTTTTTGAAAAAAATGCTTGCAATTTTTGATTGTATGTGTTATGATATCTTGTACTGTCGTGCAGGCGCACTATGCGTTTGCCGAAATGATTTGTTTTGTTAAAGGAGGTGTAGTGATGCCTAACATTAAATCAGCTAAGAAGAGAGTGCTTGTTTCCGAGGTTAATTATCTTCGCAACAAGGCCGTTCGCTCCAATCTCAAAACCGCTATAAAAAAGGCTGAGGCCTCTATTGCTGACAATGCTGCTGACAAGGCTGCAGTTGTTAATCAAGCAATCAAAACGATCGACAAAGCCGCTGCCAAGGGGATTCTTCACAAGAATTGCGCTGCAAGAAAGAAATCGGCTCTTATCTGTAAGCTCAACAAGGCCGGCTAATCTATTGCGTTGTTGTATCAAAACAGCACCTGAGAGATCAGGTGCTGTTTTTTTCTTTTGATTTAAATATGATTCCCATAATAAGACCAAAAAGAATTGCCGCAGTTATTCCTGCCGCCGTTGCCTTAAGTCCGCCTGTAAGCGCACCCCACAGCGAGCTTGTGTCAACGGCTTCTTTTACGCCTTTTGAAAGTGTATACCCGAATCCTGTGAGCGGAACGCTTGCTCCCGCTCCCGCAAACTCAACTATCGGCTCATAAATTCCAATTCCGCCGAGGATAACCCCCGCAACAACATAGGCAACTAAAATTCTTGCAGGTGTGAGATTTGTTTTGTCAATTAAAATCTGACCTATCGCGCAAAAAATTCCGCCGACAAGAAACGCCTTTAAAATGTTAACCGCAACCTCCATATTATTCCTCCCCGCTTGTTATATGAACAAGATGCGCAACCGACGGAATGCTTTCCCCCTGCTGAACACTCACCGTTGACATAAGCGCGCCCGTTGCCATCAAGAGAACGTTTTTAAGTTTTCCTGCCGACACATCCCTTAGGATTTTTGAACACAACACACTGGCACAGCATCCGCAACCCGAGCCTCCGCAATGGGTGTCCTGTCTGTCAATATCGTAGATCATCTTGCCGCAGTCGTTGTGATTTGCGCGGATGTTTATGTCGTTATCCATTAAAAGCCGCTCCATAAGGTCGCTTCCGAGCACCCCTAAGTCGCCCGTTAATATAAGGTCGTAATCCTCGGGGCGCGTGCCGCTGTCCTCTAAAAATGCCGCCAGAGTTGATGCCGCGGCAGGTGCCATTGCCGCGCCCATATTGTTTATATCGGTGATGCCGAGGTCCTCGATTTTTCCAAAGGTGACTGCCTTGATGCGCGGCAGACCCTTTTTGCCCTCACGGCTGACTATCACAGAGCCTGCGCCTGTTACAGTCCATTGCGCTGTGGGTGTGCGCTGGCCGCCGTAATTTAAAGGAAATCGAAACTGCCTTTCGGCCGAGCAGAAGTGCGAGGAGCTAATCGCCGCGCAGTTTTCTGCCGCACCGCTTGCACAGATAAGGCTTGCAAGACCTAACGACTCCGACATAGTCGAGCAGGCGCCGTAAAGCCCGATAAACGGGATGCCGAAATCGCGAAGTCCATAGGATGAGCTTATGCACTGATTTAAAAGGTCGCCGCCCATAATGTAGTCTATCTTATCGGCGGTTATCCCTGCCTTTGTAAGCGCTCTGGCAACGGCGGTGTTCTGAAGCTGAGCCTCCGCCTTTTCAAAGCTTTTCTGCCCCAAAAGCGCATCCATACATATTACATCAAAATATTCCTTAAGAGGCCCGTTTGCCTCTTTTTTGCCAACCACCGAGGCAAAGCCCAAAATGGCCGGTGGTTTTTTAAAAAAGACGGTTCTACCCGTTTTTGTAAGCATATTTGTCCCCCGTTTTATAATTTATTGCTAATATTATTTACATAAGGCTTTTGACTATTCACAGCAAAACAAAAACACTCCAAAGCAGAATTTGCTTGAAGTGTTTAATCTTTTATGTATTCCATAATATCCTCAACTTTACAGTCAAGAATTTGACACAGACGGTCAATAGTAACGGTTTTAATAACTGCATTTTTTCTGAGCCGTTGTAGCTGTGCATTATCAATGCCATAATCCTTAATCAGCTTATACTGACTTATATTTTTATTCTTTAAAGTTTTCCAAAGCGGAGCATAACTAATCATTTTTTCACCTTATCGCTTGTCTTTTAAACTTTTCATTTGTTTTTTGGTGTTGGGTCATTTGTAAGCCCTAAAATATAATCCACCGAGGTTTTGTAAAGTTTCGCAAGCGCAATAAGAACGTCGGTTGGAACATCGCGAAGCCCACGTTCATATCGACTATATTGTGGCTGTTTCATATAAAGATATTCTGCCACCTGTTTCTGAGTTAAATCATTATCTTCCCTAAGATCCTTTAATCTGGGATAATAATTTTCCATATCAACACCTGCTTTCATAACCATTTGGTATTGACATAATAACATTTGTGATATATAATACTGTTTAGATATAACTATTTGGTTATACATGTTTAAAACAGGAGGCAGAACTATGGATCTAAACTACTTTAAGGATATGCTTTTCGATACCATCAACGAAAGCGACATCCTCAATGTTGATGACATTATCAGCAATGATAAAGAGCACACATTTATTGTTATGCTTGACGGATGTTCTTATCTTTTGAAATGCTCAGAATACAAGGATAAAGAATAAAAAAACAAAAAGGGACGAGCGATGCTCGTCCCTTTTAACTTGGTGCAGTAATTTTCGATACAACCTATAATTTTGTGGCGTTTTATATAGAACGCTTTTTGCGCTCATGGAAGCGCGGGCACATCCTTTCTCTCTCGCAAGCAAGAAAACAAAGAGTGCAAGAAAGGGTGCAAACCTCTTTCCGCCGCCTGTGGCGGAGGAAGGAAAGAGGATTTGCTGTGCTGCGATCGAAAAAATCGAGGAAAAGCGCAAGTCCGATGATTTTTTCGGGCACCGCAAACGGACAAACCCCTGAACATCGGGTTTTAACGCCTTATCAAATCTGTTTTGCATCTTTTTACGCAAAACAAGGCTTCATCTAAACGAAAAAGCGCCTTCCGATGTTCTTACCCCTGTGTTCACAACAACGTTCATATGTAGGGAATGGATTTATCCATTCCGTCAGGTTTTGTCCAAGGATTTTGCGGAAGGCATAAATGCCTTCCCTACGGTTTTGTGTTGCTTCTGTAGGGAGTGCCTTTTTCTTTCCGTTAGGTTTTGCGCAAGGCACAAGTGCCTTGCCTACTTTCTATTATATCTGCCGAAAAGGCGGGTTAAATGCAAAAGCCGCTGTGGACTGCACTGGGCCATCTGATGCTTTACTGCGCGCCATTTCCAGTTCTCGCCGACTGTGGCAGGGCTGTTTAGGCGGCTTTCACTTCCAAGCCCCAGAATATCCTGCATGGTCAGAATACAGGTATCGCTGACGCTTGAAAGGGCTGCGAGCATCATTCTTTGCGGAAGCTCATCCCTATCGCGCGCCTGCAGATATGCTGCCGCGTGTTCAAGCGCGGCCGCATCTGCCGAACAGGTCCAGCCAATGACGGTATCATTATCGTGGGTGCCTGTGTAGACCACGCTGTTTCTCTCATAATTGTGTGGCAGATATTCATTGCTGCTGTCGCCGTCAAAGGCAAACTGAAGCACCTTCATTCCCGGGAAACCGCTATCTTTTAAGAGCTTTCTTACGCTGTCTGTAAGAAATCCAAGATCCTCAGCAATAATAGGCAGGTCACCCATCGACTCTTTTATGCTATCAAAAAAGTGCATGCCGGGTCCCTCGCGCCAAACGCCGACCTGTGCGGTTTTTGCGCCATAAGGAATGCAATAATATGAGTCGAAGCCTCTGAAATGGTCAATTCTCACAACATCATAAATTTTAAGGCTCATTTCAAGCCGCTTTTTCCACCAGGAATAATCGGTCTTCTTCATATATTCCCAATTATAAACAGGGTTGCCCCAAAGCTGACCATCTTGAGAAAAGGCGTCGGGCGGACAGCCCGCAACCTCGGTGGGCTTTAAGTCTTCATCCAGACAAAACTGCTCAGGCTGTGACCAGACATCTGCGCTGTCTGCCGAAACATAAATAGGCAGGTCGCCTATTATTTTTATTCCCTTTTTATTGGCATACTTCTTAAGCTCGTTCCACTGCTTAAAGAAGAAATACTGGAGCATTTTATAATACTGTATTCCCTTTTGGCAGGTAAGCTCCCAAGCCTTTAAGGAATCGGGCATTCTGCGACGAATTGAGCTTTCCCATAGGTCGAAGGATGCACCGTGGTGCTCATCCTTTATAGCCATAAAACGCGCATAATCATCAAGCCAGAAGGCATTTTCTGCGCAAAACTCATAATAATCGGCAGGTATATTGCTTTCAAAATTTTTCTGCAGCTTTAAAAACAGCTTTTTGCGCTCGGTGTACAAAATCGCGTAATTAACCTCGCACTCCAAAGCGCCCCAAAAGGCATTTTCATAGTCGCTTTTTTCAAGGTATCCCTGCTCGCAAAGCTTGTCAAGGTCAATAAAATAGGGATTGCCTGCAAAGGTTGAAAAACTCTGATAGGGCGAGTCGCCAAAGCTTGTGGGGCAAACCGGCAGGATCTGCCAATAGGTCTGCCCTGCGTTTTTGAGAAAATCCACAAACTCATAGGCGTATTTGCCCAGCGTTCCTATTCCGCTGTCGCCGGGAAGCGAAGAGATGGCAAGTAGCACGCCGCTTGTGCGTTCTGTTTGTTTCTTCATTTATTTACACCTTTTCTTTGTGAGTAACATTAGTAATAAAAGCATTATACTATATTTTATTTTTATTCGCAATGGGTAAAAAAATCCTTTTGCAAATATGTTGTTTGACTATGTGATTTTATTGTAGTATAATGAGAAAAAAGGCTTGGAGGGTTTTTAAAATGAAAAAGATTCTTTCGATTTTAATGGCAGTTTGTATTGTTTTTGCATTTTCAGCCTGCGGCAAAGAGGCTGGCACAGGCGGTTCTTCGATAGCCTCTTTGCAGGAAAACTCGGGTTTTGAAAAGCCCGATAGTTATACTTCGGTTTTAAAGCTTAAAATAAACCCCGAATTTAAGCTTTACTTATCAGTCGACGGCAAGGTGCTCGCGCTTGAGGCAGTTAACGATGATGCAAAATCTATTTACAACAACATTGAATTTAGCGGCAAAGGCTTTGAAGAGGTTGTTGAAAATATTGTTGCCGCCGCAAAAAACGGCGGATTTATAAAAGAGGACGCAAACATAAGCTTTGAGATTATAGAAAAGGCTGACGTATCTGTAAATGACGCGGATATTATAAACCGCGCATCTGCCTCTGCTAAAAAGGCAGCAACAGAGCTTAAAATTAAGCTTCCTGTTGTAGATGATGACGAAACAAGTTCTGCAAGCTCGCAAACTCAGACAAGCTCAAACTCACAGGCTCAGACAAATTCAAGCTCACAGCCTGCTCAAAGCGGAAATGCTCACACCCACAGCTTTTCAAAAGCGACCTGCACAGAGAGCGCAAAATGTGCTTGTGGTGAGGTAAGCGGCAGTCCTTTGGGTCACAAGTGGCAGGCTGCAACCTGCGTTCAGCGCAAAACCTGCACAGTTTGCGGCAGAGTTGAGGGCGAGCTTTTACCGCACAGATATGTTGACGGCTTTTGTGCGGTTTGTAAGCAGTTTGAGTCAATCAACCCCAAACAACATCTCAAACAGAATGTTGAGTACATTGGGTATTTCCGCATTTCAGGCGACACCCTGCTCGCCTCTGCGTTTATGTTTGACGGCGATGTCTGTGTTCTTACCGACCGTATTTTCTCGTCAACTCAAACCGACCCTGAGCAAAAGCCCATTGTTTACAAAGGCAAAAAATACTACTCCGAGGGCGGCGGAATGGAGCCCTTTAGCTACAAGCTCACCGACGAGTATATCGATGTTACACAAAGCCTTTACGAGGAAAGTCCCGAGGGAACAAATCTCCGCGTTCATCTTATGAAGGACGGCCGTCTTATTGTAAAATCCACAAGGTTTATTGAATATCCCGCAGGCACGGTTTACTCAACCGACATAAATGAAGTTCTAAAATAATAATTAAAAACGCGGAAAGCGCTCTGCTTTCCGCGTTTATTTTTATTTCTCAAAGGTTTTTGCAACTGCTTTAAGATTTTCTATAATATCAATATGCTGAGGGCAGGCCTTTTCACAATTTCCGCAGGCGATACAGTCGGATGGCTTGCCGCGGTTTGTCGCAATGTTTTTAAAGGTAAACTGCAGGCCGGGTATAAGACCGAACTTATGCTGATTGTTATAAACCGCAAAGTATTCGGGGATAGCTATGTTCTGAGGGCAGTCCTCAATGCAGTACTTACAGGCGGTACAGGGCACTGCAATACTGCTCTTTATGATCTCTGCCGCCTTTTCAACAGCCTTATGCTCGCTCTCGCTAAGTGGCTCAAACTCCTTCATATAGCTCATATTATCGCAAAGCTGATCCATATTGCTCATTCCACTTAAAACGATCTTGACATTTTTAAGCGACGCAGCATATCTGATGCCCCAGGATGCTATGCTCATATCTTCCCTTTGCTCTAAAAATACATCCTTAGCCGTTTGCGGCAGATTTACAAGCGCGCCGCCCTTAAGCGGCTCCATAATAGCAATGTCTACCCCGTGTTTTAGGCAGACCTCGTAGCATTTTCTCGACTGTATTCCCTCATCCTCCCAGTCGATATAATTTATCTGAAGCTGGACAAGCTCAGTTTCAGGGTGCTCTGTCAGTATCTTATCAAGAGACGCGGCGTCATCGTGAAAAGAAAAGCCGATATGCTTTATCTTACCTTCTTTTTTCATTCTCCTCAAAAAGCCAAAGCCGTCCTCTTTTTCTATTCTTTCATAAAGGCTTTTTCCGATGGCGTGAAGAAAATAATAGTCAAAATATTCTATCTGACAGCGCGAAAGCTGCTCATTAAAGATGCTCTCATAGGTGTCAGTTTCTTTCATTCTGCCAACAGGCATTTTAGAGGTTACAACAAAAGACTCTCTCGGATAGCGTGAAGCAACAAGCTCGCCGAAAGCCTTTTCGCTGTTGCCGCCGTGATAAACATAGGCAGTGTCAAAATAGGTAAAGCCCTCCTGCATATATTTATCTATCATTTCACGCGACGCTGTAAGGTCGATGTCCTCCCATTTGCCGTTTAATGTGGGAAGTCGCATAAGTCCAAAGCCTAATTTTTTCATAAAACCGCCTCCGTTTCACTGTTATAAAAACAGTCCTCTTTCCATTTAAGATGATTTGTGTCTATGTATTGCCAAATTTTCTGATAGTCCTTTTCCCCGCGGATAACATGGTCGTGAAAAGAGCGTTGCCATATTTTTTGTTTTGCGGAATGCATAAATGCATTCCCTACATTTCGCGTGACCGCAGCCTTATATTTTCCTATAATATTTGAAATATCATGCTTCTTCGTAGGGAACGGATTTATCCGTTCCGTTATCCGAATTATTAAGTGAATATGATTTGGCATTATAATATACTTGTTGATTTCAACATTTTCATAACGCATCGGTACGCTAAGTAGTTCTTGCTCAGCAATTTTTCCGTATTTTGTTAGCTGTAAATGAGGAATACTATCCCCTATGATTTGCGATAATATATTTTTTCTTCCGCAAGTACAAATCGTAACAAAATAATATCCTGGAGTGCTGTAGTTATAGTCCTGCAATCTTGCTCTTTTTCGTATCGGTTTATCCATTTTTCTTGTTTTCATCTAAATAAGGGATTGCTACAAGAACTGCGGCGAGGGCGCCTGTTTGAACAAAGGCGAGTGTGACATCTGTAAGCGAATGCAGAAGCACCGCCGCTAAAACCGAGATAAACACAGGTGACTTTTCCTTAAACGCCTTTATTACAGGGCGCAAAACAAACCAAATAAGCGGCACCACGCCTACCACTCCAAACGAAAGGAGCAGATCAATAAACATATTGTGGCAATGGAAGTTTTTTTGTCCGCCGAATTTTTCAAAAATCTGCATATAGCCCATCATTCCGCGGCCGAAAAACGGGGTTTCGAGAAAACCCTTGAGTCCCGCATTCCAGATAGTTGCGCGAATTGAAATGTTTTCAAATGCGCCGCTAAGTCTCGGAAGAATATAGGGCAAAAGCGGCAGACACACAAGGCCTAAAGCCACAAACGCGATCACTATCTTATATTTTTTTGTAATAAGTAAAAGCACAAAAACGCCGAGAGCAATAGAGAAAAATGCCGACTGGCAATTACAAAGCAAGAGCCCGAGCGCGTTAAGAGCAAGACTAAACAAAAGAAAAACGGGATTTCCCCTCTTTATAATGAGCCTATAAAGGCAGATAAGCGACACCATAGTTATAATGGCGCCATAATAATTGGGATTAAAGAAAACAGAAGGGGTGCGTCCCACTCCTGAAAGCCTTTGCAAAAGAGCCACAACTGCCGAGGTTATGCTCATAAAAGCCATAACATCGGCGGCTTTTTCAAAAAGACTTTTATTCATAACACTGCGCAGGTAAAGCGCATAAACAAGGATAAGCACAACCCCGAAAAAGCAGGCTACTCCGAGATAATTTTTAAAAACTATCGGCGCCGCTATGTTAATTAGTGCAAAGGCAACAATTAATTTTCCATCAATGCCTGCAAAAATCTCTTTGCGCCTGTTTTTTAAAACAAGCGCTCTAATAGAAATCGCCGCAACAACCACGGCTGTTATATAAAAAGGCAAAAAAATGCTTATCACAGAAAGCATTACTATCACGTGTTCGCATCCGTCACCGCGAATATGGCTGTTATAAATACTTTTTACTGTTTTAAGCAAGTTTTTCACCGCCTTTTTTGTTATTTTCGAGCCGCCTCAATATCGGCAGAGATCTGCTCTTTAAGCGCCTCTATACTGTCAAATTTTTTTTCATCTCTCAGACGCCTTAAAAGCTCTACCTCTATTATACTTCCGTATAGTTCGGCATTTTCATCGATAATATAGGTTTCGGCAACAGGCTCTTCTTTTTTGCTCTGAACTGTTGGGCAAAATCCTATATTTGTAACTGCGGGGTAGGTTTTGCCATTAAAGCTTGCCCTTGAAGCATAAACCGCGTTTTTAACAGGCACGCTGTCTTTATCAAAATGCTGGTTTACTGTTGGGTAGAGGTGTTTTTTGCCGATATGCTTGCCGCCGACCACCTCGGACTTTATCGAAAACGGTCTTCCGAGAAGAGCATTTGCAAGCTCAATATTTCCCTCTTTAAGAGCGGCACAAATGGCGGTCGAACTAACTAAAACGCCATTCTCGCTCACCTTTTTACAAACAAAAACCTCTGCTCCCTCTTTTTTTGCAAGCTCAGATAGTTTTTCTGCATTTCCCGAAGCCTGCTTTCCAAATTTATAATCCTCTCCGCAGAAAAGGGCACGCGCGCCATAACGTTCACAAATAAGGTTTACAAATTCAATGGGCGCAAGCGAGCAGAATTCCTTAAAATCAGGCATTATCACAAAGTCAATGCCAAGGTCCTCTAAATATTCAAGGCATCGCTTTCTTGTGTAGATCTCGCCTCGCTCGGCTTTTTTGCGGCAAAGTCTATTCTCATCGGTAAAGGTAAAAACGCCGCACTTTATGCCTTTTTCTTTTGCTTTTTTAACCGCGAGCTCAATCACCCTTTGATGCCCCAAATGAACGCCGTCAAAATAGCCGAGAGCAAGGGTGCAGGGCTCATTTAATTTTACATCCAATGCAAAAATGTTCATTTTATTCCTCATTAAAAAACAGCTTCAGCGAACGAAACTCTCTTTCGGGGTACTTGACCTGACCCACTCCCAAAAACTCATTTTTATCGCTGAAAACCGAATATTTCTGCCATTCAGCTACTATATAAGCGGTGTCGTAGATCACTCCGCTTACTCTCCTCGGGTCAAGCGCGACCCCGTTTTTATACATCTTGGTCTGTTTTTCGCTCAGATAAATAGGCGGATAGCTTTCAAAAAGGTCTTTAACCGGGTGGATAAGACTATCTACCCCTCCTTCATCAGCCGCTTTCTGAACCTCATCCAAACTAACACACTCGCTTTTTTCAAAGCCGAGCGCCATGGTGCGCACAAGCGAGGTCATAGTGCCTCCACAGCCGAGAGCTGCGCCTATATCGGCACAAAGAGTTCTCACATAGGTTCCCTTAGAGCAGTAGACCGAAAATTTATATTCGTCTTCATTTTCGGTTTTTCCGAGAAAGTCAATGTCAAAAATCTCGATTTCTCTGCTTTCTCTCGGAACAATCTCACCCTGCCTTGCAAGGTCATAAAGCCGCACGCCGTTAATTTTAATTGCCGAGTACATAGGGGGGAGCTGATTTTGCTTTCCCTTAAAGCTTAAGACTGTTTCTCGGATTTTTTCTATATCCCTAACAGGCTCGCATTCTTCTATGACGCTTCCCCAGATGTCCTGAGTGTCGGTTTCTATTCCTAATCGGAAAGTGGCGGTGTACTTTTTTTCATGCCTTTCAAGCATATCGATAGCCTTGGTGGCCTTGCCCAAAAAAACGGGCAACACACCCGTAACATTAGGGTCAAGGGTGCCGCCGTGGCCGATCTTTTTCTGTTTCAGAATGCCGCGTAATTTGGCTATAACATCAAAGGACGTAAAGCCCGCCGGCTTATCTATGAGCAGAAACCCGTCTTTCATATATACCTTCCTATTGTTTTGATAACTTTATCTTCTACCTCTTTAACCTCTCCGTAAAGGGTACAGCCTGCGGCGCCTGCATGTCCACCGCCGCCAAACTGCGAACAGATGACGCTTGCGTCGGGGTGCTTACCTGTCCTCATAGAGACCTTAAACTCGCCTTTTTCGCGTTCCTTAATTACAACGCCGACTTCTACGCCCTGAATTTGTCTGGTCATGGCAGGGAGTGCGTCAAGGTCGCTTTCCTCGGCACCTGTTGCCTCTAAAAGCTCATGCGTTATAACGATAACGGCGCATTTTCCGCCGTGATAGAATTCAAGATTCTGAAGCGCAGTTTTCTCAATTGCGAGCTGTGCCCTGCTTTTACACTCAAACATCGCCTGATTTACCCTGTAAATATCAATGTGTCGCTCTATGGCAAGAGCGGCAATATCATGTGCCTTTGCGGTAGTGTTTGAATATTTAAAGCAGCCGCAATCGGTGCTTATTCCTGTGTAAATGCACAAAAGCGCCTCATCCGAAATGGCATTATCCATCTCGATAATAACATCGTAAACTATCTCACAAGCCGCCGCAACGCTACAGCTTAAAAGGGTTTGTTTGGCATAATCGGTGTTGGACTTATGATGGTCGATACAAAGGTCGATCTTATCTGAATAACTTTCCATACCCTTGCCTAAAAGCGAGGTTGAAGCGATGTCAACCGCAACTACGCACTTAGGCTCAAAATCGATATGGCGGTAACCCTCATGCAAAAAGGCGTACTTTTTGGGGATAGCCTTTTCATTTTCGACCCTTACCTTTTTGCCACGTGCCGTTAAGGTGTAATAAAGCGCAAAGGCAGAGCCCAGAGTGTCGCCGTCGGGGTTCTGGTGAGTTAAAATCACGATATTATCACTTTCAAGCAGCAATTTTGCCGCTCTTTTTAAGTCAGTTTTCACGATTTCCTCCGTTTTTATCCATCCTTATTAAGCTTATGGATAATGCTGTTTATATGCGCGCTCTGCTCGATAGAGTCATCGGCAATAAAGATGACTTCGGGAGTCGAGCGCAGTTTCACTCTGGCCGCAAGCTCTCTGCGCACATAACCTGCCGCAGAGCGCAGACCTTTGACCGATTCTTCGGTTTTTTCCCTTCCCTCAAGCGCACTTACATAAACCTTGACCTGCGAGAGATCTCCCGCAAGGTCAAGATGGACTATGCTAAGAAGCCCAGAAACGCGAGGGTCTTTGATATGCCTGAGAATTTCAACCAGCGCATATTTTATATCCTCGGCCGATTTGTCGGTTCTATAACTTTTTCCCATTTTTTAGTTCCTTTCAAATCAATCCTTATATTCCTCGGTGATAAAGGCTTCAAAAACGTCGCCTTCCTTGATGTCGTTAAACTTTTCAAGCGAGATACCGCACTCATAGTTTGAGGCGACCTCTTTAACATCGTCCTTAAATCTCTTAAGCGAATTGATCTCGTCCTCGGAAATAACAATACCGTCGCGGACAACGCGGATCTTGGAATGTCTTGTTACCTTGCCCGAAGTGACATAGCAACCTGCAATGGTTCCGACGCTTGAAAGCTTATAAACCTGTCTAACCTCAATTCTGCCCTGCTCAACATCGCGGAACTTGGGAGCGAGCATACCCTTCATAGCGGCTTCAATCTCTTCAATGCAGTCGTAAATAATACGGTAGGTGCGCATATCAACGCCCTTTTCCTTTGCCATATTATCGGCAACAACATCGGGACGAACATTAAAGCCAACAACGATAGCATTTGAAGCATCGGCAAGCATAATATCTGACTCGCTGATAGCACCAACGCCGCCGTGGATAACTCTTACTCTTACTTCCTCATTGCTTATCTTTTCAAGGCTTTGCTTTACGGCCTCAACAGAGCCCTGAACGTCTGCCTTAACGATAACAGAAAGTTCCTTCATTTCGCCCTCTGCGATGTGGCTAAAGAGGTTATCAAGAGTAACCTTCTGGTAAGCTGAGAATTTCTCTTCCTTAAGGGCTTGTTTTCTTTCCTCGACAAGCTGTCTTGCAAGCCTTTCGTCCTCAACAGCGTTAAATACGTCGCCTGCTGACGGAACCTCAGAAAGACCGACTATCTCAACAGGTGTTGAGGGGCCTGCCGTGAGAACCTTTCTACCGTGGTCATCTATCATAGCACGGACTCTGCCGACAGCAGTTCCTGCAATTATGATATCGCCTGCGTTAAGGGTTCCGTTCTGAACAAGCACGGTTGCAACAGGGCCTCTTCCCTTGTCAAGCTTAGCCTCAACTACAATACCCTTGGCAAGCCTGTCGGGGTTTGCTTTAAGCTCTTTAACATCAGCGGTAAGAAGCACCATTTCAAGAAGGTCATCAATGCCTGTGTGCATTTTTGCAGAAACAGGCACGCAGATAATATCGCCGCCCCACTCCTCAGGAACGAGTTCGTGCTCTGTAAGCTCCTGCTTAACTCTTTCGGGATTTGCTTCGGGTTTATCCATTTTATTGATTGCAACGATTATGCTGACGCCTGCAGCTTTTGCGTGGTTTATAGCCTCAACTGTCTGAGGCATGATTCCATCGTCTGCGGCAACAACGATAATTGCAATATCGGTGATCTGTGCACCACGGGCACGCATAGCAGTAAACGCCTCGTGTCCGGGGGTGTCGAGAAATGCGATCTCTCTTCCTGCCGCGCTTACCTTATAAGCACCGATATGCTGGGTAATCCCGCCTGCCTCGGTTGTGGTAACGCTGGTGTTACGGATAGCGTCGAGAAGCGAGGTTTTGCCGTGGTCAACGTGTCCCATAACAACAACAACGGGAGGACGAAGCTTTAAGTTCTCCTCTTTATCCTCGGTGTCGTCGATAAGGCGCTCCTCGGTTGTGATAATTATCTCTTTTTCAACCTTTGCATCAAGCTCCATGGCAACCATTGCGGCGGTGTCATAGTCGATGGTCTGGTTATTAGTTGCCATAACGCCGAGAAGCATTAAGCGCTTGATAACCTCAGCGGCGGTGACCTTAAGGCGCATTGCAAGCTCGGAAACCACGATCTCATCGGGAATGGTGATTTTAAGTTGCTGCTTTTTCTGCTGCTGAAGCTGGATTCTTCTAAGCTTATCCGCCTCGGTCTCTCTCTTGGCAGAGGCGGGCTTGCCTCTCTGCTGAGATTTCTGGGTGAGCTTCTGTTTTCTCTGCATTTTATCAGAGTTAAATGAGCTGCTGGGAGCAATTCTCTCGTATCTCTCGTTATATTTATCAAGCTCAACAAAGTCATTACGGGTGTTGACCTTGCGCACCTGCTTCTGAACCTCAACGGTTTCGGTGCTGCGGGTGCGGATAACGTTTTCAAATTTTTCCTTAGGCTTCTTATTCTTAGGCTC
The DNA here is from genome assembly GCA_015066115.1 of Oscillospiraceae bacterium. Taxonomy (GTDB): domain Bacteria; phylum Bacillota; class Clostridia; order Oscillospirales; family Ruminococcaceae; genus SIG578. Next base: position 144,708 of record SVOZ01000005.1, read on the forward strand.
CTCGCGCTTTACAGGCTTCTTTTCTGCCTGCTTCTGCTGGGGCGCTTCTTTTTTAGCCTCAGGCTTACTTTCAGCCTTTTTCTCAGGAGCTTTCTGAGCAGGCTTTTTCTCCTCTTTCTTTTCTTCAGGCTTCTGTGCAGGCTTTTCTTCTGCCTTTTTAGCCTCTGCCTCTGCCTTTGCCTTTTTAGCCTCTTTCTCGGCCTTTTTCTCTGCGCGTTTACTGCCCTCTGCAAAATATGCATCAAGGGTTTTAACAGCATAAAGGGTCGTAAAATGCTCAAAAACGATATTAAGCTCCTCTTCGTTTAAAGTGCTGCCTGTTTTCTTTGCATCATCAGAATGCTGTGCAAGCAATGCAATAATTTCTTTGCTGTCAATATTAAGATCTTTTGCAAGATCGCTGAGTTTATATTTTACTATCATTAAATACCCTCCCTGTGACTTACGAATTTCTGTTTAACCATCTTGGCAAGGCCCTCATCGGTTACGGCGATTATGCCCGTTTTCTTGCCGATGCTGCTGCCAAGCGTCTGCATATCGTATGCAGTTTCAAAAAGCTCAACTTCAAGCTGTGAGCAGAGGAAGCTTAGCTCCTTTTGCGTTTTTTTAGAAAGGTCATAGGCCAAAAAAACAATTTCTGCCTGGCCTTTTTGCATTGCGGTTTTAACCGTTTCAAATCCGAAACAAAGCCTTCCCGCTCTTTTGCAAATTCCGAGAGCCGCCAAAAATGCATCATTCATTTTTTAAAAGCTCCTCCTCAAGATGCGCAAACACCTCATCGGGAATCTCACATTCCAAGGCTCTTGAGAGCGCTCGGCTCTTTTTGGCTTTTGCAAGGCAGGCGGTACTGTTACAAATATACACACCTCTGCCCGATTTTCTGCCCGTTATATCAAGGGAGACCTCTCCTTCGGGCGAGCGCACGACCCTTACAAGCTCGCGCTTTGCCTTTTTTTCCTTGCAGGCGCAGCAGCTACGCATAGGCACTTTTTTTACAGCCATTTTGAAAATCCCTCCGATTTGTTTTTCGCTGAAAGTTTTAATTTAGTTTTCTCCGTAAAATCCGCTTTCGGGACGGATATCGATCTTGTATCCTGTGAGTCTTGCGGCGAGGCGGACATTCTGTCCCTTATTGCCGATTGCGAGCGAAAGCTCATTATCTGCAACGGTTACTCTGCAGGCCTTAACATCCTCTTCCGCGTTTTCAATAAGCTCAACCTTAACAATGTGCTTTGCGGGTGAAAGAGCCGCTGTGATAAACTCGACAGGATCATCGCTGTACTTAACTATGTCGATCTTTTCGCCGCCGAGCTCGGAAACAACATTGTCAATTCTCTGCGACTTTGCACCGATGCAGGCACCGACAGCATCAACATTCTCATCGCGGCTGTAAACCGCAATTTTGGTTCTTGAGCCTGCTTCTCTTGAAATGGACTTGACCTCAACGGTTCCGTCGTAAATTTCGGGAACCTCAAGCTCAAAGAGGCGCTTGACCATTCCGGGATGGGTGCGGGAAATCATAATCTTGGGAGGTCTTGAGGTTTTTTCAATGTTGCGCTTAACATCAACAACATAAACCTTAACACTCTCGCCAATTTCAAATCTCTCACCGGGAATCATCTCGGACTGGGGAAGCATAAGTTCGCCTGTTCCCATATCGAGAGTAACCGAGCCTCTTACATCATCAATGCCGACAACCTTTGCAGAGATAAGCTCATGAACCTTGCTCTGATATTCTTTAAAGGTATTAAGCCTTTCTTCCTCTTTAATTCCCTGACGGAAAACGTGCTTTGCGCTCTGAGCGGCAATTCTTCCCATATCCTTGGTTTTGATCTTAATATCAACGTGGCCGCCGATTTTAGCGCGCTTGCTGTGGGTAAGAGCCTCGTCAAGAGTGATCTCTGCTCTGGGGTTTACAACCTCAGAAACGACCTCTTTTCTGATAGCAACCTGAAATTTTCTTGTTTCGGGGTCGATGTTGATTATGATGTTCTCGGGGTCGCCGAAATCCTTTTTAACGGCGTTTTCAATTGCAACCGTGATTTTTTCGAGCAGGCTCTCTACATTTATTCCTTTTTCCTGCTCAAGAATACTAAGTGCGTCAAAAAATTCGTTATTCATTTTCTAAATTCCTCCACTTTATTTTTAGTCAGTCAGTCTTACAAATGCAGTGTCTGATAAATTTACTTGTTTGCCATCAAGGGTTATTGCCCCGTTATCAAAGGCGGATAAAACACCTTCAAGTTCTCTTTTTCCCTCGCTATCGGGGCGGATAAGCCTTACACAGACCTTTGAGCCGATAAAGCGCTCAAAATGCTCGGGTGTTCTAAGCTTTCTCTCAATGCCGGGCGAGCCAACCTCCAAAAAGTAGCTCTGGTCAATGGGGTCTGCCTCGTCGATAAGCGGGTCAATTTTTCGGCTGAAGGCCTCGCACTCGTTAATATCAAGAGTTCCGTCCTCTTTTTCAACCAGCACCTTTAAAAACCAATCTGCCCCTTCCTTTTCAAAGGTGACATCCCAGAGCCTCAGCCCCATTTCCTCGCAGACAGGCAAAACGATCTCTCGCACCTTGTCGGCGGTGTTTCCCGTGTTTTTAGCCATGTTTCCTCCTTACCGTTTGGTGTGCATCCAAACAAAAACAAAAGAGCGGGGCGACCCACTCTTTACCTTTCAAGTTATTTCCTATATAGTATACCACTATATTTAACAAAATGCAAGCATTTTTTATTATTTAATATAAAAGCAGTCCTCATCCCATTTTTGCGCATTGGAATCTATGTATTGCCAGATTTTTTGATAGTCTTGTTCCCCTCGGATGATGTGGTCATGATATGAGCGCTGAAACACATTTTCTCCGACTTCTTTATTTACAAACCTTTTTAATGTTGAAACAAAATGCGGCACTAATGCATTTGTAGGGGACGGCGCCTTCGACGTCCCGCCATTTTCATTAACATTAATAATTAAATGAATATGATTAGGCATTATAGCATATTTATCAATGCTTATTTTCTTTATATTATTAGAGGAAATAATATATTTTTCAACTATTTTCCCTATAACAGATAAGCTCATTTGCGGTGCGTCGAAGGCGCCGCACCCTACGATTTTACCAAATATTTGCTTTTTAACTTTTGTACATATTGTAATAAAATATGCGCCGTTTTGGCTATAATCATTTTCCCTTAACCGATTTTGTTTTCTTTTAGGCAAATCCATTTTCATCCTCACTTATACTAAAAAAGCAAGACAGAATTGTCTTGCTTTTTGTTTTTATTTTTGCTCTAAAGCTCTTTTTATTGCCTCAAGAGTTTCGTCGCTTATAACGTGCTCCATTTTGCAGGCGTCTTCGGAAGCGGTAGCTTTTTCTACCCCGAGCTTTAGCAAAAATTCTGTTATAACATTGTGACGCTCAAACACCTTTTCGGCAACAGCACGTCCTGTTTCGGTTAAAGAAAGAGAGCTATCCTCGTTCATCTGGACATAGCCGTTCTTTTTAAGTATCGACACAGCGCGGCTTATGCTCGGCTTGGAATATCCCATATAATCGGCAACATCTATACTGCGAACTCTGGGGTTTTTCTTTGAAAGCACATATATTGTTTCAAGATACATTTCCGAGGATTCCTGAAGGCGCATTTTTATCTTCCCTTCATATATTATATTATTATTTTACCATACACATTCCCTTTTTTCAAGTGTAGAAGATTTTTTAGCTTTTTTAAAAAGACTATTGACAAATTTTAACTGCGGTGGTAATATATTTTAGGAGTTAGCGTATGCTAATTTTTTAGTTAACGTTCAGTTAGCCTTTGCTAACTAAATAATTTTAAAGCAGATCAAGGTGAAACGAAATGACTCTTAAAGAGGCAAGAGAAGGAAAAGAATACATAATTCAAAGCATCAAAACCGACGACGAGGAATTAAACTCGTTTCTCTTTTCGTTAGGCTGCTACAGCGGCGAGCCTATCACCGTTGTTTCGCATCTTAAAAACAGCTGCATCGTTTCCATTAAGGACGGCAGATACAACATTGATAATCAGCTGGCAGAGGCAATTATTATTTAATTTGCTGCACTGCTTCAGCTTTTTATTATACTTTTCAGTTAGCAACGGCTAACTCAACGCAGATTAGGAGGAAAATTATGAGAATCGCACTTGCGGGAAACCCCAACAGCGGAAAAACCACAATGTACAATGCCCTTACGGGACAAAACGAAAAGGTTGGTAACTGGGCGGGCGTTACCGTTGACAAAAAACAGCACAACATTAAAAAGGCATACACCGGCGGCAAAGAGGTTCTGGCGGTTGACCTTCCGGGAGCTTATTCGATGTCGCCCTTTACAAGCGAGGAAAGCATCACAAGCGCCTATGTTAAAGGCGAAAATCCCGATGCTATCATCAACATCGTTGACGCCACAAACTTAAGCCGCAGCCTTTTCTTTACCACCCAGCTTTTAGAGCTTGGAGTTCCTATGGTGGTGGCGCTTAACAAAACCGATGTTAATAAGAAAAAGCAAAATAAAATCAATATTAAGCTTCTTTCGGAAAAGCTCGGCTGTCCCGTTGTTGAAACTGTTTCTACAAGCGGTGATGGACTCAAACAGGCCGTTTTAACAGCTGTTTCGATTATCGGAAAAGAGCAAAGTGCACCCTACTCTCAGGGCGACATTGACCTTACCGACAAGGCCGCCGTTGAAGCCGCAGACAGAAAGCGATTCTCATTTGTAAATAACATTGTAAAAGAGGTTGAGGAGCGCAAAACCTTGACCCGCGACAAGAATTTTGACGACAAGATTGACGCTGTTTTAACTAACAAATGGCTTGGCATTCCCATTTTTGCAGTTGTTATGTTCTTAGTGTTCCAGATCTCGCAGGTCTGGGTAGGTCAGCCTATTGCCGACCTTCTTGTTTACTGGCTTGAAGCATTTCAAGGCTGGGTCGGCTCTCTTTTAGAGGGTGCAAACCCGCTAATTTATGCCCTGCTTGTTGACGGTGTGCTCGGCGGCGTTATCGCAGTTATCGGATTTTTGCCGCTCGTTATGGTTATGTATTTCCTCATCGCCATTTTAGAGGACTGCGGATATATGTCCCGCGTTGCTGTTGTGCTTGACCCCATATTTAAGAAGGTCGGGCTTTCGGGCAAATCGGTTATCCCCTTTGTTATCACAGTAGGCTGTGCTGTTCCCGGAATTATGGCAAGTCGCACCATAAAAAATGAACGTGAGAGAAGAGCCACCGCAATGCTCGCTCCCTTTATGCCCTGCGGCGCAAAAATTCCCGTTATCTCGCTTTTTGCAGGTGCATTCTTTGATAATGCAGGTTGGGTTAGCACCGTTATGTACCTTTCAGGCATCATTCTTATCTTCCTTGGTGCGCTTCTCGTTAACAAGATCACCGCCTACAAAGCAAGAAAATCCTTCTTTATCATTGAGCTTCCCGAATATAAATTCCCTTCACTTTGGGGCGCATTTAAATCTATGTGCGCAAGAGGCTGGTCTTACATAGTCAAGGCGGCCACCATTATCTTACTTTGCAACACCGCAGTTCAGGTAATGCAGTCGTTTAACTGGTCGTTTGTTCCTGCCGAGAGCGCAGACACCTCGATTCTCGCTTCAATTGCAGGTCCCGTCGCCTATCTTTTGGTCCCCATTGTCGGTGTGCTTTCCTGGCAGCTTGCTGCCGCGGCAGTTACAGGCTTTATTGCAAAGGAAAACGTTGTGGGAACACTTGCAGTTTGCTTTGTCGGACTTGATAACCTTATCGACACCGAGGAACTTTCGATTATGGAGGGTGCAGGGGCCGAGGTTGCATCGGTTTTTGCAATTACAAAGGTTGCGGCACTTGCATATCTTATGTTTAACCTATACACACCCCCCTGCTTTGCCGCAATCGGCGCAATGAATGCCGAAATGAAGAGCGCAAAATGGCTGTGGGGCGGAATCGGACTTCAGCTTGCCGTTGGATACAGTGTTGCCTACTTTGTTTACACCATCGGCACACTTATCACTGCTCCTGCCGCTCTTAACATCGGCGCGGCCATTGCAGGCGGGGGTGCTGTGGCCATTATGGCAGGCATTATAGCTATTCTCTGCACAAACAGCGAGAAAAAGCTCAAAGCAGAGCTTGCTCTGCGCGCCTCCAATTCGGCTGAGGCAAAAACAAAAACCACAACCCACTAAGGAGTGATTTTATGCAGGCAATAGATTACATTGTTATCGCAGTTGTAGTCCTTATCCTTGTCCTTGCCGCCCTTTATGTGATAAGGGCAAAAAAGAAGGGCAAAAAATGCATCGGCTGCCCTGTTAATTGCTCAGGCGACTGCTTAAGTTCCTGCAATTTATGCAACGCCTGCCGGAAATAGTCTTTGACATTTTCATGCCATAATAAACCTAAAAAAGAACTCTTGGTCCAAAAAATCAGACCAAGAGTTCTTTTTATTCTTCCATTTGTTTGCCCAAAAAGGCGCTTGCGACTGTGCAGAGCTTGCTGTCGCCCTCGGAAATGGTGCCTTGTGTGCCCGACAAAAGCAGCACCGCGCCCGAAACATCACCTGACGACACGATAGGCGATGCCACCCAGGCAGACTTATCGACCCCTTCGATAGGGAAAAACTCCTTGCCGTCCTTTGAGGCGACATAGGTGCGTCTGCTTTCCATAAGATCCTCAAGCTGAGAGGACACGCGGCGCTCAAGTAGCTCCTTTTTCATCCCGCCCGACACCGCGATAACATGGTCGCGGTCGCAGACAACGGTGGTAAGCCCGGTCGCCTTACTGAGCACATCGGCATACTGCGAGGCAAAAGAGCCCATCTCGCCCACCGGCGAATACTTTTTCAGGATAACTTCTCCATTTTGGTCGGTAAAAATTTCCAGCGGATCACCTTCGCGGATTCGCATGGTTCTTCTTATTTCTTTCGGAATCACCACACGCCCAAGGTCGTC
>SVOZ01000001.1:0-236801 GCA_015066115.1 Oscillospiraceae bacterium
GCTATTAACGAGGTAGCCTCAAACCGACTCGATGGTATAGAGCAGTTCGTTCAGGCTTTAATGCTTTTCTGCAACTGTGATATAGACGAGGCTACATTTACAGCACTTAAAGAACTTGGTGCATTAATATTGCAATCGCTGTAGGATTGTTTACAGGAAACATACAACTTTCGGGTGCGGCAGTAGCGATACAAGGATTTACTGCAATCATTGGAGAGATAGGAACAAATTGGGAGGCAATCAAAAACGGCGATTGGAGTGGAGTCGATAAGGCTACTCTCGTAATCGGTGCTATTGAAATGCTCGGCGGCATAGTAACCGCTCTTGGAGTATTCACTAAGATTAAAGAGGCTACTGATTTATCAAAGACTGCTCCTGCGTTACAAGAGGTTGCAAACACCACAACACAGGTAGATACAACTACCTCCTCTATCAATTCTAAAATGACTTCGCTCGTTAAAAACCTTGCGTTAGGGCTCGTAGTTATTGCAGAGGTTGCGGTAGCGGCAGGATTAGTTGTAGGTGCTATTTGGGGTCTCGGTGTTCTCTTAGAACAGGTAGGTATCGCTTGGCAACCGGTAATAGACAACGGTAATACTATTCTTATCGCTATGGGAATAGGCACAGGTGTCTTAGTCGCTGTAGGTGTGGTAACAGGTTTACTCGGTGCGGCAGGTACGGCTCTTGTAGGCTATCTTGCTCTCGGTCTTGCTATGTTGGCTATACTTGGTGTAAGTGCTACATTGTTTATAGCAGAGATAATTATTATCGGTGCATTGTTAAATCAAGTTGGTATTGCTTGGGAGCCGGTTCTTAACAACGGCGAAAATATTACAAACGCAATATTGATTGGTACAGGTATATTAGTCGGTATAGGTGTAGTTGCGGCGGCTCTCGGTGTTGCGGCGGTTGCATCCTGTGGCTTGTTACCTTTGGCTATCGCTTTAGGTACGGCTATGCTTGTAGAACTCACTTGTGCGTTTGTAGAATTTACCGATAGTTTAATAACGGTTGCTGATAAACTAAGTGATGACTTACATCCTGCTCTTAACAGGCTAAATGATAAATTACCTGACCTGTCTGTAGATATGGAAAGTTTTACAGGCTTTATGACATTCTTTGCAGGTCAAGTAGTATCTTACTCAAAGAGTAGTGCTATATCAGGTTTCGCCTCTACTGTCGATTCTATAATCAAGTTCTTTACAAAAGACCCGATTAAAGCGATGGCAGACGATGCAAACAATCAATATAAACAAGCCGTGAATCTTAATAATAAATTAAGGTTGGCTAACCCTGAACTACAAATCGCTATAGGTTTGGTTAAGAGGTATTATGATTTCTTAGAACAGTTGGAAAAACTTACTGAGAAATCGTCAAACATTTCACTTGCAAACGGAATGTTTACAAGTATGAAAGAGGTCGGTAAAAACCTTGTAACAGGCTTTGTTAAAGGTATGAAATCAGAGATGAATACCCTTAAAGGTGCTGTAAAGGATGTTTTAGGAGATACATTTACGGATAGACTTGCTAAGTCTTACGGAAATGATTTCGGTAAAACACTCGGTTCAAGTATTGCAAGTGGTTTTAGGGGTACAAGTTTCCCGACTCTTAAAGGTACAGTTGATGTTACTAACGCAGGAGATGTTAGTCTTAAACTCAGAGCCTATGCAGACGGTGGTTTCCCCTCAGTAGGAGAAATCTTTGTCGCAAATGAGGCAGGACCGGAAATGGTTGGTACAATCGGTAATCGTACTGCGGTTGCTAACACAGACCAAATTATAACCGGTATCAGCGAGGGTGTTTCAGATGCTAACGCAGAACAGAACGCTCTACTCAGAGAACAAAATGCTCTCTTGAGAAAACTGCTTGAGAAAGATACTGTCGTTAATAATGTTATCGGTACAAACGATATAATCAATTGTTAGGAGTCGTTACACCAATTATCGTAAATGTGCGTAAAATTTCCAACGGTACTAAATGTCAGTTGCGTAGTGAAATGCTCCGCATATATTACCATAATCACGAAAAAGGTGTAATTCGCCAATACGAGTATGAAAACTTTGTGTTTTTGTACGAGGCTTACAAAGCACTCAAAGGCAACTCGTTTATAGATAAAATTTATGACGAGGTTAAGTCTTGGGAAATAATAACATAAAGGAGTTTAGTTATGAAAATTCTCGCAAAAGGTATTGATGTATCATCTTGGCAGGGTAACATTGATTGGGATAAGGTCAAGGCTGACGGTATTCAGTTCGCTATACTGCGATGCGGATATGGTAGCGATATGACCTCTCAAGACGATAAATATTTTGCCCGAAATGCTAAGGAATGTGCAAGAGTAGGTATGCCTTTCGGTGTATATATCTACAGTTACGCAGATTCTTTAGAGAAAGCAAAGTCTGAGGCGGCTCATACGCTCCGTCTGCTTAAAGGTCTTAAACCTGAATATCCCATCTATTACGACCTTGAGGATGCGAAAACAACCGGTCAGTGTAGCAAGGATTTAATTCTTGAAATGGCTAAAATTTTCGTTGAAACTCTCGAAAAAGAGGGATATTGGGTAGGTATCTACGCAAACAAATATTGGAATACCTCTTATCTCACAGATAAATGGTATGACAGTAAGGCTCGTTGGATTGCTCAGTATCATACCGAATGTACTTATAAAGGCGATTACGGTATTTGGCAGTACAGCAGTTCAGGTAAGGTAAATGGCATTAAGGGTAATGTTGATATGAACTATGCTTACATAGACTATCCTACACTTATCAAAAATAGCGGTAAAAACGGCTTTGTAGCGGTTTCTGCACCTAAGCCAACAACTAATCCTACTCCTGCTAAAAAGACCAACGAACAGATAGCAGAGGAAGTTTTAGACGGATTGTGGGGTAACGGCACAGAGCGTAAGAATAAACTTACTGCCGCAGGTTATGACTACAATGCTATTCAGACCATTGTTAATAGCAAGGCTAAGAAAAACAACCTCAAATCCACAGACGAAATTGCTCGTGAGGTAATTCGTGGACTGTGGGGTAACGGTCAGGACAGAGTTGAAAAACTGAAAGCCGCAGGATATAACCCTAAGGTTATTCAGGACAGAGTAAATGAATTAGTTTAACAGGAGGTAAGATTATGAAAGAGAAGTTTATCAAATGGCTAAAAGCCGCAGGTATGAGAGCAGTTAAAACTGTATCTCAGACCGCAATCGCAACTATCGGTGCATCTACTGTACTTTCTACAGTTGATTGGAAAGTGGTTGTTTCTACATCGGCACTTGCAGGTATTCTCTCACTCTTAACGAGTGTAGCCGGTCTCCCCGAACTCAAAGAATAAGCAAAACAAAAAAAAATACCGGATAGAGCATTAAACTCTATTCGGTATTTTTGCGTTAATCACAAACAATCTTTTTCTAACAATGTAGTAAAAAGAGTTCGGATTATACTCCTTTGGTGGAGGCGAGGGGAATTGAACCCCTGTCCGAAAATCTCTTGCTATGACTTTCTACGAGTGTAGTTTATCTTTTACATTCCCTTTATGCATCGCCGACAAACAGGCTATGCATATTAGTAACCCCTGATACACATTTAGCCTCGGGGTGAGGGCTAAATGCGTTGCCCGCTAATGTGACGCTTCGCAAAAGTCCGCGGTACTACTCTTGGAAACGGCCGCCAAATTAGGCAGCGTAAGCTAATTTATTATTGTTAGCGTTTAAATTTAAAATTCGGATTTTAAAGAGTGTCCGAACCTCTACTCGCTTATCATAACTTAAAATCCCCGTCGAACCCTTTACGCCCCCGTATATAGGGAAAAGAGCTACTCATCGTGTTGACGCGATTTTAAATTTCTTTCTATCTCGCGCTTGGCATCGCGAACTGCGGTATCCTTGCGCTTGTCGTAAAGCTTTTTACCTTTACAAAGGCCTAACTGCATTTTAACGCGGCTGCCCTTAAAATAAAGCGATAGGGGAATGAGGGTGTATCCGTCGCGCTTTATCAGTCCTAAAAGGCGGTTAATCTCGCGCTTGTGCATTAAGAGCTTTTTGGGCCTTAATGGGTCTTTATTAAATATGTTGCCCTTTTCATAGGGACTTATGTGCATTCCGTGAACAAACAGCTCGCCTTTGTCTATCTCGCAATAGGAATCCTTAAGATTGACGCCGCCTGCACGAATTGATTTTACCTCTGTTCCGAAAAGCTCAATTCCTGCCTCAAAGCTCTCATCGACAAAATAATCGTGAAAAGCCTTGCGGTTTTGGGTTATGCTTCGGTTTTGCTCAGCCATTTGTTCACCTCCTTTGCTGTAATGGCTAATAACTTTACAGGTCAAAATTCATTTCTGTCCTTTAAAGCCCTGCAAAGAGTCATCTCGTCGGCATATTCAAGGTTGCTTCCTATAGGAATACCGTATGATAGACGGGTGACTTTTATGCCGCGCGGCTTTAAAATCTTGTTTGCAATGTAAATTGCGGTGGCTTCGCCCTCGGTCGTGGCTCCGGTTGCCAAAATCGCCTCTTTGATCTCTCCGTCATCTAACCTTTTAACAAGCTCCTTTAAGCAGATTGCATCGGGGCCGATGTTGTCAAGAGGGGAGATAAGTCCGTGGAGCACATGATAAAGTCCTCGGTACTCGCCGACGCGCTCAAAGCTCATAACATCTCTGGGGCTTTCGACAATGCAAACGGTCGATCTGTCGCGCATAACATTACTGCAAACAGGACAAACCTCTTCTTCAGAGAGGTTGCAACAGACAGAGCATCTGCGGATATTCTTGTGCGCATTCACAATTGCGTTTGCAAAATCCTGCGCCTTTTCAAAAGGCTGGGAAAGCATAAAAAAAGCCATTCTCTGCGCGCCTTTTCTTCCGATGCCTGGCAGCTTTTCAAACTGCTCGATGAGCTTTACTAAACTCGGAACGGTGGAACTCATAATTTTTGGTCCTTTCGGCTTATAAAATTAAAATAATCCCGGAATGTTAGGCATTGAGCCCGAAAGAGCACTCATAGTTTCCGAAGATTCGGCCTCGATCTTTTCAATAACATCGTTAACTGCGGCAGTGATAAGGTCCTCAAGCATCTCAATGTCGTCGGGGTCTACAACCTCGGGGGAGATTTTAATAGAGGTAACGCTCTTTTTGCCGGTCATAGTTATCTCAACTGCGCCTCCACCCACAACCGAGGTGTACTCCTTTGCTTCGAGCTCCTCCTGAGCCTTCTGCATATCTGCCTGAACCTTCTGTACCTGCTTTATCATATTGTTAGGGTTCATACTGTTTGAACCGTAACCCTGTGGAAGTCTTGCTTTCATTCTTGTCAATCCTTTCTAAATTTAAACCTCTGCCGAGGGAACTGCCTTAAAAAATGAGTAAAGCGTTTCCTCAACAAGCGTTTTTTTATCGTGAAATGCCTGCGGAACATAGTGCACACCGCGAATTTTTTCGCCGCTTATTCCGTATTTTGCATTAAACCCAAAAAGATTTATGTATCTCTCTAAATCGGGGCGCTCTGTGTCCATGGCCATTAAGACCTCAACAAGAGCCCTAACATCATCAATTGCCCTGTGGCTGTTTTTAACCTTGTCCTCAAGATTGTAAGCCAAAATAGCATTTTCAAGCTTGTGGGGATAAGGCCTGCGGTCCTTGTAAACTGTCAGGGTGTCCAAAAACTTTAGAGGACACTCTATTTTGTAGCCCTTTAATAGAGTTCTTGTAAACATTAGGTCAAACTGGGCGTTGTGAGCGACCAACAGAGTCGGCCCGTCGCAAATAAGCGAGTAAAAAAGCTCAGCCGCCGCCTCGTAGCTTATGCCGTGCTTTAAAAGCATCTCGTCTGTTATCCCTGTAAGGTTTACGATAAACGGGTCAAGCGTTTTGCCTTCGGGAAGACGAATAAACTCATCAACCTCGCGCTCAAAAACAACCTTGCCTCGCTCGTTTTTTATAAGCTTGATTGCGGCAAGCTCTATTATTCTGTCGCTTTTAAAGTTAAGACCGGTTGTTTCGGTGTCGAACACAACAATGCTTTTAAAACTGTCAAATAATCCCGAAAGCTCGTTCATAGCCTTTACCTCGTTTAGTTTTTAGTAACCTCAACACCGTTGCGCTCGGCGATTTTTAAGATCTCTGCCATAGCATCAGAGCTCGCAACAGCAGGACGGCTTTCCTTGTATCTTGCAATCTTTAAAGGCGCACCTGAAACCTGAGCAACAGCGGCCTTTAGGCTCTGACGGTTGTTTTCGCTGTTCTTTAAGAGGGAAAATGAAAAGTCGTTTGTGTCAATGTAAACTATGTCACCCTCAATAAATGCCCTTGATTGCCTCAGCGCTCCTAAAAGGGATTGGTTGGTGCTTGAAAGAATTTCCAAAACCTTGTTCCAAGCTGTAAACGGCACCATTCCCTTTGCCTCGTTTTTAATCGAAGGCTCGACCGGTTTTACCGCCGGAGCACTCTCATTGCCCAAAGGAATATCAATGTCAGATGCCTTTTGCTCTGCCTTTGGAGCTGCTTTGGGAGCGGGCGCGCTGACAGGTTCTGCCGTTTTAGCGGGCTGCGAAAAGGGCGAGAAATCTGCCGGAACAGATAAAAGCCGCCTTTCGAGCTTTTCAATGCGTGAAAGCAGGGCAGAGGTGTCCGCACTTAAAGCGGGGGAACAAAGCTTTATCATGCACTGCTCAAATAAAACATTGGGATATGACGACTTTCCGATTGTGTTAAGGGTTTCGGAAAGGATGTCAAGACAGAACATGATCTGGCCCATTGTGAGTTTTTGAGCATAGCTTGAAATCATATCAAGATCGCTTGCAACAGGGAAAAGCTCCTCGTTTTTAACACCTGCCGACTTTGCAACCATAACATCTCTGAAAAACGAGATGAGCTCGGAAACTATAAAGTTAAAAGAAAGCGAACCGCTGTGTGCCTTCATTGAGAGCGAAAGAGCTGATGCAGTGTCCTCGTTGCAGATTGCCTTTGCCATTTCTAAAATAAAGGAGCGGTCAGCCTGACCCGAAACCTTGGAAACAACATCACGGGTAACGTGATTATCAAAGCCTGCACACTGGTCAAAGATAGAGAGGGCATCGCGCATTCCGCCGTCTGCAAGACGAGCGATAACTGCGGCGGCATCACGCTCAAGCTCGATTTTTTCTCCGTCAGCAACCTTTAAAAGCTGCTCTATTATAAGAGAATCCTCAATTCTTGCAAAATCAAAACGCTGGCAACGCGAAATAATTGTAACAGGAACCTGATGGACCTCGGTTGTAGCTAAAATAAAAATGATGTGAGCGGGCGGCTCTTCCATAATTTTAAGCAGCGCATTAAAAGCGCTTGTGCTGAGCATATGAACCTCGTCAATAATGTAAACGCGGTACTTGCAAAGGGCAGGAAGATAAACCGACTCCTCAATAATATCGCGGATATTATCAACGCCTGTGTGGCTGGCGGCGTCAATTTCAACAACGTCGATTGCCGAGCCGTTTTGAATGCTGCTACAGATATCGCAATCAAGACATGGATCGCCGTTTATGTGGCTGTGACAGTTTACCGCCTTTGAAAAGATCTTGGCGCAGGTAGTCTTGCCCGTTCCGCGTGAACCGGTGAAAAGATATGCATGTCCGATTTTGCCTGTTGCAACCTGATTTTTAAGAACGGTTACAATATAGTCCTGACCGATGACATCGTCAAAAACCTGCGGCCGCCATTTTCTGTACAAAGCCTTGTGCATAATCTTTCCTCCTAATTTAAGTTTATCAATTTATTATACCTTTTTTAAGGACTTATGTCAATTAAAAAAAGACTGTTTTGCCATTGAAAAGCTTGTATTTTTGTGGTAAGATATAAAAAACGAGAAAGGGGGAACTTTAAATGGCTCTTGATGGACTGTGTTTGTCTGTGATATGTGAAAATATCCGCGAAAAGTGCATTGATGCGCGGGTTGAAAAGGTCTCACAGCCTGCAAAGGACTCAATTGTTCTTTCTCTTCGCTCAAAAAAAGGCTCTGAAAAGCTGCTTATTTCGGCAGGTGCAATGGGTGCAAGACTGCATTTTACTAAAAATTCCCCCGAAAATCCTCAAACTCCGCCGATGTTTTGTATGCTGCTTCGAAAACATCTTTCGGGCGGTAAACTTAAAGGCGTCCGCCAGCTAGGGCAGGATAGGGCGGTTTTTCTTGATTTTGAGGTGCTCGACGAGTTTGCCGATATAGTCATAGTTACCCTGTGCGTTGAAATTATGGGGCATAACAGCAATATTATCCTTGTGAATCAAAAAGGCATTATAGTTGATGCAATAAAAAGGGTAAATGCTGAGGTCTCAAGCGTTAGATTTGTGCTTCCCGGAGTAAAATACACCCTGCCTCCCCAGCAGAATAAGAAAAATTTATTAGATGTTTCTGAGGCCGAATTTAAGGGCGATATAGTATGCTGTAAAGACCAGCCGCTCGAAAAGGCGCTTCTTTCGCTTTATAGCGGCCTTTCGCCGCTTGTTTGCAGAGAGTTTGCATTTTATGCGCTTAAAGGTCAGAGCAAAGCCTGCTTTGAGCTTGACGAAGATGAGCTCGATAAGTTGTGGTTTTTTGCTCTGCAGATAAAAAAATATCTTAATGACCCCGAACCCACCTTGCTTTATGATCTAAATAAAAGTCCCAAGGAATTTTCCTTTTTTCCTATAAGGCAGTATGGCCATAGTATGCTTACAAAAAGCTTTGAAAGCATTGACGGCCTGCTCGACTCGTTTTACAGCGAAAGGGACAGACTTGAGAGGGTAAAGCAGAAAAGCGGAGACCTTTTAAAGACTCTTGTAAATATTTCAGACAGAATTACAAGAAAGCTTGCAAATCAAAGTAATGACCTTGAAAAATGCGCCGATAAAGAGCGGTATAAGCGATTCGGCGATATAATTTATGCAAACCTTTTTGCTATAAAAAAAGGCGATAGTAAAGCTGTTTTAATAGATTTTTACGATGAGAGTGCCCCCGAGGTTGAAATACCGCTTGATGTGCGGCTCACACCTGCCGAGAACGCCCAGAAGTACTATAATGAGTACCGAAAAAAAGATACAGCCGAAAAGATGCTTGCCTCGCTTATTAAAAGCGGCGAGCAGGAGCTTTTGTATATTGAGTCGGTGTTTGATAGCCTTACAAGAGCCTCAAATGAAAGCGAGCTTGCCGCTATAAGACAGGAGCTTTATGAGGGAAGATATATCCGCAAAAAAGCTGATAAAAACAAGATCAAGGCAGGACTATCCTATCATAAATACCTTTCGTCTGACGGCTTTGTAATTCTCTGCGGCAGGAACAATATCCAAAACGATAAACTCACCTTAAAAGACTCCCAAAAGGGCGATGTCTGGTTTCACACCCAGAAAATTCCCGGTTCGCACACAGTTGTTGTAACAGAGGGAAAAGAGGTGCCGGATAAAACATTGGAGCAAGCGGCAATCATTGCGGCTTATAACAGCAAGGCGAGAGCATCCTCCAAGGTTGCAGTTGATTTTACCGAGATAAAAAATGTTAAAAAGCCTTCGGGCGCAAAACCCGGAATGGTGATTTATGATTTTTATAAAACTGCAATTGTAACCCCTGATGAAGAAATCGTTTCAAAACTTGAAGCAAAATAGTTTTACGGCCCCTTATCTTCGGATAAGGGGCTTTTTCGACAAAAAGTTGCGGTTGAAAAACTTAGTAAAATCTGCTAAAATTAATATGAAGGACAAGTTTCCTTATTGTCATAACAAATTTTTCCAAGGAGGCAGTGTTATGAGCTATAAAATTTTAAAGTACGATCCCTATTTAGAGGCGTTTGAAAAAGATATAGATCTAAGGGTGCAAAATTTCCTTTCCAAAAAGAAAGAGCTTGTTGGAGAAAACGGAAGCCTTTTGGATTTTGCAAACGGATATGAGTATTTTGGCATCCATAGAACAAAAAGCGGCTGGGTCTACAGAGAATGGGCGCCTGCGGCAGAAAAAATGTTCTTTACGGGCGATTTTAACGATTGGGATGTTTACGCGCATCCTATGCAAAAGCTTGAAAACGGCGTTTTTGAAATTAAGCTTTCGGGCAAAAATGCCCTTAAAATCGGCCAAAAGGTGCAGGCTATTGTTATTAGTAACGGACAAACCCTAAGAAGAATTCCAACCTATGCCACAAGGGTTGTGCAGGACCCCCAGACCCTTAATTGGTGCGCCGAGGTCGACGATGTACTATTTGATGATTTTAAGTGGTCAGACGGCGCGTTTAAGCCTCAAAAGACGCCTTATATTTACGAGTGCCACATCGGAATGGCAGGGGAGGATTATAAGGTTTCAAGCTTTGATGAGTTTACAGAGAAAACCTTGCCCAGAATTAAAAAGCTCGGCTATAACACCATTCAGATAATGGCAATTATGGAGCATCCATATTACGGCTCGTTTGGCTATCAGGTAAGTAACTTTTTTGCTCCATCCTCACGATTTGGCAGGGGAGCGGAGCTTAAAAAGCTTATAAATACCGCTCATAAAATGGGCATTGCGGTGCTTTTAGATGTTGTGCATTCCCACGCCGTAAAAAACACAAACGAGGGCTTAAATCAGTTTGACGGCACAGAGTATCAGTTTTTCCATGAGGGCGCGCGCGGAAACCATATTGCTTGGGATACAAAGCTATTTAATTACGGCAAAAACGAGGTGCTTCACTTCCTTTTGTCCAATTTAAAATATTGGATGGAAATTTTCCATTTTGACGGCTTTAGGTTTGACGGCGTAACCTCAATGCTGTATCACGACCACGCATTAGGCAGTGCCTTTACAAACTATGATATGTATTTTTCAATGAATACCGACACCGAGGCGGTCACCTATCTTCAGCTTGCAAATGACCTTATTCACGCATTAAATCCCAACGCCGTAACGGTTGCCGAGGATATGTCGGGTATGCCGGGAATGTGCGTTAAGATAAATGAGGGCGGAATAGGCTTCGATTTTCGTCTTTCAATGGGCGTGCCTGACCTGTGGATAAAGATGATAAAGGAATATTCCGATGAAAATTGGGATATGGGCAAGCTCTGGTACGAGCTTACTACCCGTCGCCCCTTTGAGAAAAACATAGGCTACTGCGAGTCGCATGATCAGGCGCTTGTAGGGGATAAAACCATAATTTTCCGCCTTTGCGATGCCGAAATGTATGGCGCGATGAATAAAGCGGGTCAAAGTCTTATAATAGACCGCGGAATTGCCCTTCATAAAATGATAAGGCTTGTTACCTCAAGCCTTGCAGGCGAAGGCTATTTAAACTTTATGGGCAACGAGTTCGGTCACCCCGAATGGATAGATTTTCCGCGTGAGGGAAACGGCTGGAGTTATCATTACTGCCGTCGTCAATGGAGCCTTGTCGAAAATCCTGATCTGCGCTATCGTGACCTTAATGAGTTTGATAAAGCGATGATAGCGTTTCTTAAAAAAGAGCGGATTTTAAGCAAAAAGGCGGTCTGCAGGTTTATCCATCAGCATGATAAGGTGATGATTTTCACAAAGGGAAAAACGGCTTTTGCCTTTAATTTTAACCCCACACAGTCCTTTGACGGCTATTTTGTTGAAACGGGAGAAAAAGGGCAGTTTAAAGCCGTTTTATCAACCGATGAGGGTACCTTTGGCGGCTTTGACAGGGTGGACACAAAGTATGTCTACAACGCCGAAAAGATAGAAGACGGAAGGATTGGCTTTAAATGCTATCTTCCCTCAAGAACCGCGGTTGTGTTTAAAAATCTTAATAAATAAAGTAAAACTCCTTCGGGATTTCCCGAAGGAGTTTTTCTATTTAATATTATCAGAAATCTTTTTGTCTTTAAAATAATACTCTCGGTCGCGCTCGCCGATTTCTCTAAGCACCCTGCAGGGATTGCCAACCGCCACAACGTTATCGGGAATGTCGCGGGTAACTATGCTTCCTGCGCCGATAACCGAGTTTTCACCTATCGTAACACCCGGAACAATAACGGCACCTGCGCCTATCCAGCAGTTGCGCCCGATTTTAACGGGTGCATTAAACTGGTATCCCTTTTCTCTGAGCTCCGGGGCAATGGGGTGACCTGCCGTTGCAATGGTAACATTAGGACCGATCATAGTGTTGTCGCCGATGTAAATGTGGGTGTCGTCAACCAAGGTGAGATTGAAATTTGCATAAACGTTGTTTCCAAAATGCACATGCCTGCCGCCGAAATTCGAGAAAAACGGCGGCTCAATATAACAGCCCTCGCCAATTTCGGCAAACATTTCTTTAAGCATTTTTTGCCTTTTTTCGCTTTCGCTCGGTCTTGTGTGATTAAAATCGTAAAGCCGCTCTAAACACTCGTTTTGAATGGGCATTATGTCATCGCCAAGCGGCAGATAAAGACCGCCGCCGTGAAGCTTTTCTTCAAAACTCATTTTGTTTACTCCTTTGCGCTATAGCTGTAAAGAGAGTTTTTGCCATATCCCTTTCCAAATAAAAGGTCGTACTGCAACAGCTTGTGCTTGTCATAAGCTAACTGCGCCTTTTCAGTCATCTCGTAGTAGGTGTTTCCGTTTTTGTTAATTCGGAAATTAAACGCCGCGCCTCTGAAATGCTCCTGCTGCTCTAAAAGATAATCAAAAAACAAAGGCCTGTCAAGGTCGTACCAGGAGCAGATAGAGGGCATAAGCTGATAAAAGCTCATTTTGGGAGCAGTGAAATTGAGGGTGGTGAAATTATCCCAGATAAAGAACGGGGTGGTGTACTTTTTAGAGGCCTCCTCTGCGCTCACCGAAGGATCCTGCATATATCCGCTCTTGATGTAAATTTCGTCGCTTCCGCCGAGAGAACCTAAGTGGTCGCCGAACATACAGATTATGGTCGGCTCACTTGTTTGTGAGAAATAATGAATAAGCTTGTCAAGCGCAATGTTTGCATCCCTTATTCCTGTGGCGTAGGTGATTAAAATTCCTTCCTGCTCGTCAGTTAGTTCGTCGCAGGAAAGATGGGTGCGGTAGTTTTCTAAATATTGTCCGTTAGTAAACGAGCCGTGATTTTGCATCGAAACAGAGAAGTTAAAGAAAGGCTTTCCGCTGTCTAAATTGGCCTCGTACTGCTCAATTATCTTTGCAACAAGCTCATCGTCCTTTATAAGACCTCTGCGCCTTAGGGGATCAACAAAATCCTCCTCTGAGATAAAGACATCAAAGCCCATATTGGGGTAGGCAATGTCCCTGTTCCAGAACTGCTTTCCGTAAGAATGAATTGCAACTGTGTTGTATCCAAGCTCTTTGAGAAATCGCGGATAGCTTATCGTTTCGCTGTTAAAATACTGCTGATACGGCGTGCATCCCGAGGGAAGATAGTTCATTGAAAAGCCTGTCAGAACCTCAAACTCGCTGTTGCAGGTTCCGCCGCCAAACTGCTCGCCGAGCAGGGTTCCTGAAACATAGTGCTTCTTAAGATAATCGGTGCAGCCAAAAATGTCATCGTGAAATGTAACATTTTCGCATAGCGAAATGTCGGCATAAGACTCGCTCATAAGCATAATTATGTTGGGTCTTACATTTCCTGCTTGGTTGTCGGCAGACGCCTTTATTTCTGAAACCGCTTCGCTTATACTATTGCTGCTGTAACCCTCGGGAACCTCTGGCAAAATGTACTTTGTGTTCATTATAAAGGTTTGGGTAAAACCATTTCTTCTGTATGCCTGCGCTTGACGAAATGCACTTTCGCTTATCCCGAAAATCGACATAACGCCGCCGATGTTAGAAATAAAAATAAGATATGCCGCTAAAACCACAAGGCTTACGCTCGTTTGCAAGATAAGCTGAATGTTGCGTTTTTTGGTGCGCTTGTGCCGCTTTATTATCTTCTTCTTAATAAAAACGATGTGCAGAGCAAGAAGCAGGGCAAAAACAAAAAGAATAATTGCTCCTGCCCATATCATTGCGGCGGTTGGTTTAAGGCTCATTTCTGAAGAAATATCCGCCGCCTCTGAGATAATGCCTAAATCCCAGGGATAAAGCGGCTCGCTTCGATAGCTGTTTTTAAAATATGATGCGGCGGAAAGACCAAAGAAAACAATTCCCACAATAAGAATAGGAAAGTCAATGCGACGCATAAGGGTGAATAGGAAAAACAATAAAAAATAATAGGTAATTGCGGTTATTAAAAAGGCGGGGGTTCTGGTAGTAACCCAGCCCATCACTTCAGCAAAGCTTCCGATTGCCACCCACTCAACAACAACGGCAAGCAAAAGCGAAAACAGCATCATAATAAGAACCCTTACTATTGCTGTGTCGTGTTTTTTTATAAAATTACTTAGCTTAGAGCTTAAATGCATAAGGAATCACCTTTAAACAGATTTGTTATAAAACTTCCTTTGTGTATTGAGAAGGGGGAACACCCTTCAACTTTTTAAATACCCTCGAAAAATAAAGCTGGTCATCAAAACCGACAGAGCTTGCGATCTCGCCAACAGAAAGCCCTGAGGTCCTTAAAAGTATACAAGCTTGGTTTATGCGGTACTGAGTGAGATATTCGTTTGGAGAAAGAGAGAGATGCCGCACAAAAATTCTGTAAAGATGACTGCGACTAAGTCCCACGTGGTCGGCAATGTCCGAAACGTCAATGTTGTTGGCAAAATTATACTGAATGAATTTTACGGCATTCTTAACATAAATTCTGCCGGAAGATGTTTCAGGCGACCTGCTTGGAGCGGCCTTTATTAAAACTGAAAACAATTCAAAGAATTTTGAAACAGTCAAGGTTTCCTGTTCTGCTTTTGTTCCAAATGAGGAATAAACATTTATAAAAGCCTTTTTCAGAGCAGGGAGCGCTTCCGGGGAAATATCTATTATGGGATTGTCGTCCTCAAATGCAGTAAACTCAACAAGACGGGTGGCATCGGCGCCGTTAAACCCGATCCAGCAGTATTCCCAAGGATCGTCTTGGTCGGCACAATATGAAACAAGGGTCTGCGGTCTGATTATAAATGCGCTTCCCGCACCGATTGTGCGTTCCTGCCCGTCAAAAGAGAAAACGCCCTTTCCAGATACCACAAGATGCACTAAATAATGGTCGCGCACGGCAGGACCCCAGCTGTGTCCGCCGCTGCACTGCTGATAACCGCAGTTGTAGATGTTTATTCCAACGTTTTCAAGTATTGAAGAATTTTGAGAATACTTAAAATACTTTTGTTTCATAAAAGTACACCCCCGATTATGTTAAATTATATCACGATTCTTTCACAAAAGCAACAAAAATCCATAAAATTAAAAAGTTTTTAATACTTGGCATTTATAGACAAATGCAAAATGATGTGATATACTAAAAATGACAACAAACTGTGTTGGAGGAATGAATATGAGCAATCTTATAGAACTTAAATCGCAAATTGCACAAGGAGAGCACGACAGCGCATTTTCAAGGCTTTACGGAAATGGTGAAAATGTAGTCTCCTATCAGAGAGAAAGATACATAGATGCGCTTGAGGCTTTTTCCAAGCTTTATCCCGAATATAAAGAGGTCAGCATTTTTTCCGCACCCGGAAGAACAGAGGTTTGCGGAAACCACACCGACCATAATAACGGCAAAACCCTTGCCGCAGGCATTGACCTTGACGTTATAGGCGTTGTTGCCAAATGCGAAAAAAGGCTTGAGGTTCAATCCAAGGGCTTTAAACCTGACATTCTTACAACCGATAATATTGAATATTGCGAAAGCGAAAAGAACAGCGCCAAGGCTCTTATTAAAGGTGTCTGCAACGGCTTTAAGGAGCGCGGATATAATTTCGGCGGCTTTGTGGCTTACACTACATCTAATGTGCTTAAAGGCTCGGGAGTTTCCAGTTCGGCGGCTTTTGAGGTTTTGCTTTGTACAATTTTAAATCATATGTATAATGATGGCAAGGTAGACGCAGTAACGGTTGCACAGATTTCGCAGTTTGCCGAGAACAAGTATTTTGGCAAGCCTTCGGGACTTCTTGACCAGACTGCAAGCTCGGTCGGCGGTTTTATCACCATTGATTTTGCCGATCCTAAAAAGCCCGAAATTGAGAAAATCAACTTTGATTTTGCCGCATCAGGACATCTGCTCTGCATTGTTGACACAGGCGGAAACCACGCAGACCTCACCCATGAATATGCCGCTATTCCTAACGAGATGAAGCAGATAGCCGCGCATTTCGGATTTGAGACCCTGCGCGGTCTTGACAGAGAAAAAATAGTTAAAAATGCCGCTGTTTTAAGAGAAAAGTTTAGCGATAGAGCGGTGCTTAGAGCCCTGCACTTTGTCGATGAAAATGATAGGGTGGACGCGCAGGCAAAGGCGCTTAAAGAGGGAAATTTTGATGCGTTTTTATCTCTTGTAAAGGCATCTGGAAGATCGTCCTTTATGTACCTGCAGAATGTTTACACCTCGCTTAACACAGCCGAGCAAGGCCTTTCCCTTGCGCTCTGCATAAGCGACGGAGTTTTAGGAGATAGAGGCGCTTATCGTGTTCACGGCGGCGGTTTCGGCGGAACCATTCAGGCTTTTGTTCCCGCAGACCTTTTGGATGAGTATAAAGCCACCCTTGACAGCGTTTTCGGAAAAGGTGCCTGCAAGGTTTTAAATATCCGCGCCGACGGCGGCGTTGTTGCAATCGCCTAACTATTAGCAAAAAGGAAACTAATATGAAACTCATTAAGTGGATAAATTATATTATTGTTTTGGCGTTTTCGCTGTTTTGGCTTAATGATGCACACGGCTATCTTGAGGCGCATGACTCTTTGTTTGTTTTTAATGACGGAGAACAAATAGCGGTTTTTGGCTTGGCTGCTTTAGCCTGTGTGGCAGCGTACCTTATCTTTTCAAAACACCCAAACAAACTCTATCACTCATCTGTTTTGGCAATAGCTGTTTTCGTTTCTGTAACAGAGATGCTTTTTAACGGAAGTATATATTTTTATCTTTCCCTGCAACATAACGAAAGATTTGTTATTCATGAATATATACTGATTTATTTATCAGCCTTTGCGGCAATTTGGCTTGCTGTAAACTTAGTTTTGTTTGTTGTTAACAGGCGTAAAAAGAAGTCAGAAGCAAAGTAATGCAAAAATGTGGGGGAGGGGCTTGCTCCTCCCGTAGCCTTCGCCTTGAGGAGAAGGTGTCACCGTAAGGTGACGGATGAGGTGAAAACTAACAAAATCCCCGACCGAGAGGTCGGGGATTTTTTTGCTTTATCTTATTTTTTCTCAAGCTTTCTTTGAATAAACTTTACAACCTCAACAATAGGAATAACAAGGAGTGCAAGTCCGATAGAAATTGCATATTCTAAAAGTCCGATCGTTGTAAAATCAAAGATGTTTGCAAGGAAAGGAATTTCAATGATTGCAGTTGTGAGCACAAAGGCTAAGAGCATAGCGCCGAGAAGCAGCATATTCTGCTTTTTGCCCATCTTGAATATCGACTTTCTCTGCGAACGCATATTAAACGAATGGAAGATCTCGCAGAGCGAAAGGGTTAAAAATGCCATTGTAATTCCGT
Organism: Oscillospiraceae bacterium; assembly: GCA_015066115.1. Taxonomy (GTDB): domain Bacteria; phylum Bacillota; class Clostridia; order Oscillospirales; family Ruminococcaceae; genus SIG578. Next base: position 17,484 of record SVOZ01000001.1, read on the forward strand.
GTCCGCTCATTATCATTCCTGAAACTGTTGTAACAGCGGGGTCCATTGCTCTACCGATAAAGTAAGCGGCGATGGTAAGCGCGGCAACTAAAACGCCTTGGTAAACTACGTCGAAGCCCATTCCGTTTGCAAAAACGCCTTCGTTTGTCTTTCTCGGCTTGCGCTCCATGATGTCGTCCTCGGGTGGCTCAACGCCGAGAGCAAGGGCGGGAAGCGAGTCGGTGATAAGATTTATAAATAATAGATGTGTCGGCTTTAAGATTGTAAAGCCTAAAAGGGTTGAAACAAATATTGCAACAACTTCCGAAAGGTTTGAGCTTAAAAGGAACTGAATTGCCTTTTTAATGTTGTCGTAAATTCTTCTGCCTTCGGAAACTGCCGAAACGATTGTGGCAAAGTTGTCATCTGCAAGAACCATATCCGCAACATTTTTTGTAACGTCGGTTCCTGTGATACCCATTCCAACGCCGATATCGGCGCTCTTTATGGAAGGAGCATCGTTAACGCCGTCACCCGTCATTGCAGTAACCATTCCTAAGTCGTGCCAGGCGTTGACTATTCTTGTCTTGTGCTCGGGCTGAACTCTTGCATAAACAAAGATGTTTTTAACCCTCTCGGAAAATTCCTCTTCGCTCATCTTCTCAAGCTCAGCACCTGTAATTGCCTGTGATGCATCTGTTGCAATTCCGAGCTCTTTTGCAATGGCAACTGCTGTGTCGTAGTGGTCACCCGTTATCATAATGGGGGTAATTCCTGCCTTGCGGCATTCGGCGATTGCGGCTTTAACCTCGGGGCGAACAGGGTCGATCATTCCGGTAAGTCCTATGAAAATAAGGGAGTTTTCAAGAGCATCGGGTGTAATATCAGAGGGAACCTCGTCATAAAAGCGCTCTGCCGCGGCAAGAACTCGAAGCGCTTTGTCAGCCATAGCCTTGTTAGCGGCTAAAATCTCGGCGCGGTGACTATCTTCAATGGGGACAATTCCGTTTTCTGTGAGAATGTGTGTACAGCGGCTCAGTAAGGCATCGGGAGCACCCTTGGTGTACTGCACGTAGCCCTTTTCACCCTTGTGAATTGTCGACATCATCTTTCTGTCAGAATCAAAGGGAGCCTCTGCAACTCTGGGCTCTTTCTCTTTAAGGTCGTTTTTGTTAAGCGAGCGGGAAAGAGCGAATGCTACAAGAGCCGCCTCGGTAGGCTCGCCGACTATTTCGCCGTCCTCGCCGTTTATCTCGGCATCAGAGCAGAGAGCCGAAGCGGTTGCAATAAGGTCAGCATTTACGCCCCAGCTTTCAACAACCGTCATTTTGTTCTGGGTGAGTGTACCCGTCTTGTCGGAGCAGATTATCTGGGCGCAACCAAGGGTTTCAACGGCGGTGAGCTTTCTGATGATAGCGTTCTTTGCTGACATATTGGTAACGCCGATTGAAAGAACGATTGTAACAACGGCAACAAGTCCCTCAGGAATTGCGGCGACAGCAAGGCTAACGGCGGTCATAAAGCTTGAAAGACCAAATGTAAGGTCGATAGGCTCGCCGATAACTAAATGCTGAATAATATTAAAACCAAAGATGAAAACGCAAATTCCGATAACAAGCAGGCTGAGAATCTTGCTAAGCTGTGCAAGCTTTATCTGTAAGGGAGTCTGTCCTTCAGAAGCAGTTGAGATAGCGTCGGCAATTTTGCCCATCTCGGTTTCCATTGCGCAGGCAACAACAACGGCTTTACCTCGTCCGTAAACCACTGTGCTTCCCATATATGCCATGTTCTTTCGGTCGCCGAGCGGAACATCGTCGCCCTCTTTAAGCATTATGGCGTTTACAAGCTTGTCAACAGGCACGCTTTCTCCTGTAAGCGCGGCCTCCTCGATCTTAAGGCTGGCACTTTCAAAAATTCGGCAGTCTGCAGGAACTGCGTCGCCCGCCTCTAAAAGCACAACATCGCCAACAACGAGCTCTTCGCTTTTTACAGAAACAATCTTGCCGTCACGCAAAACCTTTGAGGTTGCGGCGGAGATTTCCTGAAGCGCCTCTATTGCTTTTTCAGCCTTGCTTTCCTGATAAACGCCCAAAACCGAGTTGATAATAACAACGGCTAAAATGATAAGTGCGTCGGTCGGGAAGGGAAGTGCGTGACCTGCGGCGGCAGCCTCTGCCATTTCCGTAACAGCCGAAACGATTGCCGCTATGATAAGAATAATTATCATAGGGTCCTTAAGCTGACCTAAGAATCGCTTTAAAAGCGAATCCTTTTTAGCCTGCTTTAAGCAGTTTTTTCCGTTTTCTGCAAGTCGCTTTTCTGCCTCCTGCGAGGTAAGACCCTCTGCAGAGGAGCGCATTGCCTCAAAAACGGAGCCGATCTCTTGTTTGTAGAATTTCATTTTTCTCCCTCTCTTTTTTGTAATAAAAAAGACTCACGTATGGAAATGCCCATACATGAGTCTTGTTATAAATCCAAGCCAGACGAAAACGCCATGTATGTTGAACTTGAAAACGCCGAAGCGCTAACTACTCCCTCATGAATATTATGTTTATTATATTTATTATAATGTAAAAATTTTCTTGTGTCAATAAATAAAATGTTAAGTTTAAAATTTGTTTAAATATATGTATATTGTGAATTTTATATGAAATAATAACACAAAAACAGTTGTAAAAAGTGCCTTGTGTAATAAATAAGGAAGGAATTTAAAGATTTGTGTGAAAAAATAACATTTTTACACTTTACTTATTGCAATTTGTTTTTTTATGAGCTATAATGTATAAGGAAAAAATTTGATTTAAATCAAAAGGAGACAACAAAATGACCAACAATAAGACTGTCTTAAAGTGGTTAGACGAAATGAAAGATCTTCTTACACCTGATAAGGTTGTATGGATCGACGGTACTGAAAAGCAGACCGAGGAACTTCGTAAAATCGCTGTTGAACTTGGAGAATTAGAGGCTTTAAATCAGGAAAAGCTTCCCGATTGCTATCTTCACAGAACCAATCCTAACGACGTTGCTCGTGTAGAGGATCGTACATTTATTTGTACCGAAACTAAAGAAGAAGCAGGCCCTACTAATAACTGGTGCGACCCCAAAGAGATGTATGCAAAGCTTTACGACATCGCTCGTGGTTCATATAAAGGCCGTACAATGTATGTAATTCCTTATTCAATGGGACCCATCGGTTCTCCTATTGCCAAGATCGGCATTGAGATAACCGATTCTGTCTATGTTGTTCTTAATATGCTTATTATGACCCGTGTAGATAAAAAGGTTCTTGAGGTCCTTGGCGACAGCAATGACTGGGTCAGAGGACTTCACTCAAGATGCGATGTTGATCCCGAAAAGAGATACATCTGCCACTTCCCTCAGGACAACACAATTATTTCTGTTAACTCGGGCTACGGCGGAAACGTTCTTTTAGGTAAAAAGTGCTTTGCCCTTCGTATCGCTTCTTATCAGGGCTGGAAAGAGGGCTGGATGGCTGAGCATATGCTCATCTTGGGTCTTGAAAATCCCCAGGGCGAAGTAAAGTATGTTGCAGCAGCATTCCCCTCGGCTTGCGGAAAAACCAACCTTGCAATGCTTATTCCTCCCGAGTATCTTCGCAAGAAGGGCTACAAGATCTGGACAGTTGGCGACGATATTTCCTGGATGAAGATAGGCAAGGACGGCCGCCTTTATGCTATCAACCCCGAGAACGGATTCTTCGGCGTTGCTCCCGGAACTAATGAGCACTCAAACTTCAATGCTCTTGAAAGCACCAAAAAGGGCACTATCTTTACAAACGTTGCTCACGTTATGGACGACAACACAGTTTGGTGGGAAGGCCTTAATAAGAATCTCCCCGAAAATGCTATTGATTGGCGCGGCAATCCTTGGGATCCCGCTAAATTTAATAAGGCAGATAAATCAACCTGCGCCGCACATCCCAACTCAAGATTTACCGCTCCCGCAAAGAATTGCCCCTGCATTTCTCCCGAGTTTGACAAGGGCGAGGGCGTGCCCATCTCTGCAATCATCTTTGGCGGACGTCGTGCAAAGTGCGCTCCCCTCGTATATCAGTCAAAGGATTGGGTCAATGGCGTGTTCGTAGGCTCTGCAATGGCTTCTGAAACAACCGCCGCTGCAGCAGGCGCTGTTGGTGTTGTTCGCCGCGATCCTATGGCTATGCTTCCTTTCTGTGGCTACCACATGGGCGAGTACTTCCAGCACTGGCTCGATATGGGAGAGAAGCTTGGCGACAAGGCTCCTAAGATCTTTAATGTTAACTGGTTCAGAACCGACGATGAGGGCAACTTCCTCTGGCCCGGCTTTGGCGACAATATGAGAGTTCTTAACTGGATCATTGACCGTTGCGAAGGCAAGGCAGACGCAACCGAAACTGCTATCGGCTTCGTTCCCAAGCCCGAGGACATTGATCTTACCGATCTTGATATGGATCTTGAAACCCTCAAAGGTATCTTAACAGTTGATAAGGCTGTTTGGGAGCAGGAAGCAGCTGAAATCGAAGAGCACTACAAGAAGTTCGGAGATAAACTCCCCGAAGAACTTAAAGCTCAGCTTGGCGCTCTCAAAGCAAACCTCGCTAAAATGTAATTAATTAAAAAAGGTCGGTTCCATCGGAACCGACCTTTTTGTCAGCTGAAAGTTTCCCGATTGACAAGAAATAATTGGTGCCGCCTTGGTTTTGCTGAGGCGGCATTAGTTTAATAAGTATTGTACAAACGCAGTTACGGCATTTTAGCATATGTGTCAATAGACAAGCCGCGCGGCACCGTGCTATAATAATATTACAAGGTCAGGTGTGGCGAAAATAAAAGTAATACAAGTTGAGACGGCCAAAACACACAGAACCGTCTCCTGTGTCAAAATATAATGATGCTTTAGGCGGAGGATTCGTCTTAAGATTAGAGTTGTATTGAGGTTGATGTATGGATAAAAAGCAATTTAATACTTTTTGCAAAAAGGAATTTGAAGTGCGTGGATTTAAGAAAATAAAAAAAACATTTTATCTATTGGGAAAAGATTTATTGTGTGGAATAGACTTGCAGAAATCCGATTACAGTAACAGCTATTATATTAACTATTACTTTTTTATTGGTGTATTCAATGATACAAACAATTATCCTGTATGTTACGATTTAGATGTTCAAGGCAGAATATTAGCAATGTCCAAAACACAAACCATCAGCGGTAAACACTTCTTAACATCGGCGATTGAGTATGAAGAATATACCGAAGAAGAATTGCGTCCGTATTTTGATAAAGAATTTGAAGAACGGATTCTTCCACCGATACATAAGGGCAAAAAGTATATTCTTGACAATCTAGGAAAACTTTATTTTTTGACGTTACGTAAAGAAGAAGTAATGCAAAAATTGAACACAGGGGACGGCTAAAAGGCAAACAAGACAGGGGACGCAATCAGGAAGACACAATCAGGGGACGGTTCTCTGTCTTGACAAAGAAGCAAAATAATGGCATTCTAAAATAGGGTGATAATCATGCCAAGGCAAGCGAGAAAGCGCGCAGAAAGCGGAATATACCATGTAATGCTTCGAGGAATTGATCGACAGACAATTTTTGAAGACAGTGAAGATTACGATTACTTTATGGGAATTATGCAACAGTGCCGCCAAGAATGCGGCTTTAAGCTGTATGCCTACTGTCTTATGAACAACCATATTCATATTCTTTTAAAGGCACAGGAAGAAGGCCTAGAAACTATTTTTAAACGAATAGGTGGTCGATATGTATATTACTACAATGTTAAGTATAGACGTGTTGGCCACTTGTTTCAGGATCGATTTAAAAGCGAACCTGTAGAGGATGATACATATTTTCTAACGGTTTTGAGATACATACATCAAAATCCTGTAAAAGCAAAATTATGTAAAAAAATAGAGGATTATCCATACAGCAGTTATACTGAATACTTGTACAAAAGTACCGAGGTAGACACGGATTTTGTTTTAAGCATTTTATCTAAAGAAGAGTATGTTCGATATAATAATGAACCGAACAACGACAAATGTTTGGAGATTGCAACAACGACTCGGCAGGCTGTAACAGATCAACAAGCTCGTGATATTATTAAGAAGTATGCACATTGTCAGACAGTTGTTGAATTTCAGAGCTTAGACGATAAAAAGAAGGAACAATACATTAAAAAGATTTATGAAAAAGGTGTGTCAATTAGACAGGCAAGCCGACTGACAGGTGTAAGCAAAGGATCGGTGGAGAAATGGTTGAAATCTTAAGCAAAAGACACAGAACCGTCCCCTGTCTTTGGGGTTTCTACTAGTAAAGCCGATGTGTCTTTTGGACAGACGTTTTATTTTCAGTTAACAGGAAACAATGCATTAAAAAACAATCTTTATGCATTAAAAAGCGGCGTTCAGAGCAAACTGTCAACATTGAAACTTTTCGCGTGCTTTTTTTAAAAAAGGAGAACTTTATGAAAATTTATGATTACTATGATGATAGTTCATATTTGAGTCAGATTTTTTTAATTATAACTGTTGTGTGCGCTATTATTATTTTTTATTTAATTATTAATACTATAAAAACAGTAAAGGGTAATGGTGTGGGTATACAAACAGCTGTACACTTGTTGCCAATTGTCATAGTAACAGTGTTATTATTTTTTGTTTCGCGGTATACTTATAATCTTGTGAAATTCGATTCAATATGTAAAAACCAAAAGTATGAAACGGTTACAGGTAATATGAAACTTATATCGGTTGAACGAAACGATTATCGTGATACAGAGGAATATGATATTGCTTTCTCCGTGGATGGAGTTATTTTAGATAATATAGTTAATAAGTTCTCGAAAGAACAAAAAGAAAAACTATTATCTGTTGAGTCAAAAACCATAACTGTACATTATAGTTATATCGCAAACGAGCTTGCGATTTATCAGATATACCAATCATAAGACGGGGGACGGTTAGCGTGCAATCAGGTGACGGTTCTGTGATTGAGTAAAAACAATAACAATCTATGAACAGCGGTCGGCTTCACCGACCGCTGTTTTTGTATGATGAAATATAGGCTCCCGCCTTTGAAGAGCTCTTTGATGAGTTTGGCAATGCTCTTACAGAAACCACCTTTACAGATGGCGAATTCGGAACTATCTATCGCACATTTAAATATAACGAGGGCGAGGACGCCGTTGCAGGCAACAACCTCATTGAAGAAACCGATGCAAGAGGAAATACTACAAGATATACAGTTGACCCTGTTACATCAAGAAACACAGAGGTAATAGATAGATGCGGCAATAAAACTGCTTATGAGTACGACTCATCCGGCAGAACCACCAAGGTTATTAGTAAAAACTCTGCAAACACAGAGCTTGCAAATGTCTCTTACAGCTATGATGCATTCGGGGAAATGAAGGAAATTGCAAGAGGAGATAATATGAAATATCTCCTCGAATATAATCCCTATCATAACCTTGAATCAATCGGCATAAAAGACAAGACAGAAAAGCTTGTTTCTTATGCTTACAAAAACGGCACAGGCAGACTTAAAGAGGTAACCTATGCAAACGGCGACACAATGAAAGCCTCGTATAACGGCCTCGGTCAGCTTGTTTCAGAGAAGTGGTTTAATAGCGCAAACACACTAATTGCACACTACAAATATGTTTACGATGCCGAGGGAAATATTGTCCGCTCTATTGACTTGGGCTCGCAAAAAGAGTATACTTATTTATACGAGGATGGCAAATTAATCCGCTCGACTGAATATGAAATTACTCTTGATTCAAACGAGTTTGTTGTTTCAAGAACTGCCACATATTCGCTCTTCTTTGATTACAACTCGGACGGCGAGCTTATTAGAAAGCGCACCTTTGTAGGCAACTCTCTTACAAGCGAGATCTTCTATGAAAAGAACGATGACAGCACAGTTGTAAAGTTCAAATCAGGCGGAAAAGATGTAACAAGCCACAGTAAGTCAGATAGCTTTGGAAGAAAGATCTTTGATGAGCTTCAGCTCGGCACAGGGGTTGTTTCCCGCCAGTTTAGTTATTATGACGGTGTGCTTCCCGATGAGCACAAGGAAAACGGCAAGATTAAGTCAAGCCCTGTAACTCAGCTTGTAAGCAAGATCGTTCTTTCTGGCGGTCGCACCCTTTTATATGAGTACGATAACGAAGAGCGCATCACTAAAGTGACCGACTCTGTCGATGGCACAACCGAATACACCTACGATGCATTAGGCCAGCTTTTAACCGAAACTGTAAACGATGTTGCAGTTAACACAATGACCTATGATAATTACGGCAACATTCTCACAAAGAACGGCAAGAACTACACCTACGATGCAACCTGGAAAGACCTCTTAACATCGTATAACGGCCAAAGCATCACATACGATGCACAGGGCAACCCGACATCTTACCTCGGTCACACTCTCACTTGGGAAAAGGGCAGACAGCTTAAATCCTATGACGGCATTACATTTACTTACAATGCAAATGGCATCAGAACAAGCAAAACCGTCGACGGAAATCGACAAGAGTTCATTCTTGAGGGTGCTAAAATATTAAGCAGAACCTGCGGCAGCGAGCTTCTTGTTCCTCTTTACGATAACGAGGATTCAGTTTGCGGCATTGAGTATCAGGGAACGCCTTACTATTTCCATAAAAACCTGCAGGGCGATATTATTGCCATTGCTGATAAAGACGGAGATATAGTTGCAAGGTACACCTATGACGCTTGGGGCAAGCCTATTTCCGTAACCGACGGCGACGGCAACCAAGTCAATAGCGTTCATATTGCAAACATTAACCCATTTAGATACCGCGGATATTACTATGACGTTGAGACGGGACTGTACTATGTATCCAGCCGTTATTACAACCCTGAGATCGGTCGGTTTTTGAACAGTGATGAAACTTCATATATATACGCAGATGGCATCAATTATGGAGTTAACCTTTTTGCATATTGCGAAAATAATCCAGTCAATATGTATGACCCGAATGGTACCATAGCACTACTTACATGTGTTATCATTGGAGCAATTGCTGGTGCGGCAATTGGAGCAATTGCTTCTAAAATGATCTATGGAAAAGTGAATGGATGGTGGGTTCTGGGCGGCGCAATTGTTGGAGGCGTCCTTGGTTATTTTGGCGGAGCATTTTTTGGAGCCTCTGGAATAAAAGCCGGGACACTTGCATCTAAGATCAGTATGTCAAAGGTTAGATGGCTTGGAAAAATTGGCGAGAAAATGGCTAAATGGCCAAAAAATACCACACGTATTAAATCTTTTACTGGTTCGGCAAAGTATAGAATACCTGATTATCTTAACAAAGCTAATAAGGTTATTGGCGATGTCAAGAATGTGAAGAAACTGTCTTATACCAAGCAACTGCAGGACTTCATGTTGTATGCTGAAAAGTATGGGTATACTTACATTATTAAGGTTCGTCAATCAACTCAATTTTCGAGCACTATTAAAAACCTAATAGATGCAGGCAAAATTATTATTATGTACATTAAATAAACTGTAATTGGTTGAAGTTCATTTGTGGTGTAATGTAGTAAGTGAACCGTTCTTCGTTTTGGAGGTGAATATATGTCGAAGAGAGAATTGTTGAAGTTTCTAAATACCAAACGAAACGGAGCGCATATTAATCCTGATAGTATATTAAAGGAATATGATGCTTTTTGGGAAATGAATGGTATTTACAGATCAAGTGATATAGTATCATTTCGAAAAAAAATTAAGGGGCATACTGAACTATGCGAAGATATTATAAAACTATATAATAAGTCTAAATTGGAAAACGAGCAGATCACACTCTTAGAGGATTTGCTAGCTATTGGCTATGACAAAGATAAATTAGTGGAATTAATCTTAAATATGTTTTATGCTAAAAATCCCCCCACTAATCTATGGGAATATGCCGACCTATTATATTCAATAAAGAATTTTCGTTATATGTCACAGTATCTTACTATTATCAAGGATGAATCATATGGGGAGGATCGTCAGATGTTGATTCTCCTAGTAGGAAAAAGCAAAAAAGCGTATGTTGTTCCGATTTTAAAAGAATTATTAAGTGATTTAACAGTATATGGACACGCTTTAGATGCCTTAAGTAATTTCTCTGGAGATGAGATAAATCATATAATGCATAAATATATCGATTGCAATATTGCATGGATTCGAGAAATTGCAGAAAAGTATTTATCTAAAAATAATTCTAAAAGCAATTGAGAGTATACCAGCAAGCATCGCGTTTGGTCACCCAAACACAGACTTGTCAGGAATATTCCTGAAACCTTTAAGGGCTTGGGATTATCCCAACAAACTGCCTTTTGTCCCCAAAAGGCGATGCTTGCTGGTACAAAAGACAGGGGACGGTTCCGCGTCTTGATGCCTCAAACCACATAAAGTCCTAAACTCAAAGGAACGGTTGGAACTTTCCAACCGTTCCTTTACTTTTGGCGGCGAGGATTATTCGGGAGATTATGAGAGCGCATCCGAGCAGGAGGAGGCTATCGAGGCTCCCGCCTTTGAAGAGCTCTTTGATGAGTTTGGCAATGCTCTTACAGAAACCACCTTTACAGACGGCGAGTTTGGAACTATCTATCGCACATTTAAATATAACGAGGGCGAGGACGCCGTTGCAGGCAACAACCTCATTGAAGAAACCGATGCAATCGGACAGGGGACGGTTCTCTGTCTTGACGAACAATCAGGGGACCAATCAGGGGACGGTTCTCTGTCTTGACAAAGAAGAACACAAACACAAACACAGGGAACACAGGGGACGGTTCTCTGTGTTAACAAGAGTTAGTCAATGCCGCCTCGGTTTTACTGAGGCGGCAGGCTTAAAAAGGAAGTCTACACAAACGGCACAAGCTTTAACTACTACAAAATAAAAAACGCCCACCATTTCTATGGTGGGCACTTTTATTGTGCTATCCTTTATTTTCTTTGTTGTTTTGTATTTTGCGGTATATTAACAGGCCTGCACCGCTTAAAATAAGAGTAACGGCAAAAGCAATTATCGCAAATAAGTATTGCTCGTTTCCGAGAGCGCTTCCGCCTATAGTTGACGTAATAACAGAAGGAACTCTTGCAATGGTTACGATCAAAAGCCAGGTAGAAAGCTTTATGCTTGTGAGCCCTGCAAAATAGGAAAGCAGATCTTTCGGCGTACCCGGGATGAGCATTATAATAAAGTAAATGGTGTTAAGGCGCTTTTTATTTTGCAGGAATTTAAGAGAATTTATCTTGTCCATCGAAAAGAAGACCTCAACAAGCTTAACTCCGAATTTGCGCACCAATAGGAAAATAATAAGGCTTCCGAGAATTACTCCTGCCAGGCACAAAAGCGTTCCTTCAACAGAGCCGAATGCATATCCTGCCGCTATTTCAAAGGGCTCACCGGGAATAAGCGCCACAATAACCTGCAAAACGATTATTCCAATAAATATAAGCCGTCCCCAAACTCCAAAGGAATCTATCCATTCTCTGAATTTTTGAGGCTCAGAGGCAAACTTTAAAAGCGGCCTTCCCACAAAATAGGAGATAGCGGCACAGAATAAGACGAAAAAAATTATAGCACAAATGCTTAAAGCTTTTTTGTGCTTGTCCGTAAATTTTCCTTGCATATTAAAAGCTCCTATATTAGTCTACAGCAATTATACTCCTTTTTATTTTATTATGCAAGTAATAAAAATTAGTCTTTTATAAAAAGTTATGAATTTTTATTCATATTTTTACAAAATTTTCTGGATAAAGACTTATCAAAAACTTTAAAAAAGCATTGACAAAACAAATGTTTTTACATATAATATATATTATTCTTTAAAAAGTATAATTATTTAATAGGTTATCAATCCGAGAGATCGGACTAAATAAATAACAAAAGGGGTATTTTTATGAAAAACTTTAAAAAAGTTTTGGCAGCAGTTTTGGCTATGGTATTAATGTCTGTATGCTTTGCATCCTGCGGTGCAGATAAGCAGACCGGTATCAGAATCGGCGGAATCGGACCTATCACAGGCGGAGCCGCTATCTACGGTCAGGCTGTTAAAAATGCGGCTGAAATGGCTGTTGAAGAGATCAACGCTCTTGATTCCGACATTAAGTTTGAATTCAAGATGGAAGACGATGAGCACGATGCCGAGAAATCGGTTAACGCTTATAACAAGCTTAAGGACTGGAAGATCCAGATCTTAATGGGAACCGTTACTTCGGGTCCCTGTACCGCGGTTTCCGACGAAACTAAGGCAGACAACATCTTTACACTCACTCCTTCCGCTTCTTCAACCGACGTTATCGGCGGCTACAAGGATAAGAACGGAAACACCATCGAGCGTAAAGAAAACGTTTTCCAGATGTGCTTCTCCGATCCTAACCAGGGAACAGCTTCGGCACAGTACATCAGCGAAAAGAAGCTTGCTACCAAAGTTGCAGTTATCTACAACAATGCTGATAACTATTCAACCGGTATCTATCAGAAGTTTGACGCAGAAGCAAAGGCTCGTAACCTTAACATTGTCAGCGTTGGAACCTGCACCGATGAAACCACCGATTTCAAGACTCAGCTCAACGAAGCTAAGCAGGCAGGCGCAGACCTTGTTTTCCTTCCCATTTATTACACTCCTGCTTCTCTTATCTTAAAGCAGGCAAAGGACATCGAGTATGCTCCCAAGTTCTTTGGCGTTGACGGTATGGACGGAATTTTAACTGTTGAGAACTTTGACACCTCTCTTGCAGAGGGCGTTATGCTTCTCACTCCCTTCTCAGCAGACGCTGAGGACACCAAAACCAAGAACTTTGTAACAAAGTATAAAGAGAAGTATGGCGATGTTCCCAACCAGTTTGCCGCAGACGCCTATGACTGCATGTATGCTCTTTATGAGGCCTGCAAGGCTCAGGGCATCACTATGGATATGACTGCTGAAGAGATCAACACAAAGCTTATCGCTCAGTTTACTTCTGACGCCTTCACCTTTGACGGACTTACCGGTCAGGGTATGAAGTGGAGCGAGAGCGGAGAGGTTTCTAAGGCTCCTATGGCTGTTGTAATCGAAAACGGCGAATACGTTGGTATGTAATTTAAAGCAAACAAAAGAATAAAAACTAATCAGAAACCAGAAGGTAGGGAATCCCTGCCTTCTGATTTCTCCATTTTAGAAAACTGAGGTGTAACCGTGACTTTTATTTTTAACCTGATCAACGGAATCAGTCTCGGTAGCGTCTATGCTATTATTGCTCTTGGATATACAATGGTTTACGGCATTGCAAAAATGCTTAACTTTGCGCACGGCGATGTTATAATGGTCGGCGCATATATATCCTATTGCGCAACCACCTATATGGGCCTTCCGCCATTGGTTTCGGTTGTGCTTGCGATGATAGTCTGCACAGTGCTTGGCATTTTAATTGAGGGACTTGCTTATAAGCCTCTTAGAAAAGCGCCTGCGCTTGCAGTTTTAATAACAGCTATCGGTGTCAGTTATTTTCTCCAGAACTCGGCTCTGCTTATCTGGGGAAGCGCCCCCAAGAATTTCAGCTCAATAGTTGATTTTGAGTCTATCTCTCTTGCAGGCGGCAAGCTTATTATTACAAGCGAATCTATCGTAACGGTAATTGCCTGTATCGTTATTATGATCGCTCTCACCCTCTTTATTAAAAAGAGCAAAATGGGCAAGGCTATGCGCGCTGTGTCTGAGGATAAGGGCGCCGCAGAGCTTATGGGCATAAATGTAAACCTTACTATTTCGGTAACCTTTGCAATAGGCAGTGCGCTTGCCGCAATAGCTGGTGTGCTTCTTTGCTCGGCTTACCCGATCCTTATTCCCACAACAGGCTCAATGCCTGGCATCAAGGCGTTTACAGCCGCAGTATTTGGTGGTATCGGCTCTATTCCCGGAGCAATGCTCGGCGGAATTCTCTTAGGTATCATCGAAATATTCGGACGAGCCTATATTTCAAGTGAACTTGCAGATGCAATAGTTTTTGCAGTTCTTATTATCGTTTTGCTTGTAAAGCCGACAGGCCTTTTGGGCAAAAAGATAAACGAGAAGGTGTGAGGTGAGAGTATGCTTAAAAAATTTAAAAACTTAAGTGATTATGCACGAACCTCTGTAAGCACCTATGGAATAGTTCTGCTTGCCTTTGCAGTTATTTTCCCGCTTCAGCAGGCAGGTATGCTCAGCTATTCCTTAAGCGGAATGCTTGTTCCTATCTGCGCCTATATAGTTATGGCCATCTCTCTTAACCTTACAGTTGGCGTGCTCGGCGAGCTCAGCCTCGGCCACGCAGGCTTTATGAGTGTAGGCGCCTTTTCGGGCGCGGTTGCCGCGGTTTCGCTTGGAAACGGTGTCCCCGATGTTGTTCGCCTTATAATCGGCATTGTTATCGGCGGCATTCTTGCAGGAATAGCAGGTCTTTTAATCGGTATTCCTGTTTTAAGGCTTAAGGGCGACTATCTTGCTATTGTAACCCTTGCATTCGGTGAGATCATCAAGAACATCGTAAACTGCCTCTATATCGGTGTTGACAAAAAAGGACTTCACTTCTCAATGACCGATGTTGCCTCGCTTAATATGACCGACGGAACGGTTATTTTAAAGGGACCTCAGGGCGCAGTCGGTATTCCTAAGATTGCAAGCTTTGTTGCAGGAATAGTCTTGATTTTAGTTACACTTTTTATAGTAATAAATCTTGTTCATAGCCGCACAGGCAGAGCCATTAAGGCCATCCGCAACAATCAGATCGCCGCAGAGTCTGTCGGTATCGGCGTTACAAAATATAAGCTTACCGCATTTATCACCTCTGCCGCACTTGCAGGTATGGCAGGCGCAATGTATGCTATGAATTATTCAAGCATCGTTGCAAAGAAATTTGACTTTAACACCTCAATTCTTATCCTCGTTTTCGTCGTTCTCGGCGGAATGGGCAAGTTCTTTGGAACCATAATTGCAACAACCGTGCTTTATATGCTTCCCGAAATTTTCCGTGAATTCGGAGAATATCGTATGCTTATTTATGCAGTTGTTCTTGTTATCGTTATGCTTGCTAAAAACAGCAGCGGCGCAAAAGTGCTTAAGGATAAGATAGCAGACTTTGTAAAGAATATTTTTGCAAAGCGTAAAAAGGAAAAGGCGGGAGGTGCAGGTAATGAGTAAAATGGTAGAAATGCCGAGCAGAAGCATCGTTCCCGAGCGCGACGTTGATAAAACCCCTATCCTCGAAGCGCATCACCTGGGTATCGACTTTGGCGGACTTACTGCTGTTGACGATCTCACCTTAGCCGTTGGAAGAACTGAGATCGGAGGTCTTATCGGACCTAACGGTGCAGGTAAAACAACCGTTTTTAACCTGCTTACAAATGTTTATGCACCAACCAGAGGAACCATCCTTCTCGATGGAAAAACCACTGCAGGAAAGACAACCGCTCAGGTAAACCGTATGGGAATTGCCAGAACCTTCCAGAATATCCGTCTTTTCTCGGATATGTCGGTTATTGACAATGTAAAGGTTGGTCTGCACAATCAAATTAAAGAGTCGCTCGTTTCAAACTTTACCCATAGCTTTGGCTTTAAAAAGGCTGAAAAGAAGTTTACCGAGCGTGCGCTCGAGCTTCTTGACTTTTTCAAAATGGCAGATATGGCAAATGAAGAGGCAGGCTCTCTGCCTTACGGCGCACAGCGTAGGCTTGAAATTGTCCGCGCCCTTGCAACCAACCCCGGAATTATTTTGCTTGATGAGCCTGCGGCCGGAATGAACCCTTCCGAAACCGCAGAGCTTATGAATAATATCCGCAGAATTCGTGACACCTTTAATATCGCAATTTTATTAATTGAGCACGATATGAATCTTGTTATGAATATCTGTGAGGGCATCTGCGTTCTTGACCACGGTAAAGTTATTGCCAAGGGAACGCCTGATGAGATCAAATCCAATCCCAAGGTTATCGAAGCATACCTCGGAAAAAAGAGGGAGGGCGATAATAATGCTTAAGGTTAATGATATAAACGTTTATTACGGCAAAATTCACGCCCTTAAAGGTGTTTCCCTTGATGTAAAGCAGGGTGAGATAGTTGCTCTTATCGGTGCAAACGGTGCCGGTAAATCAACCACACTTAAAACTATTTCGGGAATGCTCCGCACCAAAACAGGAAGCATCAGCTTTCTTGATGAGGACATTTCTCACACAGAACCGCATAAGCTTGTTGCAAGAGGTCTTGCACATGTTCCCGAGGGCAGACGTTGCTTTTTGCAGATGACCGTTCTTGAAAATCTTGAAATGGGCGCCTATACCGATCCTTCAAATGTCAAGGCAGGAATTGAGGATGTCTTTAATAGATTTCCAAGACTTATGCACCGCAAAAATCAGATTGCAGGAACCCTTTCGGGTGGCGAACAGCAGATGCTTGCAATGGGCAGAGCTCTTATGAGCCGCCCCAAGCTTATGATGCTTGATGAGCCTTCTATGGGTCTTGCTCCCATTTTGGTTGAGCAGATATTCAGCATTATTAAGGAGCTTAACGCCGCGGGTACAACAGTGCTCTTGGTTGAGCAAAACGCAGGTATGGCGCTCGAAATTGCCGATAGAGCCTATGTTCTTGAATCGGGAAGATTGGTCCTTTCGGGAACAGGCAAAGAGCTTCTCGGCTCCGACCAGATCAAAAAAGCGTATCTCGGCGGCTAAAAGTTTTGTAAAGTTAATTTACTTTATAGAAACAAATGGCTATATATCAACAAATTTTCTCCCTTGGCCTTTTAGGTCAGGGGAGTTTTTCGTTAAGAAAATAGCAATCTAATATCCTCTAAACTGCTTGAAATAAGACGAAATAAGTGGTATACTATATATGTTAAATTTTAACTTGGAGAACTGCTATGAGAAAAACAAAAATGATATGTACAATAGGCCCTGCCTGCAGCGATGAAAAAACCCTTTCAGAACTCTGCCTTGCAGGAATGAATGTTGCCCGTCTTAACTTTTCGCACGGAACGCATGAGCAGCATAAAAAGCTTATCGACACAATAAAAAAGGTGAGAACAGAGCTTTCTATGCCCATAGCAATTATGCTCGATACCAAAGGCCCCGAATACAGAATAGGTGTTTTTGAGGGCGGAAGCGTAACTGTTTGCGATGGCGATGAATTTATCTTTACAGCAGACGATATTATCGGAGATAATAAAAAGGTTTCAGTAAGCTATAAGGGTATAGCCGCCGAAATGAAGAAGGGCGATATAATAAAGGTTAATAACGGCCTTCTTATCTTCGAAGTTGTAAGCACAACTAAATCCGATGTAATTTGTAAAACTATTGTCGGAGGCGAAATGCGCGATAAAAAGAGTATGAGCTTTCCCGATAAGGTTTTAGGCCAAAAATATGTAAGCGATGATGATAAGAGCGACATAATTTTCGGAATCGAAAATGATGTTGATTTCATTGCCTGTTCCTTTGTGTCCTGCAAGCAGGATCTGTTGGATGTTAAAAAGATAATTTCTGAAAACGGCGGAAAGAACATTGATATTATCGCAAAAATTGAAAACCGTTCGGGCGTTGATAATATTGAAGAGATCTGCGAGGAATGTGACGGAATTATGGTCGCAAGAGGTGACCTTGGCGTTGAAATTCCTTTTGAAGAGGTTCCTGCCATACAGAAGCATATGATAAAGGAATGCCGCCTTTTAGGTAAAAGGGTAATTACGGCAACCGAGATGCTCGAATCAATGATAAATAATGCCCGTCCCACAAGGGCAGAGATTTCTGACGTTGCCAATGCCGTTTTTGACGGCACAAGCGCCGTTATGCTCTCGGGCGAAACCGCCGCAGGAAAATACCCGGTTTTAACTGCGCAAACAATGGCAAAAATCGTTGAGCAGGCAGAAAAAAGCATCTCTTACGATGAGGTTTTTCATAACTCGCGGTTTAAGATAAAGAACACAGTTGACGCCATTTCTCACGCAACCTGCAATATGGCGATCGACATTGATGCCAGAGTAATTGCGGTTTGCTCGCTCTCGGGCGCCACCGTGCGAATGGTATCGCGTTTTAGAGGCCCTGCCGATATTATGGGCCTTACCACTGACGAAAAAACCTGGCGCAAGCTCTCGCTTTCCTGGGGCGTAACCCCCGTTAAAGCCGAAAGATACGACTCGACCGAGGTGCTTTTCTACACTGCTAAAAACCTGGCGGCAAAAACCTTTTCGCTTAGCAAAGGCGATAGGATTGTTATTACGGGTGGACTTGTAAACGGCTCGTCTGGTAACACCAATATGATAAAGGTTGAAACTGTTTAATTTATAGGGCGAAATCTACTGATTTCGCCCATTTTTATTGCAAAATAAAAAAATAAAGAGTATAATAGAAAAAAACTTATGGAGAGAAAGTTATGCGTATCGTAGTAAAAGTCGGCACATCGACCCTTGCACACTCAACAGGAAGAATGAATATCTTTTTGGTTGAAGAGCTTTGTAAGGTTTTAAGCGACCTTAAAAATATCGGCCACGAGGTAATTTTAGTTTCTTCGGGCGCTATCGGAATGGGGATGGGTAAGCTTAATATCAAAAAACGCCCCGACGATATTCCAACCAAGCAGGCCGCCGCCGCAGTCGGTCAGTGCGAGCTTATGTATACATACGATCGCCTCTTTTCACAGTATAATCACACAACGGCGCAGGTTCTCGTTACCGGCTCTGATATGAAGAGCGAGGAGCGCCATAGAAACTTTGAAAACACCTTAAACCGCCTTTTAGAGCTCGATGCTCTGCCCATCATAAACGAAAACGACACCGTTGCCACCGATGAAATTGTCATCGGCGATAACGACACACTTGCCGCAATAGTATCTGTTAGCGTAAAGGCTGATCTGCTTGTGCTTTTATCGGACATTGACGGCCTTTACACAGCCGATCCCAGAAGAGATAAAAACGCAGTCCTTTTAAAAAGGGTAGAAAATCTCACCCCTGAAATTATGGCTCTCGGAGAGGGCAAAGGCTCGTCGCTCGGCACAGGCGGAATGAAAACCAAGCTTCACGCCGCCGAGATCGCAACAGAAAAGGGAATTGATATGGTAATTGCAAACGGCTCTGATCCCTTAAAGCTTTATGATATCGTAAAGGGTGAAGATGTTGGCACCCGCTTTATTGGAAAGAAGTGATATTATGCTTTCAACAAAGGAAATTCTTGTAAATGCTAAAAATGCCAAAAATTCAGCCCTTGTTACGTCCAAAGAGGATAGAAAAAGGGCTGTTTTGGCTATGGCAGATGCTATTTTGGAAAACAAAGAGCAGATTTTAGAGCAAAACAGAATGGATTTGGAAAATGCAAAGGGAAAGATCAGCGAGGTTATGCTTGATAGACTTCGCCTTACGCCCGACAGAATAAAGGCTATGGCAGAGTCTATGCGAACCGTAGCAGAGCTTTCTGACCCTGTTGGCAAAACGATAAGCGAGTATAAACGTGAGGATGGCCTCTTGATTAAAAAGGTTTGTGTGCCTATCGGCGTTGTAGCAATCATTTACGAAAGCAGACCTAATGTAACTGCCGATGCCGCTGCCCTTTGTGTAAAAAGCGGAAATGTTAGTGTGCTTCGCGGCGGAAAAGAAGCCTTTAATAGCGCAAAAGCAATAGTTGATGCAATGAAAAGCGGCCTTGAAAAAGAGGGTTTTGATAAAAATCTTGTAAATTTAGTTGAGGACACGACTCGCGACAGCGCAAATGAGCTTATGCGCGCAAACGGATATGTTGACCTGCTTATTCCCAGAGGTGGAAAGGGTCTTATTGATGCCTGCGTTCAAAACGCCACAGTTCCTTGTATTCAAACCGGAACAGGCATCTGCCATATTTATGTTGACAAATTTGCCGACCTTGAGAAAGCAGTTAAAATCCTTGACAATGCAAAAACCTCTCGCCCTTCTGTTTGCAATGCGGCAGAAGTTTGCTTAGTACATAGGGACGTTGCTAATGAGTTTTTGCCTATGGTATATAAAGCTCTTGCAGAGGAAAAAAATGTAGAGCTTCGTCTTTGCGAAAAGAGCGCACAAATTATAAAGGGCAAAACCGCAGGAGAAAACGATTTTGACACCGAATTTTTGGATTATATCCTTGCGGTAAAAATTGTAGATAGCACAGAAGAAGCGATAGAGCATATTTCGCTTCACTCAACAGGGCATAGCGAGACAATCATTTCAGAAAACACCGAGGCGCAAAAGCTCTTTACAAGCCTTGTTGACAGTGCCGCAGTTTATGTAAATGCTTCAACTCGTTTTACAGACGGCGGAGAGTTCGGACTTGGGTGCGAAATGGGCATCTCGACCCAAAAAATGCATGCCCGCGGCCCTATGGGAATAGAGGAAATGACGGCTTATAAATATGTGATAGAGGGAAACGGCCATATAAGATAGGATGTGTGAAAATGAAAACGGCAGGTTTTATCGGCACAGGTAAAATGGGCGGCGCATTAGCAAAGTCTGTCATAGAAAAAATAGGCGGAGAAAATGTGCTTTTGTCGGATAATTTTAAAGAAAAAGTCATGGAAATTGCAGGAGAAAGCGGCGCGCTCTGCGTGGATGCCGAAAGGGTCGCAAAAGAGTGCGAATTTATATTCCTCGGTGTAAAGCCTCAGGTTATAGATAAGGCTATAAGCGAGATTAAAGATTCACTCAAAGACAGAAAAGATGCCGTTTTAGTGTCAATGGCGGCAGGCGTGACCTGCGAGAGAATAACCTTACTTTTGGGCTTTGAATTTCCTATAATCAGAATAATGCCAAACACCGCCGTTGCAGTAGGCGCAGGCACAACCGTTTACAGCCACAATATGCTTGTCACAAAAGAGCAGACAGAAAAGTTTTGCTCGCTTTTGTCCCTTTCGGGTTTGTTAGAACCAATAAGTGAGGAGCTTATTGATGCCGCAATGGCAGTTTCGGGTTGCGGCCCTGCCTTTGTGTATTACTTTGCAAAGGCACTCTCGGACGGTGGAGTTAAATGCGGCCTTGATGAAGGGCTCTCTCTAAAGCTTGCCGAGCAAACTGTTCTTGGAGCGGCAAAACTTGCCATCGCAACAGGCACCGATCCAAAACAGCTTGAAAGGGATGTTTGCTCGCCTGGTGGAGCCACCATTGAAGGCATTTATATCCTTGAAAATGCAAAGACCGACAAAACGGTTGAAAACGCGGTAATTGCCGCCTTTGAAAAGGCTAAAAAACTATAAAAAAAGCACCGAGCTTTTTAGCTCGGTGCTTTCGCTTTTTTAATATGTAATTAGTCGATGATCTCGCCAACAGAACCTGCGCATGCGGCATTGGATTCGTCGGTGTCGATGTGCATAGCAGTTGCGAATTTCTCGGAAACACGAACAACAACATCATCAAAAATGGTGGTTCTCTGCTCGGAAGCGATCTTAACCTTGATGTTCTGCTTGTCGCAAACGCCGAACTTCTCGGCATCCTCGGGAGTGATGTGTAAATGACGCTTTGCAACGATAACGCCCTCGCTAAGCTCAACCTCGCCGCAGGGACCAACAAGCTTGCAGCCTGCGCTGCCCTTTGTATCGCCGGACTCTCTGATGGGAGCGGCAACACCGATAGAACGAGCATCGGTCATAGAAATTTCAACCTGAGTTGAGGGACGGACAGGACCTAAAATAGAAACGCCGGCAAGCTCTCTCTTGGGACCAACAACGGTAACGCGCTCGTTGCAGGCGTACTGTCCGGGCTGAGAAAGATCTTTTTTAATGGTAAGCTCAGCGCCTTTTCCAAAAAGGATTTCAAGGTCGGCCTGTGAAAGATGAACGTGACGGGCAGAGGTTTCAACTAAAATTTCTTTAGACATAATATTTCTCCATTCTTCTGCAAAAGCAGAGATTATTTAACAATTATATTTTACGCCTTTTGTATCACTTTTTCAAGACCTTTAAGGAAAAATCTGCAAAAACAAATAATAAACACGGCGTATTTATTAAATACACCGTGTTTTAAATTTAATTATTCATCAAGACCTGCATAGATTTCGATTTCGCCCTCGTCATCATAAGCCTGCCTTACGCGCTTAATGGCCGCATCCATCTCGTACCATTTTTCCTCAAAGCCCTCTTCGGTGCAGAGCATTTTGCCGTCAATCTTAATGGGCAGGCGCTTAACTAAGCCTATAAAGCTTCTTGAGTTGTAGGTGAATAAACAAAGACCCGCATTGCGCTGAAGCTTATATTTCTCGCTTGTTCTGTAAAGGAAGGTGTTGAAATATTCAACCTGAGCCCTGCAGTAATCCTCGTCGCTTTTAAGGCCTGTATATGTTAATCTATCGTAGGCGCAGGGATACATCCAAACATTAACAGGGTGATCAAACTTTTTCATCATCTCATCCTGAAAATAGAGATGAAAATCGTCGGTGGAATTAAATTTAACTCCGAGTGCATTAGAGAGCGCCTCAAGCCTCTCAATTTGCATTTGATTATCTGAAAATTCTTCTCTTACGTCGTAGGCATAGTTATCCCAGCCGGCGTCGGTAACATATTTTAGAGCTTCACATCTGGGAACACTTCTCTCGGTTCCGAGCTTGCAGAAATCAATAAGCTCCTGATTTAAAATATTTGTGCAGAAAACAGGGTAAATTCGCTTTTTGTATGTAAGATAAAGAGCCTTTGTCATCTCATAAAAATCGTCGTTTGAAAGCACATGCAGATAAGGCTCATCCCAGTAAAATCCTGAGAAAATATCCCAGCCGCCCTCGACCGACTTTATTACATCAACGGTTGTCTGAACAGAGGCAACATAGTCCTCAATAGTGGTTTCGCTTGATCTGTAAAGACTGCAGATCATCCAAAAGGTCGCGCCGTACTTTTTGCAAAGCTCAATAATTCCGCGAAATCTTCTTTTTGCATCCTCGCCTTCTCCGATAATGTTTGCAAAAAGGGAGGTTACATAGCCTTCTTTGAGAAGGGTTTCTATCTCCTTGAGATTGTCCTCAATCGATGCAACACCGTCGCCGTCACTATCATAGTAGTCTGCAAAATATGTCAGCGAATAAAACATCACTCTTTTTTTGTCTTTAATAAATCTGTAGGCTTTTTTGTCCATATAAGCCACTCCCTTTAACCTGCAAAGCAGTATTTATAAAACAATTTTACAATAATAAAATATCCTTTTCAATAGATTTTCTGTCCAAAATCTGTTGATTTTAATCAAAAAAAGACAGTTTTGTAGCAAAAAGAAAAAAAACAGAATATCTTAAAATATAAACGGTAGATAACTTTATGCGGAGGGAAATATATGTTACATAATAATGTGTATCACTTTTTTATGAGCGCCTCTACACCCAAAGGTTTTGTTACGCATTTTTCACAGCTTACAAATGAAAACGAATTTAAGAAAACCTTTATTTTAAAGGGAGGAGCGGGAAGCGGTAAGTCCACCCTTATAAAAAAAGCGGCATCAAGATTTGCTGATAAGCAGGAATGCGAGCTTATACACTGCTCTGCCGATGTAAACTCCCTTGATGCCGCAATTTTTAAAGACTCTGCAATAAGCCTTGTCGATGGCACCGCTCCACACGTTGTTGAGCCAACTCTTGCGGGACTAAACCATAAGGTCGTGTCACTTTACGACTTTTTTGACAGCAATATTTTAGAGAAATATGCCGCCGAAATAAACAGAGCCGCCGTAAGAGAGGAGATGTACCGACAAAGGTTTGACAGCTTTTTGAGAGCGGCAGGAATGCTTTTGTCGTCAAATGAAAAATTAGCTATGCGCTGTCTTGATAAATCAAAGCTTACTAATTTTATTTCAAGGCTCTGCGCAAGAGAAATAAAAAAACAAAAAGGAGGAGTAGGGGATGTAAAGGTAAGGTATCTTAGCACAATTTCTGAAAACGGAGTGTTTATGTTTACAGACACCGCTCAAAAAATGTGTGACCGCCTTTTTGCAATCGAGGATGATAGCGGCGCGGCTTCGGGAATTGTTTTAGAGGCTGTAAGTAAAGCGGCAGTTTCTGCAGGATACACGGTTTATATCTGCCTTTGCCCTATGTCCGACAGTAAGAGAATAGATCATCTGCTTATTCCCGAACTCTCGCTTGGCCTTATGACCTCGAATAAATTCCATCCGATAAAGATTGAAGGAGTCAAGACTATACACACCTCGCGGTTTTATGATAAAGAAAAAATGCAGGAATATTCGTTTAGAACATCCTTCCAGCGCCGCGCCGCAAGAGAACTCTTAAAGGAGGCGGCAGAGTTTTCAGATAAGCGCCTGCAGTGCCATCGAAGGCTTGAAAACTACTTCGTTCAGGCCTGCGATTTTGCAAAAAGAGACGCTTATTTTGACGATATGATAAAAAATTATATCTGATTTTTCGGCAGTGTTGCTTTTTTTAAAAACACTGCCGTTTTCTTTGACATATTATCAAAAAATGTTATAATGTAGTTATAACAATTAAGAGAGGAGAAAAAACTATGCTTTTTCCGGTTTTTGCAAGGGCAGGAAGTAATAAAAATGAGTTTATTCTTGAAAAAATTCGAAGCAGTGTGAAATCGAGCAGTAAAAAGGTTATGCTGCTTGTGCCTGAGCAGTCCTCTTTTGAAACAGAAAAACAGCTTTATCTTTCTCTTGGCGATCGCGACTTTTCTAAGGTTGAGGTCGTAAGCTTTACAAGGCTTTGCTCGCTTATAAATGCAAAATACGGCGGAATGCTTGGCGAAAGGCTTTCGGAAGCAGGAAAACTAATTTTGGCATCAACCGCCGCCGAAAATGCCGCCGACTCTTTAAAGGTTTACGCAGGTCAGGTTAAAAATGCAGCCTTTGCAAAAGAGGTGTCGGCACTTATTGATGAGCTTAAGGTTGCCGGGGTTTCGCCTGAGCAGTTTGAAGCTTCTTTGAGCGAGTTTGACGATAATGCGCTGCTTAAGGACAAGCTTTGTGACATTTCCAATATTTATCATTTTTACGATGCGCTTGTTAATAAAGGGTACCTTGACCCGTCCGACGAGCTTGCATCTGCTTATAAGCGGCTTGGCAACGGGGAGTTTTTTAAGGATTATAATGTAATTATCGATGAATTTGCTTCCTTTAACAGCGCTCAGCTTTCCATTATTTCCCAAATGCTTTCAAACAGCGATGAGGTAACGCTTATACTTTGCAGTGTCCCTGCACCGAGAAGACTATGTCCCGCTGCCTTCCGCACCCCTCTTGACACCTTGGGCAAGATAAAAAGACTTGCCTCAAATAATGGCGTTAATGTGGCAGAAGAAAATGTTTTAAGTGTCGGAGAGGGCTTTAATAGTGATGCGCTCGGTGCTCTTGAAAGGCTTGCCGCCGCGCAAGACTTTGAAGCACCACAGGATATAAGCGCGGTTACGGTAAGCTCGGCAATCTCGGTAAAGCTTGAGTGCCGCCATGTCGCCGCAGAAATTCGCCGACTTGTTATGAATAAAAAACTGCGTTATCGCGATATCGCAGTTATCGGCAGGGAAATGGACTCCTATCTTCATCACCTTGAGGACAGCTTCCGCCTTTATGATATTCCTTTCTTTTGCGATAAAAGGAGCTCTATTGACACAAGGCCTGCCGCTCTCTTTATAATAAGCCTGCTTGAAACTATTATAAGCGATATAGAGCCGTCGGTTTTTGTAAGATACTTAAAATGCCCCATCTCTCCGATTGACAGTGATTCCGCCTCAGAACTCGAAAACTATATTGAGCTTTGGCGTCTTAATAAAAAGCAGCTGCTTTCGGATTTTGTTAAAAATCCAAACGGACTTGACGGAGAAATTGATGAAAAAGGCTTAGAGCGCCTTTTGCGGCTTAATGAAATTAGAAAACAAACTGTTTTGCCGCTTTTGGAGCTTAAAAAGCAGATACTTAAGGCCGACGGAAACAGCATAACCCGCGCCCTTTACTCCTTTATGGAGCAAAACGGCGTTATAAATAAGCTTTCCGAGCTTACAGAGGCCCTGTCCCAAACCGATAGTGCGCTTGCCTCTGAGCAGTACCGCGCCTATAAGGTCTGCCTTAGCGTAATGAGTCAGCTTTCTGCCCTTTTAAAAGAGCAAAAGGTTTCTTTAAAGCGCTATTTAGAGCTTTTCCGCCTTGCTCTGAACGCCGAGGATGTCGGATCTATTCCGCACCATCTTGACGAGGTGCAGGTGGGCGATGGCGCGAGAATCCGCACAGACGGAGTAAAGGTTGCCTTTTTGGTTGGAATGAACGAAGGCGTTTTTCCAAAAAGACATAGTGAAAACGGTCTGTTTTCGGATAGTGACCGAAAGGCTGTTCGCTCTGCGGGAATAGATGTGTTAACTCCGTCTGCCGTTATGAATCAAAACGAAGATTATTATCTTTACTGCGCGCTTTGCTCAGCAACAGACGAAGTTCATATAAGCTATAGCCGCAACACCCAAAAGGGCGAGCCGATTTTTGCATCTAAAATTGTAAATAAAATCGTTAAGGGCTTGGGCATCGAGGAAACAAACCTTTCTTTTGCCGACCCCAAAACCCTTTTTGGAACAGATGCCGCCGCATTTGAACTGCTTTGCAGATACTTTAACAGCGATAGCGAGATGGCCGCAAGTCTGTATAGCTACTTTGAAAATCATATCGATGAATTTTACAGAAATAAGCTCAAAGCTATAGAAAAGGGAAGCGCTATTACAACAGAGTCGATAACACAGGAGCAGTCAAACAGACTTTACGGCAAAACAATGATGGTTTCGCCGTCGCAGATAGAAAAATATCATCTTTGCCAGTTTTCGCATTTCTGCCGATACGGCCTTAATTTAAAGCCGTTAAAGGTTGCCGAAATAACCGCGCTTGACACGGGAAATGCCATTCACGAGGTTATGGAGCACTTACTAAAAGATTATAGTGTAGGCGAGCTTTCGCTTTTAGGAGTAGACGAGCTTACAGAGCTTATTGAAAAGCTGCTTTCACAGTTTTTGAGCCTTAGAATAGGCGCAGAGAACATAACCGATAATCGCATAAAATACAGCATTATGCGCCTTAAATCAACCATAGTTCCGGTTATAAAATACGTAATTGATGAGCTTGAAGCAAGCGGCTTTACTCCGCGCGATTTTGAGCTTGATATTCGCCGTGGCAAAGATATTGAGCCTTATATGCTAAGCTCTGTTAGCGGCAACAAGATAGGCATTTACGGCAAGGTTGACCGCGTTGACACACTTAAGACCAAAAACGGAACCTATGTCAGAGTAATTGACTATAAGAGCGGTACAAAGGACTTTTCAAAGTTTGACCTTGATTTAGGCCTAAATCTTCAGATGTTCCTTTATCTCTTTTCGATCCTTAAAAACGGAGGTGCGCGATATAACGATAACCTCACTCCGTCGGGCGTTCTGTATATGCCTGCCAAGAAAAGCGAGGTAAGTAAAAAAGGAGTTCACAGCGATGAAGCGCTTTTAAAAGAGGTTGAAAAGGGCTATAAAATGAAGGGCATTGCCCTTGATGACGAAAATGTTCGCCGCTCAGCGCCGTATTTCAGCGTGTCGTACGAACAGCCTTCTGAGTTTTCTTATTTGCAGGAAAAAATTGAGGAGCTTATCTTAAAAATGGCGGACGAGCTTGTGAGCGGAAACCTCAAGGTCAATCCGCTTTATGTCGGGCGCGATAATAAAGCCTGCAAGTTCTGCGATTACCACGCGATTTGCGGATTTGAGGAAGGCGACCCCTGCCGCCTTGTAAATAAAGAGGAAAAAGAGGTGAAACAGGATGGCTGATAAAAAATGGACAGATGCCCAAAGGTCGTTTATTGATGCAAAGCGCGGCCCCATCCTTGTTTCTGCCGCAGCCGGCTCAGGAAAAACTTCTGCAATTGTTGAAAGGGTGGCGCAAAGGCTTTCTGATGCCTTAGATCCGCTTTCTCCCGAGCGCCTTTTGATGACGACCTTTTCAAATGCGGCGGCAAATGAAATGCTCTCAAGAATTGAGGCAAAGCTTTCCGAAAAGGCAGATGAAGAACCTGAAAATGAACTGCTCCAAAGGCAGTTTGAAAACATAGGCGAAGCCCAGATAGGAACAATTCATAGCTTTTGTCTTAAGATCATAAGAGAGAATTTTTCCCGTCTTGACCTGTCCTGCGATTTTCGCATTGCCGACGAGGCCGAGAATGAAATACTTATGCTCTCGGCGGCCGATAGGGTTATAAAAAATGCCTATGCGGAAAACGATAAAGCATTTTATGACCTTGTTGAGAATGTTTGCAGCTCTAAAAACGATTATGAGCTGCTTCAGATAATCATAAAGGTCTATAATGCTGTTGTTGCAATGCCGTTTCCTCTCGATGTGCTGGATTTGTGGACCTCAAAGCTTGAGCCTACCGAGGAAAATTATCTCAAGCTTTTAGAGCCCATCATTCAACACTCGCTTAAAACCGTGAGGTATGCTACAAAAGTGTGTGAAAAAAATATTGAGGATATAGCTGACGAAAAAATGTCGGCCTTTATCCTTGAGGATATCTCGGAGCTTAAAAATGCAGAGGAGTATCTGCTTGCAGGTGATATTCCCAAGGCGTTTGAAAGCTGTCTGCTTCTTAAATTTTCAAACAGAGGCTATTCTAAAAAAATTGATCCCGAGTGCAAAGAGCTTGTGATAAGCTGCCGCAAAAAGATCAAAAAAATGATTGAAAATGTTGCAGCGGCATTGTGTGACATTTCGTTTGAAAAGTATCAGTCTGAGCAAACATTTTTAAAGCCGATAATCTTAAAGCTTTTTGAGCTTGTGCGCGCTTTTATGGAGGAGTTTGCCTCAGAAAAAAGAGCAAAAAATCTTGTTGACTTTTCCGATGCCGAGCAATTTATGCTAAAGCTCCTATGGCAAAAGGAAAATGGAGAATATAACAAAACCGCTCTTGCAAGTGCGCTTTCTTCAAGGTTTGATGAGATTTATATCGACGAATATCAGGATGTAAATGCCGCTCAGGAAATGATTTTTAAGGCAATTTCCACTCCTCAAAGCAATGTCTTTATGGTTGGAGATGTAAAGCAGAGCATTTATGGCTTCAGACACGCCGATGCCGATATTTTTGAAGAGAAGAAAGAGGCGTTTTTTGATTTTGACTCAAAGAATTTTCCTGCCAAAATTTTCTTTGATAATAACTTCAGAAGCCGCAAAAGCGTAACCGATTTTATAAACAACGTCTTTTTCAGCATTATGATAGATGGTGTGGGAGCGGGAGCTTACAGCCAAAGCGACAGCCTAAAAGCCTCTGCACAGTTTGAGCAAACAGCAGGGGAAGGAGTTTCACTTTTATTCTATGAAACCCCAAAAGGCACACGCGAAAAATATTGGCTTGAAAAAGAAGCCGTTATAATTGCTAAGGAAATTGAAAGGCTTGTAAACAGCGGCTATATGATAAGTGAAAACGGCAGTATGCGCCCTTGCAGATATGGGGATTTCTGCATTCTTGCCCGATCGGGAAAGGATAGATTTTCTGCTTACTACGAGGCTCTTAAAAACCTCAATATTGATGCTGTTTTGGATAAAAGCGGCGGCGATTTTCTGGAAAGCCGCGAAATGCTTATGGTTCTTTCTCTTCTCAAAGCGATTAATAACCCTTATGACGATGTTTCTCTTTGCGCCGCGCTTATTTCTCCTGTTTTTCTCTTTACGCCGCAGGACTTAGCAGAAATTCGCGCCGACAACAAAAAAGAGGAGCTTTATATTTCGGTTAAAAAGGCGGCAGAGGCAGGAAATAAAAAATGCATCCGCTTTTTAGAAGGACTTGAGCACCTTAGAAATCTCTCGGCGGCACAGAGCGTTGACGGACTGCTTTCGGTTTTGTATAACAGATATGGAATTTATCACCTTGTCGGTGCTATGAGCGGCGGCGAGGACAGAATGAATAACCTTGATATTTTCAGGTTTTATGCAAGACAGTTTGAGGCAAACGGATATAAGGGCCTTTCTCAGTTTCTTAAATTTATTGAAAAGACCCGTAAAAATAACAGCAAGCTTTCGGGTGCACAGGGACTCAACGAAAACAGAAATGCCGTTTCAATAATGACGGTGCATAAGTCAAAGGGCCTTGAGTTTCCGATATGTATCCTTGCTAATTCGCTCAAAAACTTTAATACAAGTGACAGCACCGATACTACCCTCATAAACAAGAAAACGGGATTTTCCTGCCGCATAAACGATCTTGAGAAATCTGTGCGCTATTCTCCCGTTTCCTATAAGGCCGGCAAGGCGTCAATAGAGGCGGCGCAAATTGCAGAGGAAATGCGGCTTTTGTATGTTGCTATGACACGTGCAAAGGAAAAGCTGATCATCCCCATTGTACGCACCTCGATAGATGATTTTGTGCTTGACGCAGTTATTAATCGCAGGGTCGATAAAAATGCCGCAACAGTGCTTAATATGAATAATTGGGCGCAGTGGATCATGTATTCCTGCGCAAACTCATCGGAGCTTAAGAGGGCTTTTTCTGAACTTGTTATAGATGGCTATTCGGCGGAAAATCAAAATTTTAATGTTATGTTTGCGCCCGACCCTGAGGAAATTAAAGAGCAAGAAAAATCAAGGACAGCAAAAGCAAATGAGCAGATAGTCTCAGCAGTTAAAGGCCTGTCGGAATTTAACTATCCTTATGCTGCACAAACCCGGCTTAGCAGTAAATTTTCTGTAAGTGAATTAACAAAAGGGCAGGGTGAGGTTTATGATTTTGAGTCTAAGCCTGATTTTATGCACAGTCAGCAGATGACGGGAGCTCAGAGAGGAACTGCACTGCACACCTTTATGCAGTTTGCAGATTACAAAAAGGCGATAGAGAATATTAATGCCGAGCTTGACAGAATGGTTAATGAGGGCTTTGTTACAGAGCATCAGCGCAGTGTAATTGATGAGGATAAGCTCTCAGGCTTCTTTGCTTCTTCTATGTGCAAGCGCATTCTTTCAGCAGATGCAGTTTTAAGAGAGTACAAGTTTATGACGGGGGTTGACTCTTCTCAGTTTGGCGGTGCCGCCGCGGCAAACGACACAGTTATTTTGCAGGGCGTTGCCGACTGCGTCATCATAGAGGGCGATAAAGCAACCGTTATAGACTATAAAACAGACTATGTTAAAGACGAGAGTGAGCTTTTAGAAAGATACAGTATGCAGCTTGCAATGTATCGCGGCGCAATAGAAAAGCTCATCGGGTTGCCCGTTAAAGAGTGCCTTATTTATTCCTTCTGTCTTGGAAAAGAAATAGCGGTCAAAACGCCAGATAAAGTGTTTTAAAAAAGAGCCTATCCGTTTAAGGATAGGCTCTTTTGCTTTTATGCTAAAGGGGGAATAATGGGGTCGATCTCAGTTGTGCCGGCGGCATCTGAATAGGTCTTGCCGCAGTGCTCACAAGAGTAGTGTGCAACGTTTCCGGCAGTGGTCTCGGTTGCGTCAACTGCCTCAACAAAGGCAAGCTCATGGCCGAGGTTGTCACAGCTTGTTCTGTAGGACGAGAACAATTCGGGATTGCTTAAAACCATAACATCTCCAAAATGTAAAACGCGGTTTGTCCAATTGCTCTCTGTTGTAACGCCGTGTGAAGAGCATCCGTTGTGGAACCAGAATTGGAATGAAGAGGCGGTGTTCGAGGTGGTGGGTGTGTTTTCGGTAAGACCGAGAATAACATCCTTAGCAGTAAGAACCTCGCCGTTTATGGTTTTTCCGCTGTAGGCGGTGAAGGGAATCACTATCCAGCCGTCAAATTCGTCTGTAAAGGTAAATCCGTGTCCGCTCCAATTAGGGTCAATAACCTGTCTCGTATCATAGTCAACAAGGAAGGCATCAGACAGATTGTTCTCAAAGGTAAGCGGCTGGAATATGAGTCCAAAGCTTGAAAGCTGACCGCTTGTGCCGCCGGAAATTTTAACACGTATAGCCATGTGTGTAAGACCGTCGGTGTAAACTCTGTTTTTGATGTCAACAGGGGTCTGGGTGTTGTCGCGGAAACCGTTTATATAAAGCATTTGGTTTACGCAAGTACCAAGAGTGGTCTCGTCAGCATCAAAACAAACCATTCCCTCATCGCCAACTCTGTCAACATAGAGGAAGGAGTTTGCCGCATAGTCGCCGCCGTAACTGTTTTTTCCAAAGACATCTCTGATTGTTCCTGTCTGCTCGTATTCAACCATTGTGATGTAGGAATTAACATCAGGAGTGGGAACATCGTAGTAATAGAATGCTCCGTCGGTTATAACAGTGCCCTCTTCAACAGTCCAAATCTTCTGACTTAACACAATTCGTCCGCCGCTGAATTTAGCGTAAACGGTGTATTCACTGTAGTAAACGAGGTCTGTAAATTCACCGGATGTGCTCCAGTTTTTGCCGTCTAACGAGAACACAACATTTGCATCCTCTGTTGTAGCGGTGATTGAATCTTTGTTTGCAGTAACAGAGAAGGTGGGCGCGGTGTGTGCTTTTTTAAATTTCTCTATGTCGGTAAGCCAGAAAGAGTCGCCGAAATAGAATTTTTGTCCCTGGCTCCAATCGCCGTAAAGCCTTATGCCAACGCCGTTAAAGCCTGACTGGCTTCCTGCATAAGCTCCGCCGTTCCAATAGGTAGCAGTAAGGTCGGGAATAACAAAATATCCGTCAAGGTTTCCAGTAACCTCAATGCCTGTTCCGCCTCCGCTGAAGGTGGAAACGGTGTATTCGGAAATTTCGCCTGTTGCGTAATCAATAAAGGGAATCTTCTGTCCTGCTTTTGTAAGGGTATAGTAGCCCTGTGAAAGCATCGGAGTAAAGTAAGAGGTCTTGTTTTCGTTGCCTGTGATGGCGGCTCTTATTGCAAGTCCCTTTATGCCGAGATTTTTGATAGAGGCGGGAATCCCACCTGTAGCACTTGAATAGGTTCCGTTTGTGTTGTGTCCTTCATAGGTGTCATAGTTGCGGAAATCA
This sequence comes from Oscillospiraceae bacterium, assembly GCA_015066115.1. Classification (GTDB taxonomy): domain Bacteria; phylum Bacillota; class Clostridia; order Oscillospirales; family Ruminococcaceae; genus SIG578. The sequence goes on from SVOZ01000001.1 coordinate 50,352, forward strand.
AGCGAAAGAGAGGTGGAGTAGCCGGAGTTTGCCGAAAGCTCAAGAGCGCGGTCGCCGCCTGCTATAGTAGCAACGTGCATGTATCCGCCTCCGGATGCTGAGGTTTCGGGAGCGACCTTGTTCTTTGCAAACTCGGGTCTTATATACATAGTTCCGCTGTATCCTGCACCGTAAGAGGATTTGTAACCGGGAATCTTCTGTGCGTAGTAAGCGCCGTCATCGTAACCCGATGAGTATTTGACTGTGTTCTGTGTGCAGGCAGATGCAAATGTGTCGACATTTTCAATAAAGAAGCAGTCACCGAGAAGGAACTCCTTGTTCTCCCAGGTTGATGCCTTTGCGTCTGTTGTTGCGGAAGTTTCGTTAAAGAAGATTTTTATTGATTTGAGATAGTCTCTTATTTGAGTGCTGTTTGCTGAAACTGAGAACAGCTCAAAAGGAATAATCATATATCCGTTCATAGAGCCTGTGGTTTCGTAGCTTACAGCACTGCTGTATCCGTTTGAAGGATACATCTTTGTAACAGAGGCATCGTTTAAATCGAGCCAAAGTGCTGTGTTTGTGTCATCTCTCTTTTGTGAGCCGGGCTCGTTGAGGGTCGCGCTGTCGTTGTCGGTTGCGTCGAGATGAACTCTGAAGCTTGAAACGCTGTGCTGATACTCAGGAGAATTGTCGTTGATTTTTATCCTGAGGGCAATGGCTGTAACCTTTGAAAGGTCAATTTCGCTGTCAACACCGGGTCTTCCTAAGGTGTAGAATTGTGTGCTGACATTGCTTGAAAGCTTGGATTTGCTTGAATCAATAACATAGAAGCTCTCGCAGTTTTCGTGACGAAGCGGGAGAGAGGGACCTGTTGTAGTCCATTGGAAGTAAAGTGTGTTTACAGAAGATACGCACCGGGGAACCATAACTGCATAGCTTGCGGTGCCATTAAGACCGTAGGAATAGGGCGAGGTGATACCTGTGTAGATCTCGTTGGCAGTATCGTTGTCAAAGGTGGTTTTAAGAGCCTTTATGGCATCAGAAAGGGTGTTCCATTTGGTAGCGTAGGCTTCCTCTGTGCAGATAAGATTTCCGTTAACAGAGATGGGAAGATGCTTTACAAGACCTGTAAATCTGTCTGAATCATAAGTAAACACGGCAATTCCGCCACTACGCTGATTAGGATATTGTGCAGTAGTTGAGGTGAGCAGATTGTTAAAGTAGTTTAAGTGCGCAACACAGTAATCCTCATCAGCTCCGTCGCCGGTCCAGGGTCCCGAATTGTAGGCGCAGGGAAGGAACCAAGCGTTAACAGGATGGGTGATTTTCTGCATTGTCTGGTCGTGGATGTAACGATAGTAGTCATCGGCAGTTTCAAGGGTGACACCAAGAGCGCTTGAAAGGCTTGCAAGTCTTGCATTTTGCTCAGGGTCATCTAATTTGCTTTCTCTTACATCGTAGGCATAGTTATCCCAGCCGATGTCGGTTACATATTCAAGACCATAGGCTGTTGGAACCTCTACGGTGTGAAGACCTGAAAAGGTTTTCAGTTCCTCATTTACAACATTTGAGCCCAAAACAGGGAATATCCTCTTTTTGTAGGTGGTGTAGAGATATTTTGTCATTTCTCTAAACTCGTTGTTGCTCATTCCTCCAAGGAAAGGCTCGTCCCAGCTAAAACCTAAAAAGAGGTCCCAAGCGCCCTCTACGGATTTGATTTTTGACACAGCAGTTGCTTTTTTCTGCAGATAGTAGTCAAGGGATTCTGTAGATGAGTTCCATTTTGAGTCATAGAGCCAGAATTTACAGTTATACTCCTTGCAAAGAGCAATAACGTTTGTAAAATGAGCAAGTGACTCATCTGTTGTGCCGGGTGCAGCAAAAATTGTGTTTACATACCCCGCCTGCAAAACTGCCTCGATTTCGGCGAGCGATTCTGCATCGGATATAGTTCCGTCTGCATCGGCATCATAGTTGTCGGTTTTACCGGTAAAAGCGTAGAAGAGAAGACCTCTGTCTTGCGTTGCAAAACTGTAGGTTGAATCTGTTTCTTCCGCTGTTTCTGCGCCGACTAATGTCTGCATAGGAATGTTGGTTACCGATAGGATAGCCGTTAGGAGTAGTGCGAAAAGTTTCTTTTTCATTTGACTTCCTCTCTTTCATATAATATTTGGCAAAAAACTTGCCAAAATAATTATAAGGGTTAAGAGGCGCGAAATATGTAATATTTTGTCGATGGTATTGTAAAAAATGTTTTTTAAAAAGAAAAACCTCCGATGAAATCTCATCGGAGGTTTTTGAGGTTTGAAATTAGAGATTTGCGTAAGCAGAAGCTGAATCGCTGTACTTCATCATTTCAACAACAAGCATTGAAATAGCTGTGTTGTCAATCTTAGTCTGAGTTACGGGGTTGCCGAACTCATCTTTCACAACATTTCCATCTTGGTCCTTTACTTCTTCTGTATGGTAGTTAGACTTACTTGCGGCATAAGCCTCGGCGCTGTACTGTAAGGTGTTACTTACTGCATTGTTATCTGTATCATAGATGGTTACATAAACAGGGGTGCGAAGCTCGTTTGCATAAAGTCCGTCAAACTGTACAAAGTATTTGCCGTTTGTGTCAATATAAATGTCATCGATAATGATTGCATTTTCAGATAAGCTCTGGTCAGCAGGTTCGGTCAGAGAAACAGCAACCTTAAGATTATTTACATTAAGATCGGTGCTAAACTTAAATCTCATAGCAACGTTTTCTTTAAAGTAAAGCGAAACAGCAGACCAGTTAGCAGTTGCATTTTCGTTTACAATATAAGAGCCGTTCTTGTTTTGGGTGGAAATTTCGGGAATGTTAGCAGAAGCAAAATCTTGATTTACATTGATATTAGCAAAAGAATTTGTCTTATAATTTGCGTAGATCTGTGCAGCCTTGCTGTAATTTAAAAGGTCGGTGAGAAGGGTTCTAAATGCAACAGCAGCAACATCCTCATCAGACGCTTTGTGGTACTTTTCGATTTTACGGTTGCAGTAATCAGCAACGCTGTATTCAAAGGGCTCATTTGCCTTTACAACAGCTCCGTCCTTCCAGGCAGATAAGGTAACTTTAACCGTATCACCAATTTTGTGAGGAGCAATATTCTTGAAGCTGAAAACATACTTTCCGTTTTCGTCTGCAACGCCGCTAACAGTTGAAATAGTTGTGCCAAATCTGAAAGTCGCAAAAGGATTTGTTAAGCCTGCGGCATCAATGGTTGCTTTGTCAGCTTTGAAATTAATGGTGATGTTGTTTTCAAGGGTGAGAGAAGCGCAGGTAACCTTGAGAGCTGCCTTGCTGTGATACTCTGTGAATTTCTCAACATCGGTAAGCCAGAAGGAATCTCCAAGATAGAATTTGCTTCCGTCGTTCCATTCGTTTGCGGCAAGCACAGCGCCTACGCCACGGAAAGAATTAATTCCGGCAGATGCAAGTCCGCTCCAGTAGGTTCTTGAGAGATCGGGAATTACGAAATATCCGTCGATGTTTCCTTCAACAGCTATTCCCGAGCTTGTGGTGGTGTAGTAGGTTATTTTTCCGGTTTTGTAATCAATGAAAGGAATTTGGTTTTCTTTAACATTAACCTTAAAATAGCAGTCGTTAATTTGGAGATTGCCATCGGCTTTTGTTTCGCTGTAGGTTATAGCTGGTGCAAAGGTTGAGATTTCTCCGTCATTGCCTGTAACAGCAACGCGGATAGCAAGTCCAGTTATTCCTTTGCCTTTGATTTCTGTAGGAACGCCGCAAAGAGCATCTCTGTAGTTTGCGTTTGTGTTATATCCATCGTAGGTGTCGATGTTTTTTGCAGGGAAGGTAATTCCGTCTTCGGTATTTGCTGTAACTTCAATAGCACGGTCGCCACCTGCAATGGTGCTGATGTGAACGCATCCGCCAATTCCAGTGGCAGCTGTTGTTGTGCTGTATTTCGATTTTGAGTATGTGTTTGAAGCATACATAGTACTGTTTGCGCCAAAAGAAGATTTGTAGCCGGGAATCTTTTGTGCATAGTAAGCGCCGTCATCATTTCCGGATGAATATTTTGCAATGTCGCTTATTCTTGCTGAAGCAAAGGTGTTAACATCTTCGACATAGAACATATCGCCGATAAGAAGCTCTCTATTTTCCCAGGAGGAAGCTTTTGAAGATTCTCCTGAAGCGTGATTAACTAATCGGAATAATACTGAGTTAAGAGAATTTTTGATGGTTTCAGCATCGTCTTCAAAAAGCGCAAAAGGAATTATCATATATCCGTCCATATTACCGGTAACTTCATAGTAATATGGATTATCGTATCCGTTTGCGGAGTACATTTTTGTGATAGAACCATCATCTAGATCGATCCAAAGAGGACAATTAGTATCATCCTTTTTGTCTGATACGTAGTAATTGGTGTCAGTGTTTGATGCATCTGGATCATTAAAGCACAATGCAAATTTTCCTGGAACGTTTGAATAGTTGTCAAGGTTTTTATCATTAAGCTTAATCCTTATAGCTAATGCATTAATATTTGCAACATCAAGATTTGCATCATCGGCATGTCCAAGAGAGAACATATTCTTAACTCTAAAGTAAACATTTGTGTAATCAAGTGGTTTGCCATCACTATTTTCGCGACCCTCTAAAAGCTCATTATCAAGCACATAGAAATGTTCATCGTTTTCGTGGCGAAGATTAAGAGATTGTCCGCCTGAAACTTTGCCGGATGTACTATGCAAATATCCCGAAAATACATTTGTGGTTGTTCTGGGAACCATAACAGCAAAGCTTGCGGTGTCATTTAAGCCAGAAGAAATAGGATTTTTATAACCTGTGTAAATTTTGTTATTTTCGACAGCGCTGTATTCCTCTACAATACTGGTAATGGTGTTGTGAATAATGGTCCATTTTTCTACGCCGGGATGAATCTCATCTCCATTAATAGTAAAGGGAAGTCTTTGAGAAATACCATTAAAACTATCAGAACCATAGGTGAAACAAACAAGACCGCCGCTGAGCTGATTTTCGTACTGCTCAGTTGTAACCTTAAGCAAATTATAAAAATACTCAATTTGGGCGTTGCAATAATCTTGGTCAGGTTTAGCTCCGTTCCAAGGACCTACATCGTAGGTTGCAGGAAATAACCACATATTAACAGGATGATCAAATTTGTTTATGAGTAATTCGTGTATATGGCGCAAAAACTCATCAACAGTGGTGAATTTTTTGCCTATAAGATCTCCATATTCTGCAATTCTGTCCATTTGCGCTTGATTGTTTTTATCTTCTCTTACGTCGTAGGCGTAAATATCCCAACCCACATCGGTTACGTATTTAAGCGCCTCGGAGGTGAGAACCTCTTTTCCGCTATCGTTGTTGTTTGAAAAGGCACGAAGCTCTTTGCTGAAGACCTGATAGCTGAAAACAGGGTAAATACGCTTTTTGTAGAGAACTGATAAATACTCGGTCATCTGTAAAAACTCTGCATTGGTCATTCCGCCTAAGATAGGCTCGTCCCAATGGAAGCCTAAAAAGAGATCCCAAGCGCCCGCTTCTTTTATAAAGTTTACAGCATCGGAAATTCTGTGGTCAAGATATCCGTCATCTCCGCCAAGGGTTTCTCCTTCGGGAACCCACTTACCGGGCATGTACCAGAATTTGCAATCATATTCCTTGCAAAGAGTAACAACCTTTTTAAAGTGTTCAAGAGAATCGGCGTATTCAGCGCCTTCGGTTCTTGTGTCACCGAGACCTGTAAAAATCTGATTTGCATATCCTGCTTCTAAAACAGCTCGCAACTCGGCAATCTTTTCATCTGATGAAATTTTTTCATCATTGTCACCATCGTAATTAAAATAATTACCAAGGGCATAAAATGTAAAACCAATGTTTTCATTTTCTGCATAGGTGTACAGCGATTCGGAATTTGCATCTGTTGCTTCAGCGCTTGCGAAAATGCCAACGGGCATATAAGTCACAAGCATAACTGCCGAAAGAATAAGTGCTAAAATCTTCTTTTTCATTGGGTAACCTCGCTTTGCTTAAAATAATAAAAAACGAACTGATTAATTATAACATAATATCCCATAAATTACAACACAATTTAACAAAAATTTTTGTAATTATTTGCCCAAATGTTCCTTTAGCCGATTTGCGAGTGTTAATGTAATTCCCTTTACAGAGCAAAGCTCTTCCAAAGAGGCTTCTTTCATAGCTTTTACCGTTTTAAAACGCTCAAAAAGTGCCGCCGCTTTTGCCTTTCCAATGCCCTCAACCTGTGTTAAGGATAGGACAAGAGAAGCCTTTTTGTGCTTTGCTCTTTGAAAAGAAATGGAGTAGCGGTGAACCTCGTCCTGTATTTTGCTCACAAGTGTAAAGGCGTTTCGGCTCGAAGCAATAACTATTTCCTGCTCGCCCGTAATTGCTCTTGTTCGATGTTTCCCGTCCTTGACCATTCCGAAAACTGCAACAGGGATGTTAAGTTCGCGAAGAACGGGCAAAACCGCTGAAACGTGACCCTTGCCGCCGTCCAGCAAAATAAGATCGGGAAGCCGGCCAAAGCCTTGTGTGTGGTCACTGCTGTTTAAATATTCTGTAAAGCGGCGGCGGAGCATCTCTCGCATTGCGCTGTAGTCATCCTGAATAACCTGGTCTTTTATCGTGAACTTTCTGTAGGCGCTTTTAAGTGGCTTGCCGTTTTCGAAAACCACCATTCCGCCCACAATGTGCCTGTCTCCTAAATTGGAAATATCGTAGCTCTCAATGTATTCGGGAACAGAGGGAAGCGATAAAAGCCGCATAAGTTCGTCAAGCGCCGCAATCTCCTTGCCGCTTATCTGTGATAAAGCCGCAAGCCCTTCTGCCGCGTTGCTCTGCGCCATCAAAACAAGCCGCTGTTTTTCGTTTTTTTGCGGCACAGTTATGCTCACCTTTCTGCCGCTTTTCTCAGAGAGCAGTTTTTCTACTAATGCACGATCCTCAAAATGCATATTGACCGCAATTTCGCGTGGAATATTTTTGCTTTCTGAATAAAACTGCACCAAAAATTGTGACAAAATTTCGGGAAAACTTGCTTGATTGTCAAAAATATGTTGACTGCTGTCAACAAGCCTTCCTTTTTGATATTTAAGGGTACAAATACAGCATTTGCGCTCTCCTGCCGAAAGGGCAACAAAATCGCAGTCTATCTTGTTTGAGATAAATATCTTTTGCTCATCGCTGAGCTTTTCGGCGGCCCTTATTCGGTCGCGAAGGCGCGCAGCAAGCTCAAAATCAAGAGCTTCAGAGGCTTTTTGCATCTGCTTTTCAAGCTCTTTTAAATTTATGGCGCCGTTTCCTTTGATGTATTTTACAGCATCGTCAAAGGCGCTGAGATATTCCTCTTTTGAGGTTTTGCCGGTACAGACAGCCGAGCATAGCCCTAAATGATGCTGAAGGCAGGGACGCTTCTTTCCAAAATCGCGGGGGAAACTTCGGTTGCAGGTAGGAAGCTTAAAGATCTTGTTTACATCCTGCACCATCTGTTTTACAGCAAAAGCGCTCATATAAGGTCCGATAAATTTCGAGCCGTCCCGATTAGCCGAAACATCGGATTGCTTTGCTGCCGATATCTTGGGGAAATCTCCCGATGATAATTTGATGTAGTGGTAGCCCTTGTCGTCTTTTAAAAGGATGTTGTATTTTGGTGTGTGTTGCTTTATCAGATTGCATTCAAGCACCAAGGCCTCAAATTCACTGTCGCAGAGAATGTGGTCAAAATCCTCAACCCTGATAACCATCTGATAAACCTTTGGCAGATGTGAGCGAATGTTTCTGAAATACTGCACAACGCGGTTTTTAAGCTTTTTTGCCTTGCCGATGTAGATTATGTCGCCGCTTTTGTCGCGCATAATGTAAACTCCGGGAAGCTGGGGAAGGTCAAGCGCCTTTTCTTTAAGCTCTCGGATCTTTTCAGCGTTTTCCTGCAAAACTTGCCACCACCTTTAAAAAATAAAAACTGCTCCTGCGAAATTGCGCAGAAGCAGCCTACTAAAAAACGACATTATTCGGAAAAACCGGAGTCAACAAGCGAAATAAGGCTCTCAACTGCGGCGGTTTCGTCGTCACCGTCAGCGATAATCTTAATAACAGTTCCACCGACTATACCAAGCGAAAGAATACCCAAAAGGCTCTTTGCGTTAACTCTACGCTCTTCTTTTTCAACCCAGATGGACGATTTGAATTCGTTTGCCTTCTGAATAAAGAAAGTGGCGGGACGTGCGTGCAGTCCGACCTGATTTTTAACTTCAACTTCTTTTACAAACATTGCAGTCACCTCAGTTTAACTCTAAATATTATTGTAATTATAACCGTTGTTAACAGTTTAGTCAATAATTTAGCTTTGCGGTTTGTGCATTTTCTCTTTATTGTCAGTTCTTGTTTTAAAAATATACCACCTATTTGTGCAATTTTAACATAATTTTTCAACAATTTGGGTAAATAAATCAAACACACGCATAAGTATTCCTAAATTTATTTAAAAATTTTAGCTTTTGTTGAAAAGAAGAAAGAAATATGTTATACTTTTAAGGCAGAAATCAAGTGAGAGGGGAAACAAAATTGAAAAAAAGAATCATCGCCTTGAGTCTGGTGGTTATAATATTATGTATAGGGTGCTTCTCTTCGTGTAAGAGCAGCGGTAAACACGGAAAATTTTACCCCTATAATCTTTCAAGCTATGTAAATCTGGGAGATTATGAAAATGTCACTTATACAAAACAGCAGGTTTCTGTAACCGATGAGGATGTCCGGCAGGAGATCGAAAAACAGCTTGTTAAGTTTGGCTATGCGTCGCTTGCAGAAAAAGAAGGAACTGTTGAAAATAAGAATAAGGTCAATATCGACTATACAGGATATTTAAACGGCAAGACATTTGAGGGCGGAAGCGCCAAGGGCGCTTCGCTTGACATTGGTTCCGGTCAGTTTATTGAGGGATTTGAATCGGGCCTTGTTGGTGCAACTGTTGGCCAGACCTTATCACTTAACCTTAAGTTCCCTGATGCATATCATCAAAAGGATTATGCAGGAAAAGATGTTGTTTTTGAGGTTACGGTAAATAAGATATATGAGTATGTTTACCCCGAGCTTACAGATAAGATAGTTTCGTCAATATCCAGCCAAAAAACAGTTTCGCTGTATCGCGAGAGTATTTACGATTTGCTTTTGGAAAGCGAAACTCAGCAGGTCAAAACAAACAACAGAAATGCTTTTATAAACGCGGTCATCAATTGTTGTAATATTAAAAAAATGCCTAAAAATGAGGTGGGAAAATACAAATCCAACCTTATAAAGCAGTATACAAATACCGCAAGTGAGGAAAATCTTTCTCTTGAGGAGTTTGCTTCATATAACGGACTTACAATGGAGCAGTTTGAAGAGGAAATGGAAAAGAGCGCAAAAATGCTTGTTAAAAAGGAAATGGTCTTCCTTTTGATTGCTGATAAAGAGAATATCTCTCTTACAGACGAGGAGTACGAAAAGAGCCTTGCAGAGCATATGCACAATAATGGCTACACCTCAAGAACATCCTTCCTTGAGGCTGTCGGCGAGGATAAGTTTAAGGGCCTGCTCCTTGTTGAAAAAGCAATTGATACAGTTGAGGCAAAACAAAATGAGAAATGATTACATTATGGATATGATAGAGGATTTTGGCGATCTTCTGTTAAATCTTAAAGAAAAAATAACTCATAATGAAGAGTTTTCAACAGTTAATCACGATGAAAATTTGGGACAAGCAGGGCTTTTGGGTATAATGCTTAAAAGAAAATGCGCCGCAGGTGAAATAAACGAGGCGGAGAATATGCTTTTTGAGGAGCTTGAGGCCCATCCCGAACCCGACTACTTTTATGTAGCGGTCGATTTTTATAAAGAGCTTGCTTCATATAATGAGGCAAAGCTTATGTCCTGCAATTTCTCAAAAGAAGAGGTTAGGGACGGAATGAAAGAAGTTATTGCTCTTGCACAGCAACACGGAGTTTCTGAAGAGCAGCTTTGAGTCACGGCAAAACGGAAGAAGGCAAATAAATAATGGTGTATGAAAAATCCTGCGGATCTGTGCTATACCGCAATAATGATGAACTTAGAATACTTGTTATAAAACAGGCGAGAAACGGCAATTGGTCCTTCCCCAAAGGACACGTTGAAAATGGGGAGACCGAAATAGAAACAGCAGTCCGCGAGGTAAAGGAAGAGGTTGGCATTTCGGTGCAGCCGCTCGATGGATTTCGCGAGGTAATCTGCTATAACCCACGCTCTAATATTCAAAAAGAGGTCGTGTATTTTGTTTCACTATCCCCATCGCCAACCGTTAAGATCCAAAAAGAAGAGGTCAGCGATTATAAGTGGGTACGCCCCAATCACGCGCTAAAAACCCTCACCTTTAAAAATGACAGAGAGGTTCTTAAAAAGGCACTCAAGTTTTTAAGAGAAAACGGAAAAATATAAAACCTAAACACAACAAAATCCCCACATCTGTAAAAACAGAATGTGGGGATTTTGCTTATTAAAAAGCGGGGAAAGGAGTCGAGTCAATTACACGGCCAATAACCTTAAGTGTATCGTATTCGGTAATAGCAATGTCCTTGTATTTTTCGTTAAGCGAGCGAAGAAAAAAACTGCCGCCCTTAGAGATGAGCTTTTTGCAGAGCGCATCGCCGTTTAAAACAAAAACGCCGATCTGATTTTCTTCAACGCTGTCCTGCTGGCGAACCCAAACAACATCTCCGTCACAAATTCTGGGGGTCATGCTGTCGCCGTGAATGGTAATTCCGAAATCTGCCGAGGCAGGAATGTTTTGGTCAAAGGGAACATCCTCGTAATCAGAATCTTCAAGATATTCTCCGAAGCCTGCCGAGGCAGAGTTTAGATAAACCCTGATGGTTTTCATAGAAAGCGTGCTCTCTATGGGGAAAGCAATTTCCCTTGACAGAGGCGCTTCTTCTTTAACCTGCAAGGCAGAGAGCTGATGCTCTGTAACAAGCTTTACAAGCTCCTTTGAACTTTGGTCCATTTTAAGATATCTTGAAAAGAAATGATGATCCTCGGCGCTGATATGGCTTTGCTCGCCGCTGAGCATATAAGGATCGCAACCGAGCAGGGAGCATACCTTTAAAACGGTGTCAAAAGATGTTCCGCCAAGTCCCTTTTTAAACATGCTGCTTAAGGTTGAGTTGGGAATATTGGCTTCAATAGAAAAATTTCGCAAACTGCGATACTTTAATTTTATGAGCTGCATCAATGTTTCTTCTCGCGACATTTTTTAAACACTCCCTTTTTCTCTGTGTTTACATTATACAGCATATTTTTGCATTTGTAAAGAGGAAATTTACGAAATTTCAAAAATTTCTTTAAAAAACTATTGACAATTTGCGAAATATGGTATATTATATAGTCACAGAAACGAAATTTCGCAAATAGATATCAAAAAACGGAGGATAAAATTATGATTATAGTTGACCTTATTTCAGCAATGTTATTGCTTCCTACACTTTGCCTTTTCTTTTATATAGCAGAAAGAATCGTTAATAAATATGTCCAGAAGCAGAAGAGGGCAGAGAAGAAGAGAATAATCGAGTTAAGGCGTAGAGAGCTTGCTATTGAACTTGCCAAATGTGCTTAAAGTGAAAAAAGTAAAAATCCGCCGTGCAACTGCACGGCGGATTTTGTTTATATTATGTAAGATGGATCGCTCTCTTTTTTGCTCTCAAAAACCTCTATCTCTTTAAAGCTTTCTGAAAGCAGAGAAACGATATTTTGCATTGCAGGCTTTTCCATTTGATAGTGGGTGGGAACAAAAAGCGCAATGTTACAGTCTTTTGCGCGTGTAAAGTGAGAATGCTTTACATCTGAAGTCATATAGGCATCACAGCCTAAGTCAATAGCCTTTTTAAGATACTCTCCGCCTGCGCCGCAACAGAATGCAATTTTCTCTATCTGCTTGTCTGAGGAAACACATCTGAGGGCATCGCAACCTAAAATTTTCTTTAATCCTGCGGCAAATTCCTCCGTCGAAACTGCTTTTTTTAGTTTTCCTATTCTTCCAAACCCGTGAGGCGATGGATTGTTTTGGGTAATGTCAAGAGCTCCGTCGCAGATAAATCCCATTTCATTGGAAAGAAGCTCTGCAAGATGAGCGTCTGCGCCAAAATCGCTTACATCAAAATTGGTGTGCGCCGAGATAATGGCAATGTCCTTTTTGAGAGCCATTACGGCCGGATTGGCCTCGCTAAGATTTTTGAGCGGATAAAAAATAACGGGATGATGTGTTACTATAAGCTGAGCGCCCACTTTTTCCGCCTCAGAAACGACTTGTTTGGTGGCATCAAGCGCAACAAGAATTTTGTCTACCGCTTTATCGCCATCAACCAAAATTCCGCTGTTGTCCCAGCTTTCCTGCTCGCAGAAAGGAAAGACAGAATTTAATTTGCTGTAAATATCTAAAACAGTTGCCATAATATCCTCCTTAATTTTTTAAAAGCCTTTGCTCTGTCTCGAATAAAACTTTTTCGTGATGCTCTAAAAGAGAGGGATTTTCTGAGGCGGATTTTTTTATCTGAGCAATAGTTTTCTCTGCAAGCTTTTGCCGCCAGATAAGATATTCCTTGCCGGCATCCAAGGTTTTTGCCGAAATTCCGCCAAGCTCGTAAACCGCGTTTGCAAAATTAAAATAGTGCTTTTGCTCTGCTTTAAACTGCGCTTTAATTATAACATAAAATCGGTTCTGTTCTTTTACAACCCGCTCGTCATGGATAGAAAATCCGCGTTTTATAAGATGCTCGCGTAAGAGCTCGCTGTGGGTCATAGGCTGTAAAATAAGGGTCGAGCCCGATAAAACGGGGTAGTCGGTTGCAGATAAAATATCCCGTATCGTTTCTCCGCCCATTCCTGCAATAACTATGCAGTCGGGCTTACGGGAAACAACATTTTCAAGACCATCGGATTTTATAACCTCGATTTTGTCATCAAGCTTGTGTGCGCTTATGTTCTTTTTTGCGGCGGCAAGCGGCCCGTCAACAATGTCGCAGGCAAACGCATTGGTACACTTACTGCTCTGAATAAGGCTTATCGGCAGATGGGCGTGGTCGGTCCCAATGTCTGCAATAAGGGCGCCGCTCGGCACTAAATCGCAGATAACCTCAAGCCGCCTTGGAAGTAAAATACTGGGCATAAAAAGCTCCTTTTACGAAAAAAGCCCGCTTAAAAAGCGGGCGTTATTTCTTATTGTCGGATTATTTCTTAACAGCAGCATTAAGCTTAGCAACTATCTCGTCAGCATCAACGCCGTGAACTGCACAGGCATCTGCAACGCATTCGCTTCTTGCACTGGGGCAGCCCAGACAGTGCATTCCCATCTCTAAGAAAATGGGAGCGGTTTCGGGAGCATTGTCAAGAATATCGCCGATAATGGTGTCTTTAGTAATAACAAAAGCCATTTTTATATCTCCTTAATATTTAATTTCTATCTATATTATAATACCCAAAGCACGAAAAATCAATACCGTATAAATAAAAATCGACATTATCTTGTCTGTTTTGAAAAGTTGTGATACAATATACTAAACAGATTATTAAAATGGAGTAAATTATGCATCAGTTTTTGGCTTTAAGAAAAAGTATACTTGAAAACACCTTTTCAAAACTCAATAATATGCAAAAGAAAGCGGTTTTCAGCGTAAACGGTCCGCTTTTAATTCTCGCGGGCGCAGGAAGCGGCAAAACGACCGTACTTATTAACAGAATCGTAAATATGATAAAATTCGGAGACGCCTATAACAGCGATAAGGCGCAAACTATAATTTCCGAGGACGATATTAAGTTTCTCTCTCGCGTTTCTCAAAAAAATGGGGAACTTTCTGAAGAGGAAAAGCTGAGGGTAGAGGAACTTGTTGCTGTTAATGCCGTAAAGCCCTGGAATATCCTTACCATAACCTTTACAAATAAAGCCGCCAATGAGCTTAAGGACCGCCTTGAACTTGCCCTTGGAGAAAAGGGAAGGGATGTAAATGCAGGCACCTTCCATTCCGCCTGTGTGCGCATTTTGAGACGGGATATTGAAAAAATCGGCTATCAGAAAAACTTTACTATTTATGATACAGACGATAGCAAGCGCGTTGTTAAAGAGTGCTTAAATGCCCTTCATCTTGATGAAAAGCGCTTTCCACCAAAGCAAATGCTTTCTGAAATCAGCCGCGCTAAAGATAAGCTTCAAACCCCCGAAAAGTTTTCATCCGACGGTATGGGAGATTTTTACAGACAGGGCGTTTCAAGAGTATACTCAATGTACCAGGCGCGCCTTAAAAACGCAAATGCGCTGGATTTTGATGATATAATTATGCTCACCGTCCGCCTTTTTGAAGAAAGCCCTGAAACCCTTGAATATTACAGAAACAGATATAAATACATAATGGTCGATGAATATCAGGACACCAATATGGCGCAGTATAAGCTTATAAGTCTGCTTGCAGGAGAGCATAAAAATCTCTGCGTTGTCGGCGATGATGACCAGAGTATTTATAGATTTCGCGGAGCCACTATCGAAAATATCTTAAATTTTGAGCATCAGTTTGAGAACACAAAGGTAATAAGATTAGAGCAGAATTACCGCAGTACACAAAACATCCTTGATGCCGCAAACGCGGTTATAAAAAACAACACCGAGCGAAAGGGTAAAAACCTCTGGACCTCGCAGGGAAGCGGCGAAAAGATCGTGCAGTTTCGCTGTGACGATGAGCGCGGCGAGGCGGAATATGTAACCGATAGAATTCTTGACCGCATTGCCGAGGGCGGCTCTTACGGCGACTGCGCCGTGCTTTACCGCACAAACTCGCAGTCGAATAACTTTGAGCGTAGCTTTGTAAAATCGGGCGTGCCTTACAGAATTATCGGCGGTCATCGATTTTATGACCGTATGGAGATAAAGGACATCGTTTCCTATCTCTGCGTTATAAATAACAGCGACGATGAATTAAGGCTTGAAAGAATTTTAAATCAGCCAAAACGCGGCATAGGCGATGCGAGCATAAAGGCGGCAAAGGAAATTTCATCGGCGCTCGGCCAAAGCCTTTTTGAAACGGTTTGCAGAGCGGATGAATATGTGGCATTAAAGCGCTCGGCGTCTGCTATGCGTGCCTTTGGAAAAATGATCCGCTCGCTTAGCGAAAAAAGTGAAAACTGCACCGATCTTGGAGCTTTTGTCGATGAAGTTATTAAAATGAGCGGATATGACGCTTATCTTAATTCGCTCGGTGATGAAGGCCTTACACGAATAGACAACGTGCAGGAGCTTGTTAACACAATGACCCGTTATAGCGAGGAAAATCCTGATGCACGCCTTTCGGATTATCTCGAAGAGGTTTCACTTATGAGTGATGTTGATAATTACGACTCCGAGTCCGATTCTGTTGTGCTTATGACCATCCATTCGGCAAAAGGTCTTGAATTTAATGAGGTGTTCCTTGTCGGAATGGAGGATGGAGTTTTCCCGGGTGTTATGAGCCTTAACAGCAGTAGCGAGCTTGAGGAGGAAAGACGCCTTGCCTATGTTGGCGTGACCCGAGCTAAACAAAAACTGCACCTTACAAGCTGTGCCTACCGAATGATGTACGGAAAGAGCCAGCGCAATAGAATTTCAAGATTTGTAAATGAAATCCCCGATTCTCTTAAGGAAATAATCGACCGCTGTTACAGCGAACCCTGCTATGAAGAAGGCTTTTCAGGCTCTTCTTTCTCGGGCAAAAGCTTTGACACCGGCTTTTCACTCGGTTACTCTAAGGAGCGCAATAAACCTATGTTTACAACCTCGTCTGTGGTTTCAAATAAACCGCAGTCGAGCAGTCTTGACTATAAGGTAGGCGACAGTGTCGTTCACCGAGTTTTTGGCGAGGGAATGGTGGTTTCTATGACACCTATGGCAAACGATACCCTTGTCGAAATTAGTTTTGATAGGGTTGGAACTAAAAAAATTATGGCAAATTTCGCTAAATTAACTAAAAAGTAAAGGTTTTGATGTTATGGGCGCAAGTGTTATAATAGCGGCGGCAGGAACTGCATCAAGAATGCAGGGAACCGACAAAATAATGTATAAAATAAACGGCAAAGAGGTGCTTTTGCACTCTGTGCTTGCCTTTAAAAATGCAGGCTGCACCGACAAGATCGTTGTTGTCACTTCGGCGGATAAAATTGAAAAAATAACCGATATTTTAAATAATGCAGAGCTAAATCTGCCATTTGAGGTGGTGCGCGGGGGAGAAACCCGCCAGAAATCTGTTTTAAACGGTCTTGGGCGCTGCTGCGATAGTTCTGATTGTATTATGATCCACGATGCCGCAAGACCTATGATAAGCCCCGAGCTTATCAAAGAGCTTTATAAAAAGGTAGTGGATGAAAAAATAGGCGCCGCGGCGGTCGGAGTAAAGGTAAAGGACACCATAAAAGAGGTGTCTGAAAGCGGAGTCATCCTTTCAACTCCCGATAGAAACAGCCTTGTAGCTATTCAGACCCCGCAATGCTTTGAAACGGCTCTTTATAAAAAAGCCTTTGAAGAAGCCGAAAAACAGGGCAGAGATTACACCGATGATTGCCAGCTTGTTGAGGCAATAGGAAAAAGCGTTTATGTAGTCGAAGGCGACTATAAAAATATAAAAATAACCACCCCTGATGATTTGATCCTTGCAGAAACTTTTTTAAAGGAGCGGGAAAAATGATTAGAATCGGAAACGGATACGATGTTCACAAGCTTGTAGGCGGAAGAAAGCTCATTCTTGGCGGTGTTGAAATTGAGCACAGTATGGGCCTATTGGGGCATTCTGATGCCGATGTTTTAACCCACGCAATAATGGATTCTATGCTTGGCGCCTGCGCCCTCGGCGATATAGGAAAGCTTTTTCCTGATAGTGACCCTGAATATAGCGGAGTAGACAGTATCGAGCTTTTAAAGGAAGTCGCCGATTATTTAAGGGACAGAGGCTTTTCGGTCAATAACATTGACAGCATAATCGTTGCTCAAAAGCCCAAGCTTTCTCCTTATTTAGATGAAATGCGTGCAAACATTGCAAACGCTGTGGGACTTCACATTTCCTGCGTAAGCATAAAAGCAACAACAGAGGAAGAATTAGGCTTTACGGGCAGACAAGAGGGCATTTCTGCTCATGCCGTCTGCCTTGTAAACGGATAATTTGTTTGGAGTAGATAAAGATGGCGGTTTTTGGTATAGTTGCCGAATATAACCCTTTCCATAATGGTCACGCCTACCAGATAAATAAGATAAAACAGTCTGGCAATCACGCCGTTGTGGTAGTAATGAGCCCCAATGTAGTGCAGAGGGGCGATTTTGCCATGCTCAGTAAGTGGACAAGGGCTCAGGCCGCGCTTTTGTGCGGAGCAGATCTTGTAATTGAGCTTCCGAGTAGTTTTGCTCTTGCAACTGCTGAGAGATTTGCCTATGGCGCGGTAAAGTGTTTAGATTTGCTTGGCTGCGTCGATTTTCTATGCTTTGGAAGCGAAAGCGGAAATATAGATAATTTAACCGCCGCCGCCAATCTTTCCGATGATGATGCCGTCAGGTCCGATATGAAAAAATTGCTTTCAGAGGGAATGACCTTTGCAAAAGCCAGAAGCCTTGCGGTGTCAAACCAAAATAGCGATGCCGCTTTGAGCCTGTGTAATCCCAATGATATTTTGGCGGTCGAATATATAAAAAGCCTTAAAAAGTTCAATTCTAAAATAAAGCCTTATCCCATTTTGCGAAAGGGTGTAGAGCACAATTCGGATGAAGTTTGCGAAAATATAGCATCAGCATCCTATATTCGCCAAAATTTCGATTTGGAAAAGGTTAAAAATTTTGTTCCGCAAAAAGCCTTTGAGCTTTACGAGAATGCAGTTAAAAACGGAGAAAAATCAAAGGGAATAAAAGAGCTCGAGTCAGCGCTTATTTTAAAACTTCGCACAATGTCAAAAGAACAAATTGCTGAGCTGCCCGACATTTCGGAAGGCCTTGAAAACAGGATAATGCGCGCATCAAAGGAGAGTGCTTCTTTTGAAGAATTGTGCGAAAAAATCAAAACAAAGCGCTACACCCTGTCGCGCATCCGCAGGATACTTATGTACGCCCTGCTTGATTTTTCAAAGGATATGATGACTAACGATATCCCTTATTTAAGGGTGCTCGGCCACAATGGCAAAGGCCTTGAGCTTTTAGGACTTAAAACTGCCGAGGTCCCTGTCATTTCATCGCTTGCAAGGGCAAGAGAAATAGGCGATGCGGCAAAGAAATTTGCCCAAACCGAAGAAAAAATAGGCGATGTTTACAGCCTTACCCTTAAAAATAAGAAAAACACAAAAAACGAGTTTTCAACACCAGTCATAAGATTATAAAAAGCAAAAAACCGCGCCGAACTCGGCGCGGTTTTTTAAAATCAAACTACTTTTTAAAACTGTTATTTAACAGAGTTCTCGTAAGCCTCGATCATCTTCTTAACCATCTGACCGCCAACAGAACCGGCCTGTCTAGAAGTAAGATCGCCATTGTATCCCTGCTTGAGATTTACACCAACTTCGCTTGCAGCTTCCATCTTGAAACGATCAAGAGCCTCGCGAGCCTGGGGAACAACAATCTTCTTGCTCATCTATTTTACACTCCTTGCTTTTAAATTTAACAAACACCGTGTTGCGTTTGCAATAATATTGTTTGAATCCTGCCTTAAAATATCAATGGTAATTTAAAGCAAAAAAATATCAAAATTTGTCTGAAAATTCTGCAGAATAAAGGTGAAAATATTTATATGGACATTTGTTTCGGGATGGCTTTAACCTGCCGTTTAATGAGTAAATTATCATTGACTTTTAGACTTAAAAATACTATAATAATAAAATGGCATAATTATGTGCCAAAACAATTTACTATAAACGAGAAAAATGTAAAAAAATGTTGACAAAATGGAGGTCAATTCCATGCGTTGTATAAACTGCGGAGCCCCGCTTAATGATGAAAATTCAATATTCTGTGAAAAGTGCTATAAAGAAGAGGTAGCCAAAAATGCAGGCCAGGTCCAAAATGAAAAGCCTGATAAAAAAGAGGACAAGCCTAAGAAAAGTAAAAAGAAAATTGTCAGAAATGTTATTATTTCTGTCGTCGCAGTTTTGCTTGCAATTGTTCTTATAGCGGTTATGTGGCTGCTTTCGCTTTTAGATAAGCCTAATAAGGACACCCTTTCGGGCGATCTTGGCATCGAAAGCGAACAGCAGGGGGCAGACCTTCCCTTTACCGAGGATGTTAAAAACATTGCCCTTTATGGCCTTGATACAAGACAGGATAATAACAGCGGCCGTTCCGATGCCATTATCGTTCTTTCAATCGACCGTATAAATAAAGAAATAAAGCTAACATCTATAGCAAGGGACACTTATATTACATTTGAAAGCGGTAAGCACGATAAGCTTACACACGCCTGGGCTTACGGCAAGGCAGACCTTGCGGTTAAGACACTTAACAGTAATTTTAACCTTGATGTTACCGATTATGTTTCTGTAAACTTTTTCCAGTTTGCTGAGATAATCGATTATATCGGCGGCGTTGTAATTGACGTTGACGAGGCTGAAATGAAGGTTATGAATAAAACATATATGCCTTATATAATTGATTCGGGAATAAAAACCGAGTATATAACCGAGCCGGGTGTTCAGCGCCTTGACGGCGGACAGGCACTTGCCTACGCAAGAAATCGATACACAGGAAGCGACCTTACACGCGGAAACCGTCAGCGTGAGGTTCTTGAGGCAATGTTTAATCAGGTCAAGGAAATGAATCCGCTTAAGTACCCCAAGCTTGTTGAAATGATTCTTTCCGAGTGCACAACAACCTTGAGCAGCAGCGAAATGCTTTCAATAGGCTCCTGGGCGCTCTTTAATTCTCCAACAATTCATTCGCTCGGAATTCCTAACGCCGAGTGTGGCGCAAAGGGCCAGATGATAAACGGAAAAAGCTATATGGTCTATGACCTTGAGCTTGCCTCAAGCATTATGCACGATTTTATTTACACCTCGGCTAAAGAACCCGTTTCTTCTGAGGTGTCAACCTCGTCTGAAAAATAGTTTTCAAATGCGGCAGTAAAGAAATAACTAAAAATATGGAGAATTTCTTTATGAAACATTATGATTATCTGATAGTCGGTGCCGGTCTGTTTGCAAGCGTTTTTGCCTGTAAAGCAAGAGAGCAGGGAAAATCTTGCCTTGTAATCGATAAGAGAGAGCATATTGGCGGCAATATATACACCCAGAACATCGATGGCATAAATCTTCATAAGTACGGCGCTCATATATTCCACACAGATAGTGAGGAAGTTTGGCAGTTTGTAAATAGGTTTGCAGAGTTTAATGACTTTGTAAATACACCTATTGCAAATTATAAGGGTGAGCTTTATAATCTGCCCTTTAATATGAACACCTTTGAGCAGATGTGGGGAGTAAAAACGGCGCAGGAGGCTCAGCAGAAGATAAATGAGCAAAAAAGTGTAATCAAAGGCGAGCCTAAAAATCTTGAACAGCAGGCAATTTCGCTTGTCGGAACGGATATTTACGAAAAGCTCGTCAAGGGCTACACAGAGAAGCAGTGGGGAAGAGAGTGCAGTGAGCTTCCCGCCTTTATTATAAAAAGACTTCCCGTAAGATTTGTTTATGATAACAATTATTTTAACGATAGGTATCAGGGCATTCCAATCGGCGGATACACTAAAATGATAGAAAAAATGCTTGATGGATGCGATGTCATTCTTGAAACCGATTATTTTGACCAAAAGCAAAAATGGGACTCTATGGCAGACTGCGTGCTTTACACCGGTTGTATTGACCTGTACTATGATTACTGCTTTGGTAAGCTTGAATACAGAAGCCTTAGGTTCGAAAACGAGCTTTTGGATAAGGAGTATTTTCAGCCCGTCGCGGTAGTTAACTACACTGATGAAGAAACTAAGTTTACAAGAATAATCGAGCATAAGCATTTTGAAAAAACCGATTGCCCCAAAACCATTATAACCCGCGAGTATCCTGCAGATTGGACAGAGGGCATGGATCCCTATTATCCTGTTAATAATGAGGAAAATCAGGCGGTTTATCAAAAGTATGCCGCGCTTGCAGAAAAGGAAAGTAAGGTTATTTTCGGCGGAAGGCTCGGCGGATATAAGTATTACGATATGGATGACACAGTGCTTGCGGCTCTTGAGCTTGCAAAAAAGGAGTTTCAAAGTGGACATTAAAATTATTATTGCAGTGCATAAGCCATACAGAATGCCTGAGGACAAAATGTATTTGCCCCTTCATGTTGGTAAAAAGGGTAAAAAAAGTCTTGGTTTTGAAGGTGACGATACGGGCGACAACATTTCTCATAAAAACCCGAATTTCTGTGAGCTTACGGGTATTTATTGGGCTCATAAAAACCTCAAGGCTGATTATGTTGGGCTCGCTCATTACCGTAGGCATTTTTCGCTTAAACCGAGGGTAGAGGATTTTGATTGCCTGCTTTCTTCCGCTCAGGCAGAAGAGCTTTTGAAAAAACACGATGTGATTTTGCCTAAAAAACAGAGATATTTTATCGAAAGCGTCTATTCCCACTATTCGCACACACACGGCGAGGAACATCTTAAAATTCTTGAAGAGGTGCTTGTGAAAAAATGCCCCGAGTATCTCAAGTGCTTTGAAAACCTCAAAAAGCGCACCTCGGCCCATATGTTTAATATGTTTATTATGAAGCGCGAGATCTTTGATGCCTATTGTCAGTGGCTTTTCGATGTTCTGTTTGAGGTTGAGCATAAAATTGATGTTTCCCAAATGACCCCGTTTGATTCAAGGGTCTATGGAAGGCTTGGAGAGCTTCTTTTTGATGTATGGCTTGAAAAGAACGGCGTTGATTATTGTGAAATTCCGTATGTTTATATGGAAAAAATCAATTACCGCAGAAAGATCTTTGCATTCCTTAAGGCAAAGTTCTTTGGAAAGAGATATGATAAGAGCTTTTAAACAAGAAACTCCTGCAGAAAAAGCAGGAGTTTCTTTATAAATAACCCAATAAAATAAGAAGCAGGCTTGCGCAGAGAATGCCGTACCTGTCTTCGTCAGGGGTGCAGTAGAGCGGAAGCTCAAAAGGCTCAACTGTTTTTCCGTCTGATCTTGTAAGCCTGCGCTGAACGCTTAAAACGCATCCGTCGTCTGTAAAGCTTGAAAAGGTTACGCTGTCGCGAAGCGACATTCCGCAGGTTATAACCTCGCCGCCGCTTCTGCGTGCGATCTCGGCGTCCTCGCTGTTAGAGCTGCTAAGAATGCAGTAGCGCTCTCCAAAAATGCTTTTTGCGGTAAAACAGCCGTTTAAAATTAAAATTGCACCGCTCGCTTGTATGTTGAGCGGACTTTTTTCAAAAATAACTGTCAGATTATTAGAATTTACCTCGGAAATAATTCTTCCGCTTGAAATCTCGGTTATATCGGTTTTTTCTCTCAGACGTTTGCAAACGGTCTTGCGAAATGTGCTGTCAACATCCCGACCGGCAAAAATAGCAAGCATTTTTTCCTCCCAAATAAAAGGATTTTAATGTTTTTTAGGCGTCTTTTTTAAAATACCACAATTTGCGAAAATAATTCTTGATATTTTGTAATTTTTTTGATATACTTTTATAGGTCGAGAATATATAGCCTTATATGAACGGGTTGGCCCTGTGCGACGGCAGGCTGTGAACCATGTCAGGCGGGGAACCGAGCAGCATTAAGCGGTTTTTGCCGTGTGCCGCAGTTTAGCCTGCCCGTTCATATAAGGCAATATGTTTGATTAAAACTTTTTGCGTTTTTCTATTGACAGAACACCGCGAATTGTGTATAATAATTAAGCGTTTTAACGCATACGGAGAGGTGGCTGAGCTGGCCTAAGGCGCACGATTGGAAATCGTGTAACGGTTAACCCCGTTCGAGGGTTCGAATCCCTCTCTCTCCGCCAAAAAATCCAAGTCTTCGGACTTGGATTTTTTTATCCATTGCGAATGCAATGGTATATCATCACGCAGTATGCGTGTATATCATCAAAGGCGGCACACCGCCTTTGTATCTCATCACACCTTTAGGTGTGCATCAAAAAACTTTCGCAATGATGATATACAAAACTTCGTTTTGATGATATGCAATTTCTTCGAAATTGATGATATACACGGCTTCACCGTGATTATAATATGTAGGTGTTTGAATAATATAATAAAGAAAAGGGCGATGATTGTATGGACAAAACTATTTTTGAACAAGAACCAGATGTAGAAGTTCTGTTTGAATTTATTGGAACAAGAAAACATCCTGCTGCAGATGGTTACCGTCCTCATCATTTGGTGACAGGGGATTATTTGACAACGGGCATTCATCACTATTATGATGTACAGACTGTTTCCCCTAACGGTACAGCCAAAGGTACAATCACATTTCTTTCTCCTGAAGCCTATCCAAACAGTCTATGGGTGGACAAGAAGATTAATATTCAAGAAGGCGAACGTATTGTGGGATATGCCACTATACTTAAAGTTTTTAATCCTATCTTGTTAGGCGAATGCGATGCAAAATGCACCCCCTAACCTAAAACGCACCACCTAAAATGACTTTGTGCCCCTTACTTCAAAATGGGTGCGTTTGTATCCAAATTAGTGTCAGTTCCCAAAAATCCCTGTACTTATCGTACAGGGATTTTTACTTTCTCACTACCGGATCTTCACTTTTGCTTTTAATAGTAACTAACTTACGCCAAAATATTGAAAACTTAACTAAACTATGGTATATTAAATATAGAATATTGTGGAGGTGTCTATATGAGAAAAGTTATCTGTTTATTGGCCGTGTTGCTTTTTCTTTTGTGTGGATGTTCTCAAAATAGATGCACTTTTACAAAAAATGAAGGTGGAAACTTTGTTAGCAATGCCGGAGTAGAGTACGCACATTTGGCAAATGAAGGAATTCTCTATTATTTGGGCAATTTAGAATTTCTTGGAGGTATACAGGGCGAAGAAAAGACTTCTCAACATTTTGGGGTTTCGCATCAAACAGGAATGTTTGCTATTAAAGATGCTGACAATGACAATATACTAATCAGACACGCTCCCGATAATGAATGGTTTGATATTTATCGCAAAACTTCGCTATCGACTTTTGACTTTTCTGTGGATAATTGTATCCGATTGGAACTTGTTTTGGGCACTGGAGACATAGAGAACGATGTAGTTCATACAGTTTGCGTCGACGGAATTGTTGATGCATCAAAAATTACAGAATTCTTATCTGATATCCGCTCACAAAAAGATCCCCGTGAGGCTGGACTGCACGAGCTAATTGAGAAACCAAACGGAATGCTTGAGAATTGTTATGTCTGTGGAACAATTTATGGCTTCTTTGAAGAAGAACCTAATTTAGTTATTCGAATGGATGTTACCTCGTATAATGATTTGGCATATTCTGTTTCTATCGAAAACAAGGAATACGTCTTGCCTGAAAAATGGATTCAGAGCCTTCAAAAAAATTAACGATACAAAACAAAAATGACACCGTCTGGTGTCATTTTTGTTTTTCTGGACAATTTAATGCGAAATCAAATAATAAGTTGAAAAAAGGCGGCTTTTGTGTTAAAATAAATTGTAATCAGATATTTCGATGAGAATGGGGAGTTTTATGAAAAAGGTCAGCATTATAATTCCTGCCTATAATGTGCAGGACTATATAGGCACCTGCCTTGATTCACTCGTAAATCAAACATTGCCCGATCTTGAGCTTATTATAATAAACGACGGAAGTGTTGATAACACCCGCGAGGTAATAGAGAGTTACCGCGAAAAATATCCCGATATGATAAAGGCTTTCCATGTTGAAAATTCAGGAGCCGCCGCCGCTCGAAATGTGGGCCTTGAAAATGCGACGGGCGAATATATCGGCTTTGTTGACAGCGATGATTATGTCCGAGAGGATACCTATGAGCTTCTTTATAACGCCGCCAAAGAAAATGATGCCGGCATTGTTTGCTGTGGATATTGCCGCGAGGGAATTCACTCAACTCGAAAAATGCCTTTCGGAAACAAAAATATTCTTGCAGAGGATGTTTTTGATAAAAATATCTTTGAGCAGCCGCTTCTTTTTGATGAGGTTCCGTATCTTTGGAATAAGATTTTCCGCGCCGACATAATCAGAGATAACAACATCAGGTTTCATAAAGAGCTTCGCATTTATGAGGATCTTGTTTTCACCTATCAGGCATTTTTATTTGCAAATAAAATCAGCCGCGTTGATGAGCATCTTTATTATTATGTCGTTTCCCGCGACACCTCGCTTACCTATAGATTCACCGAAAAACGTTTTGACATAATGAGAGCAACCGAGCTGCTTTTAGAGTTTTATAAGAAAAACGGCTCGCTTACACCCGAGATAAAAGATGCGCTTGTTTATGTTGTCTTGAAGCACGTTTATGTTATTTTAAACCGCAGGACAAGCTTTAGCGAAAAGAAACTCAAGCTTAAATACCTTAATATGATATTTGAGTTTTTAAACAGCACCTTTCCCGAATGGAAAACCAATTTCTATTTTGAAAAGCAAAACCGCAAGGTTAAAACCTTTACATCAAAAGGCTATTGGACCTTCTGTATTTTAGTTGGCAGAATTCACGCGGTTGTGGGTAGAGCCAAAAAAATATTAAAAAGATTGCTAAACCTTCCTAAAAGAGCCTTGAAGTTCGTTTTTGGGCGTAGGGTAGGGCAACGATATGTAAGGCTTAGGAATAAACCGTTAGAATGTAAAGGGATTTTCCTTTACTCCCAGCAAGGCAGAAACCTTAACGGAAATATGTTCTACCTTGCAAAAGAACTGAGCACAAACCCCGATTATAAAGACTTTACGGTTTATCTTGGGGTAGAAAGAGCATGCCTTGTAAAATTTAAGAGCCTTTTGTCTGATTATAAAATATTAGATAGGGTAAAGCTTGTTTTTACAGATACAACTCCGATGCTCAGAGCCTTGGCACAGGCGAAATATCTCTTTAGCGACACAAGCCTGCCAACATATTTTATTAAGCGGGAAGAGCAGATCTATTTAAACACCTGGCACGGAACGCCGCTAAAGACTCTTGGAAAAGCCACCGCTAACGACTTTTTTGATATAGCAAATGTTCAGAAAAGCTTTGTTATGGCTGATTTCCTTTTGTATCCCAATGAATTTATGCGGGATATAATGCTCAGAGATTATATGCTCCCTGAGCTTGCTAATAATAAAATTATGCTTTGCGGCTATCCGAGAAATGAAATATTCCTTCAGAGCGGCCAAAGAAACATCAAAAACGAGCTTGGATTAGAGGGGAAAGAGCTTGTTGCTTATATGCCCACCTGGCGCGGAAATGTTCGCGACGTAAGCTCTGATATGCAGATTGAAATAACTGCTAATCTGCTCTCTGAAATCGACCAAAAGCTTTCTGATAATCAGATTATGTTTGTCAATATGCATCCATATGTGGGTGACAAGATCGATTTGAGCGTTTATAAAAATATCCGCAAATTCCCAAGCGGTTATGAAACCTATGAGTTTTTATCCTGTTGCGACACCCTTGTAACCGATTATTCCAGCGTTTTCTTTGATTTTGCGGCATCGCGTAAAAAAATAGTTCTCTTTATCTATGATGAAGAGGAATATCTTGCGGATAGAGGAATGTACCTTGATATAAAGGAGCTTCCCTTTAAAAAAGCAAGAACTGCCGATGAGCTTATAAAGGCCTTAAACGGCAGAGATATTACAAAAAAGGCTTATCAGGAATTTATTGATACCTACTGTAAATATGACCGCGCAGATGTAAGCCGCGCAATTTTAAATAGGGTGGTTCTTGATAGGGAAAGCGATCTTGTAATAGAGAATATGCCGAGGACAAACAAAAAGCGCATTCTTTATTATGCAGGCTCTTTCGTAAACTCTAAAAGCACCGATGAATTTATAAAAGCGGCAAGCAAAACCGAGAAAACAGAGTTTGAACATCTGTTTTCTTATATAACGCGAAAGGTCAGAAGAAACGCAGAGCAGTTTAAAAAAGTTTTGCCGTATCTTAGCTTTTGGGGCCAGCTTGGAAGCTACACCCTTGTTGGAAAACTCGATTCGCTTTGCTTCCATCTTCTTAAAAACGGCAAGAAAAACTATCCCAAGATCTCAAAAAGACTGGGCAAGATCTTCGCCCTTGAAAGACAGCGCAATTATCTTGACACCGAGTTTGAGGCGGTTGTGCTCTTTGGCGATCTGTTTTATCGTAAAATATATGAGTTTGCGCATTTTCCCTGCAAAACTATTTACTACGTAAGCTCTGAAAAACATTTTAATATGCGCGTTCATCCGTCGGTTTACAGAACCCTTGACAAAATTCTTGTCACCGATGAGCAAACTTTTGAGCTTGTAAAGAATTACTGCGGAAGTGATGAAAATCTTGAAATTATCTCTCCCGTGCAGTCGCTTAATGAGTTTGAAAAATACCTTAAATAAAAAAATCCCACCTGCGAGAGCAGGTGGGATTTTTGCTTAAAGCTTTTCTGAGTCGTAAGCCGCTCTTGAGCCGCCAATAAATTTAGGCCTTGTGCGAGCGCAAACGATCGGCGCATTTCCGATCTTTTTTATCTCAAGCCTTACAGGAACTGCAACGCTTTTAAGATGCATTCCTATCATCGTAAGACCAATGTCAATTCCGAGCGTTGCCGAAATTTTTTCGACCGCAACGGCACAGTCAAAGTTTTCATAAGCCGTCGTGGCAAAACTTCCGCCTGCTTTTGGCTGAGGAATGACATTAACAGCCTCGTATCCGTATTTGTCGGCGGCGGCTTTTTCAATTATAACCGCGCGGTTTAAATGCTCACAGCACTGAACCGCTAAATATAAATCATTTTCCTTAATAACAGGATAAATGCCTTCAAAAAGCGCCTTTGCAACATCAAGGCTTGAATTTGTGCCTATCTTTTGGCCTAAAACCTCGCTTGATGAGCATCCTACAACAAAAATATCATCCTTTTGCGGCTTGGCAATTTCAACAAGAGCCTTAACTGCTTTGTTAGCCTCTTCTTTTATGCTATTTAGCAATGCCTTGTCGTCAACATTGTAAACACCTGTCATATAAGTCCCTCCAACTCGTACACCGTAACGGCGTTTTTAAAGGTTTTGTCAAGAATTTCTTCGGTCGTAACATTTTTAAGTCCCGCCAGCACGCGCGCAACCTCGATAAGCATCGAGGAGTCACACCTCTCGCCGCGATAGGGTGTAGGCGCCATGTAAGGACAGTCGGTTTCTATAAGAAGCCTGTCAAGTGGAACAAAGGCGGCGCTTTTTTGCGCTTTAGCGGCATTTTTAAAGGTTACGACTCCGGTAAAACCAATGTATAAACCAAGGTCAAGCACCTCACGCGCCGTTTCAACACTTCCAGAAAAACAATGCACAACGCCCTTTGGCCGAAACTCTTTTAAAATTTCAAGCATATCGCCTGTAGCCTCTCGGCTGTGAATTATAACCGGCTTGTTAAGCTCCCGCGCAAGCTCTAACTGCTCTGTGAAAAACTTTTTCTGTAGATCCTTGGGGGTGTCATAATGATAATCAAGCCCTATCTCGCCGACGGCGGCGAGCTTTTTGTTTGCCTTAAAAAGCTCTCTAAGCTTTTCAAGATATGGGCCCTTGTGCTCCTTGCAGTCAATAGGATGAATTCCTGCGCTTCCGAAAACAAAAGGGTATTTTTTTGTAAGCTCATCTATACAATAGCACCTGTCAAGGCTGCATCCAGCAAGCATAACGGCGCCAACGCCTTTGTCTTTAAGAGATGATAAAACCAGATCCCTGTCCTCGTCAAATTGCGAATTGTCATAGTGCGAGTGCGAATCGAAAATTAAAGCCATAATAACCTCTTATCTGATGCGGCTTCCGTCGGGAATAGAGGGGTCAATAAACAACACCTTAACATCATTTTCGGACACATCTGCCGCTAAGATCATTCCGCAGCTTTCCTCGTCGCAAAGCTTGGCGGGTTTTAAGTTTGCAACCAAAACTATCTTTTTACCGATAAGGTCTTCGGGAGAGTACCAAGGCGCAATTCCTGAGCAAACCTGTCTTTCGCCCTCGCCGTCATTTAAGGTGAGTTTTAAAAGCTTCTTTGCTTTCTTTATAGGCTCGCAGGCTTTGATGCTTGCAACTCTGAGCTCGACCTTTGCAAAATCCTCAATTCCTATCTGTGCAAGACCTTCAATTTTCTTGCTTTCCTCTTTTTTGCCGTATTTTTTATCAATGTCGGCGGCAATTTCCTCAAGCTTTTTGTCAGTGTCAATGCGTGAGAAAATAATTTTTGCTTCCCCAACCTTGTGGCCGTTTTCGATTTTACCAAAGCTTGAAAGCGACTCGTAGGTGCTTACGGGGTTTCCAAGCTGAGAAAGAATTTCCTCTGCTGTCTGAGGAAGGAAAGGAGCAATTAAAACAGCGATAAAACGAATTGACTCGGTAAGATTGTAAAGAACGGTTTTAAGTCTGTCCTCTTTGCTCTCGTCCTTTGCAAGCGCCCAGGGCATAGTTTCGTCAATGTATTTGTTGCTTCTTCTGGCAAGCGATAAAATTGCTTCAAGGCTGTCGGCAACATGGAATTGCTCCATAAGCGAGTCGACCTCTTTAACGCATGAAAGAGCCTCGTTTTTAAGCTCATCATCAGAGCCTTCGCAGACATTTTTGTTTTCAACAATGCCGCCGAAATACTTGTTGCTCATAGCAATAGTGCGGTTTACAAGGTTTCCTAAGGTGTTGGCAAGGTCGGAATTGTATCTTGCAATGATGGTTTCATAGGTGATGTTTCCGTCCTGAGCATAGGGCATCTCGCTTAAGACATAATATCTAACGCCGTCGACGCCGAAATAATCAGCTAAATCATCGGCATATATAACATTTCCCTTTGATTTGCTCATCTTGTCATTGCCTGCAAGAAGCCAGGGGTGACCGAACACCTGTTTAGGCAGCGGCTCACCGAGAGCCATAAGCATAATAGGCCAGTAAATTGTGTGGAAACGAAGAATGTCCTTGCCGATAATGTGAACGTCAGCGGGCCAGTATTTGTTATAAAGCTCGCCACTGCCGTCGGGATCGTAGCCAAGCGCAGTAATGTAGTTAGAAAGCGCGTCTATCCAAACGTAGATTACGTGATTATCATCAAATGTAACAGGCACGCCCCATTTAAATGAGGTACGGGAAACACAGAGGTCCTGAAGACCCGGCTTTAAAAAGTTGTTTATCATCTCGTTCTTTCTTGATTCGGGATGAATGAAGTCGGGATTTTCCTCGATGTATTTCATAAGCTTGTCGGCATATTTGCTCATCTTAAAGAAATATGCTTCCTCGCGCGTCTTTGTAACCTCTCTGCCGCAGTCGGGGCATTTTCCGTCAACAAGCTGTGTTTCGGTAAAGAAGGATTCGCAGGGGGTGCAATAAAGTCCCTCGTACTCGCTCTTGTAAATGTCGCCCTGGTCGTAGAGCTTTTTAAATATTTTCTGAACCGCCTTAACGTGATAATCGTCGGTGGTGCGGATGAATTTGTCGTAAGAGGTGTTCATAAGGTCCCAGATGCCGCGGATCTCGCCTGCAACCGAGTCAACATATTTTTGGGGAGTAATTCCCGCTGCGTTTGCGTATTCCTCAATTTTTTGGCCGTGCTCGTCTGTTCCTGTAAGGAAGAAAACATCGTCTCCGACAAGCCTTCTGTATCTTGCAATGGCATCGGTTAAAATGATTTCATAGGTGTTGCCTATGTGGGGCTTTCTTGAGGTGTAGGCAATAGCGGTGGTTATATAAAATTTCTTTGACATATCCTTGCTTCTCCTTGTTGTGTCAAAATTTCTACTTAGGTACATATTTATTTTATTATATAACTTTTAAATTAAAAAATCAAATAAAAAGCGCAATAATCAGTAAAAAATATAACTTTCCCCTCAAAATGCGGAATAAAGCTTAAATAAAGCGAATATTTATCATAAAAAAGGACAAAGCATGGAGGGAAAATGATGTTTCGTAAAAAAGAATGGATAGCAATGCTTCTTGCGGGTGGACAGGGCAGTAGACTCGGGGTGCTGACTAAAAATATGGCAAAGCCTGCACTGCCGTTTGGATGCAAGTACAGAATAATTGATTTTACGCTTTCAAACTGCGTAAATTCCGGCATTGACACGGTGGGCGTGCTAACTCAATATCAGCCGCTTGAATTAAATGAATACATAGGTAACGGAAGCGCCTGGGACCTAAACAGAATGTTCGGCGGTGTGCATATCCTGCCGCCTTACCAGCAGAGTGAGGGTGGAAAATGGTACAAGGGAACTGCAAATGCGGTGTATCAGAATTTAACCTTTATAGACAGATATGACCCCGAATATGTTATAGTTTTGTCTGGTGACCATATCTATAAAATGGATTACGAAAAAATGCTTGAGCAGCATAAGAAAAACGGCGCTGATTGCAGTATTGCAGTGCTTAACGTGCCGCTTAATGAGGCTTCACGCTTTGGCATAATGAATGCTGATGAAGACGGAAGAATATTTGAGTTTGAAGAAAAGCCCAAGCATCCCAAAAGCACCCTTGCCTCAATGGGTGTCTATATCTTTAATTATGAAAAGTTAAAAAAGTATCTTAAGGCCGATGAAAAGGACAAAACCTCTGATAACGATTTCGGTAAAAACATCATTCCTCAGATGCTCAGTAGCGGCGAAAAAATTTATGCCTACCGCTTTGATGGCTATTGGAAGGATGTTGGCACAATAAAGAGCTTGTGGCAGGCTAATATGGATATTCTTGACAGCAGTGAGCCTTTAAAGCTTTCCCAGAGAGATTGGAGGATCTATTCGCAAAATCCCATTCTGCCGCCGCAGTTTGTTTCAAAGGAATCAAAGGTTACAAATTCGATAATGTCAGAGGGCTGCGAAATATATGGAGAGGTGAAAAATTCGGTTATTTTTTCGGGAGTAAAGATAGGTAGGGGATGCCGCATTTGTAACAGCGTTATAATGCCCGATACCGTTATCGGAGAAAACTGCAAAATAGATTACAGCATTGTTGGAAGCAATTGTATTTTAGGAAGTGGGTGCAGAGTGAACGGAAGGGAAGAAAATATAACTGTGCTTGCAAATAAAATCAAGCTTGCAGACAAAGTGGAAATTGCGGCGGGAGAGGCTGTGAGAGCGTCGGTAAAAGGTGTAAAAACCATGGAAACAGCAGTTTAAAATGTAAATTTATGAAAAAGTGCACAAAGCGGAGGAAAATTTTTCCTCCGCTTTGTGTGTTTTTGGTCTTTAAAAATGCAATTTCGGTTTGTTTTTCAGTAAAAAGTTGTGAAAATAATGAATTTTATTTGAATTTAAGCTAAAATTACTTGCAAAATGCTTAATTTTTATGTACAATATATGTGTACTATAAACAAATGTGCAAATTGAACAAAAGAAAGTCGTATCAGACGCCGAATAAACAATTTAAAGGCGGTTATTTTCGGCGGCAAAGAGAGGTTATCAGTAATGTCAAACAAACTTTTCAAGGACGTAATTTCACAGATGAAGGTCTCTATCGACCGCACAATCGGAGTTGTTGATTCTTCCGCAACAGTTGTTGCCTGCAGCAATCCTTCTAAAATAGGCGAGTCGAATGAGATAGTTCTTCTTGATATTGCAGACGCATCTGACGTTTTTGTGCGCGACGGATTTACATACAGAACCTTTGGTACCGTTTCCAAGTTCGGTTATGCCGTTTTTGTTGAAGGCACCGATGAGATCGCCGCACGTTATGCAAATATCCTTGCGGTTTCTTTTGGAAACATCAAGCAATATTATGATGAAAAGTACGATAGAAATAATTTTATAAAGAACATAGTTTTAGATAATATCCTTCCCGGCGAGGTTTACTTAAAGGCAAGAGAGTTTCATTTTAACACCGATGTAAGCCGCGTTGCAATTCTTATCCGCGTTCTTTCGGATAATGAGGTTTCGGTTTATGATGTCATTCAAAATCTTTTCCCTGATAAGCAAAAGGATTTTGTTCTTAATATCAGCGAAAAAGAGGTCGTTCTTGTAAAGGAGATCAAGTCGACTATCGACACTCGCGATCTTGAAAAGCTTGCCCGCTCTATTGTTGACACATTAAGCAGTGAGTTCTATACACAGACCTCTGTTGGAATAGGAACAGTTGTCAGCGGAATTAAAGAGCTTGCAGCATCCTATAAAGAGGCTCAGATAGCGCTCGAGGTAGGAAAGGTTTTTGACACCGATAAAACCATTGTAAGCTATGACAATCTCGGAATTGCACGTCTTATATATCAGCTTCCCACAACACTTTGCGAAGCGTTTCTTCAGGAAGTGTTTAAAATGGGCTCGATAGAGAGTCTTGACCAGGAAACCCTGTTTACTATTCAGAAGTTTTTTGAGAACAACCTCAACGTATCCGAAACCTCAAGAAAGCTTTTTGTTCATAGAAACACCCTTGTTTATAGGCTTGAAAAGATTAAAAAACTGACAGGATTGGAATTGCGCGAGTTTGACCACGCGATCATTTTTAAGGTCGCTCTGATGGTTAAAAAATATCTTGCCGCAAATCCGGTTAAATACTAATGACAGAATTGGCGGACTTTAAAAAAGCCCGCCAAATCAAATTTTATTTATAGGCGGTGTCTGTTCATTGATTTGTTTTGACTGTGTTTCTAAAGTGTATCCAAACGGCACCAAGGCACTTGACAATGTAAGTTTTGCTATAGAGAAAGGCGAATTTGCCTTTATTGTCGGAGCATCGGGAGCGGGAAAAAGCACCCTTTTAAAGCTCATTATGCGCGAAGAGAAGACCTCTTCGGGCCATATATCTGTTAACGGCTATGAGCTTTCAAATCTCCGTCAGAGCGATATTCCCAAGCTTCGTCGTTCTATGGGCATTGTTTTTCAGGATTTCCGTTTGATTGAAAATATGACGGTTTATGAAAACGTTGAGTTCGCGATGCGTGTTACGAATGCGTCTTCGCGCAGTATTCGCAAAAGAGTTCCTTATGTGCTCGGCCTTGTAGGGCTTGCTGATAAGGCAAGAAGCTATCCTGCTCAGCTTTCGGGTGGTCAGCAGCAGAGGGTGTCGCTTGCAAGAGCGCTTGTTAATAACCCCTCTATAATTATTGCAGATGAGCCGACAGGAAATGTCGACCCTCAGATGTCGCATGAGATAGTAGAGCTTTTAAATGAGATAAACCATTGCGGCACGACCATTCTTATGGTAACCCACGAACACAATCTTGTGTCCGAATTTGGCCGCCGCGTCATCACCATCAGAGATGGCAAGGTGGTTTCGGATATTCCGGATGGGGGCGTGAGAAGATGAGATTTGGAAGCTTTACATATTTGTTAAAACAGGGCGCTAAAAACACCTATCTTAATAAAGCTATGTCGGCTGCATCTGTTGGCGTTCTTACAGCCTGTCTTGTTATAGTAGGATTTTCTATCCTTGTTTCCGAAAACATTAAAAGCATTGTTGGCTTTGTTCAGCAGCAAAATGAAATTATAGTTTTTGTTGAGGATAATATTCCCTCGTCGGTTGAGGCGACCTTAGAGCGCCAGATTCGCTCAATGGATAATGTTGCCGAGGTGAGCTACACCTCAAAGGAACAGGCTTTTCAGAACCAGAGTGAAAAGCTTGGCGACCTTTTGGAAGGCTATGAAAATGAGGATATTTTTCCTGCCTCGTACCATATAAAGATCAAGGACATTTCGCGCATTGAAGAAAATGTTGAGATCATTTCGTCGCTTGACGGGGTGGAGTCTGTTGACGCACCAACCAATGTTGCGCAGGTAATGGTTAAAACCGAGCGTGGAATTTCGGTTGCCTGCAGCGTTGTTGTAATCGCGCTTCTTATTGGTTCGCTTGTAATAATTATGAACACCATAAAGATTACAGTCTACAACAGACGCAGGGAAATAAACATTATGAAATATGTCGGCGCCAAAAACGGATTTATCCGTATGCCTTTCCTTGTGGAAGGAATGATTCTCGGCTTTTCGGCGGCGCTTGCGGCATTTATTATTGTGTGGAGCCTTTATGAGCGGCTTTATATGGGAATTGAGTCGGACGCAAACAGTTGGATAAATTCCCTTACATCATCACTCATTCCCTTTGAAAATGTTATATGGAAATTAGTTTCTGCCTACCTTGTAACAGGTGTTGCAATAGGCGGATTCGGAAGCCTTATAAGTATTCGTAAACACCTTAAGGTTTAACTTCATAAAAAAGGAGGTAAACAAAATGTGCAAACGTAGTACAAAGCATAAAATAATAGCGGCTTTTCTTGCTTTTGTTTCGGTTTTTACCTTTGTGTGCGCACAAGGCGGTTTTGAAACAAAGGCGGCAAGCTCGCTTTCAAGTCTTGAGGATAAATATAGTAAGCTTGAAAAGGATCTTGAAAAGCTTAAAAGTGATATGAAGAAAACTCAGAATCAAAAAAATCAGCAGCTTAAATATAAAGAGCAGCTTGATTCTGAAATAAACCTTGTTGAACAGCAGATAGAGGTCTTAAACAGCCAAACTGCTGCGCTTAACGCTCAGATTGCTGAAAACGAGGCGCTTCTTAAAGATAAAGAGGCAGAAATTTCGGAAAACGATGAGCTTTTTAAGGCAAGGCTCAGAGCTATGTATGTTTCGGGAGAAACTTCTGTCTGGGAAGTGATCTTCGGCTCGGCAAGCTTTTCGGATTTTCTTGTTAACACTGAATATATGAAAAGACTTGCTGAAAATGATAATAAGCTTTTAAGCCAGCTTAACCTTGATAAAAAGAGCATTATTGAGGCTAAAGAAATAATTGAAAACTCCAAGATAAAGCTTGATGCAAACAAGCAGACTCTAAGCTATAAAAAGAGCTCGCTTAATTCTAAGTATAGCGAAAGCCAAAAGCTTTTGGCATCGCTTACAAAAGAGGAAAATTCTCTTAAAAATCAGCAGATAAAAATAAATGAGGAAATGGAACAAATTGACGATGAGATTCGTCAGATGATAGCAAATTCCGGCTCGAGCGGAAGCTTTGTCGGCGGAGAATTTCTCTGGCCTGTGCCCGGATATTCAACCATAACCTCGAAATTTGGCTGGAGAACCCTCTACGGAAAGAAAAACTGGCACACAGGTATTGATATTTCAGGATATAATGTGTATGGCAAAAATATCGTTGCCGCAAACAGCGGAAAGGTTATTAAGGCTGTTACTACATATACCCCCAAAAAAGGTTACGGAAAATATGTTATTATTGACCACGGCGGCGGTTATACTACTCTTTACGGACACTGCAGCAGCCTGCTTGTAAAGGTTGGACAAACTGTAAAGAGGGGAGACCCGATAGCGCTTGTTGGCTCAACAGGAAACTCCACAGGTCCGCATCTCCACTTCGGAATTTACATCAACGGAAAAGAGGTAGACCCGCTTCCGTATCTGTAAAGCGGACGGAAAGGAAACATAATGAATAAAAAAATATCATTAGGCGTAGCGGTTTTTTTAATGGCACTTGCCTCGGCTGTGACCTTTGTTCTCGGATGGATATTTTCAAATTACAGAAGTGACAGCCTTCTTAACCAACCCATAACTGTAAACAATAATATGTATAAAAAGATTGACGAGATAAATGATATTGTCCGTGAAAACTATAACGGAGAGATAGATGAAACATATCTTCTTGATTTTATCTCTGAAGGCTTTGCCTACGGAACAGGCGATACCTATGCAAATTATTACTCGGCAAAGGAATACACCGAGCTTAAAGATGATTTAAACGGTAAGGTCGTCGGAATTGGTATCAGCTTTGTTAAGGACACAGAAGGCTATGCCAAAATTATTTCGGTTTATTCCGATTCGCCTGCCGAGATCTCGGGTCTTGCCAAGGGCGACCAGATAGTTAAGATCGCAGATTTTGACGTGCTTACAAACTATGATAATGCAATAAACGCAGTCAAGGGAGACGCCGGTACAACGGTTAAGCTTGTTTATCGCAGAGCAGGCGAGGACACAGAGGTTGAAATTACCAGAAGAAAAATTACCGTTCCGAGCGTTGAAAGCCAAATTCTTGAGGATAATATTGCATATATTAAGATAACAGATTTCACTTCCAGCACTGTTGATCAGTTTGAGTCTGCCGTAAGCTCTGCCTTGAGCAATAAGGTTGATGGATTTATATTTGACATTAGAAATAACGGCGGCGGAACAATGAAATCGGTAGCACAGATGCTTGATATGCTTGTTCCCGAAGGACCTGTTATTAAAAGCGTTGATAAAACCGGCGAAGAAAAGGTTGTTTATACTTCGGATAACGCAGAGGTTTCTGTGCCTATGGCGGTTCTTGTAAATAAAAACACAGCCAGCGCCGCAGAGCTTTTTGCGGCCGCACTTCGTGATTATAATAAGGCAAAGCTTGTCGGTTCAAACACCTATGGAAAGGGTGTTATGCAGGATATTTTCCCGCTTTCCGATGGCTCGGCTATAAAGATCACAACATCTAAATTTAATCCGCCTGTTTCTGAAAACTTTGACGGCGTAGGCCTTAAGCCCGATTTTGTCGTTGACCTTACTGCAGAACAGGAAAAGCTCTGGTACGAGCTCGACGGCTCAACAGACACCCAGCTCATTAAGGCTATTTCGGTTGTAAAAGCCTTGAATAAATAATTAAAACACAATAAAAGGAGACTTTTTGAAATGAACTTGAAAAAGGCAATGACACAAGAAGAGGTCAAAGAACTCGAAATTCAGCTCGACGAGCTGAAAACAATTAAGAGAAAGGAAGTTGCTGAAAAAATTAAGGTAGCTCGCTCTTTTGGCGACCTTTCTGAAAACAGCGAATATGATGAAGCTAAAAATGAGCAGGCAATGGTTGAAGAGCAGATCATGCAGATCGAGGCAATGCTCAAAAACGTTGAACTTATAGATAGAGAGGCTCTTACCACCGATGTTGTTGAGATCGGCCTTCACATTAAGGTTTATGACAACAAGTATAAAGAGGAGCTTACCTATCAGATAGTTGGTTCCAACGGAGCAGACCCCAGCAAAGGAAAAATTTCTGACGAATCTCCGTTAGGAAAGGCTCTTAAGGGCAAAAAGGTAGGGGACAGCGTTGAGGTTGAGGCTCCCGGCGGTATTATGAGCTTTAAGATTCTTGAAATAACAAAGTGATTTTTCAGCAGCGGAGGGATTGCTGTGCCGGATTTTGAAAATAATAGGTATGATATGCTTGATAATAGCGACCGTGCTGAAGCTATCCGTATTAAAAAGTTAAAACAGGGCGTTATTGCAAACACAGATAATGAAGAGTATCAAAAAGAAAAAAATCTGCGCGAGCAAGCTCCTGTGTCCTTTTTAGATAAGGTTAAAAATTTTTGGTATCATTATAAAAGTGTTGTAATTATAGGCTCGGTTCTTGGCGTTATCCTTGTTTTTCTTTTGTTGCAGGGAATTAACAAAGAGGTTTACGACACCACGATCATGCTCCACACTAATACATATTACAGTGATGGCGACCTTGCGATAATTGCCGATGCGTTTTCAGATTATATAGATGATTTAGATGGCGATGACAAGGTAAATATCGGCATTCTTCAGTCAAAGCAGGTAACTGATGATAGTGAAACGGTCCTCGGTTTTGAAGGCGCAATGCAGGCGAGAATGACTGCGGAAATAGCTTCGGGTAAAAACTGCATATTTATTGTTGAAAAAGATCTTGTAAATGGGCTCACCGAAAAAGGAGTCTTTGCTGATTTAAGAGATATTTTGCCGATAGAAGCTTCTGAGGCGGTTTATTCTGTGCCTCTTAAGGACAGCAAACTGCTAAAAAATGAGGCTTTTAAAAATGTTCGGGATAAGTATTATCTTTCTGTCAGAGTTTATAAAGAGGGGACCGATCGAGATAAATATAACGGTCAGGTTGAGGCATTAAAAAGGCTTTATAGTGATATGACAAAGTAATTTAAGCGCCCTGTGCAAAAAGCACAGGGCGCTTAAAAATTGCAAATAAAAAAGCCTCGAACTTTTTATGGTTCGGGGCGTTTTTATGCCTACAATATGCAATAATTATTCAGCAGCTTCTTCTTCCTTCATTTTGGCGAAGCACTCGCTGCAATAAACAGGGCGATCCTCACGGGGCTTGAAAGGAACAGTTGCTTCCTGGCCGCAGTTCGCACAAACGGCAGTAAACATCTCTCTTTCAGGTCTCTGAGCAGCTTTTCTAGCTGCGCGGCATTCTTTGCATCTCTGGGGCTCATTGGTGAAGCCCTTTTCTGCATAGAACTCCTGCTCGCCTGCAGTGAATACGAACTCAGCGCCGCATTCTTTGCATACTAAAGTCTTGTCTTCGTACATGATTCTTCCTCGCTTTTTGGTAATATATATTTTGCCCAAGGCGGACTTTCACCGCCACCTTTGATAAATCAACGCTCTGTTTAAGCTACACGGGCATATATAACAAAGGGAATAAACCCTATTGTCGCAACGTTTTTGCCAAGATTGGACTAAGGCGCTGATTACTTAAAAAAGCAAGGAACGCAAAATCGAATCGGGCTGATTTTGTTTTCGCTCATAACGGTACTTATACATTATATATAAATTATCTATAAATGTCAATAAGTTTTTTTATATTGAATAATTTTTGTCAAAAATATACAAATAAGTTGTTCAGTATATATACGAAATTACTCAAAAACCGGCTTTAAATCAAGGAAAAATCAGATAAAACACAGCAAAATACACAAAAACGGTGGAGAATTTTCTCCACCGCCTTTACTTTTAAAGCATTAGCTTTGCTGCCTTGTATATATCGCCACAGCCCAAGGTGATAACTAAATCATCCTTTTCTGCGTTTTGTTTGATAAATTCTGCAACCTCTTCAAATGTGTCAAGCAGTGTGCAGTTTTTAAGCTTTGCCTGTAAGTCTTTTGAGTCGATTCCAAATGTGTTTATTTCTCTTGAACCCATGATAGGTGTAAGAACAACTCTGTCAGCAAGCGAAAGCACTCTTGCAAAGTCATCAAGCAGCATTGCCGTTCTTGAAAAGGTAAACGGCTGAAAAACTGCCCACACCTTGTTAAAGCCTAATGAAAGCGCGGCTTTAAGGGTCGCTTCAAGCTCGGCAGGATGATGTGCATAATCATCGGCAATAGTAACTCCGTTTCTTATTCCTAAAACATCAAACCTGCGCGATGCACTTTTAAACTCTGCCATTGCAGACTGAACATCCTTAAAATCTACTCCCGACTCAAGCGCCGCGCTGCATGCCGCAAGCGCATTGTAAACATTGTGTTTGCCGGGAATTTTAATAGAAATATTTCCGAGAAGAGCTCCCTTGTGGTAGATATCAAATCTTGTTATAAGCGAGTGAGACTCCTGACAGACTTCAGAGGAAATATTGCTTGCATAATAATCGTTGCTCTCTGAAAGTCCAAAGGTAACAGTCGTTTTGTCAAGCCCTTTAACTGCGGTCATGGTGTTTGTATCGTCGCCGTTTACAACAAGCATTTTGGTTGTTTTTTCGGCAAATTTTCTAAATGACGCAATAAGATTGTCAAGGGTTTTAAAATATTCCATATGGTCCTCGTCGATGTTTAAAATAACTGCAACATCGGGCGAGAGCTTTAAAAATGTGTCAACATATTCGCAGGCCTCGCAAACCATATTTTCGCTTTTGCCAACCCTTCCGCTTCCGCCGATAAGCTCAAGCTTGCCGCCGATAACTGTGGTGGGATCAAAACCTGCCTTCATAAAAATCTGGGTGAGCATTGAAGATGCGGTGGTTTTTCCGTGTGTTCCGCAGATGCAAACCGCGTTTTCAAACCAGCTTGTAACAATTCCTAAAAGGATCGAGCGTTCAATGGTGGGAATGCCTTTTTCTCTTGCGGCAACAAGCTCGGGATTGTCTTTCATAATTGCGGCAGAGTGAACAATAAGGTCGGCTCCGTCAATGTTTTCGGCAAAATGTCCGAGCGTGACGGGAATGCCCATGTTCATAACGGCGGTAAGGGTGTCGCCGGGGTTGTTGTCAGAGCCGCTTAAATTGTAGCCTTTTGCAAAAAGTATCTGCGCTAAAGGGTACATTCCGCTTCCGCCGATACCGATAAAATGTATGTGTTTTTTGTCTTTTAAGATGTTGTAATCAATTGACAATGTAAAACCCTCCGTTTTTGGCAAGGATCAATTTCGTTTATGTTACTTACTATTATATTGCTAAACTCAAAAAAAATAAACACTTATTGCGAAAAAAATTTAAAAAATGCATAAAAACTTTAAAAAATACGATAATAAAGGCATCGGATACTAAAACCGAAAAAAGACCTGAAGGGGAAATGAAGACATGAATATCAGTCAAATTAAAATCAGAAGACTCTATGATGAGGGCAGAATGAAGGCACTCGTGTCGGTAACTATCGATGATGATTTTGCCGTGCACGATATCAAGGTAATCGAGGGACCTCAGCGAATTTTCGTTGCAATGCCGAGCCGAAAGGAAGATGGCGGCAATTTCAGAGATGTTGTCCATCCTATAACAAAGGAAGCAAGGGACTATATGGAAAAGGCAATTTTGGATGAGTATTATATGGTGCTCGATGAAAATCACCAAAGAGAAATTCCTATGTAATATATATTGACAAAAAAGATATATAGTAATATAATTTGTTTGTAATACAGTTAGGGGCGGGGTGAAATTCTCCACCGGCGGTGATGAGCGAAAGCTACAAGTCCGCGAGCGAAAGCCGATATGGTGCGAATCCATAACCGACGGTATAGTCCGGAAGTGATAACGGTATTGCTATATGTATTCTACGCCCCCGACTTGCTCTGTCGGGGGTTTTTATTTTTGGAGGAGATGTTATGAAAAATAAAAAACTTTATGCAATGACTGCATCTGCGCTTCTTGGTGCAATCGGCTTTGTGCTGATGGCAATTGAAATTTCACTTCCCATTATGCCTTCCTTTATAAAGCTTGATTTTTCCGAGCTTCCTGCGCTTATCGCAGCATTTGCTTATGGACCTGTATATGCTGTTGCAGTATGCTTTATTAAAAATCTGCTTCATCTTTTTATCACAAATACAGCAGGAGTAGGCGAGCTTGCAAATTTCTTGATGGGCGTTTTCTTTGTCGTTCCTGCAGGACTTATTTATAACAAAATGAAATCCAGAAAAGGCGCTCTTATCGGTTCGCTTTTAGGTGCGGCTGTTATGGCTGTTGCATGCGTGTTTATTAATCTTTTTATTACATATCCCATTTATTACAAGATCTTAATTCCCGAGCAGGTAATCCTTTCTATGTATCAGGCGATACTTCCTTCGGTCGATAGCATCTTAAAATCGCTTGTTATATTTAACCTGCCGTTTACCTTTGCAAAGGGAATTTTGGTTTCGATGATCTGCTTTTTTGTTTATAAAAAGCTCTCGCCTATACTAAAAAAGAAGATGTCTTGACAATAACAATATAATATATTATAATAATAAAAAAGAATATTACCTTATCAAGAGCGACTGAGGGACAGGCC
Source organism: Oscillospiraceae bacterium (assembly GCA_015066115.1). Taxonomy (GTDB): domain Bacteria; phylum Bacillota; class Clostridia; order Oscillospirales; family Ruminococcaceae; genus SIG578. Next base: position 92,913 of record SVOZ01000001.1, read on the forward strand.
CTGTGAAGTCCGGCAACCTGCAATGCAAGGTGCTAAATCCTGCGGAAATGACCGACAGATGAGGAGCATATAAAAAGCGCTGTCGGATTACGACGGCGCTTATTTTAATTTTATAAAGGAGCAAAAAAATGAACAGAACACATTTATTTACATCAGAATCGGTTACAGAGGGTCATCCCGATAAAATATGTGACCAGATTTCCGATGCCGTTTTAGATGCAATTTTGGCGCAGGATAAAAACGCAAGAGTTGCCTGCGAAACTGTTGCAACAACAGGCATGGTAATGGTTATGGGCGAGATCAGCACAAATAGTTATGTTGATATTCCCAGCCTTGCAAGAGAGGTAATAAGGGAAATAGGCTATGATAATGCCGCTTACGGATTTGACTGCAACACCTGCGCTGTGCTTAGCAGTATCGACGAGCAGTCAAAGGATATAGCGCTCGGCGTTGATAACAGCCTTGAAAAGAAAGAGAGCGGAGAAGAAGAGGAGCAAAACGGAGCGGGCGACCAGGGAATGATGTTTGGATTTGCCTGCGATGAAACTCCTGAGCTTATGCCGATGCCTATCTCGCTTTCCCATAAACTTGCAAAACAGCTCACAAAAGTGCGCAAAAACGGCACATTGCCATACCTCAGACCCGACGGCAAAACACAGGTAACTGTACGATATGAAAACGATGTTCCCGTTTTTGTTGACACAATTGTTGTGTCCTCGCAGCATTCGGAAGATGTTTCCATGAAAAAAATTCGTGAAGACATCATAAAATATGTTATAACCCCAATTATTCCTAACGAGCTTATCTCTGAGGAAACCAAGATTTTTGTAAACCCAACAGGCCGTTTTGTTGTAGGCGGACCGCAGGGCGACACAGGCCTTACAGGCAGAAAGATAATCGTTGACACCTATGGTGGTTATTCCCGTCACGGCGGCGGTGCATTCTCGGGCAAGGATCCTACAAAGGTTGACCGTTCTGCCGCTTACGCCGCAAGATATGTTGCCAAAAACATAGTTGCCGCAGGCATCGCTAAGAAATGCGAAATTGAGCTTGCCTATGCAATCGGCGTTGCAAAGCCTGTCTCTGTAATGGTTGACACCTTTGGAACGGGTGTAGTTTCAGACAGCGAGATCGAAAAGGCGGTAAACCGTGTGTTTGACCTGCGCCCCTCGTCCATCATCAGAGATCTTGACCTCCGCAGGCCTATTTATCGCGCTCTTGCCGCTTACGGACATATGGGCAGGGAAGACCTCGATGTTTCTTTTGAAAAAACCGATAAAATTGGGGAACTTAAGGCCGCTCTCGGCATCTAAAATAAATCGGAGGAGTTTTTTGTGTCTGTCGGAATTTCAACAGCCTGTTTTTACCCGGAAATAACTGAAAATGCCGTCCGGTATCTTTGCGAAAACGGTGTACCTTCTATTGAGATATTCTTTAATTCTGCTTGCGAAATGCAGGGAGAGATATTCTCAAAGGTAAAAAGCTCTGTTTTACAAAGCTCAGTTAGGGTGACTTCGGTTCACCCCTTCAGCAGTGCGTTTGAGCCTTTTATGCTGTTTTCTGAGTATGAGCGCAGGTTTGAAGATGGACTTGAGCTTTATAAAAGATATTTTGATGCCTGCAATGCTCTCGGCGCAAAAACATTGGTGCTTCACGGCGATAAGGCTGACAGAAAACACTGTGACGACCGATATATTGACAGATTTTATCGTCTCTTTTCTGCCGCAAAGTCACAGGGAGTGACCTTGGCACAGGAAAACGTGGCTTACTGCCGCAGTAACGATATAGAGTTTCTTAAAAGGATGAAAGCTGAGCTTAAAGATGATGTTGCCTTTGTTCTTGATTTAAAACAGGCAAGAAGAGCGGGTGTTTGCTGGAGGGAATATGCCTCTGTGATGGGAAATAAACTTGTCCACCTGCACGCAAATGATTACGATGAAACCCACGACTGCCTTCTTCCCGGAAAGGGAATAACCGATTTTTCCGAAATTTATTCCTGTCTTTATAAAAACGGCTTTAAAGGCGACTCTGTTATTGAGGTCTATCGCTTAAATTACAGCGAGCATAGCGAGCTTATATCGAGTATGAAATATCTTGAAGGATTTGAAGAGAAAAAATAGTCTTTACAGAACGGTAATTTTTTGGTAAAATATAAACAAAGAATAACAAGGTAGCAGGGAGAGGAAAAATTATGAAATGTCCTTTTTGCGGATATGCTGAAAGTAAGGTCGTAGATTCCCGTCCAACCGACGAAAACGAAAAAATTCGCCGCAGAAGAGAATGCCTTAAATGTAACTGCCGTTTTACTACATATGAGGTAATCGAAACTGTGCCTATTATGGTTGTCAAAAAGGATAAATCCCGTGAGGCATTTGATAGGGATAAGCTCACGCGCGGAATTCTCCGCTCTTGCGAAAAACGCCCCGTTGCCATTGAAGAGATCGTTAAGATGGTCGATAATATTGAGGCCGAGCTTTCAAATTCGCTTCAGAGAGAGGTAACTTCTTACAGAATCGGCGAGCTTGTTATGAAGTATTTAAAGCCAATTGACGAGGTTGCCTATGTGCGCTTTGCCTCGGTTTACCGTCAGTTTGGAGATATCAGCGCCTTTATGGACGAGCTTAAAACAATGATAAAGGATAAATAAATTTTAAACCCCTCGGATTTTAATCCGAGGGGTAATTTTTTTGTTTGCTTTGACGGTTTTTGTCTTTTAGATTTTGCGGCTTATATTTAATAGCCTTACGACAACAGGACTTAAAACAAGATTGAACAAAAGCTCAAAGGGGAAGTTGATAAGTCCTAAACCGAATATCATAAAGCTTATAATGTCTTTGTCTCCTGCCCACTCTGCGATGGTCGGCATAAAGAAAATAAGACAGCCTAAAAGGAATACGCCTGTATTTATTATAGGACAAATGATGGCCGCCGAAATAACACCCAAATAGCGGTTTTTCCTGCTAAAAAGATCGTAAATAAGTCCTGCACCAAGTCCGCACAAGGTTCCCTTTAAAAGAACTGTGGCAATGGTTCCGGGGATGTTTATTGCAAGAAATGCAGATGCATCTCCGCTTAAAAGAACCGTCACGCCGAATACAAATCCCAGCCAGGCTCCTATGAATTTTCCACACATTGCGGCGCCGATTACAATAGGAATGAGAACTAATGATACAGAGAACATTCCGAGGTGGATAAATGAGCCCATAAGCTGCAGCACAATTACAAGAGCTGTAAGTATTGCGCCGAGGGCAAGGGTTTTGGTGGACATTTTTTTTGTTGACATAGAAAACACTCCTTGCTACTGCTCCGAAAACGGATGCAGTGCTAAATTTTCTTTTTTAGATGTTCTTTTTGTAAATGGCATATAAACCGTCAAAGAGCAAATTATTGTCAACCGTGATTTTTTCACGGCAATGGGGAACGATGGAAGAAGCAAGACCGCCCGTTGCGATAACAGCGGTATCCTCGCCTAAAATCTCCTTGTACCTTAAGATCATTCCGTCCATCATAGCGGCGTTTCCGATAACTGCACCTGAACGCATACAGTCTATGGTGTTGCTTCCGATAACAGAAACATCGCCTGAAAGACTTATCTGGGGGAGCTGTGCAGTCCCTTGCGCAAGAGCGTTAAGGGCAGTACCTACACCTGAAAGGATTGAGCCGCCAACCATTTCGCCCTTTTCGTTTAAGGCGGAAATGGTGGTCGCAGTTCCTAAATCGAAAACAATGGAGGGAACCGGATATTTTAAAAGCGCCGCAACCGAAACACAAACAAGGTCAGCACCAAGCTGTGCAGGATTGTCGATCTTTATGTTAAGCCCTGTTTTAACTCCGGGGCCGACCACAAAAACCTTGCAATTAAACAGCTTTTTTATTGCGTTCTCAAGCATTCCTGAAACCTGCGGAACAACAGAGGAAATGATTGCGCCTTCAACCTCTCCGTCGGCGCAGTATAGCGAAAGCACCGATTTTATTGCAACGGCGTATTCATCCTGCGTTTTGTTCCTGTCAGTCGAAATTCGTGAGGTGAATAAAAGTGCATCATCCTTGTATGCGCCGATTATTGTGTGGGTATTGCCAACATCAATAGTTAAAATCATACTATCACCAACTTATTTTTCGTATCCGTTAGGATTGTTTTTCTGCCAGCGCCAGGTGTCCTCGCACATCTCTTTAAGCTCTCTTTCGGCCTTCCAATTAAGCTTCTCTAAAGCGTAAGAGGGATCTGCATAGCACATTGCAACATCGCCGCTTCTTCGTGGGGCAATTTTGTAGTTTACCTTTTGGCCGCTTGCGCCTTCAAACGCCTTGACCATTTGGAGAACGCTGTATCCGTTGCCTGTGCCGAGATTGTAGGCATCAATTCCTTTTGAGGAAAGAACCTTCTCGACAGCCTTTAAGTGACCGAGAGCCAAGTCTACAACGTGTATGTAATCGCGCACGCCTGTTCCGTCGGGCGTTTCGTAATCGTCGCCGAAAACCGAGAGGCATTCTCTCTTGCCGATGGCAACCTGCGAAATGTAGGGCATAAGGTTATTAGGGATTCCGTTGGGATCTTCGCCTATCTTGCCGCTCTTGTGAGCACCGATGGGATTAAAGTAGCGAAGAAGTGCAATGCTCCAGTCGCTGTCAGAATTAGCTATGTCGCGGAAAATATCTTCCTGCATAAGCTTTGTTGCACCATAAGGATTGGTGGTTGAAAGAGGGAAGTCCTCGCGGATGGGAACAGTCTTGGGAACACCGTAAACAGTTGCCGAGGATGAGAATACCATTCTCTTTACGTTGTACTCGTTCATAAGCTCACAAAGAGTAAAGGTGGTGTCAAGATTGTTGCGGTAGTACATAATAGGCTTTTCAACCGATTCACCAACAGCCTTGTAGCCCGCAAAGTGAATAACAGCGTCGATTTTATTTTCCTCGAAAATTTTGCGCATATCACACTTGTTTGCAACATCAAACTGATAGAAAGCAAAATCCTTGCCTGTAATGTCGCGTATTCTGTTTAAAACCTCGGGCTTTGAGTTTGAAAAATTGTCAACAATAACAACCTCGTAGCCTGCAGAAAGCAGCTCAACGCAGGTATGTGAACCGATGTATCCGGCACCGCCCGTAACAAGAATTTTCATACATAATCAGTCCTTTGCTTGAAATTATAAATAATGTATATACCATCCTTACTTATTATTTTACTACACTTTTTTTGTATCTGCAATAAAAAATGTCTATAAAATATGGATTTTAATTGCATATTTAGAATAATAGGGCAGAGTAAAGACTTTGTTTGCATTGCATTGCACTAAATAAGCTTGAAATAAAAAACAAAAAAATAAGTAAAATTTTCAAAAATCGGTTGACAAAATGAAAGTATGTTGATATAATATACAAGCATCATCTTGGTGATGCATTTTTGTTGTGGATGATCCATTAGCTCAGTTGGCAGAGCACTTGACTTTTAATCAAGGTGTCCGGAGTTCGAATCTCCGATGGATCACCAAAAAAGCGAGATACCCAAAAGGGTACCTCGCTTTTTTAATTGCATAGCAATGTCGGAGATGAGAACTCCGGAGGAGTTCGTCGCAGCAGCTAAAAATGCGCGATAGCATTTTTAGACTGTGAAGTCGAGAGCAGGTTAAATGCCACTGGGTTACCGCTCGGAGCGGTCAGTGGCATAACCGCGCAGCGTACCTCCGATGGATCACCAAAAAACCGAGACGGATTTTTCCGTTTCGATTTTTTATTTTTATAAAATAGATTGTCTATTTATTATCATTCGTTGAATTATTTTACAAAATATTGTAAAATAAAGAAAGAGGTGATTATATGGATTTCATAAAACAAAATGCAGAGTTCGACCTAATAAGCTTTGGAGAGGTAATGCTTAGATTGTCCCCGCCCGATAAGGAAAAAATTTCACAGGGTGAGGTGTTTGAAAAGAACTGCGGCGGCTCGGAATTCAATGTTGCCTCCGGCGCGGCAAACCTTGGAATTCGCTCCGCAATTGTAACCAAGCTTCCCAAAAATAAAATTGGGCATTATATTTCAAGACGTATCAGATACGGTACCGTTTCTGATGACTATGTTGTCTGGGATGAAAGCGATAATAAGCGCCTTGGAATTTATTATTATGAAAGCGGGGTTTATCCCAGAAAATCCGCTGTTGTGTATGATAGGGCCAACGCTTCCGTCTGCTCGCTTAAGCTTTCGGAAATTCCCGATGAAATATATGAGAAAACTCGAATCTTTCATATAAGCTCAATTTCTTTAGCACTTGGAGAAAACCTTCGCGAAACCGCTATTCAGATGATTAAACTGATGAAGAAAAACGGTGTTGCCATAAGCTTTGACGTAAATTACCGTGCGGCACTCTGGAGCGAAGAAGAGGCAAAGGCTGTTATTGAAATGGTGCTTCCTTATGTTGACATCTTGTTTGTGTCTGAGGAAACATCAAGAAGAATGATGCAAAAAACAGGCACGCTTGATGAGATAATGAAAAGCTACAGCGATACATACGGCTGTAAGATAGTTGCCACCACACGCCGTGAGGCAGTAAGCCCCACTAAACATAATTTTGGCTCGCGTGTTTATTTTGACGGCAAGTTTTATGAAGAGCCGCACTACAAAAACATAGAGGTAATCGACCGCTTAGGAAGCGGCGATGCTTATGTTGCAGGCGTGCTTTTCGGAATTCTTTCGGGAAAAAGTGTTGAGGACGCTATGTCTTACGGCAATGCGCTCAGCGCAATAAAAAACACCGTGTCGGGCGATATGTCAATAAGCTCAATCGACGAGGTTGAGTCTGTAATAAAATCGCATAAATCGACAGGTGTTCAGGACGAAATGGTTAGATAAAATTAATAGGTAGTAAGTAAAAAGCCCAAGAACGAAGGTTCTTGGGCTTTTTGTGCAAAATAGCGACTAAAAGTAGTGTAAACTAATCGTCTATAACCGATCCACCTTTTGTTCCGTCGGGATTGCTGTAATATCCGTCGATGATCTCATTAAATCCACCACCGAAATACCAGCCTTTTGACTCAATCAACTCGATAAAAGCATCGGTAAACTCATCCATTGTCATTTCGGGTGGTATTTCAATGCAACCATTTATCTCCATTTCTTTTCTCAAGATTATCACCTCTGTGCATATTATAACATATTGAATGAAATATTGCTACGCAATATGAAATAATCCTTTGGATTATGAAATATTTTGCCTTAGTGGCAAAATGTGAAATAAAACAAATCCCTCATACACCACAGCGTATTTCATAGCGTCAGCTATTTCATAACGCAACGCGTTATTTCACAAATCCCGCAAGGGATTTATTTCATTGAAAAGAAACACCCTTTGTCGGTAGACAAAAGGTGTTTCTTTTCTGCGAAAGAGCGACTAAAAGTAGTATAGGCGAGGTAAAAACGACCAAAAGTATGCTAAGATGTATGTCATCACTGGAAATATCTCTTATATTCCGGCTCCGCTTTTAATTCTTTAAGCAATTCATCCATATTTTCAAAAATAGATTTACCAACAATCCCTCTGAAAGGTTCCCACATTGCAGGTAGCACATTGTTGTGTGAGCAAATATATTTCCATTCATCCTCATCGTATTGATAGATCGCTTCCAGTTGATAAGTGAAAAAGTCCTTTTCGTCCTTCAGTACAACATACCTCATCGAACAATCTTTTGAATAAATCACTTTTACAATTTCATCGGAAAATGCATCAAGATGTTTGTCGTACATCATTTCAACGACGGTTTCCCAAGAGGGCATTGGCGATATTTCTTCCTTTGATTTCTTCTTAAACAATTTTGTAAAGAAGTTCATTTTACATTCTCCTTTGCGGTTCTGCAAGATGCAATCAAAAGCCTGCGGATATTGCCACAAAGTTTCTCTGCGTGTTGATATGTTGCATTATCTATCCGTTTGGTTTCAAACATAAGTTTTAGCCAATAGCTTGTTTCGTTGGATTCTTTGAGTGCAATTTCTAACTTTGCAACAAAATCTTTCTTGCTTTGTGCATACTGCGCTTCGTGGATGTTGGCGCCGACGGATGTACCGGCTCTTGCAAGCTGATCGGTCATATAAGAACTTTTCGATGCAGTTACACCGTCAACAAGATTTACAATAGCAACAGCAAACTCAAAAGATAAGTCAAGTAATTTGTTTTCGGACATAAATACACCTTCTTTCATCGGCATTTTATCATAAAATGTTACATTTTTCAATGATATATCGCTGACGCGATATGATATACGGCTATGCCGTATGATATACTTGCTACGCAAGCATGATATAATATCCGTTCCTTCATATTCCGCAGGCATATATCATCGCTCGAAGAGCGATATCATATCGAAGATATATCACCCGATCCGACAGGAACGGATATCATTGAAAAAAGTCACCTTTGTCAGTAGACAAAAGTGACTTTTTTCGTGGCACCCCTGACTGGAGTCGAACCAGCGCACATGGCGTCGGAGGCCACTGCTCTATCCACTGAGCTACAGGGGCGTATTCGGCGGCTTTTGCCGCCATTGAAAGTATAGCATAAACTTATAAAAATAGCAATACAATTAAATATGTGTTGATGCAATGCGGTTTTTAGGTGTTAAGTTAAATAACTTTACACCAAAATTAATAGCCAAGCGGCTCACCAACAATGATGACCTTGACTCTCTTATCAGCTTTTTGCTTTCCTGTTACGGTGTAAAGCCTGCAAATTCTGTCGGCACTGTCGCAACCGTCCGTCATCTGAGGATTTTCGAGCTTTAAAGAAACACACTGTCCGCATTTGGCGCAGTAGGTGTTTTTAGAAAGCCGCACACAGTTTTTGGGAGCGGCAATTTTCTTAACTCTTTCTACCGCCTCGTCAAGATTTTTAACGATTTTGTTGTATCCCGCAATTATGATAACCGATTTTGGACCAAACATAATGGCATTGACTCTGTTTCCGTTTCCGTCAACATTGTAAAGCTCGCCATTTTCGGTTATCGCATTGCTTCCCGAAAAATAAACGTCGGCAGAAAAGCTGTCGCGGTAAATTTTTTCTATATCCTCGCTTGTAAGGCCTTCTTTTGAGCGGTCAAGCAGATTGTAATCTCCGTTTTTAATAAGATCCATAACACCGCATTCTTTAAGCGTAACAGACCCACCAAATGAGATGGTGTCGCCCTTTTTTATAAGATCTTTTACAAGCTCAACAGCGGCTTTGCAGTCCTCGGCGAAAACTGCCTGCATATTATTTTTTTCAAGCGCTTTAATTGTGCCCGAAATTCTTTCTTTTAAGCTTAGATCGAGGTTTTTGTCCATATAGATCCTCCTAATTTTTTCTATATTTAAGTATATTCGTATTTGGGGATAAATTCAAGTGATTTCTTAAAAAAGGGGAGAATTATGAACAAGAATAAGTTTTTTCAAAATGCACTTATGCTTGTCTTTTCAACCTTTGCTATGCGCCTTGTTTTTACCGCCTTCCGCGTGGTGATCTCAAATAAGGTCGGAGCAGAGTGTATGGGACTTTTTCAGCTCACCTTTGCTGTTTATAACATTTCGGTCACCTTTGCTACCTCGGGTATAAACTTTGCCACAACAAGACTTGTAACTCAGGCGCTTTCAAAATCAAAGCTCGGCGCCGCTAAAAAGGTTATGAGTCTGGCGGTTGTTTATAGCCTTGTGTTTGGATTTGCGGCTTTTTTTGCGGTTTTTTTTCTTGCAGAGCCAATCGGAGTAAACCTGCTTTGCGACGTGCGAAGTGTGCTCTCGCTTAAAACCTTTGCAATAAGCCTGCCGTTTATTTCGGTTTCGTCGGCGGTCTCTGGCTATTTTTATGCGACAAGAAAGGTCGGCGCCACTCTTGCATCACGCGCCTTTGAGCAGGGAATACAGATAGTATCTTTTTTCGCGATTATGCATTTTGTCCCTGCTCAAAATATAGAACTTAGCTGCTGCGCCATTGTGGCATCGTCGGCTGTTTCTGAAATTTTATCGGCTGTTTTTTTGATGGTTAAATTTTGTTTTGACAACAGAAGGATAAAAAGCCAAAAACAAAAGGGAATGGCAAAAAATCTTTGCGCGGTCGCACTTTCTTCGGCGCTTGCCGCTTACCTAAAATCCGGCCTGCAAACCGTTGAAAACATTCTTATTCCGATAGGATTTAGAAAATACGGCGCAAGCGCAAGCGATGCCCTTGCAGGCTACGGAATTTTGTGCTCAATGGTAATGCCTGTGATATTTTTCCCGTCCTTTGTGCTTTCTTCTTTTTCTATGCTGCTTATCCCGGAATTCACAGAGGCTCAGACCCTTAATAAAAAAGCCGACATCCGTTCTGCCGCAATGATCTCGGTGCGCCTTACCCTTTTATTTTCTCTTTTTGTGTCGGCAATTTTTATTGTTTTCGGACAGCAGATAGGAGGGGCTTTGTATAGCGAAGAGCGGGCAGGTCCGCTTATAAAAATTATGGCTCCGCTTATTCCCTTTATGTATCTTGACAGCATTGCAGATGGAATGCTAAAGGGGCTCGGTGAATACAACCGAGTTATAAAATACAGTACCATTGACACCGTTTTAAGCATCGCTCTCATCTATTTCTTGCTCCCCAAAATGGGACTTTACGGCTACGTTGTTGTAATTTATGTTTCAACAATACTCAACGCCTTTTTAAGCATCAGAAGGCTTTTAAAGGTGTCGGGAAATAGGATTTCGTTTTTTTCGGACATTGTAGTTCCGTTTGCCTCATCGCTCTTTTCGGGCGTGACCGCAAAAAGCCTGAGTAAAGCACTTTTTACACAGAAAAACACAGTGGGTTTAATAATTATGATATGTTTTTCTGTTTGCTTGCTCGCAGTTTTTATCTTTGTTTCTCATGGAAAGATGTACGACACAGTTATGTATGCGCTCAGCACAGTAAAGGCACTTTTGCCTAAAAGTAATTTTAAAAAGCTCAGGCGCATAAATAATAATTAACTATATTTTTGAAAGGAGCGAAATAAGTGGATTACTTAACACAAGAGCTGATTGAAAAATATAAATCCGAAATGCAAAAAATGATCTCCAATGTTAAAACACTAAATAACAAGATTCAAACAGAAAATTCGAATGCTATAAACAATAATGAACAATCAATAAGTCAAACCCCTCAACCCTCTGCGCAATCAACACAAACGCCGCCGGACGAGCAAAATATAGGCAGATTTCCTTTTTTAAGCTCGCAGGAGCCGTCGCCGCCGAGGGCTTGGGAATTTCCGAGATTTGAAACAGAGGCAGAGGGACTTACCCGCAGAATAGAGGAAATTTTAAGACAAAACAGCGATGTTATTACAAGCGATGATTTTCCAGATCAGCTTGGCGTTAACAGAACGCGCGAGATGCCAAATGAAGCACAAAATGAGACGCAAATCGAGGCACAAACAGAGGTGCAAACCCAACCTGAAACCATTAACTTCTCCCAAACCCCTCCACCTATGCAGTTTCAGCTTCCGCAAACTCCTCTGAATGAAATAACCTTTGAAGATCAAGCGCCCGCGCCTCAAACAGAGCCGCTTCAACAGCCACAACAGCAACCATCACAACAGCTACCTCAAACAGCACCACCCCAAACAGAGCCGCCTCAAACCGATGCCAATACAAACGAAACTCCTCAGCAGATAGTCAGCAGAGTTTGCATAAGAGGAGGGCAAAAGGCGCAGTATTCGCCGCCTGCAAACACAGGGCTTGCCCTCTATCAGCCCGAAAACGCAAATCCTGCTCTTACAGACACAGGCACGCTCAGAATTCAAACCTTTGCAGCAAACAGGGCCTTTCCAGTCGCAAACGCGGTGATAAGAATAAGAAATCCCGAGAATAACGAGCTTGTTGCAGTTCTTGTAACCGATGCCGAGGGCGACACAACTCTTTTAGATCTTCCTGCGCCCGACAGAAACCTTTCTAAAACCCCCGAGTTTCCTAATCCCTTTGTAAATTACCTTGTAGATATCAGCGCAGAAGGATTTGTCCCTCAAACAGATATAAATGTTCAGATGTTCGGTGGAATTGGTTCTGTTCTTCCTGCAAATTTAGTCCCACAGAACAACAGATAGGAGATGGCGTATGGTTGAGGTAATTATCCCAAGCACTATAACCGTTCACTTAGGCAGACCTAAGGAGGCGGCAGAAAATGTTACGATACCTTTTATTGACTATATAAAAAACGTCGCGTCAAGCGAAATTTATCCCACCTGGCCTGAGAGCGCACTTCGTGCCAATATTTATGCACAGACCACCTTTGCTTTAAACCGTGTATTTACAGAGTGGTACAGGAGCCAGGGCTACCCATTTGATATAACGAATTCAACACAGTGCGATCAGGCCTTTGAGTATGGCAGAGATATTTTTACTCCTGTAAGCCGTATAGTTGATGAGCTTTTTAACGATTATATCCGCAGAATTGGTACATTTGAGCCGCTTTTTGCACAGTACTGCAACGGAACCACCACCACCTGTAATGGTCTTTCGCAATGGGGAACAGTTGACCTTGCAAATTCGGGGCAGATACCATTTGAAATTCTGCAAAATTTTTACGGAGATGATATTGAAATAGTGAGAGATGCTTTTGTTGGCGAGGCTCAGGATTCATATCCCGGCACTCCGATAGGAATAGGCGATACAGGAAAATATCCCTCGGTTATACAAATCGAGCTTAACCGCATTTCAACTAACTATCCAAAAATTCCAAAGATCGAGGTAGACGGAAGATACGGCGAACAAACGGCAGAAGCGGTTAGGACCTTTCAGGAAATATTTAATCTTAACCCCACAGGAATTGTTGATAAAGATACCTGGTACCGCCTTGTCCGTATCTACATAAGCGTTAAAAGATTGTCTGAGCTTAATTCCGAGGGAATAAAGCTTGAGGATATTTCCTTTCAGTTTCCGCAGGCGCTGTCTGTTGGCTCAGAGGGCGATAACGTTCGGGTTTTGCAGCTTTTTCTATCCTATATCTCGGCATTTAACGATTTTATTCCTGCAGTTAATATCGATGGCATTTTTGGCCCCGCAACAGAAGAAGCGGTTCGCGCCTTTCAGCGATATAAAGGTCTTACCGAAAACGGAATAGTAGATGAAGAAACCTGGAATCAGATCTATTATGAATATCGAAACATTTTACAGTCGCTTCCAAACATAGAGGGGCAGATAGTGGCAGAGCCTTATCCGGGAGTAGAGCTGAGGCAGGGAATGAACGGCGAGTCAATAAGGCTTATTCAGGAGTATATAAGCTATATTGCGCTGTTTTTCAGGTCAATAAGCACGGTTGCTCCAACAGGCTATTTCGGACCGGGAACAGCGGCATCTGTAAGAAGATTTCAGAGCGAGTTTGGCTTGCCTGTAACAGGCGTTGTTGATGAAGCAACCTGGAATAGAATTGCACTTGTCTATTCTGATTTACAAACCGAGCAGGTAAGACTTGATGGTCAAACACCTGCAAATGCAATCACACAGCAGTAAAGGAGGGGAAACGATGGCTAAAAAGAATGCACAACATATAAATAAAAGAAGGGCAGTTTATGACCTTCAGAATATGCTTTACACAATCAGCAGATATCAAAACGGCACACCTGATGTGCTTCCTGACGGCATTTTCGGGACTAAAACGGCGCAGGCAATAAGCAAGTTTCAGCAAAGTGTTGGCATTGCTCCTACCGGCGTTGCTGATAATGAAACCTTTAGAGCAATTTCAGAAAAACATCGTGAAGTTACATTTTTTACAAGCACTCCTGCAAAAATTGCCTTTTATCCAAGGATAATTGTTAAGCCGTTAAAAAAAGGCGATAAACATGATAGTGTGTCTTTTGCACAGATTTTGTTTAATAGATTGTCAGACGATTTTCCCGATTACCAAAATAACATTGTTTCAGGAATGCTCGATGACATAACCGAGAGAAACCTAACACTATTCCAGAGAGTTAACCGCATAGAGCCGAATGGAGAGATTGACCGTCAAACCTGGGAGCGAATGGCGCTCTACTATAATATGTTTTACAGCGAAACAACATCCCGCCTCGATTGAGGCGGGATGTTGTTTCGTAAAATATAAAATCAGATAAAAAATATTTAATTTCAGATAATGACAATATAATGCAAATATGATACAATGAAATAAAATAGTACAAAACGGGAGGTATTATATGCCTGTTTTAGAGAAAAACTTATATTTTTTTATATTTGCTTTATTATTTGTTATTGGGTTAAGCATATTAAAATTCTATACAAAAAAAGGTTTTTATATTGCACAGGTTGTCGCGACCTTTGCATTTGCAACACACTTGCAAAATAGCCCTACAGAAAGGTTGGATTCGCTTTTTATCATATGGATTTTGGCATCGTTAGCCGCATTGTCAATAACCAGCGTATCCAAAGAGTAAACACATATTAGCTGATTACTATTTAAACTAACTCCACCTCAAGCGAGGTGGGGTTAATTTTTTAGAAAACCGTTTCAATCACCTTTTGTGACTCATCAGGCGAATAAACAAACCTGTCAATGTGGCCTGAATCAATAAAGTATTTTGGCTCGCTTTTAGTGTATTGCGCCTCAAATGCATCAATTATAATAAGCTTTACCTTCATTTTATCGGGAATAATGTTTTTTATGTAAACGCTTGCCTGCTGTCCTGTTTTCACATTTTCTTTAGGCTCTGCAAGACCTGCCAAATTGGGACTTAGCTCAACAAAAATGCCGTAACTTTCAACAGAACGGATAATTCCCGAAACCGTTTCGCCTATGTTAAAGCTGCGTGCATTTTCCTCCCAGGTTCCAAGCAGTTCCTTGTGTGAAAGGGTTATCTTGCCGCATTCATCTATCGACTTGACAACGGCACAGATGCTCTGTCCGTTAATAAACCTGTCGCAAGGGTGTGAAATGCGCGAAACCGAAATAAAATCAATAGGTATCATGGAAATTATGCCGCAGGCAATGTCAACAAAACAGCCAAACGGCTCAAGTCTTGTTATGGTAACGGGGATAATATCTCCCGGCAAAAGAGAGTCTATGTATTCTTTTTTGCATTCTTCCTGAACCGCTCGCCGCGATAAAATCGCGTAATCACTGCCGTCCTCGTTTTTTGCAAAGCAGAGAATTTTAAAGCAGGTGGGTTTATTTACCCTTGAGATGATGGCAATGTCCCTGACGTCGCCTGCTTCAATTCCTATAGCCGCCTCTGCCCTCGGAATAACACCCTTCATACAGCCTAAGTCAAGGATAAGATTGTGGTCGCAGTCGCAGCAGATGGCGCGCGCCTCAAGCGTTTTTCCCTGAATAAAAGCATCCTGCAGCGCGGCAGGGGATTTGAGGGATAATATGTTGCTTCTGCTCGAAATAAGTGAGCCTTCCGGTTTATAAACAGCCATTATTCTATAAGCCTCCCGATTATTTATGTCATTTTAAAGCATTGTATGCTCGTCTTGGTTTAAGTATATGAGGGAGCGGGGCGGTAATATTCGGTAAAAGACTAAAAAATCCTTTAAGGGAAATATTGCCTTTTGGTGTAAAATCGTGTATAATAATCTATGTATAGTTTTTTTGTGGTTGAAAGGAGAGCACAGGCGCATGGATGTAAGAGTAAATGACGTTCTTGTTATGAAAAAAACTCACCCCTGCGGATGCAAGGAGTTTACCGTTCTGCGTTCAGGAATGGATTTTAAGCTCAGGTGTAACGGATGCGGCCACGAAATTATGATTGCAAGGTCAAAGGCTGAAAAAAATATCAAAAAAATTCAGCGTTCCCAAGAATAAATTAAAGGATGAATAAAATGTTTCAAAAAATCGGTTTAATTGCAGAAAAATATGAAAATATCAAAGAGAGCCTTATGGATCCTGACGTGATTTCAGATAATAAGAAATATGCCTCTCTTATGCGCGAATATAAAAACATTTCGCCTATAGTTGAAAAATATGAGGAGTACCTCACCTGTAAAAGAAATATGGATGAGGCAAAAGAGCTTCTTGATGCGGGGGGTCTTGAAAAGGATTTTCGCGAAATGGTCCAGCAGGAATTTGAGGAAAACCGAGATAGTATCGAAAAAATTTCCGAAGAGCTTAAAATTCTTCTTCTGCCCAAGGATCCCAACGATGATAAAAACGTTATCGTTGAAATAAGAGGCGGAGCAGGCGGCGAGGAAGCGGCGCTTTTTGCAGGTTCGCTTTTCCGTATGTACAGTATGTATGGCGAGGCTCGCGGCTGGAAAACCGAAATACTTAACGAAAATCCAACAGAGCTTGGCGGTTACAAGGAAATCAGCTTTAATATCGAGGGCGAGGGAGCCTATTCCTGCCTTAAATTTGAAAGCGGAGTTCATAGGGTTCAGAGAGTTCCCGAAACCGAGGCAGGTGGCAGAATTCACACCTCGACGGTTACCGTTGCCGTTCTCCCCGAGGTTGAGGATGTTGAGGTCGATATAAATCCCACAGACCTGCAGATAGACACCTATAGATCGGGTGGAGCAGGCGGTCAGCACGTTAATAAAACTGAGTCTGCCATTCGTATCACTCACATCCCGACAGGACTTGTTGTTGAATGCCAGGATGAGAGAAGCCAGCACAAAAATAAGGATAAGGCAATGAAAATTCTTCGTTCTCGCCTTTATGAGCTTAAACAAAGAGAGCAGAATGACAAAATTGCAAGCCAGCGTAAGCTGCAGGTCGGAACAGGCGACAGATCAGAGAGAATTCGCACCTACAATTTTCCGCAGGGAAGGGTTACCGACCACCGTATAGGCCTAACCCTTTACAAGATCGAAAACATTATGAACGGCGATCTAACAGAAATTATTGAAGCTCTTAACACCGCCGACCAGGCTGAAAAGCTTGCGATGAGCGCAGAGGGATAAAGAAGGGATATTTATTAAAACCGTTATAAAAGACGCATTTGATGTGCAAAATGATATAGAAAACATAAGGCTTGCTGCCGACATTTTAAAAAACGGCGGACTTGTTGCCTTCCCAACCGAAACTGTTTACGGACTCGGCGCAAACGCGCTTGACTCTGAGGCCGTAAAAAAGATTTTTATAGCTAAGGGAAGGCCGCAGGATAACCCCCTTATAGTTCACATTGACTCGGTAGAAATGATGATGCCGCTTGTAAAAGGCTTTGATGAGCGTGCAAAGGCGCTTGCAGAGCGCTTTTGGCCGGGACCGCTTACAATTATTATGGAACGCAGTGAGGCTGTGCCTGACACCGTGAGCGCAGGCCTTTCTACAGTGGCAATTCGTATGCCCTCGGATGAGATAGCAAGAGCGCTTATTTCAAAGGCAGGCATTCCCGTTTCCGCCCCGTCGGCAAATCTTTCGGGAAGTCCAAGCCCAACAAGTGCAAAGCATGTAATAGATGATCTTTCCGGCAGAGTTGATATGATTTTAAATTCACATAACTGCACAGTTGGAGTCGAGTCAACTGTTATTTCTCTTGCAGGAGAAAAGCCTCGGCTGCTTCGCCCCGGCTTTGTAACGGTTGAAGAGCTTTCCGAGGTTATCGGAGAAATCGAGATCGATAAGGCGGTTTATGAGAGCATTTCAAATGACACGGTTGTTAATGCGCCGGGAATGAAGTATAAGCATTATGCTCCAAAGGCCAAGGTCGTAGTAATTAAAAGCAATTTTGAAAAATATAAAGAGTTCTTATCACAGAATGCAGATGAAAAAACCGTTGCAATGTGCTTTGCAGGCGAGGGCAAAGCTCTTTCTTTACCATTTGTAGAGTTTGGAGAAGAGAATAATTCAAAACAGCAGGCAATAATGCTCTTTGATGCCCTTAGAAAAGTTGATGAATTGGGAGCCAAAACTGTTTATGTCCGTTGCCCTGACTGTAAAGGTGTGGGCCTTGCCGTTACAAACCGTCTTTTTAAAGCGGCGGGATTTGAGGTGATCGAGCTTTGATTATAGGTTTAACAGGGCAAACTGGTGCAGGAAAATCAACTGTTTGCGCTTTTCTTAAGGAAAAAGCAATTGCCGTTATAGATTGCGATAAGGTTTCCCGAGAAGTAACAGAAAAGGGAAGTGCCCTGCTTAAAAAGCTTGCAGATGCCTTTGGAGCCGATGTTCTTTTTAAGGATGGCTCTCTTAACCGTAAATGTCTTGCAGAAAAAGCCTTTTCAAGCAAGGAAAAAACTAGGCTTTTAAACAGCATAACCCATCCCGAAATCTTGAAAGCTATAAAAGAAAAGATAAATGAGCTTGATGCACAAAACATTCTGCTTGATGCACCAACCCTTTTTGAAAGCGGGGCAGATAAGCTTTGCGATAAAATTATTGCAGTTGTTGCCGATGAAAATTTAAGAAAAAGCAGAATAACTGCACGCGATAATTTAACCGAAAAGCAGGTTTCCCTGCGCCTTTCAGCACAAAAGGACGATAAATTCTACATCGAAAAGGCAGATGCTGTTATTATTAACAACGGTGGTACTTCAGAACTAAAAAATAACACCGAAAAAGCCTTGCAGAAAATAGGAGTAATTTGATCTATGTCCAGGAGTTTAAAAATAATTTTAAAGATAGCTGCAGCGCTTGTAATAGCCGCAATTCTCGTCGGACTTTTTGTTTATTCACAGCGCTTGTATTTAAAAAAGGCCTATCCGATTAAATACACCGAGATTGTGGAAAAATACTCAGAGGAATACGAGCTCGACCCTCATTTTGTTTATGCAATAATGAGAACCGAAAGCGACTTTACGCCGTCGGCTCAATCGTCTGTAGGCGCACGCGGGCTTATGCAGGTAACCGAGGCAACGTTTAACTGGGTAAAGAGCAGGCTTAAAGATAATGAAAGCACCTTTGATAGTATGTACGATGCCGAAACCTCTGTTAAATACGGCGTCTACCTGCTTTCCTATTTGAAAAACACTCTTGGAAGCGAACAAAATATTCTCTGCGGATATCACGCAGGGGTAAACAGGGCAAAAGGCTGGCTTTCGGACTTAGAAATTTCTCAAAACGGCGAAATTATTGTTGAAAAAATTCCTT
Organism: Oscillospiraceae bacterium; assembly: GCA_015066115.1. Classification (GTDB taxonomy): domain Bacteria; phylum Bacillota; class Clostridia; order Oscillospirales; family Ruminococcaceae; genus SIG578. The sequence goes on from SVOZ01000001.1 coordinate 111,901, forward strand.
ATCCCGACACAAAACAATATGTGCAAAAGGTTATGAAAACTTATAATATCTATAAAAAGTTATATTGAGATTGGAGAGATAGAAATGGAGAAAACTGCAGGAGAGCTTTTAAAGGAAAAGCTGTTTTACACAAAAAAACATGGCGGTGAGCTTCTTACAGAGGCGGAAATAAACGAGGCTTTTGAGTTTTGCAAGGGTTATCGTGAGTTTTTAGATTACTCCAAAACCGAAAGACGTGCTGTCCTTTTTGCTGAGCGTGTTTTGAAGGAAAATGGCTTTGTTAAGTTTGAAGGCGGCGTTAAATATAATAAAGGTGATAAGGTTTATAAAATAAACCGCGGCAAAGCAATAATTGCGGCTGTTATGGGAGAAAAGTCTCTTTCCGAGGGAGTTAAAATCTCGGCTGCTCACATCGACTCTCCCAGACTTGATTTAAAGCAGGTTCCTGTTTATGAGGACAATGAGATCGCCTATTTTAAGACCCATTATTACGGCGGCATCAGAAAATATCAGTGGCCAACAGTTCCTCTTGCGCTTTACGGAACGGTCGTCAGGGCAGACGGATCGACTGTTGATGTTGTGATAGGCGAGAGCGAGGATGACCCCGTTTTCTGCGTTTCCGATCTGCTTCCGCACCTTGCTCAGACCTACGCCAAAAAGCCAATGGCTGAGGCAGTCGATGCTGAGAGCCTTAACCTTATTGTAGGCTCGCTTCCTTTCAGAGATGATAAGGCGAGTGAAAAGGTTAAGCTTAACCTTTTAAGCATTTTGTTTGAAAAATATAATATTACCGAGGCAGATTTCCTTTCTGCAGAGCTTGAGGCAGTTCCTGCTTTTTCATCTCGCGATATCGGCTTTGATCGCTCGCTAATCGGCGCTTACGGCCACGATGACCGCGTTTGCGCCTATCCTGCGCTTATGGCGGCAGTTAATTGCATAGCCCCCGAGTACACCACCGTTACCGTTTTGACCGATAAAGAGGAGATAGGCAGCGAAGGCAACACAGGCTTAAATTCGTCTTATCTTAAGTATTTTATTGGCGACCTTGCAGCACCCTTTAATCTTGCCGCAAGACAGGTGCTTTCAAAGAGCGAATGCCTTTCTGCTGATGTTAATGCGGCGTTTGACCCCAATTTCCCCGAGGTTTTTGAAAAGAGAAATGCAAGCTTTTTAAATTACGGCGTTGTTGTAACTAAATATACAGGCGCAAGAGGCAAGTCCGATACATCGGATGCTTCGGCTGAATATACAGGAAAAATCAGAAACCTTTTTGACAGTAAAAACATCATCTGGCAAACAGGTGAGCTTGGCAGGGTTGACATTGGCGGAGGCGGAACGGTTGCAAAATATATCGCAGGCCTTGATGTTGATGTTATTGATGTCGGAGTCCCTGTGCTTTCTATGCATTCTCCCTATGAGATTGTTTCCAAAATCGATGTCTATATGGCTTATAAAGCATTCTCGGCCTTCTTTGAGCAAAAATGATTGAAATCGCCCTTGCAAAAGGGCGATTTTTTCTTGATTTCTGAGTTTTTTTATGGTACTATATTTCCATAAACCTTTGAAAGAAAGGGATGATCTTATGATAAAAAAACTAATAGCAATGATCATATCGATTTTTGTGGTCTTTGCAGTCTTTGTAGGATGTGCCGAAAATAATATGGTGTCATCTGATGTTTCATCAGCAGGGGCATCAAGCGAAATTTCATCTGATGAGGGTAATAAGGTCTCTTCAAAAATTGAAACAAGCAGCGTAAGCAGTAAAGAGTCGGATTTTTCAAGTGATAAAACAAGCAGTAATAAAACAGTAATTATAAAATTGCCTTCAAAGCCGAGCAAAAATGAAACCTCTTCGGTTTCATCGAGCGGGGAGGTTAAAAGATATACAAACCCCGGAAATGTAGGTATGATGTCATATTCTCTTAATATGAGCACAACGACTGCGCTTGGTAAAGATGCTGCATCTCGAGAAAAATATTTTAGAGCAATAGTTGAGGAAGGCTATTTTAACCAGTATTTAGTTAATTGCAATAACGAGCTTCTTACACATGCAGAAATTGTTGCAGAAGCAGGCGGAAGCATTTGGATTATTGCCGGAACAAGTGTTAAGAACCTGCCGTCATACATTAATAATGTAAAAACTCAGTTTGAAAAGCTTAAAGAAGCAGAGCTTTTGGATGTTGTGAACGGATTCTTTTGGGATGAACCAACGCTTGGTAACAGAACCTCTTTAGAGGATTTTCACACCATAACAAAGACACTTTACCAGACCTTTGGCCTTAGAAATTTCCCCGTTTTCGGAACAGCTGAGTTTACAGGAAACGAAGGAAACACTTCGGTAAACCCTGGAACAAAAAAACAAACGATACTTACCACAAAAAGCCTTGAATATGTCACGGATATGGGATTTGACTCGTATTCCATTGATGTTCGTGACGGCGCTTCAAACGGCGGTTCCAGTCAGTTTGCAAAATGGCAGGCAAGCTGTTCTAAAGATATTGTTGATGGTAAGTCATTTTACACAGAGCATAGAAAGCTGCTTCAAAAAATCGCAAATAAGCCTGTTAACTATTGGCATTGGCCAAGTGCCTGGTACGATTATCTTTGGGGCGGACTTAACGGACTTAAATATGCTGATGAAGCCTTTTGGACCGCTCATCTCAATTTTATGGCAAATGATGTATTAGAGCAGGAAAATCCCGGTGGACTTTGTATTTATACCTTCCGCCGAGTAGATACGGACACAAATGTTGCATTTGAAAGACGAATGGATCTAAAAAATGATAGCAATGATTTTATGGTTTATCCCGATGTTGATAAATATTATATTTACAGTGAAAGATTGAGATTTTGGAAAGAAGTTTTTGATTCAAAGAAACCGAATATAATAAGATAAAAAAGGCGCCCGTCGGGCGCCTTTTTTATAATTGAGGATTATTTACAATGTGAAAAAATGTAGTTTTTAATTCGTTTTATCTGCCTTGGTGTAAGCTTCTCTTTTTTGCCTTGGCAAATAAAATCTAAAAGCTTGTTGTCTCCTCTTTGAGACTTTGAAAAAACAGAAATATTGCAACTGCCGCTTAGATTAACCTCGGCTTTGGGACTTGAAAAATAAACACAACCCGAAACTATATTATATATTTTCTTTTCAAATAAAAGCTCTGAAAGCAGTTTTGAATGCGTTGCAACCTGAAATAGGGGGTTGTAAATTTCCTTTCTTTCATAGCTTGAATTTGAGAGATTTTTTGTTTTGTAAAGATACCTGTCATTAACATTTCCGCAAATACTGCCGCTTAGATTTTTACATTCAATTATAAAAATTCCGGTCGGCCCGACCACAATGTAGTCGATCTGTGCCGTTTTGTTTTTTACACAAAGGGTAACATCGCAAATAACAAAGTAGACGTCGGGCAAAAGTGAAAGTGTTTCAAGGGTGTTTTCTTCGCCTTTTACACCTGCCAAAAGAATTCCTACCTGCTTTTTAAGCCTTATTATCAGCACAAGCAGAAAGGGAATGATTATAAGAGAAATACCGTAGGTGTAAAAAGCTAAAACCGCGCAAAAGATAACTGCTGCTATACATAGATATAGCAGCAGATTGTGTTTAAAATAACCTTGTTTAACTGTGTTGATAATATGACGGCGAACTATTTTTGCCATTAAAATCAGCCTTTCAGTCTCCGAGCTTTGAAATATCCGAAGCGTTTGCAACACTGTCAATATTGTACAGAAGCAGAACATTGTCATAGCTGTCAATGTCGGCAAGCTCGCGATAATTTAAGTTTGTGTAGCGCAAATCAATAAGCTTTATTTCTGAGTAGTGAAGCGACAAAAATGGAACTAAACTGTGCGCAAACGAATCCTTAAAAATCAGAAGCTTTTTGTTGTTCTGAACATTTGTTTTTATGGTAACCTCAGGCTGAACCTGACCCAAAAACACCGAATATTTATCCTTTTTATTAAGCCAATCTCTGAAATATAAGCTGTCGTAGCTCTTTTGCTGCTTGCCGTCGTTTACAATAACCTCTGTAACCTTAAGCTCAGAGGAGGCAAGAGAATAAATGTCAATTGTGTCGGGGTCAACAGAAATTTTCGATTTTGAAGAAAATGTTCCGTAAAAATCATTCGAGGCGTGCTCAATATCAAATTGGTTTTTGTTGTATGGCTTGAAATCTAAGGCGGTTGCAATCTGATGATAGGCATAATATGCACCGAGCGAGGTCCAGTGATGGTCTGTATTGTAATAAATGTATTGGTCGCGGTTTGATAAAAGCGGCGTGTGAATATCTATGCCATAGACATTTTTATCAAGTGAGGCATAAAACTCGTCTATCACCTTTTTTTGTGACCAGGTGCTTTTTTGATAGGGAAGCGAATCTGAGTATATGTCAAGCGCAGTCGGCGCAATTGCCATATAAACCTTTGTGCCTTGGTTGTTTTCTGTAAAGGTTAAAATTCCGTCAATGTTTCTTGCAAGCCTATTTTGAGAGGGAACACCAAGGTCTTCAACAAGGGTGTCCTTGTTTGTGAGCAGAATGGAATTGTTTTCTTTTTTCATAGTCAGCAGTTCTATATTTGACTTAAGATTTACCCAGAAGTTTCTGCCGAAAAAGTGGTCAGAAACATAGGAATCAAATCCGTTCATAAAGGATTTATCCAAAACAGCCGAGCCTGAAAACGAAGGAAACTGTGCAAGATTGCGGTTTTCTTCCTCAGAAAAGGAGGCTTTTTTTGAAAAGGCAGTTATCAGTGGAAATACAACTAAAATAACAGAGAATAAAACTGCCAGCAGCTTTTTTCCATTCATAAAAAATCCTCCTTTACTTAAAATCTGAAATATAAAAATGGATTGTATGTTGCATCAACGAGATATGCCGTGCAAATAATAAGCAGGATTATTGAAATTGCGGGAGCAACATATTCCGAAGTCTTTGGAAATTTCGCTTTGAGTTTTTCAAAAAGCTTTTGAGATCTGTCACTTGAAAAGAAGATGCATATAGCAAAAATTACAATGTAGGAAAGCAGATAATAAAGGGTGTTTGAATCTGCAAATGCAGTGGCGTTGCCGCCGAACATTGCCCCAAAATAAAGCCAGACATTAGAAAGCATGTCAAACTCGAACATTACCCATCCGAAAACAACTAAAATAAATGAATAGGCGACCTGCAAAAATGCAGGAAGTTTCTTTAGAAGGTCTCCCAAGAAAAGCCTCTCTAAAATTATTATCACACCGAAATAAACGCCCCAAAGAACAAAATTCCAACTTGCACCATGCCAAAAGCCTGTAAGCATCCAGGTTATAAAGAGGTTTATTACCGTGCGCGAAAGCCCTTTTCGGTTTCCGCCGAGAGGAATGTAAACATAGCTTTTAAACCAAGAACCGAGAGTGATGTGCCATCTTCTCCAAAATTCCGAAATGCTCTTTGAAACATAGGGGAAATTGAAGTTTTCGGGGAAGTTAAAGCCGAGCATTTTTCCCATACCAACCGCCATATCAGAATATCCCGAAAAATCAAAATAGATCTGGAAGGTAAATGCGAGTATTCCAAGCCAGGCAGTTGCGGCAGGTAGAGAGGTGATTTCCTGAGCCTTAATTGTTGACCATAGAGCACCGATGTTGTTTGCAAGCAGCACCTTTTTTGCAAGGCCTTTGATAAATATCTTAACGCCCTCGCCAAAAAGGTCGACACTTATAGTTCTATGGTCAATTTCATTTTGAACATCTGAATAACGAACTATCGGACCCGCAACGATTTGCGGGAAAAGCGTAACATAGGTTGCAAAGGTAACAGGATTTTTCTGCACAGGAATGTTGCGCATATAAAGGTCGATGGTGTAGGACATGCTCTGGAAGGTGTAAAAGGAAATTCCGATAGGAAGCATAATTTCGGGAACCGGAATAGATGTGCCGAAAATAGAGTTTGCGGTGTTAACAAAAAATCCGCTGTATTTAAAAACTGATAAAAGCCCAACGTTCATTGCAATAGAGGCTATAAGGCACAAGCGGCGAATTGCCGGTTTGTCATCGAATTTAGACATTATAAGGCCTGCTGTGTAGTCAATAAGGGTGGAAAGAACCATTATCCAAAGGTAAATCGGCTCGCCCCAGGCATAGAACAAAAGACCTGCAATGAACATAACAGGGTTTCTAAGAACTTTTGGTACGAGGAAATATATTCCGAGAACTATCGGAAGATATACATAAATAAATGTAAGGCTTGAGAATACCACCTAAAAATGCCTCCTTATTTTAAGTCAATAGAATTTGCGAGTTTAATAAAATCCTCTTTTGATATTATAGACGAAAGAATGTCGGGCAGCGAGTTTGCGCTAATGTGAGAGGGAAGACTGAGTTTTTTTAAAAGCTCAGCGCGTTTTTTGCTGCTGTCCTTTCCTCCGCTTAAGCCTAAAGTGTAAAGATCAAGCTTTGTAATCTTTTCCTCGCAAGCCTCTGTGATTTTGCTGTCTGTAACGCCTGCTCGAGAGAGAGCTAAAAGAATATCATCCTGAGAAATTCCCTCAACGCCCAAAAGCCCTTCCTTTGACTTGCGTGCTTTTCTCTTTTCTTTTCCTTCAATATCGGGAATGTAGGCATCAATAACAGTTCCGATTTTTATTTTGTTTTTTATAAAGTTTCTTATGCGGAAACCTGCAAAATCGCTGTCTGTCATAATAATAATTCCGCACTTTTCTGCCAAAATCCGCAAAAGATTTATTTTTTCCTCGTTTGAGAAGATCTTAAACCCATCGGTTTCAATAATGGTTGCGTCAAGAATGGAGGAAAGCTTTATTTTGTCGTACCTTCCTTCAACAACAACCGCTTGACTTAACTTTATCATATTATCTTAACACAGACTCGTTATAGCCTGTAATTGCTACAAGAGTTCTCTCCATAACGGTTTTTTTGTCATCCTTGGTGCTTTTTAGGGTAACATCAGCTTGAGATAGCAGGGAAATGGCATTTTTCAAAAAGCCAAGAGAACATTTTGGAGCGTCATATCCTGCACCGCGCAATTTGTAATCCTTGCCCTTGTAGTTAAAGCTGTCCTTAAGTTCGGAAACAGAGTGGTTGTATTTTTGCATCATCTTGACTCTGTAAATGTCAAGGAACGAGGATGCAAGAGCAGAGTTTATTGCAATTGCTTCAACCTGCTGTAAAAATAAGGAATCAAGGATATAAAGCGCCTTATTAGTTTGCTTGTTTATAAGCTGTTTTACTATTTCATAAGCCTTGTAATCGAGCTGACGGGCGGTTAAATGCTCAATGGCATCCAAAGTGATAACTCCATCAGATTTTTCAAGTGCAAAGGCACAAAGCTTTACAAGGTCGTTTTCAATTAAAAGCATATCATTAAGGCACCTGTCAGCAAAATCGGCGGCAAGAGAAGGCTCTATGCTGCAGCCGTGCTTCTTTGCGGTGCTTGTTATCATTGAAATAACATCATTTTGTGATTTTTCAGCGCATTCAACAACAATTCCGCTTTCCTCAATGGTCTTAACAAACTTTGCCCATTTTGCAGAGGAGCGGGTGTTTACCTCATGACTTTTTACTATGAAAACAAGTGCAGTAGAGTCGGGCTTTTGAGAAACTATGCTGTAAAGTATTTCACCTTGCTGGGTGGAAAATCGCTCAATGTCAGGATTTCTTACACAAACACATTTGTCCTCAGAGAAAAAGGAAACACTTACACATTCTTCATGTAATTTTTGAAAATCAAGAGCCTGTCCGTCAAATAAAATCGGCTCGGCTTGCGGCGAGACTGCCTTTATAATGCGGCGGTAACAGATGTTTTTTGAATATTCGTCAGGTCCGTATAAAAGAAACAGAGAGGCGCTGTTTCCGCCTTTAATAAAGGATATAAGTTCTTTTTCACTAAGTTTGGGCAACGCTTCTCACTCCTTTTTTTAAATAATCAAATTATATTATACATTATTTTAAATTGAAAAACAATGATAAAATGTTGTTTAGTTTAGTTTTGTTCTTATGTAATGAAATAGATACTGCTGAGCAATTCCGCCGTATTCTTTAAAAAATTCAGGAACGCCGTCCGGATAAAATTCCTCTAAAGCTTTTTTGATCCACACATCCTTTGGAAAGGCATCTAACTTGTGAAATCCAAAAAGCAAAACACAGTCGGCAACCTTTGGGCCGACTCCTTTTATTTTCATAAGCATCTGACGGGCAGTTTCTGTGTCAGCGGCAACAATTTTATCAAAATCCACCTCTTTATTCGACACCTTTTGCGCCGCATCAATAATATACTTAGCACGAAAACCTGAACGGATCGGGGCAAGATCATCTAAAGAGAGGGCGGCAATGCGCTCGACGCTCGGAAAGGAATAATGACCATTTCCGATGTCATCGCCAAAATTTTGGCATAGACGCTCGATTATTCCTGTAATGCGCTTTATGTTGTTATTCTGCGATAAAATAAAGGAACAAAGGGTTTCCCAATAGGGCTGGCGAAGTATTCTTATTCCGCCTGCGTATTTTATCGCTTCGGCCATGGTTTTATCTTGACTTAAATCAAAATTTATTTTATCATAATCTCTGTCGAAATCGAAAAATTCTGTTACGTCATTTTCTGAAATTTCGCTGTCAGAAGAGGCGATAAGCAGATTATTGTCGATTGTAAACTCAAAATATTTATTAAAAGCAACGCCGCAATATTTTCCCTCGTCTTTTTGCGAAAAACGAAAACACTGACCGCAGTTAAGTGTTTGTCCCAAATTAAAATATTTCGGCACCTTAAGCTTAACTGTATAACTTTTCACAGCGCTTTTCATATGTTTCCTCCAAAAATTTAAATTACATATTCCATTATATCAAAAATGTGTTATAATTGAAATAGAATTTTTTTCAAAAAGGTGATTTTTTTGGCAGAAAGAATTTATACAATACCGGTAAATGAGGTCTTCGAGGAAAAGGACGGCTGTCCCATATGCCGCCTTAGAGATATTCTTGAGGAAAGAAGCCTTGAATATGTGCTCGGCCCTGCTATGATGGAAGATGATGTCCGCTCTGCCACAAACAAGACCGGATTTTGCAAAGAGCACTTTTTTATGATGACAGAACGTCGCAGTAGATTGCCGCTCGCGCTTATCCTTGAGACCCATCTTGATGAGGTTAAGAAAAATATCAAAAATAAAAGCTATCGCCCTGATAAAAAGGAAATAAAAAGCGGCAATGTTGAGAAGAAGAGCTGTTACGTCTGCGATAGGATAGATTGGGCAAAGCAGCGCATGTATGCCACTATTGCAAAGCTTTACAGCGAGGAAATGGATTTCAGAGAACTATTAAGAGGCCAGAGCGAGATCTGCTTTACCCATTACAGAGAGCTTCACGCCTTTTCCGCCCCTCTAGTTTCTTCAAGGTGGAGAAGGGAATTTGAAAAGGATGTTGATGCTCTTACGCTAAAAAGCCTTGAAACTATAAGGGACGATGTTCACCATTTTACAAAAATGTTTGATTATCGCAATTCCGGAGAAAACGCCGATTTTAAAAACTCGCGCGATTCAATTGAGCGCGCAATAAATTATATGACCACAAGAATGCCCGGAGGTAAATAATATGTGTAAAAAAATAAAAAGAGGAGCAGAGCTTGCCTGGCTATTTGGGATAATTTTATGTCCCCTCGGAGTTTGCCTTTCGGCAAAAAGCGGGCTTGGTGTGTCTATGGTTGTAGCTCCTGCTTATGTTTTGTATCTTAAGTTGTCGCAGTATTTTTCTTTTTTTACTCTCGGAATGGCAGAGTACCTTTTTCAAGGTCTGCTTATCGTTATAACAAGCCTTGTTCTAAGGCGGTTTAAATGGAAATATCTGCTTTGCTTTGTCACCGCTGTTTTGTGCGGAGTTATGATAGACGTATGGAGCCTTTTGGTTGGAACAGAGGTCTGCACGGTTTTCTGGCAACAGTGCGTTTATTGTGTTTTGGGCTCTGTTGTAACAGGCTTGGCAATAGCCTTTATGCTGAGGACATATCTTCCTCAAGAGGTTTTTGAGCTTGTTGTCAAGGAAATATCGGACAGGTTCTCATTTTCTGTAAACCGTGTAAAATGGGCCTACGACGTGTCATCTCTTTTACTTGCAATAGTCCTTATGCTTTGCCTTTTCGGAAGGTTTTCTTTTGAGATGGTCGGCATAGGAACTCTGTTTGTAACCGTTATAAATACTCCGCTTATAACCTTGTTTGGAAAGATAATTGATAGGATCTTTGTTTTTGACTCAGCGCTTCCCAAGTTTTACGAAAAATTTGAAAAAATAATGGATTAAAAGGCCTGCTCCGTTTTGGAGCGGGCTTTTAATTTCTACAAAAAGTTGATTTACATAATTATGAATAATTCAGTCGGATTTTTAAATAAAAATGGCTTGTCTGCACACTTTTTCACATTTTCCACCGCCTTTTCCACACAAAAATCAAAATTATTCACAGAATTATGTAAACTAACGAAAATACCAAAAGTATACGAGATACAGAAAACTTAGCCTGCATATTTTAAAATAAATAATCCAAAATTATATATAAGAAATCCTGCGGAGGAGAGTCTTATGATAAGAGGAGTAAAAAAACAGGTTATCGAGGTTTTAAATACAGAAAACGAATATTTTGAAAAGGCTATTTTGGTGGTTTCGGATAGATATATAGAATGCGATAGGGCAAGGCTGAGAAGAAAGGCGGCAGAATATGTTTCGTCGATAACACCATTTTCGGTTTCTGAAGAAAACGTAAAGGCAAAAAAACGAGTTAATATAATGAAAAAAGTTTTCTGCGCCCTTAAATATTTTGCCGTTTCGGGAATAGGCGCGGCAGTGGTATATTTTGTTGTAAGATAATAATAAAAAAATGTTGGAATTTGTCAAGCGGTATGCTATAATGTATTTAAAATAGGTAAATATGCTTGATTTTATATAAAGTTAAGAGGAAGATATATGGATAATCATTATATAGTTGGCAGAAACGCCGTTCTCGAGGCGATAAAATCGGGAAAAGAAATTGATTTTGTAATGGTGCAAAAGGGCGAGCTTAAAGGAAGCATTAACCAAATTCTTGCGCTGTGCAGAAAAAATAATATTGTTATAAAAGAAGCCGAAGCGGCAAAGCTTTCAGAGCTCTCTGAAAATATGGTGCATCAGGGCGTTATAGCACAGCCTGCCGCCGTTACATATTCAAGTGTTGAGGATATTTTAGAAATCGCAAGGCAAAAAAATGAGCCACCATTTATAATTATTGCCGACCAGATCGAAGATCCCCATAATCTCGGTGCAATAATAAGAACTGCCGAGGCCTGCGGAGTTCACGGAGTTGTTATTCCCAAAAGAAGATCGGTCAGCGCCAATGCAACGGTTTATAAAACCTCGGCCGGTGCGCTATCTCATATGGCGGTCGCCAGAGTTACAAATCTAACCGAAACTATTAAAGAGCTTAAGAAAAACGGCGTTTGGGTATATGGAGCTGATGCCAAAGGTGAGAGCTATTGTGACATAAAATTTGATGGAGCGGTCGCTCTTGTTATAGGCTCAGAGGGAAGAGGAATTTCAGAGCTTGTTTTAAAACAGTGCGATTTTCTCGTTTCGCTCTTTATGCGCGGCAAAGTCAATTCACTAAATGCGTCGGTTGCGGGTGGAATTCTTATGTATGAGATCGCCCGTCAGCGTCTGTAAAAGAAAGAGAGGAAATGCTGTGGATAAAAATTATTCGGTTGATGATATTTTAAAAGAGCTGGAAAATAAAAAGACACAAACCTCTGCGCAGGACGATGAATTTAACAAAATAATGTCTGAGGTGCTTGGAAAAGAGTTTAAGCCGGCAGAGAAATTGCCTGCCGAGCTTTTAAAAGAGCAAAAGCCTCAAATAAAAGAAAAGCCGCAGGAGCCTAAGCCTGAAGTTAAGTTAAGTGAGCCTGCCGCCGAGAAAAAGGTTGATAAAAAACAAAAAGAGAATAAGGAGCTTAGCGGCGATACAGTTGCCTTCGATGAGGTTAAAAAGCCTGTAAAGAGCGATTTTAAGGTCAATATAAAGTATGAGGATGAGCCTGCGATCGAGTCTGATGTCAAGGCCGATTTTGAGGATCAGACGATACAGATGGAGCCATTTGGACTAACTCAGAGCGTTGAGGTTCAAAAAGAAGAGGTAACTGTTAATAAAGAGCTTATAGAGTTTCGTGAAAGCCGAAAGAAAAAGGTTGAAAAGTTTGTGCTTTTCGGCGAGGAAGAGGAAGAAAACGATCCTGAAACAGAAAACAGTGAGCCGCAGCAGCAAGAGGTAAAGGTGCTTGAGGATTTTAATGATTATTCTGAATCCGCCGCAATAATCAAGGACCTTTCAGGAATTAAAGCAAGCCTTACCCTGCGCCTTATAGTGCTTTCGGCGCTGACGATTATTTCGGCATATATAGAGCTTGGAAACAGATTTAATTTTCCAATGCTTGAAATGCTAAACAGGGATCTTCAGCCGCTTTCCTATCTAATAATTAGCGCTCTTGTTTTTATAGCGGCGGCTGTTGTTTCGGCGCCTGCTGTTTTCGGCGGAATTGCTTCGCTTTTCAGATTTAAAGCAGATGGGGACTCGCTGCTTTCGGTGTCTGCAATAGGAAGCGCTGTGCAGTATATAGCGCTGTTTGCTTCTCCGCTTTACATTTCGAGCGCAAGGAACACGGTTTTTGTTTATGGATTTATCTCTATCCTTGCAATGCTCATAAACACAATAGGAAAGCTTCTGATCGTAAAAAGGGTACGCCTTAATTTCAGGTTTGTTTCGGGCGGATATGAAAAATATGCCGTTACAATGCCCGAAAGTGAGAAAATTAATGCCTTTGTAAAAGAACAGTTTGATGTTTCTTATGCAGGTGTTGCAGTTGCTAAGAAAACTGACTTTATCGGAAACTTTTTAAACTACTCTTTCAGAGAAGATCTTTCCGACACGGTAAGCCGCTTTGTTTCGCCTATGCTTATCCTGGGGGCGCTTGTTTTGGCGGCCGTTAGCTTTGTGCTTATGAAGGATGTTCAGAAAGCAGCATCGACATTTGCGGCAGTAACCGCAATTTGCGCACCGGTTTCTGTAATGATTTCTGTAAACCTGCCGCTTCTCAGTGCAGTTAAAAAGCTTGTGTCAAGAGGAAGTATGATTTCGGGCCTTTCTGCCTGTAACGAGATTTACGACACAAACTCCGTGCTTATCAAATCTTCCGATCTTTTCCCCAAGGGATCTATTCAGCTTAGCGCAATAAAAACCTTTGCGGCAGGCAAAATTGATGATGTTATCCTTGATGCCGCAAGCGTTGTTATAAGAGCAGAGAGCGATCTTTCGGATGTTTTCCTTTCGGTAATCGGCGGCAGACGCGACCTTTTGCATCCTGTAGACAGCATTGTTTATGAAGAGTCTATGGGATTGAGCGCTTGGGTTCAGTCGAAAAGGGTGCTTATCGGAAACAGAGAGCTTATAAGTAACCACGGAATAGATGTTCCCTCAAAGGATTATGAAGAAAGATATTTAAGCAGCGGAATGGATATGGTATATCTCGCAGAGTCGGGAGAACTTGCTGCGGTTTTCCTTATTCAGTATAAACCCGGCAAACAGATCAAAAAGGCAATGAAGGCTCTGAGAAATCTCTCAATAGGCGTTGTTGCCGTTTCTACCGACCCCAATATAAATGCTCAAAAAATCGCCAAGATTTTCGATGTTGAAGAAAGCATGATAAAAACTGTTCCTGCCGATAAGCAGGGTGAAACAGAAAGAGTTATGCGTCAGAGCAGCAGGGAAGATGTGGGGGTCGCAAGCATCTCGAGCTTTACCGCCTTTGTGCAGACTATTTTTGCCGCTATAAAGCTTAAAAGCATTGCGGCACTTGCTGTTTCTCTTCAAACAGCAGGCGCAATTCTCGGCTTTGCAATTATGGCATTCTTCACGCTTATGTCGGGAAGCATAAGCATTTCTATTGAGGCGATCTTGCTGTATCAGCTCTTCTGGCTTATGGTTGTAATAATTATTCCTGCCTTCAGAAAGGTTAAAATTTAAATAACATTTTTTACCCTGTCGGTTCATATAATCGACAGGGTAATTTTTTTATTTTTGTATGAAATTTTTATTGAAATTAATATAAATGTATAGTATAATAAAGAAAATTGCATAAAAAAATTAAACTTTTTTGGCTTTTTTTATTTATTATTTTCAAATTAAGGAGCGTAGATAGCAATGAAACAGTATCCAATCGACAAAATAAGAAACGTAGCCCTAACAGGTCACGGTGGAAGCGGAAAGACCACTTTTGCCGAGGCATTATTATACATAGCAGGTGCTACCGACCGTTTTGGCAAAATTTCAGACGGAAACACAGTTTTTGATTTTGACCCCGAAGAAATTAAGAGAAAGACTTCTGTTTCGTCAGCGGCTGCTCCTTATGAGTGGAAGGATTATAAGGTTAATTTAATAGACTCACCCGGTGCTTTTGACTTTGAAGGCGGTCTTATTGAGGCTGTTACTGCAAGTGACACCGTTGTTATTGAGCTTTCGGGTAAATCGGGTGTAACTGTTGGTGCACAGCGCGCCTGGGATCTTGCAAAGGCTCAGAAAAAGGCAAGGATGTTCTTTATTTCTAAGCTTGACCGCGAAAGCGCAAACTTCCAAAAGGTTTTCAATGAGCTTCGCGAGCTTTACGGACATTGTGTTTGCCCTGTTGTTATTCCTCATGGCAAGGAAGGCCACGTTGAGTGCTATATAGATATCGCAAGAAATAAGGCATACACCTATGATGAAAGCGGAAAAGAAACAGAGGTTGCCATTCCGCAGGATGATTTTCTTAATAAGGCACATGTACTGCTTACAGAAGCAGTTGCTGAAAGTGACGAAGAATTATTTGAAAAATATTTGGCCGGAGAAACCTTTACCGAGCAGGAGATCATAAAAGGTCTTCGAGCAGGCGTTTGCGATGGAAGCATCGCTCCCGTGCTTTGCGGAAGCGCTCTGTTCCTTGCGGCTGTTGAGCGTTTTCTCTATGCTATTAACGATTATGCGCCTTCTCCTGCAGATAATGTCAGCGTTGCTTTTGATAAAGAAGGCCAAAAGGTCGAAGTTAAATGTGACGAGAGCGAACCCGCAATGCTTCAGGTGTTTAAAACTGTTGCAGACCCGTTTGTTGGTAAGCTTTCTTATTTCAAAGTGCTTTCGGGCAAGATCGACTCTGATACGAGCCTTTTAAATGCGTCAAACGGACAGCAGGAAAAGATAGGTAAGCTTGTAATCATAAAGGGTAAAAAGCAAGAGGATGTTAAATCTATCAGCGCAGGTGATATAGGCGCTGTTGCTAAACTTGCAACAACCGTAACAGGAGATTGCCTCTGCGCTCCCTCAAGAGTGCTCAAATGTGCGCCCCTGCCTTTCCCGCGTCCGACTCTTATGCAGGCAGTTGTTCCTAAAAATAAAGGTGATGAGGGCAAGATCTCTCAGAATATCCAAAGGCTCAGAGAAGAGGATCCCACCCTCGACTTTGCAGTTAACCCCGAAACCAGACAGCAGGTTATTTCAGGCCTTGGTGAACAGCACCTTGATGTTGTTGTTTCTAAGCTTAAATCTAAGTTTGGTCTTGAAGTAAATCTTGAAAAGGCCCGTGTGCCTTACCGCGAGACAATTAAGAAAAAGGTAAAGGTTCAGGGTAAATATAAAAAGCAGTCGGGCGGACACGGCCAGTATGGCGATGTTTGGGTCGAGTTTGAGCCCTGCGATAGCGACGATATGATCTTTGAAGAAAAGGTGTTCGGCGGAGCTGTTCCTAAAAACTTCTTCCCGGCAGTTGAAAAGGGACTCCGCGATAGTATGGATAAGGGCTTTTTGGCAGGCTATCCTATGGTTGGCGTTAAGGCAACATTGGTTGACGGATCTTACCATCCCGTTGACTCCTCTGAAATGTCCTTTAAGCTTGCCGCCAATGTAGCATTTAAAAATGCTATGGCAGATGCATCACCCGTGCTCCTTGAACCCATCGTTAAGCTCACGGCAAACGTTCCCGAAGCCAACACAGGCGATATCTTAGGCGATCTTAATAAGCGCCGCGGCAGAGTTTTGGGAATGAATCCTGCAGGCAAGGGAATGAGTACAGTTGAGGCTGAGGTTCCAATGTCCGAGATCGGCGATTTTACAACAGTCCTGCGTTCTATGACTCAGGGAAGAGGCAGCTTTGAGACCGCTTTTGAGCGCTACGAACAGCTTCCTACAGCTCTTGAGGAAAAGGTTATTGCAGATAACAAGGCTAATATGAGTGAATAACTTAAAAAAGCGGCGGAATTGTTTCCGCCGCTTTTTTGTGTTGTGTAATCAACCACCAGCAATGCTGGTGGCACCAAAAAGCTTTAGCTATGAGTAGAAAAAATATCCTCCTTTGTCTAAAATAGAAATGGGTTTGCCAACCACAACAAAAAAGACAAAGGAGGAATCAAGTCGTGAAACTTGACACAGAAAGTTTAGCACATACGAAGTGGAATTGCAAATATCATATAGTATTTGCACCAAAATATCGCAGACAGGTGATATACGGAAAGATAAATCAGATATAGGGATAATGTTGAGAAAGCTATGTGAATACAAACAGGTGGAAATAATAGAGGCAGAAGCCTGTAAAGATCACATACATATGCTTGTATCAATACCGCCCAAGTATAGTGTATCACAAATAATGGGATATTTAAAAGGGAAAAGTAGTCTAATGATATTTGAGAAGTACGCAAATATGAAGTATAAATATGGAAACAGACATTTCTGGTGCAGAGGATATTATGTAGATACAGTGGGGCGCAATAAAAAAGTAATAGCAGAATACATAAGAAATCAACTGCAAGAAGATGTAGCAAGTGATCAACTATCATTCAAGGAGTACATAGACCCGTTTACGGGTCAGCAGGTAAAATAAGGCAAATAAAAAGCCCCTTTAGGGGCTGCCGGTGAAAGAGTTGCGGTTGGCAAACCTTTCGACGAGCCTATAGGCTCGGCCGGCCTTATGCCCTAAGGGGGCAGTGCATACTACCGGCGCGGCCGGTAGTTATGATTTTTTGCCTACGTAGTGTTTACAAAGGCTTATGTTTTGTGTTATAATTATTACATATTTGAAAATTGAGGAGAAAAATGATTATGAGAGGAATGGGAGGATTCGGGCCGCAATATGAGCGGGTTAAAAAGCCTCAGGGAATAGGAGATGTTCCGCGCTATTTAAAGGAACTTATTGGCGGCTTTTTCGTCCGTTATGGATATATAGTAAAGCTTGTCTGGAGATCGGGACCGTGGATTTTGTTTTTGCTTTCGGCTATTGCGATAGTCAGAGGTGTGCTTCCTGTTTTGGGTTCGATTATTTCTAAAAATATTCTCAATCAGCTTCAAGATGTTATTAAGATTGGTGCTGTATCTGAGGCTGATTTCTTTAGCTCTGGAATAATGTTTTTGCTTATTTTCCTTTTTGTTTATTGGGTGCTTGTAAGGGTCGTAAACTATGTAAACAGTGCGGTAAACCGTATTGCAGGAGAAAAGGTCGTCAAGCAGGTCAAGATCCAGATGATGGAAAAATCCAAACAGATCGACTTAGCTTCCTTTGATAACCCTCTATTTTACGAGAAGATGGAAAATGCAAACCGTGAGGCAGGTAACAGACCGATTTCCATTTTGTCCGAGACCTTTAGCATTGTAAGTAGCCTTATTGAGTTTACAAGCTATCTTGTAATTTTGCTTGCCGCTCCCGCGCTTCGCTGGGCAACCTTTGTAATTCTGCTTGTGTCTATTCCTTCTGCGGTTATAAATTTTGTTTACAGAAAAAAGAACTTCCAGTATATGAGATTTCGTTCCAAGGAACGCAGACAGATGAATTACTATTCCGACACACTTGTTAATAAGGACCTTATTAAAGAGGTCAGAATGTATGATCTTGCTGACACCTTTATCGGACACTATTCAAATGTTTTTGCAAAATATTATAAAGGCCTTCGCTCTCTTATTTTAAGCGAAAGCGCCTGGCATATTGTTGTCGGTGTCGTTTCGGGAGTTGTAAACCTTGTTTTCTATGTAATAATTGCTAAAAAGGTTTTCGTCGGCGAAATGATGATAGGTGATTACACCCTTTACACAGGCGCAATTACCTCTATTGCCACCTGCGTAGGAACCCTTATTTCGCACTCTGCTATGATTTATGAAGGAACCCTTTTTATAGATAACCTTATGGCGTTTATGAAAGAAAAGCAAACAGTCGTGCCGCTGAGCGATAAACCTGAAAAGGTGGTCCACAACACGGGGCATACAATTGAGTTTAAAAATGTTTGCTTTAAATATCCCGGAACAGAAAAATATGTTCTCAATAATATAAATCTTACAATTAAAGCAGGGCAAACTGTTGTTCTCGTTGGCCTTAACGGAGCGGGAAAAACAACCCTGATAAAACTTTTAACAAGACTGTATGACCCAACCGAAGGAGAAATTTTGCTCGACGGCAAAAATCTCAAGGAATATGATATACATAGCCTTTACAGCATTTTCAGCATCATCTTCCAGGATTTCGGGAAATATGCCTTTACCGTTGAAGAGAATATCCGCTTTGGAGACCTAAATAAAGAAAGAAATATTGATGATATAAAAAATGCCGCTGTAAAGAGCTCTGCCAAGAACTATATTGATAGTCTCCCCAAAGGGTTTGACACCCCGCTTATGCGAATTTTCGAGCCCGACGGACTTGAGCTTTCTATCGGTCAGTGGCAAAAGCTTGCAATTGCCAGAGCGTTTTATTCTGATTCTGACATTCTTATTCTCGATGAGCCAACTGCGTCTCTTGACCCGATTGCCGAGCAGGAGATATATAATCAATTTGATGAACTCAGGGAAAATAAAACGACTGTTTTTGTTTCTCATAGGCTTTCAAGTGCAACCGTTGCGGATCAGATAATAGTTCTTGAAAACGGATGTGTGATTGAAAACGGAACTCACGATGAGCTTATGAGCCTCGGCGGAAAGTATCATAAGCTTTTCTCGACACAGGCGAAACGATATATTTCACAGAAAAACTAATAAGTTTGGTGATTAAAATGAATAAAAAGCCGAAAAAATATAAGATTTACAGCGTCCGCAGGGTAAATAGAACCCTGCTGACTTCTGTTGTTTTGTCCGTTATAGCCTGCGCGCTTGCCCTGGTGCTTCTTTTTGTGCTCGTTCTCGGCCCAAATGATAAAACATCGTCGGGCGGCTCGTCATCTGCTATGGCGGTGTCTGAGGTTTCAAGTGCGGTGGCGCAGTCTGAGGTAGAAACCTCGTCGATTGCGCAAACAAGTAGCCAGGCTTCAACATCTTCAAAAACTATGGCAACATCTTCGGCGTCTTCAAAAACTAATGAGACTTCAAAGGTAGCTTCTGTGGCCACGGGAAACAAAAACAATTACGGGCTTCCTTTTGATGTTTATGCCGAGGCTAAAGAGTGGACCTATGTGGTGGATAAAAGCAAACCTGTTCCTCTTCAGCCCTGCGTTGATAACAGCTTCTTTACAGATGCGATGTTTGTTGGTGACTCAATAACAACCGGAATTGACCTTTATAACATAGTAAGCAATGTTCCTGTAGTGGCTTACACGGGAATAAACTCAAACACCATTTTAACCCGTGAGGTTATAAAAACCTCGTCCGGAAAGGTTACATTTTTGCAGGCAATGAAAAAATACAACCCCAAACATATCTATATTATGCTTGGAATTAACGGAATTGCGTTTCAGTCTAAGGATAAGTTTATAAGCGGTTATTCCAAATTTGTTGATGAGGTAAAGAAACAGCACCCCAATGCTGTGATCTATCTACAATCCATTCTTCCTGTTACGGCAAAAAAGCAAAGCAACGATAGTCGATTTGCTAACTCAAAAATAAACACATATAATGCGGCCATAGCCCAGCTTGCCAAAGATAAAGGTGTTTATTATCTGAATGTGGCAGAATCCTTTAAGGATGCAAACGGAAACCTGCCTTCTGCCGCATCAAGTGACGGAATACATTTCGGAACAGGGTATTACAGACGCTGGATAGAATATCTTAAAAGACACACGGTTTATACCGGTAAAATACCTACGGCAACCTCTTCCAAGGCGCCAACAAGCAGTGCCGCGGCAGGCAGCAGCGCTCCAACAAGCAGCGCGGCAGAATCATCCTCGTCGCAGGCTACAACAAGTGTTTCGGTCTCTTCAGAGCAAACAACTTCTCAGTAAATAAAAAATAAGCCCTCTGCCTTTAAGCAGAGGGCTTATTTTTTAAGCTAAATTAGCTGCAGGAGCAGCCACATCCGTTATTGTCGTTACCGCAGCAGCAAACAAGGATGATGATGAGAAGAATGATCCAGGTGCAGTTGCCGTTACCGAAGAAGTTGTTTCCACACATGTGCGTTTCCTCCTTTTTTAGATTTCATCATATACTATGAGATTTGTGGGAAAATGGTTACACATATGTTTTTAAAACAAATCAACCTATAAAATCTAAAGCAAAATCAAGAAAAAGTTAGAAAATGTAAGATATTTTAAATTATTTGAATTTATTTGGGAAATTTGGGGGTAATTATAATAATTATAAAGTTTGACTTTCTTTGACTTTGTGATAAAATGGTAATAAAGATAAAGGTAAAAGAAAGTCTAAAAAGGGATGATAAAGCTTGAAAATAAGTGAACTTATTGCAAGAGAAATTCTTTCCATGTTAGAAGAACAGGATGGAACTGCGGAAATAAAACGAAACGATTTTGCCGCAAAGCTCGGCTGTGTTCCCAGCCAGATAAACTATGTTTTGTCTTCGCGCTTTACAACAGAGCAGGGCTATGTAATAGAAAGCAGACGCGGTGGCGGCGGATATGTTAAAATAACCCGCATTTGTAATGATAAAAAGAGCCAAATAATGCATATCATTGATTCGCTCGGTTCTCAGATAGATTATTACAGTGCGCGTTCAATATTAATAAATCTTTGCTATCAAGAGCTTATCGAGCAAAAGGCGGCATCAATCGTTTTGGCGGCGATTTCAGATAACGCCCTCAAAGATGCTCCTTTGCAGGTTAAAGATAAGGTCAGAGCAGAAATTTTTAAAAACGCCTTGTTAATGGCGGTGTAATTAAAGGAGGAAAAACCTATGTTGTGTGAAAAATGTAAAAAAAATCAGGCAGTTACTCATATAAGACAGAATATAAACGGAAATCTTACCGAAATGCATCTTTGTGAAAACTGTGCCGCCGAAATAACCGGCAAGTTTGAAAACGAGTACAGTAAGCTTTTCTCTGATTTCGGATTTGGAATTGATTCGGTGCTTGGCTCAATTTTCGGTCAAGACTTTCTTTCCGAGAATCTGCTTTCCGAGCCCGAAGAAAAATGTCCAATGTGCTCTGCAACCTTAAGTCAAATAAGGAAAAGCGGAAATGTTGGATGTAGCCACTGCTATCAAACCTTTCGTTCCCAGCTTATGCCGCTTATTTCGCGTATTCACGGAAAAACAGCGCATAACGGAAAGATTCCGGCATCGGTTGAGGGTAAAATTTCGGTTAAGGCACAGATAACAGAGCTTGAAAATCAGCTTAAAACTGCAATTGACGAGCAGGAATTTGAAAAAGCCGCTAAGCTTCGCGATGAGATAAATGCCCTTAAAAAGTCGATTTAATTTGGGAAAGGAGTAAATAAAATGAATAAATGGTTTGAAACAGATAATAAAACTAATGACCGCGGCGTTGTTGTGAGCACAAGAATTCGCCTTGCAAGAAACCTTTCGGATATTCCGTTTCCCAATAAAATGAGTGGAGAACAGAAAAAGGATGTTATTGACAGGGTTTCAAAGGCTCTCTCTAAGGCCAAGTTTGCAAAGGATATAACCCTTAAAATGATAGATATGGAAAAGCTCGACAATATTGAGGCTAACGCTATGGCAGAGCGCCGTATCATCAGCCCCGAATTTGCCTCAAACAGAGAGGGAAGGGCTATCTTTATTTCGCAGGATGAAAGCGTTGCCGTCCTTGTAAATGAGGAGGATCACATTCGAATTCAGGTGCTCGCGTCAGGCTCTGACCTGCCTGTTTGCCTTAAAATAGCAAGCGAGATCGACACCTATTTGGATAATAAGCTTAGCTTTGCTTTTGACGAAACTCTGGGCTATTTAACACAATGTCCCACCAATCTCGGAACAGGACTCAGAGCATCTGTTATGCTTCATCTGCCTATGATGGAGTCTGGGAAAATGATTGAAAATTTAGCGAGCACCGTTTCAAAGCTTGGAATGACTGTTCGCGGCTCTATGGGTGAGGGCTCTGCTTCAAGAGGAGCGCTTTATCAGATCTCCAATCAGGTAACCCTCGGAATTTCAGAGCAAAATGCCATTGATAACCTTATGAGCATTGTAAATCAGGTTATCAGACAGGAAGAAAATCTCAGAAAAAACGCTTATGAGCATGACAGGATTTCAACCGATGATAAAATCTACAGAGCACTTGGTCTTCTCTCAACTGCAAGACTTCTATCAAGCGATGAGCTTCTTCATCTTTTGTCGCTTGTAAGGCTTGGAGCATCTCTCGGCGTTGTGAAAACGGATGTTTCGGTTTTAAACACGCTTCTTTTTGAAACAGGCGCGTATTCTGTCTGCGCCAGATATGGAGAAGGCGTTGATTTGAGAAAAAGGGATGAACTGCGCGCTCTGTTTGTAAGAGAAAAATTATCTGCTTAAATCTTAAAAGGAGGCAAAAATGTTTGTTTTTAATTCGTTTACTCAAAAAGCAAATAAAACCCTAAACGCCGCAATAGAGTTTGCCCAGAGTTTAGGGCACACCTATATCGGAAGCGAGCACCTGCTCGGCGGCTTTTTAAAGGAAGAGGATTCGGCGGCATCAGAGCTTTTAAGAGATGCCGGTCTTACCTATATAGATTTATTTGAACAGCTTGAAACTGATGTAGGCAAAGGAATGCCGTCAACTCTAAGTCCTGCAGATTTCACTCCGCGTACAAAGAGAATACTTGAGTCGGCAGTTTTAGAGGCGCGAAAAATGGGGCATAGCTATGTCGGAACAGAGCATCTGTTTTTGGCCCTTTTAAATGAGCAGGATTGCTATGCCGTAAAGTATTTAGAGGTTTTCGGCGCAAGTGTTTCAGAATTGCGTCGCGACTGCCTTGATGCCATTGGCAGCGATGCACAAGCGGTGGGTGACGGCGGTTCTGTTGGAGCAACAAATAGACCTAAAGCAAAGTCGTCTACCAAGGCGCTTGATGAATTTTCGCGCGACTTAACTTTGGCCGCTAAAAACGGCGAGCTTGACCCCGTTATCGGCAGAGAAACCGAGATTGAAAGGGTCATCCAGATCCTTTCAAGGCGTACAAAAAATAATCCCTGCCTTATAGGTGAACCCGGCGTCGGAAAAACAGCCGCCATTGAGGGACTTGCTCAAAAAATAGTTGAAGGTCAGGTCCCTGAAATACTCAAAAACAAAAGGGTTGTAACCCTTGATTTAACTGGTATGCTTGCGGGCACAAAGTATCGCGGCGATTTCGAGGAAAGAATAAAAAATGTGCTTGCTGATGTCAAAAAAGCAGGCGATGTTATCCTCTTTATCGACGAAATTCACACCCTTATCGGTGCGGGTGCTTCCGAGGGCGCAATTGATGCGGCAAATATCTTAAAACCCTCGCTTTCGCGTGGCGAAATTCAGCTTATCGGAGCTACAACAATAAATGAGTATCGTAAGCATATAGAAAAGGACGCCGCTTTAGAGCGTAGATTTCAGCCTGTTATGGTGGACGAACCCTCGCAGGAGGAGGCAGAGCAGATTCTCTTTGGTCTGCGTGATAAATACGAAGCGCACCATAAAATTAAAATAACCGACGAGGCAATAAAGGCCGCCGTAAAGCTTTCTGCAAGATATATTAATGACCGTTTTCTTCCCGATAAGGCAATTGACCTTATCGACGAGGCGGCTTCGCGTGTAAAGATAAAGAACTTTACAGCGCCGCCCGACCTAAAAGAGCTTGAGGATGAGCTGAAAAAGCTTGGTCTTGAAAAGGCTGAGGCGGTAAACACTCAGGATTATGAGAGAGCGGCAGAGCTTCGCGATGAGGAAAATGATGTTAAAGCAAAAATTGATGAGGCTAAAAAGAATTGGCAGCAGGGAAATCAAAAGGAAAAAAGCGAGGTTAGTGCCGAGGATGTTGCCGATATTATAGCGCAGTCAACAGGCATTCCTGTTTCGCAGTTAAGCCGCGAGGAAAGTGAAAGACTTCTTAAAATTGAGGAAACTCTCCATCAGCGCGTTATCGGGCAGGATGATGCTGTTTCGGCCGTTGCAAAGGCGGTGCGCAGAAGCAGAGTAGGTCTTAAGGATCCCAAACGCCCGATTGGCTCATTTATTTTTCTTGGACCCACAGGCGTTGGAAAAACCGAGCTTTGTAAAGCACTTGCCGAGGGCCTTTTTGGCGATGAAAACGCAATGATAAGGCTTGATATGTCTGAGTATATGGAAAAGCACACGGTGTCGCGTCTTGTTGGCTCTCCTCCCGGATATGTCGGCTTTGACGAGGGCGGTCAGCTCACCGAGAAGATAAGAAGAAATCCTTATTCTGTTGTGCTTTTTGATGAGATCGAAAAGGCTCATCCCGATATTTTCAACATCCTTCTTCAGATACTTGATGATGGACAGCTTACCGACTCTCACGGCAGAAAGGTCAACTTTAAAAACTCTGTTATTATAATGACTTCTAATGTCGGCGCAAGAATGATAACCGAGAGTGTAAAGTCTTTGGGCTTTGCAGGCTCTGATTCATCCGCCGCAGATGAGGAGAAGATAAAAGAGAATGTAATGGGCGAGCTTAAAAAGACCTTCCGTCCCGAGTTTTTAAACCGCGTTGACGATATTATCGTTTTCCATAAGCTCAGCTCGGAAAATATCCGTGAGATCGCCAAAAATATGCTCAAAAATGTTGCAGAGAGAATATGCACTCTTAAAATAGACATTTCATTCACCGAAGAGGCAATTTCTGCCATTGCAGATAAAGGCTTTGACGCTGTTTACGGTGCAAGACCGCTTCGCCGCGCCATAACCTCTCAGATCGAGGATATGATTTCCGAGGCAATCCTTTCAGGAACCTTAAAAGAGGGCGATAGCGTTACCTGCACATTCTCCGACGGAAAATTTATTCTTGAGTCTATTGAAAAATAAAAGAAACCCGCCATGGCGCTGCCAAGGCGGGTTTTGAGCCTTTATTGTATAAGTGAAGTTAAATCACTTCCGTAAATTTTGAGAAATATCTTTTCGTCATTTAATAAGCTCTCAACAAGCTTTTTTATATTATCCTCGGTTATTTTATCAACAACACAAAATGGAAGAGATGGCTCAATATAAGAAAGATTTTCCTTTTTCATCAACGCCTTTAGATTATCAGGTGTGGTTATTACAAGAGTGTATTGGCTGCCGTCCTCAAGCGTTAAACAAACATCTATGTTATCGTTTATAGGGTCAACTTCTTGTATAGGAGTGGGGAAAAATAGTTTGTAATTCATATTAAACCTCCGATTTAAATTAGGCTTTGTCATGCCAAACCGCAAGAACCTCTCCACCTTCTTCTTTGAGCAAAATGTGTGGACCGCCGGGGATAAAAAACACCCAGCTTCCTTTAACCAACCAAATGTGGCTTTCAGAATCATAATAAACTCTGTATGGAAGCTTGAATATAACCGAGTCGCCGTAAACTTGTTTCCATATTTTAAATGCAGCAGACTTTGCCTGTGCTGCAGTTTTAATTTCGTTAGTAACATCATTGGATACATTTGAAAAGGTACTGAGTTCTTGGCTGTATTCATTTATAGAAAAGTCGAAAGTAATGTTGTTAAAAAATGTGAAAAACAAAACCGCACAAAAGGTTATGACAATCAGAGATATAACAAGAATTCTTTTATTCTTTTTCATTTTTGCCACCTCGTTTTTTGTGTACATTTTCTATAATAATTATAAAATATGTGCTAACGCTTGTCAATTGACTATAACAACAAACACAAGTCTGTTTTTTTGTTTTCAAAAAGAAAAATTATCCATAAAGAAAATGTAAGAATGTTGTAGAAATATTAAAAGAAATATGTTATAATGTCTATAAATTGTTTTTTATCTGAGCAATGACAGAATATTAAAGGAAAAGACACCATATATATAGACAAGCCTTAAAAAACAGAAAGGTGCCTTGTTTTATGAAAAGAAAAGGATTTGCTTTGTTAGCTTTGGTGCTATATCTGATTGCGTTTTGCTTTGGTTGCAAAGAGGATAAAACGGACGCAAGCTCCGCGGCCGCCCAGAAAGAGTCGCTTGTTATAGGCTCTGCAAGTGAATGGGGAAATGAGTACCCCGATTTTAACGAAAGCTTTAGCTTTTCTGATGTGTCGGCGCCGCTTGTTTCGGATGTTGCATCTTCCGAAAACAGCCAGCAGAGCCTATCGTCCGATAAGTCATCCTCTAAAAATTCGTCGCAGGCCTTGACCTCGTCGCTTTCATCCTCAAAGCCCTCGTCAAATCAAACTACAACGGTTGTAACTTCTACTGCCTCATCAACCACATCTTCAAATTCCGCCGTTTCAAATTACAACACAGTTAAGGCGGTTTGGATATCTTATATTGATTTTAGCAGCATTTTAACAAACAAATCCGAAAGCGCATTTCGTAAAAACTTTGAAGCTGTTTGTAAAAATGCCAAGAATTTCGGCTTAAACACCCTGATTTGTCAGGTTCGTGCCTTTGGCGATGCGGCTTATCCGTCTGAATATTTTGCCTGGTCGCAGTTTGTGGCCGGCGTGGGTAAAAACCCCGGATATGACCCGCTTAAAATTATGATAGAGCTTGCCCACAAATATAACCTTTCTTTCCACGCATGGATAAACCCTTTCAGAACCTTTTTAAACACGCAGGTCTCAAGTGTTCCATCAAACACCGTTTTTAAAAAATGGTATAACGATAGCTCAAAAAGGGGAAAACACATAGTTAATTTTTCTGACCGCTGGTACTATAACCCGGGCGAGCCCGAGGTCAGAGAACTGATTGTAAACGGAATTGTTGAGATAATAAAAAATTATAATGTCGACGGAATTCATTTTGACGATTATTTTTATCCCAGAGGCATTGATAAAACCTTTGACAGCAGTACATATTCAAAGTATGGCGGTGGAAAAACCTTAGAAAACTTTAGAAGAGCCTCTGTCAGCACCCTTGTAAAAGAGGTTTATAACACCGTAAAAAAACACAACTCGAAAATCGTGTTTGGCATAAGCCCAGACGCAAACGTTGATAACAATCAAAATCAGCTTTACTCAGATGTAAAGCTCTGGGGAAAAACAAATGGCTATGTTGATTATCTTTGCCCCCAAATTTACTATAACTACAAAAGTGAATCAACAAGCTTTTCAAAGGCGCTTAGTAATTGGAATAGCCTTGTGACCGCCTCAAATGTAAAGCTTATGGTTGGCCTTGCGCCTTATAAGATTGGCTATAAGGAAGATTCTTGGGCCTGCCTAAATGCAAACCGAGAAAATCATAAAAATACTCCTGACATCTGCGGAGCTTATGGCTGGCAGGTAAGTGATGCCTCTAAAAGCAACATTCTTGCCCGTCAATGTGAAGATAGTCTTTCGCTTAAAAAATGCGGCGGCGTGTTTTTGTATAGCTATCAGTATGTTTTTAATGTAAGCGGATATTTTTCGAACACTTCAACCTATGTAAGCAATGCAGTTTCTCAGGCCAAAACCGAGATGGAAAACTTAAAAGAGACGCTCAAATAAATTAAAAGGATGTTAAAAATATGAGGATGCAGAAAAAAAGACTTTCAGACGGTAAGATTGCCGCAATAATTGCAGGCAGTTTTTCTGCCGTTGCGCTTGTTGCAGTTGCGGCGGCGCTTTTGGTGCGCTTTTCTGCTCCGTCACTAAACAGTTCCCTCATTCAATCATCCTCAACTCCTCAAAAAGAAACCTCGTCTCAAATTGCTCAAACCGAGTCTCAAATTAGCTCGGACACCGTTATTTATGAAACAGATGAGGGAACAAGCTTTAATGTTCCTGATGAATTACGCGCAGTTTATCTTAAACCCGGCCAGGACTTTCTTTTAAAGAACACCGACAGCATTGATACTGTAAAAAAACAGATCGACGCCGCAATCGACTCAACTATTAAGCTTAAATTTAACAGCCTTGTTATTTTCACTAAAACCACCTATGGCGTAATTTTCGAGGACAAAGACTTAAAAATGGTGGTTGAGGGCTTTGATGTCCTTGAGTACGCCATTGAAAAGGCAAAAGAAAAAAATCTTTACACCTATGTGGTTTACCCTGCTTTTGCTGAGCAAAAGGATAGTAAAATAACGGGTATTTCTGACTTTTCAAAAGAAACCATTAAAAATATAATAGACAGGGCATCGGCTTTTGCCAAAAAATATCAGCCGTCTGCCATAGTTTTTGATGATTATTGTGTCGAAAAATCTGACAGTATGACAGATTTTCACAGCCAGAACGGGCAGGGAAGAGATATTGGTGACTTCCTGCGCGATAAGGTTTCTGAAGCTGTAAGGCTAGCAAGAAACGCAGTTAGGCAGAATAATAAAACATCTCAGATAGGCTTCCTTGCAAGTAGTGTCTGGGCAAATTCCTCGACCGATAAAAGAGGCAGCGCCACAAACTCCGATTATGAAAGCTATGTTGACGGCTTTGCTGATACAAGAAATTTTGCATTAGACCACAAGTTTAACTTTGTAATGGTTGAAAACCTAATGCCTACAGATAGCGTGAAAAACAATTTTAAAACTATTGCAAAATGGTGGAGCGAATTGTGCTCGCAGGCGGATATTCCGTTTTATAATGTTCACGCCTCAAGCAAGCTTCTTTCGGGTCCTGGTGAATTTGCAAGCCCTGACCAGCTTATTCTTCAGGTAAAGGAATTAAAGGGGCTTAAAACCTATAGCGGAAGCGTTTTTGACTCTCTTTCGGCTCTCTCTGCCGATAAAGAGGGAAGCACGACCCTGCTCTTAAAATATTTTGACAATCAAATAAAGGATAACCTTGTTTTCAGCAAGCTTAAAATGTCAAAGCCTGCATCAAACAAAATAACCACCTACGACAGCACAATCGCCTTTGCAGGTGCAACAGATCCTAATTTCAAAACTACATTTAACGGCAAGACCATCGAGGTTACTGATAAAGGATATTTTTCGCTTGATGCCGCCCTTGAAATCGGAACAAACACATTTAAGATAAGCCATAAGGGCAGGACCGTTACATATACAGTTGTAAGAAAGGTAAAGCTTTTAGAAAGTGTAACTCCTACAGGCACACTTGAGGTCGACGGAAACACAAATATTACCATTTCAGTTAAAGCCTATACAGGCTCTGCTGTAACTGCAAAAATTAACGGCACTACCGTTAAGCTTACAGAGAAAAAAGCAGAGGATGTTTCTGACGAAACGGTACAGTCAAACTATGTAATGTTTGAGGGTGTTTATAAGGCCCCTGCCGCTATTGAAACGGTGCAAAATCTCGGCAAAATTTCTGTAACAGCCACCTGGCAGACATTTAGCGAAAGCCTTACGGGCGCAACCATCAAGGTTTATGCTAAGCCCAAGCCTGCCGGTGAAACAATGAGCGCTGTTATGATAACCGAGCAGTACGCCGAAACCTTCCCAACAACCATTTTAAGCGACCAATCTCAGCCAAATTGCTATCCGCTTCCTGCAGGAACAGTTGACTATATTGTTGGTAACGAGCTTACCTTTACAAACAGCGACGGAACATTTACTTACTATAAGCTTATGTCGGGACACCGCATCTATAAAAAGGACACAAAGGCTCTTGGCAAAATCGAAAAGAAAAACAACAAAGTTTCTGCCGTTAATTTAACCTATGACGGAAGATTTGTAAATCTTAAAGTCGATAATAGCTGGAGCGTTCCCTTTAAGTACATCGAACAGCCTGAAGTAAGCTACAGATTTTATAAAAACGATCTTACCGACTTTGAGCTTAAAAAGGACTATCAGATAACAAAAGTTGTTTACCGCCTTTTCTACACAGACGAGATTGATCTGTCAAAGATCAATATGGATATAAATCCGCTTGTAAGTAAAATGGAGTGCATGCTTAAAAAGGTAACTGTCGATTCGGTTGAGATACCGGTTTGCGACATTGAGCTTACATTAAAAACCGCAGGCGGCTTCTTCGGCGCAACTCCGGCCTATACAAACAGCAACAAGACCCTTGATATAAGGCTTAATGTTGCCGCGCCTATTCAAAAGGCAGATAATGCTTACGGATACACATTAAAAGGCGCAGTTATCATAGTTGACGCAGGACATAACAAAACTAGCCCCGGCGACCCCGGAAGCCTTATGGACAGCACAACGGGAAAATACAGCCATCCTGAATATCTGATGAATCAGATGACGCGCGATAAGCTTGTGCCAATTTTAAAAAGCCTTGGCGCAACCGTTATAACCATAGATAATGAGAAAATGCCGACAGCCGCACAGCGACTTGCATATTTCCAATCCGTAGATCCGCATCTAATGATATGTATTCATCACAACGGCGCGTCTTCGTCTTATGCTCGCGGAGCGGTCGGAACATATTTTAATGCTTATTCACAGCTTCTTGCAAAGAGCATTATGACAAGCGTTTGCGGTGACTATATAAGCACAGGGTCAAACCGAGCCTATGATTACTATTTCAGCAGACTTAAAATGACAAGGGAACAGTTTTACCCGTCTATGCTTATTGAGTGCGGCTTTATAACCAATGTTGCACAGCATCAGGAGCTTATCATTCCTGAAAATCAGGAAAAAATTGCTAAAAATATGGTTAAGGGCCTTATAAATTACTTTGTAAAAACAGGCTCGCTTAACCATGCAGAGCTTGAATCTGAGCAAAATTCAAGCTCCAATATTACTTCAAACTCATCTCAGCCTTCTTCAGATGCGCCTGCAACCTCTTCGCAGATTGCAACATCGGAAACCGTGGCTTACCTTGAACCTAAAAAACAGCTTGTCTGATTAACTTAAAAAACATTAACAGGTGACGGCACTTCCTTTTCCCAAAGGTGTTTAACAAGTGCCGTCGCCTTTTTTAGTTCGGCGCGAAATTCAGGCATTTCCTCAGATTTAAGATATTCCTTAAGCATTTCCAAAGAAAAGGCAATGTCATCAACATCCTCATGAGGAAGAATTATCATTAAAAACTTCTCGTCTTTTTCCCATTTTTTTGAGAATTTGTCAAGGTCGGCTTTTGCCTTGCTCGTATCTTCAGAAAAGGAATTGTTGTAAACGTCCTCAAGAAGCCTGCTGTAACAGTTTTTGCTGTCGTTTATAAAAATCAGACTTGCAACACAGCACAAAATCGATACCACCGTTATTGCAACAGAAACCTGAAATCTTTTCATAAATCTATTCCTTTTCAACAATAGTGTATTTTCCGTTCTTGTCACAAATCATGACAAGAACTTTTTTTATGTCAGTTTTCTTCTTTTTGAGTTGTTTTTCAATAAATTTTTTGTCCTTTCCGCAGTATTTTATGCCCTCGCTGTTAAAAGAACCGTTGTTTATAACAATAAAAGAAGGGCAGGAGCTGGGGTCATGCGTGTTTCCTATATCGCGGTTTTCAACTTCCTGAAACTCATATTTTTTAAACACACTCAGTTCACCTGTTGTTTCAACTATCGCACAGTCAACCTCTGTGAAATCAAAAACATTGTTAAGCCGCAGTTCTTCCATAAGGTCGTCGACAGAAAACCTCAGCTCTTTCATAACCTTTTGATCTATGTTTCCGTCGCGTATAATAACCTGCGGACTTCCGCATATCTTCTTTCTTAAAACGGGCGAATTTTTAAGGGCATAAGACATAAAGACCTCAAGACAAACAAGTGTAAGAATTGGGATTATTCCTATTGATAATGGCAGTGAACGGTCTTCCATTGGGCGAGAGGCAAGGTTTGAAATAAGTATTGTAACAACAAGCTCTGAAGGCTGCAATTCGCCAACCTGACGCCTGCCCATTATCCTTATTGAAATTATAATTATCACGTAAACAATGATCGTTCTTATAAAAGTTACCGTCATTTTTAAGCTCCCAAACACAATTTGTATCTATTGTTTTCTTATGTTTCAAAATTATGTGTGAATTTAAAGAGAAAAAATGTCAAAGATATTAGTAACATTTTTTAGGGAGAAATAGTATGTTTGAAAACCTTAAAAGAAAAATTGATTATATTTTAAACGGCAAAAGAAACCCGGCACCGCAGAATAAAACCCCGCTGACATCTTCGCTTACTGAAAATATGATAACCTTAAGAAAGCTTTTCCCTTATTCCATGGATCTAAATAATAGGGAGCTTGTGGTTGGAAAATCTAAGGTCCAGCTTATATCCTGCGAGGGAATGATAAGTATGGACAGGCTAATTCACGGCGCAATAGAGCCGCTTATGAAACTTTCTGATTTAGATCCGTCACCAGATGAGATCAGAGATTTTATTATGAATAAAAGCATTATGTCGCAGGAGCAAAAGGAAATTTACAGCCTTGAGGAACTTTTGCAGATGATTATGTCGGGCTTTGTTGCAATTTTAATTGACGGGGTGGAAATCGGATTTGTAATCGGTATGCAGGGGTTTAATTTCCGAAGCATTTCCGAGCCGACAAACGAGGCAAATGAGCTTGGCTCAAAGGAAGCCTTTGTTGAGGCAATAAGAATTAACCTCAGTATGATAAGGCGAAGAGCCAAGTCGCCGAATCTGCGCTTTGAGCCCGCAAATATCGGGGTACAGAGCAAAACCGATGTCTGCTTAATTTACCTTGCTGACAGGGTCTCGCACAAGCTGTTAAAAGAGGTGAGAAAAAAGCTTTCTAAGGTAAACCTTGATATGATTTTGGACTCAAGCTATCTGCGCCCCTTTTTAGAAAACCATCCTCTTTCACTTTTTTCCTCGGTTGGCACAACAGAGCGCCCCGACACCCTTTTGGGAAAGATAAACGAGGGAAGAGTGGCAATTTTGGTCGATGGCTCTCCCTATGCGCTCATAGTTCCCTTTCTTTTTAGCG
The DNA here is from genome assembly GCA_015066115.1 of Oscillospiraceae bacterium. Classification (GTDB taxonomy): domain Bacteria; phylum Bacillota; class Clostridia; order Oscillospirales; family Ruminococcaceae; genus SIG578. The sequence continues at coordinate 144,960 of SVOZ01000001.1, forward strand.
AAAACTTTAAAAGCTTTGATGATTACGCCCATAGGCCATATTTTGCCACCTTTGTAAGACTTCTTAAATATCTCTCTTTTTATATTTCATTTCTGCTCCCGGGCGGCTATGTCGCAATCTCGACATTTCATCCCGAGCTACTTCCTCACGCCCTGCTTTTTAGTGTTGCGGCGGCAGAGGAAACAACCCCGTTTTCTCTTATGATAGAGGCGATTTTTATCTATCTTGTTTTTGAGATTTTAAGGGAAGCAGGAATAAGGCTTCCGAGCGCCGTTGGCCACACCATCGGAATTGTCGGCGCTCTTGTTATAGGAGATGCGGCGGTAAACGCAGGGCTTATCGGCGCACCTATGGTAATGGTAGTTGCAATAACGGCAATCTGCGCCTTTTGTGTTCCTCAGCTTTATGAGCCGATAATGCTTCTTAGATTTGTGTTTATAATTCTGGGTGGAGTTGGGGGACTTTTTGGAGTTTCGCTCGGCGCCGTTTGTGTTAGCGCCAAAATATGCTCAATGAACAGCTTTCACATTCCAATGACGGCACCGCTGTCGCCGCTTGATTATCGCTGGATAACCGACAGTGTGCTGTTTGCAGGAATCAGAAAGCTTTCTGGCAAAGGCCTTAAAATTCAAAATGTTTCAGGCTCGGAAATTAAGGATGGGGAAGGTGATGAATAGTGATAAAATTGCCTAAAATCAGCCTTTCTCAGCTTGTTGTTTTGCTTGTCATTTCAAGAATGTTTGCAATGTTCACCTACAAGCCAACCGATTATAACCTAAGTGCAGTTGCGGCAGGAATAGCCGTGGCACTCTCTGTGGTTATAAACATTCTCGTTTTTTTGCCTTCACTTGCCGTCTTAAAAAGATTTGACGGCAGAAATGTTTCTGACAGCGCTTATATAGCGCTTGGAAGCGGCGGCAAGATATTTTCATTTTTATCTCTTGCTGTCTGCCTTTTTCTTGCAATCGAGTGTTTAACTCAGTTTGAGGTTTTTATGACCTCAACCATTTATATGACCGCCTCACCGCTCTTTTTTATCATACCAATGGTTCTTGCCGCTGTTTATATAAGCAGGCTTGGAGTTGAGTCGGTTGCAAGACTTGCAAGCTTTGTTTTTGGTGGACTTATTTTCACAGTGCTTGCAATTTTAATTGCAGTTTCTCCCGAGATAAACACTGTGTGGGTGGAGGGTGCAAGCGGCTCTGACCTGCCGGCATTTTTTAGATTTCTTTTAGAAAATATCAGCAGTACCACCGAGATAATTCCCTTTATGATATTAGCATCCAACACAAAAGGCGATCTTAAAAGGGGAGCGGTCTCATTTTGCATCATAATCGGCGTGCTGTTTCAGCTTATCTCGTTTTTAACCTTTGCCGTGCTGGGTAATTACAGAGAAACGGTTATGTTCCCGTTTTACACAGTTGCCGCAATGGCTGAAAGCACACTAACAGAGCGCTTTAATTCGGCATATACAGCACTTTGGGTGTTTATGGCGGTTATCAGACTTTGCTTATATCTTTTGGCCGCCGCTAAATCGGTAAGAAGATTTTACGTCTTCAAAAACGACACTGTACCGCTCCTTATTTGCGGCGCCGTAGTGCTGTTTTTCTCAATCTTTACAACACAAAAGATCACCTATGTAAACATTATGTATTATTTTTTGATGACAGGTATTCCCATCATTCTGCTTGCCCTTGTCTTTCCTATAAGCATTCTTGCAGTAAGAAAAAGCAAAGAAAGGCGGAAGGATAAATGAAAAAAATCAAAATATTAGTCGCCTTTCTTTTATCCATCATTGTGCTTTTTTCAGGTTGCGCTGTGCCGATTGATCTTAGAGATAGGTCAATAGTTCAGATAATGGGCATAGATTATGAAAACGGAAAATATAAGGTTATTTTGCAGGAATTTATTCCGGTTAAACAGGATGAAGGCTCTGGTTCTTCCAAAAGCGAGGGAGAATATGCCTCCGCAGAGGGTGAAACCTTGTTTGATGCACTTAAAAACGCCGAGTCAAGGGACGGAAATCAGGTGTTTTACGGTCAATGCCGCCTTTATATAGTCGGGCAAGAGGCTTTAAAAAAGGGAATAGGGCAAATAACCGAATTTATGAACTCAAATTATCAGCTCTCGCTTGCATCTTCGGTGCTTGCAGCAGATACAAAGGCAGAGGAGATTTTAAAGGCAAAGCTTTTTTCTGGAACAGCTCCAAATATTTCTGTTTCAAGAATTGAAGGCTGCGGAAAGGCACCAGACACAACAGTTATTGACCTTTTAAAAAATATGTATAACCTAAACGGGACAGGCTGTCTGCCGCTCATTTCTTTAAAGGACAAGGATGAGGCGGTAATAGAAAAGTGTGTAGTCTTAAAGGATTATAAGAAAAATTTTAATCTTAATGATGAGCAAACGATGGGTCTGTGCTTTATTAACAATAAGATTTCCGATGCGGTCATGACCGCAGAACACAATGGACATAAAATTTCTGTAGGTGTTGTGTCGGAAAACACAAAAATACAAATGGACACACAGGGGGAAAAAATTATTTTAAAGGTTTCGGTTTCGGCAAAGGGCAATATGTCCGAAAACGGAATTATAAGCAGTAAAAGCGTTAATTTAGCGCAGGTCGATGAGATTGAAAAAGATATAGCTAAAAAAATAGAAAATAACATAAAAAACGCCCTTGATAAAATAGTCACAAAAGAAAAATGCGACCTTTTTTATCTTTTTCAGCGACTTAAAAAAGCTGATAGAAACCTTTATAAGAAGCTAAAAGATAGCGACGATTGGCTGTCTAAAATAAAATTTGAGGTGTCGGCAGATTTTTCCGTCCGCCACTCAGGAATACAGGTAAACTAAAAAAATCACCTGCACAGGCAGGTGATTTTTTAGTTTTCAACTTTATTTACCTTGTCAACCTTTTTCATAGAAATTTTTGAAAGGGGATTGCTTTCAAAGGCTTTTTCCATCTGCTCGCTTGCAATGTGGGTGTAAATTTCGGTGGTGGCAAGATTTTGGTGACCTAAAATTTCTTTAAGTATCCTTAAATCAACTCCGCCGTGCTGGTACATAAGTGTGGCGGCGGTGTGGCGCAGTTTATGAACAGAATAGCCCTTTTCTTCAAGACCGCTCATTTTAAAGTATTTTTTCATATTAGCCTGAATAGCCTTGTTGCTTATTCTGTTGCCTTGACGGCTTATGAAAAGCGCCTGATGGTCCTTTGCTATGTTGTTTGGCCGAACCTTTAGATATTCCGCGATAGCATCAAGACAGGCTTTGTTTAGGTGTATTGAACGCTCCTTGTCACCCTTACCAACAACCCTTAAGGTGTCGCCCTTTATGTCGTTCATATTTATTCCAACAAGCTCAGACAATCGTATGCCGCAGTTTAAAAACAAAACCGTTATGCAGTAATCTCTCGCGGCATAAGCGCCTTCAATAGAGGATAAAAGCTGAATGCACTCCTCAAGGCTTAAGTATTTAGGAAGCCTTTTTCTTTGGGACGGAACCTCAAGCTCTGCAACGGGGTTTACTTCAAGCAGATTTGCCTTAACCGTGAGATAAGTAAAAAAGGTGCGTAGGGCAGAGGATTTTCGTGAGCGGGTTGAGGCAATGTCGCCTCTGTCGTTTAGAACATAGTACAAAAAGTCATAAACCTCGGAAAGAGTAACCGTTTTTAAAATGTCGATTCCGACATCGGAAATGGTAATATCATCAAATTCTGTGTCGGCAGAAACGAGACCTCTGTTTTTCTTGAGAAATCTGAAAAACATTCTGATGTCAAGAAAATATTCGTAAACTGTTTTGGGCGATTTTCCTTTGATGGTTTGAAGATAAACCAAAAATCGCTTTAATATTTCGGGGCAATCTGTAAGTGCGTTTATCTGAAACAAAGGCTCACCTCCAAAAAGCTTATAAATATATTATACTATGAAAAAAAATAATTGCAAACTATTTTCAAAAAACGTTTTTTGTGGTATTATATCAATAACTGTTTTAAAAAGGGGTGAGACTTGTGCTATTATCTTTTGAGAATATAACAAAATATTTTGGAGATAAGCTTATTTTGTCGGGTGTTAGCGCCTGTGTTAACGAAAATGACAGAATTGGCATTATCGGCAGAAACGGCACAGGTAAAACCACACTTTTAAACATTCTTTGTGAGTCAATGTCGTTTGATGAGGGCGAGCTTTCGCTTGGCAAAAGGATAAGTGTAGGCTATCTTAAGCAAAACAGCGGCTTAGAAAGCGATAGCACCATTTATATCGAAATGCAAAAGGTTTTTGCAGACCTTTTAAAACTGCGCGATGAAATTTCTGCACTTGAAAAAGAAATGGCGCTTCTTTCGGATAAAGATACCAAAAGATACAAGGAAATTTCTGAGCGTTATGCCTCTATTTCAACATATTTTGAGCAAAAAGACGGATATAACATCGATGTTAAGATAAAAACGGTTTTAAACGGTATGGGCTTTATGGATAAACAGCTTGACACCGTTATAAACACCTTGAGTGGCGGCGAAAAGACACGTCTTTCGCTGGCAAGGCTTTTGCTTTTACAGCCTCAGGTTTTGGTGCTCGATGAGCCCACTAACCACCTTGATTTTGAAACGCTTGTTTGGCTTGAAGAATATCTTGAGGGCTATAAAGGCGCCATTATAACAGTTTCGCACGACCGATTCTTTTTAGACAGGGTTGTAAACACCATCTGGGAGATAGAAGACCATAGCTTAAACTCTTATAAAGGCAATTACAGCAAGTATCTTGTTTTGAAGGAAGAAGAGCAGAAAAGAGCGCTTAAGGAATATGAACAGCAGCAGAAAAAGATTGCCGATTTAAAGGATTATGTTGCTAAAAACTTGGTGCGCGCGTCAACCTCAAAGAGTGCAAAAAGCCGAAGAAACACCCTCGAAAAGATGGAAATGCTTGACAAGCCAAAAACCTTTACACGCAAAATGACTGTTCGTTTTGATTATGACTTTGAGCCGCACTTTGAGGTTCTTTCGGTCAAGGACTATTTACTTGAGGTGGGCAGTGGAGAAGAGAAAAAAACGCTTTGCGAGTCTGTCTCCTTTGCTCTTGAAAGAGGAGATAAACTTGCAGTTCTCGGCTCTAACGGAACGGGTAAAACGACCCTTTTGCGCGCTATTAAAAATTACCCTTCAACAAACCGCGCTATAAAGTGGGGCGGTAATGTTAAAATAGGCTATTATGACCAGCACCTTGAGGTTTTAAACCCAGAGAACACCGTTATGGAAGAGCTTTGGTCGCGCTTTCCTTTAAGAGACCCATTAAGCATTCGCACGACCCTTGGAAGAGCGCTTTTTTCGGGCGATGCAATTGAGAAAAAGGTTTGTGATTTAAGCGGCGGAGAAAAGGCGAGACTAAGCCTTGCCATCTTGATTGAAGAAAGACCTAATGTGCTTATTATGGACGAGCCAACAAACCATCTTGACCTGCCTGCGCGTGAAATGCTTGAAAAGGCGCTTTTTGAGTTTGAAGGAACTCTCATAATAGTTTCTCACGACCGCTATTTTCTTAAAAAAATTCCAAATAAAATTTTGTATCTAAATGAGAAAAAAGCTGATTTTGTTTTAGGTGGATATGGCGAGTTTTCAAAGCTTGTTCAAAATCAAAAGGCCGAAAAACTTTCTGAAAAACAGGAGCAAAAACCGCAAAAATCATCTTCAAATCAAGGCTACAGAAGTAAACAACAGCGTGCACTTGATGCTCAAAGAAGAAATGAGATTTCAAAGCTTGAAAAAGAAATAGCGTTGCTCGAGACCAAAATAAAGGAGCTTGAGGCTCTTCTTTCAGATCCCGAGATATTTGCAGACTATCAAAGGTCGAATGAAGTGTGCACAGAGCTTGAGGGCGTGCGTAAAAATCACGAAGAACTTCTTGAAAAATGGCTTGAGCTTTGTGACTAAGTAAATAGTTGATTTTTATTAAAAAAAGGTATAAAATAAAAAGGATAATATTTAAGGAGTAAATTTTTAGATGAACAATGAAATCATTATAGATAGAACGGTGGGAAAAATGCTTCCTGCGCTTGCGCTTAGAGGCATTATGCTTTTTCCTACCACTATTTTGAATTTTGAGGTGGTGCGGCCCAAGTCGGTTGCCGCAGTTAGTTACGCGCTTCAAAAGCAAAAGGATATATTTTTGGTAACCCAAAAGGACATTATGGTAGAAGAGCCTAATGAAAAGGACCTGTATAAAGTCGGCGTTGTTGCGAGCATTAAGCAGGTAATCCGCGGAAACGGCAATTCAATGCGGGTTATTGTCGAAGGAAAGTACCGCGCAAAAATGCTTTCCCTTGATACCGAGCAGGATTTTCTTGTTGCCGATGTAAAGGAGTTTCCCATAAACAAAAGAACAGTTCAGATAACTATTTTGCAAGAGGCACTTATCCGCAAACTTAAGGATTCCTTTGAGGAGTATCTTTCGCTTATTCCGCCTATGCCAAAAGAGGTTGTTGCGCGCATTTTCAGCGAAAACGATCCCCTTGTGTTAACCGAGCTTTTCGCAGGCAACACTGCGCTTGCCGTTAATGATAAGCAGGCTGTTTTGGAGCTTTCCGATGTAACAAAAAGGCTTGAATATCTCATAAAAGTCCTTGAACATGAAAACGAGGTCCTTTCGATCGAAAAGGAGATCAGCGAAAAGGTTCAGGAAAATATTGATAAAAACCAGCGTGAATACTATCTGCGTGAACAGCTTCGCGTAATCGCGGACGAGCTCTCAGTAGGGGATGACCCCGTTTCAGAGGCAGAGGAGTATCGCAAAAAACTGCCTTCTTTAAATCTCTCCGAAGAGTCCAACAAAAAGCTTATATCTGAGATAAATAAGCTTGCCAAAATGCCCCTTAATTCGCACGAGGCAAGCGTTTTAAGAAGTTATCTTGAGCTTTGCTTTTCGCTTCCTTGGAATAAGTCCACAAAGGATAAGATAAATATCAAAAATGCGAGAAAAATCCTCGATAGTGAGCATTTCGGGCTTGATGAGGTTAAGGAGCGCATTTTAGAGTTTATGGCTGTAAGAAAGCTTGCTCCCGATGTTAAAGGCCAGATCATCTGCCTTGTAGGCCCTCCGGGAGTCGGAAAAACCTCAATTGCCGCCTCGCTTGCAAAGGCGATGGGCAGAAAATATGTCAGAGTATCTCTTGGCGGAGTTCACGATGAAGCCGACATCAGAGGCCATAGAAAGACCTATATCGGTTCAATGCCCGGAAGAATTATAAATGCCTTCTCGCAGGCAGATTGCAACAATCCGCTTATCCTTTTTGATGAAATAGACAAAATGGGAAGCGATTTTAAGGGTGACCCCGCCTCTGCAATGCTTGAGGTTTTAGACAGCGAGCAAAACCACACCTTCCGCGACCATTATCTTGAAATTCCTTTTGATATCAGCAATGCAGTTTTTGTAACCTCGGCAAACACCACATCTACAATTCCTGCTCCCATTCTTGACAGAATGGAAATTATTGAGCTTTCAAGTTACACTGCTGAGGAAAAATTCCGCATTATTAAGGACCATCTTATAAAGAAACAGCTTAAAAAGCACGGCCTTAACAGAAACACCTGCCGAATAACAGACAGCGCAGTGCGCGATTTAATCGATTTTTACACCAGAGAGGCAGGAGTAAGACAGGCGGAAAGATTGATTGCCTCGCTTATGCGCAAGGCGGCTAAAAAGCTTGTTTCTGAGGATGTCAGCCGCGTTGTTATCGATTGCTCGGAGCTTAAAGAATATCTCGGACCTCATAAGTTTAAAAAAGATGTAATTGAAAAAGAGGACCCTGTCGGCGTTGTAAATGGTCTTGCTTACACAACCGTTGGGGGAGAGCTTCTTAATATTGAGGTTGTAGTGCTTGAGGGAACGGGTAAAATTGAGATAACAGGCTCGCTCGGCGACGTTATGACAGAGTCGGCAAAGGCGGCATTAAGCCATATCCGCTCAATCGCAAAATACTATAACATTCCCGAGGATTTTTACAGAACCCGCGATATTCATATCCACGCACCCGAAGGTGCCGTTCCCAAGGACGGCCCTTCCGCAGGAATAACTATTGCAACCGCAATTCTTTCGGCATTAACTGGTATGCGTGTCAGACGCGATGTTGCTATGACAGGCGAAATAACCCTGCGCGGAAGAGTTCTTGCAATTGGGGGACTTAAGGAAAAAACAATGGCGGCATATAAAGCTGGAATGAAAAAGGTTATAATTCCTGCCGAGAACATGCCCGACCTTGAAAAAATCGACCCAACTGTTAAAAACGCCCTTGAATTTGTTCCTGTAAGCGATTTTTCCAAGGTTTTGGAAATTGCCTTGATTTCTGATGATATCAAAAACGCGCCTCAGCAAAAAAGCACTAAAAGCATCATAAGAGAAGAGATGGGCACGCGCACAGGCGTAAATATTTAAATCGGAGTAAAATTATGAATTTCAATCAAATTCAGTTTGAAACCTCGTTTGGTAGACCCGACCAGTTTTTTGAGTCGGATATGCCCGAGATTGCATTTGTAGGCAGATCGAATGTCGGCAAATCCTCAATGATAAATAGAGTCTTCAGCAGAAAAAATTTAGCGAGAGTAAGCTCCTCGCCGGGTAAAACCGCAACAATTAACTTTTTCAAGCTCGAAAATTTAAGATTTGCTGACCTTCCCGGTTATGGCTTTGCCAAGGTTTCTAAGGCCGAAAAAGAAAAATGGGGAAACCTTATGGAAGCCTATTTTGCAGGAGAAAGAAATATCGAGCTTGTCTTGTCATTAATCGATATAAGGCACCTGCCTTCGCAAGATGACCTTGTTATGATAGACTTTTTAATTCAAAGCGGCTTTCCCTTTGCGGTTGTTTTAACTAAGGTGGACAAGCTTTCAAAAAAACAGCGCGAGGAAATGCATAAAAAAATAAAGGATGTGCTCGGCTTGTCCTTTGATAAAAAAATGATAGAATTTTCTGCCGAAACAGGCGAGGGTGCAGAAGAGATACGTGCCCTTTTTGAAGAGATCAGTAAAAACTACTTATAATTCTTGGGGGATCATTATGTTTGTATCAGACAGCCTTGGAATAAATGAAAAAGGCAATTTAAGCATTGGCGGCGTTGACACCGTTGCGCTCGCGAAGGAGTTTAAAACTCCGCTTTATGTAATGAGCGAGGACGGAATAAGAAAAAATTGCCGCAGTTTTAAGGATGCGGTCGATAAATATTATGATGGTAACGGTCTTATTCTGTATGCCTCAAAGGCTTTTTGCTGTAAAGAAATATGCAGAGTTATAAATAGTGAAGGCCTTGGGCTCGATGTTGTTTCGGGCGGCGAGCTTTATACAGCGCTGTCGGTTTCATTTCCTGCGGAGAGAATCTATTTCCACGGAAATAATAAAAGCCCTGAGGAAATTTTTTATGCAGTTGAAAATAAAGTCGGCTGTATTGTAGTTGACCACATTGATGAGCTTGATGTTATAAATTCTGCGGCCGAAAAGTGTAATACAAAACAAAAGGTTATGCTCAGAATCAAGCCCGGAATAGACGCTCACACCCACGAATTTATTAAAACAGGCCAGATCGACTCTAAATTCGGCTTTACCCTTGAGCATAACGAGGCAATGAACGCCGTTAAAAAAGCCATTGAGCTTGAAAATATTGACCTTTGCGGAATTCACTGCCACATCGGCTCTCAGATATTTGATGAACAGCCCTTTGAGTTTGCGGCAAAAATTATGATAAACTTCTTATACGAGATAAAAAATGAAACAGGCATCGAACTTGAAAGATTAAATCTCGGCGGCGGCTTTGGAATTAAATATCTTAAAGGCGACATGGCCATCCCGTTTGAAAACTATATCCAAAAGGCGTCTCAGGTCGTAAAGCAGGAGTGTCAAAATAAGGGCATAGCCGTTCCTTTTATCCTTATGGAGCCGGGAAGGGCAATTGTCGGCAGTGAAGGTATAACCCTTTACACCGTTGGCTTTGTTAAAGACATTCCAAATGTACGCAAATTTGTGTCGGTCAACGGCGGAATGAGCGATAATCCGAGGTTTGCACTCTATCAGGCTGAGTACACCGCTGTTGTTGCAAACCGCGCAGGCGAAATTGCCGACGATGTTGTTACCATTGCGGGAAAATGCTGTGAAAGCGGCGACCTTATTCAAAAGGATTGCCCCATACAAAATGCAAAAACAGGGGACATCCTTGCCGTTTTATCAACAGGCGCTTATAACTATTCAATGGCCTCTAACTATAACCGAATTCCCAAACCGCCCGTTGTTTTTGTTAAAAACGGTGAGGCAAGGCTGGTTGTGCGCCGCGAAAGCTATGATGACGTTTTAAAGAGCGACATTTAAGATAAATGAAAGGCAGATAAAATGAAAACTTACGAGGCGTTTGCCGCTTATTACGACGGTTTAACCGATAATGTGGACTATAATGCGCTTTGCGACCGTTTTTGTCAGCTTTTTTCGCAGTACGGAAACGGTGGAAAGATAGTTTTGGACTTGGCTTGCGGAACAGGCTCGCTTTCAATTTTGCTTGCCGAAAAGGGCTTTGACGTTGTCGGTGTCGATGCAAGTGAAGAGATGCTCTCTGAAGCGATGAATAAGTCCTTTGAGTTTGGAAATCCTATTTTTTTAAACCAGAGCATGCAGAGCCTTGATATGTTCGGAACTATTGACGCCGCCGTTTGTACCCTTGACAGCATTAACCATCTTAAAACAAAAAAAGATGTTAAAAAGGCTATTGATCGAGTGTCGCTTTTCTTAAATCCCAAAGGTTTGTTTTTATTCGATGTAAACACCCTTTATAAGCATCAGGAAATTTTAGGAAACAATACTTTTGTTTATGACACAGATTCGGTTTACTGCGTCTGGCAAAATAATTTCCATAAGAAAAGCGGTCAAATAGACATCTCTCTTGACTTTTTTGAAAAACAGGACGATGGTAGTTATTTAAGGGAAAATGAGTGCTTTAGCGAGTATTATTACAGCGATGAGTTTTTAACTCAGACCTTAGAAGAAAATTCGCTCAAAGTGCTTTGTAGATTTGATGATTATTCGGACAGAAATGTAAACGAGAAATCCCAAAGAGTTTTGTATCTTTGCAGAAAGGAATAGGTAAAAATGGGAGAATTAGTCAGAACAATTTCAGAGAACGGCGGAATAATTGCCCTTGCCGTCGATTCAACCGATATAGTTTCCAGAATGGAGAATATACATAAAACCTCTGCTGTTGTTACAGCGGGCCTTGGCAGACTCTTAACAGCCGCATCGCTTATGGGAAGTATGCTAAAAGGAAAAGACGACTCTATAACCCTTCGAATAAACGGCGGAGGCCCTGCAGGCTCGCTTATTGCCGTTACCGATTATATGGGAAATGTGCGCGGCTATGTTGCAAACCCAATTGTTGAGATTCCTTTAAATCAGTATGGCAAGCTTGATGTTTCGGGCGCCGTCGGTAAAGAAGGCTATCTGTCGGTTGTAAAGGATATTGGCCTTAAAGATCCCTATGTCGGACAGATTCCTATCGTTTCTGGCGAGATAGCCGAGGATATAACCGCTTATTACGCAACAAGCGAGCAAATTCCCACCGCTTGCGGTCTCGGAGTGCTTGTTGGAGAAGATCTGTCTGTTATCAGTGCAGGCGGATATATCATTCAGCTTCTTCCCGGCGTAACAGATGACGAAATAACACAAATTGAAAATAACATTAAGGCAATGCCGCCTGTAAGCAGTATGCTCAGAGATAAAATGACGCCTGAGGACATCTGCAAAAAGGCTCTCGAAGGCTTTAATCCTCAGGTTCTTGATCGTATGCATTGTGTGTATCATTGCAACTGCAGTAGAGAAAGGGTAGAAAAGGCGCTTTTGTCTTTGGGTGTGCAGGAGCTTGAAGAAATGATAGCTGAAAACAAGACCCAGAGCGTAAATTGCCATTTTTGTAATAAGATCTATAGATTTAACTCCAATGAGCTTTCTCAGCTGCTTGAAAAGGCTAAAAAATAGTGTGTTTTCTGCCCGATAAAAATATTTTTAAAAATTTTCAAAATTCGCTTGCATTTTGAGAACATCTGTGATATTATAATCGGGTAGCAAATCTGGGTGTGGCGCAGTTTGGTAGCGCGCTACCTTGGGGTGGTAGAGGCCGTGGGTTCAACTCCCGCCACTCAGACCATGTCGTCGCGAACACAGTTTTTGTTCGCGACGATTTTTACTTTAAGAAGGAGTGATAAGATGTTCAGCGTAAAAATTCCCAAAGGCTATAAGTCGACCCTGTCTTTGAGAGAAACTCAACGTGCTATAAAGCTTACAAAGGATCTTTTTGAGCGAAATTTGGCTTCTGCGCTGAATTTGGAAAGGGTAACAGCTCCTTTGATTGTTAAAAAACAAAGCGGAATTAACGATGATTTAAGCGGCGTTGAAAGAAAGGTTCATTTTACTACAAAGGAATTTAATTGCGATGCCGAGGTCGTTCAGTCTTTAGCTAAGTGGAAAAGGCTTGCGCTTTATAGATATGGCTTTAAAAAGGGCGAAGGTCTTTACACAGATATGAGCGCCATTCGCCGTGATGACAGCGTTGATAATCTTCATTCAATTTATGTTGACCAGTGGGATTGGGAGCTTGTTATCGGCAAAGAGGACAGAACGGTTGAGTTTTTAAAAGAAACCGTCAGAAAGATCGTTGCCGCATTTGTAAAGACTCATAAGGCTGTTGTAAAGGAATATCCTTCGATTAAACAAACATTTTCTGAGGATGTCTTTTTTGTTACAACTCAGGAACTTGAGGATATGTATCCCGAACTCACAGCAAAACAGCGCGAAAATGAGATAACAAAGAAGTACAAGACCGTTTTCATTATGCAGATAGGCGAGGTCCTCAAAAGCGGCAATAAGCATGACGGCAGAGCGCCCGACTATGATGACTGGTCACTAAATGGCGACCTTTTAATGTGGAGCGATCCTCTTGATGTTGCAATCGAGCTTTCCTCCATGGGAATTCGTGTAGACCGCGAGACGCTTATATATCAGCTCGAAAAAGCAGGCTGTATGGATAGGCTTGAGTATGATTATCATTCTAAGATTGCGAATGAGACCCTGCCGCTTACAATCGGCGGCGGCTTAGGACAGTCGAGAATTTGCCTTATAATGCTTGATAAAATCCACGTTGGCGAGGTTCAGTCGTCGATCTGGCCCGATGAAATGGTTAAAGAATGTGCTGAGCAAGGCGTGGAACTTTTGTAATAAAAAAATCCTTAAAAAATTTGCATTTTCTTATTGACAAAGCAAATAACGGATGATATAATGATTAGGCGCTCTGAAAGAGAGCGCCGAAATATGCGAGTGTGCTGGAACTGGCAGACAGGCACGTTTGAGGGGCGTGTGTCTTTGGCGTACGGGTTCAAGTCCCGTCACTCGCACCAAAATAAAGGATACCACATGGGTGGTATCCTTTATTTTTTTGCAAATCCGAGAGACCCCACAGCCTAAGAGGGTACTACGCATACGAAAAACAGTCCGGTGGACTTTTTTAGCTTGCAAGGTTGTTTATCTTGAAAAATCTATAACTAAATGTTATACTATAAAAAAGGGGATATAATATGGGAATTTTAGGAACAATAATTTATAATATTAAAAACATGAAAAAAGCCAAAAAATATAGAACCATGGGAAAAGCAGGATTACTTGATTTACGTGACGAAGAATTTTATGATGCCATAGAATGTATTTGCGAAGATGCTGTATACGATATTAACGAAACCAAGCTGACAGATGAACAGAAAATTGTTTATTCACTCAATAAATTTGAAGCAGAAGTAAACAACGGTGGATTGTGTCAATTTTTTGTAAATTCCAGTAGTGAGTGTGCTCCTTATATCAGCAAAGCACTTGCAGCTGTTGGAGCAATTGAGATTAAGACATTGTTCGATAATTTTATAAATGAAAATAACATTGATGTAAATGATTTGTCTTCTTTTAAAATTAGCAATATTGATGAATATGAAGCACAAACCGAGCGATTTGGTTTTGATGGTTTTGACGATAGATTCTACCAAGACGAAAATTTTCATCAACAAATTATTGACTATTCAAGAAAACACATTGAGCAACTTATTATAAATTGAAAGTAGCCGGATGTTTTCGAAATCCTTTAAGAATAACCACGCCAAAATTACGGGTACCGCTTTAGCGACACCCGTAATTTTTTTGTAATATAGGACATTGCCTAACAGGGCACTACGCAAACGAAAAAGAGTTACAAATTAAAAAAGCAGTCCGTAAAGGACTGCTTTTTGTGTTGCATTAAATATAATTATTCGGTTGTGTAGTTATCAAAGTAACCCTGGATAAATACGATAGGAGTTCCTTTGTCGCCGGAGCCTGATGTAAGGTCGCAGAGTGAGCCGATAAGGTCGGTAAGTCTTCTGGGAGTTGTACCTTCAGAAGCCATCTGACCTACAAGGTTGTCGTCCTTTTCCTGAATCTTTACTTTGATTGCTTCTTTAAGAGCATCGCCCGAAAGATCGGAAAACTCGTTGTCTGCAAGATATTTAAGCTTGAGCTCGTTAGGAGTTCCTTCAAGGCCGCTTGTGTAAGCAGGGGAAACAACGGGGTCTGCAAGCTCCCAGATTTTTCCAACGGGATCTTTAAATGCGCCGTCGCCGTAAACCATTACTTCTATCTTTTTGCCTGTTGCATCATAAAGCTTTTTCTGAATAGCGTCAACAACCTCTTGGCAATCGCGGGGGAAGAGTTTAACCGAATCTTCGGTTGCCTTGTTTGAACCTAAAAGACCGTAATCTGAGTTATATCCGCTTCCGTTAACAGAAGCGTTGAGAATTTCATCAAGACCTAAAACGATCTCTGCTCCTGCGGCTTTTAAAATTCTCTTTGTGCGTGCTCTTGTGTGAATGTCACAGCAAAGAACATTTTTTGTATAATCAAGAATAGCAAGGGGATTGTTTGCAAAAATGATCTCGCAATCAGCGCCGCATCCGCGGATAAGCTCCTCATAATATTCAACATAGTCAACACCTGTAAAGGTGTGCTTTTCATAACCGAAAAGCTCGCGATATTTAGAAAGCGAGAGAACATCTGTATAGGGATTTACACCCTTCTCGTCAAGTGCATCTAATGAGATCAGGTGGTTTCCAACCTCGTCAGAGGGATAGGAAAGCATAAGAACGATTTTTTTGGCGCCCTTTGCAATGCCGCGAAGGCAGATAGCAAAGCGGTTACGGCTAAGAATAGGGAGAATAACACCAACAGTTTCGCCGCCGAACTTATTCTTTACATCCTCTGCGATATCATCAACAGAAGCATAGTTGCCCTGTGCTCTTGCAACGATGGCTTCTGTCATAGCAACGATGTCACGGTCATTAAATTTAAAGCCCGCGTCCTCGGAAGCCTCCAGAACAGATGAGGTTACGATCTGTACAATGTCGTCGCCTGCCTTGATAATAGGTGCGCGGACACCGCGTGAAACTGTGCCGATAGTACGACTCATATTTGAACAACTCCTTAGTATAATTACAAAACCGTATATTTAAGCTTGAATTTATACGACACTAAATTATATCATTATAATGCGTGTATTTCAATGTTTTTTTGCAAAAAATCACAAAAATTTTTATAATTTTAAGTTGAAACAACATAAACTTGTATGATATTATATATTCAGAATAAAAATTTAGGAGATAGAATTAAGTGACAACATACTTGGTGCTTGTGGCAATTGTTATATTTGCCTGCGTGCTTTTTCGCGGAGTTACAGGCAAACTCGGCATTCCTATGCTGTTTGCTTTTATTTTGCTCGGAATGCTTTTTGGCTCAGACGGGATATTTAAAATTCCTTTTGATGACTATTCCTTTGCAGAAGAAATTTGTACAATTGCGCTTATTTTTATAATGTTTTACGGCGGCTTTGGCACCAAATGGAGTCAGGCAAAGCCTGTTGCGCTTCACGCAATCGTGCTGTCGTCTTTCGGAACTATTTTAACGGCGGGCGCTGTCGGAGTTTTTTGTTACTTTGTTTTAAAATTTGAGTTTTTAGAAAGCTTTTTAATCGGTGCGGTTATCAGCTCAACCGACGCTGCATCGGTTTTCTCAATACTTCGTTCAAAGCACCTTAACCTGCGTTTTGGAACCGCATCGCTTTTGGAAATCGAAAGCGGTAGTAACGACCCGTTTTCCTATATGCTTACTGTGCTTATCCTCGCGCTTATGAGTGGCGAAGCATCGGGTGTGGGTTTTGCACTTATGATCGTAAAACAGCTTGTTTTCGGCGTTTTGTTCGGAGTTATTATAGCCTTTTTGGCAGAACGCTTTATGAGAGGGCTCAGGTTTATGTCTTCGGGCTTTGACGGCGTTTTTCTTGTCGCTGTAGCTGTTTTGTCATTTGCTCTGCCCACACTTGTCGGCGGAAACGGATACTTAAGCGTTTACCTTACAGGTATTATCCTCGGAAATAAAAATATAAACAACAAACAGGCGCTTGTGCACTTCTTTGATAGCGTTACAGGACTTATGCAGATGCTTTTGTTCTTCCTTTTGGGACTTCTTGCATTCCCGTCACAGCTTCTAAAGGTTATCCTTCCTGCCGCACTTATAGCGGTGTTCTTAACGCTTGTTGCAAGGCCGCTTGCGGTGTTCCTGCTTTCAATTCCGTTTAAATATAATTTTAAACAGCTTTTGGTGGTTTCCTGGTCAGGAATGAGGGGAGCGGCATCAATCGTTTTTGCTATTTTAACAGTTATAAGCACAGCATTTACCCAAAACGATATTTTCCACATTGTGCTGTTTATAGTTCTCTTCTCAATCTTAATTCAAGGCTCTCTAATTCCTCTCGTCGCAAAGAAACTTGACATGACCGATGACGGAAGCGATGTTATGAAAACCTTTAACGATTACACCGACGATTTCCCAATTCGGTACATTCAGTTCACTATTCCCGAAAATCATTCATGGGCAGGCAAAAAGGTTAAAGAAATTGATCTGCCGCCTGAGTGCCTTTTGGTGCTTGTCTTAAGAAACGGCAAAAATCATATCCCTAAAGGCAACACTACTATACATTCGGGAGATATGCTTATCTTAAGCGGTAGGGCAAGTGAAGAAACTATTGGGGTTCATCTGCATGAAAAAATCATTTTAAAGGGCGATGATTGGGAAAATAAAACTATCAGCGAGATCAAGGATTCAAGCAAGCTTATTGTAATGATTCTGCGCGCTAATCACACCATTATTCCTAAAGGTAATACCAAAATTCACCAAGATGATATTTTAGTAATTAACGATATTGTAGAAGAATAAAATAAAACTCCGCAGCTTGCGGAGTTTTATTTTTTACTTGTCTTTTTTAGAAAGTTTACTGAAAATTGGGAAGGTTAGCGGCCAGACGCAACCAGCAAAGGCGGTAAGCAAGAAGTAGCGGACAAAGTCGGCAAAATAGCTTCCGCCAAAAAGGGAATAGAGCGGCTGTTTTAAGACGGCTTTTATAAGAATAACAGGGATAAGTCCAAGCACAAGCTTTAAGATCTGAACCCACCAGACACCGTTTGTTTTAAAATTGGTGTATCGGCTGTCAATTTCATAGGAAAGCCAAATTCCAACTATGCAACCGAGCATTGTGTAGGCGTTTTTTGCGCCGCTTGCAAGATTTTCTGCGTCTGTGTCGGCAGGGAAGCTGTAAAAAGAAATAAACAAAAGAAACGCAATGGAAAGCGCTGTCATAGATGCAAAAAGAATGCGAATGGTTTTCTTGCTCTCAAAGCATTTTTCAAATATAGGGTAAAGCCCAAAAATAAGAACAATTGCAATGCCTGCCGAAACCAAAACATCCTGCGGAGTGTGAACCCCGAGATACATTCTTGAAAAAGCAACAAGAACTGCTATTACAATGCATACAAAGCGAATAATCGTGCTTTTGGTAAGCCTTGCAATTCCGCCGAAAATGCCTGCACTTGCTTGTGTGTGTCCGCTGGGGAAGGAATAACCCGTTGCTGCTTCTCTTGCACTTTCAACGATTGTGAAGTTCGGGTCCTTAACCCACGGCCTCGGAATTCTGAAAACAAGCTTTAAAAACTGGTTTATGACCGTGCCGATAAGGCCGATAGATAAAAGATAATATCCGTGCTTTTTGTTTATGCACCAGAAAAAAACAAGGCCAACCAAAATGAAGATTGTTTCCTCGCCAAGTCTTGTAACGGTTGAGAAAAACGCATCTCCAAGCGGGGTGCGTATGTCTTCTAAAATGCGTAAAAAATCCATAAGAAGCTCCTTTTTTGTCGTGATAAATAAATTATAGCATATTTTTTTTGTAAAACCACTTTTTTTATAAAAAACCTTTTACTTTTTATAAAAAGTATGTTATAGTAAAGAAAATAAAGGAGGTTATTACTATGGCTTTTTGTTCAAAATGCGGAAACGAAATGCAGGAAGGAGCAAAATTTTGCGATAAATGCGGAGCAAGCTTTGCAACAGGTGAGAAGGTAAATGATACATTTGATGCTATAAAAGATAAGTTTGAAAATGTCAACAATACTGCCGACACCACAAAAGAGTTTGATGCTGCAGATATAAACGATAATAAGGTTATGGCAATTCTTGCTTATATAAGCATTCTTTTCCTTGTGCCTTTGCTTGCTGCTAAGGACTCAAAGTTTGCAAAATTTCACACAAATCAAGGACTTGTTCTGTTCATTATCAGTTTTGCCTGGGCAATCATAAGTGGAATGCTTTCTGCGGTTTTTCTCTTTGTTCCACTTTTTAATGTTGTTGTGGCTATTATTGGATGGCTTGTTTCGCTTGTGTTAGTTGCGTTTATGATTATAGGAATTGTTAATGCCGCCACGGGTAAGGCAAAAGAGCTTCCGCTTATAGGCTCAATTAAAATTATAAAGTAACAACTAAAAAACCTGCCTCGGCAGGTTTTTTCTTTTATGGACATACAAAGATCGACTTTTTTACGAATATATTTTTGTAAAAAAAGGGGTTGATGGTATGTTTTTTGAAATTATAAATCTAATTTGCAGTATTTTTCATTTTGCCCTGCATTTAAGCGGAGAAAGCTTTCCAAAACCGCTTTCTTTAAAAGAGGAAAAGGAATGCTTTGAAAAAATTGAACAAGGGGATCAGAATGCCCGAAATAAAGTTATAGAACACAATTTGAGGCTTGTGGCTCATGTGGTTAAAAAATATAATCAGAGCGGTGTTGATCAGGATGACCTTATATCGATTGGCACAATTGGGCTTATAAAAGCGGTTTCGGGATATAGCTACAAAAAAGAAACAAAGTTTGCAACCTACGCCTCAAGATGTATTGAAAATGAGATACTAATGTATTTCAGAAGCCTTAAGAAAAGCTCGCAGGATGTGTATATCAGCGATCCCATTGACACAGACTCAGAGGGAAACGCCCTGTCGCTTATCGATATTGTTGCAGATGAGAGACGCATCGATGATGACATTGAGGAAAAGCTCAGAAGTGAGAAACTTTATAAATATGTGGTAGAGAGCCTGACTCCAAGAGAGAGAACCATCATAAAAATGAGATACGGACTTTGTTGTACAACTCCGCTTACACAAAGAGAGGTTGCAGCAAGAATGAAGATTTCTCGTTCTTATGTAAGTAGAATAGAGAAAAAAGCGCTTCAAAAGCTCAAAAAAAGATTTGAACGGTGATTGACAGTAAAGCAAAAATTTGAGATAATATAAAAAAGATTACATAATCAAGAGGTTAATAAGATGAAATTTTTCCGTTCTAAGAGTAATTTTCTTTTTGGAGTTATTTTGCTTGCGGCAGTAGTTGTTTTTGAAGCTCCTGCGGTTGTTAAAATTATAAACGGTGCATCAGTTCAGAAACTTGGTATCGTGTTTCTGGTCTTGCCCTTTATTGTTGCTGTTTATATGTTTATTTCGGGCTCTCAGATTATTAAAATCAATGACCGTGGTGTTGCCCTTGAGGTTTTCGGAATTCCTCTTAAGGATATTGAATGGGAAAAGATCAATGAAGCCGGCACAGGCAAAATTAAGATCAGCAAAAATAAATATATGCGCCAGCTTTATGTGTCGCAAAAGAGGGTTAATGAACAGCAGCTTGAAAACCTTGAAAAATTAAGGCTTGACTCGGCGGTGATTTGGTTTGATTACTCTCTAAAAGCAGAAGAAGGTCTTGCAAAACATCTTGGGGTTTCAGAGGAATAAGAAAACGGACAGAGAACTCATTCTCTGTCCTTTATTTTTTGTTAAAATCTCTTGAAGAAATAAAGAGAAAATGCTATAATTAATTAATAATGCAAAAAAGCAATTTTATCGGAGGAAAATCAGTTGTCAGATAAAGAAAAAAGCCGCTTTGTCCCGCAGGACGAGCTTAACAGACAAAAGGAGTTTGCAAAAAAGGTAAGGGAAGTTTTGTCCTCGCTTTACCCCAATGGATACACACCTCACGCATTTGTTCACTCCTACGGATGCCAGCAAAATGTTTCCGACGGCGAAAAAATAAAGGGCATTCTTTTTTCAATGGGCTATCAGATGACGGATAAGCCCGAAAATGCCGACTTTGTTATATACAACACCTGCGCAGTGCGCGAGCACGCCGAGCAGAGAGTTTTCGGGAATGTTGGCGCGCTTAAAAATATAAAACGGCGCAGACCAAATATGCTTATCGGCCTTTGCGGCTGTATGACTCAGCAGGAGATAGTGGCCGAAAAGGTTAAAAAGAGTTTCCCGTTTGTTGATATAGTTCTCGGTACGCACGTTATGCATAAGCTGCCCGAAATAATTTACACAAAGCTTACAGGCGGCAAAAGAGTGATTGATATAAGCGGTGAAGAGGGGATTATTGCAGAGGGGCTCCCGATTTTAAGAGATGGAAGCAGTAAGGCCTGGATTCCTATTATGTACGGATGTAATAACTTTTGTTCCTACTGTATAGTTCCTTATGTAAGAGGAAGGGAGCGAAGCCGAAAAAGCGGAGATATTATTGCTGAAGTAAAAGAGGTTGTTGCTTCGGGCTACAAGGAAATAACCCTGCTTGGTCAGAATGTTAATTCCTACGGCAAGGAAAACGGAGAAATTTCATTTCCTCAGCTTTTAAGAGAGCTTAATGCGCTTGATGGCGATTTCCGCATCAGATTTATGACATCGCATCCCAAGGATGCAACGCGTGAGCTTATAGATGCGATGGCTGATTGCGAGAAGGTTTGCAAGCATCTGCATCTTCCTGTCCAGAGCGGCTCAGACAGAATTCTCTCTGAAATGAACAGAAAATACACTGTCGATGATTATCTTAAGATAATTAAATACGCGAGAGAAAAAATGCCCGAAATAAGCTTTACAAGCGATATAATTGTCGGATTTCCAAATGAACAGGATGAAGATTTCGAGGCAACTTTAGAGCTTATAAAAAAGGTTGGCTACGACCTGCTTTACACCTTTATCTATTCTAAGCGCCCGGGAACTCCTGCTGCAAAAATGGAGGACCCGATAAGCGATGAACAAAAATCTATTCGATTTAGAAAACTGCTTTCGGTTCAGGAAGACATTGCCTATAAAAAGCTCTCTGATATGAAGGGCAAGGTGTTTAAGGTTCTTTGCGAGGGCGAAGGAAGAACTATGGAAAATTCGCTTTGCGGAAGAGCCGATAATAATGTTATGGTTGAGTTTGAAAGCACAGACAAGTCGCTTGTCGGCGAATTTGTAAATGTTATAATCACTTCAAGCAAAGGCTACGTCTGCTTAGGAGAAATTATTAAATAGAAAAGAGGAAAAAACAATGGATGTTATTTTAAAGGCAAGAGAATTAGGAAAGGCAATTCAGGAGAGCGAGGCCTATAAAGAGATGGAAGAGGCTCGCCGCCGCAGTGATGCTAATCTTGAGCTTCAGGAGAGAATAAGCGACTTTAATTTAAAGAAAATTGCGCTTAACAGAGAGGTAAACCGCGAGGAAAAGAACAGCGATAAGATCGCTCAGTATGACCGCGAGCTTCGCCAGGCTTATATGAAGATTATGGAGATCCCTGATATGACCGCTTATGCTAATGCCAAGCAAAAGGTTGACCAGATGATGCAGAAGGTTCAGATGCTTATTGACTTGACCCTTCAGGGCAACGACCCCGAAACAGTTGAGATTCCCGAAAATATGGGCTGCAGCGGCAATTGTTCTGATTGCGGCGGCGGTTGTCACTAAAAAAGCTTTACTTTAACGCAAGGAGAGATAATGTGGCACAACAGTTATCACCTATGATGAAGCAGTACCTTGAGATCAAGGAACAGCATAAAGACCAGATATTATTTTTCAGACTCGGCGATTTTTACGAAATGTTCTTTGATGATGCCGTTGTTGCATCAAGAGAGCTTGAATTGCAGCTTACAGGTAAAAACTGCGGTTTGGAAGAGCGCGCCAAAATGTGCGGTGTGCCTTATCATAGCTGTGAGGCATATATCGCAAGGCTGATCGAAAAAGGATATAAGGTCGCAATTTGCGAGCAGGTTGAAGATCCTGCTAAAGCTAAGGGCCTTGTTAAAAGGGATGTAGTGCGCGTTGTAACTCCCGGAACTGTTATAGAGGGCAGTATGCTTGATGAAACCAAAAACAACTACATCTGCTCTATTAAAATGGATTATAACGGAGCGGGAATTGTTTTTGCCGATGTTTCAACAGGTGAGATCAGAGCCACAGATTTTTCCGAAGGAGATATTGTTGTTAAGATCATAAACGAGCTTAGCAGATTTTCGCCGAGTGAGGTCTTGTTTTGCCCACAAAGCGCTCGCGACGAGAATATAACGCGTTTTGTCAAAAACAAGCTTATGGCCGCTATAACCATGCACAATGAAGATGTGCTTGAGCTTAAAAATGCGCGCAAGGCGGTTTTGTCGCAGTTTAATTGCGATTCATTGTCACATTTAAAGCTTGAATCAAAGCCGCTTATAGTAGAGGCTCTCGGCGGGCTTATTGATTATCTTCAGGAAACCCAGATAAGCGGACTTAACAGGCTTGACAGAGTTGAGCTTTATAAAACCGAGCATTATATGAACCTTGATATTTCGGCAAGGCATAATCTTGAGATAACCCAGAGCATGCACAAGGGTGAAAAATACGGAACGCTTCTTTGGGTCCTCGACCAGACCGAGACGGCTATGGGTCACAGACTGCTCAGAAACTATCTTGAACAGCCTCTTATGAGCGTAAGCGATATAACACGCAGACAAAATGCAGTAAGAGAGCTTGCTGAAAACAGTATTATGCGTAGCGAGATTCGTGAAAGGCTCAGAAACATCTATGACCTAAAGCGCATTTTGACCAGAGTTGTTTTTGGAAGTGTAAGCCCAAGAGAGCTTAATTCACTTGCTTACACAGCAGAGCAGATCCCGCCGATTATTGAGCTTTTAAAGGGTGCAAACAGCTCGCTGCTTAGCGATCTGCTTTATAGCATTGACCCTCTCGACGATATAAGAGAAAAGATAATTGAAACGATTAAGGATGACCCTGCCGCAATTTTGCGCGACGGAGGATACATCCGCGATGGTTTTAACGCTGATTTGGATTCGCTTCGCGAGATTCTTAATAATTCTCAGAGCTTTCTTGCCAAAATCGAAGCATCCGAGAAAGAGCGAACAGGAATTAGAACTCTAAAGGTTGGCTATAACAAGGTCTTTGGTTATTATATCGAAGTTTCAAATTCCTTTAAGGATCAGGTGCCCGAGGAATATGTTCGTAAACAGACGCTTACAGGCGGCGAAAGGTATATAACACAGCAGCTTAAGGAAATTGAAGCAAAGGTTCTGACGGCAGGCGAGCGCTCTGTTGCCCTGGAACATGAGCTTTTTAATGAACTCAGAAGCTATGTTTCTGCGGCGCTTGACAGAATTCAGAGAACCGCTGATGCCCTTTCCGTGCTTGATGTTATGTGCTCATTTGCTGAGGTTGCTGTTAATAATAACTATGTTTGTCCGGCTATTAACGTGTCGGGAGAAATCATCATAAAAGAGGGAAGGCACCCGGTTGTTGAACAGCTTACGCTAACTCCTTTTGTGCCAAACGACACGCTTCTTGACACAAACAGCAACGCAATTTCAATCATCACCGGTCCTAATATGGCAGGTAAATCAACCTATATGCGACAGGTTGCACTTATCACCGTTATGGCGCAGATTGGCTCATTTGTTCCTGCAAAGGATGCAAATATTTCTATCGTTGACAGCGTATTTACCCGAATCGGCGCCTCAGACGATTTGGCATCGGGCCAATCAACCTTTATGATGGAAATGAATGAGGTTTCCTATATTCTTAAAAACGCCACTAAAAACAGTCTGCTTATTCTTGACGAGGTTGGAAGAGGAACCTCAACCTTTGACGGAATGAGCATTGCGAGGGCGGTGCTTGAGTATATTGCTAATAAAAAGAAGCTTGGTGCCAAAACCCTTTTTGCAACCCACTATCACGAGCTATCTGTTTTAGAGGACAAGCTTTCCAATGTTAAAAACTATAACATTTTGGTAAAGAAACGCGGAGAAGAAATAATATTCCTTCGCAGAATTGTAAGAGGCGGAACAGACGATAGCTACGGTATTGACGTTGCAAGGCTTTCAGGAATTCCTGAAGAAATTATAAAACGTGCAAAAGAGATATTAGACAGTCTTGAAAAAGGCAAGGAAATTGAGTTTAAAGGCGACAAAACTTTTGAAAACATTTCGCCGGAGGATAGTTACCAGATTTCTTTTGATACTTCAAATAATCTTCCTATAATTGACAAAATTAAGGCTATAGATGTTGACGTTTTAACTCCCAGAGAGGCTATAAATATTCTTTTTGAGCTTAAAAAGATGGCTCAGGAGCAAGAATAAAAGGAGAGTAGACTATGGGCGAGATCAGAGTACTTGATAAACAGGTGGCGGAGCTTATCGCCGCAGGCGAGGTAATTGACAGACCTGCCTCTGTTGTTAAAGAGCTGATTGAAAATTCCGTTGATGCAGGTGCATTACATATTACAATTGAAATAAAAAGCGGCGGAATTGAGCTTATCCGTGTAACAGACGACGGTAAAGGAATTTCGCCCGACGACGCCGAAACTGCCTTTTTGCGCCATGCTACAAGTAAGGTGCGTTCTGCAAGTGACCTAAATGAGATCTTCACCTTAGGCTTTCGCGGTGAGGCACTTGCCTCAGTTTGCGCCGTTTCCAAGGTTTCTATGATAACCCGCAAGGCCGATACCGATATGGGATGTCATATTGAGGTTGCAGGCGGCGAGGTGCTTTCTAAAGAGGAGGCAGGCTGTCCTGTTGGCACAACCATTATGGTTAAAAACCTTTTTTATAACACTCCTGCGAGAATGAAGTTTCTTAAAAAGGACGTTTCTGAGGCTAATGCGGTTGCCGCAGTTGTTGAAAAGATCGCAGTTTCCAATCCTAATATTGCTTTTAAATTTATTCGTGACGGAAGAATTGATCTGCAAACAGTCGGCGACGGAAAGCTCATCTCTGCAATTCACTGTGTATTTGGAAAAGCATTTGCAAGCTCTCTTTTGCCTGTTTCTTTTGAAAAAAACGGTGTAAAGGTTGAGGGCTTTATAAGCAAAGCGCTAAATGCAAAAGCAAAGCGCAGTATGCAGTACTTTTTCCTAAACGGCAGAACAGTTAAAAATGTTACAATGATGGTTGCGCTTGAGGAGTCTTATAAAGGCTCGATAATGGTCGGAAAATTTCCTGCCTGTGTGCTTATGGTCGAGGTTTCGCCGTCAATTGTTGATGTTAACGTTCATCCAACCAAAACAGAGGTTCGTTTTTCCGATGAGCGCGTGATCTATGATGCGGTGTATTTTGCTTGTAAATCGGCAATCTCTCGCGATAGTGCAGAAGCGGATATTGTTTTTAATGAAATCTCTGCTCAAAAAAACAATGTTTCATATGTAAAGGATGAAGACTTTACATCAAAAGGCGAACAAATTTCATTTGAGAAGGTAGAAAATAAACAAAATTCAGAGACTCTAAAAGAGTCTGAAACGTTTATTAAGTCTAACATTGCCTATAACGAAACACCTGTGTACAGATCACCTGAAAAAATTGTATTGGATCCTAAAATTTCTGAGATATCGTACACACTAAGTGATAACAAGATAAATAATAATAGCACAAACACTGTAAATGTCATGGAAAATCCTTTGTTTGCAAAAGAGGACGAACAAGAGGAACAAGCCCTGCCTTTTGTGTTGCCTGTTATACCTCGGGCCAATAAATTTGAGGCAGCAGAGCAACCGGCAGAATTAAAAGAGGATGATAGATTTTCCGGAGCAAAGATCATAGGCGAGCTTTTTAAGACCTATATTTTGCTTGAAGCAGAAAACGCGCTTTACTTAATTGACAAGCACGCGGCACATGAACGCCTTATTTATAACAAGCTTAAGTCCGAGGGCGCGGGAGCAGAAAAGCAGTATCTGCTTGAACCTGCAGTAATAAAGCCTTCAAGAGAAGAATATGACGCGCTTATTTCCCATGCAGAAACAGTTGACAAAATAGGATTTGAGATCGACGATTTCGGCTCAGGAAGCATTATTATCCGCTCTGTTCCTGCATTTATTGCGGCAGAGGATGCGGCCTGTGTGCTTTCTGAGGTTGCGGCTAACCTGCTTAATTGTAAAAAAGAGATTGCTCCGCAAATTCTTGACGATATGTATCACACTATTGCCTGCCGAAGCGCCATAAAGGCACACGATAAGACAAGCGTTTATGAGCTTTCATTTCTTGTTGATTGCCTCAGAAAAGAAACCGATGTTAAGTATTGTCCGCATGGAAGACCCATTACTGCAAAAATCACTAAAACTGACATAGAAAAAAGGTTTGGCAGAATACAGTAGGAGGAATTGTTTTGGAAAATAAAAAAATCCCTTTAACTGTTATAGTAGGCCCAACCGCGTCGGGAAAAACCGCGCTTTCAATTGAAATTGCAAAAAGATTTGGCGCTGAAATAGTTTCTGCTGACTCTATGCAGATCTATAAAGAAATGGATATAGCAACTGCTAAGCCAACATTAGAGGAAATGCAGGGTGTGCCGCATCATCTTATAGACTGTGTTGATATTAAAAATAAGTTTTCGGTTGCTCAGTATCTTAAAATGGCTCGCGACGCAATTTATGATATTAATTCGCGCGGTAAAAGGGCAGTCGTTGTCGGCGGTACAGGGCTTTATGTAAACAGCCTTGTTGATAATATTCAATTTGAGGATGAAAGCGACAGCACATTGAGGCAGGAGCTGTTAGCTGAGCTCGAAAAGTTCGGTGGCGAGTATATGCTTAAAAAACTCTCAGTCCTTGATCCTGAATATGCTGCAAAACTTCATCCGAACAATAAGGGAAGGATTATAAGAGGAATAGAGATTAATCTTACTTTCGGCCATAGCATGAGTGAGCATACTGCTATTTCGAGAAATGTCCAGTCGCCGTATAGTGCACTTATGCTCGGTATCACTTATAAAGACAGACAAAAGCTTTACGACAGAATTGACAGACGCGTTGATAGAATGATTGAAACGGGGCTTGTGAAAGAAACAGAGGCCTTTTTCAATAAACTTGACGCTGATAAAACTGCCGTTCAGGCAATAGGCTATAAAGAGCTGTTTCCTTATCTTGATGGAAAAATCTCGCTTGATGAGGCGGTAGATAACCTAAAACGTGCCACAAGAAATTACGCAAAACGTCAGCTTACATGGTTTCGAAAGGACGAGAGAATACATTGGCTGTACGCCGATGAGATGTCAGAAAGTAAGCTTGTTAACGGCGCTTTTTCGCTTTGTGAAGCCTTTTATAAAAGTTGATTTTTCGCAAGTTTTATGGTAAAATAAAATGTAAAATTTATTAAGGAGGTAAAGTAGGTGTCAGGAGCATCAAAAATTGTTAAAACGCTGCTTGTATCGCTTCTTGCAGTTTTTCTGCTTGTCTTTGTGGGATACCAGATATACAGCGCGGTTTACTCTCCTTATCATACAGAAACAGTTTCGGAGCTAACCCACGAAAACAAAATAGAACTTAACGGAATGTTTTTGCGTTCTGAGGAAAATGTAACAGCCGCTCATAAAGGATATATAGTTCATTATTTGTATTCTGACGGACAAAAGGTCGGAGCGGGCGGAACGGTTGCAGAGCTTTATGCCTCGGAATCGGATGTTGTAAATTATGAAAAGATCAAAGAGCTTAAAAATCTTTTAAGCCTTTTGGAAGAGTCGCAGGACCAATCAAGCGTTTTGGTTACAAATGCCGACCAGATCAATACTCAGATAAATAATAAGATCAAGGAATATTCCCAGGCTGTTTATAATAACGATGCTGATGCGATCGAGCGATGCAAAAATGACCTGCAGGTGCTTTTAAACCGTCGAAATATAATAACCGAGAAGGAAACCGATTTTAATGATTATATTTCTCAGGTTAAAAAAGAAATTAAAACCTTAGAAGGTAAAATTAAAAATGCGCTTAAATCTGTTTATGCCCAGAAAAACGGAAACTTTGTTATATCTGCTGACGGTTTTGAAAAAACAGCTCAGTATTCAAAGCTTTCTTCGCTGTCTGCCGCAGAAATAGAAAAGTTTATAAATGACGAAGCTCCGCAGAGCGTTGCCGATAACACTATTGGAAAGCTTATAACCGATTTTGATTGGCACTATGTTTTTATGCTTCCGATAGACGACAGCGAGTATCACAAAAAGATAAAAGCGGGGACAAGCCTTAAAATTCGCTTCCCCGACATTTCGGAAAAACCCGTTAATGTTATTGTCAGCAGTGTTGCGCTCTCTGAAGAAGAGGGAAAGATGGCTGTGTTTGTAAAGTCTAATCAGATGACGGGCAAATTCTGCTCGGCAAGACGTGAAAAGGCGGAACTGATTTTTTCATCTGTTAAGGGATACAGAGTTCCTAAAAGTGCTATTCGTATTGTTGATGGAGAACAAGGTGTATATGTTGTTATAGGACAGCAAATGATGTTCAGAAAAGTCGATGTAATTTTTGAGGGCAATGATTATGTTGTTTGCAGTGCCGCTAACGGAAGCGGAACCCTTAAGCCGTTTGATGATGTAATTGTGAAAGGAACTGACCTGTATGACGGTAAAACCATCTGAAATAGCAGTAGTTGAAAATTTAAAGGTTATCCGCGATAAAATTTCTGTTGCCGCCCAAAAAACCGGACGAAACGCAAATGATATTCGCCTTATGGCCGTTACTAAAACAGTCGCCCCCGAGCTTGTTAATGTTGCAATAGATAACGGTGTTGATCTGCTTGGCGAAAATAGAGTGCAGGAATATCTCGATAAAAAGGATTCTTATGTCCCAGATACAGAAACTCACTTTATCGGACATCTGCAGACTAATAAGGTTAAATATATCATTGATAAGGTCGATATGATACAGTCTGTTGACAGTGTAAAGCTTGCTCGTGAGATCAGCAAAAACGCTGTAAAAAACAATCTCATTATGGATATTCTTGTTGAAATTAATATCGGGGAAGAAAGCTCAAAATCGGGCACAAGTCCTCAAATGGCACAGGAGCTTGTTTGCGAAATAGCAGAGCTTGAGGGGCTTCGCATTAAGGGACTTATGTCAATTCCGCCGATTTGTGAGAAAAAAGAGCAAAGTTTGCATTATTTTTCGCAGTTAAGGCAAATATTTGTTGACATTAGAGACAAAAACATAGATAATGTATATATGGAGTGTCTTTCGATGGGAATGTCACAAGATTATGAGGCTGCCATTGAAATGGGATCCAATATTGTTCGTATAGGTTCGGCGCTTTTTGGCCAGCGCCAATATCATTGATAAATAATTGAAAGAGAGGCATTAAAATGGGATTATTCGGAAAATTATTCGGAGATGCAGAAGACGAGCAGTTTGAAAATGAGAGAGACGGATTGGGCGAGGATCTAATTCACAACAGCGAGCTTGTTGCTGCTGACGATACTACAGTTTCCTATGGCAATGAGAAAAACCGTAACAGAGTTGTTAACATTCATGCAACAACTCAGCTTCAGGTTATTCTTGTTAAGCCTGAAAGATTTGAGGACGCACGCACCATTGCTGATCACCTCAACTCAAAAAGAACTGTTGTTTTAAATCTTGAATCCACAAATAAAGATGTTTCAAGAAGACTTATCGACTTTTTAAGCGGAGTTGCTTATGCAAATCATGGACAGATCAAGCGCGTTGCAAACTCTACATTTATCATCACTCCTTACAATGTTGCAATTGAGGGAGATCTTCTTGATGAGCTTGAAAACAGCGGTGTTTATTTCTAAAAAATATGAATGAGCATCTGAAACAGCTTAATCTTAGCCGTGAAGAAGAAATATTATCTGCAAGGATTGAGGATCTTTTTGCCGCTTGCGATAAAAATAATATTCCTAAATTCACAGGGTTTCTTGACCTGCGTCAGCAAAGAATTGCAGAGTGTACAGCATCAGCTATTGATGCATCTGCCTTTCAGTTTTTTGGCGGTTTTGAAGGTGCCGAACGTAAAATGTTCGGCGTTTTTCCTGATTATATCATTGATAAAAACGTAGAATTTCCGATCTGTTTTGTCGAGATAACTCACAGGTTACCGCTTAATCATCGCGATTTTCTTGGATCGCTTATGTCGCTTGGCATAAAAAGAGAGGTTGTAGGGGATATAATCGTTGGTGAAAATAAGAGCTATGTGATTTTGCAGGAAAATATGTCCGGACACGTGATGGACAATATTTCAAAAATCGGCAATGTCGGCGTTTCCTTGCGTAAATGTGAGCTTAGCGAGCTTAAGATAAGCCAAAACAAATTTGAAGAAAACAGCGCAATTGTTGCGTCAATGAGGCTTGACTGCGTTGTTGCCGCTCTTTCAAATAAGAGCAGGGCGGAGTCTGCAAAATTTGTTGTTTCAGAAAGAGTAAATGTAAATCACGAGGTTATTACAAACTGCTCTAAAAATTTAAACCCAGGCGATGTTGTTTCTATTCGCTCGGTAGGGAAGTTTGTTATCGGGGAGTGTACAGGCAGAACTAAAAAAGGAAGATTGGTCCTTTGTTATAAAAAATATATTTAATGGGAGGTTTCCGGGGTGCTTACTATTAATGAAATCAAAAACAAAAAATTTGACAAATCCGCCTTTGGTTACAAGGTAGAGGATGTTGAAGCATTCTTAAATCAGGTTATCGATTATGTTACAGCTATCGAAAACGAAAAGGCTGAAACCGAGAAAAAACTCGTTGTTCTTGCAAACAAAATAGAGGAATACCGCAATCAAGAGGATAGTCTTAGCCAGGTGCTTCTCGGAGCACAGAAGCTTAGCGATAGCATACTTAAAGAAGCAAAGAACCGTGCAGAAATTATTATGCGCGATGCCACAATAAAGTCCGAGAATATTCTTAAAAATGTTAAGGACGATGTTAAGCGTGAGGAAGTTATCTTAAATAAAATGAAGCGCGAGGTTGACGCTTTTAAAACCAAGATGCTTACAATGTACAGCTCGCACATTGATATGTTAAAGAGCATTCCCGAAATAGAGCACGCAAAAGAAGAGGAAAAAGAAGAACCTGAGGTAAAAGAAGAGCCTGTAGTAGTTGAAGCGGCACCCGCTGAGGAGCCTGCACAAGAGCCTGCACAAGAAGAGGCTGTGGCTGCTGAAGTTTCTGAGCCCTCTGAGGAGCCTGTTAAACATGAGGAAGAAGCACAGGGACAGGAGCCTGCAAAAGAAGAGCCTGAGGAAGAGGGCTTTAAAATAAGCGGAGGATTTAAGTTCAGCCGCTTTGATGAAAACGAACCTAAAAAGGAATCCAAGTTCGGTCCCCTTAAGTTTGGAGACAGCTACGATCTGGATGACGATAATAAAAGATAAACAATCATTTTGAGGAGAGAGCACAATGCCACAGGATTATAACCAGACCTTAAACCTGCCGCAAACCGATTTTGCTATGCGTGCAGGTCTTCCCCAGAGAGAACCCGAGATGTTCAAGAAAATTGATGACGATAACATCTATGGAAAACTCATTGAAAAAAACAAAGGAAAACCGCAGTACATCCTTCACGATGGCCCTCCGTACGCAAACGGAGATATTCATCTTGGAACTGCGCTCAATAAGGTTTTAAAGGATTTTATTGTTAAATATAAAAATATGGCAGGATTTTATTCCCCGTACATTCCGGGATGGGATACCCACGGACTGCCTATTGAATTAAAAGCAATAAAAAAGATCGGCGTTGATAAGGCGCTTCTCTCTCCTGTAGAACTGAGAAAGCATTGCCGCGATTTTGCCCTTATGTATGTAGATAACCAGAGAAATCAGTTTAAGCGTTTGGGCTCAATTGGCGACTATTCAGATCCTTATCTCACATTAAAACCCGAGTTTGAGGCCAAGCAGATCGAGATATTCGGCGATATGGCTGAAAAGGGATATATCTATAAAGGTCTTAAGCCTGTTTATTGGTGTCCCACCTGTGAAACGGCGCTTGCAGAGGCTGAAATTGAATATTCTGAGGACCCTTGTCATTCAATTTATGTAAAATTTAAGGTTACAGACGATAAGGGCAAAATCTCAGCCCTTGGAGCAGACCCCGCGAAGACATATTTTGTTATCTGGACAACTACTACCTGGACTCTGCCCGCAAACGTTGCAATTTGTATCGGACCTGAGTACACCTATGCCGCAGTTAAAGCAAACGGCGAGTATTATATAATCGCTCAGGAACTTATTGAGCCAACAATGAAGGCGGCAGGCATTGAGGATTACGAGGTTGTTGGAACTGCAAAGGGAAGCGAGTTAGAGCTTGTTGAAACCGCTCATCCTTTCATTGACAGAACTTCTTACATTATTGTTGGTAATCACGTAACCTTAGAGAGCGGTACAGGATGTGTTCATACAGCGCCCGGCCACGGTGTTGAGGACTTTGAGGTTTGCAGAAACTATCCTCAGATTCCCATCGTTGTTCCTGTTGACTCAAAGGGTTATATGACAGAGGAAGCAGGCCAGTTTGCAGGACTTTCTACAAATGATGCAAACAAGGCTATTGCTAAGCACCTCGACGAAACCGGAAGCCTTTTTGCGCTTCAGAAGATTATTCACCAGTATCCTCATTGCTGGCGTTGTAAGGACCCCGTTCTCTTCAGAGCAACTAAACAGTGGTTCTGCTCGATTGACGGATTTAAGGATGACGCTATTAAGGCTATTGAGGGTGTTGAGTGGATTCCCCAGTGGGGCGAGGATCGCATTAAGGGAATGGTCCGCGATAGAAGTGACTGGTGTATTTCCCGTCAGCGTACCTGGGGCGTTCCTATTCCTATTTTCTATTGTGAAAAATGCGGAAAAGAGCACATTACCAAGGAGAGTATTAAGGCAGTTGCCGAGCTATTCCGTAAATATGGTTCTGATGCTTGGTACACCTATGAGGCTAACGAAATTCTCCCTGAGGGAACCGTTTGCAGCGAGTGCGGACACAATGTGTTTACTAAAGAAACAGATATTATGGACGTTTGGTTTGATTCTGGATCATCTCACGCCGCTGTTTTGCAGCAGAGAGATGAGGTTTCCTGGCCCGCTGACCTCTATTTAGAGGGCGCTGACCAGTATCGCGGTTGGTTCCAGTCGTCACTTCTTACATCTGTTGCATGGTGCGGAAAAGCACCTTACAAGGCCGTTTGTACTCACGGCTGGGTTGTTGACGGCGAAGGCAAAAAGATGTCCAAGTCCCTTGGCAACGGAATTTTACCCGATGAAATTGTCAGCGAATACGGTGCTGATATTTTAAGACTTTGGGTTGCATCCTCTGATTATCACGCTGATATCAGAATTTCCAAAGACATCTTAAAACAGCTTTCTGAGGGCTACAGAAAGATCCGCAACACCGCAAGATATATCCTTGGAAATATCTCTGATTTTGATCCCAATAAAAATATGGTTGCCTTTGACGATATGGCAGATATTGATAAGTGGGCGCTCATTAAGCTTGATGAACTCAAAAAGAAGGTTACAGATGCTTACGATGCATTTGAATTCCATCAGGTTTATCATTCAATTCGCAATTTCTGTGTTATAGATATGTCCAATTTCTATCTTGATGTTCTTAAGGATCGTTTGTACTGTGATAAAACCGACTCAGTTTCAAGAAGAGCGGCACAGAGCGCAATGTATGTTATTTTAAATTCGCTTACAAAGATGCTTGCTCCTATCCTCGCATTTACTTCTGAGGAGATCTGGCAGTGTATGCCGCATCTTGATTGCGAAAACACAGAAAATGTTCTCCTTAACGACATGCCTAAGTTTGAGGGAATAACCGCTCAAGATGGCTTTATGGAAAAATGGGAGAAGATTCATGCTGTTAAAGATGCAGTTAAGAAACAGCTTGAAGAGCTTCGTGCACAAAAGGTTATCGGCTCTTCTCTTGACGCTGAGGTAACACTTTACGCCGATGGAGATTACTTTGAGTTCCTTTCGTCGATTGAGGAGGTTCTTCCCCAGGTTCTTATCGTTTCCAAGGTCTCGCTTGTAAAAGGAAACGGCGGAAGGGCAGACGACGAGCTTAAAGAACTTGGCATTGAAGTCGCAAAAGCTGGCGGATGTAAATGTGCTCGTTGCTGGACTTATAGTGACAGCGTTGGAAAAGATGCAGACCATCCCGAAATTTGTGAGCGCTGCGCAGCTGTAATAAAGGGTTAAAAACTATGGGAACGGGACACATAGTTTATGTGTCCCGTTTTTAAGTGTTAGGAGGTGTCATAAGTGAAGAAAATGTCGCTGCCGCATGTTAAGATGCTAATTATCCTTATTTCTGTTGCATTTATCGGGATAGATCAGCTTATAAAGTATGTGGTTGTAGATAATATGCAGCTTTATGACACCATTCCCATTATAAACAATGCCATTCATATAACCTATGTTTTAAATGACGGTGCGGCGTTTAGTATGCTGTCGGGGCAGGCTTGGCTCCTTTGCGGAGTCACCTCGCTGCTTATGATTGGATTAATCGTTTTCTTCTTTTTAAAATCAACTAATCACATCCCGACGCTTTGCTCTTTAGGGCTTATCATCTCTGGCGGAATAGGCAATTTGATTGACAGATTTTTCCGTGGAGAGACCCTGTTTTACGGCAAGGTGGTCGACTATATTGATTTTAGGCTTATAAAATTTGCGGTTTTCAATTTTGCCGATTGTTGTGTTGTTATCGGCGGATGTTTATTGACTGCAATATATATTTATATGGTGTACAAGGAGTACAAAGAGAAAAAAATCGGAGAAACTGCCAATGAATGAGCAGGAAATGATATTTGTTGCCGAGATTGAAGATATTGGCAAGAGAATAGATAGTTTTTTGAGTGAAAAGGTTGAAACCTTTACACGTAGCCGAGTACAGAAAATCATAGATGACGGCGGTGTGTTTGTAAACTCAAAGGTAGTTTCTAAAAGTTATAAACTTTGTGAAGGCGATAATGTAACCTTGAACGTGCCGGAAAACACTGATTTGGAAATTTTACCCGAGGATATTAAACTTGATATAGTTTATGAAGATGATGATCTGCTTGTTGTAAACAAGCCAAAAGGAATGGTGGTTCACCCGGCGGCAGGCAACTATAGCGGAACGCTTGTAAATGCGCTTTTGTTTCATTGCAAAGGAAATCTTTCGGGAATAAACGGCGTAAATCGTCCCGGAATCGTGCATAGAATAGATAAGGATACAAGCGGACTTGTTGTTGTGGCAAAAAGCGATGCGGCTCATATGGGGCTGTCTGAGCAGTTTGCAGAGCATTCTATCAAAAGGGAATACCACGCCGTTGTTTACGGGAATGTAAAAAACGATTTCGGCACAGTTAATGCTCCGATCGGAAGACACCCTGTTTTGAGAAAGCAAATGGCAATTACATATACAAACTCCAAAAATGCAGTAACACATTATAATGTTATCGAAAGATTAAATGGCTTTACCTATATTTCCTGTAAGCTTGAAACGGGAAGGACACACCAGATTCGTGTTCATATGGCAAGCCTTGGCCATAGCCTTGCGGGAGACGAGGTTTATGGCCCTAAAAAAGTAATAAAGCAGTTAAATGGGCAGTGTTTGCATGCAAAGGTTTTGGGCTTTACACACCCTGTTACAAAACAACAACTGCTTTTTAACAGCGAATTGCCTGAGTACTTTGTGAAGTTCTTAAATTCGCTGAAAAAATAACACATTGGTCCTAATTTAGTTTAACTTTTACATAATATAGGAGGAAGAACAATGCAGGAAACGACAAAGAAACAACTGCAAAAAACAGCCTGCGAAATCAGACTCGGAATTATTGAGGCTGTTCACAGCGCAAAATCTGGTCACCCGGGAGGCTCGCTTTCAATTGCTGATCTTCTCACATATCTTTATTTCGTTGAGATGAAGATCAACCCCCAAAATCCTAAGGATGAGAATAGAGACAGACTTGTTCTCTCTAAGGGACACTGCTCACCCGGCCTTTATTCTGCGCTTGCAAACCGCGGATATTTTCCGGTTGACGAGCTTAAAACCTTCCGTCACATTGGAAGCAGACTTCAGGGACACCCCGATATGAAGGGAATCCCCGGTGTTGATATGAGTTCAGGCTCGCTTGGACAGGGTATTTCTGCCGCTTGCGGAATGGCTCTCGGCGCAAAAATCAACGGCGCCGATAACAGAGTTTATGCAATTTTAGGCGACGGTGAGTGCGAGGAAGGTCAGGTTTGGGAGGCCGCTATGTTTGCTGGTCATAAAAAACTTGATAATCTCTGCGCTATCGTTGACTATAACGGACTTCAGATCGACGGAAAGCTTGATGAAGTTTGTTCTCCTGAGCCTCTTGATAAGAAATTTGAGGCTTTTGGATGGAATGTAATTGTAATCGACGCTCACGATTTTGATAATTACGAGGCTGCTTTTGAAGCTGCAAAACAGTGCAAGGGCAAGCCTACCGCTATTATTCAGAAGAGTGTTAAGGGCAAGGGAGTTTCATATATGGAAAATTCTGTTGCATGGCACGGAGCTGCTCCCAATGATGAACAGTATGAAGTTGCAATGAATGAGCTTAAAGCGGCTCTCAAAGAAATGGAGGCGTAAAACAATGGCAGACGTTATTAAAAAGGCTACCCGTGAAAGCTACGGTGAAGCTCTTGTTGAGCTTGGAGAAAAATATGAAAATGTTATTGTTTTAGATGCTGACCTTGCCGCCGCAACTAAAACAGGAAGCTTTAAAAAGGCATTTCCCGAGCGTTTTTATGATTGCGGAATTGCTGAGTGTAATATGATGGGCATTGCCGCAGGTCTTTCCACAACAGGAATTGTTCCTTTTGCAAGCACCTTTGCAATGTTTGCCGCAGGCAGAGCTTACGAGATCGTAAGAAACGCAATCGGCTATCCTCATATGAATGTTAAAATAGGTGCAACACACGCAGGTATCACCGTTGGTGAAGACGGCGCCACCCACCAGTGCTGCGAGGATATCGCCCTTATGCGCACAATTCCCGGAATGGTCGTTATTAACCCCAGCGATCATGTTGAGGCTAAAAAAGCTGTTTTTGCCGCTTATAAGCATCAGGGACCTGTTTATATGAGATTTGGCAGACTTGCCGTTCCTGTAATCAACGATGAAGATTACGAGTTTGAGATTGGCAAGGGCGTAACCCTCAGAGAAGGAACCGATGTTACAATTATTGCGACCGGTCTTGAGGTTTCTCAGGCGCTCGAGGCTCACGAAATGCTCAAAGCAGAGGGAATTTCTGCAAGGGTTATCAACATCCACACAATCAAGCCTCTTGATGAGGAAATTGTTGTTAAAGCCGCTAAAGAAACAGGCGCTGTTGTAACTGCTGAGGAACACAGCATTATCGGCGGTCTCGGCGAGGCTGTTTGCACAGTTCTGTGCGAAAAATGTCCGGTTCCTGTTGTAAAAATCGGCGTAAAAGATACATTTGGCTACTCTGGTCCTGCCGCAAAGCTTTTGCCGCTCTTTGGGCTTGATGCAGAGTCTATTGCAAAAGCCGCTAAAGAAGCCGTTGCAAAGAAAAATTAGTATTTTTAAAACAAAAAACCGCTCTCTTTTTTAAAAGAGGGCGGTTTTTTTGTAAAAAAGCCGTTATTTAAAACGGCTTTTTGTTTTTAGATATTAAAGAAAGCGTCGTGAACAACTCTTGAAGCGGTTTCAGCCTGAGCTTCATCAATGATAACAGAAACCTTTATTTCGCTTGTTGTTATCATGCTGATGTTGATGTTTGCGTCAGAAAGAGCCTCAAACATTTTTGCAGCAATTCCGGGGTTGGACTGCATTCCTGCTCCAACAAGTGAAACCTTTGCAAGATTATCTTTGGTAACAACCTTTGAAGCGCCAATCATTTCAAGGTTTTCATTAATAACAGAAACTGCAAGATCAAGATTAGCTTTGTTAACGGTAAAGCTTATATCTTTTGTGTTGTCGCGGCCAACAGACTGAAGAATTACATCGATATTAACCTTTTTAGCGGCGAGCAGGGAGAAGAGCTTAAATGCCATTCCGGGTTTGTCTGCGATACCTATAACAGCAACCTTTGCAACATCTTTATCAACGGCTACGCCTCTAACTAACATTTTTTCCATTTTAACAACCTCCTTAACCTTTGTACCGGGTTTTCTTTCTAAACTTGATAAAACTTCAAGCTCAATATTGTGCTTCTTTGCCATTTCAACCGAACGGTTGTGAAGAACCTGTGCGCCAAGTGATGCAAGCTCGAGCATTTCGTCAAAGGTGATTTCGTCAAGCTTCTTGGCGGTGGGGATCTTTCTGGGATCAGCGGTGTAAACGCCGTCAACATCGGTGTAGATCTGGCAGAGATCAGCTTTAAGTGCAGTTGCAAGAGCAACAGCGCTTGTGTCAGAACCGCCTCTTCCAAGGGTTGTAATATCGTCGTAACGGTTAATTCCCTGGAAACCTGCAACTATAACGATGTTCTTTCTCATGAGCTCGCTGCGTAAACGCTCGGAATTAATATTGTAAATTCGAGCGTTTCCGTGGTCGGAGTTTGTCTTCATTCCAACCTGCCAGCCTGTAAGAGAAATAACAGGGAAGCCCATCTTTTCAATTGTCATGGCAAGAAGTGAGATAGAAATCTGCTCGCCAACAGAAAGAAGAACGTCCATTTCGCGCTTTGAGGGGGAAGGGTTAACCTCTTTTGCTTTTTCAATAAGGTCGTCGGTTGTGTCGCCTTGTGCAGAAACAACTACAACAACATCGTTTCCGGCTTTGTATGTGTCTGTAATAATGCCGGCAACGTTTCTGAGTCGCTCTGCGTTAGCAACAGAGCTTCCTCCGAATTTTTGTACTATAAGTGACATAATAAAAAACTCCGTTTCTTATCTATTTTATTTAAGCACTCTGAAATATGAATTAACAATTTCACCCTGCTGCTTTAACTTATTTAATGCTGACTCAAAATCAGCTTCCTTGATCTCTTTGGTTATAAATAAGAGCTGGTTATCGTATTCAAAGGTAACTTCGCCTTCACCAAAAAGAGAAACCAACTTTTCCAAAGTTTCCTGTGTTTTTTGCGCGCGAATGCAGAAAGAAAATTCACCCTGCTTGTAATCAATAACCTTGTCGTGTGCGCCGTCTTTCCAGAAAACAGGCTGACTTGTGGGAGCAAACTTTACACACTCAATAATATCAGAAACAACGGCACTTGCGGTGGGCAGTTTTCCTGCGCCTCTGCCGTAAAAAGCAACCTCGCCAACAGCATCTCCTTCGACCACAACTCCGTTAAATACGTCTTTAATGTTTGAAAGGCGGCTTTGAGGGGGAACCATCATAGGAGCAACCAGAACCTGTGTTTTTTTATCTTCAAGCTGCTTGCAATAAGCGATGAGCTTTATTGTGTAATGGAGCTTTGCGGCGGCAGAAACATCATCAGATGTGATGGCGGTAATGCCTTCTGTATGTACCTCGTCGGGATAAACGTGCTCGCCAGAGATAAGGGAAGAGATAATGCAGATTTTGCGGCAGGCATCGTGCCCGTCAATGTCGGCAGAAGGGTTTCTCTCGGCATATCCAAGCTTTTGTGCAAGAGAAAGAGCATCCTCAAACGACATCTTTTCCTCAAACATCTTTGTAAGAATAAAGTTTGTTGTTCCGTTTACTATTCCTGCAATTTTCTTTATATTGTTTCCTATAAGACACATTCTGAGCGGCCTGATAATAGGAATTCCGCCTCCGACGCTGGCTTCAAAGAGGTAAAGAACATTATGCTCTTTTGCAATTTGTAGAAGCTCTGCGCCGTGTGTTGCAACAAGCTCTTTGTTTGAGGTAACAACGCTTTTTCCTGCTTCAAGTAAACGCTTGGTATAGTCGTAAGCCGGCTTTAAACCGCCGATAACCTCTGCAACAACAGTAACCTCGGGGTCGCTAAGTATTACTTCAAAATCCGAAGTGAATTTTTCGTCAAATGGGGTGCCTGTGTGGCTTACGATGTCAAGAATGTATTTAATGTCAACATCGTCATTGATTTTTTTTGATATGCCCTCAAGACTGTTGTAAAAAGCTTCAACAACTCCTGAACCGACAACACCGTAACCCATAACTGCGATTTTTTGACTGCTCATTTGTGTTCTCCGTTTTCTAAATTCTTTTGCTTTAAAAATTACAAATATATAAAGATTGTACCTTATTTTTACTTATATTTCAAGTGTTTAAGTCACTTTTTTATCGTATATTTTAAAAAAATGCAAATAAAAAGAATTTAAGGAATAAAATGTAGAGATTATTGCAGAAATGAAGTGATCTTGTTGAATAAAAACGGCGAAAAAAACAAAAAATTAATAACTGCTCTGTCGTTTGCGGCTGCTTTAATTTTTGCTGTTTGTTTCTGGAAGATAATACTACCTTTTTTGTTCTGCTTTGTTGTGGCGATCATGCTTAGAAAAATGGTTAAATTTATAGAAAATGTAACGGGGATGAACTCTAAGATCTCGGGCGGAATATGTATAACAGTTTGCTATGCGCTGCTTTTCGGCGCAACCTATATTCTTGCGCAAAGCTTTGTTAGTGAAATAATTCGCCTTGCTGAAAACCTGCCGACTATTTATAACACCAAAATTGTGCCGCTCATTAATAGTCTTGAAAAGGGAGTTTTTCAGCTTTTTGGCGGCAACACAGAGTTTGAAAAGATGATTAGAGCTTTTTTGAGCGGCGCTGATGAGCAGTCTTTCCGTTTTTTAGTAAACCTTTCAAATAAAGTTACAGAGATAGTTGCAAAATTTGTTCTTAATCTGCCGGATTTTTTTGTTACAGCAACAGTTACAATAATTGCATCCTTTTTTATATGTATAGATTATGAAAAAATCAGAGATTTTATTTTGTTGCAGTTTTCCGACGATTTAAAGGAGAAGTTTTTGGAAATAAAAGAAATATTTTATAAAATAGTATTTAAGATAATCTATTCGTATTTTTTGATTTTTCTTTTAACATTTTCTCAGCTTGTTTTAGGTCTTTTGCTTCTTAAAGTAAATTACGCATTAATACTTTCGCTTATTATAGCCGTTGCTGATATTTTTCCTATAATCGGAACCGGAACTATTCTTGTTCCTTGGGCGATTTTTGAATTTGTAAACGGAAATTATCCGCTTGCAATTGGACTTATTGCATTGTTTTTCATCATAACGGTTGTTAGAAATATAGTTGAGCCTAAAATAATCGGTAAAAACATAGGAATACATCCTCTTCTAAGCCTTGCCGCAATGTATTTCGGACTTAAAACAGGAGGCGTGATTTGGGCGGTTTTCTTGCCGATCTTGTTGGGCGTTATTAAACAGCTTAACGATAATGGAATTATAAAATTATATAAAAAGAAGGACAAAGCGTATAACATAAATGCTTAAAAAGACATACTATATACTGAGCCGAAAGAAAAAATATTTTTGCACTGTTTAAAAAACGGAGTGTTGGCAAAAATAGTTTTGACAGAAAAAACGGTCAAAGGAAATCAAATAAACGGAGCGTGAATTAATTGAATGTAAAAAGAGGAGAAATATATTATGCAGATCTAAGTCCTGTTGTCGGCTCAGAACAGGGAGGAGTAAGACCGGTACTTATAGTTCAAAATGATGTGGGAAATAAATTCAGTCCAACCGTTATAGCGGCGGCAATTACAAGCCAACGCGATAAAACAAAATTACCTACACATATTGAAATTGAATCTGTCGATTGCGGACTTTCAAAAGACTCTGTCGTGCTACTCGAACAGATCAGAACCATCGACAAAAAGCGTCTTAAGGAAAGAATGGGTATGCTGGACACAGGTTCTATGTATC
This sequence comes from Oscillospiraceae bacterium, assembly GCA_015066115.1. Lineage (GTDB taxonomy): Bacteria > Bacillota > Clostridia > Oscillospirales > Ruminococcaceae > SIG578. The sequence goes on from SVOZ01000001.1 coordinate 187,219, forward strand.
AGGTTGATAACGCACTTTCTGTAAGTTTCGGACTTTCTGCTTCGCGTCCTACATAATTTATGTGGGACAAAAGATAAAAAATATGTACAGCGCGGTAATTTGCCGCGCTGTTTTTGTTGAAATAGAAATATTATTATGATATAATATAAAGGATATTTTAGTAAGAATCGGAGGCTTTTTTGATGGATTGGCTTGAAATAAAAATATTTACTACGACCGAAGGAATCGAACATATTGGCGGAATGCTTTTAATGCTTGGAATAAACGGATATGCCGTTGAGGATAAAAACGATTTTGAGGAGTTTTTATCCCAGACTGAGCCTCATTGGGATTATGTAGACGAGTCGCTGGATAGGCTTAAAACAGTTGAAACGACCGTTACATTTTACCTGCCCGATAATGCTGACGGCAGAGAACAGCTTGCCTTTGTAAAAAGCGAGCTTGGCAGAATTGCTTCAAATGATAAAGAAAATCAGCTCGGCAGATTGGAAATGGAAATTTCGGGTCTTAAACAATGCGATTGGGAAAACGGCTGGAAACAGTATTTCAAACCTTTTACTGTAGGAAAAGATATAATCGTAATTCCTTCCTGGGAAAAGGTTCCTGATGACAACACAAGAAAAGTTCTAACTATTGACCCCGGAATGAGCTTTGGAACAGGCCAGCACCACACAACAAGGCTTTGTATAGAGGCACTGGAAGAATGTGTCAGTGATGGATGCAGTGTTCTTGATTTAGGTAGCGGAAGCGGAATTCTTTCAATTGCGTCGCTTATTCTCGGCGCAAAATCTGCCACGGCAGTCGATATAGATCCGCTTGCAGTTGATGTTTCTGTCGAAAATGCTGCGCTTAACGGCTTTCGCTCTGATAAATATATCGCTTATCAAGGAAACATTCTTGCCGATGATGATTTGAAACAAAAAATACGCGGAAAATACGATGTTGTTGTTGCAAACATTGTTGCAGATGTTTTAATTGCTTTTGCGCCTGTTTTTAAAGAGTATATGCATAATAAAACACGCCTCATTTGCTCAGGAATTATTGCTCATAGACTTGATGATGTTAAAAACAGTCTTATTCAAAATGGATATAAAATCGTTTCTCAGAAAGAACAATCAGAGTGGTTTGCAGTTGAGGCTGCTCTTTAAAAAGGAGAAAAAATATGAGCTTTGAAAATGAGATTAGAAGAACGAATCACAGAAAAAAGAAACCTAACACATTTTTGATTGCGGGCTATGCGGCGGTTTTGGTGCTTTGCGTTGTTGTTATGTTTGCACTTGGAGCGTTTGGAAAAGATGACAAACCTTCGTCTTCTGCTGTTGCATCTTCTGAACAGAGCAGCTTTATTTCCATGACTGAAACAAGTTCTTCTGAGTCAACTACAAGCAGTAAGGTATCGACAACGAGCAGTAAATCGCCGACCCCGTCAACAACCTCTTCGGCCGTTACATCTGCTTATGTTCCAAATGGCGATTGGAAGCTTATTATTGCAAACAAACAGCATCCTATGCCTGAAAGCTATAAGATAAATCTTTCTTATGTTTCGGGAAATTACAGGCTTGACAGCCGAATTGCAGATGCATACAAATCGATGATTTCCGCCGCTAAACAAGATGGTATAAGCCTTAAGATTATTTCTGGATTCAGAACATTTAGCGGTCAGAAAACCCTTTTTAATAATAAGGTAAATTACTATATTAACAGAGGCTATTCAAGGCAGAAGGCAACAGAGCTTGCGGCAGAGTATGTTGCGCCACCGGGAACAAGTGATCATCTGACAGGCCTTGCAGTTGACCTTATTTCGCCTGATTGGTATAGCTATAATAGTAATCTTAATTCTGATTTTGAAAATACAAAACAGTTTGAATGGCTATATAATAACTGTGCAGAATATGGTTTTATATTAAGATATCCCAAGGGTAAAACTTCGATTACGGGCTATGCTTATGAGCCGTGGCATTACAGATATGTCGGAGTTGATGCGGCAAAGGATATTATGAGCCGTAAGATCTGCCTTGAGGAATATGTTGCACAAATGCAGTAAAGGAGTTACCTTAAATTTATGATTGAACTTAGCAAACAGGTTCAAAAGTGCTTTCTTGTTGGAATTGACTGCCCTCAGTACGATTGTGAGCAGTCGCTTCAGGAGCTTTCTATGCTTTGTGAAACTGCAGGAGGAATTGTGGTAGGGAGCACATCTCAAAAAAGAGATGTTCCCGATAAAGCAAGCTGTGTTGGAAGAGGAAAGCTTGAAGAAATAGCGCTTTTTTGCACTGCAAACGACATTGATCTTGTAATCTTTGATGTTGAGCTTTCGGCTGTTCAGCTTAGAAATATCGAGGATGTGGTGCCTTGCGGCGTTATTGACAGGACAATGCTGATTTTAGACATTTTTGCAGGCAGGGCAAACACTGCCGACGGAAAACTGCAGGTTGAATTAGCCCAGCTTAAATACAGATTGCCTCATCTTTTAGGCAGGGGAACTGCCATGTCACGTCTCGGCGGCGGAATAGGAACAAGAGGTCCCGGCGAAAGCAAGCTTGAAAGCGACAGAAGGCACATCCATAGAAGAATTGATGCGCTTGAAAGGGAACTTGATGCCCTTGCTAAAAGACGAGATGTTCAGCGTCGCTCAAGAAGAGAAAATGAGGTTAAAACGGTTGCTTTTGTTGGCTATACCAATGTTGGAAAATCGACCCTTTTAAATAAGCTTACGGGCTCAAATGTGCTTTCAAAGGATATGCTTTTTGCAACCCTTGATCCAACCACCCGAAGCCTTGTGCTCAAAAACGGACAAACAGTTCTGCTCACAGACACCGTTGGATTTGTAAGCAGGCTTCCGCATCAGCTTATTTCAGCATTTAAATCAACCCTTGAAGAAGCGGTTTACGCTGATTTGATTTTAAATGTCTGCGATATAAGTTCTGATAATTATAAGCAGCAGCTATCTATCACAACGCAGCTTCTTTTAGAGCTTGGTTGCAAGGAGGATAAGATAATAACTGTTTTCAATAAGTGTGATAAGCTTGTCGGCGGAATAGGGATAGACCTTGATCCTAAGAACGTTGTTGTTTCGGCACATTCCGGCTATGGACTTGATAGGCTTGTTGAAAGGATAGAAGAGGAAGTTTGCAGCACAGTTAAGCTTAATGTGCTTTTTCCTTATGATAAAATGGAAGTTTTAGGCAAGATCCGCCAAAATGGAACGGTTGTTTCGGAAGAATATACCGAAAACGGCGTTTTAGTAGAGGCTTATGTTGATAAAAAGGATTTATATTTAGTAACAGACTTAATTGTTTAAAAAAAGACAATATTTTTTTGAAAAAAGTTGTTCATTTTTAAAAAAGTGTGATATAATGAGTATAAGTGTAGTTATGCACTGAAAAGAACAGTCATCAAAGAGGATGAAAAGCAATGAAAAAACATTATGACGTTTTAGTTATCGGAACAGGAGCCGCCGGTCTTTATGGCGCTCTTCACATTTCGCCCGAGCTTGAAGTGCTTTCGGTTTGTAAAAGAGAGGTGCTTTTAAGCAATAGTGATCTGGCCCAAGGCGGAATTGCGGCTGTTACAATGAAAGATGATAGCTATGATTCGCATATAAATGACACAATGATTGCGGGCGGCCACACAAACAATCCCGATTCTGTTTATGAGCTTATAACCGAGGGACCTAAGGATGTTATGAACCTTGCGCGTCTTGGTGTTGAGTTTGATAAAAATGAGGACGGCAGCTATAATATGACCCTTGAGGGCGGACATTCTATGCCGAGAATTCTTCATAGAAAGGATTCAACAGGTAACGCTATCGTAACTGCGCTTTCAAAGATCGTAAGCAAACTTGCGAATGTGACTATTTCTGAAAATACACAGGTCATAAATCTTGTAAAGAAAGACGGAATGTTTTTTGCGACGTTGCTTGCTAATGATGAGCAAAGCGTTGTTTCTGCAGATTATGTTCTTATGGCAACAGGCGGAATAGGAAGGGTTTACGAGTACACAACCAATTCCAAAATTGCAACAGGCGATGGAATTGCCCTTGCTCATAAAATGGGCGCAGTTGTTGAAAATATGAACCTTATTCAGTTCCATCCCACTGCGTTTGCACATGAGGATCGCGAAAGGCTTCTCATTTCTGAGTCTGTCAGAGGCGAGGGTGCCTATCTTCTTAACTGCAATTTCGAGCGCTTTATGCATAACTATGATGAAAGATGTGAACTTGCGCCGAGAGATGTTGTTTCCCGGTGCATTATGCAGGAAGAAAAGAAAACAGGCAGCAATAAATTCTATCTTAATATCTCTCACGAAGACCCGAAGTTTGTTATAGACCGTTTTCCTATGCTTTTTGAAAAGCTTTTGGCAGAGGGCTTTGATATGACCCGTGATAACATCCCTGTTTATCCCTGTCAGCACTATCTGATGGGTGGAATTAAGGTTGATTTAAACGGACAAACCACCATTGAGGACCTTTATGCCGCAGGAGAATGCTCGCACACGGGTGTTCACGGAAACAACAGGCTTGCAAGTAATTCGCTTCTTGAGGCGGTCGTGTTTGGAAGACTTGCCGCTCAGGAGATTAATAAAAAGGCTCAAAAAGGCAAAAAGCCTGAGGTGGCTGAGCCTGAAAATATGCTTTTAAAGAGCGGAAAAACCCCGCTTCCTCACGGCTTCAGAACAAAAATCAGGCATCTTCTCCAAAAAGGCTTTTATGTTGTTCCCGATGTTGAGGCGGCTAAGAATTCTTTAAATGAAGTAAAAGAAATTGAGAAGATCTTAGAAAACGAGGATTATACTCTCTCTATGGATCTGGTTGAGGCAAGAAATGCCGCTGTGATTGCCGGCATTATCTTAAACGACGTCATACGCGCTAATTCTTAAAAGGAGATTTTAAATGAAATTATCACAGTTTTATATTGATGATATTATTAAAAAAGCTATCTTAGAGGATATAAACTATATTGATGCGGCAACAGATTATCTTCTCGATGAAAACGCCGAAACATCCGCCTATTTTGTTTCAAAGGACCAAGGCGTCCTTTGCGGAATAGACATTGCAATGCGTGTTTTTCAGCTTCTTGATGATAAAATTGAGTTTACCTTACATAAACACGATGGCGATGAAGTCTCAAAAGGTGACTTAATTGCAGAAATGAGGGGAAATGCGGCAGCTCTCTTAAAGGGTGAAAGAACCGCACTCAATATTTTGCAGCACCTTTCTGGAATTGCAACTGCAACAAACGCCTGTGTCAAGCTTATAGAGGGAACAGGTGCAAGCGTTGCCGAAACAAGAAAGACCCTTCCGGGCCTCAGAGCACTTCAAAAATATGCCGTAACGGTCGGAGGCGGAAAAAATCACCGCTATAATTTAAGCGATGCTGCTATGATCAAGGATAACCATATTGATGCCTGCGGAGGAATAAAAGGCGCAGTTTCTAAATTCAGAAGTAAGGCGGGACATATGCTTAAGGTTGAGGTCGAAGTCAGAAACTTCGATGAACTTTATGAGGCGCTTGAAGCAGGAGCCGATGTTATTATGCTTGATAATATGAACCCTGAGCAGATGACAGAGGCTGTTAAAGTTATTAATGGCAGAGCAAAAACCGAGGCCTCGGGAAACATTACCCTTAATAACATTGCCGAGGTTGCCAAAACAGGCGTAGACGTTATAAGCCTTGGTGCTTTAACTCACTCGGTGAAAGCCTTTGATATTTCGATGAAAATAAAATAACAAAATAAAAGCCGCTCGCATATGCGAACGGCTTTTGCTATTATAGACCTTTTTTCTTTAAAATGCGAATATCGTTTCCGAGAAAATGCAGATGTTCATAGCATCCGATAAGCCTTGAAGCGATCCTGTCAGAATATCTTTCAGAAATTTCAGACGGGGAGAGATTCGCTGTTATGATGGTTGGATATCCCGACAAAATTCTGCTGTTGATGATATTATATAGTGCAGAGGTTGTAAACGATGTGGTGAATTCAGCACCGAGATCATCAATAACAAGCAGATTGCAATTTAATATTTTTTGCATATTTTCTTGCGGTGTCTGATCTTTAAAACGTTCGTTTTCAAGCGAAGTAAATAGGTCAGGAGCTGACATATAAACAACATCAAAACCTATTTGTTGAACCTTTTTGGCGATTGCAAGTGAAATGTGGGTCTTGCCGATACCTGTTCCGCCGAAAATAAGAAGATTTGGTGATGAGAGGGAAAACTCCTCTGCGTACTGCTTGCAGTTTTCAAAAATGCTTTCCATAATTTTTTTGCAAGGCAAATCACTTAATTTTTCGGGATAATATTTTAGGTCAAAGCTTACAAATGGGTCTGGATCTTCGGGGCAGAGCTGAGAAGAACTATTTTTTGATATTTCTTCTGCAACTTGTGCGAGACAAGAACAGGGCATAGCGTCCACATAACCTGTGTCATTGCACTTTTTGCAGCGGTATTTAATATCAAGAAAATCCTCGGAAAACCCGTTTTCTTTTAAAAGTATCTTTTTTCTTTGAGTTAATGCGTTGTTTCGCTCTTTTATTTGTAAAAAAATATTTTTAAAATCGCCTTTTTTGCTCAAAACTTCTCTTGAAATTGCAATTCCTGATGAAGAGAGCTGATCATCTATTTCAGAAAGCTCAGGAATTGCTTTGTAGGCGATTTCACGGTTCTCTTCGAATATTTTAAGCGCGTTTCTTCTGCGCGAGTCAATAATCGCGGCGGCGCGCTTAAGAAGATCTAATGAATATTTCATTTTGTCGCTCCTTTCGCGTTATTTCTTTTTTTGCTGAGATCAGGAACGGTGTAATCAGAAAAATCGTCAAATTCTTTTGCATTAAAGGTTTTATCGCTACCTTCCGATTTTTTTCTGCTTTTTTCGCTTTCTAAAACATCGGCAGGAGATGTTAAACCTTTTTCAACCCAGCTTGCTAATATTTTATTTATGTAAGGAAACGATAGCTTTTCTGTGTTGTCAATACACATTTCATAGGCAAGCTTTATCATTTCGATGCTGAAGCTCCAGTCATTTAGCCAAACAGAAATAAATTCCTTTTGCTTTGTTGTGAGATTTCTGTCCCAGATTCCAAAAGCTGATTTGATAAGTGATTCGTTATTTTTCTCGGTTATAAGAGAAGTTATATGCGCTTCAACCTTTTGGTGACTGTCAATTCCTTGGTCTGCCCAATTATACGCAGTCTTTTCAATAAAGCGCAGGTTCTGTTTGTCGATAGAACTGCAGTATTCAATTATCATAACAATAACGTCTGCTGAAAGACCTGCGTAATCAAACATTGAAATTAGAACGGCAACCTCTGTTTGGGTTAAAAATCTTCCAAACATTCTCTCGGTTTCAGAAATAAGCCATTTAAGCTCCTCGGCACTGTCTATTCTTTGAGATAACTCAAAGCCCGAAAGTCTTACGGGTTCTTTTGTTTTTATTTTGATCTTTTCTTTTATGCTGACCTCATTGCTTTGGTTTTCGAGGTCTGAGGAAAGCTTTTTTAACAGATCATCTGACCCTTTTGTGTCTAACTGTGTCCAATCTGCATTGTTTTCTGCAGGGCAGAGAATATCATTTTGTATTGATATTATGCCGCGATCTGCCCAAAACTTAACCGCGTCATCAATGTTGCTTTCTAAAACGCCCGAGAGATTGAATATTTTCTTGGTGTCAAGATCTTCTCCTGCATGAGCAAGCAAAACAAGAAGAACCTTAACAAAGTCTTCTTCTGCAAGCTTTATGTGCTCGTCCACTACCGATTGCGGAACTGCAAATATTTTATTCCATTCTCCTAAATTAAGTTTGTAGCTCATTTTATCATATCCTCAAGTATATTTAATAGGGTAGGGGATCAACTTATTTATTATAACACATATAGTCAACTGTTTTGTAGTTGTTTTTTAATTGTTTTTTGCACTTTTTAAGTTTTTTATTTATTTAAAGATCTGTTTTTTGTGTCTTTAAAACCATAATACACAGTAAACTGTGGTTTACATAATTCAGTTTACATAATTATTGTGAAGTTTACATAATTATAAAACAAAAAATTCTTACAATATGACGAAAATAGAGAAAATGCGATTCTTTGCTTGAAAGTTTGCTAAAAATGTACTATCATTAATAGTGCCACTTCAAAAAAATATTTGAGCTGTTTTACATAATTTTTACTGACCTTTCATATTGATTTTCTTTTACACATATACTTTACAAAGAATGTGCAAGGGATTGATATGTATGAAAAGGATTATAGGGACAAGCGCTTTAAAAAACGGTTTATTTAAAAGGGACCGTTTTTTTATTTCGCTCATTTTGCTTGTCGGAATCGGAATTTTGATTGGAACATTTGCGGTTTCGCTGAATAAACAGGCTCCTGAATCGATTTTAACAAGCATCTGGAAGGCTTATATTGAGCAAAGAGAAACAAGCAGTATCGCCAAGTGTTTTTTCGGCACATTTTTTTCAGCTTTTTTGGTTTTGGCTTTGTCTTATGCATTGGGTGTTTGTGCGGTTGGAACACCATTTCTTTATCTTGTTGTTGTGCTTGATTCTGTCGGAAAAGGAACAGTTCTTGCTTTTCTGTATTTTGAATTTGGTGTTTTTGGCTTCTTTAAAGCGCTTTTGTTTTTGGTTTTGCAAAACGCCGTTATGTGTGTTCTTATTTTAAATGCTGTCGAAATATCAATTAAAATGTCCAGGCAAACCTTTTGTTTGATTAGCGGTTTTGACTTTTGTGGCAAGACCGTAACATATAAAAAATATAATCAAAGGTATCTTATTATTTTGGTTTTGAGCATTGCTGTTTGTCTTTACGATGCAGTTATGTCAAGATTTACATATTTATTTACAAAATAGATTTAGAAAGGAAGTGTTTAAGTGTTTGATCTGCTCCAAGAATACAAAGAGTATCTGAGCAATAATGGTGTTTCTAAAAGCACTTATGATGCATATGTGCGCGATGTAACATCATTTTTAAGCTATGTAGACATTTCCGTTTCTCACAATATTGAGGATGTAAAACCCGAGGATATTGAAGGGTTTAAAAAGGCGCTTGAAAAATACGGCAAGACCCCTGCAACAATTAACCGCTGTTTTGCATCTGTTAAAAGCTTTTATCGCTTTTTAAAGATTTCCGGAATTTCGATGCATGATCCTGCTTTGAATTTGTGCAAAGTTAAGCAACAAAGAAAAATGCCCACCATTCTTTCGGGCAAAGAGGTGGACAGGCTTTTAAGAATCCCTGATATTTCAACACCTAAGGGATGCAGAGACAAGGCTATGCTTGAGCTTTTGTACGCAACAGGAATGCGTGTTTCTGAGCTTATAGAGCTTGATCTTGATGATATTCAGCTAAACAAAAGCATTGTTTGTTGTCATAGCGGAAACATAATAAGAACCATTCCAATTTATTCTGCGGCTAAAAATGCTGTTCGTGATTATCTTCTGAGAGTTTATCCATACTATTCCAAGAGCGATAATAACGCGCTTTTCATCAATATGAACGGCTCAAGGCTTACAAGACAGGGATTTTGGAAAATCGTTAAGTTCTATGCCGAGGAGCTTTCACTTAATACGGAAATAACACCGCATACACTCAGACATTCTTTTGCGGCACATCTTATCGAAAACGGGGCAAGGGTAGAGGATGTAAAAGAAATGTTGGGGCACGCTGATATTGCATCAACCCAAATTTATGCACAAATTGTAAATAATCGTTTTAAAGATACATACACCCGTTGCCATCCTCGCGCAAAAAGTGTATAATAGAGAAAATACAGTCACAGGGAGGAAATAAATTGGCTGGATTATTTGGAATGTTTGACCCCACCAGAGAGGGTCCCGGAGTGTCTAAAAACGCTCCTCAGAAAAAGAGATTTTTTCTTTTTTTTGAAATATATTTCAGAAAATTCTCAAAAATCATTTTGCTGAATATAATATACTTTTTGGTTTGTATTCCACTTGTTACAATAGGCCCTGCAACCGCCGCAATGACGTATTGTATGCGTAACTTTGCAAGAGAAGAGCACGCTGACCTTTCGGATTTCTTTGATCAATTTAAAAAGAATTTCTGGCAGGGACTTGCAATTGGAACAATACTGTCTGTTTCCTTTGGAATCGTGATATTTGGATTGTTTTTCTATTTTGCACTCTACCAAGCGGGAAACTTTTTGGGACTTGTCGGCTTTTGTCTTTGCGTAACTGCAGCCTTTGTTCTTTTGTTTATGAGCTATTATATTTACATGCTGATGGTGACCTTTAAGATGACCATCCGCCAGCTTTTAAAGAACTCGTTTCTGTTTTCGTTTATAGGTCTCGGAAGAAATATTATTACAACTATAATTCTTGTATTCGTTTATGGATGGTTTCTAATTTGCGGTGTGCTGCAGCTTATCCTTCCACTTTATACAGATTTTGTTCCGTCACTTAGTTCAGCCTGTCTTGCATTTACAATGTATATCTTCTTTATCCCTTCGCTTGGAAGCTTTGTTACAAACTTTAACATTTATCCTTGCGTTAAGCAGGTGCTTATTGATCCTGCTATGAAGGAACTTGAGGAACAAAGGGCACAGCAAGAAAAAATATTTGAAGATCAAGAATTTGATGAAGAATAAATTAAAAGCCTAAACCGAAAGGTTTAGGCTTTTTTATTTAATTTATGCCGCCTCAGAAGATGTTGTACTTGATGTAGAACTTGATGTAGAACTTGATGTAGAGGCTGATGAAGAAGTATCGTCAGATGAAGTGTTGTCTGATGTTGAGCTTGAATTAGAAGGAATTTTGAGGTGATCTGTGCATACATCGGGAAGATTATTTTTGTCATAATAACCTATTTCGGTCGAAGTGCAGCTTCCGGACGCAAGCTTTCCGCTCTTTAAGCAATATGTGCATTCAATAACATTTTCAGAATCAATAAATTCCTTGTGCGGCTTGTCAGCCATTACCTTAGACATAATGTTTTTCCAGAGCCTTGGTGTTGATACAGAAATTCCTGTAAGTGTTTTAGGAGTGTCGTATCCGTACCAGAGGGCAGAAACATTATAGGGAGTAACGCCAACAAACCATATATCCTTTTTGTCGTTTGTGGTACCGGTTTTTCCGCCGGTTGGCATATTATTAAGCTTTGCGGCAAGACCTGTTCCGTATTTTCCGGTACAAACCCTCTGGAGCATCTTGTTCATGATTACAGCGGTTTCTTCACTTATAACTCTTTGAGGGTCGCTCTTGTTTTCAAGAATGACATTTCCTTCGGAATCCTCGACCTTAAGATAGGTCACAGGCTTGTTATAAAATCCGCCGTTTGCAAAGATCTGATATGCCGAGGCAAGCTCAAGCGGGGAAATTCCATCTGTAAGACCGCCGAGGCTCATAGGAGAAATGTTGATGTCAGAGAGAACGTTTGTTCCAACCTTTTTTGAGGAAACAAGAGATGTTACTCCGAGTTTGTCTGTAAGGAAATTAAAGCTCTCACGAGGTGTAAGGCTTTGCGAAAGCTGAACGGGAATGGTGTTTACAGACCTTTGAAGCGCATATTCAACAGGCATTTCACCAAGATATCCATTATAATAGTTGCTGAAAACAGTTCCGTCAGAAAGTTCTATTTTCTTATCTGACATAATAGTTGACCAGTTTATAAGACCTTTTTCAATAGAAAGTCCGTAAATCGAAATCGGCTTCATTGTTGAACCGGGCTGACGAAGAGCCGATGCGGCTCTGTTAAATAAAAGATCGCCCTTTTTTTCTCCAAGACCGCCAACCATCGCCTGAACGTGTCCGTCGAGACCGACAATTGCCATTGCAGACTGCGGAGCTACTGCACCGCTGACTTTTGGAAATGCCGCCATCGACTCAAATTGCTCTTCAAGTTTATCCTGCATTGCTATGTCCATCGGGGTGTAAATTTTAATACCCTGATAGTAAACAACCTCTCTGGCATAGCTCTTTGAGTAGCCGTTTTTTTCAACAAGATCGTTAATTATATCGATAATGACTTGATCAACATAATAGCTTTGATAGGTGTTAACTTCTTGCTTGAATTCTTCCTTTGTGAAAACTATTTCTTCAGCTATTGCCTCGTCGTATTCCTCCCTCTCAATGTAGCCTTGATCAAGCATCATTCCAAGGATCATATCGCGTCGCTCTTTGTTTTTGTTGTCTGCTCTAAACGGACCGTATTTTGTAGGATGCTGCGTGATGGCTGCAAGGCAGGCGCATTCAGCAAGTGTCAGCTCTGAAACATCTTTGTTAAAGTAGGCTTTGGATGCCGCTTGAACGCCGTTTAAGTTCTGGTCAAGTGGCATAACATTGAGATACGCTTCAAGTATTTCGTCTTTTGATTTATTTTTTTCAAGATTAACCGCTGTTAAAATTTCGTTTATCTTACGGGTAATGCTGTGCTGATTTTTGCCTGTAAGGTTTTTAACAAGCTGTTGAGTGATCGTGGATGCACCAAACTCTGTATCGTGTAAATTAAGGAACATATTAACAAATGCGTAAATGGTTCGTCCCCAGTCAACACCGTCGTGGTCTATAAACCTCTTATCTTCAACTGCAACAACAGCATCCTTCATATTTTCAGGGATTTTGTCGTAATCCACCCAGATTCTGTTTTCTCCGGCCCAGACTCTTTCACATTCGGCATATTCACCGTTTTTATCTAAACCGTATACAATAGAAGTATAGTTTAAGGCCTCTTTGTCGATGTCAATATTATATTCTTCTGAATCGGAATTACTTAAAACAATAAAAACAACCCCGCCGATAACAAGACAAACAGTCAAGACGCCAATAAGAAAAAGGGTCAAAAGCGTCGTTCCGAGTTTTTTGGTAATTTTTTTTGTTTTTGGTGAAGAGGCGATTTCTTTGATCTTTAAGCCGGTCTGTTCTAACTTCGCTCTTAACTCATCAGGTTTAAACTTTTTGTTCATAAATAATCTCCTTACAAACTTTAAATAAAATCAAAGTTTTTCGGTTTTTATCTTTATTTGAATAAAGTTATTATACCACATAAAATACCATTTGTTAAGCCTTTTTTAAAATTTTAACAATTATAGCACATTTTTGAATAATTGTGAGTTTTTGTTTCAAAATAAAAAAAGAAAAGGAGGCAAACAAGGTGAAAATCTCGGAAAAACAAAAGAAGATCATTGCTGTAACTGCTTATTCGGTTTTTGTTATTTTTTGTTTTGCCTTTATTGCTGTTAATATTTTTAAATTTGTCTATGACGACAGAAGTGCGCAGGTCTATCATAATGAACAGTATGTTATAGGCGTATATCAAGAAAAAATAGCAGTTTTTGCGCAAGGGGACAGCGTTCCTGTTGAGATTTATGACGTCTATGTTTCAACACTGCCCGAAAAGGACCAAAAAACACTCAGAAAAGGCATTGAGGTGCAGGGCAGGGTAAAATTAAGAAGCCTAATAGAAGATTACACGAGTTAAAAAGAGGCTTATTTTAGCCTCTTTTTTATTTTATATGTAATATAATTGAGTTTTTCAGAATATGATGAAATAAACCTTGTCCAAAGAAAAGGAGAAGCTTTGATGAATTTGGCTTGTAAAATTATCAGAGAGGCAACAGCGTTTTTGCCCGATACTATAAGATATCCTATTTCTGTTATTAAAGAGGAAATTGCAGAACAAATTAAAGAAATAAGACTAAAGCGAGAGTGCCCGGTAGCCGTTATAACATCAAATCAAAGGCTTTTTTTGCGGTTTGACGGCAGTCTTACATATAATCTAAATCAAGATGACATCTGTATTGCCAAAAGCCATGAGATCGACGATGCGGTCAGAAGGCTTTGCAATTATTCACTTCACGCATTTCAAAATGAAATGAAAAACGGATATATAACCGTCTTAGGCGGACATAGAGTCGGAATAGGGGCAACCGCTGTTACAAACGCGCAGGGGGAACTTACCGCAATAAAAAATGTTGCCTCGCTTAATATAAGAATAGCAAGGGAAGTAATAGGCGCGGCCGACGCACTTATAAAAAATGTTTTTAATTCGGGAATTAAGTCGGTTTTAATAGTCGGTGAGCCATCAAGCGGAAAAACAACGGTTTTGCGAGATGTGGCATCAAGGCTGTCGGGAACCGATTTTGACTATCTTAGAGTGTGTGTGGTTGATGAGCGAAGTGAAATTGCGGCAATAAGCGATGGAATATCCCAAAAGAGCCTTGGTATCGGATGTGATGTCCTCGATGGATACCCAAAAGCGGAGGGAATGATGATTGCACTAAGAGCAATGTCGCCTGATGTTATTATCTGTGATGAGATAGGTGCAGATGGGGATGTGGCGGCGGTAGAAAGTGTTGCAAATGCAGGTGTAAAAATTATCGCAACAATTCACGCAAGCTCCTTTTCACAGCTTGTTAAAAGGCCGCAGTTTGCAAGACTTATGCAAACCTCTGCTTTCGATGTTGCAGTTGTTTTGCTTGGGAAGAATATGCCTGGCGAAATTAAAGAAATAGTTCCTCTTAAAAGGTATTGGAGATGAGTTTTGGTGTTTAAAACATTGGGATGTGTTTTGATAGTGGCCGCCTTTGCCGCAACAGGAATGACCTACACAAGCTCGCTTAATAAAAGGATTTGCGGCTTGTCATCAATGATAGAGTTATTTTCAGCCATTAAAATTAAAATCAACTATGAATTCACCTCGCTTCCCGAGATACTTAGCGCGCCTTCGCTTCAAACCAAAAAAGAGACAGCCGACTTTCTAAAAAACTGCGCCACTCTAATGGAAAACGGCAAGGATCTGAAGCATTCCTGGAACCAAAGTATAGACAGATTTTCTGAAAAAATGTTTCTTGATAAAGGCGATGTAACCATTTTAAAGGATTTTTCCGCCAACTTGGGCGATAGTGATGTGGGCGGTCAGATAGCCAACATTTCGCTTTATCTTGATTTGCTTAAAGCGAATTTAAAAAAAGCAGAGACTATAGCAAAAGATAAGACAAGGGTTGCGATGAGCTTGAGTGTCTTCAGCGGACTTATATTTTCAATATTGCTTGTCTGAGCT
The DNA here is from genome assembly GCA_015066115.1 of Oscillospiraceae bacterium. Classification (GTDB taxonomy): domain Bacteria; phylum Bacillota; class Clostridia; order Oscillospirales; family Ruminococcaceae; genus SIG578. Next base: position 202,231 of record SVOZ01000001.1, read on the forward strand.
TTTGGGAGGAAAAGAAAATGGATGTTGATTTGATTTTCAAAATAGCGGCAATAGGAATAATCGTTTCGGTGTTAAATCAAGTTCTGATTCGCTCGGGCAGGGAAGAACAGGCGACAATGACAACGCTTGCGGGTTTAATTGTAGTTCTAATGATGATGATCTATCAGATAAGCGATCTTTTTGACACGGTTAAAAGTGTTTTTGGGCTTTGAGGAGAAATAAAATGGATGTTGTAACTGTTATTGCGATTGCACTGATTGCGGCGTTTCTATCAAGCGTCTTAAAACAGTACAAGCCTGAATATGCATTGCTTGTTTCTGTTGTTGCGGCGGCAGTGGTACTTATAAGTCTTGTGTCAACCCTTATACCAATAATTTCGGAAATAAAAGATATGATGAGCGATGCCGCAATACCATATAAATACATAACCGTGCTTATAAAATCTGTGGGAATATGCTACATAACTCAATTTGCCTGCGATACCTGCAAAGATGCGGGACAAACCTCTTTATCCTCAAAGGTGGAGCTTGCCGGAAGAATTGCGATCTGCCTGTCTGCGTTGCCGCTTTATAAAGACCTGCTTTTGCTTACTCAAACCATTATCGGAAAGGTAAGCTAAGTATGAAAAAAATTATTGTATTTGCTTGTATCGCGTTTGTTGTTTTTAGTTTTCCTTGTATAGCTTTGGCATCAGAAGAATCTGTTGAAGAGTTTTTTCCGAAGGATGCAGGAGAGCTTCTTTTGCAAAACGGCTTTTCTTCGCTCGATATGCAGGAAATTTTAAACTTAACGCCGGCGCAGGCACTTGAATATGTTTTAAACAGCTTTAAAAATGAGCTTGACACGCCTTTTGTAATGGTCTACTTTTTGTTTCTTGTTATTATAATAACCTCAATAACTTCGGGTATAAACGGTGGTTTTTTAAGTAAAGAGCTTGAAAATAATTTTTCTACTGTCGGAGTTTTATCCGTCTGCACAACTGCGCTTGTTCCAATTGTTACATGTGCGGAACAAACAAGAGAGTTTATAACCCAAATCAGCGGTTTTGCGCGGGTTTTTGTTCCTGTTTTGTCAGCAGTTATGATAAGCGGAGGTCAGGTAAACAGCGGGGTAGGGTATCAGACGGTCATGATATTTGCGACCGAATTTTTGTCTGTTTTTTTATCGGGAATAATCCTGCCGCTTATCTTTTTTTATCTTGCTTTTTCTGTCGTGGGTAGAACTGCCGCCGGTTTTAATACAGATAGCATAACAAACAGTGTAAAGTCAACAGTAAATTTCAGTCTTTCGCTTGTTATGACACTTTTTGTGGCGCTCGTAACAATAAAAGGTATTATCGGAACAGGCTCGGATTCTGTTGCACTTAGAACAGGGAAGTTTTTTGTGGGAAGCTTTGTTCCTGCTGTTGGAGGCGCGCTTGCCGAAGCGGCGGCAACAATGCAAAAAAGCATGGGGCTTATAAAAAATACAACGGGAGTTTTTGGCATAATTGCCGCGGCACTCTATTTTATTCCTCCGCTTGTAAAAGTATTGATATATAAGTTTACATGTAGCATTATTTCGGCTGTTGGACAATTGCTCGGAGCGGATAAAATTGCAGGATTACTTAAGGATATTTCATCTGTTTTAAGCTTGATGGTGTCGGTAATTTTGAGTTTTGCGTCTCTTATCGTGCTTTCAACTGCCGTGACACTAATTATAAGCGGAGGCGGATAGAATGGATGCTGTAAAGGTCTGGTGCTTTTCAGTGTGCGTGGCGCTTGTGATAGGGGCAGTCGTGACAATGATAGTGCCCTCGATAGATAAACAAAAAATAATGAAGCTTGTAATTTCGGCATTTATATTAGCAGGTATCATTTCTCCAATGCTTACAGTCGTAAAGGAAATAAATATTTCGTTTGAGGCGCAGGATTATGAGGAATATCTTGCTGATATTGAGGATACAGAGCAGGAAAAGACTTTGATTTTAACGCTTGAGGACAATGTTGCTAAATTGCTTTTTCCTCTTGTTAAAGAGCAACTTGATAATCTAAATATTAATGAAGAATTTGGAATTAAAGTAGCTCTCAGCAAAGAAAAAGAGGGAATAACAGTCGATAAGGTGAATATTATTCTGTCGGACTTGCATATGATAGACCAAGATGCTTTAGAAAACGAGCTTAAAGAAAGTCTCGGACTGCCTATTTCAATAGATGTTAATTAAAACACAGGGAGAAAATCTTAAAATGAATGACAAGTTAAAACACTTTACAGATAATTTGGTCAAAAAAATAGGCGACAAAAAAGTCCTTGGAATAATTTTAGTGATCGGAATTGCAGGAATTGTATTAATCGGTTTGTCCGATGTCATAACTCCTTCTAAAAAAACAACATCCACCTCTCAAAACGAAGTAGCGTCTGTGGATGAGTACATAGATGACCTTGAAAAGAAAACAAATAACATAGTTTCCTTAATTGATGGAGCAGGAAGGTGTAAAATTATGATAACTGCTCAGTCATCATCTATGAAGAACTTTGCAACAGACGAGTCGATATCTCAGGATTCTCAAAGCGACGGAGATCAGAGCAAGATAAAAAGTGACGTTGAAAAACAGATCGTTATGGTGGAGGACAGCAGCGGAAAAAAGCAGGCGCTTATTAAAAGCGTTGCCGAGCCCGAAATTCGCGGAGTTGTTGTTTTGAGCGAAGGAGCTGATGACCCCAAGGTTAACGAAAGAATAACAAACGCAGTAAAAACCTTGCTTGGTGTTTCTTCAAGCAAAATAAGTGTTATAAAAATGAAATAAGGGAGCAGATTTTATGAAACTTAATGTTTTAATAGGAAAAAGACAGCTTATTCTTGCAAGTCTTGTTGTTATTTTGGGCGTAGCGGTTTATCTTAATTGGGAGTTTTCTGACAAAAATATAAATTTGGACACCGACAGTGATAAGGTTTACGGCGAAACTCAGCAAACAGGTGTTGAGATCACCGAAACAAGTGAGGCGTATTTTGCACAGGCAAGATTAAACAGGCAGAAAAATCGTGATGAGGCCTTGGAAAGTATGCAAACTATGCTTAAGGACACAACTCTTACCGAGGCTCAGAGAAAGGAAATAACCGCAAAAGCCAATGAAATAACCGAACTTGCAAAGAGCGAAAATGCAATCGAAGAGCTTGTAAAAGCTAAAGGTTTTAGCGAGTGTGTTGCTTTTATTGATGGAGAAAGTGCCAGCGTTGTTGTTAGTACAAACGGACTTTCTGAGCAACAAGCGGCACAAATTTTTGAAATTGTGGTCAGTAAAACAAAAATAAATTCAGAAAACATTAATATTGTTGAAGCAAAATAGTTGTTTCTTTTGAAATTTATGGTATAATATAAGTGTATATTCAAAGTTTTTATGCATAAATGCATAATTTTTACTTAAGGAGGACGTATTTACCATGAGTTATCAAAATGAATTTTCCGAAAAAGTTGACAATGTCGGGAACCTAAAAATTTCCGAGGATGTTGTTGCGGCAATCACCAGAATTGCAACAAAAGAGGTCGAAGGTGTTGCTGAGCTTGCAGTTGCTCCTTCAAACATCAAGGGATTTTTTAAATCCAAACCAATTAAGAGCGCAGTTTCTGTTGATCTTAATGACGGCGTTGCAGTTATTGATGTTTACTTAAAAATCAAATATGGTGCAAAGGTACAGAGTGTTGCTTCTGAAATTCAGAAAAAAATAAAGGATTCTGTTCAGAACATGACCTCAATTGCCGTTTCAAAGGTTAATATTCACGTTTCAGGAATTGTTATTGACGAGAAAAACAAGAAATAATAAACACAAATAAGCCCTCTTGGGCTTATTTGTGTTTTCGACTATCAGAACAGGGGAAAACAAATGACAAGAAGTGAATCAAGAGAACAGGCATTTATTTTGAATTTTGAGGCGCAGTTTGCCGAGAGAAAAATTGATGAGATAATTGAGCTTGCAGGCGAAATGCGTGAGTTCAAGGTTTCTGCATTTGCGAAAAACTTGATATATTTTACAAACGAGCACCGCTCAGAGATAAACGGTATAATAGAGGCTCACACAAAGCGCTGGGGAATGAAGAGAATAAGCAAGGTTTCGCTTGCTGTTCTCCAGCTTGCTATAGGCGAGATTATGCAGTTTGATGATATTCCCGTTAGCGTAACCATTAATGAGGCGGTTGAGCTTTGCAAAAAATACGGGGGAGATGAGGACTTTTCGTTTGTAAACGGAATTCTCGGATCCTATGTTAAAACCGTTGACCATAATGGCGGAAAGGAAGAATAATTGTGTCGGTTTTCATTGGCATAGACACAAGCAACTACACCTCGTCGGTCGCGGCGTACGATAGCAAAAGCGAAAAAATGATTTCTGAGAAATTGCTTTTGCCGGTTAAAGAAAATGAGCGCGGACTCAGACAAAGTGATGCCGTGTTTCTTCATGTGCGTCAGCTTGGGCAGCTTGTTGAAAAGGTTATCTCACAGTTAGATGATGTGCCGGCGGCAATAGGAGTTTCTGTTTCTCCCTGTGACAATGAAGGGTCTTATATGCCGTGCTTTCTTGTTGGAAAAATGCTGGGACAGGCTTTGTCAGCGGCTTACGGTGTTAAAATGTATAGCTTTTCTCATCAAAGAGGTCACATTGCAGCTGCGCTTTTTTCTGCCGACTGCACTTATCTTTTTGATAAGCCGTTTCTTGCATTACATATTTCGGGCGGAACAACCGATTTGCTTAAGGTGCAGCCCGATATTAACAAAATATTATCTGTTAGCTGTATTGGCAAAAGTCTTGATTTAAAGGCCGGACAGGTTATTGACAGAATTGGCGTTATGCTGGGACTTAGGTTTCCTTGCGGCCCAGAGCTTGAAAAGCTCTCACACAAATCAGACAAACGCTTTAAAATTATCCCGAGTGTTAAGGGAATGGATTGCGCACTATCCGGCATTGAAAATAAAGCAAAGAAAATGATTGATAACGGGGAGAGCAAAGAGGATATTGCAAAATTCTGTCTTGATTATATACAAGTGACAATTGACAAAATGTGTGATGCCGCACATAAACAGCATCCCGACCTGCCATTTGTTTTCGCGGGCGGGGTAATGTCCAATCAAAAAATAAAAACCTTCTTAGCAAATAAATATAACGGAAACTTTGCTGAACCGAAATATAGCAGTGACAATGCCGCAGGGATTGCATTATTATGCAAAATTGCACACCAAATAAATTTATCCGAATAAGCTGAAGAGAGGGGAAAAGGCGTGGAACAGGTCATTACAGTTTCGCAAGTTAATAAGTATCTGAAGCTAAAAATGGATCACGATGTCCGTCTTTCCGATATCTATATCAGCGGCGAAATTTCTAATTTTACCAACCATAGTAAAAGCGGACACTTTTATTTTTCACTCAAAGATGAGAGTTCTGCCATAAAAGCGGTTATGTTCCGTCAGCATTCCTGCAATGTTAAATTCACACCCAAGGATGGCCAAAAGGTCATAGTAAGAGGGCAGGTTTCTGTTTTTGAACGCGATGGAATATATCAGGTTTATGTAACTGAAATTGTGCCTGATGGAGCGGGAACTCTCGCCCTTGCATTTGAAGAACTTAAAGAAAAATTAAAAAATGAAGGGCTTTTTGATGAAAAGCATAAAAAAGCCCTGCCTTTGTATCCGGAAAAAATAGGAATTGTAACATCGCCGACAGGCGCAGCAGTTCAGGATATGCTTAATGTTTTTAAAAGAAGATACCCGCTATGCGAGCTTGTAATATATCCTGCGCTTGTGCAGGGGGATAATGCCGCAAAAACTATAACCGACGGAATTAAATATTTTTACTTAAAGAACATGGTGGATGTTATAATAATTGCCAGAGGCGGCGGCTCTGCCGAGGACCTTTGGTGCTTTAATGATGAGGCACTTGCAAGAGAAATATATGCATCGCACATTCCTGTTGTTTCAGCAGTAGGCCATGAAACAGATTTTACTATTGCGGATTTTGTATCAGACCTTAGAGCGCCAACTCCCTCTGCAGCGGCTGAACTATGTACACCAGATATAAACAGTTTGAGATATAATCTTTCGGAATTTTCTGATAGGTCCGAGGCACTTATTAAAAGCAGGCTTGAAATGTTTTCAAAGCAACTTGATTTTTATGAAAACAGGCCTTGTTTGAAAAATGCAGAATATTATCTTAAGTCTATGAAAGACAAATTATTAAGCTTAATGAGCAGGCCCTGTATAAGCAGGACAGACAAATTTTTTGATAATCATAAGACAAAACTGATTCAATTAAATGATAAATTAAACTCCGCGACAGAAAAGATATATTTTGAAAACAAAGCAAAGCTTTTGTCGTCTGCCGCTAAGCTTGATGCCTTAAGTCCTTTAAAGGTGCTTACAAGAGGATACAGCTTTGTTACAAAACAGGATAAATTAGTTTCTTGTAAAAGTCTTTCTCCCGATGATGAGGTTTCTGTAAGATTTTATGATGGAACTGCGCAGGCAAAGATTTTAACAAAGACCGAAAGAGGTAATGACAATGTCAAATAAAACAGTTAGCTTTGAAGATGCGATGAAACGCATCGAACAGATCGTTTCTGTTTTAGAAAATGGTAACTCAACTCTCGATGAGTCTCTTGCTCTTTTTGAAGAGGCAACTAAGCTGTGTGCTTATTGTAACAAACGCCTCGAAACTGCAGAGCAAAAGGTTAAAAAGTTAGTTTTGCAAAATGGTGAGGAAATTGATAATGACTGATTTTGACAGCAAGATAAAAAGTTATTGTGAGCTTATAGATGCAGAGCTTGAAAAAATTCTTTCGCGCTCAAACTGTCTTCAGCAGGTGGTCTTTGACGCAATGAGATACAGCGTCGGAGCGGGCGGTAAAAGAATAAGACCAATTTTATTGCTTGAATTTTGTAGGGTGTGCGGCGGAAATATAAAGGATGCGCTGCCTTTTGCTTGCGCAATCGAAATGATCCACACATATTCACTTATTCACGATGATCTTCCGTGTATGGATAATGATGATATGCGCCGCGGTAAGCCTTCCTGCCACAAAGCATTTGGAGAGGCAAACGCGCTTCTTGCAGGAGATGCACTTTTAAATCTCGCCTTTGAAACTATGCTTTGCTCATCGAGCAATGTTGACGCTGACTTAAAGCTCAAAGCGGCACAGACAATTGCGAATTATTCGGGTGTTGACGGAATGATTGGCGGTCAGGTTATAGACCTGCAAAACGAAGGAAAGGATATATCCGAAGAGATTTTATTAAGATTATATAGAGATAAAACTGCGGCCCTGCTTCGCGCCTCTGCCTCTGCAGGAGCGATCCTTGCAGGAGCAGATGAGGCAAAGATTGCCGCCGCCGATGCTTATGCAGAAAAGATAGGCATAGCATTTCAGATCATTGATGATATTCTTGATTGTGTCGGTGATCAGAGTTTGCTTGGAAAACCAATTGGAAGCGATGAGAAAAATAATAAGAAAACCTATGTTTCTTTTCATGGTGTTGAAAAGGCAAAAAAGGACGCAATAAAGCTTACACAAGAGGCAATTTGTGCTCTTGAAGCATTTGAAGACAAAACATTTTTAACCCAGTTATCCGATTTTCTCTGTACAAGAAAAATGTAAAAAAAGGATAGATTATGGATAAAAAAATTCTTGGAAAAATCAATTCTCCTCAAGATGTTAAAAAGCTTGATGCTGCCGAGCTTAAGCCTTTATGCGATGAAATAAGGGAAACGCTTATTGAAACCCTTTCAAAAAGCGGGGGACACCTTTCATCAAACTTAGGTACAGTTGAGCTTTCGGTTGCCTTGCACCGCGTTTTTGACAGCCCCAAGGATCAGATCGTATGGGATGTGGGCCACCAGTCTTATACCCATAAAATTCTGACAGGAAGAAAGGACAAGCTGTCAACTATACGCACTAAAGGCGGTATTTCGGGATTTCCTAATCCAAAGGAAAGTGAGCACGATGCCTTTATTGCAGGACATAGCAGCACATCGCTTGCCGCTTCTTACGGTCTTGCAAGAGCAAAGACTATTTCTGGTCAAGACGGTCACGTCGTTGCGGTTATAGGTGATGGCGCCGCAAGCGGCGGCATGTTTTATGAAGGCATTAATAATATAGGAAGATCTCACGATCGTCTTGTTGTTGTTTTAAATGATAATAAGATTTCGATTTCTAAAAATATAGGCGGTCTTGCAAAATATCTGTCTGAAATTCGTGTAAGACCGAGATATTTTAAAATTAAAGACAGAATAGAGCGATTTGTTACTAATATTCCTTTCTTTGGAAGATGGCTTAGAAGAAAAATTGTCAGCTCAAAATCTATGATAAAACACGCAATTTATCACATGACCTGGTTTGAGGAGTTTGGTTTTGTTTATCTTGGACCGGTGGATGGTCATGACGTTACCTCGCTTTGTGAGGTGCTTCAGCGAGCTAAATCTCTAAATAAGCCTGTTTTTGTTCATGTTGAAACGGTTAAAGGAAAGGGATATAAATATGCCGAGGATAACCCCGGAGCATATCACGGAGTGACGCCGTTTGACAGAGAGCAAGGAAATAGCGTTAACAAAACATCTGATGGCTTTTCTGAGGCTTTCGGAAAGATTTTAACGGAGCTTGGAAAAAAAGACGATAGGATATGCGCTATTTCCCCGGCAATGAAATATGCATCGGGTCTTGATCTGTTCGCAAAAGAGCATCCTCGCAGATTTTTGGATGTTGGCATTGCTGAGCCGCTTGCAGTAACCTGTGCGGCTGGAATGGCAAAGAATGCGCTTGTGCCGGTTGTTGCAATTTATTCAAGCTTTCTTCAGCGTGCTTACGATCAGGTTTTGCACGATGCGGCTATTGATAATCTTCATATCATTCTTGCAATTGACAGAGCTGGAATAGTGGGAAATGACGGCGAAACACATCAGGGAATATTTGACGTTGCCTTTCTTTCAACTATTCCAAATGTAAAAATCTATTCGCCCTCTGATATTAATGAACTTGAAATGTGTATAAACAAAGCAATTTATAAAGAAGACGGAGTTGTTGCTGTTAGATATCCTAAGGGTAAACCTGCAGAAATACCTGAAAAATTTGCTTTAAACAGCTGTGAAAAAACACTTTATTCTTCGGGCTTGGGCGATAATAAAAACTGTATAATTGTCACTTACGGCAGGGAATATTGGGCCTGCACAAAAGCAGTTGAAATGCTTGAATCAGAGAATACTCAAGCAGATATTTTAAAACTTGTAAAACTTGAATGCACGCCTGAAATAATTGAAATTTTAATGCAATATAAAAATGTTGTTTTTGTCGAAGAGTGTGTGCAAAGAGGCTCGATCTCAGAGCTTTTCGGATATGAGCTTGCAAAGAGCGGATATAAAGGGAAATATGTTTCGCGCACCTTAGGTAATTCATTTATTCCCCATCAAAGCATTGATGAAGCTTTAACAGAGTGTATGCTTGATAGTAAAAATGTTTATAAATTAATAAAGGAAATAATTTAAATGCAGAAAAAGAGACTTGATATTATTCTTTTTGAAAAAGGATATGCTCAATCAAGAGAAAAGGCAAAATCCTTGATTATGTCGGGAATTGTTTTTGTAGACGGTGAGAGGGTCGATAAAGCCGGTGCAACTGTTGATGAGCAGGCAGAGATCGAGGTTCGCGGAAGTACAATCAACTATGTAAGTCGCGGCGGTCTTAAGCTTGAAAAGGCCATGCGGCTATTTCCTATAAATCTTGAAAATAAGGTTTGTATGGATATTGGAGCCTCAACAGGAGGCTTTACTGATTGTATGCTCCAAAACGGTGCATCAAAGGTATTCGCAGTAGATGTTGGGTATGGACAGCTTGCCTGGAAACTGCGCTGCGATGAGAGGGTCGTAAATTTAGAAAGAACTAATGTAAGGTATCTTACAGCCGAACAGATAGGTCAACCGATCGATTTTATAAGTGTTGATGTTTCTTTTATCTCTCTTAAGCTTGTTTTGCCTGTTGCAAAAACATATTTAAAACAAGACGGCGAGATTGTGTGCCTTATAAAGCCTCAATTTGAGGCAGGCAGAGAGAATGTAGGGAAAAAAGGCGTTGTAAGAGATAAGCAAGTGCATATTGATGTTGTGAAAGGCATCATAGATTTTGCTTTACAAAACAAATTTGATGTAAAGGGATTGTCCTTTTCACCCGTTAAAGGGCCTGAGGGCAACATCGAATACCTGATTTATCTTAAAAACGGCAGTGGAATTTGCGAGATTGCTGAGGATTTCGCAAGTGAAACGGTTTTCGCATCTCATTTAGAACTTGATAAATAGCGAGGTGATTTCTTGAAAGTATTGTTGCTTCCTAATTTTCAAAAAGAAGAATGCGGCAGTATAACATGCAAGGTAATCGAAGAGCTTGCAAAAGATAATGTCGAAATATTGGCGCTTTCTGAGGTAAGAGCGTTTTTTGATGATAGCAGAGTCAGATTTGTTTCTTCCGAAAGGCTTGAAAAAGATATTTCATTTGCTGTTGCAATCGGTGGAGACGGAACAATAATAAAATCCGCAAATCTTCTGCTTGAATATGATATTCCGCTGATTGGTGTAAACCTTGGAACCCTTGGATTTCTTGCGACCATTGAAAAAGATGAGATAGATCTTTTACATAAGATCACATCGGGAGAATATAAGCTTGAAGAAAGATTAACCCTTCAGGTAAGCATAGGGCATAAAGATAGAGTAAAGAAATTTACTGCCGTAAACGATATTATAATTTGTAAAAATGCCTTTTCAGGAATACTTGATATTGATATATGTTGCGCCGATATTAAAACAGCAAATTACAGAGCCGACGGTATTATTATTTCAACGGCATCGGGTTCAACAGCTTATGCTATGTCGGCAGGCGGACCGATAATGCATCCATCTGTAAAGGCGATAACCATTACACCGATTTGTGCTCATTCGTTGCTTTCAAGACCAATTATTTTGCCTGAGTTCGAAAATATTTCGGTCAAGACCAATGCAAATTTGAATAAAAAACAAGCCTTTGTTGTAGCAGATGGGATAAATTCCGAGCAGATAACTCAACATGACGAAATAACTGTTTCGCGATATGAGAAAAATATTAAGTTTATATGTGTTGAAGGAAAAAGTTACTATTCTGCAATAAATAAAAAGCTTATGGAAAGGTAGCGGAAACAAATGAAACAGAAAAGACAAGAGAAGATCCTTGAGATTATTTCAAAAAACGATGTTGACACCCAGGGTAGGCTTATGGAACTTTTGAAAGAAGGTGGGTTTACCGCAACTCAGGCCACCCTTTCAAGAGATATTCGTGAACTAAGGCTTATCAAGGTTATGACAGATACGGGAATTTATAAATATGATGTGCCTACACAGGACAAGGTAAGTGAGTTAAGCACAAAGTTTCGCGCTATTTTTTCAGAAGCAGTTGTCAGCATTGATTATGCGTATCATATTGTTGTTTTAAAGTGCCATACCGGTATGGCAAATGCGGCTTGTGCGGCTTTAGATAATATGAAGATCCGCGATGTTGTTGGCTCACTTGCGGGCGATGACACAGTGTTTATTCTGCTCAGAAGCGAGCAGCAGGCGTTAAAACTTGTTAGCGAGATCCGTCAAATTATAAAGGGATAAGAAAAGGAGACGTCAGCAATGCTGATTCAGCTTCAGATTGAAAATGTTGCGGTAATTGAAAGGCTTACAATTGATTTTACTGCAGGCTTTAATGTTTTAACGGGCGAAACCGGTGCCGGTAAATCAATTATCATAGATTCAATTAATGCAGTAACAGGCGAGAAAACATCAAAAGATATTATCAGAAATGGCGCGTCTAAGGCAAAAATTTCTGCGGTTTTCGGCGATTTTGAAAGAGAGTCGGAAGATGTGCTCAAAGAGCTTGGGTGCGACGTATCTGATGATGGACTTGTACTTATCAGTCGCGAATTATCTGTAGAGGGCAGAAGCGTTTTCAGACTAAACGGAATGATGGTTCCTGCCGTTATGTTAAAGCAAATAGCGCCCATTCTTCTTAATATTCACGGCCAACACGATAGTCAGCAGCTTTTTTCTCCTTCAAAGCACATTAATTTTATCGATGGATATGCGTCGCTTAATAGTGAACTGTCAGAGTATAAAAAGGTTTACGATGAAATGTGTAAGGTCAAAAATGAGCTTGACAGCATCGAAACAAATGATGAGCTTAAAGAAAGAAAAATCGAACTTTTATCCTTTCAGATCGATGAAATATCAGCGGCTGAGCTTGTAAAAGGCGAGGAGGAAGAGCTTCTCAGCAGCAGAGATATGATCAGAAATTCGGAAAACCTTGCTGAGAATATTTCGGTTGCACATAGTCTTCTTATCGGTGATGATAACTCCGAGGGAATTCTTAGTATGGTCAGGGATGCATCTCGTGCAGTTTCGGAGATTGCTGAGTTTGATTCAGATTTCACCTCTTTATCTGAACGCGCAAATAATGTGTTGTACGAGCTTGAGGATATTTATTCTGAAATTCGCGGCGCAAACGGTAAGTATGATTTCGACTCAAATCAGCTTGATAACATTGAAGAAAGACTTGATTTAATATTCCGTTTAAAACAAAAATACGGCGGAAGTGTTGAGGAAATTTTAGAAAAATTAGAACAGCTTCAAAAAGAACTTGACGATATAACCTTCAGCGATAAAAGAAAAGAAGAACTACTTTCAAAATATAACAGCTTGTATGCGTCTGCTAATAAACTTGCAGAAAATTTATCTCAAAAACGCAAACAAGCCTGTGTGTCTTTGTGTAATAATATTGTTGAAGAACTTTGTTTTCTTGATATGCCCAATGTTAAGTTTTCTGTTTCACAAAACAGGGTCGATCTTAAAGCAGACGGCTGTGACCAGATGGAGTTTCTTATTTCCGCAAACAGAGGAGAAGAGCTTAAACCTATTTCGAAAATTGCATCAGGCGGAGAACTTTCTAGAATTATGCTTGCAATCAAGACCGTCTTGACAAAAGGCGATCTGGCAGGAACTTTGATTTTCGATGAAATTGACACAGGCGTAAGCGGAAAAACCGCACGAAAGATCGGCGAAAAAATTAAACTCGTCTCAAAAAGTAAGCAGGTTTTGTGTGTAACTCACTTAGCACAGATAGCATCCCTTGCAGATAATCATCTTCTTATAGAAAAAAATGCTGTCGAAGGAAAAACCTATACAACTGTTAGACCGCTAGATTATAATCAAAGAGTTAACGAGATTGCGAGAATAATGGGCGGAGAGATTATTACAGAGGTAACCTTTAAAGCGGCAGAAGAATTAATAAAAAACTGATAGGAGAGGGAAGTAAAATGAGAATTAAACTTTTTGGCAACAAGGCCGAGCCTGCATGTATGTACTGCAAATTCGGCAAAAGAAATGGCGAAGCAGATAAGGTTTTTTGTCAAAAAAAAGGAATTGTAAGCGCAATTTTTTCCTGTAGAAAATATGAATACGACCCTCTCAAGCGCGTACCTAATAAAGCAGAATTGCAGTCAGACCTGACAAAAGAAGATTTTGATATATAATTTTTTCTAAAAAGTAGCAAAAATGTGTTGCAAAATTATAATAAATGTGGTATGATTTTATAGTTAAAAAAGTTTTCGGAGGAAATTGAAATGAACGTTTTTGAAATAATTGCAGGAGTTCTTCTTATTTTTACAAGTATTGCTATTGTTATCCTTGTTATGATGCAGGATTCTAATGATTCTATGTCTTCTGCAGTTACAGGAGATGTTTCTCAATCATATCTTGGTGTTAACCGCGGACGTACCAAAGAAGAGAAGCTTAAGAAGATTACCAAAATATGTGTTGCGGTTTTATTTGTTCTTACGGTTGTTGTAGGAATTGTAAGCAGATTTTTTTAATATGTTTTTATAATACTTAAACTAAAACCCTGCAATCCCAATAGGTTTGCAGGGTTTTTGTATAACAGGCAAAGGCGGTGTTTAAATTGAATAGTAAAACTAAAATTGCAGTAATATCAGTTTTATCTGTATTGCTGGCTGGCGCTATTCTTGTAGGAGTGATGTTTGGAACCAAACGCCTACCAAACGATCGGGATGGTACTAATACATCTTCAAGCATCGCAAAAAAAGAACCGCTCAATATACCTGTTGATTTTAACAGACTTAGAGAAATAAATTCCGATATCTATGCCTGGATTTATGTTCCCAACACCAATATTGACTATCCGATTTTACAGCACAGCAAGAATGATGGATTTTATCTCCACCATAATATTTATGGGAAATATGAATTTGCCGGAACGATTTATAGCGAGAAGGCAAATAATAAGAATTTTTCAGACCCAAATACAGTTCTCTACGGCCACAATATGACAAAAGGTTATATGTTTGAAAATCTTCATAAATTCCAAGATAAAATCTTTTTTGAAGAAAATGCCGAGTTTTATATATACACGCCCGATAAAATTTACACCTATGCCATTGTTTCAGCTTTTCAGCACAATGATTACCACATTATGTACGAATATGATTGTACAAAAGAAAGCGGTTTTCAAAAATTTATTGACCTTATTAAGAATCCAAAATATAAACTAAAAAATGTAAGGGAAGAGCAGAATATCAGCATAAATGATAAATTTGTGACCCTGAGCACCTGCCTTGGTAATGGAAAGGTGTATCGTTATCTTGTTGTTGGTGTGTTAACAGATGTCAAAAACGTAAATTAGTCGTTTTTTCGCCAAATTTAATAAATATTTATTTGAATTTATATAGTAGGAATAGTATAATAAAAATATAAATCTGTTTAAGGAGAATAATAATGAAAGCGAAGTTTTCTGTAACTCTCGAAAAAATAAAGAATGACTTTAATCTTGAAGAAATTCATTCTCCATTTTCTACAGCGGATATGAAGATCTACAGCAACGATGTTAATAGGCCAGGACTAAATTTTGCCGGAGATTATGACTATTTTGATAATAACAGAATACAGATTATCGGAAACGCCGAGTACGGATATATTGAAAAGATGAGCGTCGAAGAACGCGAAAAGGTTTTTGATCTGTTTATGTCTCATAAACCGCCGCTTGTTGTTGTTGCAAGAGCTAATGAGATAATTCCGGAAATGCTTAAGGCTGCTCAAAAGCATGGGGTGTTTTTGATGAGAACTGCGCTTTCGACATCTCGATTTATTGCAGGACTCATTTCTTTTCTTCACGTTGAGCTTGCTCCAAGAATTACACAGCACGGAGTTCTTGTTGAGGTCTATGGTGAGGGTGTTCTTATTTTGGGTGAAAGCGGCGTTGGAAAAAGTGAAACAGCCATCGAGCTTGTAAAACGCGGTCATAGACTTATTGCAGATGATGCGGTTGAAATCAGAAGAGTTTCTGATAAAACTCTTGTTGGAACTGCTCCCGAAAATATTCGACATTTTGTTGAGCTTCGCGGAATAGGAATAATAAATGTGAGACGGCTTTATGGTATGGGAGCTGTTAAGGTTACAGAAAAAATAGATATGGTTATAAATCTTGAGCAGTGGAATAATCAGAAAATATATGACCGTATCGGAATTGAAAATGAAAAAATAGATATACTTGGCGTAACCGTTGGAAGTCTTACAATTCCTGTAAAACCGGGCCGAAATCTTGCAATCATTATTGAGGTTGCGGCAATGAGCAACAGACAAAAGAAAATGGGATATAATGCGGCTGAAGAACTTTTAAAACAGCTTGGTATGGTTGACGATAAGAGCGTTGGAGATATTGCGCCAAGAGCTTAAAAGGAGAAGTGTAATGAAATACTATATTGGAATAGATCTTGGCGGAACAAATATTGCAGTTGGAATTGTTGATGAGAATAATCGGATCGTTGCAAAAAAGAGCGTTCCCACTAACGCTCCGAGAGCCGTAGAGGCTTATGTTGATGATATGATTAAAACCACGCTTGAACTTTGTGAATCAACAAATATAGCATTAAAGGATGTTGAGTGGATCGGAGTTGGTTCTCCCGGTTCTGTAAATCCGGTTTCAGGAACGGTTGAGCGTGCTCATAATCTTGGCATTACATCTGCTCCTGTTGCTAAACTTATTGAAGAAAAAACATCGGTAAAATGTTTTATTGAAAATGATGCAAATGCGGCGGCTTACGGAGAATTTATTGCCGGTGCCGCAAAAGATGCCACAAATGCCGTTTGTGTTACTATAGGAACGGGAGTTGGAGGCGGAATTATATTTAACGGAAAAATTTATAGCGGCTCTAATTTCTGCGGAGCAGAGATGGGGCACTGCGTAATTGAATATAACGGTTTACAGTGCAACTGCGGCAGAAAAGGCTGTCTTGAAAGATACTGTTCGGCAACGGCGCTTATTGATCAGACAAAGGCTGCCATGACAGAACATTCGGATAGTGCAATGTGGGATGAATGTGGCGGAAACATTGATGATGTCAATGGAAGAACCGCGTTTGATGCGATGAAAAAAGGCGACAAATCTGCAAAAGAGGTTGTCGAAGGGTTTATCGGATATCTTGCGTGTGGATGTGCAAACTTTATAAATATTTTCCAGCCTGATGTTCTTTTAATAGGCGGAGGAATTTCAAAAGAGGGAGAAACTCTTTTAAAACCCCTAAGAGACATTGTTCAAAAAGAAGCGTTTAATGGGGATGCAAAAAATGCAACCAAAATAGTTGCGGCATCGCTTGGAAACGATGCCGGAATTATCGGCGCCGCAATGCTCGGTCTTTTATATAACTGATTCTGAGGTGAAAAACGTGTATCTTGAACTTCAAAATGCACTAAAAATAAACAAAATAGATTTTTCTCTGTCAGAACAGATGAAGAATCACACTTCTTTTCGTATCGGAGGGCCTGCAGATGTGTTTGTTATGCCTGATACGATAGAAAAATGCTGTAAAGTAATTTCACTTTGCAGAGATTTTAACATTCCGTATATTGTTATAGGTAAAGGCTCCAATCTTCTTGTAAAAGACGAAGGTGTCAGAGGAGTTGTGATTTGTGTTTCAAACCCTCTTTCTGAGGTTAAACTGATCGATGATAATAAAATTGAGTGTTTTGCCGGGGCACTTTTATCAAATATTTGTAATTTTGCTCTTAAACATAGCCTTACGGGAATGGAATTTGCCTATGGGATTCCGGGGAGTTGCGGCGGAGCTGTAGTTATGAATGCCGGGGCATATGGCGGCGAAATGAAAGATATAGTCTGCGGCTGCAGATACATTGATGAGCAAGGGAATCTTTGCACTATAAGTTCAGAAGAGCTTGATTTTTCTTACAGACATAGCTTTTTCTCGGGTAAAAATCTCTGCATTGTCAGCGTTGCGTTAAGGCTTAAAAAGGGAAATTATGATGATATTAAAGAAAAAATGACCGAGCTTTTAAACAGAAGGAAAGAAAAGCAACCTCTTGACCTTGCAAGTGCCGGAAGCACATTTAAGAGACCTGAGGGCAGTTATGCTTCAATGCTTGTTGACAATTGTGGGTTGAAGGGTTACAGAATCGGAGATGCTCAGGTTAGCGAAAAGCATGCAGGCTTTGTTGTGAATCTTGAAAATGCAAGCTGTAGCGATGTTTTACAGCTTATAAAAAATGTTTCCGACATTGTCTATGAAAAAACGGGATATAAATTAGAACCGGAAGTTAAAATTATATGAAAGTGGTGAGTTTATGGAAATAGTAATTGTAACCGGACTTTCCGGCTCAGGAAAGTCAAGAGCGATGGTTGCGCTTGAGGATATTGGCTTTTTTTGCATTGATAACATGCCGCCACAGCTTATTCCTAAAATTGCCGAAATGTGTAACGAAGGAAAGAATGACAAGCTCTCAAAGGTTGCTATTGCCGCAGATGTGAGAGGCGGAGATATGTTCTTTTCTCTCAGTGACGGATTAAACGAACTGAAAAAACAGAATGTTACATATAAAATTCTTTTTCTTGACTGTCTTGATTCGGTTCTTATTCGCAGATATAAGGAAACAAGAAGAAAGCATCCACTTGATGATGGGACCGTCTCGGGAACCGAGGTTGCGCTTAAGGCTGAAAGAGAGATGCTTAAAAAAGTCAGAGAGGCTGCCGACTATATTGTCGACACCTCGTATATGTCAACCGCACAGTTAAAAGAAAGAATTATAAAGCTTTTTCTTGGCGACAAGAGAAAGTCGATGATAGTTCACTGCATGTCATTTGGCTTTAAATATGGACTGCCGAGTGAAGCTGATCTTGTTTTTGATGTAAGGTGCTTGCCTAATCCCTTTTATGTTGAGGAACTAAAAAATAAAACAGGTTTAGACCAGGCCGTCTATGATTATGTTATGAAATGGGATCAGGCACAACTCTTTAAAGAAAAGCTTTTAGACATGATCGATTCGCTTTTGCCGATGTATATTGATGAAGGAAAAAGTCAGCTTGTTATTGCTGTTGGATGCACAGGCGGAAAACATCGTTCTGTTGTTTTTTCCGAAATTCTTAATAAGCACATATTTGAAAAAGGCATTAACACGGGTATTAACCACAGAGATATTAGTAAAAATTAAAGCAGGGAAAGGTTATGAGTTTTTCTAACCAGGTTAAAAATGAAATTTGTGACGCATACAAGATGCCTGAGAGCTGTAAAGCTTCTTTGCTTTACGGCTTGCTTTGCTCTGCAAGAATCTACAATGAAAACGAAATAGAATTTTTATCTGAATGCAAAGAGGTTTGTATATATTTTTCAAAGCTTTTGGGCCGGCTCTACAGATATAATGTTGATGTTTCAAGATTTTCTGAAAACAAAATGCAGATTAAAGAGCTTTATCAGGTTAAAATAACCGATAAAATAGCATGTAAAACCATTTGTGATAGCTTTAATTGCGGAAAATATTCTCAGGATATAGGTCTTATTTCTCTTGATGAAGCAATAACCTGGGCGTTTATCAAAGGTATTTTTTTAGGATGCGGAAGTGTATCAGACCCTGCAACCGATTATCACCTTGAATTTACATTTAAAGAAAAAAATCATGCTGTTTTTTCTGAAAATATGCTTTCTTCTCTTGGGTTTTTGCCCAAAAGGACAATGAGAAGAGATAATCACATTGTTTATTTTAAAGACAGTTCGTCCATTGAAGATATTCTTACGGGAATGGGCGCAATAAAGAAAAGCCTTGAACTTATGGACTCAAAGGTTATAAAGGATCTTAGAAACAGGATAAACAGGCGAAACAACTGTGAAACAGCAAATCTTAAAAAGACGATCGATGTTGCTTTTAAGCAAGTTTCAGCAATAAATTTTATTGTTGCAAAAAGAGGCATGGATTTTTTGCCGGAAGATTTACAAAGCATCGCAAGGTTCAGACTTGATAATCCAGAAATGTCACTCAGCACTATGGCAAAAGAACTTAGCGGAGAATTCAGCAAATCAGGTATTGATAGAAGACTTAAAAAAATCGTACAAATCGCAGAGGAATTAAATCAAAGCAAAGGGAAGTGAATTTATGTCCGGATTTGCACATCTTCACCTTCACACAGAATACAGTTTGCTTGACGGCGCTTGCAGAATAAAGCGTCTTGTTAGTCGCGTTAAAGAGCTCGGACAACCTGCTGTTGCCATAACAGATCACGGAGTTATGAACGGCGTAATAGATTTTTATAAAGAATGTGTTTCTCAAGGGGTGAAGCCCATTATCGGTTGCGAGGTTTATGTTGCACCCCGCACAAGATTTGATAAGGTTTCGGGCATAGACGTTTCGCCTTATCATTTGGTTTTGCTTTGCAAAGACAATGTTGGCTATCAAAACCTTATAAAAATGGTCTCGCTTTCTTTTACAGAGGGCTTTTATAACAAGCCAAGAGTTGACCTTGAACTTCTTAGTGAATATTCTGAGGGGCTTATTGCGCTTTCTGCCTGCCTTGCAGGAGAAATTCCCAGAAAGCTTGTTAATGATGATTATAGCGGTGCTAAAAAAGCCGCAGAAAGATATATAGATATTTTCGGCAAAGAAAACTTCTTTATTGAAATTCAAGACCACGGAATTGTTGAACAGAAAAAGATCTTAAGTGATCTAAATCGCCTTTCTAATGAGCTTGGTGTGAGCCTTGTTGCAACAAACGATGCTCACTATATTGAAAAAGATGATTCCAAAATGCAAAATGTCCTTATTAGTATTCAAACCAATAAAACCATCTATGAAGAAGGCGGACTTGAGTTTTCAACCGAGGAATTTTATATAAAGTCTGAGCAAGAAATGCAGTCTCTTTTTGCGGGTTATCCCGGGGCGATAGAAAACACCTTAAAAATTGCCGAGCGCTGCAATGTTACATTTGAGTTTGGAAACACCAAGCTTCCTGTTTACACGGCACCCACGGGTGAGAATAATCGTGACTATTTTTATAGGCTCTGCTTTGAAGGACTTTACAGAAACTACGGAAAAGATGTTGACAAGAAAATTGTTGATAGGCTTAATTACGAGCTGTCTGTAATAGAAAAAATGGGTTACGTAACCTATTATCTAATTGTTTATGATTTTATACGCTTTGCGAAAGAAAAAAACATTCCTGTTGGCCCAGGAAGAGGCTCGGGAGCCGGAAGTCTTGCGGCTTACTGCATTGGAATAACAGGAATTGACCCAATCAGATATAATCTCCTTTTTGAGAGATTTTTAAATCCTGAAAGGGTTAGTATGCCGGATTTTGATGTTGATTTTTGCTATGAAAGACGGCAGGAAGTAATTGAATATGTTATAAAAAAATACGGTGCAGATCACGTTGCCCAGATCGTAACATTTGGAACAATGGCTGCAAAACAAGCCATAAGAGATGTTGGAAGAGCGCTCGGAATGAGTTATCAGGCAGTTGATGAAATTGCAAAGCTTGTGCCTAATGATCTGAAAATAACTATAGAAAAAGCGCTTTCAAGCTCCGAAAAACTAAGGGAAAAATATGAGGAAAGTGCACAGATCAAAGAGCTTATCGATATGGCACAAAAGGTTGAGGGAATGCCAAGACACAGTTCTATGCATGCTGCAGGCGTTGTTATAACCGATAAACCGGTTTCGGATTACGTACCACTGCAAAAAAATGACGACTCAATTGTTACACAATTTCCCATGACCACCCTTGAAGAACTCGGTCTTTTAAAAATGGACTTTTTGGGCCTTAGAACTTTAACTGTTATTGATGATGCCGTTAAGCTTATAAAGAAAAACAACCCTGATTTTGACGAAAACAACATTGATATTAACGACAAGCGCACCTATCAAATGTTGTCTAAAGGAAACACAAAGGGGGTTTTTCAGTTTGAATCAGCAGGAATGCGTGAAGAGCTTATGGCATTAAAGCCCGAATGTATTGAGGATTTAATTGCAATTATTTCACTTTACAGACCCGGTCCTATGGATTCAATACCGCAATACAATAAAAACAGGCATAACCCCGAAGCAATAACATATAAGCATCCGCTTTTAAAACCTATTTTAGAGGTTACCTACGGATGCATAGTTTATCAGGAACAGGTTATGCAGATTTTCCGCGAGCTTGCGGGTTATTCGCTCGGAAAAGCGGACCTTGTAAGACGTGCAATGTCAAAGAAAAAGTTTGATGTAATGGAAAAAGAACGTCAAAACTTCATCTATGGTTCTGAAGAATGTGACGGTGCAATAAAGCGAGGTGTTGATGAAAAAACAGCAAACGAGATTTTTGATCAAATGTTAAGTTTTGCTTCTTACGCATTTAATAAATCGCACGCCGCTGCGTATGCATTTGTTTCATATAAAACCGCATATCTGAAATGCCATTATCCTGTTGAATTTATGGCGGCGCTTATGACAAGCGTGCTTGATAATACAGATAAGCTTATTTCATATGTTGCTGCTTGCAGTGAAATGGGCATTAAGGTTTTGCCGCCCGATATTTCGTACAGTGAAATGGGATTTACTGTTGATAGCGGAAATATCAGGTTTGGATTGCTTGCTATCAAAAATCTTGGAAAAGGCGTGATTTCTGCTATAATTTCAAGCAGAGCACAAGATGGAATTTTTACATCTTTTTATGATTTTTGCAAGCGATTGCATGGTAAAGAATTTAATAAAAAAGCAATAGAAAGCCTTATAAAAAGCGGCGCGCTTGATTCTCTTGAATATAACAGGCGTCAAATGCTTGAGGGTTACACATCTGTGCTTGAAAGCATAGATGCTGAGAACAAAAGGACCATGTTTGGACAGACAAACCTGTTTGCTTTTGAGAGTGAAACGTCTGTTCAAAACGACTACGTAAAGCTTGCTCCCGTTTCGGAATTTCCTAAAGATGTTATTTTAAGATTTGAAAAAGAAACAATAGGCATGTTTATTTCAGGGCATCCAATTGCTCCTTATCAGTCTGTTATCTCAAAGCAAAAGTTTGTTACAACTGCACTGCTTCGTGACGAACCTGAAAGATTTTTTGACGGACAAAAAATAAGCATCCTCGGAGTAATCACACAAATTAAAATTAAGAATACTAAGTCGAATAGATCTATGGCTATGATCATGCTTGAGGACATGGAGGGTTCGATTGAGGTTCTGGTATTTCCCAACGTTCTTCTTAGGTTTGAAAGATCATTAGTTGAATACAAAACCGATGATAAGAATAGTATTGTTGTAATTAATGGCACGCTTGATATAAAAGATGAGGGAAGCGCTAAGATTATTTGTGATAGTGTGATTTCACCTTCTGATTTTTATGTTAAACAGGACAAAAAATTATTTTTAAAAGTTCCATCAAAAGACAGTTATGAATACACAAGTGCTCTTAATATTATCTCAAACGGAAACAGGGGAGAATATAATATAGTAATTCGTTTTGCTGACACAAATATGCTTGTTAAGCTTAATGAGAAATTCTCAACTGATTGTTTCATTGATACGATCAATAATTTAAAGGATATTTTGGGAGATGCTTGTGTCGTTATTAGATAATAGCTTATGATTGTTTTATGAGTATAAAATGATTGATTTGTCCATAAAAAAGCCGATGTCAAATATTGACATAATTAGTCAGTAGTTATACACTAATTAATGCATACAATATTGTTGGAGGAATCGTTTTATGAGATCAATCGGTGTTTTAACAAGTGGCGGAGATGCGCCGGGTATGAATGCGGCTGTTAGAGCCGTTGTTCGTTCTGCGTTAGCAGAAGGATTTAAGGTTTATGGAATATATGATGGATATAATGGCTTAATTAAAGGAGATATTCAAGAATTAACAAGAACAAGTGTTTCAAATATAATCAATAAGGGCGGTACCGCAATTTACACAGCAAGATGTCTCGAATTCAAGAACATGGCAGGTGTTATGAAGGGAAAAGAGACCTGCGAAAAACTTGGCATTGAAGGCCTTGTTGTTATCGGAGGAGATGGTTCTTTCCGTGGAGCCGCTGATCTTTCATCTGTTGGAATTAACTGTGTTGGAATTCCCGGAACAATTGATAATGATATCGCATGCACAGACTACACAATCGGTTACGACACAGCAATGAATACTGTTGTTGACCTTGTTGATAAATTGCGCGATACCTGCAATTCCCACAGCAGATGCAGTGTTGTTGAGGTTATGGGACGCAGATGTGGTGACCTTGCTCTTAATGCAGGAATTGCCTGCGGCGCAACAGCGATAATAGTTCCTGAGCTTCCTTTTGATTTTGAAAAAGACATTCTTGCAAAAATTATTGAAGCTAAAAAAATAGGAAAGCGTCGTCATTTAATTATGGTTGCCGAGGGCATAGGCGGTTCGCAGGAAATTGCCAAGAAGATCGAGGATGCAACGGGAATCGGAACCCGTGCCGCGATTTTAGCTCATATCCAGCGCGGAGGCTCTCCTACAGCTAAAGACAGAATTGTTGCTACAAGAATGGGCGATTATGCTGTAAACCTTTTAAAACAGGGAATCGGAAATAGAGTTGTTGCAATGAAAGGCAACGATATTGTTGACTACGATATTCACGAAGCCCTTAAAATGAAGAAAGATATTGATAGAAAGCTGTTTGAGCTTGCAGACAAAGTTAGATAATAAAAAAGAACCCTTGTAAAAGGGTTCTTTTTTATTATAAAGGCCTGTATTTTTTGATGACAGAGATAGCAACTTTTATTCCGTCAACAGCAGCACTCATAATTCCGCCCGCATATCCTGCGCCTTCGCCGCAGGGATAAAGTCCGCTTATAGAAATAGACTCGAGATTTTCTCCTCGCAAAATTCTTATCGGAGAAGATGTTCTGGTTTCAACTCCTGTTAAAACTGCGTCATTCGCATCAAAATTGCGTATTTTACGGCCGAAATTTATAAGCCCGTCTCTCATCATATTAGAAATATAAGAGGGAAACAAATTGTTAAAATTGCATTCTTTTACGCCTAAAGAATAACTTGGCTCAATTCTTGATATATCAAGGCCTGTTTTGTTGTTTAAAAAACATCCGACAGTTTGTGCGGGCGCACAATAATTTTCTCCACCTGCTATAAATGCAGCTTGTTCATATTTTCTTTGGAAGTTAATTGCATCTTTGGGATTTAAACCAAAATCTTTTTGAGAAACTGACACAACAAGTGCACTGTTTGCGTTTTTCTTGTCCCTTGCAAATTCACTCATTCCGTTTGTTACAACGGTGTTTTGCTCGGAACAAGAGGGGACAACACTTCCGCCGGGACACATACAAAATGTGTAAACTGCGCGTTCTGAGCTTCTGAGCGAAAGCTGATATTCGCCTTTTGGAAGCATTGGATGATTCATATATTTTCCATATAGTCCAAAATTTATATCAGACTGAAGATGCTCGATTCTTACACCTATTGAAAAAGGCTTTGATTCTATTGCAATTGATTTTTGCATAAGCATCTCAAATGTGTCTCTTGCACTGTGTCCGATCGCTAGAATAAGCGCAGAACAGGGAATATATGAGCCATTTATGACTATCTGATCAATTTCTCCGTTTTTAACTATAATATCAGTTAATTGCGAGGATGTTAAAACCTCTCCGCCAAGAGAAACTATTTCTTTTTTAATTGATTTAACTATTTCTCTTAAATAGTCAGTTCCAATATGTGGTTTTGCTTTTTTTAGAATTTCAGAAGGAGCTCCAAGACGAACAAACTCCTTTAAAACGTAGTCACACAGAGGATCGTTAATGCGAGTTGTTAACTTTCCGTCCGAAAATGTACCTGCACCGCCTTCACCAAACTGAACATTGCTTTGCGTGTTAAGTTTTCCCGTTTGCCAAAATGACGTAACGGAACTAATACGCTTGTCCACATCTTCGCCGCGTTCAATAATGATAGGGCGGTATCCATTCTTTGCAAGTATAAGCCCTGCAAACATTCCCGCAGGACCGAATCCGACAATTACAGGTCTGTTTTTTAAATTTTGTTTTCCAAAGCAAAATTTAGGCAGACCGGCATCAAGATTTCTGTAAGATACATTTTTATTATTTATTTTATTAACATATTTTTCTTCGTCTTTGTTTGTTATAAATCCAACAGACGATACAAGCTGAGGCGCTTTTTTGTGACGTGCATCAACAGAGGTCTTTATTATAAAGCTATCAACAATATCTGAGCTATTTAATCCTAAAATTTTATTAGCCTTATCAATAGCAACAGTTACCTCGTTATTTAGATCCGTTATAACGCCTGATACAACAATCATATTTATCTCCTATTTGTAGTTATAGCCGCTCAGCAAAGCAGAGCGGCTATAAATTTAGCTGATTCTGATTACAACCTCATAGTTTCCGTATGCCCAAAAAACGCCTTGCTGACTCGGAACAGTGATAGTGGCAGGAACAGTAACAGTACCGTTTGTTGTGATATTAGATAAATCAACTTCAATAACAATGTCCTGCGCTGTTATGTTGTTAATTATATTTCTATCACCGACAAGCACAACATTATTAAGCCGTTTTGTGCTGAGAGTTGCCTTTTTGTTTTCAGGGGTGCCGATTAATTTAAACTGGTTTACTGTAAACGATTTTTCCTGCATATTGTTTGAAGGAACAGTTACATCAACGGTAGAAATATTTGAAACATTGATAAATCCTGAAGGAAGCTCGACATTAAGAGTTACGACATCTCCTGGTTTTGCGTTTTTTAAATCAACATATCGTATGTCGATCTGAGACATTGTGTCAATTGTTTCAGCAGGTCCCGCAACTTCTATTTTTGTTGCTGAAAGGGTATAGGCAAAGCTCGCGTCGTTAAAATTGGCTGGTTTGTTTATAAAATGCGCGGCAATTGGAAGTTCTTTTATTTTAAGAACAGGAACAGAAATGTCAACAGAATCCTTATCAAGTGTAATATTTGGATTTGAAACTATATTTGAGTTTTCATCATATAACACGATTGGAATAGCAGGAAAGGTAATTGACTGCTTTAGATCCTTTTTCTTTGTATCAACCTTGGCAATACAGCTTGAAACTGTATTAACAACACTCTCCGGACCGGAAACAGTGATTTCTTGAACCGATGGATAGCCTTTATCGATCATAAAATCTGCGCCGGCAGAAATATTTGATATATCTGTTGAAACGGGAATGGTTTTAGATGCAGGCTTATCAAATGTAACCTGTATTGATTTAGGAGAATAATCTTCAATAGCAAGGTTTCCGATCTGTTCTTTTAAGCTGACATCAACATGAATTGTATGTTTGCCGGCAGTAGTAACTCGTCCAACAGAAAGGGTAACTGAAAAATCGTCTTTTGATACAGAGTTTAATGAACCCCTGTTTCCTGAAACTTTAATCGAAACAACGTCATCGCTGTGATCAAATGTGCTTAATCCAAGCGCGGCAACAGCAGTTCCGTCAACAGAGAAATCAATAGGGATGTTTCTGATTGTTTTTTGGCTGTCTGTTTTAAGAGCAAGCGTTACAGAAGACCAAATAACAATTGCACCGATAATAGAAAAGATCTTACAAAAGGTTTTGTTATCAAACAGTCTGGAAATATTTAAATGTTTCATTTTGAATTCCGCCTTCCCAGAACAGATTTGATTTTGCTTTGCTTTTTAACAATAGGATTGCCGTTTTCATCAAATTGGTTGCTAAGCAGGTTGTTAGCAAGATATTCTTTTAATGTTTCTTTTGTAAAGTTTCTGATAAGCTTTCCTTCTGTAGCAACAGAAATAATACCCGTTTCTTCAGAAACAACAACTACAATTGCATCAGAAACCTCACTGACACCCAAAGCGGCCCTGTGTCTTGAACCAAGGCTTATGTTTTCAACCTTATCTGACGGTTGGAAAAAACAGCTTGCCGCAAACAATCTTCCGTCCCTGATTATAAGTCCGCCATCATGAAGAGGGGAATTAGGGAAGAAGATGTTTGAAATAAGCGAAACAGAGGGGATAGAATCGATTACAACGGCGCGCTCAACCGATTCTCCCAAACGAATTTTGCGCTCTATAACAATTAAAGCTCCGATTTTATCGCAGGACAAACGATAGCTCGCTTCGCAAATAGGATCAATTGAATATCTCCACTTAGAATCGCTGTCTTTTGATGGCTGCTTAAACAGATTTCCGATAAGAGCAATATTGCTTCTTCCAAGCTTTTCAAGTGCACGCCTTATTTCCGGCTGGAAAATTATCGCGATTGCAATAAGTCCATATTGGAAGATGTACTGCAGAATAAACGAAATAGTGGTTAAATCCAGGATTATCGAGAAAATATAAATTACAAAGAAAAGAATAATTCCTTTAACAAGCTGAGCGGCTCGCGTTTCTCTTACAAATTTTATCGCATAATATAAGAGCAAAGCAACAAGGGCGATATCTATAATGTCAAGATACCACCTATCCAAGTTAAGCAGATTTGCAAAAAGACTTGAAAAAAAGTCGCCTACGGATACAATAAAATTATGCATAATTTTAAATTCCTTTACTATTAAGGTATTTATACTATTATTTTAACATATTTTTTTAAAATTTCAAATAGTTTTTTGTATAATTAACAATATATTTATTATTATATAGAATCCAAAACATTGCATAGGTAATCGATCTCTTTCTCGGTGTTAAAAATGGAAAAACTCGCCCGCACCGTTCCTGTATTTGTCGTGTCTAAAAACTTATGAGCCAATGGTGAACAGTGTAAACCGCCTCTTACTGCAATATTTTTCCTGTCAAGATACTGTGAAATCTCTGTAGAGGTTTTGCCCTTTACACCAAAAGAAATGGTTGCGACGTTTTTGTTTTCCTCAGGAACGCCTGAATAAACTATAATTTTCGGTTTTTTTATAGCTTTGCCGTAAAATCTCTTTAAAAGTTTGAGCTCATGGCTGTAAATATTTTGTATTCCGACTCTGTTTATAAAAGATATTCCGGCAGAAATTCCCGCGGCTCCGGGCACATTTACTGTTCCGCTTTCAAGCAGATCTGGTAAAAAGTCCGGCTGTTCGTAGCTTGTAGAGAGGCTTCCTGTACCGCCAAAAATAATAGGGGAGAGCTTTATTTTTTTATTTGCAATAAGCAATCCTGTACCTGTTGGTCCAAATAGCGCTTTGTGCCCGGGACAGCACAGAACATCTATATTGTCTGATTGCATATTTATTGGAATAATGCCTGCAGTTTGCGACGCATCAAGGCAAAAAATAATGTTTTTTTGTCTACATATTTCGGAAATTTCTTTGATTGGCGCAATTTTACCTGTTACATTTGATGCATGGGTACAAATGATCATTTTGGTATTTAAGTCTATTAGCTTTTTAAACTCGTATGCAGTAATTTCTGGATTTTCAAATGAAACATTTGCAATTTTGTAATCACAAATGCCGCTTTTTTTAAGGTATTCGAGGGGTCTAATTACAGAATTATGCTCAAAATTTGAAATTATAGCATTTCCACCGTGCTTCATAACGCTAAAAATGGCTATGTTAAGCGATTCTGTACAGTTTTTTGTTAAAATGACCTGTTCACAATCATCAATTCCAAAAAAAGAAGCAACATTTTCGCGCATATTGTATACAATTTTAGCGGCATTTATCGACATTTTATGTCCGCTACGACCTGGATTTCCGCCAAATTTCGTAATACAGCTATAAATTGCATTTGAAACTTCGGCAGGCTTGGGATAAGATGTAGCTGCATTATCAAAATATAACATATCACACCTCAGAAACCTTGATATCGTTTATGCGGATATTGTTATCATATAAAAGTCTCTTTGCAGTATCTAAATCTTTTAAATCTATCACAATGCTGTAGCCGCATCCACAGCCGCTGAATTTTGAGGGAGTTTTTATAAGAGAACAGTTTATTTTATTAACACCAAGTATTTTTTCTGATTTCATTGCAAATGTAACAGAGGGAAAGTTGATAAAAATTTTTTGCATGAAAACACCTTCCTGAAATTTATAATTATAATTTAAACTAATACATTATATGCAATGCAGGAGAAATTCGGTGTTAAAGAAAAAACGTGATTATTTAGCAAAAAACAGGTATTTCGGCATTATTTAGTCTTTATCACTTCTCTGAGTTAGACAAAATATGGGTTTTGCATAAAGAAAAGCGCGTGCGGAGCGCGCGTGTTTTCGTTTCGGTTTGCGGTGGCGGGGTAAAGGCTTGCCGCAGGCAAGCTTTTTCCCGAGCCACAAAAAACATTTTTCGGAGATAGACGCACTTTGTTCTTGCTCGCACTCTGCGAGCAAGCTCGGGCGAAAGCGCGGCGCAGAAAAAAGCGCCGCAGGCGCTTTTTGCCCGAATTGGACAAAATAAACCTTTTGCGGGGCGAGCGAGCGATTAGCGGCTCGCGCGAGCTCTTCACACTTGCGCGCTATGCGAAAATGCATAGCAGCGCAATTGCGCAACAAGGATTATTTTGTTTAGTTCGGCAAGCCGTGTGCTTTCGCTGTGAGCTTGCGTCAGGCGAAAACAAAAAGAGCGCCCGAACAAGTCGGAACGCTCTTTCTGTAAGTAAACTTACGTTTACCCCGCACTTATATGATAGCACACTTTGGCGGCGTTGTCAAGAGGTCTTACGGCATCCCGCGCCCCCTTTCCCCTTGGGGAAAGGGCGGGGGGATTGGGGGAAAATAAAGTCTTTGCAAAATGCAAAGTCTTTGCTTGCTCGCGCATAGCGTGAGGCAATTTTGCGCGGCGAAGTCGCGCAGTAAAATTGCCGCCGCGGGCGGCAATGCGGCGGCGGAGCGCAGCAGCGAGCCGCAGGCTCGGGCGGAGCTTGCGCCGCCGTAGCAAGCGAGCGTTAGCGAGCGAAGCGTAAGCAAAAAAAGCTTTAGGTTTTTTTGCAGCGACGGAGAATGTCCCTTTATACTTGATATAAGGGACATTATTCCGTCATTTTAGCAAAAATGGTGGAGAATGTCTTTTTACCTGTTACAGACTTGCAAGGTCTGTTTTCAGGTCGTATCAAGCTATATCCGAACGCCGACGGCGGTGAGGATATGGCGCAAATCATAATTTGCGATAAGCAAATTTTCAATCCAAATAAGCTTGAAAAGCACAAAGCTTCGCAGCTTTGCTGCGGAGCTTTGAAAGCCGAAAAGCTTGACGAGCTTTCAAGCGAGGAAAAAGCTTCGGCAAACTTCGAGAGGTCAAGCCGTCGGGCAAAAGCGAAGCTTTATGATATTGTAATGTGCACAAATACCTTTAGGTATTTTGTGACACTTACAATATCGCCCGAAGCGGCAGACCGAAGCGACTACAAGTCAATTATTCATAAAATGAATAATTGGCTTGATAACAATGTCCGCAGGCGCGGACTTTGTTACGCCCTTGTGCCTGAATACCACGCCGACGGCGTGAGTATTCATTTTCACGGCTTTTTCAACGATGTTTTGGAGCTGCGAAGCAGCGGAAAAACAACTAAAGACAAAAAGCCGATTTACAACATTCCGAGCTTTAAGCTCGGTTTTTCGACCGCGATTGAAATCACGGGCGAATATATAGCGGCTTGCCGCTATATCCTCAAATATGTCGGAAAATCGGGAGCCAAAGTTGGCTCACGATTTTACCTGTCGGGCGGCGACCTTGGTCGGCCGCGATACGAATATTTTAACGCCGCGCTTGACGAGCTCGAGGGCGGAAAAACCTTTACGCCCGAAGGCTCGGGGCGCACTTTCAAATGTCTAAAATTGCGGTAGCAATTTTGACATTTTCAGTATTGTCAAAAGGAGTGTTTTTTGTGAAATCTGAGTTCATCAAAAATGAAGCTTACAGCTTCATTTTTTCCGCGATGCGTTACGATAATGCGCTGATTATGCGAACCTGTTTAGAAACAGGTTTGCGTGTCGGAGATGTTTGTTCTTTGCCGCGCGAAGCGCTGCAAGGGCAAACGATCCGATTTACAGCGCAAAAGACGGGAAAATCTGGTTCCGTCCAGATTTCCGCGGATTTGGCAAACAGATTGCGCAAGGAGCACGGAAAATGGCTTTTTCCGTCTCCGCGCAATCTATCAAAGCACCGCACACGCCAAGCTGTGTGGCGCGATATGAGGCTGGCGTGTGCCAAGCTCGGCGTAGCCGAGCACGCAAGCCCGCACAGCGCGCGCAAGACTTTCGCGGTTGACCTTTACCGCGAAAAAGGCTTGCAAGCTGTTCAGCGGGCATTGCAGCACGACAGGCTCGAAACGACGAAAATCTATGCATTTTCGGATAAAAATGTGGAAAATTTGGTGGAAAACTTCGATTTTGATGCATTTGCGGAGCTTGTCGCTCAAAAAGTCTACGAAAAAATAAAAGGAATTGCTTGACATTTCAAGCAATTCCTTTTATTATGAAATCAAGGCTAAATGATTTCACGAAAAGTATATAACAAAATTTTCGTGCTGTCAACACTTTGGCAGCATTTTTTCTTAACCCCTTAATTATAAATAATCGGGGTTAAGAAAAAATATAGCCTCGTAAATTTTAGAAAGGAGCGCAGCTGTAAAAATTCCTTTGAAAGCTTTGCAGAAAAATAATTTTTTGTAGGCGGCGACCGCTGCCGAATTAGGCAAAACCTTGTATTTTGTAGCGCGATTTAGTGCCTTGGCGTGTTCGCGCTTTAACTCAGGTTCCCTGAGTTATACAAAATATGGGTTTTGCATAAAGAAAAGCGCGTGCGGAGCGCGCGTGTTTTCGTTTCGGTTTGCGGTGGCGGGGTAAAGGCTTGCCGCAGGCAAGCTTTTTCCCGAGCCACAAAAAACATTTTTCGGAGATAGACGCACTTTGTTCTTGCTCGCACTCTGCGAGCAAGCTCGGGCGAAAGCGCGGCGCAGAAAAAAGCGCCGCAGGCGCTTTTTGCCCGAATTGGACAAAATAAACCTTTTGCGGGGCGAGCGAGCGATTAGCGGCTCGCGCGAGCTCTTCACACTTGCGCGCTATGCGAAAATGCATAGCAGCGCAATTGCGCAACAAGGATTATTTTGTTTAGTTCGGCAAGCCGTGTGCTTTCGCTGTGAGCTTGCGTCAGGCGAAAACAAAAAGAGCGCCCGAACAAGTCGGAACGCTCTTTCTGTAAGTAAACTTACGTTTACCCCGCACTTATATGATAGCACACTTTGGCGGCGTTGTCAAGAGGTCTTACGGCATCCCGCGCCCCCTTTCCCCTTGGGGAAAGGGCGGGGGGATTGGGGGAAAATAAAGTCTTTGCAAAATGCAAAGTCTTTGCTTGCTCGCGCATAGCGTGAGGCAATTTTGCGCGGCGAAGTCGCGCAGTAAAATTGCCGCCGCGGGCGGCAATGCGGCGGCGGAGCGCAGCAGCGAGCCGCAGGCTCGGGCGGAGCTTGCGCCGCCGTAGCAAGCGAGCGTTAGCGAGCGAAGCGTAAGCAAAAAAAGCTTTAGGTTTTTTTGCAGCGACGGAGAATGTCCCTTTATACTTGATATAAGGGACATTATTCCGTCATTTTAGCAAAAATGGTGGAGAATGTCTTTTTACCTGTTACAGACTTGCAAGGTCTGTTTTCAGGTCGTATCAAGCTATATCCGAACGCCGACGGCGGTGAGGATATGGCGCAAATCATAATTTGCGATAAGCAAATTTTCAATCCAAATAAGCTTGAAAAGCACAAAGCTTCGCAGCTTTGCTGCGGAGCTTTGAAAGCCGAAAAGCTTGACGAGCTTTCAAGCGAGGAAAAAGCTTCGGCAAACTTCGAGAGGTCAAGCCGTCGGGCAAAAGCGAAGCTTTATGATATTGTAATGTGCACAAATACCTTTAGGTATTTTGTGACACTTACAATATCGCCCGAAGCGGCAGACCGAAGCGACTACAAGTCAATTATTCATAAAATGAATAATTGGCTTGATAACAATGTCCGCAGGCGCGGACTTTGTTACGCCCTTGTGCCTGAATACCACGCCGACGGCGTGAGTATTCATTTTCACGGCTTTTTCAACGATGTTTTGGAGCTGCGAAGCAGCGGAAAAACAACTAAAGACAAAAAGCCGATTTACAACATTCCGAGCTTTAAGCTCGGTTTTTCGACCGCGATTGAAATCACGGGCGAATATATAGCGGCTTGCCGCTATATCCTCAAATATGTCGGAAAATCGGGAGCCAAAGTTGGCTCACGATTTTACCTGTCGGGCGGCGACCTTGGTCGGCCGCGATACGAATATTTTAACGCCGCGCTTGACGAGCTCGAGGGCGGAAAAACCTTTACGCCCGAAGGCTCGGGGCGCACTTTCAAATGTCTAAAATTGCGGTAGCAATTTTGACATTTTCAGTATTGTCAAAAGGAGTGTTTTTTGTGAAATCTGAGTTCATCAAAAATGAAGCTTACAGCTTCATTTTTTCCGCGATGCGTTACGATAATGCGCTGATTATGCGAACCTGTTTAGAAACAGGTTTGCGTGTCGGAGATGTTTGTTCTTTGCCGCGCGAAGCGCTGCAAGGGCAAACGATCCGATTTACAGCGCAAAAGACGGGAAAATCTGGTTCCGTCCAGATTTCCGCGGATTTGGCAAACAGATTGCGCAAGGAGCACGGAAAATGGCTTTTTCCGTCTCCGCGCAATCTATCAAAGCACCGCACACGCCAAGCTGTGTGGCGCGATATGAGGCTGGCGTGTGCCAAGCTCGGCGTAGCCGAGCACGCAAGCCCGCACAGCGCGCGCAAGACTTTCGCGGTTGACCTTTACCGCGAAAAAGGCTTGCAAGCTGTTCAGCGGGCATTGCAGCACGACAGGCTCGAAACGACGAAAATCTATGCATTTTCGGATAAAAATGTGGAAAATTTGGTGGAAAACTTCGATTTTGATGCATTTGCGGAGCTTGTCGCTCAAAAAGTCTACGAAAAAATAAAAGGAATTGCTTGACATTTCAAGCAATTCCTTTTATTATGAAATCAAGGCTAAATGATTTCACGAAAAGTATATAACAAAATTTTCGTGCTGTCAACACTTTGGCAGCATTTTTTCTTAACCCCTTAATTATAAATAATCGGGGTTAAGAAAAAATATAGCCTCGTAAATTTTAGAAAGGAGCGCAGCTGTAAAAATTCCTTTGAAAGCTTTGCAGAAAAATAATTTTTTGTAGGCGGCGACCGCTGCCGAATTAGGCAAAACCTTGTATTTTGTAGCGCGATTTAGTGCCTTGGCGTGTTCGCGCTTTAACTCAGGTTCCCTGAGTTATACAAAATATGGGTTT
>SVOZ01000001.1:236811-309291 GCA_015066115.1 Oscillospiraceae bacterium
AAATAATTTTTTGTAGGCGGCGACCGCTGCCGAATTAGGCAAAACCTTGTATTTTGTAGCGCGATTTAGTGCCTTGGCGTGTTCGCGCTTTAACTCAGGTTCCCTGAGTTATACAAAATATGGGTTTAGACCAACTAACTGAAGAAAATCAGTCCACACAACTTGTACAGTAGAATCGGCAAGCTTACGGCCAACACTATCAAAATTAACAGGAGTAAACATTTTTTCTGCAGCGACACAGAAAATATGCTGAACAGAAAGAGCACCATTTTCACAGCTTTCCTGCATAGCGGCATTAAAGCAGGCGGCCGCATGTTCATGTATCTCATACTCTAACCTATACCAGTAATCAGATACGCCATACTGCTTTAAGATCTCAGATGAAAAGCCTGCAAGTCTACCATCTTGCACCTCAACAAGCTTATTATAACAGCGGAACATACCAAACAGAGAGCCGTGATGCCCAAGCTGCAAGTTATAAAACCTCTTGCCATTATCATCATGAGAATACATAATTTTGACATTTTTTCTATCTCTATGCATGTTTGTAGAAAGCGTAGGCTTACTTACTTGAGGGCAAATGAAATAATCAAAGGATTTTTTCAAAAGAGGAACTATTTCATTTTTCTTATCAAGAATATCACAGTAAACATCGAAACGAGTAGCCTTAAAGCCATTTGCGTAAAAATAACATAAAAGCTTATTTAAAGCGGTAAAATCACCGCCAATAGAAGAAAGGTATCTGATACCATCACCAGAGATAGAAAAGAAAATATGGGGATTATTTGATTCATCTGGACTCATTGCAAAAGAACCAGGAAGATCATCAGAGGTATAATAAGCAGGATTAAACATGAGCTGAATAAAAGGCTTATTATCGAGCATATAGCGCGCCTTATAATTATATTTACCTGTGGACGCAAGTTGCCAACGCTCTTTTCTAAGCTTAGAAGAAAAAGAAGCCAAAGCATCAAAAACCTCGTCTACCTCAGTAAGAGGAAGAACGCCATTAAGCCAGTCCATTCCGAATTTGTAGTTTTTCTCGAAAAATTCCTGTGTCATAGTTTTACACTCCCATATAAATTTGCAGGGGGCAGTATGGGTTCTGCCCCGCCGCTACCGGTACCGGATGTTTAGACGGATGCTGCGCATCCGGTATTTTCATTTTAGGGCATATTTTTACATTTGTCAAGGGGTTTCAGTAGAAATTTAACCCCGTGATACCCCCCGGGGTTAATCTTTGCTCTGAGCAACAAAAAAGCGCCGCAAATGTGCGGCGCTATGGTGGCGAAACGCGAACGCAAAGCAGGCAGCAACAGGAAACGATGCGACCCGATACTTTACAAAATACAAAAGGGAACAAAGCTGAAGGGTAACCCAAGGGCTATCGCCCTTGACCCATGCCTAATTTATCTTTGATCAAGGTGACAAGCTTACCGAATCTCTCGCGAATATCCCAAAGACTTTTCTTTGAATTATATGTAGTATCATCACAAGGAATAATATTACAATCTGGAGCTTCGAGAGTATTAAAGAACTTATAATAGGGAAATCTGAGGAAAATCTCAATGTTATGCTGATGGAAAGGGAAAGGGAGTATGCAAGGCAGTATCTTTCCAAACTCGTAATAGTCGCAAATTTGATGTGTTTCTGAGTCAATTCCAACACGCTTATATATTCTGCGTAACATAGTGAAAGGACCGAGCTTACGAACATACCAGAGTTCAGATGCCAGGCGGCGAATTGTTATATCCATATCATCCCAGCTCTGAGAAAGGACGTCCACATCACATTGATAATGGCGCGAAAGCTTAAACCAAGAAATTGTCTCCTGCGGCAGTGATTTATATTTTCTATTATTATATTCAATTCCTGCTTCATCAACAATAATATATGAGTTCGGAGGAAAAGTCCAGGATCCAAGACCTTCCAAGCTTACATTGTCGGCAATAGAACAATCGAAATTACAGAAATAATTATCATACTTAGGCAGACGATTTTTCTTAATATTAAATAAAGCTCGTTTCTGCAGCTTAAAAAATTGCCGGCAAGCAAGAGTGGTCTTACCACAGCCAATATTACCAAAATAAACACGAATCATAATACAACCCCCATATAATGCTAAATTTATAGCCGCAATATATTTGCGGCTATAAATTTAGTTTTTTCTTTTAAAAAGCAAAGCAACAATACGAAAAACGGACGAAACAACAATACAAAGAATCAAAGCACCGACAAAGTATTCAATCATCAAACCATAATCCCAACTGCCGCTATAACCACTACCAGCATCATAAAAATTAGGTTCACCGAGGACAGCTCGGAGAGCTTCAAGAATTGTTTGCATTTAGTTGACACCTCCACCAAAAACAGATATACATAAAACAAGTAAAATTGCAAATAAAAGAACAACCTGCATGCTCATGAGCGACCAACTCCTAACATTTTAAATACAATGCCAAATACATACATCAATAAAAAGCAGGCAGACACATAAGTAAATCCCTCAAGAATAAAGGGTAAACAACTTAAAATTATCATACTCTAACACCTCGCCAAAAAACAGCAACAACAAAATTTAAAACAATGAAAGCAATTAGAATATCCATAAAAGAAATATCGAATCCAAAAAAATAAAACTGAAGCTCCTGATCAAGAAGATTAAACATGTCCCAAAAACAATCAATAATGAATTTAACTGCAGCAGTCATAAAATCACCTTCCTACTAAAAACTTAACAACAGCAAAGGAAACAACACAAATAACGGATGATGCCAAGAAAGCAGGAACATAAGGAGAAATATAACTTGGCATAACAATAGCAGTACCGATAACCGAAATTGCAGTTATTAAGGCCTCTACCATTGACATAATAAGATCGCCAGCAATAGAAAACCACTCCATAATTGAATCAAAAAAACTCATTATGAACCGCCACCTTTACCTTTTGAATTAGAACTGCGCTCAGATGAGCGGATAGAAGACCTAACAAGAGAAGATCCTAAATTAAATACAAACGCAAAAAGGCCTAAAATTAAGCTTAAAAGAATAATTCTGTAAACAATATGAACATCAACAAAATACATAATAGCTCCACTAACAGCTAAAAGAGGATAAGCAAACTCGCCTAAAATATCACCGAAGGAAGCAAAGAATGAAAGTAAAGAATCTCTACCTTGCTTTGTATCTTCCATAAGAGCATCCTCTTTTTCCTTATATTCATCAACAGATCCACCAACAGTAGTTTGAGGATTAGAATACTTAGGAGCTTCAGGAGAGCTGGAAGATCCGTTATAAATATTTGTAGCATACTTAGGAAAAACAACAGTAGGATAATAAAAATTAATATCATTATAACTATAAATACCAAGTTCGAACTGAATATCTTGTAGATCTAAGCCGGCAATATCTAAAAAGAAATCTACATCAATTAGAAATTCACCATATTCATCACGATTATAAGTAACAGTTACTCCAGAATCATTCCAAGCTTGCCACCCGTTAGAATTACGGACACGATAACGAAACTTTACATAAGCACGATTATCCATTTCCTCAAAGTGAACAGTAGAAATATCATTTAAAGAAAACTTTAAAATGTTCCCGGATGAAATATCATAGTCAACATTATTGATACTAAACTGAAAATTAAAGGATTTAAACGCTGAATAACCGCCTAAATAACCATATTCGAATGTATAAGGTGAAAGTTGATCAACCAGTAACCCATAATCAGGTGTACCATTTGGAGTAGAAATATTAGCTTGTTTATAAAGAAATAAAGGCCGATCAGAAGAAGAGTGAGAAAAAGTTTGCTCACTACTTGAAGCGGCGAAGGAAGAAAAACAAAAGACGGACGAGAAAACGATTAAAACGGTAGCGAAGCTTATAAAATATTTTACGGAACATTTCAAAATATCACCTCATATAAGAAAAGCTCCCAGCTCAGAGTGAGCTGAGAGCACCTCTTTTTAGTTAGTTCTGAAAAGACGAGCAACCCATCCAAGAACAAAACCAGTAACAGCAAAACCTGCTACCATAAGCAAGAGCAGGGGAGTATCAACAATTAAATTTAATATTTGACCTGCCCAGCCGATCGTCTTAGTAAAGACAACTCCAATATCAGTAAGTAATGATTCCATAATATGCCCCCTTAGTTAGTTCTGAAAAGACGAGCAACCCATCCAAGAACAAAACCAGTTACAAGGAAACCAGCAACAAAGAGAAGCAGTAAAGGATTACCAACGATAAGGGAAAGGATCTCACCAGCCCAAGTAATAACCTGAGTAAAGAAAGTTCCTATACTTGTGAGAATAGTTGACATAGTTACACCTTCCATAATTAAAATTACTCCTTACAAATTAGGATTTTTTATTTTCATTCGGCTGCGCGCCATCCGAATAAACAAAATATGGACTTCCATCTTGACGAAGCCTAAGCTCGCAAGGAAGCTCTACAAGCTGTCCCATAGAAAAATCTATTTCACATCGGAAAATAGAAAACTGCTTTTCAAGAGCTGGAACAAATAAATTAACACACTTTGTAGTGCTACCATTTCTATTGACTAAATCTTTAGTACCTACATAAACACCTTGAATTGTACATTTAATCATTTTTTAACAAACTCCTTTTTAAATATAATCTAATAATCTAAATCTCGAAAAAAGGAACAACTGCTCCTCAGGCGGAAAATCAAAAACCTCGCCCTTATAATTGCGCATAACAAATTCTACAAAATCAAAGAAAATTGCTGAATCTACACAACGAAAAATAGGATGTAAATTATAAATCTTTTTCATAAATACCACCTCAAGCAACAGTTAAAGGTTGATAACCCTTAACAGTATCAACAAGCTCATCTCGGAAGGTATTATATTTTTTTTGAGATTCAAACCGCAATCGAGCTTCTTCTAAAAACTCTTGCTTCTTCAGATCAGACCAATGCTCATACTCAAGCATCATTGCATATACATAACCCTTTAATCTATCCATATTTTCACGCATACGCTTGCGATCCGATAATACATAAGGCACTGCACTGACATATACAAAATATTTATTTTGTCTATGTATTGCTATTTTTTTCCAAGGTTATGAAATCGCTTCCCTAATAACAAAAACACCCTGATATTTTTTGTATCAAGGTGTTTTGTTTATTATTTAATTGTAGCAATAAACTTTTCGAAAGCCTTTCTTCCTTCAGCAGTACATTTATAAACGCCAGCACATTCCAGAACCTTTTCAAAAACAAGTCCAACTTCTTTTTGAATAATTTCATCTACATTTTCTGAATTTATATCAGAATACTTTTCTTTAATTTCTTCTGCCCAGGCTGCATGCTTTTCAAGTTCTTTATCTGAGCAAATGTCAGAACCATTTAATAAGGCTGTTGCAAGCTTGTTAAGTTCCCTTTCAAGTCTTGCCGGAAGAACCGCAAGTCCCATTACTTCAATGAGACCGATATTTTCCTTCTTTATATGATGCAGTTCTGCATGTGGATGATAAACTCCAAGCGGATGCTCTTCTGAAGTGATATTATTTCTTAAGACAAGATCCATTTCAAACATATCGCCGCATTTTCTGGCAATCGGAGTTATTGTATTATGCATATTGCCGTCGGTTTCAGCAAAAATATATGCATCTTTATCGGTGTAGCCTCTCCAATTTGTTAAAATTTTGTCAGATAATTCAATAATTCTATCTGTATTTTCGGAGCGCAATCTGATAACAGACATCGGCCATTTAACAATGCCCGCTTCAATGTCGTCAAAACCTTCAAATGATATCTCTTTTTCTATAGGCGCTTTTGCCATAGCAAATTCATATCTTCCGCCTTGGAAATGGTCGTGACTTAAAATTGAACCACCAACTATGGGCAGATCTGCATTTGAGCCGAGAAAATAATGTGGAAACAGCCTTACAAAATCCAAAAGCTTAATAAATGTTGCACGTTCAATTTTCATTGGTGTGTGCTCAAAATTAAAAACAATACAATGCTCATTATAATAAACATAAGGTGAGTATTGCATTCCCCACTCGCTTTGGTTTATAGTAATGGGAATAATTCTGTGATTTTGTCTTGCAGGAGAATTTTCTCTGCCTGCATAGCCCTCATTCTCGCGGCACAAAAGACACTTGGGATATCCGCTTTGTTTTGCGTTTTTTGCAGCGGCAATTGCTTTAGGGTCTTTTTCGGGTTTTGACAGATTTATTGTTATGTCAAGGGTCCCATACTTTGTTTCGGTGGTCCACTTTTTATCCTTTTTAATTCTGTCGACACGGATATAATTGCTGTTTCGGCTTAAATTATAGTAGTAGTTTGTTGCATCTAATGCATTGTTTTTATATAATTCATTAAATTTTGAAATAACTTCACTCGGTCTTGGCATTACGGCACCCATGATTTTGGTATCGAATAAATCTCTGTAAAGAATACTATCTTCAATTATCCCCTGCTCTACCGCAAAATCACAGATTTTTTCCAAAATTACGCTAATATCTTTTAAATCGCATTCTTGGTATTCGTATTCATCTAAATTTAAAATTTCTAACACTCTATTTATTGTATAAATCTTATCATGTTCAGAAATAAGATTTTTATCTATTGCATAATTAATAAGTGCAGTTATGTACTTGTTGATATTCATAAATAAACAACTCCGCTGAAAAATATATAAAATAATATGAGAAAACAGCCTTAGAAAAGT
Organism: Oscillospiraceae bacterium; assembly: GCA_015066115.1. Lineage (GTDB taxonomy): Bacteria > Bacillota > Clostridia > Oscillospirales > Ruminococcaceae > SIG578. Next base: position 243,519 of record SVOZ01000001.1, read on the forward strand.
ACTAAGGCTGTTTGTAAGGCAAAGTAAAATTACTTGTCTTCCTCTTCGCAGTCGCAATCGCAATCATCACAATCACAGTCGCAACAATCAAGATCAAACTCAAGAGTTTCGTTGCAGTTAGGACACTGAAGCTCGCCGTCGTTTAAAATTGCATCGTCAATATAGATGTCATCGCCGCAATTGGGACAGGTGATTTTTATAAGATCGTCTTCCTCGTCCTCTTCATCCTCGTAAAAATCTTCTTCAAGAGATTCGAGGTCCTCATCAATTAAATCAACCTGCTCAGTAACAACTGCAAGCTCATCATCTAAATCAGCAACAGTGAGCGCAATGTCATCAACGAGGTCAATAAGTGCGTTGATAAGCTTTGTTTCGGGCTTGTTTTCATCAAGTGCCAAACCACTTGCAAGTCCTTTTAAATATGCTGCTTTTTCTGTTAAGGTCATGTAAAATGCCCCCTTCATTAATTTTAAAAAAGGTTATGCTCTTTCCATATATTCGCCGGTTCTTGTGTCAATTCTGATCATATCTCCCTCGTTAATAAAGAGAGGAACGCGAATTTCAGCACCGGTTTCAAGAGTTGCGGGTTTACTTGCGTTGGTAGCAGTGTCGCCTTTAAATCCGGGATCGGTCTGGGTTACTTCAAGCTCTACAAAGAACGGAGGCTCAACGCCAAAAACAGTTCCTTTGTAAGAAAGGATCTTAACATCCATATTCTCTTTTACAAACTTAAAGTTGTCGCCCAAAGTTTCTGCATTGATGGGAATCTGCTCATATGACTCCTTGTCCATAAAATAATAGAGCTCACCATCATTGTAAAGATACTGCATTTCTCTTCTCTCTACAAAAGCTGTGGGGAATTTTTCAGTGGGGTTAAAGGTTTTTTCAACAACTGCACCACTGATAACATTTTTGATCTTTGTTCTAACAAAAGCCGCGCCTTTACCGGGTTTAACGTGCTGAAACTCGATAATCTGATAAACGTTTCCATCCATATCGAATGTAACGCCGTTTCTGAATTCTCCTGCTGATACCATTAGGATAACCTCCAAATAAACTTTTAATAATATTAATACTATTCTATCTTAAATTGCAAAATTTTGCAATAGTATTTTGAAATATATTCACAGAATAATTAAGGTTTTATCGCTTTTTGTAAGGTTTTCCGCCCCATTTTTAGTTACATAAACCATATCTTCAATTCTCACGCCGAACTTTTCGGGCAAATATATTCCCGGTTCTACAGTTAAAACCATTCCCTCTTTTAAAATTTCATTGCATTTTGGAGAAAAATTAGGTGCTTCGTGAATCTCGAGTCCAACCGAATGACCAAGCGCATGACCAAAAAAATCACCGTATCCGGCCGTTTTTATCACATCTCGCGCTCTCTTATCAACATCAGAGCAAAGCACACCCTCTTTTATTATTTCAAGAGCGGCGTTTTGAGCAGCTAAAACTGTTTTATAAACCGTTTTTTGCTCGTCATTTACACTTCCGAGAGCAAGCGTTCTTGTCATATCACTCTTGTATCCGTTATAGTCTGCGCCGAAGTCAATCGTAATCAGGTCGCCTTTTTTCAGCCTGTATTTCCCGGGAACTCCATGAGGCATTGAGGTGTTTTTTCCGCCAATGAATATTATTTCAAAAGCGGTGGCGGTGGCACCATTAGAACGCATATAAAATTCAAGCTCGAGCGCAAGTTCTTTTTCGCTTATTTCCTCTTTGATTTTTCCAAGAATATAATCAAATGCCTTTTCTGTGATTTTTTGAGCAGTCTTAATGTTTTCAAGTTCGTCGAAAGATTTTATGGCGCGGAGTTTAGATACTATTTCTCCTGCATCAACACTCAGGTCAAGTGATGAACTTTTAATAGTTTTTTTTAACTTTTCACACAAGAAAACAGATGTTGTCTGAGTTTCTATACAATAGGATCTTGTATTTTGCATGCTAAAAATTTCATTTATTTGTTCAAACAAATTTTGCTGTAAAACTACCTCAATATCACTCGAAATACAGCGTTTTGCAACCTCTATATACCTCGAGTCGATGATAAAAAATGAGGAATTTCTGCCAATTATAAGCGTGCCTGCATCATCAGTATTTAAACCTGTTAAATATCTTTTGTTTGCGTTGTCAAAAATAAGGCAGGAATCAATTTTTTGAGGCAGATTACTTATTAAATCGGTTAAACGGATGTTATTCAAGCCTATTCCCTGCCTTTAAGGTTTAAATAATAATTTTTCATTTCAAGGGCATCATCGGACTGTGTTCCTGCCGACTCACAAATGATAGTTGGAGTAAGATTTCTTTTGACAATTTGGTTTATAAGAGGCTCATAATCGGGGCCGAACTGCTTATCTTCAAATGTAAGATGTTGTTTTTCACCGCCCGAAGTGTACTCAATTTTTGAAAAATGAGAGTGAAAGACTTTTAGACGATCAAAACCAAGCTTGTTTTCGACCTCATCGAGAATCGCCCTGTAATCCTGTTCAGATTTGATTATGCCAAGATCGCGTGCGTTTAAATGCCCAAAATCAATGCAAGGTATCATTCTTTCGTCTGTGCCGCACAATTCCATAACTTCGGAGAGTGTTCCAAGCTGATTTACTTTTCCCATAGTTTCTGGACAAATATAAATATGACCTAATCCGTTTTGGTCCAAGTGCTCTCTTGCTCTTGAAATGGTGTCTTTAGCGAGCGAAAGAGCCTCTTGTCTTGAAATTTTACTGCAGGAACCGCTGTGAACAATAATTCGGTCAGCCCCCATGGCATCAGCGGCCACGGCACTGCTCAAAATATAATCAAGACTTTTATCTCTTTTTTCTTTCTCTATTCCTGAAAGAGATATATAGTAAGGTGCGTGGAGAGAAAGGCGAATGCCGTTTTCTTTTGCAAGAGCGCCTAACTGTCGCGCAACATCATGTTTAACATTAACTCCTCTACCGCACTGATACTCAAATGCAGTGAGCCCTTTTTCTTTCATACATCTTGGAATGTCAAGAGCAGTTTTATATCCAAACTTTAAAAGGCTGTCATCCCTTCCTGCAGGGCCGAAAAATGCGCTCATTTTACTTCCTCTTTTCCTTTAAAATAAGGCGTTCAAACCATCTTTTAAGCCTGAAAAATCTTGTTTTTTCAAACTCAAACGGAGTAACAAGAACGGTTTTAACACCGGCAAATTTACCACATAAAACATCTGTAAAAATTTGGTCTCCGATAAGGAGCATATTTTCTTTTGGAATTTCTGTTAAAACAACGGCTTGATTGACCCCTTTTGACAATGGTTTTTTTGCGTGGCAGATGCACTGCAATCTCAAACCGTCTGCAAAAGGCGCAACTCTCGGCTCAATATTATTTGAAATAATAATTGATTTTATTCCTGCTTCAGATGCTAAAGCAAGCCACTCTACAGCAGACTTGTGAGGATTTGGATCATCGTGCAATGTAAGAGTGTTGTCAATATCAAGAAGAAGGCATTTAATGTTATTTTCCTGCAATAAAGAAAGCGGGATATCCCATATTTTATCATAGAAAAAGTTTGGCATAAACAATTTCATAATTATCACCATTTAATTTAGTAATGAAAAAAGCGGGTCAAAAGCCCGCTTTATCCATACATCTTATTTTGAGACTTACTTAAACTTGCGTTTACGAGCAGCCTCGGACTTCTTCTTGCGCTTAACCGAAGGTTTTTCATAATGCTCGCGCTTACGAACCTCGGCAAAAACGCCGGAACGGGCACACTGCTTTTTGAAACGTCTTAATGCGTTATCTAAAGATTCGTTGTCCTTTAAACGAATTTCTGCCATAATGAATTTCCCTCCCCTCTACCTGTTGGCAGGGGTAATTTACGAATAATCGAATTATTACTCATAACAAATATTATACATTGTTATTTGTACCGTGTCAATAGTTTTCCTAAGAAAAATCAATTATTTAACAACAATGTTGACCAGTTTCTCAGGAACAACTATTTCTTTTACAACTGTTTTGCCATCAATAGCCGATGCAACCTTTTCAAGCTCATAAGCAGCTTTAAGCATTTCGTCCTTAGATGAGCCTGCGGCAATCTTAACCTTGTCTTTAAGTTTTCCGTTTACCTGAACAATAATTTCAATAAATGCGTCTTTGCATTTTGACTCATCGTATTCGGGCCAGGACTGCTGATATACCCTTCCATCAAAACCTAAATTTGACCATATTTCTTCGGTTAAATGAGGCGCAAAGGGGTTTAAAAGGATAAGAAATGTACGCATTTCGGCCTTTGTAATAGAACGGGTCTCGCCTATTTCGTTAAGTAGAGTCATCATTGATGCAATGGCGGTATTAAACTTCATTGCTTCAATATCGTCTCCAACCTTTTTAATTGTTTTGTAAACAGATGATTCAAGCTCTGCTCTGTAGGAGCTGCTGTCGGTTATTACATCCTGCAAATTCCAAACTTTATCAAGGAAACGCTTACAACCTTTAATACTTGAAGTGCTCCAAGGAGCCGCTTTTTCAAAGTCGCCGATAAACATTTCATAAAGACGCATTGTGTCGGCACCATACTCATTTATAATATCATCGGGATTTACGACGTTGCCTCGCGATTTGCTCATTTTTTCGCCGTTTTCGCCGAGTATCATGCCGTGACTTGTACGCTTTGAATAAGGCTCTGCTGTGTTAACAACTCCGATATCATAAAGGAATTTGTGCCAGAATCTTGAGTAAAGCAGGTGAAGCGTTGTGTGCTCCATACCGCCGTTGTACCAATCAACAGGCATCCAATAATTGAGAGCTTCTTTTGCGGCGAGAACGTTGGTATTGCAGGGGTCGCAATAACGAAGGAAGTACCATGAAGAGCCTGCCCATTGAGGCATTGTGTCGGTTTCTCTTTTTGCCTTTCCGCCGCAATGAGGACAGGTTGTATTTACCCAATCTTCAATTGCAGCAAGAGGAGATTCTCCGTTATCGGTAGGCTCATAATGCTCAACCTCAGGTAATTTAAGAGGAAGCTCGCTTTCATCAAGAGGCACCCAGCCGCACTTCTCGCAGTAAACCATAGGAATGGGTTCGCCCCAATATCTCTGACGGGAAAATACCCAGTCACGAAGCTTGAAGTTTACTTTAGGATAACCTTTTTTCTCTTTTTCAAGCCAGTCAACAATAGCTTTTTTAGCTTCTTCAACAGTAAGTCCATTAAGGAAGCCCGAATTGACCATAACGCCTGTGTTGCAATCGGTAAATGCTTCTTTCTCAACATTTCCGCCTGCAACAACCTCGATAATAGGCAGGTTGAATGCCTTGGCAAAGTCATAGTCGCGTGTGTCGTGTGCAGGAACGGCCATAATTGCACCTGTTCCGTAAGTCATAAGAACATAGTCTGATACAAAAACAGGAATTTCTGTGTTATTTACAGGATTTATAGCTGTAACGCCCAAAAGCTTTACACCCGTCTTATCCTTTACAAGCTCAGTTCTTTCAAAATCAGACTTTCTTGCTGCCTCTGCACGATATGCTATTACCTCGTCATAGTTAGAAAGAAGGTCTTTCCACTTGTCAATAAGAGGATGTTCGGGAGAAATGACCATATATGTTGCGCCAAAAAGGGTGTCGGGACGAGTCGTGTAAATTTTTAAGGTGTCCCCTGCTGTTGTATTAAAGTCAACCTCAGCACCGACAGAGCGGCCGATCCAGTTAATCTGAGAGGTTTTAACTCTTTCTATGTAATTAACATCAGCAAGATCGTCTATAAGGCGCTGTGCATACTCTGTTATTTTAAGCATCCACTGCTCTTTATCCTTGTGAATAACCTCGCTTCCGCAACGCTCACAAACACCGTTAACGACTTCTTCGTTTGCAAGAACGCATTTGCAGGATGTGCACCAGTTTACAGACATTTTCTTTTTGTATGCAAGACCTTTTTTGAAGAGCTGTAAGAAGATCCACTGAGTCCATTTATAGTAATTTGGGTCAGTTGTGTTGATTTCTCTATCCCAATCAAAAGAAAAACCAAGCGCTTTAAGCTGTCTTTTAAAGTTTGCAACATTCTTTTCAGTTACGATTTCAGGATGAATGTGGTTCTTTATAGCATAGTTTTCTGTGGGAAGTCCAAATGCATCCCAGCCCATAGGATAAAGAACATTAAATCCCTGCAAGCGCTTTTTTCTTGAAATAATATCTAAAGCAGTGTATGAGCGAGGATGTCCAACGTGAAGTCCCTGTCCCGAAGGGTACGGAAACTCTACAAGACCAAAGAATTTAGGCTTAGAATAGTCGTTTTTTGCCGCAAAAGCCTTTTCCTCGTCCCATACATTTTGCCATTTTTTTTCAATTTCCTTAAAATTATATTCCACCTGAGATTCCCCCATTAAATATTATCATTTTTGGTTGTTATTCTCTCTGCATCCATCCATAACCGCTCAAGGTCATAGAATTTTCTGGTTTCTTCATAGAAAATATGAACTATAACATTTCCGTAGTCCATAAGGATCCACATTGCAGATTGATATCCCTCGATGTTGTTAGGTACAACATCGCATTTTTTTAGCTTTTCTTCTATTTCGTCACAAAGTGACTTTGCATGAACGGTGTTTTTGGCTGTTGCAATTACATAGTAATCGGTGATTGAGGTAATGCCTGCAACCTTGAGAACTGCAACATCTTCGCCTTTTTTATCATCAATAATTTTGCCAATTTTAATGGCTTTTTCAAGAGAATCCATTTTTTCATTCCTTTTCAGAGGATATTTGTGAGGCTGCATCGTTGTAACAATCAAGAGTATTTTGTGTTATCCTTCCCTTTCTTTTTAAAATAAAAGGAATTATATAAAGGTAACACTCATAGATTGCCCTGTCGAGATTTTTATAAGAAATTTCACGGATTTTTTCACTATCGGGATAATTTCTGTCCTCCGAAGTTAAATCAGCTACAAAAATTATTTTCTCCAAAACCGACATATTTCCCCTGCCGCAGGTATGGTATTTTACGGCAGAACAAACGTCGGGGTCGTCAATTTCCCATTTTTCTGTTATATATCCGCTTGCGGCATAGCCGTGCCAGATATTTGGTTCTGTTTTTTCAATATCGGTCAATATTATACCAAATTGATTTATAATTTTCAACTGCTCAGCCTTGGAAATTTCCTTACAGCAATCATGAACCAAACCCGCAAGAAATGCCTTGCCTGTATCCTCGCCATAAATCTCGGCAAGCTTAAAAGCCTGAAGGGCAACCTGCATGCTGTGATTGAATCTTTTTTCAGAGAGCATTTGGGAAAGCTCGTTTTTTATCTTGTTAAAATCATTCATTTTTATACAAGCCTTTTTCGATAATGTATTGCTTAACTTTTTGAGGAATTAAGCTATCTATTTGGTTTGATGAATTAATTTTTTCTCTTATCTCCGAGGATGAAACTACTAAAACTGAAGTGTTTAAAATTTTTGTTCTTTGAAGAGCCGGGTCAATTTTTTTCTGGTATTCTACGAGCTTATCGTATTCGCCAACCTCTCTTGGTGCAGTACATAGAGTGCACATTGAAAGAATTTTTTTATAATTTTTCCAGTTTTCAAAATACAAAAACATATCCCCGCCGACAATTAAATAAAGTTCATCTTCAGGATGTTGCTCTTTCAAGGCCGAAATCGTATTAACAGTATAGCTTGTGCCGCCGCATTTAAGCTCTATATCGCTTATTTCGGCATAAGATAGCGGCTCAAAAGCGAGCATTAACATAGCAAGCCTATCCTCGCTGTTAACTAAATTATCTGCGGTTTTATGCGGAGGAATATTTGCAGGGATAACAATAAGCTTGTCCAATCCGAGATTTTTATGATAAAGTTCTGCCAAGCGAATATGCCCATTATGAACGGGATTAAAGCTTCCTCCGAAAACTCCGATTTTACGGACCTTACTCATAAAATCACCCTATTTTAAACACTTATCGTATTTTGGTGCTTTGTTGTTACGTCTGAAAAGAACGACTTTGTTTCCGATAACCTGAACAGGTTCGCTATCAGTTTTTCCGGATAAAAACTCCGCAACTTCTCTGGCAGTGTACTCGCAGTTTTCAAGGACCTTAATTTTAATAAGTTCTCTTGCGACAAGTGCATCATCAATTTGCTTAACAAGAGTGTCCCCTATTCCACCTTTGCCAACCTGCAAAATGGTGTCTATTTGATTGGCGCAAGCTCTGAGTGCGGCGCGCTGTTTGCTGTTTAGCATAAAATCAATCCTTACTGTTTATTATCTTGCAAATATTTTTTAAGTTCAGCTGTAAATTTTCTGAGAGCAATTCCTCTGTGGCTTATTTTGTCCTTTTCATCATCGGAAATTTCAGCCATAGATTTGTCTCCTACCATAAATATCGGGTCATAACCGAATCCGTTACTTCCTTTTATCGCATATCCCATTGTTCCCTCGCAGACACCCTCTGTTGAGATAATATCTCCGTTAGGAAAAATACAGCAAATAGCGCAAACATATCTTGCGCCTCTTTTTTCTTTTGAAACATCGCTAAGCCTATCAAGAATTATTGCGTTTTTTTCTGTGTACGGAGTGTCCTCACCTAAAAACCTGGCAGAATAAATTCCGGGCGCGCCATTAAATGCATCTATGCAGATTCCTGAATCGTCAGCAATTGCAACACAATTTGATGCTTTGCAAACCGCCTCGGCTTTTATTTTTGCATTTTCTGCAAAAGTTTTTCCGTTTTCAATAACCTCAACATTAATTCCTGCATCTTTTTGCGAAACAACTTCGACACCAAGAGGCTCCAAAATTCTTTTAAATTCAATAACTTTATGAGCGTTGTGAGTAGCAATTATAATTTTCATTTTTATCACTCCTCAAATATTGCGTCTGAGAACATTTTGGGATCAAATTCCTGCAAATCATCTGCCTCTTCGCCAACGCCGATGTATCTCACCGGAATGTCAAGCTCTTTTTTTATTGAAATAACAACTCCGCCTTTTGCCGTTCCGTCAAGCTTTGTTAATATAATGCCTGTAATGCCTGCAGCTTCTTTAAACATTTTAGCTTGGTTTACGGCGTTTTGGCCTGTTGTGGCATCAAGAACCAAAAGTACCTCGGTTTTTACATCGCCCATCTCACGAGTTATGACGCGCGAGATTTTATTAAGCTCATCCATGAGGTTTTTCTTGTTGTGAAGTCTTCCTGCAGTATCGCAAAGAACTATGTCATAATCCTTTGCCTTTGCAGATGAAATGGCGTCGTAAACAACAGAGGCAGGATCTGCTCCCTCGAAGGAGGAAACAATGTCTGCTCCACTTCTGTCTGCCCACATTTTAAGCTGCTCAGCAGCGGCGGCACGAAAGGTGTCGGCGGCGGCTAAAAGCACCTTTTTTCCCTCTTTTACATAGTTAGATGCGAGTTTACCAATTGTAGTAGTTTTTCCAACTCCATTAACACCGATAACAAGAACAACTGTGGGTTTAGAGCTTAAGTCCAGAGGAATAAATTCTCCAAGAATATCCGAAATAATAGTCTTAATTTCGGTTTTCACAGCTTGAGGATCGCTTAGTCCCTTTTCTTTTATCTTTGCTCGAAGCTCAGAAACAATAAACTGAGAGGTTGTAACGCCTATATCTGAGAGGATAAGAACTTCTTCTAATTCTTCAAGCAGATCCTCATCAATTTTTGTAAAAGAATTAAGCAGACCTTCAATACTGCTGCGCATTCCATCTCTTGTTTTTGCAAGTCCGTTCTTAATTTTTTCAAATAAACGCAATTGTTACACCTCTAAACTATGTAAAGTAAAACAACTTTACAGATTAATTATCGCTTTTAATTCCAAGTTTGCTTTCGACCTCACTGAGGTTCATTTCAAGAAGCTTGGAAACACCCTTTTCCTGCATTGTGATTCCATAGAGCCTATCTGCCTCTTCCATGCTTCCCCTTCTGTGAGTTATCATAATGAACTGAGTCTTATCACTGACTTTTCTGAGGTATTTGGCATATTTCTGAACGTTAACCTCATCAAGAGCGGCCTCAATCTCATCAAGGAAGCAGAATGGGGCGGGTTTTACTTTAAGAATGGACAAATAGATTGCGATAGCGATAAATGACTGCTCTCCTCCAGAAAGCTCAACAAGGTTTTTGATTATCTTTCCGGGAGGCTGGACAAATATCTCTATTCCTGATTCAAGAATGTTTTCGGGATCGGTAAGATTAAGAGTTGCCTTACCGCCACCGAACAATTCAACAAATATCTTTGAGAAGTTATCGCGAATTTCAGAAAAGCTCTTTATAAACATCTCTTTCATCTGAGATGTAAGATCATTGATAAGACGCAGAATTTCTTCTCTCGATTTTTCAACATCTTCAAGCTGTACTTTAAGGAATTCGTACCTTTCAGAAACCTCCTTGTATTCCTCAATTGCATCAACATTGATTGAACCGAGTGCTCTGATTTTTGATTTTATCTGACTTAGCTGTGATTGCGCCTGTGTGATATTATCTATAGGCTCGGCAATTGCTTCAGCTTGTGTTCTGTCAAGCTCATATTCGGCATAAAGCTTAAATATGATATTATCAAGCTCTTTCTGAACAGAAACTTTTCTTTCGTCAAGGCGGGTGATTTCTCCTGTGAGCTTTTCTCTTTCGTCAAATTGTGAGCGCTCATTTTTGCGAATCTCATCAATTTTCTGCTCGCATTCTGTTCTTTTTTCGACCATTAGCGCAATTGTTTCGTCGCATTTTGAGTTAGAAAGAATGAGCTCTTCCCTATCCTTTTCCGATAAGGCAATCTTTTCTTTTAATTCAGAATTTGCAGAAATAAGCTGTTCTTTCTGGCCTGTGAGAGATGATATGCGGCTTGATGATTCTAAAACCTCTGCATTCAAGCGCTCAATATCAGAAGAAACTGTTTCAATATCCTTTTTAAGAGCAAGGATTTTGAATTTTATATCTGTGCTTTTTTGTGAAAGCTCCTCGGCCTTAATAGAAGTATCATTTTGTCCGCCGCTGAGCTCTGAAATGCGGTTTTCAGCGTTTTCTTTGGCTTTTTTGCTCTCGATAAGCTGAGCTTCAAGCTCTCTTGCTTGAATATCGATTGCAGAAATTTTTCCTGCGCATTCCATTTTTTCAGCATCAAGCTGGTCAAGAGAGGCTTCGACTTCCTCAATAGATAGGTCAAGCCTTTTTTGCTCGGCAGTATATTTAATTTTATCATCGCTTAAAACGGAAAGCTCTGCCTTGGCGCCCGATAAATAGGCCTCTGCAGATGAAAGCTGTTCATTTACAGATATAAGCTCCTGCTCAAACTTTTTGATCTCTTCATTGATCTTGAGGTTTTGTGCCTCAAGCTTTTCAATTTCAAACTTTCTTGTAAGAACGCCCGTTTTAGCTGCTGCAGAACCACCGGTTAATGAACCGCCTGCATTTATCACTTGACCGTCAAGTGTTACGGCTTTAAAGCGGTAACCGTATTTTTTAGAAATAATAGTGGCATTATCAAGTGTGTCAACAAAAACAATTCTTCCGAGAAGTGATTTAATTATCTCAGAATAGGTATTTTTGTATTTAACAATATCGCTACCAATTCCGAGGAAGCCATCGCAAGCATCAAGACCCTGCTCGTTTAAGATTCTTCCCTTTATTGTGTTTATAGGCAGAAAGGTTGCTCTTCCTGCGTTTTCTCTTTTAAGCGAGTAAATCGCATTTTTGGCGTTTTCTTCAGTTTCAACAACGATGTTCTGCATTGCGGCGCCAAGCGCGGTTTCAACAGCGAGGGCAAATTTAGCATCAACATTTATAATCTGCGAAACTGTTCCGACTATACCACGAAGAACGCCGTTTTTTCCGTCAGCAATAACCTTTTTAACGCTTCCGGAAAAGCCTTCAAGATTATTTTCAAGTTCGGAAAGCAGTTTTATTCTCTGATTGTTATTTTGAAGCTGACGATTGGATTCATTAATTTTATCCTCGATTGACTGCTTTTTAGAAACAACAGACTGATATTTTAATTCATAACCCTTGAGGGTGTTGTTGATCTTTGCCGCCTCGTCATCGCCCTTTTGCAAAACGGCGCGGCAGGCATGGCTTTCCTTCTGAAGTTCTGAAAGCTGTTCTTCTTTGCGCTCTATTGACAGCTCGATGTTTTTAATTCGCTCAGAAAGCTCAGCTTTGTTGTTTCCAAGTGCAGAAATAGCAACGGTATCTCTTGTAATTCTTATATTAAAAGAAACAAGGTCTGCCTGCAATTTTTCGAGCTCGGTTTTATAGTTTTCGGTAAGTCCCGTAAGCTTCTGAAGCTCAAGATCTATTTTGTTGCTTTCTTCTTCAAGACCAGATAGTTCCTGCTCGGTTTCTTTAAGCATATCCGCTTTTTCAGATGATTCTGCAGACACCTTATCACTATCACAAGAAAGCTGAGAAATTTCGTTTTCTAAAAGAGCAATTGTTTCATTGTTGTGAAGAATATCGTTTTCAAAAACAGCTTTTTGCTGCTTTAGAAAAGCATCCTTCTCTTCATTAGCTTGTTTCTGTGCCCTTTGAGCTTCAATTTCAGCAAGATATGTCTGAGAATCACGGTCTATTTGTTCAATTAAAGCATCGACCTTATCAAGAGAATTTATAATATTCTCTCTTGATGTATTTAAAGCGGTAAGCTTATATTCAAGATCGCGAAGCTTATCACCGGATTGTTCTAAGGTTTTAACCCAGAGAGATACCTCGATTTTCTTCTTTTCATCTGCTAAAACGAGGTATTTTTTAGCCTTTTCAGATTGAATTCTAAGAGGTTCAACCCTTCCCTCAAGTTCTAAAAGGATGTCTTTAAGGCGAAGAACATTTTCCTGAGCCTGTAAAAGCCGTTTTTCAGCCTCGTTTTTACGGTAACGAAATTTTGATATACCTGCAGCCTCTTCAAAAATCTCGCGACGTTCATTACTTTTTGCAGAAACAATGTCCGAAATTTTTCCCTGACCGACAATAGAATAACCATCGCGACCGAGACCTGTGTCCATAAACAACTCACGAATATCTTTAAGACGAACAGACTGACGATTGATCATATATTCACTTTCGCCGCTTCTGTAGTATTTTCTTGTAACAACAACCTCGTCACTGTCGTATTTTAAGGTTCTTGTGCTGTTATCTAGCACAAGGGAAACCTCAGCAAAACCGAGAGATTTTCTGCTCTCAGTTCCTGAAAAAATAACGTCCTCCATACGCTCTCCACGGAGAGTTTTGGTGGATTGTTCACCCAGAACCCACCTTACAGAGTCGCTGATATTGCTTTTTCCGCTTCCGTTTGGACCTACAATTGCCGTTAAACCGTCTCCAAAGGCAAAGGAGGTTTTATCCGGAAATGATTTGAAACCCTGAATTTCTAATGATTTCAGCCGCAAAAAAGAACATTCCTTTCTTTTCGAATAAAAAATCACTTATTATAATAACATAAAAACTGATATTTTTGCAATAGTTATCTTAATTTTATCTCTTTCTCAGAAACAGATTTATCGCCGCAAACCTTTACATTATATCCCATTTCAGCAAGACGGATTATATTGCGCTTTTTCTGTCCGATAAGTTGAGAAATATAGGCCGGATTTATAAGAAATGTCACATCGCCTTTAGGCAAATTATTTGATTTAATAAGAGAAAGAGCCTTTAAAAACATCTGCTCTCCCATAATAAGTTCCCCAAGGGCCGGATGATAGGCTCCCGACACAAATTTTTTTTTAAGCCCCGGTTGGTCGTGAAGACCCACCCTAATGACTTTAATTGAATTTTCTTCAAACATATTTAAAAGCTTTGCGCAAACCGACACAGTTTTGTCAACATCAAATGGCTTGTATTCTCCTAAAAGGCAAAGCTTTTCAAGATGGGTACCTTTAAGCACAACAGTTGGATAAATTCTTACAGTGTCAGGCTTTATTTTTACAAACTCCTGCGCGGTATAAACAGCTCCGTTTTCGTCGTCGCCGTAAAGTCCCGTCATCATTTGAAGTCCTAAAGAAAAGCCAAAGCTTTTTATTAATTCTGATGCCTTAATAACATCCTCTGCTGTGTGTCCTCGCATATTTTTTAAAAGAATATCGTTTTTCATGCTTTGGGCACCAAGCTCAATTGAGGTTACGTTGTATTTTTTTAAAGTGCCGAGAATTTCGTTGTTAACGGCATCAGGTCTTGTTGAAATTCTTATTCCACAAAAGCCATCTTGTCCAATAAATTTCTGTGCGGCTTGCAAAAGTTCAAGCATCAAGGCTTTATCTATAGCAGTAAAACTTCCGCCAAAAAAAGCAATTTCGCTATTTTTAAGCATTTCCTTTGGCATTTGTGAAACTGCATGACTCAAAACAGATTTAATTTCCTTGGCATTAGGAATGTCGACTTTGCCCGAAATGGTGTTTTGGTCGCAAAAACTGCATCTGTTAGGGCAACCAACATGAGGCACAAAAAATGCAACATTGGCATGCTTCATTCGCCCATCAACTCCAAAGCTTCCTTTGCGGCCATCTGCTCGGCGATCTTTTTGCTTTTTCCCTCGCCTCTGCCTATAACATTACTGTTAAGGTGAACCTCGACACAGAAAAATTTATCATGCGCAGGTCCAGATTCCTCAACAAGAACATATTCAACCTTTTCTTCCTTGTTTTGCTGAATGATTTCCTGCAACTCTGTTTTGTAATCTGTAAACGAAGAAACAAATTGTTTATTCTTCATTTGTTTTTTAATAAAGCCAAGAACAAACTTTTCAGCAGGAGAAATTCCACCGTCAAGATACATTGAAGCAATAAGTGCCTCAAAAGCATCAGCAAGAATTGAATCACGATTGCGGCCGCCGTTTTGATCCTCTCCTCTGCCGAGAAGAAGCATACTGCCAAGGCCTATTTCTCTTGCAAAGCCTGCAAGGGATTTTTCACAAACCAACGCCGCGCGTGTTTTTGACAGCTCTCCCTCAGGCATATCGGGGTAGTTCTGAAAAAGATATTTTGAAACAATTATCGACAGAACGGAGTCACCTAAAAACTCAAGCCTTTCGTTGTGGCTTTTATTTTTCTTAGATTCGTTTGCATAGGATGAATGAGTTAAAGCCAAAGAAAGCAAAGCCTTGTCTTTATACAAATAGCCTATCTGGCTTTCAAAACCTTTCATTTTTATCCCTCTTTTTTAGCTGAAAGACTATCTTGTATTTCAGCAATAACATTATTCTGATGATACTCAAAAGCCTGTCTTAATGCATTTTTAAAAGCAACTGCATTTGAACTGCCGTGCGCCTTGATTACAGGCTTTGAAATTCCCATTAGGGGGGCTCCGCCATATTCGGTGTAATCCATTTTCTTTTTGAAAACCTTTAATCCTGACATTACCATTGCGGCGGCAATTTTGCTGATAAAGTTTTTCTTGAAAACCTGTTTAAGATTAGAATACATCATTCCTGCAACGCCCTCGCAGGTTTTTAAGATGAGGTTTCCGCTAAATCCGTCTGTAACAACGACATCAGCAATGCCGGAAAGAATATCTCTTCCCTCTATATTTCCACAGAAATTAAGCGAGGAGTTTTTAAGAAGCTCAAAGCTTTCTTTCTGGAGAGGACCGCCTTTTGTGTCCTCTGTTCCGACATTGGCAAGCATAACCCTGGGGTTTTCAACAGACTGGATCTTATTCATATAGATACTTCCCATAAGGGCGAACTGCATAAGCATTTCTGAACGGCACTCAACGTTTGCACCGCAATCCATAAGCATTGTGGGACCTGTGTCGCCTGGAAGAAGTGTTGCTAAGGCGGGGCGTTTTATCCCTCTGATTCTGCCAACGATCATTGTGGCACCAACTAATACTGCGCCTGTGCTTCCCGCGCTTACAACGGCGTCGCCTCTGCCCTCTTTAAGCAAAGAAAACGCTTTGCCAAGCGAGCTTTCCTTTTTCTCTTTAATAACGCAGGTTGGCTCATCGTCCATTGATATTGTTTCTTCTGTATGTACAATTTCATACCGACCGAGGTCAAGCTGATTTTCAGATATTGCTTTTTCAATAATTTCCTTGTTTCCTGTAAGTACAAATTCAAGACTGAATTCTTTAACTGCCAGAGCACAGCCTTTTAAGATTTCAAGCGGCGCATTATCTCCGCCCATTGCATCAACAATAATTCGCATAATAAATCTCCTTTATAAATTTGATTTAATATAACAATCTAAACTGTTTAGCGCACGTGCACTTAATGCACTATATCTTTCCTGCTTTGATTTTATATGAACATCCAAGGATGGCAAAATTCCCATATTGCTTCCCATGGGTTGAAAATCAACAACATTTTCGTTAGTGATGTATCCAATAAGGGCACCGAGCATTGTGTCTTCAGGTAGGGATGAGAGGACTCGTCCTTTTAAAAAGAGGTTTGCGGCGTTAAGAGCGGCAAAAATTCCGCTTGCTGCTGACTCAATATATCCCTCAACGCCTGTTATTTGACCTGCAAAGAAGATATTTTTGTTGTTTTTTAAGTTTAATTGCGGCGTTAAAACCTTGGGAGAATTTATAAATGTGTTTCTGTGCATAACGCCATATCTTATAAACTCAGCATTTTCCATTCCGGGAATCATTGAAAAGACTCTTTTTTGCTCGGGGAATTTTAAGTTTGTCTGAAAGCCTACAATATTTAAAAGCGTTCCCTCTGCATTTTCTTTTCGTAGTTGCACAACGGCCCAAGGTCTTTTATCTGTTTTTGGATCTCTAAGTCCAACAGGTTTAAGAGGGCCAAATCTTATTGTGTCCTCGCCCCGCTTTGCCATAATTTCAATCGGCATACATCCCTCATAAACAGTCAGGGCTGATTTTTCAAATTCTTTAAGCTCAACCGATTCTGCCGAAATAAGCGCATTATAAAAATCGGTATACTCTTCTTTGTTAAAGGGGCAGTTTAAATAATCATCTTCTCCTCTGCCATAGCGGGATGCGGCAAAGATTTTTGACATATTAAGGCTTTCTCTTGAGACAATAGGCGCAGCGGCATCATAAAAGCTCAGAGCATCACCGCATAGTTCTTTTATTTTTTCTGCAAGTGCGTCGGAAGTAAGTGGACCTGTGGCAATTATAACAATTTCGTCTGTAAAGTTAATTTCCTTTACTTCGTCACTTATTAGGTTGATATTGGGATGATTAGTTATTTTTTCTGTTACATAGGAAGAAAACAGTTCTCTATCAACAGCCAAAGCTCCGCCTGCACTAACCGAGGTTTCGGCGGCGGCCATCATTGTAACGGATCCAAGCCTGCGCATTTCTTCCTTGAGCAGTCCTGCGGCGGACTCTATTCTTGCGGCTTTAAGCGAATTTGAGCAAACAAGCTCGCAAAGCATATCAGAATGATGGGCAGGGCTTTTCTTTTTAGGTTTCATTTCATAAAGATTGACCTTTATTCCCTTTTGTGCAAGAGTCCAGGCAGCTTCACAGCCAGCAAGACCTGCTCCTATAACATTTACGCTTTTTTGCTTCATTACAAATATCCTTTAATTAGACTTTTTTGATGATACAGCTTTGCTGTATCCACAGCCATCTTTTGCGCAATAAATAACAGCTTGTTTGCCTTTCTTTTTAAACATTGTGTTGCCACACTGAGGACAAACATCCGAAACAGGCTCATCCCAAGCAACAAATTTGCAATTAGGATAAGATGAGCATCCGTAAAATTTCTTTCCTGACTTGCCTTTTCTGCCGATCAGCTTAGAGCCGCATTCAGGGCACTTACCCGGGGTTTCATCAACGATTTTTTTGGTGTTTTTGCATTCGGGATATCCGGGGCAAGCTAAAAATTTACCAAATCTACCGTTTTTGATTACCATATTTCTGCCGCAAAGCTCACAAACAACATCTGTTTCTTCATCAGGAACAACAACTCTTTCGCCTTCCATTGCCTTTTCGGCGGTTTGAAGTTCTTTTGAAAAATCGCTATAAAACCTTGACAAGATGTCATTCCAGAGCATTTTTCCTTCCTCGACATCGTCAAGCTCTTTTTCCATATTTGCTGTAAATTCTGCATCAACAATGTCACTGAAGTGCTCCTTCATAAGCGAGGTTGTAATTTCTCCTAGGGCAGTTGGCTTTAAGAATTTTGCCTGGCGCTCAACATAAAGTCGCTGTAATATTGTTGTAATTGTAGGAGCATAGGTGCTTGGTCTTCCGATACCGTTTTCCTCAAGGGTTTTGATCAGAGTTGCCTCAGTGTATCTTGCCGGAGGCTGTGTAAAGTGCTGATTCGCAGAAAGCCCGTGAGTTTTAAGGATATCTTTTTCCGAAAGAACAGGTAAAATTGACGCCTTTTCAGCTTCTTCATCTTTTGATTCTTGATAAAGCCTTGTAAAGCCATCAAACTTTACAGAATATCCGCTTGCTTTAAAGGTGTTTTTGTTGGCGTTGATCTCAACAGAAACAGTATCGAGTATTTCATCAGCCATAAGGCATGAAATAAATCGTTCCCAAATAAGCTTATAAAGCTTATATTGGTCGGTAGTTAGGTCTGCTTTAACCTTATCAGGAGAAAGCTGAGGCATACTTGGACGAATCGCTTCGTGGGCATCCTGAGCATTTCTTTTGCTTTTATATTCTCTTTTAAAGCCTGCAAGGTAATCTTTGCCAAAGTTTTCTTCAATAAAGGCGTTTGCGCTTGCACGCGCCTCATCTGATATTCTGAGTGAATCGGTTCTCATATAGGTTATTAAACCAACTGCTCCCATTCCCTTAATATTTACACCTTCGTACAGCTCCTGAGCTACTGACATAGTCTTTCTTGACTGAAAATTAAGCTTTCTTGAAGCTTCCTGTTGAAGTGTTGAGGTTGTAAATGGAGGGGCAGGAACACGCTTTTTTGTGCCGTTTTTAATGTCTGTTACAATAAACTGGGCATTTTCTATCTCTTTTAAAATCTCATCTGCTTGAGCTTTGTTTTCGATTTCGATTTTCTTGTTGCCTTTTCCGTAATATTTCGCAATAAATTGCTTTTTGCTATTGGGTCCGGACAACTTAGCTTCTATAGTCCAGTATTCCTTTGACTCAAAAGCACGAATTTCTTCTTCCCTATCAACAACAAGGCGGACAGCAACAGACTGAACTCTTCCTGCTGAAAGTCCTCTTTTAACCTTTTTCCAGAGGAATGGACTTAATTTATAACCAACAATTCGATCAAGCACACGTCTTGCCTGCTGAGCATTTACAAGGTCAATATCAATGCTTCTTGGACTTGCCATTCCGTTTTTAACGCCACTTTTTGTAATCTCATTAAAGGTAACGCGATTACTTTCTGAAAGGTCAAGGCCAAGAATATGTGCTAAATGCCAGGATATTGCTTCTCCTTCGCGATCAGGGTCGGTTGCAAGGTAAATCTTGTCGCACTTTTTAGCCTCATTTACGATTGATTTGATAAGGTCTCCCTTGCCTTTTATGTTGATGTATTGAGGCTCAAAACCAGCCTCAATATCAACACCTATCTTGGTTTTAGGAAGATCCCTTACGTGTCCCATAGAGGCAATTACTTCATAATTTTTACCAAGATATTTTTTTATGGTTTTTGCCTTTGCAGGGGACTCAACAATGACTAAATTTGTCATATTCATTTCACCTATATATTTTTTAGTAGTTTGGTTTACCCAATCAGTTCTATTCTGTTTCCGGGAACTTTTTTAACTATTTGTGCAAGTTCAAGTTTGGTCGTTATAACCATGAGCTTTGACGAACTTATTTTTGTTAAATCCGAAAGCTCGTCCATAGTAAGCGGAGAGCTTTTGAGCTCATCAATTATTTTTAAAGCATCTTGATTTTCGTTTAAGCCGCTTTGCTTTAATCTTTCGCTGATATCAGGCAAAATCTGCTCGTCTGAACTATCAATAGCCTTACCTTTTATAGCGTCATTTCCCGCTTTTTTAAGGTCTTTTTTAGCCTGTTTGATAGCTTCTCTGTATTCGCTATCAACCGCGCTTGGCGAGTTTGCATCGAAAAGGCCTAAGCGCCTGTTGGTTTCGTAAATTTCACGCAAATTTACCCTCTGATTAGGCACGTTGATTTTATTTGGAAATCTATCTAAGTAATCCTCAATAATATCTAGAGCATCCCTAACAGGCTTTGCGCCGTTCTTGATAAGCTCATTAGTTCCAGCGCTGTTTATCCAGAATATTCCTGCAGGTACTGCAAAAACATCCTTTCCTTGATTTACAGCGTTATTTGCTGTGATAAGTGTACCGCTTCTTTTTGGTGATTCAATTACAAGTGTTCCCTCAGAAATGCCCGACAATAATCTGTTTCTTATATGGAAATTTTCGGGAAAAGCGCTTGTTCCCGGAAGAAACTCTGTAATAATTGCTCCATTTTTGACTATTGCGTTCTTAAGCGCAGATTTACCATAAGGATAATCAACATCAAGGCCGCACGCAAGAAAGCCATAGGTTCTGGCGCCGCATTTAAGTGCAGTTATGTGTGCGGTGGTGTCTCCGCCGTTGGCAAGTCCGCTGACTATTGAAAAGCCCGAAACACAGAGCTCTGAGCAGATAAGCTCACAAGCACGCCTACCATAAAGGCTTTCTTTTCTTGTTCCGACAACGGTTAATAAAAGTTCATCTTCAAGATGGGTAATATCTCCGACAACAAATAATACAAGCGGCGGATTGTCTATGTTTCTTAATTGACAGGGATAAAGCTCATCTTCAATAGTTATTATTTTTGCTTTAAATCTACTGTATTTTTCAAATACATATTCAATATCGGAAAGGCTTGTTTGGTAAAGAAATTTTAGCTCGCTTTCGGTAAGGCGTATTCCCTTTTTAAGCTGTTTGTTTTTGCAATCCTCGTAAAACTCGGCGATATCATCATATTTTTCAAGAATTTGGTGTGATCTTGGGTTTCCAACACCCATACATTTTACAAACCACAGATAATATTCTTTTCTTGTCAAAGGGTCTCACCTCACTTTTTTATCATTTCCCACATTATAACAGAAGCCGCAACTGATGCGTTTAAGGATTCAGCATTGCCCGGCATATCTATAAAAACAAACTCGTCGCAGACTTC
The DNA here is from genome assembly GCA_015066115.1 of Oscillospiraceae bacterium. Taxonomy (GTDB): domain Bacteria; phylum Bacillota; class Clostridia; order Oscillospirales; family Ruminococcaceae; genus SIG578. The sequence continues at coordinate 264,516 of SVOZ01000001.1, forward strand.
TTTTGCCGCAGCCGAAAGACCATTTGCCTCATTTCCGATAAGGCAAACAGACCCATTCTTAAACTTTATACCGGATAAAACGGTGGCTTTTTCATCAAGAATAGCTCCATAGATAAAAAGATTGTTATTCTTAAACTCTTTATACGCATCATTAATATCCGAAAACCGATAAATAGGCGTAGTAAAGATTGTGCCCATCGTGCTTCGCAGCACCTTAGGACTATATACGTCAGCACAATTTCCAACAAGGCAAACCCCGTCAATTCCAAAGGCTTGAGCGGTTCTGATAACGGTTCCGATATTTCCGGGATCCTGCAGGTTTTCAAGTGCGATAAATTTATTGCCGCAAAGTTTCTGCTCTTTTAAAGCAATTGAGCAAACACAATAAACACCTTGCGAATTAACCGTATCGCTTATCCTTTTTGAAATTACTTCCGAGATAAGCTTTACATCATTGCAAGAATTGCCTATGAGCTCTGCATCCTCAGGGTGTTTGTTTAAAAACTCTTCAGTCATTAAAACTGTATGTATCTTGGCATTATTTAATACCGCTTCTTTGCAAAAACGCAAACCCTCGATAACAAATTGTCCGCTAAGTGTTCTTTCGCGCTTGTTATCTTTTAGCAAAATAAATCTTTTTACAAGAGGATTGTCCTTGCTTTTAATGATTTCCATGCCGAATTCTCCCGTAGTTTTATAGACTTTTTAGTGCGAAAAAATCCCTTTAAATACTCCAAAACGCCCGAGTCATCTTACAGACACGGGCGTTTTTGTGTTGATTAAAGCGCAGCTTGAGCTTTTTTAACAAGCTCTTTGAAAGCCTTCTCATCGTGAATGGCAATTTCGGAAATCATCTTGCGGTTAAGAGTGATTCCGGCCTTTTTAAGACCATTCATAAATGTGGAATAATTGATTCCGTTTGCGCGGCAAGCAGCAGAAATTCTGGTGATCCAGAGCGCTCTGAAATCGCGCTTTTTCTGTTTACGGCCGATATAAGCATACTGTCCCGATTTCATGACAGCTTCTTTAGCGGTCTTGAACAGTTTGCTCTTGCTTCCATAATATCCTTTCGCAAGCTTTAATACCTTTTTTCTTCTCTTGCGAGTCATCATTGCTCCTTTAACACGAGCCATTGTTGTTACCTCCCGATTTAAAATCGTTGTTATTTTTTTCTGCAGATACTCTCATCTGCCGCAGACTCGTTTATTTATAAGGAACGAGCAGCTTGATTGCAGCGACATTGGTCTTATCGGCATAAGCAGCCTTTCTGAGACCTCTCTTGCGCTTAGTAGATTTCTTTGCAAGGATGTGAGACTTAAAAGCGTGTGCTCTCTTAACCTTTCCGTTTTTGGTAAGATTAAAGCGCTTTTTTGCTCCGGAATGAGTTTTGAGCTTAGGCATAAAACGAACCTCCTGTATTTTTCTTTATTTTAAGGGTTTTGCGGATAAGAACAAAACCATACTACGTCCTTCAAGCTTAGGTTCTTTTGCAACGATTCCGAACTCTGAGCAGGCATCAGCGAACTTTTCAAGACTTGCTTTTCCAAGCTCTGAATGAGCCATTTCACGACCTCTGAATCTGAGCGAAACCTTAACCTTGTTTCCTGCTTTAAGAAATTTAACGGCGTGGTTGACCTTTGTGTTGAAATCGTTTGTATCGATGTTAAGCGAAAGTCTGATTTCTTTAACGTCAATAACCTTTTGATTTTTCTTAGCTTCTTTTTCACGTTTTGTCTGTTCAAAACGATACTTGCCGTAATCCATGATACGACACACAGGCGGCTGAGCCTGGGGAGCGATCTTTACAAGGTCAAGATCCTTTTCAGCAGATATTTTGAGAGCCTCTTTGGTTGACATAATACCAAGCTGTTCTCCATCTGCACCGATAAGACGAATTTCCTTGTCGCGTATTTCTTCGTTGATAAGCAGTTCTTGCGTAGCTATGGAAAGCACCTCCGCACCTTAAAATAATTTTGGCGACCGATAAGCGAGGGGCCGCCTACCCCTAAAAATAAACAAAGCGCAAACGAAAGCAGCTTCCATTTACGCAATACACCAAGGTATTTTTACCTTTTTTCTGTATTGACCCAAGTAGTACTAAAAACCCTTAGGTGAGAACGGAAAAGACTGTTCTGCTTTGTTTTCTCAAATATTTTAGCAGATTTCTTTTCCGTTGTCAACCCTTAATTTAAAATTATTTTAGTTCAATAACTGTTACTCCCATTTCCCCTTCTCCAAAGGTTCCGCTTCTGAAGGATTTAACATTTTTGTGTGTTCTGAGCCTTTGCCAAACGGCGTTTTTGAGGGCACCCGTGCCCTTTCCATGAATAACAGTTATGTTTGAAAGTCCCGACATTATTGCAGAGTCAATAAACCGTTCAAGTTCTATAACTCCTTCAACTGTGTCAAAGCCTCTGATATCAAGCTCTGTTTTGACCTCTCTTAAAGCTCTGCTGTCAGTTCCTGTTTTAATCGATTTGACCGACTCAATCTTATTTTCGGTTAAGATCAGATTATTAATATTAACCCGCATCTTCATTATGCCAACTCTGACAAGAGCGTTTCCTTGAGCATCGGGCGGGTTAATAACTATGCCCTCCTTATCTATATCTACAACCCTGACAGTGTCGCCGGCAATAAGATTGCGAGGCAAACGATAGTTTTTCTTTTTCTTGCGAACCACCGGATCGGCCTCGTTTTCAAGACGGTTAATATCGGCGCGAAGCTTACTTTTTGCATCAGAAAACCTGTTTGAAAATTCTTTTCTGTCTTTGATAGATTTTAGTTTTTCAAGCTCAGCAAATATTTCTTCGGATTTTCTAACAACCTCGTCAACAAGATTTTTTGCTTGTGCTCTTGCCTCATCAAGAATTTTTTCAGCTTCTTTTAGGTTTTTGCTGTTTTTTTCTTTAAGTTCGGTGTTGAGCCTTGAATTTTCTTTTAACAACAGCTCAAGCCTTGATTTTTCAACCTCGGCTTCCCTTCTGCTTTGCTCAAGCGCTTCAATTGTTTTTTCAAACCTTGTATCCTCAACAGATATAAGAGTTTTTGCATTGTCGATTATATCCTGATTCATACCGAGCTTTTGAGAAATAGCAAAGGCATTCGATTTTCCGGGCACGCCGATTAAAAGCTTATATGTCGGTTTTAACGATGAAACATCAAATTCACAGCTTGCGTTTTCAACTCCCTCGGTTTCAAGAGCGTACATTTTCATTTCGGCATAGTGTGTTGTTGCGGCTGTTTTTGCGCCGAGTTTTTTAAGTTTTTCTATTATTGAAACAGCAAGTGCCGCACCCTCAATTGGATCTGTTCCTGCGCCGACCTCATCGAGAAGTACTAAACTTTTTTTGTTAACAACCTTTAGTATGTCAATTATATTAACTATATGTGATGAAAAGGTAGAAAGGCTTTGTTCAATGCTCTGCTCATCACCAATATCAGCATAAATTCCGTCATAAACCGAAACTGTGCTTTCGTCCTGAGCAGGAATCATAAGTCCACACATTGCCATAAGTGTTAAAAGACCTAATGTTTTAAGCGCAACGGTTTTTCCGCCGGTGTTTGGTCCTGTTATAACAAGTGTCGTAAAGTCTCTTCCCAAACGAATATCAATAGGAACAACCTTATCCATATCAATAAGCGGATGCCTTGCTTTTTTTAGCTCGGTTATTCCTTTATTATTTAAAACCGGAATTACAGATTTTGTTTTGTATCCATAGTTTGCAATCGCAAAAAGGATGTCTATCTGCACCATTGCATCATAGGAGATCTCAATAGTGTCTGCAAAGGTTGCCGCCTCCGACGAAAGCTCTGCAATAATACGCAAAATTTCATCTCTTTCTTTTGCCTCTAAAATTCGAATGCGGTTGTTAGCCTCAACAACGGCAACAGGCTCAATAAAAAGGGTTGCACCGCTTGATGATGTGTCGTGCACAAGACCTTCTATTTCTCCCCTGTACTCCTGCTTTACAGGAATTACAAATCTGCCGTCACGCTGGGTTACAATTGCGTCCTGCAAATGCTTCTGATGCGATTGATTGCGAATAAGCTTATCGAGCTTCTCTCTTATTTGCTGATTTTCTTTCCTGATGTTTCTGCGGATTTGCGTAAGTTCAAGACTTGCACTGTCTGCAACCGTGTCCTCAGAAATAATGCAGGTAAAAATTTTATCCTCAAAATATTTATTCGGAAAAAGTGACTCAAAATAGCAATCAATGGTTGTTTCAACGGATGAAAATTGCTCTCTGAACTGCGAAAGACCTCTTATATTTCTAAGTACTTCGCCAATCTGCAAAAGCTCATTGAGCGAAAGATTTCCGCCGCTTTTGGCGCGTTTAAGAGAAGCACTGACATTTTTTACCGAGGAAAATCTCGGCGAACCAAACCTTGCCGCAAGATCATATGCATCTTTTGTTTGATTTAACGCAGATATAGCCGCATCATAGTCATAATGCGGCTGAATATTTAATATCTTTTCTACACTTTCTTCAATTCCTGCCTCTTTTGAAACCGCTTCTAAAACTCGGTTTAGTTCAAGACAAAAAAGATGTTTCTTTGTATCATTTTGACGCATAAAATTTCCTCATTTTAATGTTAATTACATCATCGTTTTTAAAAAGTCAAGCGAACGATAGGTTTTGTCGGTTTGGCAAAGCAGATAGCTTTCACAAACCTCGGAAAGCAGTGTTAAATTGTCATCGTCGAGTGTAAAGGAAAAAACCTTTTCAGGCTCACTATAGATAATATGACGCATTGCAGACAGTACACTTTGGGTTATTTGAGCAAATCCGGTTTGATCCAAGGCTTGCTTTCCTAAAGAAGCGCAGTCGTTGCACAAAAGAGAGCCTTCTAATATGTAAAAACGCATTTTTTTATCAAATTCAGAGCATTCTCTGCAGGCAATAAGATTTGGGCAAAAACCGCTGATTGCCATGGCTCTAAGTTCAAAAACGGCCTTAATTATTCTGCTGTCTTTTTTTGTGTTAGCAAGCAGATGAACAGAATTCAGCATAAGTCTTAGCATCTGATTGCATGTGTCCGTATCAGGCTTAAGCTCGTAAATTACCTGACAAAAATACGATGCAATTGATAACCTTAATAAATCAAGGCGGATATCATAAAACAGCTGTATTATATCGGCTTGATCAACGTAAAATCTGGAGTTACTTTTAAAAAGCTGAAAAGAAGAATAGCAAAACAAACCTGTTGATGCGGCAAGGCGACTTGACTTTCTTCTTGCACCTTTTACATAAGCCTCAACGGTTCCGTGTTCCGAAGTGAGTATAGTAATGTATTTATCATTTTCGCCGACATTGTTTTCTCTAATTACAATTCCCGCCGTCTGAATCTGCATAAGATTTACTATCCTCTCCTACCTGCTCATCACTTGGTTGCTCAGATAATTTTTTATACAACATATACACGCCAACATTCCCTGTTTGTTCAAAAAGCTTCCAAACCTGCGACGCATCCATAAAATCAGTCTCCGTTTCAAATTTATAAATCGAATTTGATTATAATTTAACCCGTTTACTGATATTATATGTGGGGAAAAGTTTTACATTTCCATGGAAAACAACTATTCTTCAGACAGTCCGAATTCTTTAATAAGTCCTTCCTTATTTCGCCAATCTTCGCTTATTTTTATCCAGCACTGAAGATTTACCGGCATACCGATAAATTCTTCCAAATCCTTTCTTGAAAGCGAGCCGATCTTTTTAAGCATATTTCCCGACTTTCCAATTAAAATTCCTTTATGGCTTTTCTTTTCGCAAAAAATTGTTGCCTGAATATCCATAAGCTCACGACCTTCTCTTTGACGCATTTTGTCAATAGAAACGGCCACGCCGTGCGGAACCTCATCGCGAAGCAATGTTAAAATTTTTTCACGAATAAGCTCGGCGGCAATAACCTTTTCAGGCTGATCCGTCAAGGTGTCTTCGGGGAAAAAGTGCGGCATATAGGGCGCGTTTTTTACAATGCTATCTAAAATTATATTAAGGTTATCCTGCGTCATAGCGGAAGCAGGAATGATTTCTTCAAAGGAATAGAGATTTCTGTATTCATCAATAAGTGCGGCAAGCCTGTTCATATCTTTGATGCAGTCAATTTTATTTATAACTAAAATTGCTTTTCCGCCCTGTTTTTTAATAGACTCAATTAAGGAAATTTCAGTTTCTGATGGCTCTTTGAATGCTTCGGTTACAAGAATTACCATATCAACCTCGCCCATTGCATCCAAAATCGCGCGTTTCATATGATGACCAAGGCGATTTTTGGGCACAAGCATACCGGGGGTGTCGGTGAAAACTATTTGTGTTTCATCGAGAGTCAGAACACCCATGATCTTGGTTCTGGTTGTCTGAGGCCTGTCCGAAACTATTGCTACTTTTTCTCTTAAAAGAGCGTTTAAAAGAGTTGATTTTCCAACGTTTGGTCTGCCTATGATTGTTACAAATGAAGACTTAGTTTTTTGCATGATTTCTCTCCGTTTTTACATATAGAATGCCGTATGCAGTCATACGGCATTGATTATTTTAAGTATTTATTCGTTATCTTCCATAACGTAACTTGCGCCGCGAGAAAGGCCAAGGCTTGTGAGAGCCTCTTCTTCTTTTTCGCGCATTCTTACAAGCTCCATACCGCCGTTTTCGTGGTCATATCCCAAAAGGTGAAGCATAGAATGAACGGTTAAGTACCCAATTTCACGCTGCAAAGAATGGCCATACATTTCTGCCTGCTCAAAAGCCTTTTCAACCGAAATAACAACATCACCAAGCAGATAAGCGCCTGTGTCGTGATTTATATCCCATTTACCGTTTTCTCCGAGAGGAAATGAAAGGACATCAGTTTCAATATCTTTATTGCGAAATTTTGCATTTAAAGAGCGAATTTCTTCATTATCTACAAAATTAACACTGACTTCAGCCGAACCGGAAAACTTTTCGTTGCTTAAAACTGCGTGACAGCAACGTCGAATAAGCATACGAATTCCAGTCGGGATCTTAACTGCGTTCTGATGATTTACGATAATTACTTTTATTCCGTCCATATTGATTTTCCTCCTGTTCGCTTTTTTCATAAGCTTTTATGATTTGTTGCACCAAGCTGTGTCTTACAACGTCTTTACGTGAAAAATGAACCTGCTTTATTCCCTCAATATTTTTTAGTATTTTTATAACAGATACAAGTCCCGAAGATTTGCTCGCAGGAAGGTCGATTTGAGTTATATCTCCTGTTACGACAATTTTCGAGCCGAATCCCAAGCGGGTTAAAAACATTTTCATTTGTTCCGGTGTGGTGTTCTGAGCCTCGTCAAGAATAATAAATGAATCGTCAAGTGTTCTGCCTCGCATATATGCAAGAGGTGCAACCTCAATACATCCTCTTTCCTGATATTTCTGGAAATTTTCATATCCGAGCATATCAAAAAGAGCATCATAGAGAGGTCGTAGATATGGGTCAACCTTATTTTGCAGATCGCCGGGCAAAAATCCGAGACTTTCGCCCGCCTCAACTGCAGGTCTTGTAAGGATAATGCGATTTACCTGGTTTGCGCGAAATGCCTTTACCGCCATAGCAACAGCAAGATAGGTTTTACCTGTTCCGGCAGGGCCAACTCCAAAAACAATGGTGTTGTTTTCAATTGCGTCGACGTACTGCTGTTGGCCTAAGGTTTTGGCTCTTATTGGTCTGCCTTTTGCTGAAATACAAATACAATTATCACTCAGAGAGAAGATCTGGTCGTCCTTTCCCTCATCAACAAGCGAAATAACATAGGTTATGTTTTGCTCGGTTAAAGGCTCTCCTTTTTCAACGTAGACTAAAAGGCAACGGATAACCCTGCTTGCCCGCGAAACATTTTCAGCCTCACCCTTGATCTTTATTTCGCTTCCTCTGCAAAGGATGGAAACATCACATTCTTTTTCGATGATTTTAATATTACTGTCAAAATTTCCGAACAGCGTGAGCAAATGCTCAAGGCGCTCGATATTAATTGACTGTTCCGACATCTACACATCTACCTCATAATAATCTATTTTATATAATTTTACCATAATTTTTCCGTTTTGTCATCAGTTTCATACATTTTTTGTAAAAAATATAATTATTTTTGTTCTGTATCGATATATTGTTGTTTTGCAATATCCATTATAACAACATAATCGACCTGTGCTCTACACTTTTTATCATCAGATTTCCAGGTGATGTGTTTTTTCATTATTTGTGCGTTATTAAGCTCACTTTTTTCATAATGATCTATTTCAAGCTTGACCTTTTGTTTTGCTTCATCTTGTGTCAGTGTTTTTTCTTGTGAAATTTCTTTGATGTATCTTTTTTGAACAGAATAAATAGGAAATTTTAATCCAAAAAATGAAAGCTGTGTTTTGTTTTCTGATTTAATAAAAGCACTGTCAGAAGGCTCTTTTCCAAATGATAAATCTATGAGCATATTAAAAAACTCTATTGAGTAAAAAATCTTTTCTTCTTGCCCTACAACATCTTTTCCCTCAAGCGATAATTCAAAAACCTTGCTTATTTCCACTTTTGCCGTGACCTTTCCGCTTGAATGTTCAAGAATTATATTGTCTTTTTTGTCGTTATAAAAGCCTGAAACAAGAAGCTGACCCTTTGCAACACCACTTCCCACCTGCGCAATGGGTTTTCCTTTGACGATTTCCATTTTTGTAATTATTCCATCCATTGCGGCGACAAGGTTTGATGGTTTTGTTACATCATCCATAACTGGCGGCATCTGCCTTTCTTTAACTTCAATGTGCGCAAAGCTCCCATCCAAATTGATTGAAATTCTTGAGAGATCGACAAGTTTCATCATCATTTTGTTTTCAATTTCGGAAATATCTAGCTTGCTTTTATGGCTTCCTTTAGAAAAGCCGCATTCTTCAAGCGTTTGAAGAATAACATTTTCAGAAAGCCTCTCATTTCCTGTAACGTCTATATCCCAAACAAAACCCGACAAGATAATCAAAAGCGCAACCATTAAGGCACTTCCAACAGCAAGACCAAACCTTTTTTTATATCGATTGGTGAAAAAACGAATGCCATTTCTTTTGATTATCTTTTTTCTTAACCCTTTGATTCTTATCTTTTTTGTTTTTTTGTAATCTTTAACAAGACAGCTTGCGCATATAAAATTTTCAGAAAACCTGACATTAAACAAATCAATGCCGTTTTTTACACAAGAATTTAAAAATTCTTCCCTGCCCTTACCTGTTATCTTAAATGTAACAAAACCTTGTAGATATCTTGGAATTCTATGTATCATAAGATTACTCCCGATCATTCAAACTCAATGGAGTTGATTTTTCCTTCAATAATTGCATTTTTCTTTGAAAAGTTTCTGATTGAAATTTTTTCTCCGTTAAAGCAAACTGTATTATGTCTGAATCTGATTTTTATTCTGTCTTCTTTATATTCAAGAATCTTTCTTATTCCATCAAGCTCAATGTGATTTTGTCCACTAATCTCAATATATGCCAGATCCGAAACAGAAACAGGCGGCATATCGGTTTGTTTTTCTATAAAATGTGATAGCCTTTTTTCTCTTGGTTCACTTTTTTTACTTGCTTTTTTCATATAATCATCCTTTTTAAAAGTTGTGATTTATATAATCTATGCTTTAAAAAACTATCTTTTGCCATTTTTATACTTAAAAATGCATATAAAATAGTGATACTTATTTTAGGAGCAGTAAAATGAAAAAACATCAAAAGCTACGCACAATTATTTTTTGCATAATCCTTATTCTTACAGCGGCAGTTTTAATTGCATTTCCAAAACGAGCAGCAGAGGGCGCATATAACGGCATAGTAAACTGTCTTGAAATAATAATTCCGTCCTTGTTTCCTTTTATGGTTTTATCTGTTTTCTTAACCCAAAGCGGACTCTTTGAAAATGTTTTCTATATTCCCTCAAGGTTAATTTCTCGCCTTATAGGAATAAATCAAAAATATTGCAGTCTTTTTTTGCTTAGTATGATAGGCGGTTATCACTCGGCTGCCAAGAGCGCCTGTTTGCTTTATAAAAAAGGCGAAATATCAGCCGAAAACGCACTATATCTTTTGTGTTTTGCCACAAATGCCGGTCCTGCTTTTTTAATTTCAGCCGTTGGCTCAGGAATGTTTTTAAGCACAAGCCTTGGCGTTATTTTATATCTTTCGGGCTTATTAAGTTCCTTTACTCTTATGGTGTTTTACTCATCAAAAATAAAAGAAAACAAAATTAATCTAAAATATAAAAGCAAGGAAAAAATGTTGGTTTGTTTTGTGAAATCAGTAAAAGAATCCTGCACAACGATGAGTGCAATGTGCGCTTTTATCATTTTATTTTCAGTTTTTATCACGCTTTTACCTAACTTCTCCGAAAAACATTTCTCTCTTCAGGCTATAATCTATGGTTTTGCTGAAGTTACGGCAGGCTGCTCTGCTGCAGCAAGAGAAATTTCGCTCATTTCTGTTTTGTTTGCCGCCGCGATCTGCGGCTGGGGCGGATTATGTGTAATATTTCAAATATATGCGATTTTTTCAGAAGTGAAAATAAAAATGGGCAGATTTGTTTATTCTCGGCTCTTGCACTCAGCATTTTCTGCTTTATACACTTTTTTGCTTGTTTTAGTCATTCCTATTCGTACAGAGCAAACCTTTATAAGCAATTCATCTGATGCAATTGCCTCGTTTATTTCAGCTCCGATTCCTGCGCTGTTTCTGCTGATTTGTTGCGTTTGCTTCCCTGTTTATTTAACTCATCAAAAAAAATTATAAATTTTTATTGAAATTATATTGACATTTTAAAAATTATGGATATAATAAATAGCGTTGCATTGCGGAATTGTGTAAGGGTAGCACGACAGACTCTGACTCTGTTTGTCTGGGTTCGAATCCTAGTTCCGCAGCCAAAAAATCCAGCTCTTATGAGCTGGATTTTTTATTTTTAAAATAAATTATATAAAATTAAAAACGGAAAGCAGGTTTGCTTTCCGTTTTTACTATATATTTTCTTTTTCAATTATATATGAACATATTTCATTAATTCTACTCTCATTGCCTTTGAGATACAGGTAACCAAACAAAGCCTCTACACCGGTTGCTTTTCTATATTCGGCAGGAGATGAACTTTTTGGCACTGCGGCGCCATTTGCATTTCTTCCGCGTTTCATCACAGAAAGCTCATTTTCGTTTAGAAAATCTTCAAGCAGGTCGTAAACCTTTGCCTGAAAAGCGGCGCAAACATAATGAACTGCTTTTTTATGCAAAACTCCCGATGGGCTACTGCCGTTTCTGCAAAGATAACGCCTTATTTCAAGCTCATAAACCGCATCGCCTAAAAAAGCAAGTGTCAAGGGATTATAACTTTCCGGTGCAACCGTTGTTTCACTGATGTTAAGAATAGTAACCTGCCTCCAAACTAATTTACAAAGTCAAATTCAAAGTCGTAAATGCTTACAGTATCGTCCTCTTGTATTCCCATTTCTAATAGTTTATCAATAATTCCCGAAGTTCTTAAAACCCTCTGGAAATACTGGAGCGACTCATAGTCGTCCATATTAACCGAATTAATGATAGGAATGAGCCATTTCGCCTCAATAACATAAATTCCGTCCTCAACACTGATAGAAAATTCTCTTGAGGATTTTTCTGCAATTTCTTCAAAAGGAACAGCCTCTGTTTCATATCGCTTGACAGGCGGAAGGTCCTTGAGTTTTGCACGAATTGCTGTGATTAGCTCATCAAGGCCACTTGTAGTAGCGGCTGAAATTTTAAATATAGGATAACCTTGCTCTTTTATAAACTCAGAAAAAGCTTCAAACTGTTCATCTATTGCTATATCGGTCTTATTTGCCGCAACTATCTGAGGAACATTTTTCATTTCGGGATCATATTCAAAAAGCTCTTTATTTATTAGCTTAAAATCCTCTATAGGATCTCTTCCCTCGCATCCAGAAACATCAACAACGTGAACAAGGAGCCTGCAACGCTCAACGTGACGCAAAAAGTCGTGTCCTAAGCCTATTCCCTGAGCGGCACCCTCTATAAGCCCGGGAATATCTGCAACAACAAAGGAATCCTGAGAATTAGCTCCTACGACTCCCAAAACGGGCGAAAGGGTTGTGAAATGATAGTTTGCGATCTTTGGCCTTGCCGCGCTTATGGATGAAATAAGGGTCGATTTTCCAACATTTGGGAAACCTAACAGACCAACGTCAGCAATGAGTTTAAGCTCGAGATTGACCTCTTTTTCCTCTCCCGGAGTTCCGGGCTTGGCAAAGCGAGGGATCTGTCTTGTCGGGGTTGCAAAATGGGAGTTTCCAAAACCGCCTCTGCCGCCTTTTAAAAGGACAACGGGCTCGTTATCAGAAATGTCAGCAAGCACTCTTCCTGTTTCACTATCTGTTATAACTGTTCCGAAAGGAACCTTAATAACAAGATTTTCGGCAGATTTGCCGTTACATCTCTTGCCTCTTCCGTTTTCGCCGTTTTGCGCAATGAATTTACGCTTATATCTAAAGTCCATCAAGGTGTTTAAATTTCGGTCAGCAACAAAAATTATATCTCCGCCTCTGCCGCCGTCTCCGCCGTCGGGACCACCTGCCGCAACATATTTTTCGCGGTGAAAGGAAACAGCCCCATTGCCGCCGTTGCCTGCTTTTATATATATTTTCGCAGTATCTATAAACATAGTCATTCTCTCTTTCTAAAGATGCTTGTGTAGTTATTATACCACTTCTTTTAGCAATGGTCAACAAAACTAATCTTTTTTCGCTTGACTTTTGTAAAAAAATGGATTATACTATGCTTGTATCCGAAATAAACCAACTGAACTCACGGGCTTTGTCGTTTCGAGCCGCGTTTTTTCTATGCTCGACAATCAAAGTTATCCGTGAGATTTTTTTATTTATATAGTCGGATATATCCAATATTTTAGGGAGGTCTCTCACAAATGAATAACGGCACAGTAAAATGGTTCAATGCAGAAAAAGGATACGGCTTTATTTCCGACGATAACGGCGGAGACGATGTTTTTGTTCACTTTTCTGCAATTATCGCTGATGGATACAAGACATTAAGCGAAGGACAGAAAGTAACTTTCGAAACCGAGGTTGATCCCAAAAACAGCGATAAACTTCGTGCTGTTAATGTAAAAGCCCTTTAATTTACATTAAGATTATTTGAAAGCGCCCATATCGACAGGTAAACTGCCGATATGGGTTTTCTCTTTTTTAGTTGAATCCTAAAAAGAACTGTGTTATAATATAATATTAGCAAGATAAATTTGGTTATAATTATTTCTCGAGGAGGAAAATATGAAATTAAGAAGCCTTCTTAATGGTGTTGATTACTCCCTGCTATGCGGAAGCTTAGATTGCGAAATAAATGATATTTGCTATGATTCAAGAAAAGCGGATAAAGGAAAGATTTTTGTTGCAATTGTCGGGCTTAATGTTGATGGACATAGTTTTGTTTCATCTGCTTATGATAAAGGTACCCGTGTTTTTATTGTTGAGCGCGAAATTTCACTTCCTTTTGAACGAGACACAACAATAATCAAGGTTGATGACAGCCGCAAGGCGCTTGCACTTATTTCCAGAAACTTCTTTGGTGATCCCGCATCTCAGATGACTGTTATCGGAATCACCGGAACTAAAGGAAAATCAAGCATAACTGCTATTTTAAAAACGATTCTTGATTTGGCCGGAAATACAACCGGAACAATCGGAACAAACGGTGTGTTTTACAAGGATGTGCATATTGCATCATCTCACACAACCCCTGAATCCTACGAAACATACGGATATATCAGAAAGATGCTTGATGAGGGCTGCACCCACGTTATCATGGAGGTTTCTTCATTGGGACTTATGATGAGCAGGGTTTACGGAATAGAATTTGATTACGGAGTTTTTACAAATTTATCCCCTGACCATATCGGAAATGGTGAACACAAAAGCTTTGAAGAATATCTTAGTTGCAAAGCTCTTTTGTGGGATCAATCAAAAAAATGCATTGCAAATGCCGATGATGCCTATTTTGAGCAAATCACTGCAAATGCAAATTGTCCAATTACCACATTTGCAGTTCATAAAGATGCTGATATAACTGCAGACAATATTTCTCTTTTCCGTGACGGCAAAAATTTAAATGTAGGGTTTAAATGTAAAACGCGCGACGGAGATTTTTATATAACCACCAATGTTCCCGGCGAATTTACTGTTTACAACTGTCTTACCGCTATTTCCGTTGCAAGAGAAATGGGAATTGACTTTGATATAATTTCTAAAGCTCTGTCTGACATTTCTGTTAAAGGCAGAATGGAGCTTGTTGGCGAAACAAAGGATTACTCAATAATCATAGACTATGCACATAACGCAATGAGCCTTGAAACAATTTTAAAAACAATTAGACAATACAATCCAAAAAGGCTTATTTGTTTATTTGGCTGCGGTGGAAACAGGCCCAAAATGCGCCGTTATGAAATGGGCGAAATTTCCGGAAAATATGCTGATTTTTCAATCCTAACATCTGATAATTCACGATTTGAAAACCCTGAGGATATTCTTGATGATATTCTTGTTGGTATGCGCAAAACAAACGGCAAGTACATTACAATAGTTGACAGAATTGAAGCGATACATTATGCTATTGATAATGCCAAAGCCGGAGACATAATTCTTATTGCCGGCAAAGGGCATGAAATGTATCAAGAAATTAAGGGCATAAAACATCCGTTTAATGAAGCTGAGATAATTTGCAGTTATCTTGATGAAATAAACAAACTCGGAGGAAAATAAATTGGAACTACTGACAACAAAAACAACAGCCGAATATGAGCAGTTTCTTAAAAATCATCCTAAGGGACATTTTATGCAGTCTCCTCAGTGGGCGGCTGTAAAAAATAACTGGAAATATGAGGTTGTGCTCGAAAGAGACCGGGACGGAAAGCTTATCGGCTCTATTGCCTTTTTGATTCGACGTCTGCCCTATACTAAATACAACATTTTATATGCTCCGAGGGGCCCTGTTTGTGACATTGATGACATTTCTCTTTTAAACAAGCTTATAGATGATGCGAAAGAGCTTGGAAAAAAGCATAATGCTTGTGTTATAATGATCGATCCCGATGTTAAATCCGGCGAAAATAAATATGTAAAAACGCTTTCTGATGCGGGTTTTAAGGGCAAAAACGGCAAAAATTTTGAAGGCATACAGCCTCGCTTTGTATTTAGACTTAACGTAAAAGGAAAAACTGCTGATGAGCTTATGGCAGAGTTTCACAGCAAAACAAGATACAATATCCGAGTTGCTATAAAAAATGGCGTCGAGGTTAAAATAGCGGGCAAAGATGAGGTTAAAACCTTTTATGAGATCATGCTTGAAACAGGAATGCGCGATAATTTTGTAACTCGTCCCCTTTCCTATTTTGAGTCTATGCTTGATAATCTCGGGAAAAACGCCAGACTTTACATGGCCTATTATGATGGGAAACCTATTGCCGGAACGCTTGCAATTCATTATGGCAACAAGGTTTGGTACCTTTACGGGGCATCATCCAATGCATACAGAAACGTTATGCCGAATTATTTGTTACAGTTTGAAATGATTAAATGGGCAGTTGATGAAAACTGTGATATTTATGATTTCCGAGGTGTTTCAGGTGACCTTTCTCCTGACAATCCGCTTTATGGACTTTACAAGTTTAAAAAAGGTTTTTCAGGTGAGCTTGTTGAGTTTATTGGCGAATTTGAATTGATTACAAAGCCTTTCATTTATAAGAGCATGCAAAAAGCTCGCCATATTCTCTCGGTATTTACAAGAACAGTTTACAGAATTAAAAACAGAGGTAAAAAAGCTTAAAAGGACGAAAAGAATGGATAAGAAATTTATAATTTCAAAAAGTGATATCCAAAATAATATTTCGGTTTTAAGAGAAAAGGTTAAAGATGCGCGTGTTTATGCAGTTTTAAAAGGCAATGCTTATGGAATGGGATTAGTTCCTTTTGCAAAAGAGCTTTTTTCTTGCGGCATAAAATATTTTGCGCTCACTTCTCTCGAAGATGCCCTTCTTCTCAAAAATGCTGTGCAGGACTGTTCTGTGCTGCTTCTTACACCCTGTAATTTAGAAGATGCTATTGAGTCTGCTGTTTCAGATGATATAACTTTGTGCGTTGATAGCCTCGAAAATGCAATGTTAATTTCAAAAACAGCACAAAAACTTGAAAAAACCGCTCAAATTCATATAAAAATTGACACAGGAATGGGAAGATACGGTTTTCTTCCATCTCAGATCGATGATATTAAGTCTGTTTGTGCGCTCGAAAACATAAATGCTGAAGGAATTTTCACTCATCTTCATTCAGCTTTTAACAAAGACCCTTCTCCATCTTTTGAGCAGTACAGGCTATTTACAAGCACAATAGATAATCTTTCTAAGCAGAGTATTAAATTTGAAGTAAGCCATATATGCAATTCAACTGCAATTTTCCGTTTTCCCGATATGCATTTAACCGCTGTTAGAGCAGGTTCTGCGCTTATAGGGCGGGTTTCTGAGGTTTGTGGCAAAACAAACCTGTGTAAAGTTGGAAAGCTTTACGGGCAAGTTGTTGATATTCGAGAGCTTCCAAAAGACCATAATATAGGTTATGCCGCGCTTTACAGAACAAAAAAAGCACAAAAAATTGCTTGTGTTAATGTTGGATACGCTGACGGCGTTGCTGTTACAAAAGCAAATGATACATTTAGGTTTATTGATATATTAAGATATGGATTTAATGATTTTAAGCTTTTATTTAAGCCTACTCCCCTTGTGTGCACAATAAACGGCAAAAATGCAAAGTCTCTGGGAAGAATAGGAATGACAAATCTTGTGCTTGATGCAAGCCTTGTTGATGATATAAAAATCGGAGATTTAGTTAATATTCCTGCAAATCCTATTTACCTTTCTCCTTTAATTGAAAGAGAATATATTTAAAACAAAAAAGCTGAACGAAAATCGTTCAGCTTTTTTACTTTATTAGATCGTTTTAGAAAAGACCTGTGATTTTACCATTTTCATCTACATCGATTCTTTCAGCAGCAGGAACTTTAGGAAGTCCCGGCATTGTGAGGATATCGCCTGTAAGAACTACGATAAATCCGGCACCAGCAGAAATCTTGACATTTTTAACAGTAACAATAAATCCTTCGGGAGCGCCGAGCTTGGTCGGGTCATCCGAGAAGCTGTACTGTGTTTTAGCAATACATACAGGACAATTACTAAATCCAAGCTCTGTAAGTTGTGCGATCTGTTTCTTTGCGTTAGGCATAATTGTTATGCCGTCGCCGCCGTAAACCTTTTTCACAACTGCTTCAATTTTCTCTTCAATAGTAGTGTCAAGATCGTAAGAGAATGTAAAATCGCCTTTTTCTTCCTCACAAAGACGAACAACTTCTTTTGCAAGCTCTTCTCCACCCTTTCCGCCTTCTGCCCATACAGTTGAAAGAACGGTGTTAACCCCAAGCTCTTTACACTTTGAAATGATAAAGTCAATTTCGTTATCTGTATCGGTCGGGAAGCGGTTTACGGCAACTACGCAAGGAAGTTTATAAACATTTTTGATGTTAGAAACATGACGAAGAAGGTTGGGTATTCCCTTTTCGAGCGCAACAATGTCTTCGGTTGCAAGCTCAGTTTTTGCAAGACCACCATGCATTTTAAGGGCACGAACTGTTGCAACAACAACAACTGCATCAGGAGTAAGCCCAGCCATACGGCACTTGATATCGAGGAATTTTTCTGCCCCAAGGTCTGCTCCGAAACCGGCCTCGGTAACAGTATAGTCGCCCATCTTAAGAGCAAGACGTGTTGCCATAACAGAGTTGCAGCCATGAGCAATATTTGCGAATGGTCCACCATGAACAAACGCAGGTGTTCCTTCAAGTGTTTGAACAAGGTTGGGTTTTAATGCATCCTTCAGAAGTGCAGTCATAGCGCCTGCGGCTTTAAGCTGACCGCAGGTTACGGGTTTGTCATCATAGGTATAGCCTACGATAATTTTGGAAAGGCGTTCTTTCAAATCTGTAATGGAACTTGAAAGGCAAAGAACAGCCATAATTTCAGAGGCAACAGTTATATCAAACCCATCTTCACGAGGCACACCGTTTGCCTTTCCGCCAAGTCCGTTTACAACGAAGCGAAGCTGACGGTCGTTCATATCAACACAACGTTTCCAGGTGATCTTTCTGACATCGATATTAAGCGCGTTTCCCTGCTGAATATGGTTATCAAGCATTGCGGCTAAAAGGTTGTTAGCGGCGCCGATTGCGTGAAAATCGCCCGTAAAATGAAGATTAATGTCCTCCATAGGCACAACTTGTGCATAACCGCCACCTGCTGCCCCACCTTTAACGCCAAAAACAGGGCCTAATGATGGCTCGCGAAGAGCAACGGTTACATCCTTGCCTATTCTCTTAAGTCCATCGGCAAGACCGATTGTGGTGGTTGTTTTTCCTTCTCCCGCAGGAGTGGGAGTAATTGCAGTGACAAGAATGAGTTTTCCGTCTTTTCTGTCGGTTTCATTAAGCAACGAAAGATCAATTTTAGCCTTATATTTGCCGTACTGTTCAATATATTTGTCATCAACATGTGCTGCGGCGGCAATTTCGGTTATAGGACGCATTTTGCATTCTTGTGCAATTTCAATATCAGATTTAAATCCCATTGTACTATCCTCCCGTTATTATTTAAAATATTTTACAGCTGCCTTAAACATACTGATATCATAATTTCCGGGAACATTGCTGTAAAGTCCCGAACCGATTCGCTCACTATGTCCCATCTTTCCAAACACTCTTCCATCAGGAGAGGTTATTCCCTCTATGGCGTACATTGAGTCGTTGGGGTTAAAATGGACATCGCTTGTGGCATTGCCGTCAAAATCAACGTACTGAGTTGCGATTTGGCCATTCTCAGCAAGCTTTTTAATAAGCTCTTCACTTGCAAGAAATCTTCCTTCACCGTGAGAAATAGGCACATTATAAACATCGCCAACCTCGCAAAGCGAAAGCCAGGGAGATTTATTTGAAGCAATTCTTGTACGGACAATTCTTGACTGGTGACGTGCAATTGTGTTGTAAGTTAGTGTGGGGCAATTTTCATCGGTGTCAATTATTTTGCCGTAAGGAACAAGACCAAGTTTTATAAGGGCCTGAAAACCATTACATATACCGCACATGAGACCATCTCTTTGCTCCAAAAGCTCGGTAACGCCGTCTTTTATCTGTGAGTTACGGAAAAATGCGGTAATGAATTTTCCGCTTCCGTCAGGCTCGTCACCGCCAGAAAATCCTCCGGGAATAAACACCATCTGTGCTTCTTTAAGTTTATCTGCAAAAGCCTGAATGCTCTCACGAATACCTGCAGAAGAAAGATTGTTGATAACCATTATCTCAGGATCCGCACCTGCATCTGACATTGCTTTTGCGCTGTCAAACTCGCAGTTAGTTCCGGGGAATGCAGGGATAAGAACCTTAGGCTTTGCAAACTTTATTGCAGGAGCAATTCTTTCTTTACAATCATAAGAGAAATTTTGCATAGGAGATTTTGAATCAGCGATATTACAGCTATAAACGCTTTCAAGCTTATTTTCATAAGCTGAAAGAAGCTCATTAAGCTCAACGCTTTCACTTCCAAGCGTAATTTTGCCGTCATCTGTAACAAAACCAACTGTCGTAGCGCCCTCAACATCCTCGGTTACTTCCAAGAGAAATGCGCCGTAACAGTAATCAAAAATACCCTTAACACACATTGTGTTCTCATCATATTTAAATCCGAACAAGTTACCAAAGCACATCTTCATAACGGCTTCACCAATACCGCCGATTGTCGGGGTGTAGGCGGCGACAACATTTCCGCTACGCATAAGCTCGGTTACGCGGTTAAATACTGAAATTAACGAGTCGGCTTTAGGGAGATTATTCTCGTCATATTCGGGGAAAAGCATAACAACCTTGTTACCTGCTTTTTTAAACTCAGGAGAAATAACCTCATTTACCTTTCCTGTTGTAACAGCAAATGAAACAAGTGTGGGCGGAACATCAAGATCCTCAAAGCTTCCGCTCATTGAGTCTTTACCGCCGATTGAGCCAATTCCAAGGTCTTTTTGTGCCTCAAAAGCACCAAGAAGCGCCGAAAGCGGCTTGCCCCATCTCCTGCTATCTTTGCCAAGACGCTCAAAGTATTCCTGGAATGTTAAATAAACATCCTCAAAAGAAGCGCCTGATGCGACAAGTTTAGAAACAGACTCAACAACAGCAAGGTATGCTCCGTGATAAGGACTCTTTTCTGTGATAAAAGGATTGTATCCCCAAGACATGAACGAGCAATCATTTGTGTGTTTCTTCTCAACAGAGATCTTCTGAACCATGCTCTGAATTGGCGTGAGCTGATATTTTCCTCCGAATGGCATTAAAACAGTTCCGGCGCCGATTGTTGAGTCAAATCTTTCAGAAAGGCCTCTTTTTGAGCATATATTAAGATCTTCGGCTATTGCTTTATAATTCTCAGCAAAGCTTCCGCTGATATTTTTATCATAGGGCTTGAGCTCACCGGCTGTAATGGTTATATGCTTGTCAGCGCCATTTGAATTTAAGAACTCACGGCTGATGTCAACAATTTTCTTGCCGTTCCAATTCATTACAAGTCTCGGTTCGGCTTTAACTTCTGCAACCTTGCAAGCCTGCAGATTTTCGGTTTTGGCAAGGGCCATAAAGCGCTCGAGGTCCTTAGCCTCAATTACAACAGCCATACGTTCCTGAGACTCGCTTATTGCAAGCTCGGTTCCGTCAAGCCCTTCGTATTTTTTAGGAACAGCATTAAGATCAATTTCAAGACCATCTGCAAGCTCGCCGATAGCAACAGAAACGCCGCCTGCACCAAAGTCATTACAGCGCTTTATCATTCGACAAGCATCATGGTTTCTAAATAATCTTTGAAGTTTTCTTTCTTCGGGAGCATTGCCCTTTTGAACCTCAGCACCACAGCTTTCAAGCGACTTTGATGTGTGTGATTTTGAAGAGCCTGTTGCACCGCCGCATCCGTCTCGTCCGGTGCTTCCGCCAAGAAGAATAACGATATCTCCTGCTTCAGGAACTTCACGACGAACATTTTCTGCAGGAGTTGCAGCAATAACTGCGCCGATCTCCATACGCTTTGCGGCATATCCGTCGTGATAGATTTCGTCAACAATTCCAGTTGCAAGACCTATCTGGTTTCCGTAAGAAGAATAACCTGCGGCCGCGGTTGTAACAATTTTTCTTTGAGGAAGCTTGCCGGGAATAGTTTCAGAAACGGGCTTTAAGGGATCTGCCGCACCCGTTACGCGCATTGCTCCGTAAACATAAGAACGGCCCGAAAGAGGATCGCGTATAGCGCCGCCAATGCAGGTTGCCGCGCCGCCGAAAGGCTCAATCTCAGTGGGATGATTGTGGGTTTCGTTTTTAAAGAGGAGAAGCCACGGTTCAGTTTTTCCGTCAACTTCTACATCGATTTTAACAGTACAGGCATTGATTTCCTCAGACTCGTCAAGTTTATCAAGCTTGCCCTGCTGTTTTAGATATTTAACAGCAACAGTTGCAAGATCCATAAGACAGATCGGTTTTGTTCTGCCAAGCTCTTTACGAACAGAAATATAGTCATTATAAGCCTTTTGTAAAAGAGCATCTTCAAATTTTACATCATCAATTACGGTTAAAAATGTTGTATGACGGCAGTGATCCGACCAATATGTGTCGATCATACGAATTTCTGTAATAGTCGGGTCACGTTTTTCAGAAACAAAATACTGCTGACAAAACGAAATATCATCAATATCCATTGCAAGGCCATATTCAGAAATAAAATCTAAAAGACCTTCTCTGTTAAGAGATGTAAAACCATCAAGAGTTTTAACCTCTGTAGGAACCTCGTAGTCAACATTAAGGGTTTCAGGTTTATTTAATGACGCCTCTCTTGATTCAACAGGGTTTATAACATATTTTTTAATTTCGGCAATTTGAGACTCGTTTAAATCTCCATACAAGGCATAAACCTTCGCGGCTCGAATTACAGGTCTTTCATCCTGAGAAATAATTTGTATACATTGAGCGGCAGAATCAGCTCTTTGGTCAAATTGTCCGGGAAGAAATTCAACGGCAAAAACTGTTGCTCCTTCAAGATCAAGTGCATCTGAAACGATATCAAGCTGAGGCTCTGAAAAAACAGTTTTACAGGCATAATCAAATAGCTCTTTTGTTATCATATCGGCATCATAGCGGTTGATTACACGAACATCAGTAAGCTCTTTTATTCCTAAAAGACTACGTGCATCATTAAAAAGAGCCTTTGCCTCATTTGCAAGTTCTTTTTTCTTTTCAACAAATATTCTATATACCATTTTATCTTCCCTCCTCTGCTTTAAGCGCTTTAGCACCTATATCTTTACGATAAAATGCATTTGTAAAGTGAATATCCTTTACAAGCAGATAAGCATCATTTATTGCATCTTTTAGCGTTTTATTAACTGCAGTTACGCCCAAAACGCGTCCACCGTTTGTTACAAGCTTACCATCGTTGATTTTTGCGCCAGCGACATAAACTTTGTCAGAAATTTCAGCAGGAATTGTAAGCTCAAAGCCTTTTTCATATTTAACCGGGTATCCTTCCGAAGCCATAATAACGCAACAGGCTGATTGAGAGCTGAATTTAACCTCTGTTTCACTCAAGGTTTCATTTGTAACCGCCTGCATAACAGTTAAAAGGTCACTTTCAAGAAGCGGAAGAACAACCTGTGTTTCAGGATCACCAAAACGACAGTTATATTCAATAACCTTTGGTCCATTAGGCGTAAGCATAAGACCAAAGTAAAGACAGCCTTTAAAGGTTCTTCCTTCTTTATTCATAGCCTCGATCGTGGGAATAAAGATGGTTTCCATACATTTTTCTGCAATCTCGGCAGTGTAATAAGGGTTGGGAGCAATTGTTCCCATTCCGCCTGTATTAAGGCCTGTGTCATTATCGCCTGCACGCTTATGGTCCATTGAAGAAATCATGGGAACAACTGTTTTTCCATCAGTAAACGAAAGGACAGAGACCTCAGGGCCTGTTAAAAATTCTTCAATAACAATGTTGTCTCCGCTTTTACCAAACACCTTGTCCTGCATCATAGACACAACAGCTTCTTTTGCCTCTTCTCTCGACCCAGCGATTATAACACCTTTGCCCAGAGCAAGGCCGTCAGCTTTTATTACCGTAGGGATAGGAGCTGTTTCAAGATATTTAAGTGCAGAATCTAAATCATTAAACACCTCATATGCCGCGGTAGGAATATTGTATTTTTTCATAAGATTTTTAGAAAAAACCTTACTTCCCTCGATTATAGCAGCATTTGCTCTCGGTCCGAAGCAAGCGATCCCTTTATCTTCAAGAAGGTCAACTGCGCCAAGCACCAAGGGATCATCCGGAGCAACAATCGCATAGTCAATTTTATTATCTACTGCAAACTGAGCAACAGAATGAATATCCTTTGCATCAATATTTACACAAACTGCATCATTTGCCATTCCGCCATTTCCGGGAAGCGCAAAAATTTCAGTAACAGCGTTATTTTCTTTAATTTTCTTAATGATAGCGTGCTCTCTTCCGCCGCTACCCACAACCAATACCTTCATTTATTCTCCCCCATTAATGATGGAACAACCTCATCTTTGTAAATGCCATAGTCATACCGTATTTATCACAACATGAAATAACAGCATCATCTCTGATAGAACCGCCGGGCTCTGCAATATAGCTTACGCCACTCTTATATGCTCTTTCAATATTATCGCTGAACGGGAAAAACGCATCAGAGCCGAGAGAAACACCGCTAATGTTAGATAGATATTGCTCTTTTTCAGCATCTGTAAGCGGCGAAGGCTCCTGTTTAAAGTATTTCTGCCAATTTCCGTCTGCACAAACATCTTCTTCATTCTTATTGATATAACCATCAATAACATTGTCTCTGTCGGGTCTTCCGAGTGTATCAAGGAACGGAAGATTAAGCACCTTTTCATGCTGACGCAAGAACCAGGTGTCTGCCTTTGAGCCTGCAAGACGGGTGCAATGAATTCTTGACTGCTGACCTGCACCAACGCCGATAGCCTGTCCGTCAACAGCAAAGCAAACAGAATTGGATTGAGTGTATTTAAGAGTAATTAGTGCAATAATAAGGTCACGAACTGCGCTTTCGGGAAGATTTTTGTTAACTGTTACGATGTCAGAAAGGAGTTCGCGATTGATTTTAAACTCGTTTCTTCCCTGCTCAAATGTAATTCCGAAAACCTGCTTGCGCTCAATGGGATCGGGAACAAAGTCAGGGTCAATTTTAACGATATTGTAGTTGCCTTTTCTTTTGCTTTTGAGGATTTCAAGAGCCTCTGGCTCATATCCCGGAGCAATGATTCCGTCAGAAACCTCTCTTTTGATCATTTTTGCGGTTGTAACATCGCAAACATCAGAAAGAGCAACCCAGTCGCCAAAGGAGCACATTCTGTCGGTTCCTCTTGCTCTTGCATAAGCGCAAGCCAAAAGCGAATCATCAAGACCTTCAATGTCATCAACAAAGCAAGCTTTTTTAAGCTCATCAGACAAAGGAATGCCAACTGCGGCTGATGTAGGACTGACGTGCTTAAAAGATGTAACAGCAGGAAGTCCAAGTGCTTCTTTAAGCTCTTTTACAAGCTGCCAGGAATTAAATGCATCGAGAAAATTAATATAACCGGGTCTTCCGCAAAGTATTTCGATGGGAAGCTCTTCTCCATTATGCATAAAAATCCTTGAGGGCTTTTGATTGGGATTACAGCCATATTTAAGTTCAAATTCTTTCATACCTGTTCTCCTTATTTGTTTTTGTTTATCATTCTGCTCTCTTCATTACCGTTTTCAAGGTCGATATAACGAACATAAAGAGAGATCTTATTATCATTGTCAAGTGCATTCCAAAGAGAATCTGTAAATTCATCAATACTATCGGGGATTTTAACTCTTTCAGGCTCTCCCTGGAATGTGGGAATGGGATTTCCGTCACAAACATAGGTGTGAATAAAGTGTCCGAGACCTGCTTTTGAACCATAGTGAT
Organism: Oscillospiraceae bacterium; assembly: GCA_015066115.1. GTDB lineage: Bacteria > Bacillota > Clostridia > Oscillospirales > Ruminococcaceae > SIG578. The sequence goes on from SVOZ01000001.1 coordinate 289,663, forward strand.
AGCCAAACCGATTGCAGAAGCTGCCTTCAGCGTCTCCGGATTTAAGGATGCTCATTTTATATGTAAAATCGCCGTTTTCAAACGTAAGCAGGCCACTGATTCTCGGGGTAAAGTTCGGTGCATCGGGTTCAAATTCACGGCTTGTAAGGGCATCATCGAATGATTTGCCTGCTTTTAAGCCATCATAGATTGTATCTGTCTGGTCACCATTTGTAACAATAAGGTTATTTTCAAATTTTCTGATAGCGGCATAGATAATAAGGCTGGGATCCTCAACACGACTTACATCAAAAGGTTCTGTAAATATTTCTCCGTTTTTCTCGGTAAAAATACGGTTGCGGCTATTAGCGCTTCTTCCCATAATGAAATATGCCATACATGCTTTTTTACCATTTTCAGATTTACCGATTACAATTCCTCTTCCAACATAGGAATTGCCCTCAATAAGCTTTGAAATATCGTTAATTTCGTAGATATTCATTTGCTTTGCTCCTTTTCGTTTTCTAAAATTTCCTTACAAACCTTTTGTACAGATAATGGAAGAATTTTCCATTCAGCAAGCTTCATAACTCTTTTCTGCAGACTTTCAGGAGTGTCATTTTCGCGAATATTAACCGCTTTTTGCATAATGATTTCTCCGCCGTCGGGAATTTCATTTACAAAGTGAACTGTAGCTCCCGTTACCTTAACCCCATAATTTAGAGCCGCCTCATGAACTCTCAAGCCATAAAATCCTTTGCCGCAAAAAGACGGAATTAGCGAGGGATGGACATTTATTATCCTGTTGGGAAATTGCTTTGTGAAATTCTCGCTCAAAATTGACATAAAACCTGCAAGAACAATAACATCAATATCTAATGTTTTAATAAGCGATATTATCTTCTTTTCAAACAGTTCTTGACTGCCGCCAAATTCAGCTTTTGTTACGCAAACCGCATCGATTGATGCATCAAGGGCTCTCTTAATGGCATAGGCATTAGGATTGCTTGATATAACAACCTCAATTTTTCCGCTATTTAAAATTCCGCTGTTCTGCGCATCAATAAGTGCCTGAAGATTTGTTCCTCCGCCGGACACCAAAACAGCTATTCTTGCTTTATGCTCACTCATAAGGCGCTCCTTATTTAATTATAATCTTATCGTCAGATTTAATGATACTGCCTATTACATAAGCATCTTCGCCATTTGATTTGAGAATTTCAAGTGCTGTATCAACATCATCTTTATCAACAACAACGCTCATACCAACACCCATATTATATGTATTAAACATATCTCTTTCAGGAATGTTTCCTGTTTTTGCAATCAAATTAAAGATTGGAAGAACCTTAACAGATGCTTTATCAATAACAGCTCCAAGGCCATCAGGAATACTACGCGGAATATTTTCATAAAATCCACCGCCTGTAATGTGGCTTATACCTTTAACCTCAATCTTTTCAATAAGAGCAAGAATGCTCTTTACGTAGATTTTAGTTGGTGTAAGCAGTGTTTCAGCGATTGATTTTCCGTCAAGTTCATCGCAAGCAACATAAAGGCTTTTAGGATTGTTGTCAATGTCAAAAACCTTTCGGCAAAGCGAAAAACCATTTGAATGAACGCCGCTTGATGCAAGTGCTATAACAACATCGTCCTCTGCCATTTTTTTATTGTCAAGAATTTTTTTCTTATCAACAATACCAACTGCAAAACCCGCAAGATCGTATTCTTCTTCAGGCATCATTTTAGGATGCTCGGCAGTTTCTCCGCCAATAAGTGCTGCGCCAGACTGAACACAGCCCTCTGCAACACCGCTGACAATTGACGCAATCTTCTCGGGTATATTTTTGCCGCAAGCAATGTAGTCGAGGAAAAACAGAGGTTTTGCGCCACAACAAATAATGTCATTAACGCACATTGCAACTGCATCAATTCCGATTGTGTCGTGCTTGTCCATTAAAATGGCCATTTTAACCTTGGTTCCACATCCATCGGTTCCCGAAACAAGAACAGGCTCCTCTATTCCCGCAAGGTTAAGCCCAAAACATCCACCAAAGCCGCCGACATCATCAAGACAGCCCTCGTTTTTAGTTCTTGCAATATGTTTTTTCATAAGCTCAACAGCTTTATAACCAGCAGTAATATCAACGCCTGCTGCTGCATAGCTTTCTGACTTAGATTGTGTGCTCATTTTTATTCCTTTCCGTTCCAGCAATAAGTGCATAATTTACAAGGCTCTAAACCAATTGCCTTAACAACACCCTCAAGAGACTGAAACTCTAATGATTCAAAATTAAACTTCTCACAAATTACCTTTCGAAGATTTTTTCCGCGTTCTGAATTTGAATCGCTGTATTCTTCTATGTGGTTAAACCCTTCTTCACCCTCAAGCTCCATAATGACCCTACGGGCAATGAGCTCCATATCGTCTGTGGCTCTTGAGAAATTTAAGAACTTACATCCGTACATAATCGGAGGGCAAGCAGAGCGCATATGAACAGCCTTTGCCCCGTTTTCATAGAGAAAATCGACGGTTTCTTTAAGTTGGGTGCCACGAACTATTGAGTCATCAACAAATAAAAGGCTCTTATCTTTTATAAGCTCATGAACAGGAATTTGTTTCATTTTTGCAATTTTATTGCGGTCTGACTGTTTGGCAGGAGTAAAACTACGTGCCCAAGTTGGCGTGTATTTAATAAATGCTCTTGCAAACGGAATTCTGCTTTTGTTTGCATATCCAATTGCGTGAGGCGTTCCGGAATCAGGCACACCACCTACGTAATCTATTCCGTTAGCAATATTTTTGTCAATATCGCTTTGAGCCATTATTTCTCCGTTGCGATAACGCATTGCCTCAACATTTATACCTTCATATGTTGAAGTAGGATATCCATAATAACTCCAGAGAAATGCACAAACACGCATTTTATCTCCGGGAGGTGAAAGCTGACGCACGTCTTCAGAGGTAACCTCAACAATTTCTCCGGGGCCAAGATCCTTGACATCTTCATATCCAAGCTTTGCATATGCAAAAGACTCAAAAGAAACCGCATAGCCTGTTTCCGATTTTCCGATATGAACAGGAAGTCTACCAACCTTATCACGCGCGGCAATAAGTGAGCCGTCCTGTTTTAAAATTAGGATCGCTGCTGTGCCGTCTATTGCGTCTTGAGCAAATTTTATTCCTTCAACAAAATCTTTTTTCTGATTTATAAGCGCCGAAAGAAGCTCAACCGAGTTTACCTTTCCGCCTGTCATGGCATCGAAATGATCACCTGTTGACGAAAGATACTTGTCAATCAATTCATCCGAATTGTTGATTATACCAACCATACAAATAGCATAGGTTCCATGATGTGAACGTATTAAAAGAGGTTGGGGGTCGCTATCGCTGATACATCCAATAACAGAGGTGCCCTGCATTTCTTCAAAAATATGTTCAAATTTAGTTCTAAAAGGTGAATTTTCTATATTATGTATTTTTCTTTGCAGACCAATCTCTGCATCGTATGCTGCGAGGCCTGCGCGACGTGTTCCAAGGTGAGAATGATAGTCAACACCGTAAAACACATCAATCATACAATCTTCTTTAGATGCAATTCCGAAAAAACCGCCCATAAGGGTCTATATCCTCCTTGAAAATTATAATCTATCCATAACTTCGGCATCTTTTTTAAGAACTACCTCCGCAGCGTCTTTACGCTTTTTATCAAGCTTTTCTGCAAGCGCCTTATCCTCGACTGCGAGAATTTGAGCCGCGAGAAGCGCCGCATTGGCGCCGCCGTTAATTGCAACCGTTGCAACAGGGATACCTGAGGGCATCTGAACTGTTGACAAAAGAGCATCCATACCGTCAAGATTAGAAGATTTACAAGGAATTCCGATAACAGGCAGGGTTGTGTTTGCGGCGATTGCTCCTGCAAGATGAGCCGCCATTCCCGCCGCCGCAATTAGAGCGCCAAATCCATTTTCTCTTGCGTTGAGCGCAAAATCACGAGCCTCTACAGGTGTTCTATGTGCAGAATATATATGTACTTCATAAGGAATTTCAAGCTCTTTAAGAGTGTCAACAGCTTTTTGAATAATGGGAAGATCGCTGTCACTACCCATAATAATACCGATTTTTTTCATATTTTTCCTCCTTACAAATAGAAAAAGGCACACTTAACTTAAATATAAGCTAAATGTGCCCAGACGGTCGGCTAAAAACACGTGATTTTCTGCTTCTCTGTGGTGCTCCACATTTAACCCGTCAGTCGCAGAAAAACTATTAAATTACGAGTAAAATTATAACATACTGCGCAATTTGTGTCAAGGCACGAAAGAATCCGTTTTGATAAAATTACTTCATAGAGGTTGTTTTTTCCTTCTGAATAACATCGTGTGCGCCGCCTTCAACAATGCTTGTTGCAGAAACAAGGGTAAGCTTAGCTTTTTTCTGAAGTTCGGGGATCGTAAGCGCACCGCAATTGCACATTGTTGATTTAACCTTGCTGAGAGAAAGAGCAACATTATCTTTAAGTTTTCCGGCATAAGGAACATAGGAATCAACGCCCTCTTCAAATGAAAGTTTTTTATCTCCTCCAAGGTCATATCTCTGCCAGTTTCTTGCTCTGTTTGAGCCTTCGCCCCAATATTCCTTATAATAGGTTCCGCCAATATTTACCTTATTTGTCGGGCTTTCATCAAATCTTGCAAAATATCTGCCAAGCATAATGAAATCAGCACCCATAGCAAGCGCAAGCGTCATATGATGGTCATAAACAATTCCGCCATCGGAACAAACAGGTACATAAACGCCGGTTTCTTCAAAATATTCGTCGCGAGCTTTGCAAACCTCAATAAGAGCGGTTGCCTGTCCTCTGCCGATACCTTTGGTTTCGCGGGTGATACAGATAGAACCGCCACCAATACCAACCTTTACAAAGTCAGCACCGCAATCGGCTAAAAATCTAAATCCCTCAGCGTCTACAACGTTTCCTGCGCCAACCTTTACACTATCACCATACTTTTCTCTGATCCAGGCAATTGTGATTTTCTGCCACTCAGAAAAGCCTTCAGAAGAGTCTATACAAAGAACATCGGCGCCTGCCTCTACAAGTGCAGGAACACGCTCTGCAAAGTCTCTTGTGTTAATACCTGCACCAACAACATAACGCTTGGAGCTGTCAAGAAGCTCGTTAGGGTTACGCTTATGGGTGTCATAGTCTTTACGGAAAACAAAATAGCAAAGCTTTCCTTCATCATTGATGATGGGAAGTGAATTTAATTTGTTATCCCAGATAATATCGTTTGCTTCTTTAAGTGTTGTTCCCTCTTTAGCCCAGATAAGCTTATCAAAAGGAGTCATAAACTCTTTGACTTTTGTGTCCGGATCCATACGACTAACCCTGTAATCTCTTCCGGTAACGATACCGACAAGTTTACCCTCGGCAGTTCCGTCTGAGGTGATTGCAACGGTAGAGTGACCGGTTTTTTCTTTAAGCGCTACAACATCAGCCATAGTTGCATCAGGGCTTAAATTAGAATCACTTTTTACAAAGCCAGCCTTATATCCCTTGGCGCGCTTTACCATAGCGGCCTCATCTTCGATTGTCTGAGATCCATAGATAAAGGAAACGCCGCCCTCTGTTGCGAGCGCTACAGCAAGTCTATCATCAGAAACAGACTGCATAATGGCCGAAACAAGAGGAATGTTCATTGTAATTGCGGATTCTTCACCTTTTTTAAATTTTACAAGCGGTGTTTTAAGGCTGACGTTTGCGGGAACGCATTTGTCTGAAGAATATCCGGGAATTAAAAGATATTCATGAAATGTATGTGACGGTTCGTTAATAAAAGTTGCCATATTAGTCTATCTCCTTTTTAATTGATTGATTTTCACAGTAAATGCATCGATAAATGCCATTTTTCTTATCCGTTAATTTAAATATATTGTCAAGCTCTTGCTCAACAGAGGTTATACATCTGGGGTTGTTGCAACAAATTTTGTTAACAACGAGATTTTTTTCGTCCTTATCTTGACAAGCATCCTTTTCAGCTAAGAGCTTTAAAATAAGCGCCATTCTCATTAGTTTTCCATTAAGCACCTGCTTAAAGTAACAGGCTCTTTCATCTTTATCAACTGCAACACTGATTTCGTTAACTCGAGGCAGCGGATGAAGGATGCACATATCTTTTTTTGCAGTTTCAAGCTTATCTAAGGTTAGAATATAACTGTTTTTTAGCCTTTCATACACCTTAGGATCGTCAAAACGCTCTCTTTGAACCCTTGTCATATACAAAACATCGAGCTTTGGCATAGCCTCTTCAAGAGATGTGGTTTCTAAATAAGGCATACTGTTCTTATCAAGAATTTCCTCTTTAATATAATCGGGAATCTTAAGCTCGTTTGGTGAAATAAGTACAATATTGATATTATTATATCTTGCAAGAGCGGCAATCAAAGAATGAACCGTTCTTCCATATTTTAAGTCGCCGCAAAAACCAACCGTTATTCCTTCGATCTTGCCTTTTTGTCGATAAATTGTGAGCAGATCGGCAAGGGTTTGTGTTGGGTGGCAGTGTCCGCCGTCACCAGCGTTTATAACAGGTATGGTTGCGTTTTTTGAAGCAACATAGGGCGCACCCTCCTTTGGATGACGCATTGCAATAATATCTGCATAACAGCTTATAACCTTTGCTGTGTCCGCAACACTTTCACCTTTTGCCGCCGATGAACTTGATGCATCAGAAAATCCAATAACACTACCGCCAAGTTCGAGCATTGCGGCTTCAAAGCTTAGTCGTGTGCGGGTTGAGGGCTCAAAGAAAAGTGTGGCAAGCTTTTTACCTTTACACCGCTCTGAGTACTTTTCCGGATGCAGATCAATGTCACAAGCAGTGTCCATAAGCTCTTTAAGCTCTTGCACCGAAAAATCGACAATATCAATAAGATTTCTCATTATAAAATTCCCTTCTTATGCCTTTGCTCCGTTTACTTCGAGGTATTTTTTAATGCGATCAACATTTTCGCGGTTTTTCTCGTCTTCTTCGAGGTATTCGATTATGTCATAGACATCAACAACAGAATATACCGGGAATCCAAACTCTTCTCCAACCTCTGCCATTGCAGATTTTTCCGTCTGGCCCTTTTCTTTGCGATCTACCATAACAAATGTTGCGGCAACCTTGCATCCTTCTAAGGACGAAAGAATGGACATGCTTTCTCTTATTGCTGTTCCTGCGGTGATAACATCCTCAACAATAACGATTTCCTCGCCGGCCTGAGGCTTATATCCAACAAAAACTCCGCCTTCGCCGTGGTCTTTTTCTTCTTTTCTGTTGAAAAAGAAAGGAACATCAAGCCCATTTTTAGAAAGCGCAACTGCAACCGAAACTGCGATAGGAATTCCCTTATAAGCAGGTCCGTAAAGAACGGTTTTCTTATTTCCAACCTTCTCAAAGTAAGCCTTTGCATAAAACTCACCGAGCTTTGAAATCTGCTCGCCTGTTTTAATATCGCCCGCATTTATAAAATAAGGGATTTTTCTGCCGCTTTTTGCTGTGAAATCACCGAATTTTAAAACTCCAGCGCCCTCAAGAAACTTTATAAATTCTCTTTTATAGCTTTCCATATATTAAAACTCTCCTTAATCTACAAACTCTTTTACACAACGCTCATAAGCCGCAACAGGATCATCGGCAGCAGTAATAGGACGGCCTACAACTATATAATCAGAGCCGATTATCTTTGCCTGCTCAGGAGTCATAACTCTCTTTTGGTCGCCAACATCTCCGTCTGCAAATCTGACACCCGGAGTAATGGTTAAAAACTCTTTTCCGCAGGTATCGTGCACCTTGCCAGCCTCAAGAGGCGAACAAACTACTCCGTCAAGTCCTGCTTTTTTGGCGTTCTGTGCATAGTGCATAACAACCTCGTCAATAGGTTTATTTATCAAAAGATCGTTTTCCATGCTCTCTTGGTCGGTCGAGGTAAGCTGTGTAACAGCAATAAGAAGAGGTCTGCTTCCGTCAGGACGGGTTAAACCCTCTATTGCCGCCTGCATCATCTTAACTGTTCCTGCTGCGTGAAGATTAGTGATGTCAACATCAAGCGAGGAAAGCACGCTCATTGCCTTTTTAACTGTATTAGGAATATCGTGAAGTTTTAAATCAAGAAAGATTTTATGGCCTCTCTTTTTGATTTCACGAACGATTTCGGGACCTGCGGCATAAAAAAGCTCCATTCCAATCTTTACAAAAGGCTTTTTGCCCTCAAATTTATCAAGAAAATTATAAACTGCCTCGGCGCTTGAAAAATCGCAGGCAATAATTACGTCCTTACCCATTATTTGCACCCTCCTATAATTTCTGAAAGCGAATTTATGTTGTACTTTTCCATAGCTTTTGGCAGGGCATTAATAATATCCCTGCAAGCATAAGGATCAATGAGGTTAGCGGCGCCGACCTCAACTGCCGTTGCCCCTGCAAGCATCATTTCTATAACATCCTCTGCGCTACTAACACCGCCCATTCCAATAACAGGAATTTTAACGGCGTTTGCAACCTGGTAAACCATTCTGACGGCAACAGGAAATATTGCACTACCCGAAAAACCGCCCATTGTGTTGGCAATAACAGGTTTTCTCCTATTTAAATCTATTCTCATACCTAAAAGGGTGTTAATAAGGCTAATTCCATCAGCTCCTGCGTCCTCACAGGCCTTTGCAATGGACACGATGTCGGTTACGTTAGGTGAAAGCTTAATTATTACAGGTTTTGTTGTTACCCTTTTAACAGCCTTTGTAACCTCAGCCGCGGCCTCCGGAGAAGTGCCAAAGCTCATTCCGCCACCGTGAACGTTAGGACAGCTAACATTAACTTCAAGCCAGCCAACCTGCTCGCATTTATCTAATTTTTCGCAGGTGTAAGCATAGTCTTCTACCGAAAAACCGCTTACATTTGCCATAACTTTTTTATTAAAGCATTTTTGAAGCTTAGGAAGTTCCTCATTTATAACCTTTTCAACGCCGGGGTTTTGAAGTCCAACCGCGTTAATCATTCCTGCCGTACATTCAGCAATTCTGGGGGTTGGATTTCCAAATCTTGCATCTTTAGTTGTTCCTTTAAATGAAAAGGTTCCTAAAACATTTATATCGTAAAGCTCTGCAAACTCATATCCGTATCCAAAAGTACCACTTGCTGGGATTACGGGATTATCGAGCTCTATGCCACAAAGGTTTACACTCATTTTTCCCATAATATTTCCTCCTTAAAAAGCACAGGACCATCCTTACAAATTCGCTTATATCCTGTAACTATTTTGCAGGAACATCCCATACAAGCGCCAAAACCGCAACCCATTCTTTCTTCAAAACTAAGTTGGCCTGATGTATCAAGAGATAAGTAAATTGCTTTGAGCATAGGTTCAGGGCCGCAGGTGTAATAATAAGAATAATCCATGTCCTTTGCGGCGTCAGTAACAAAACCTTTTGTTCCATAAGAGCCGTCAACGGTTGTCACAACAACATCTGCTCCAAGGTCTTTAAACTCCTGCTCATAAAAGATTTCATCTTTTGTATTAAAGCCAAGAATTACAGAAACTTTTTTACCTTCACTAATAAGCTTTTTAGCAAGAAGGTAAAGCGGCGGAACTCCAACGCCACCACCAAGAAGCAGAGGCTTATCGCCCGAAAGCGAGGTATCATAGCCGTTTCCAAGGCCGGTTAACACATCAAGCCTTCCCTCTTGCATAAGGCTCATTTTTTCCGTTCCCTTACCAACGACCTTATAAATGATGGTTATAACATCGTCCTGACAGTCGCAAACAGAAATTGGTCTGCGAAGATAAAGCCCGTCAAGCTTAATGTTAATAAATTGGCCTGCGGCGGTGATGTCCGAAGTATCACCGCGCAGTTTCATTTTGTAAACGTTTTGAGTAAGAGGGGTGTTTTGGACAATTTCAAAGAAACTTTGTTTCATTTCTTCTCCTTTTATGCATCAATTGTTGAAATCGTAAGTGTTGTTTCCTCAAGAACATCTAAAAGAACGCGAACAGTGTCAAGAGCAGTAAAGATGGTTACATTATTATCTGTTGCATAACGGCGAATGGTCTGGCCATCGCTCTCCTGTCCCGTTGCGCCAACATCTCTTGTGTTGATAACATAGGCAATATGTCCTTGACGAAGTGATTCTATAATTTCTTCGCTTCCCTCGCTGATTTTTCCGCGTACATGGGTGCGAATTCCGTTTTGTTTAAGGAATTTTGCAGTTCCGCTTGTTGCCTCAATATTAAATCCAAGATTATAAAATCTACGGATAAGAGGAAGCGCCTCTTCCTTGTCCTTATCGGCAATCGTTGCAAAAACAGTTCCATAATTCTGCAGGTGCATTCCCGATGCCTGAAGCGCTTTATAAAGCGCACGGTTAAGCTTATCGTCGTAGCCGATTGCTTCACCGGTAGACTTCATTTCCGGTGAAAGATAAGCATCAAGGCCGCGAATTTTATTAAATGAGAATACAGGGACCTTTACATACCAGCGATTTTTTTCATTGGGATAAATATCAAATATTCCCTGCTCTTTAAGGCTTTTTCCTAAAATAACCTCGGTTGCAATATCGGCAAGGCTGTAACCCGTTGCTTTAGAAAGGAACGGAACAGTTCTTGAAGAGCGAGGGTTTACCTCAATTATGAAAACATTTTCGTTTTCATCAACGATAAACTGAATATTGTAAAGACCAACAATTCCAATTCCAAGGCCAAGCTTCTTTGCATACTGCAAAATCGTGCCCTTGACTTTGTCAGAAATGCTGAATGAAGGATAAACGCTTATAGAGTCACCGCTGTGAACACCTGTTCTCTCAACAAGCTCCATAATTCCGGGTACAAAAACGTCTCTACCGTCACAAATAGCGTCAACCTCAACCTCTTTACCTTGAATATACTTATCAACAAGAACAGGCTTGTCCTCATCAATTTCAACGGCGCTCTTTAGATACTGACGAAGCTGGGTTTCATTTGCAACAATCTGCATGGCTCTGCCGCCAAGAACAAAGCTTGGGCGAACTAAAACAGGATAGCCGATTTCTGCGGCTGCTTTAATTCCGTCCTCAATTTTAGTAACCGCCTTGCCCTTAGGCTGAGGAATATTAAGAGAATTGAGAACCTTTTCAAAGCTGTCGCGGTTCTCTGCGCGTTCAATTGCCTCGCAGTCAGTTCCGATTATCTTAACGCCTCTCTCTCTAAGGGGATCAGCGAGATTTATTGCAGTTTGACCGCCGAGAGATGCAACAACGCCCTCAGGTTTTTCAAACTCGATGATATTCATAACATCTTCGGGGGTGAGCGGCTCAAAGTAAAGTTTATCAGCAGTAGTATAGTCTGTAGAAACTGTTTCGGGGTTGTTATTAATTATAATTGCTTCATATCCCGAATTTTTAATTGTTGTAACGGCGTGAACGGTTGAATAGTCAAACTCAACGCCCTGACCTATACGGATAGGACCTGCACCGAGAACCACGATTTTCTTTTTATCGGTAAGACGAGACGCATTTTCGCCTGTGTAAGACGAGTAGAAATACGGAATATATGCATTTGTGTGGCAGGTGTCAACCATTCTGAATGTTGGGAAGGTGTTGTTATCTTTTCTGAAATTGTATACATCAAGTTCACTGCACTGCCACATGCGAGCGATATATTTATCGCTAAAGCCCATCTTTTTGGCTTTAATCAGTACATCAATGTCTTTAACGCTGGACTTAAGGGCTTCTTCCATATCGATTATACGTTTGATCGCCTCAAGGAAAAACGCAGTAATTTTAGTAATTTCATGAATTTCTTCAACGGTTGCTCCGCGGGCAAACAGCTCAGCAATTGCAAAAAGATTATCTGAGCGAAATTCTTTAATATAATCAAACAGATCCTCTTTTGACATATTATCAAATTTGGCGTGATAAATGTGGCTTACGCCAATTTCAAGAGAACGAGTTCCTTTAAGAAGGGCTTCCTCAAGGTTTGAGCCTATGCCCATAACCTCTCCTGTTGCCTTCATCTGAGTTCCAAGCATATTTGAAGCAGTTGCAAACTTGTCAAAAGGAAATCTGGGGAGCTTTGCAATAACATAGTCAAGTTTAGGCTCAAATGCGGCGTTAGTGTTTGCAATTTTAATATCCTCAAGCGACATTCCGACAGCAATTTTAGCAGTAACTCTTGCAATTGGATATCCGCTTGCCTTTGATGCAAGTGCCGAAGAGCGTGATACTCTCGGATTAACTTCAATAAGATAATACTCACTTGAATCAGGATTTAAGGCAAACTGAACATTGCATCCGCCTTCAATTTTAAGCTCTTTGATAATTTTGATTGCGCTGTCATTGAGCATTTTTAAATCGTGGTCATTTAAGGTCATAATAGGTGCAACAACGATGGAGTCACCTGTATGAACACCAACAGGATCTACATTTTCCATTCCACAAATAGTTATAGCGTGGTCGTTTGAGTCGCGCATAACCTCAAACTCAATTTCTTTATATCCCTTTACGCTCTTTTCAATAAGAACCTGATGAACAGGTGAAAGCTTAAATGCGTTAAGACCAACCTCGATAAGCTCTTCTTCATTATTTGCAAATCCGCCGCCTGTACCGCCAAGGGTAAATGCGGGGCGGAGAACAACGGGGTAACCAATCTTTTCTGCAGCAACCTTTGCTTCGTCAAGACTATATGTGATTTCGGAAGGAATGGTAGGCTCGCCGATAGACTCACAAAGTTCTTTAAAAAGCTCTCTATCCTCTGCCCTTTCAATGCTTTCGCTGCTTGTTCCTAAAAGCTCGACGCCGCACTCTTTTAAAACGCCCTTTTTCTCAAGCTGCATAGCAAGATTAAGACCTGTCTGACCGCCGATTCCGGGTACAATTGCGTCGGGGCGCTCATATCTTAATATTTTTGCGATATATTCAAGGGTCAAAGGCTCCATATAAACCTTATCGGCAATGGTGGTGTCTGTCATAATGGTTGCAGGGTTAGAGTTGCACAAAACGACTTCATAGCCCTCTTCTTTAAGCGCAAGACAGGCTTGTGTTCCGGCATAGTCAAACTCAGCCGCCTGACCGATAACAATTGGGCCGGAGCCAATGATAAGAATTTTTTTGATGTCTGTTCTTTTTGCCATTTTTATTCCTCCAAAAATCTATATAAGCTTAATTTTATCTTTTATAAACTACCTTACCGTCGCAAACAGTTAAGAGATTTACTCCGAAAAGTTTGTGGTTTTCAAAAGGGGTTGCTCGTCCCTGCGAAAGAAAATCATCAGGGTTGACCGAGTATTCTTTTTCAAGATCCCAAACCGAAAAATCCATTGCTGATTTTATTTTAAAGCGTTTAAGCGGATTTACACTCAAAAGCTCAATGAGCTTATCAAGAGAAATAATGCCTTTTTTTACAAAGTGTGTGTACATAACAGAAAATGCAGTTTCAATTCCGACTATTCCAAAAGCGCTCTTTTCAAGACCTCTTGATTTTTCCTCTTGGCTATGGGGCGCGTGATCGGTTGCAATCATATCAATGGTCCCATCGCAAACACCCTCAATAAGCGCAAGCCTGTCCTCTTTTGAACGAAGCGGCGGATTCATTTTAAATCTGCCCTCTTCTTTAAGGTCGCTATCATCAAGAACAAGATAATGCGGAGCAGTTTCGCAGGTAACATCAACTCCAGCCGCCTTGGCCCTTCTTATTAAATCAACGCTTTCTTTTGTTGAAATATGGCAAACGTGATATGCACAGCCCGTTTCTTTTGCAAGGCGCAGATCTCTTTCAATCTGCAAGTACTCACTCTCACTGCAAATACCTTTATGTCCATGAGCTTTAGCATATTCACCAGCGTGAATATATCCACCGTTTAAAAGCGAATTTACCTCACAATGTGCCACAATCATTTTGCCGAGCGCCTTTGCTTTAAGCATTGCGGCGCGCATCATTTCCTCTTGCTGAACTCCCCTTCCATCATCCGAAAAGGCAATAGCATCCAAAAGGTCATCCATTTTGGAAAGCTCTTTTCCTGCTTGTGACACAGTGATTGAAGCGTATGGATAAACGTTTATGACAGAATCGCGCTCAATTATATCAAGCTGCTTATTAAGATGCTCGCGACTATCAGGCACGGGAGAGAGATTTGGCATTGTACAAACGGCAGTATAACCGCCCGCAGCAGCCGCCATGCTTCCGCTTTTTATCGTTTCTTTATAAGAAAAACCCGGTTCACGAAAATGCACATGCACATCGCAAAAACCGGGCAAAACAGCATATTTAGAGAAATCGAGAGTCGGGAAAAGTGACTGAGCCATAGAAAGACAATCAGCAAATGAGCAACCCAAAAAGAATGATTTTATTTTAGGTGAATAAATGCGAGTTTCCATTGCCGTTTCCTTTCTGTATAAAACAAAATCTCCTGTCCAATACGGCAAGAGACAAGGGGTAAAAAGATGCAGAAAACTGCATCTGTTTCAGCTTATAAATCTTGCCGACCTCTCTGGATCGTCTTTTAAAGATTATTTTATAAAATTATATCACTCATACACCCTTTTGTCAACCAAGTTTCTACATTCTTTTTTACTTTTTTACATGAAAATATTTTAAATATTTGTGCACTTATCATTGACAATTATATTTGTATTATGTTAAAATACCAAGGTACTTTTAAATAAGCACGGGGTGTAGCGAAGTTTGGTATCGCGCTTGGTTCGGGACCAAGAGGCCGTGGGTTCGAATCCCGCCACTCCGACCATGTTGAATGTTCATAACGGACTTGACCGTTATGAACATTCTTTTTTTATGCACATCAGTATTTTCTATGTATCGGAGCAGGGTTACCTGCTCCTTTTTTTGTTATGCTGTTATCGCCTTTGGTATATACGAAACCGAGACTCCTTGCCTTGTATCCTTTGTGATTCCTTGATTTAAAGCCATTTCCGGAATTTCTATATACCCTACGAATCGGTAGAATATCACAATTCGTTGGGTTTTATATTTTCCTTCGCCTTCGGTTTCGTGCACTTCAATATGGTCTATGAGTTCGCGGATTAGCGGTGCCGTTATGGTTTTCATCTCCATAAATTTCTCGATTGCCGATAAAAACATCTCTTTGTGAAAAACTTTCTTGTTAAGTTCGTCGAGCTGAATTTTAAGATTAAAGATTTTCTTTTTCAGTTCTTCTTTTTCGTTTTCGTATTTATGGGAGAGTTCCATATAGAATGAATCTGTGACCTTGCCCGACACATTGTCCTCATAAAGTCGTTCATAAAGCACGTCAATTTTATTGATTCTCGCAAGGCTTTGGTCAATTTGTGTTTTGGCATTTTTCTGTTCGTTGAGCATATCCTTGTTAGTTTTTTCAGCAAGCAGTTCTGCGAACCCCTCTTGGTCGTATTTCAGATAGTCGGCAAGTCGTTGCAATTCATAGGTTATCACTTCCTCAATCGCATCGGCTCTGACGTAGTGCCTTGTTTGGCAAGTACCCCTATAATCGTTTACATAGTTCGAGCAACTAAAAAAGTGGATGTTCGGATTTTTGGTGTTAGTATGAAACCACAACTTGCTCCCGCAGTCGGCACAATAAAGCATATGTATCTGCCATATTAACTATATCATCTGGATGAATTTTCATACCGTGATTTTTTATATCACATTTTTCCCCACTTAAAAGTACGCTCATACCATTTAATAAATTTGTTGAACCATAGTATAGGAGCAATGGAGCAATTTGGAGATTTGATTCTTTAGCTAGCTTATAATACTCAAAAGCTTGTAAAAATGAGCCGGTTATTATATTAATTATTTCATCGGTAAAAGTTACTCCGTTTTTCAATAAATATTTTTTAATATTTTCATCATACGAGAATGTTAATAGCTCACGCCACAAATCGCTTTCGGGATTTTCAGAAAAAACTTTTTTAATAGTACTATACATATTTAACCTCTTTCGATTTCTATAGTTGAGTCGTATATTGTCAATTATAGCATAAAGCGGTCGGTAAATCAATTTACAATCAATTAAAGTTATAGCAGAGAGAAATACATCTCTCTGCTATAATTGTGTTATAAATAAATTATCTCTTCATTTACAATTTTGGTTACTCTTTGACGGATATTGTTCATTTGAGCAACCCACTCCATTTGGTTATTTGCTTTGAACTGTTCGCTGATGCCTTCGGCGGTTTTGTATTGTGAGATAAGAAAACATAAAGTCAACTTGGGATTTTTTGAGAAGTCTATTATACAACTCTGCTAAATAAAACATATCTGTTTGGGAGTCATATTTTCCTTCGAAATATTCATTTGGTAAACAATCCAACCCTGAACGATTAATAATTTCAACCATACTGTCTTTAGAAGTCTGCACAGGAGAAAATGTTTTTCCAAGGCCAAAATCGATTATTTTAACCGTACCATCATTCGCAACTAAAATATTTCCTTCGCGAATATCTCTATGAACAATTCCTTGCTTTTCAATATAATCAAAACCATTTATCAACTGAATAAATATAGTATCGGGATCAGCGTTTTGCCCCCAACTAAATGGTTCATCCAAATATTCGTTGATACGCTTCCCGTCAATATACTCCATTATGATATAGCCGGTATACGATTGTTCAAATGGATAGTAATTGAATATTCTAACCACATTAGGATGATTTAATTTATACATGATTTTGATTTCTTGTAGAAACAAATCGTAAAATTCTTTTTTATCTTCCTCAAAATATGGTTCGTATTTTTTAGCAACAAACAACTCATCAATGAACGGATCTTTCAGTAAGACTGTTTGGCCAAAGGAACCTGAGCCCAAGTTGTTATTAACCATAACATAGTCTTTTTGCTTAATAAATTCAACTATATCGCCATTATTCTTCATTTCTATCTTCCTCTGAATTTTCAATCATATCTCTTAAATCACTCAGAGTAATCCCATCCTTTACAAAGAATCTCCAACCATTAACGTGAAGATTTTCAGCCCAATTAAAGCGTTCAAAAAGAATTTTGCGTGCTAGTCCGGTTACAGAGTACTGCACACCATCAAATTCAATTTGATTTTTATCATCTAGAACTTTCGCTGCAATTGTTTCATCGTAAAGGAATGTAATTTCTTCACCAACATTGATATTTAATAATTCAAATGAATTGTTCGAACGCTTTGTTCTACTCTCAGCAAGTTCTTGTTCTTGCGCCTGATCAAGTGTAGGAGTATACAAATGCAATTTGTTTGTATCTCCCCTTAATGCGGCAATATCTTTAAAAATTCCATATGCGGTTTCTGGAGAGATTTTAAAGAACTCACGTTCTCTAATTCTTCCGTTGTTTAGTTGCTCTCTTGCATGCAAAGAATCATCCACCCTATCTATAAGACTGTGGATTCTTCTTTCAACATCAATTGGATTTTCCACTTCATATGTAGCATAACAACGAAATGAAAGCGGGATGTTCGGAGGTGAGTTAAGCTCCTGTAATCTTCTTTCTATATCATTTCGTTCAGTCATACCAATCTTAACCCACCCGTCAAGGCAAGGGTTTGTAAGTATATAAACTAATCCTCGCGACATTTTTTATTCCTCTTCTTTGTCAGGTTCACCATCAGCCATTGCGCGAATTTCTTCGCAAAATTCTTTGCAATTAATTCTGCCGTAATTACTTCTATCTCCGGCTGTCATTATTTTTTTCAAGCACTCGGGAACGTCATCTTCTTTTTTAAAATGAATTCTTTCTTCCGGAGCCCACGCCCCCTGTTCTTGATTGTTTTCGTGGATTCTAAAATTCACATTAGGTGAGCTGAGAATATAGTCAATAGCCTCCTTTTTCTCTGCTTCATTCTCAAAATGAACTTGTCCTTTTTTTCCGTATACTAATTTACTCATAATAAACCCTCCGTTATTTAAGCTGCATAATGCACATTGATTGCGTTGATAACTGCGCAGAAATCCATATCTGCAATTTCCAACACATCATCGTTATCAAAACCAACGTTAAGCACAAACAAAAAGTTGGAAAATTCATATATCTTCTCTACAGTTGCATCGGTTAAATTCTCGTGAATTCTATCCGCCTTAGAAAGCAATAATAAATGTTGATATTGTTCATCAATTTCTTGTGTGCGTCCATCTGGATGGGCATAGTTAAGATGTTGTGTAGGTGTGAGTGCGATAATATTTTCCAAGTAGTAACAAATTTCAGGATATATTGCTTCAGGGAAAATATGATGCATATGGATTGCCTTGTCTGCCATATGCGCAGATTCAAAATGCTCGGTTTGAGCATCACGATTTTGGTCGTTGAACAATCTCAAAAATCTCTTTGCCTTTGCAGATTGATAATGATAATAAGCTTCATTAACCTCGACAGGATGCGAAATAGCATATTCTTTTCTTGTCACACCCTTAGGTTTATCTGCATATACATCTCTGAAATTGTTGCGATTATACATAAGCATATCATAAGTGATATTTTGCTCGGATAATCTGCCTCTTTCTGTACCACAAGAATTCTTGAAGTAGGCCAATGGATTCAGCACTTTAATAAAAATACGATTACATTCAACAACGCCATTGATATTTGTGTTGTTGATTATAAAGGTTGAAAAAGTGCGTTTAACCGTTTCATAAGATTCTTTAGTTTGCAGTCTGAAAAACTCCTCGAAAACAGGATATATTCCGCTATCTACGAGAGCTTTTTCAATATAAGTTTTAAGGAAGAACAGAGCATTGCGCTCACGCAACGCAATATACTCCAACACCTCAAAATTATTCACCTGATAAAAATTCCTGTTTCCTTGCTTTGTTTTTGTAAGCACACGAGCATTCGCAAGCATTTCCATTGGTTGCTGAAAGAACTTATCATATTCGTTTTTAGCAGCCTCGTTTTCGACGCCTGGTTTTTTGAAAATCGCTTCCACATTCTCAACTGCATATTTATAATGCCATATATCGGCTGTTGTAAATATGCCGTCATCATCTTCCAACGCATAGTTATATACACAGTCCGCAATGACAGTTACAACATCGGCAGCGCATTTCTGATCTATCCATCTACCGTTGCCTGATTTTCTTATGTCATAGTCATATTGATTGCAGAAATCAATAATTGCCTGTTGTGTCAACATATCTTACCCTCATTTCATATACTCGAAGATAGTAAGTTGTGCAGAGTTATCCTGCTCATTAAACTTTTCGATTATAGGTGATTTTTTATTTTTATCTCTTAGTAGTCCATAGAAGAAAACCGAACAAGCATCAACATTTAATGATCTCGTTTGATAGTTCCTTGCAATCTGATAAAACTCACGATATTCTTCAGTAGAGAAGAATTCCATTTGCTTTTCAGTAGGGACAGTATCGTTTTTGGGTATCAATATCGCTAAAGAACCATTTACAACACAGTGTTTCGGCTTCTGCATCATACGAGGCTTATACGTCATATTCGGTGTCAAATACACATCATCTCGGTCCAAATATTCAAACACCGCTAATTCTTTTAACGCATCGTAGTCAATATAAGAATCATAACCACTTAAATCAATAACTTCTTTTCCGTCATCACTTATATTGCGTGATTTTAACACACGAATATCACCCGCATCGGAAAGCTGACTATTTGTGATTTGTCTATCCCTAAAAACCTTGAAAACA
>SVOZ01000011.1 GCA_015066115.1 Oscillospiraceae bacterium
CAAAAATATCCGTACAATGTGGGTAGAAATGCAAAGGAGCGTGAGTTTATGAGAAAGCACTTTTTACCCATTCTGTTAGTTCTGCTGATGATATTGCTTGCAGGATGCTCAAAGCCGAGTGAACTGCCGCAGAACACCGAAATCATTTCTTCTTCGGTTGGTCAATTTTCGGAGCTAAAACAAGACGAGAACTTAACTGATGAACCGAGTATTTCCACAATGGAAAGTGCCGCTTCATCGACCGAAAATAAAGTTGTTTCAGAGCCTACCGAAAGCCAAGAAAAAGAGGACAAAAAGCCTGCTTCTTCTTCGGAGAGTAAACCAACGGAAGAAAACCCAAAGGCAACCGAGAAAACCGAGAATAAACCCGCAGAAACAAAGCCTGCTGAAACTCAACAGACAGAGCCTACTCAACCGACTACAAAGCCGACTGAGGAAAGCAAAGAGCCTGAAACCGAGAGCGAACCCGAACCCGTATATCAAGTTCCTGAACGCTCAGAGGTTGAAGCATTAGTTGCAGCATATATCAATCAGTACCGTTCTACAAATGCGACAGTTCTAAGCGGTCTTACGAGCGTTGCTCGTTACCGTAGTAATCAACTTGTTACGAACTTCGCCCACACGGACGGAATTGATGCTTGTAATGCCTTACAGTATGGTGAGTTCGTGGATATGACCTTGTATGGTATGAGCGAAAGCGATAGTTACTATCAGGGATACGAAAGATTTTTTTACCAAATACTGTTGCAAGAATGTTGGTTGAGCGAAAGAAACAGATTGATGAAATGATTGAGCTTTTTGGAGACGAATACACCAACAATAATCTTGTATTCTGCCACTCCTCAGGTAGACCTATGGAGGGGCAGGTGATCAACAGAGGATTAAAAAAACTCATTAAAGATCATAACTTGCCCGATGTTGTATTCCACAGTTTCAGACACGCAAGCATCACCTACAAGTTGAAGTGGAACGGCGGCGATATGAAGTCGGTTCAGGGCGACTCAGGACACGCTCGTATGGATATGGTTGCCGATGTATATAGCCATATAATCGACGAGGACAGACGATTTAACGCTCAGAAGTTCGAGGAACAATTTTACAACGCTAAAGGGTTACGTGGAGTTGAGGAAGGCAAAACAGCTCCTATGCCTAAATTTGATAGTGCAATCGAAATGCTCGATCCTATGGCTGTCTCTGAAGAAGCCAAAGAAAAAGTAGTAGAAAAAGACGAAGATGATAATGCGGCTCTGCTTGCAAAACTTTTAGCCAATCCGGAAACAGCAGCATTAATTAAAGCATTAGCCAAGGCTATGTAATAAGCAGAAAGACAATCCATTCATAACGAGTGGGTTGTCTTTTTTTGCAAGTTCTTGATTTATTCATATTTGGGTATTATAATATACTACATTAAGATGTCCCGTGAGGAACGGACTGCAACACACTAACAGATGAGCGTAACCCCTTTGTATGGGTATCTGCTAATCGTCTGCTAATTGGTGTAGATTTTATCAGTTGATATTAGCTGATAAAGGGTGATTTCAGGATAACACAAAAACGCCGTGAAAGCCTTGATTTTACTGTGTTTTTTGCTCTTTGTTTATGAGCGAAAAATCAGCACGGGTTCTACTCCTAAGGGTTAGTTACAGGTTCGATTCCTGTTGGGGGTGCCAAAAATCCCGTTCACGCAAGTGGGCGGGATTTTACTTTTTCACTCTTCACTTTTCACTCTTCACTAAAAAACGCATTCGGGATTTTTGGAAGTAAGAAGTAATAGTGAATAGTGAAGAGGTATTGCGCCTCCACCGCTTTTATGCTATACTACACATACGAGGTGATATTATGAAAAAAATTATTACTGTTATGCTGATGTTAATACTGTGTTTCTCATTGAGTGGATGTGCTTTTTTGAAACCGGTTATGACAGAAGAAGTTAATACTACAGAAAATGCGAAGAACTTTTACGATAAAGTGATTGAGAGTAAATTTATTTTAGATAAAGTGGCAACAGATGTTTGTGCTGCTTGGAAAGATGCTACACTTGATTATAATTTTTCTACCAAAGATGTTAATAGTGCGATTGAAAAAGCAAAAAATGCCCAAAGTGAAAATATTGCAAAAGTATATGAACTTGACAAGGAAATTCGAAAGCTGTTTGATAAGGCAAAAACTGAAATGAAGGATGTTTCTGCGGAATATGCACTTAAACAAGTGATGACAGAATATTCGGAGTATATGGATGATATTATTAATGCTAATGAGGCTCTTGATTCAAGTGGTTATATTAGTATTTCAAGTTCAAAGGATTCTCTTGATAGAGCTTTACAAAATTTGTTTGTAGAATTATAAAAATCCTCAGTTTTTAGGCACATTTAATTTATGCTATTATGCTTAAACCCCAAATGACAAAACATTTGGGGTTTTTGAATTTATCTGCGCGTTTTGGGAACACTTTATAGCAAGGAAAGAAGGGAAAATATGAATAAGAAAAACAATGTTAAACAAAATAAAACCGAGCAAAAGCCGCTTTTAGATGAATATCTGCTTGAAATTTCGGCCGAGCCTTTTGACAGAACGCCCGACACCTGCATTGAAATGATAAATGCCTACGGCACATATGAAATTCAGCCGACGGCCGATAATGAAAACGATTTTCCCGCCATCGCGCAGGGTACACCTAAAGAATGGAAGCAAAGACCGCTTAAGTTTTTCAGAAACGGCGATGACATAAACCCCGCCTCTGACCACACAAACGGCGACTCTATTTAAATAAAACCAAAGCAAAACCGTTTTCTACAAAAACGGTTTTTATTTTTGCCAAAACTTAGCAAAACAAGGAAAATTTGTGTTGCAATAGTTAAAGTGATATGTTATAATCTATAAGAAAAAATAATAGGCTATAAAATTTAATTATTCAGTTATAAATTATTCCTTGGAGGGATATTATGGATATTTTCAGTATTTTAGCTTTGATCGGTGGTCTTGCGCTGTTTCTGTACGGCATGGACCTTATGGGCGATAGCCTTAAAAAGCTTGCAGGCGGTAAGCTTGAATCCATTCTTGCACGCCTTACCTCAAACAAGTTTAAAGGCTTCTTGCTTGGATTTATCGTAACTGCGATAATCCAGTCATCCTCGGCAACAACGGTTATGCTTGTCGGTTTTGTAAACTCGGGAATTATGAAGCTCGGTCAGACCATAAGCATAATAATGGGTGCCAATATCGGCACCACCGTTACCTCTTGGCTCTTAAGTACTGCAGATATTCAGGGAACAGCTATATTTATTAAGCTCTTAAAGCCCGAATCCTTTACCCCGATCCTTGCCGTTATCGGTCTTCTTATGACTATGATGGCAAAGAACGATAAAAAGAAAAACACAGGTAATATCCTTCTAGGCTTTGCCATCCTTATGTTCGGAATGGATGCTATGAGCGGCGCCGTTTCGGGACTTAGGGATAACGAGGCGTTTACCAATATCCTCACAATGTTCTCAAACAACCCTGTTATGGGTATCCTTGTCGGAACAATATTTACTGCTGTTATTCAGTCCTCATCGGCATCGGTTGGTGTTTTGCAGGCGCTCTCGCTTTCCTGCGTAATTCCTTACTCAACTGCGATTCCTGTTATTTTAGGACAGAACATCGGAACAACAATTACTCCGATTATTTCCTCGATAAGCGGAAATAATGAGTCTAAGAGGGTTGCCTTCACCTGCCTTTACGTTAAAATGGTAGGCGTTGTCGTTGTGGCAGGCGGATTTTATGCCCTTGATGCCGTTATCGGCTTTGAATTTTTGTCACAGCAGGCAGGTGCATTTGAAATTGCAATAATCCACACCTTATTTAATATTATCTCAACGGTTATTCTTCTTCCCTTTACAAAGCTCTTTGAAAAGCTTGCTATCAAAACGATCAGAAGCAAAAAGGAAGAGGCAGAGGCCGACGTTTTTGCAACGCTTGATGAGCGCTTCCTCGATATCCCCGGATTTGCTACCGAAAAGTGTAAGGACCTTGTTTGCGATATGGCAAACATCTCAAGAGATGCTTTTGCAAAGGCCACCTCACTTATGGATGGCTTTGATTATGATGTGTTTAATGAGGTTAAAAGGCTGGAAGGTCTTGTTGATAAATACGAAGATAAGACAAGCACCTACCTTGTAAAGATTGCCGAGCAGGAGATCTCTAAAAAAGACAGCAAAACCGTTACGGAGCTGCTTCACTGCATCGGAGATATAGAGAGAATTTCCGACCACGCCTTAAATATTGCCGAGGTCGCGCTTGAAATTCATGAAAAGAAGATAACATTCTCTGAAGAGGCAAAGGGCGATATTGCAATTATCAACAATGCCGTTACCGAGATTTTAGAGCTTGCAGTCACTGCGCTTGTAAATGATGACATCGAGGTTGCAAAGAGCGTTGAGCCGCTTGAGCAGGTTATTGACAGGCTTAACAGAAAAATTAAAAACGGCCATATTTCAAGACTTCGTCAGGGCGACTGCACTATGGAGCTTGGCTTTATTCTCTCCGACTTACTTACAAACTATGAGAGAATTTCCGACCACTGCTCGAACATCGCAGTTTGCTTTATCGAGATCACAAACGACTCCTTTGAAACTCACCAATATCTTAACCGCCTTAAAGAAAGCGAAGAATCTGAGTTTAACGAAATGTACGAGACCTATAAGCAGAAATATTATATTAAATAACAAGAATCCCGAGCGCTGCGCTCGGGATTCTTTGTTATTCGTGTATTTTATCTGCGTTTTCTTTTCTGTAATCAGAGGGGGAAATGTCGTATTTTTTCTTAAATAATCGAGAAAAATAAAGGGAATCGAAAACTCCGACAGATGTTGCAATTTCGCTGACAGGAAGGTCGGTTTCGCAAAGCAGCTCGCAGGCTTTTTCAAGCCTGAAATCATTGAGCCAGCGCCCCGGGGTTACCCCAAACTCGTTTTTGAAAATTCTTGTAAAATAGCTTCTGTCAATGTTTATCTTCTTTGCAACATCGTTTACAGAAATGCCGATATTGTAGTTAAGACGCATTAAGTGAACAGCCTCGTTTATGTGGCTGTTCTTTATTTTTTTCTCGGAAAAATTCTCAAAAAGCTTTGAGAAAAAGGACTGCACCAGAGAAATGCATTTTATCTTTCCACTGACGCTTTCGTTCTGAGAGGCATCATAGATCCTGCTTAAAACATCCTCGATTTTATCGGGATTTTGCGGATAAAAAACGGGATTTTCGGGTGTTAATCCAAGCATTTTCACATAGCTTTCGACAAGTGAGCCGTAAACACCAACCCACAAAATAGTCCATTTGCAATCAGGATCGACCTTGTAGTGTATTCTATGATTAGGAAACATAAAAAACACTGCACCCGTTTTTAAACGGATGTGAGGAGTCTCGCTTAAAATTGTGGCATTTCCTTCCTTAACAAAAACAATAAGAAAGTGACCTCTCACCTCTGGACCGTACTCGTGATTGAGCGTTTTGTACCTTTTTCCGCAATAGTACATATTAAGTTCCTGTGGCAGTATAAAGTTAAAAGTGTTTTCAAGAAAATTCAAAATAACCACCTCTTTTCTATATAATAACACGAAAAGTCAAAAATGTCCATATTAATATCAATTTAATTTATTTAAGACTGCGGCGTTACAATGTAAAATAAAGATGTAAAGTCCAAACAGTCCCTTTTTTACTAAGGAGGAAAAATTATGGAACACAACTATTCGGAAAAATGGAAAAAGAGAGGCGACCGTACCGGTCTTATCAGAAACGCTCTCTTAAAGTCAATGGGCTACACAGACAGCGACATTGAAAAGCCCTTTATCGGTATTATAAATACCTGGGCCGAAACCAACCCCGGCCACGTTCACTTCCGTCAGCTCTCCGAAGCGATCAAGCGCGGAGTTTGGGCAGCAGGCGGATTTCCTATGGAGGTTAACACACTTTCTATTTGCGAAGTGTTCTTTGACCTTTCCAGCCTTATCTACAGAAACCTTTTGTCAATCACCACCGAAGAGCTTATCGAAAGACATCCCTTTGATGGAATTGTCTTGATCGGCGGATGCGATAAAAATATCCCTGCTCACCTTATGGCAGCAGCATCAGCTAATAAACCTACAATTTACTTACCCGGCGGCGCAATGCTCCCCGGAAGCTATAAGGGACAAACCCTTGCCTGCGGTACCGATAGCTTTTATCTCTATAACCGCTACACATCGGGCGAAATTTCACTTGAAGAAATGACCAAGCATGAAGGCTGTCTTTACGGAAGCGCAGGCGCCTGCCCCATTATGGGAACTGCAAACACCTGCCAGACCGTTGTTGAAGCTCTTGGCTTAGCCCTTCCCGGCTCGGCATCAAGCCTTGGCGTTTCTGCTGAAAAGCTTCGCTCCTGCGAGGAAACAGGACGACAGATAGTTGAGCTTGTTAAAGATGACATCAAGTTCCTTGATATATTCAATGAAAAATCCATCGAAAATGCAATCCGTGTACTTATGGCAGCAGGCGGCTCCACAAACCTTATTATTCACTTAACCGCCATTGCAAAGCGTGCAGGAATTGATTTGAAGCTTGAGGACTTTGAGAGAATCAGCCGTGAAACCCCCGTTTTAGTTAACGTAAAGCCTCACGGAACTTCAACCGTTGGAACAGGCTTCCACGATGCAGGCGGCGTCGCTTCGCTTATGAAGGAGCTTGAAGGCAGCCTTAATACAGAGTGCTTGACCGTTACAGGAAAATCTGTCGGCGAGAACTTAAAAGATATCGATATGCCTTATGATACAAGCGTTATTCGTCCTCTTGATAATCCCTTGGAGGAGCAGGGCGGAATCGCAGTGCTTTACGGTAACCTCGCTCCCAAGGGCGCAGTTATTAAGAGAAGTGCCGCAAGCAAGAGACTTCTTAATCACAGAGGACCCGCAAAGGTTTTCGAGTCGCTTGAAGAGTGCCAGAAATATCTGCTCGACGAAAACAGCGACGTAACTCCCGATACAGTTATAGTTTTAAGAGGCTTTGGACCTGTAGGAGCTCCCGGTATGCCCGAAAATGGCAACTATATGCCCCTTCCTCCCAAGCTTAACAAAATGGGCTTTAACGACTTTGTAAGAATTACCGACTCAAGAATGTCAGGCGGCTGCTTCGGAACCCAGGTTCTGCACGTTGCGCCCGAAAGCGCTGTCGGTGGACCTCTTGCCGCAATTCGTGATGGTGACATCATCCACCTTGATGTTGATAATAACCTTATCGAAGTTGAGCTTTCAGACGAGGAGATCGCACAGAGACTTAAAGACTTCAAGCCCAAGACCCACCCTGATATTAAGCGCGGCTTTGTCCGTAACTTTATCGACAATGTAACACAGGCAGACGAAGGCTGTGACCTTAAATATATGCAGTACGTAAGTGAGGAGAATTAGTATGCTTAAAGGAATTTACCCTATTATCGCCGCAACATTTGATGAAAACGGCGCAGTTGATTATGAAAGCTTTGAAAATCTTATAAAAACCCTTATTGAGGGCGGCTGCGAGGGCGCAACCCTTTTCGGAATCGCAGGCGAATACTATAAGCTCTCTGCTGATGAAAAGGAAAAGCTCGCTGTTTTAACAGTTGAGGCTTGCCATAAGTACGGCGGTAAGGCAGTTATCTCTGTAACCGAGCACGCAACCGAGGTTGCAGTAGAGCAGGCAAAGCATTTTGAAGAGCTTGGAGCAGACTGCTTAATGCTCCTGCCTCCCTTCTTCTTAAAGCCCGGCGCAGCAGCAGTTGCAGATCATATCAGAGCGGTTGCAAAGGCTGTAAAAATTCCTGTAATGCCTCAGTATGCTCCCGAGCAGACAGGCGTTGCAATTGCACCAGAGGTGTTTATAGCTCTTAATGAAGAGTGCCCCAATCTTGAGTATTACAAGATCGAATGTAAGCCGGTTGGCGCTTACCTTACAAAGATGCACAAGCAGAATGAGAATATCGGAATTTTCATCGGCAATGCAGGCTATCAGCTTATCGAGGGCTTTGACAGAGGAGCAACAGGCGCAATGCCCGGATGCTCGATGTTTGATGTTTATCTTGATATCTACAACAGCTATTTCAGTGGCAACAGAGAAAGAGCCATTAAGGTTCACTCCGCTCTGCTTCCCATCTTAAATCACATCAGACAAAATGTTGAGCAGATCATCTATTTTGAAAAGAAGATCTTAAAGCTTCGCGGAATTATAAAGAGTGATTACTGCCGTAAGCCCTCCTTTACCTCTGATGAGATCTACGACAAGATGTTCTATGAGTATTACAATGAGCTTGCAGAGGTTTATGGCTGGAAAAAGGCCTAACGGTGTGCAAAAATGAAGGCTGAATATAAAGTTCTGGGACTTGACAATGTCCTTTTAGGCGAATGTCCAATGTGGGACGCAGAGCAAAAAAAGGTGCGTTATCTTGATATTTTGGGTAGAAAATCCATTTTGCTTAACCTTGAAAGCGGCGAGTGTACATATACAGAGCTTAATGAGGACACAGGGGCACTTGCCATTTGCGCAGACGGTGTAAATTTGTATGCCGCTACAAGCGGTATCTTTGATGAGTATAACAACCTTATCTGCCCCTTTCCGGAGGGAAGAGGACTTCGCTTTAACGATGGCAAGGCTTCGCCTGATGGCAGATTTTTTGTAGGAAGCATTGAAAAGGGCGGAGGCGGTGCGCTTTTCTGTCTCAGCAACGGAAAACTTTCTGCAGTTATCGAAGGGGTTAAGATCTCAAACGGTCTTGACTGGAGCTTAGATCTTAAAACCTTTTATTTCTGCGATACGGCAACGCGTAAAATAGTTGCGTACAGCTACCCCGAGCTAAAACCTCTTAAAACCGTTATTGATTTTAATGAGATTGAAGGCTTTGAGGGAAACCCTGACGGACTTTGTATCGACCTTGATGGTAACCTGTGGGTAGCCATCTGGGGCGGCGGCTGCGTTGTTAAGGTTAATGCAGAAAACGGCAAAATCTTGGAAAAAACCCATTTGCCCGCAAAATTTATTTCCTGCCCCGCATTTGTGGGAGAAGAGCTTGACACACTTTTTGTCACCTCGGCAGAAAACGGCGATGAAAGCTCCTTGGCAGGTAAATGCTTTGCGCTTAAAACAGGCGCTAAGGGAAGAGGGCCTTTCTTAGTAAAGGCAGAGCATAAAAATAAATGAGGTGTAAATATGATAGCACTTGTAACAGGAGCAGGAACCGGTATAGGAAAGGCAATAGCCTTAAAGCTCGGCGAGAGCGGCTATGATGTTGCTGTTCACTATAATTCAAGCTCGCAGGGTGCAGATGAGATCTGCGAGCAGATAAGAAAAAAGGGCCAGAGAGCAATCTCTGTTAAGGCAGATCTCTCTGACACATCTTCTATCGCAGGAATGTTTGACAGGGTAGAAGAGGAGCTCGGAGCGCTTGACCTTTTAGTAAATAACGCAGGAATAACCAAAACTGCTCCCTTTTTAGAGACCGACGAAAACCTTTTTGACCTTATCTATAAGGTTGACGTCAAGGCGGCATATTTTGCTTCGCAGTGTGCCTGCAAGCAGATGGTAAAGCACGGCAAGAAGGGAAGCATCATTGCAATTTCTTCAAACCACTCCAAAGCACATTTTGCAAATGTAAGCGTTTACGGAACTATGAAAGCCGCGCTTAACAAAATGATGGAGCACATTGCTATCGAAATGGCAAAATACGGCATCAGAGCAAACACCATTGCTCCCGGCTGGGTCGACACAGGCGCTTCCCGTCTTGATGAAAAGGAAACCACCTATTATAAGATACCCCTTAAAAAGTGGGCAACCGTAGAGGAAATTGCTGACACAGTAATTTTCTTAGCATCAGATTCTGCTGCCTCTATCACCGGCGCCACTTTAACCGTAGATAACGGTGCAAGCCTTATGTGCGATAAGGGCGAGAAATACGGTTTTTAAGGAGAATTAAAATGAGAGAACAGGTAATTAAAGCGGTTTTAGAAAATAAAATAGTTGCTATCGTTAGAGGCATCGCATCTGAAAAGCTCATTGACGTTGCTGAGGCAATGTACAAGGGCGGAATAAGACTTTTAGAGATTACATACAGCGCAAACGGCGCTGTTTCCGACGAGCAGACTGCCGAGAACATCAGAATACTTTCTGAGCACTTTGAGGGAAGAATGTTTATCGGAGCCGGAACTGTTATAACCGAAAAACAGGTTGAACTCACCTATAAGGCAGGCGGAAAATTCATTATTTCTCCCGATGCCTATGAAAATGTTATTAAAAAGACCAGAGAGCTCGGCCTTGTTTCAATGCCCGGCGCACTTACTCCCAGCGAGGTTCAGGCAGCACACAGAGCAGGTGCTGACTTTGTAAAGCTTTTCCCAATAACCAATATGGGTCCTGCTTATGTAAAGGCAGTTAAGGCGCCCCTTTCTCACATTAAGTTCCTTGCGGTCGGCGGTGTAAACCTCGATAATATGAAGGAATATCTTGATGCAGGTGTTTGCGGCTTTGGAATAGGTTCAAACATCACCCCTAAAAAGTGTATCGAAGAGGGAAATTACGATGAGATCGTTGCCCTTTCTAAAAAATATGTTGAAATAGTAAAGTGAGGAGTTTTAAGATGAAAAAGATAGTTACATTTGGCGAAATTATGATGCGCTTAAACCCCGAGGCTTACACCCGTTTTGTTCAGGCAGACTGCTTTGAAGCAAGCTATGCAGGCGGTGAAGCAAACGTTGCAGTATCCCTTGCAAACTACGGTATGGATGCCGCATTTGTAACAAAGGTTCCCGCACATGAGATCGGCCAGAGCGCAGTAAACGCACTTCGCAGATACGGCGTTGACACCTCTAAGATTGTCCGCGGCGGTGACAGACTCGGAATCTACTTTGTTGAAAAAGGCGCTTCTCAGCGTGCTTCCAAGGTTATTTATGATAGAGCTTATTCTGCAATTTCGCAGGCAGTTTGCTCTGATTTTGATTGGGACGCTATTTTTGACGGCGTTGATTGGTTCCACTGGACAGGTATCACTCCCGCTCTCGGTGGTAACCTCCCTGATATCTGCCTCGATGCTTGTAAGGCTGCAAAGGCTCGCGGCGTTAAGATCTCCTGTGACTTAAACTACAGAAAGAAGCTCTGGAGCACCAAAAAGGCTAATGCTGTTATGAGCGATCTTATCAGATATGTTGATGTTTGCATCGCAAACGAAGAGGATGCAAAGGATGTTTTCGGCATTGAAGCTGAGGGCACCGATATCAACGCAGGAAAGCTTAACCACGAGGGATACATCTCTGTTGCAAAGCAGATCTGCGATAAATTCGGTTGCGA
The DNA here is from genome assembly GCA_015066115.1 of Oscillospiraceae bacterium. Taxonomy (GTDB): domain Bacteria; phylum Bacillota; class Clostridia; order Oscillospirales; family Ruminococcaceae; genus SIG578. The sequence continues at coordinate 11,315 of SVOZ01000011.1, forward strand.
AAAGGTTGCTATAACACTTCGCGGCTCCATTTCCGCAAATGATAATGATTGGGCAGCTATGCTTTATACAGACGGCAAGGCTTATTTCTCTCCCACCTACAGAATTCACATTGTTGACAGAGTTGGCGGCGGAGATAGCTTTGGCGGCGGACTTATTTATTCACTCCTCTCTGAGAAAGAGCCCCAGGATGCAATCAACTTTGCTGTTGCTGCTTCTTGCTTAAAGCACACCATCGAGCAGGACTTTAACCTTGTAAGTGTTTCTGAGGTTGAGGCTCTCGCCGCAGGTAATGCTTCGGGAAGAGTTCAGAGATAAAAAAGACAAATTCGCGCTGAAAAATAAACGCAAAAAACCGAAACCGATAAAAAGGTTTCGGCTTTTTTGCACTATTGACTGTTGCATTTTTGCAGGTAAAATGTTATTATTAGAATAGATTTTTTAGGAGGTAAAAAATATGGCAGAATATATTCGTTACAGTTATCCGAATTTAAAAAGATTTTGCGTTGATGCTTTTTCAAAACTCGGCTTTTCAAATGAAGATTGTGAAATTATAACAGATGTACTTTTGCTTTCTGACCTTTACGGAATAGAGTCGCACGGAATGCAGAGATTGGTGCGCTATCACAAGGGAATAGAAAAGGGTCTTATCAAGCCCGAGGCTAAGCCTGAGATAGTTTATGAAACCCCCGTTTCGCTTGTTATTGACGGTCACGACGGTATGGGTCAGTTAAACTCGCATTTTGCAATGACCAAGGCGATAGAAAAGGCAAAAATAAGCGGCATGTGTGTTGCCACAGTTCGCGATTCAAACCATTTCGGAATTGCCGGATATTATGCAAAAATGGCAGCAGATGAAGGCCTTGTAGGCTTTGCTATGACAAACTCTGAGGCAATAATGGTTCCCACATTCGGCAGAATGGCAATGCTCGGCTCTAACCCCATTGCTATGTCGATGCCCGCTGATCCCTATCCCTTTTTCTTTGACGCATCCACAACCGTTGTAACCCGCGGCAAGCTTGAGATATACAATAAAAACAGTGAGCCTTTACCTAATGGCTGGGCACTTAATAAGGATGGAAAAGGCTCCTCCGATGCCGCAGACGTTCTTAAAAATATCGTTGCTAAAAACGGTGGAGGTATCGTTCCTCTCGGCGGCGAAACCGAAAAGCTCGGCTCTCATAAGGGCTACGGCTGGGGAATGGTCTGCGAAATTTTCTGCTCCATTTTCTCAATGGGCATTACCTCTAACCACACCCATCAGAACGGCAAGGGCGGCACCTGCCACGGATTTATGGTAATCGATCCCAACATCTTTGGCTCTGCTGAGGATATTAAAGAGCACCTCTCTACATTCTTAAAGGAACTTCGCGAGTCTCCCAAAGCCGAGGGACAAGCCAGAATTTACACCCATGGTGAAAAAGAGATCGAGGCTTACCGCGACAGAATGGAAAACGGCATTGATGTTAATATCAACACCGTTCGCGAGATGGTTGATTTCTGCAAATTCGCAGGTCTTGACGTTAAGGATTACCTCGGAGATGTAAAATTCGAGGAAAACGGCTCCGAAAGCTCATATAATTAAGTTTATTGCAAAGAATACTGAATTTTTAAAGGAAATTTAATATAATTATCCTTAATGATTTTTATTTTGCATAGGAGGCAAAATTATGATAAACCGCGCTGAAAAATTAGAGCACGTTCATTCCGATATTCGCGGTCCTCTTTACACAGAGTCACAGCGTATGATAAAAGAAGGAATAAGCGTTTTAAGGCTCAACACAGGAAACCCTGCAACCTTTGGATTTGAAATGCCCGATAGTGTAAGAAATGCCCTTTTAAATAATGCTGATAAGGCAGTGGGATATTGCGACCTTAAGGGTATGCCTGCGGCTCGTCAGGCTATCTGCGAGTATCATAAAGGCAAGGGAATACAGAATATTACTCCCGATGATATCTATATCGGAAACGGCGTTAGTGAGCTTGTTTCTATGGCACTCACCGCTCTTTTAAACAGCGGCGACGAAATTCTTTGCCCCGCTCCCAGCTATTCGCTCTGGACAAACTCGGCTTATATTGCAGGTGGTAAGCCCGTTTTATACACCTGTGACGAAAAGTCCGATTGGTTCCCCGATTTAAATGATATTCGCGCAAAAATCACAAGCCGCACAAGAGCAATTGTAATAATCAACCCCAATAACCCCACAGGCGCTGTTTATCCTAAAGAGCTTCTTGAGGATATAATCGCAATCGCAAGAGAGCATAACCTCATCATCTTCTCTGATGAAATTTATGACAGACTTGTTATGGACGGCGTTGAGCATATCTCAACCGCGTCCCTTGCTCCCGACCTTATGGTAGTTACCTTTAACGGCCTTTCAAAGTCGCACGTTATCTGCGGTTTCAGATGCGGATGGATGGTTATAAGCGGCTCTAAGGGCAAGGCTGACGACTATATTGAGGGCATTTTCCAGATGGCTGCAATGCGCCTTTGCTCCAATGCGCTTACACAGCTTGTTATCCCCGCCGCTTTAAATGACCCCGACAGCACCAAGGCGATGATCTCTCCGGGCGGAAGAATTTACGAGCAGAGAGAAGCCACAATGCGCGAGCTTGAAAAGATTGAAGGAATTTCCTGCGTTAAGAATAAGGCGGCATTTTATGTTTTCCCCAAGCTTGATGTAAAGAAATTCAATATCACAAGCGATAAAAAGTTTGCCTTTGACCTTCTTCACGAAAAGCACATCTTTATCGTTCCCGGAAGCGGATTTGATTGGCAGGAGCCTGACCACTTCAGAATCGTTATGCTTCCTGAGCCCAATGAGCTTGCAAAGGCGGTTTCCGATATCGGAGATTTCCTTAAAACCTATAGACAGTAAAATCAAAAACCGTCAGCCGAGGCTGACGGTTTTTAATTTACAGATATTCTCTTACATCCTGCGCAAGCTTTTCTTCAAGCGCAATAACTTTTTTTGCAAGGTCTTTAGATTTTTCGTCTGCGGCCTTGTATTTGTTTAAATACTTTGCAAGGGATTTAACTCCCATGTTACAGCCGTCGGTCATAAGGTCGGCAATGGTGGCGTCCGATTTGTCCATCATCATCTTAAATTCTGTTTTTACAAAGGACATTCCCTTTGCCATAGGATTTGGCTCTTTTCCGTCATCGTGATATTTGTCGAGCAGAATTTGCATATCGTCCTGCAGTTTTTGATGGTCACCGTGGCATTTTTCAAGAACTTTTTTAAAGTTTTCGTCCTTTATGTCGTCAATTACATCCTCAATAGACGAAACGCCCATTTTTATTCCTGCGTCGCACTCTCTTAAAAGTTTTATGGTATCGTTTTCAATCATAAAAACACACTCCTTTTAAAAAGAGTATACCCGGTTTTTAAAAAAATATTTTTGTTGATATTTTCGCTTTGCGAAATCGATATATTTTTCAATTAAGAAAAATTCGATATGTTTGCTATGCAAACTCGATATAATATAAATTCCTAACGCATCGCAATGCAAATCGAATGTCGCAGGCATATATCGAGCGCTGTGCGCATATCGAAAATTCTGCAAGGAATTTATATAGATGCTCGGCGTGAGCCGAGCAATTATTTTTCGGTTTTTATATCTACAACAAAAAGTGTGCCGCCGTCAACCCTAAACTTAACATCAAAATCGGCAAACAGCATACTGTAAATTCTTTCGCGGTCGTCCTGATAAGAGGGGCGGGGGTCATCGGAAAGGCATTCGATAAGCGCCGCGCGCTTGTCCTCAGGAATTTGTTTAAGCAAATTCTCCGGAAAGTCAACCTCTAAGCGATAATCCGAAAAATCGTCGGCATAGCTTCCCTTTGCGTCGGGATGGCTATCGGTGTAGGCAAGGTATGGCTTTATGTCGTAAATCGGGGTGCCGCTTAAAAGGTCGGCTCCCGAAACGAAAAGCACACTGCCCTCATTTTCGGTTTTCTTAACCTCTAAAAGCCGAACCGAAGAAAGACCAATATTATTAGGACGAAAGGGCGAGCGGCTTGCAAAAACTCCTATCCTTTTATTTCCGCCAAGACGCGGCGGACGAACTGTGGGAAAAAAGCCCTCGCGGTGAGCTTCGGAGAAGTCGAAAATGAGCCATAAATGCGAAAATTCTTCTATTCCTCGCAGTGCCTCATCGCAGCGAAATTCGGGCTCAAAAACTATCTTGGCCGTGAGTGACGGAGCTCTTAAGCTCTGCCTTGGTATGCCGAATTTTTCGCTGAAATCGCTGTAAATATGCGCAATAGGCTTCATTTTGCCCACCTCCTTAACTTAAATAAGTATAATACAAATTATTTTTTTAGTCAAGAAAGCTAAGGTCACCTTTATTAAGGCCGTTTCATATTATGTATTGAGGAAAAAATCCTCGGAAATCCATAGAAAAGGAATATGTAATATGATGTGTAATAATAGCTGTAACGGCTGCTATGGAATAAGAGGTGCTTGTGTCGATATAATCGGCGCAATACTTGCGGCATTGTTTACCCTTGTTTTAGGTCTTATACTCGGCGCTGTTTTTGCAGGAGTTATCCTTGCAAATCTTGCCGCATTCATCATTCTTGCAGTTGTTCTTCTGGTTCTGCTTGTTATCTTTATTATAGCGCGCTATTGCCGCTGCAGATACTCAGGCTAACAAAAAATCGGGCTTAAAGTTTTTAAGCCCGATTTTTTATTTTGCACTTGTGACGGCAGTAAGGCAGTAGACCTCGCTTGCGCCGGCCCTCTTTAAAAGAGAAGAGCAGGAAGAAAGGGTTGCTCCCGTTGTCATAACATCGTCTACAAACAGCACCCTGCCCGAAATCTTATCGCCGCTAAGCCTAAATGCGCCCTCGGCATTGCGGCTTCTGTCGCGCATCGAAAGATATTTCTGAATTTTGCCGCCTCTTCTTTTTAGCGGCGGACAAACTAAAGGGATATTAAGCTTTAAAGAAAGTGCCTCGGCAAGAAGCGCGGCGTGGTCAAAGCCCTTGCGCCTAAGTTTACTATCTGAAATCGGAACATAGGTGATGTAGTCGAAATCAAGATTTTTGTATTCGCTTTTAAGCCGCGATAGCATCGCCTCTGAAAGAAAGGATACAACATATCTGTTGCCTGTGGACTTGAGCTTAAATATAAGAGAGGTGACGGCAGAATTTTCATAGCGAAAAGCCGAAACGCATCTTGTGAATTTAAGTCTCTGCTTTTTGCAAATGCAGTTTTTAAAAGGCTTGCCGCACCTTTCACAGCACCCGAAATTAAGCGGCTTTATCTGCTTTTGGCATTTATCACATAAAACGGCATCACTCGGCTTTCTGCATAGCGCACAGCGATTAACAAATAATAAATCAATAATTCTGTTTGACATAGTTAAATTCCCATTGCATCAAGCAGAGCGGCAATTATGCTGTTTGATAGAAGAAAGCCCTTTTTTGTAAGAAAAATTCTGTTGCCGCGCTCTCCCATAAGCCCTGCTTTTTTAAAGTTTTCAAGTTTTCTAAAAAATTGATCGGTGTAATTTATGCTGTATTTTTTCTTGAAAGAGGCAAGATCCACACCCTCGGATAGCCTGAGCTTAAGCATAAAGGCTTCTTCGGCACCGCCGCCGGCACCGTCGGATACGCAGTTAAGAGGATCTTCTATAAAATCCGTAATACTTCTTGGATAATAATAGCGCTCAGATCCTTCAAAACCATGAGCCGATGCGCCGATGCCAATGTAGTGCTCGCAGTTCCAATATTTTAGGTTGTGCCGCGATTTTTTGCCGTCCTTTGCAAAGTTAGAAATCTCGTACTGCTTATAGCCGCGATTTTCAAGCTCGCTGATGCATAAAAGATAAAGCTCGCAGGTCTGCTCCTCGTCGGGCAGAGATAAAAGCGCCTGCTTTTTGTAAAAGGGCGTTCCCGGCTCGATTTTGAGCATATATGCCGAAATGTGTGAAACGCCCAAGTCGGCGCAAAACTCAATCGAGCTTTTAAGGCTTTGCTTTGTCTGCCCCTCAAGGCCAAGCATAAGGTCAAGTGAAATATTGTCTATTCCTGCAGCCTTCGCCTCTTTAACGCAAAAAGCGACTTCGTTGGGAGTGTGCTGCCTGCCTAAATGCTCAAGCTCACCCTTATCGGCAGATTGAAGACCTAAGGAAAGCCTGTTAATTCCGGCTTTTGCAAAATCGCCGATGCTTTGGCGGGAAAGCGATTCGGGATTTGCTTCAAGTGTTATCTCGGCATCGTCCGTTAAAATAAAGCATCCCTTTATTTTGTCTAAAATATCTTTTATTCTGTCTGCGCCTATGAGGTTGGGAGTTCCGCCGCCAAAATAAACGGTGTCGGCAGAAAGTTCCTTTGCCCTGTAACTTTCTATTCTTTTTATAATCGCCGCGGTGTAATCCTCGGCGGATTTTTTTGTATAAGGCAAGGAATAAAAATCGCAGTAGGGACATTTTTGGGCGCAGTAGGGGATATGAATGTAAATTCCTGTGCTCATTTTATCCCTCCTTTGTTTTTTCTCAGTATATCACAAGATGGGTGGCTTTTCAAGGGTATAAAAAGCGGTCAAAGCCTTAGAATAAAAGGGGAGTGATATTATGCTTGAAGCTAAAAATATCAGCAAGATTTACAGCCTTGGAAACAAGGAAATTTTAGCCCTTGATAATGTGAGCTTTAGGATAAATGACGGCGAGTTTGTTGCAATAACGGGGCAGTCGGGGTCGGGCAAATCCACCCTTATGAATATCCTCGGATGCCTTGACAGCGCAAGCAGTGGAGAATATTACATCGACGGCAAGCGAATAGATAGGCTCAGCTCAGGCAGACTTTGCAAGATTCGCAGCCTAAAGATTGGCTTTGTTTTTCAAAATTTCAGCCTTGTGCCAACCCTTACAGCCTATGAAAACATTGAACTGCCACTTGTTTACAGAGGCTTTTCGCTAAAAAAACGAAGTGAGCGGGTAAATGAGGCACTCAAAAGCGTTGGAATGCTTGAGCGGCGCGACCACCTGCCAAGTCAGCTTTCGGGTGGACAGATGCAAAGGGTTGCAATCGCAAGGGCGGTTGCGGGACAGCCGTCGGTAATTTTAGCGGACGAGCCAACAGGAAATCTTGATAGAAAAAACACCGAGGAGGTAATGAGCCTGCTGTCCTCGCTTAACAAAGATGGTAAGACCATTATTTTGGTAACCCACGATAGCCGCGTTGCATCAAGGGCAGAGAGAATAATTAAATTATCAGACGGAAAAATTGACTCTGACGGGTAAATATGCTATAATCTATAAGTAACACTTTTTGTCGAAAGGTGAACTTATGCAAACAGTAAAAGAGAAAAAATATATAGTTTCAAGAATTGTCCTCACAGCGCTTATGTTTGTGGGGTTTTTGGCGTTTTTCTCTGCGCTCTGGTATTCACTTGTTTTCCAGGATGTAGGCTTTGACGGTCTTATTTTCACAGTTTTTGCAGGAGTCGGCGGAGTGCAGGACGGGCTTGTCACAGGTTGGCTTTTGTGGGGCCTTTTGCCTGCAGTTTTGATAACTGCAGGGCTTTCTGTTTTTCTTTTTGTCTTTATGTATAAAAGAGGCAAGAAAAAGGGGACCGACAGCTTTTATAAGACAAGGGTAATTGCAGTAACCCTTTCCATTGTTGTTTTTATCTGCTTTTTAGCAAATGCGGGCGGCCTTGTGCACCTTTACAGATGGATAGGCGGAGTTGTGACAGACACCGATATTTACGAAAAGGAATACGTTTCACCCGACGATGTAAAGATTACCTTCCCCGAGCAAAAGCGAAATCTTATCTACATATTTATGGAATCTATGGAAACCACCTTTACTGTTGAAGGTAAAGGCGGCGGGATAAATGATGATTGCATCCCAAATCTGTACAACCTTGCAAATGATAATTTAAACTTTTCACACAACGCTTCCTTTGGCGGCGGCAGGGATATAACAGGCGCCACCTGGACCTCGGCGGCAATGATCTCGCACACGGCGGGAATTCCTATGAGCTTTCCCCTTTCGGTTGAAACCAAGCTTGAGGGAGACATCCTGCCCTCTGCAAAAAACATAACCGAGGTCTTGGAGGAAAACGGGTACAGACAGGCCCTTCTTTTCGGCTCTGACAAGGAGTACGGCGGCAGAGAAATGTTCTTCGCAAAGCGCGGAATGGACGAGTTTTATGATATTTACACAGCGTATGAAGACGGCATCGTGCCGCAGGATTATTGGCAGTGGTGGGGAATGGAGGATAAGCACCTTTTTGAGTACGCAAAAAAGATATTAGGCGACCTCTCAAAAGGTGATGAGCCCTTTGCTCTAACAATGCTCACCGCCGACACACATCACGTTGACGGCTTTAAATGTTCGCTTTGTAAAGATGAGTTTTCTCAGCAGTATTCAAACGTTTTGTCCTGCGCCGATAGGCAAATGTATGCTTTTGTAGAGTGGATAAAGGCTCAGCCCTTTTTTGAAAACACAACTGTTATCATAACAGGCGACCACTCTACAATGGATTACAGATATGTTGTTAAAAACGTTAAAGATGGTTACACAAGAAGAATTTATAACTGCTTTATAAATAGTGCATCAAGCGGCGAAAACAGCAAAAACCGCGAATTTGTCACAATGGATATGTTCCCGACCACCCTTGCGGCTCTCGGCTGTGAAATTGAGGGAAATCGTCTCGGACTTGGAACAAATCTATTCTCAGGTGAAAAAACTCTTACCGAGAAATACGGCTACGATAATCTTAATGCCGAGCTTTCTAAAAAATCCGAGTTTTATAACACGCAATTTGACTAAGCAAACAAATTGTGATAAAATAATAAAAAATTGATTTAAGTGAGGAAACTGTATGTCTAAAATAATTATTACTTCTGACAGCACTGCCGATTTAAATGAGCATGCCGCTCAAAACGGCGTTACCGTTGTTCCCTTATACATAAATCTCGGAGATAAATCTCTTGCAGATAACGGAAAAGAGATCGTTCCCGACGACATATATGTTTATGTTGAAAAAACAGGCAGTCTTCCGTCCTCTTCTGCAAATCCCGTCGGAACATATTCCGACCTTTTTGCAGAGCTCACAAAGAACGGCGACAAGGTTATTCACTTTAATTTGAGCAGTGAATTTTCAAGCACACACCAGAATGCAGTTATAGCCGCTTCGGAGTTTGACGGCGTTTATGTAATCGATACACGCAACCTTTCCACAGGCAGCGGACTTCTTGTGTTAGAGGCTGTCAGAATGGTTAAAGAGGGCAAAGAGGCAGAGGAAATCGTTGAAGAGATCAAAAACCTTATTCCTAAGGTCGATGCAAGCTTTGTAATTGACGATTTAACCTATCTTCACAAGGGCGGCAGATGCTCCGCAACCGCTAAATTCGGCGCAAATCTTTTAAAATTAAAGCCCTGCATTCAGGTTAAAAACGGCAAGATGGACGCCAGCAAAAAGTACAGAGGCGACTATAAAAAGTGCGTCAGAGAGTATGTCCTTGATAAGCTCAGCGATAAGGATAGCATTGATAAGAGAAGAATTTTTGTTACACATACAAGATGCGATGACGATGTTCTTCAAACCGCTATCGACACTGTAAAAGAGTGCTTTGATTTTGACGAGATTCTTGTCACCACAGCGGGATGCACCATCACGACCCACTGCGGACCTAACACCTTAGGTGTTCTCTTCTTTAGAAAAAACAATATCTAATAATTGAGGGATAAAATTGCCGCATTTTGAAAAAACTCTTGGCTCAAAGGAAATATTTAACGGAAAAATAATTCGCGTCTGTCACGACACGGTCGAGCTTGAAAACGGCGAAACTGCTCTGCGTGAGGTGGTTTACCACAGCGGCGGAGTTTGCGTTCTTCCTATTGATGAAAATGGAAATGTTTATTTTGTAAGGCAGTTCCGTTATCCTTATAAAGAGGAGATTCTGGAGCTTCCTGCAGGTAAATTAGAAAAAGGGGAGGACCCCTTTGAAAGCGGTAAGCGTGAGCTTTTGGAAGAAATCGGCGCCACCGCGCAAAAATACACCGATCTGGGCAAACTTTATCCGTCGCCGGGGTACTGCGGCGAGATAATCAGCATGTATCTTGCGGAAAATTTGAGCTTCGGCTCTCAAAGTCTTGATGAAGATGAATTTTTGTCTGTTGAGAAAATTCCCTTTGACCATGCTGTGAAAATGGTTCTCAGCAATGAGATCAAGGATGCCAAAACCCAGGCCGCGCTTTTAAAAGCCCATATTTTGCTTAAAAAATAAAATTAACCGTCCTTTTTTAAAAAGGGCGGTTCTTTTTGTCTGAAAGCGCGTAATTGTTGCCAAAATATGCTTGAAAAGAGAGTAGGTATGTGCTACAATAAATTAAGATGATATATACTTTTTATGTTTTTAAATACACAAGGAGGAAACAAAAATGGAAAAAGCAGAAGTTTTAAAAAGGCTTACCGACTGCGGCCTTGTAGCCGTTGTCAGAGCAAAAAATGCAGAAGAGGCAATTAAGATTTCGGATGCCTGCTTAGAGGGCGGATGTACCGGAATTGAGCTCACCTTCACAGTGCCCGGAGCACACAAGGTTATCGAGGCTCTTGCTGAAAAATATAATAAGGGCGAAATGATGCTCGGCGCAGGAACAGTTTTAGATAGCGAAACTGCAAGAATTGCAATCCTTTCGGGTGCAAACTATATAGTAAGCCCCGGCTTTAATCTTGAAACAGCAAAGCTTTGCGGAAGATATCAGGTTCCCTATATGCCCGGCTGTATGACCATCACCGAGGTTATCACTGCTATGGAAGCAGGCGCAGACATCTGCAAAATTTTCCCTGCTGACCTTTTCGGCCCCACCATCATTAAGGACATAAAGGGCCCTCTGCCTCAGGCAAAGCTTATGCCTACAGGCGGCGTTGATGTTTCTAATGTTGATAAGTGGATCAAGGCAGGCGCTGTAGCAGTTGGTGCAGGCTCTTCGCTCACAGCAGGTGCAAAAACAGGCGACTATGCCGCCATTACCGCAACTGCAAAAGAATTCATTGCTAAAATTAAGGAAGCAAGAGGTGCATAAAAATGGCAAAGGTTGTAACAATGGGCGAAATAATGCTCAGACTTTCCACACCTAACAATGAAAGATTTATTCAGGCAGACGAATTTGATGTTTGCTATGGCGGCGGAGAGGCAAACGTTGCCGTATCGCTTGCAAATTACGGCCACGATGCCCAGTTTGTGACTAAAGTTCCTAATAACCCCATCGGTGAGTGCGCAGTTGCCGCTCTTAGAAAGATGAATGTCGGAACACAGTTTATCGCTCGCGGCGGCGACAGACTCGGAATTTACTTCCTCGAAACAGGTGCATCAATGAGAGCATCAAATGTAGTTTACGACAGAGCAAACTCCTCTATCGCAACTGCTGAGGCTGAGGATTTTGACTTTGACGCAATTTTTGCCGACGCAGATTGGTTCCACTTTACAGGAATCACTCCCGCAGTTTCAGATAAGGCCGCCGAGGTAACCGAGGTTGCCTTAAAGGCCGCTAAACGCCACGGTGTTAAGGTTTCTGTAGACCTTAACTTTAGAAAGAAGCTCTGGTCAAGCGAAAAGGCTCAGAGAATTATGTCAAATCTTATGCAGTATGTTGACGTTTGCATCGGAAACGAAGAGGACGCTGAAAAGGTCCTCGGCTTTAAGCCCGGCGAAACCGATGTTACAAGCGGCGAGCTTGAGCTTGCAGGCTATAAGAGCATTTTTGAGCAGATGGTAGAGAAATTTAACTTTGAGTATGTTATCTCATCTCTCCGCGTTTCAAAATCAGCATCTGACAATGGTTGGTCAGCTTGTATCTACTCAAGGGATACCAAAGAATTCTATCACTCAAAAGAGTACAGAATTCACCCCATCGTTGACAGAGTTGGCGGCGGCGATAGCTTTGCAGGCGGCACGATCTGCGGCTTCCTTGATGGAAAGAACTTTAAGGATGCCCTTGAATTCGGCGTTGCCGCATCGGCACTTAAGCACACCATTCCCGGAGATATGAACTTAGTTACAAGAGCAGAGGTTGAGGCGCTTGCAGGCGGCGACGGAAGCGGAAGAGTTCAGAGATAGTAAATTAAAAAACGCTCGGTTATAAAAACCCGAGCGTTTTTATTTTTTATAAAAGACTAAAATGATTTTTGCGGCTTTCAAGAATTCCCTCGGCGCGAAGGCGACTTATCTCGGCAGAAAGACCACTTCGGTCAACTTCTAAGTAATCGGCAAGCTCCTGCCTGTCAAAAGGAATATTAAAGCTGTTGCGACCCTGCCGCTTTGCTTCAAAATCGAGATAGCATAAAAGCTTATCCCTTGTTGTGCGCCTTGAGGTAACTTCGATTTTTTGATGAAATATAAGTGTCTTTGTGGCGAGATCTTTCATTAAATTGAAGATAAGTTGTTGATGGAAACCACAGTTATTCGAGCAGGTGTGAAGTATATGATCGCAATCTATAAGCATAACCTCGCAAGGCTCATTAGCAATTACCGTTATGGGAATTGAAGTAACCTCAGCGCAGGCAAAGGCTTCGCCAAAGACCTCAGAAGCCCTTATTTCAGACAGAATGCTTCTGTTTCCGTAATAGTCGATTCTGATGATCTGGGCAGACCCGGAAAGCATTATGCCAATGTATCTTGCAGGAGTTCCCTCTGTAAATATGGTGTACTTTTTGTCAAAAGATTCAACCCTTGCCCCAAGACAACCAAGCATTTTAATTAGGTTTTCTTCTTCAATTCGGTCAAAAAGAGGACATTTTTTTAAAATTTCTAAATATTTTTTCATATTTTTCTCCAATTTGTTGAAAATTCAACATAATTTCTCTGCTAATTATACTATAATGACATCAGAAAAGCAAGGAGGAAATAAAATGAAAAGAAAAATTATAAAAATAGATGAAGATAAATGTAATGGATGCGGACTTTGCGCCGCCGCCTGCCACGAGGGCGCAATTGAAATGATAAACGGCAAAGCAAAGCTTACCCGTGAAGATTACTGCGACGGCCTCGGCGATTGTTTACCCGCTTGCCCCACAAATGCCATAACCTTTGAGGAGAGGGAAGCTCCCGCCTATAACGAGGAGGCGGTTCGTCAGGCAAAAATTCAAAAGTTAGGGGTGAAACTTCCTTGCGGCTGTCCCGGTACACAGTCAAAGGCTATAAAGCGTGAGGCGGCACCCGCACAGAGCAAAAGCGCTTTTGTTGCAAGTCAACTTTCGCAATGGCCCTGCCAGATAAAGCTTGTGCCGGTTAATGCCCCGTATTTTGAGGATGCAAATCTGCTTATAGCCGCCGATTGCACCGCCTTTGCTTATGGAAACTTTCACAACGAGTTTATTCGCAATCACATTACCCTTATCGGCTGCCCTAAGCTTGACGAGGGGGACTACGCCGAAAAGCTCACCCAGATAATTGCAAATAACAATATAAAAAGCGTTAAAATTGTGCGAATGGAGGTGCCCTGCTGCAGCGGAATTGAAAATGCTGTTAAAAGAGCGCTTCAGGCAAGCGGAAAATTTATTCCTTGGCAGGTCGTAACCATTTCAACAGATGGAAGAATTATTGAATAAATATTGTTTTTTTCGTAGCTGTTTGATATAATAATATTAAATAAAATTAACAGAGGTATTAATATGAATGTAACAAAAGATATTAAATATATCGGTGTAAACGACCATAAAATTGACCTTTTTGAAGGCCAGTATGTAGTTCCAAACGGAATGGCATATAATTCCTATGCCATAATTGATGAAAAGATTGCCATTATGGATACGGTTGATGCCGCGTTTACGCATGAATGGCTGGATAATATAGAGGGTGCTCTCGGAAACAGAAAACCCGACTACCTTGTGGTTCAGCATATGGAACCGGATCACTCGGCAAATATCTTTAACTTTGTAAAAGCCTATCCGGAGGCAAAGATAGTGTCTTCTACAAAGGCATTTACAATGATGAAGAACTTTTTCGGTACCGATTTTGCCGAAAAACAGGTGGTAGTAGGAGAGGGGGACACCCTTTCGCTCGGCAAACACAATCTCACCTTTGTAACTGCTCCTATGGTGCATTGGCCCGAAGTTATCGTCACCTATGACAGCACCGATAAAGTGCTCTTCTCGGCAGACGGATTTGGAAAATTCGGTGCACTTGATGTAGAAGAGGACTGGGCTTGCGAAGCAAGGAGATATTATATCGGAATTGTCGGAAAATACGGTGCGCAGGTTCAATCGCTTCTTAAAAAGGCGGCAGGGCTTGATATCGAGATCATCTGTCCGCTTCACGGTCCCGTACTTACTGAAAATTTAGGCTATTACCTTAACCTCTACAATATCTGGTCAAGCTACCAGAGCGAGAGCGAGGGAATAGTGATCGCCTACACCTCTGTTTACGGAAACACCAAAAAGGCAGTTTTGCAGCTTGCCGAAAAATTAAAGGCAAACGGTTGCCCCAAGGTCGTGGTAAATGATCTTGCAAGATGCGATATGGCAGAGGCTGTTGAGGACGCTTTCCGTTACAGCAAGCTTGTGCTTGCAACCACAACCTATAATGCTGAAATTTTCCCCTTTATGCGCGAGTTTATAAACCATTTGACTGAGCGCGGATTTCAAAACCGCACCGTTGCATTTATTGAAAACGGAAGTTGGGCGCCACAGGCTGCAAAGGTTATGAAATCGATGCTTGAAAAGAGCAAGAATTTAACCTACGCCGATAAAACGGTCAAGATATTATCCGCGCTTAACGAGGAAAGCGCAAAACAGCTTGATGACTTAGCTGTCGAGCTTTGTAAAGAGTATCTTGCACAGCATGAGGAAACCGCCAACAAAAATGACCTTACCGCACTCTTTAACATTGGCTACGGCCTGTATGTTATAACCTCAAACGACGGCAAAAAGGATAACGGTCTTATTGTAAATACAGTAACTCAGGTCACAAACACGCCCAACAGAATTGCTGTAACAATCAATAAGGAAAATTATTCTCACCATGTTATAAAACAAACAGGCAAAATGAATATCAACTGCCTTACAACAGAGGCACCATTTGCGGTTTTTGAGCAGTTTGGCTTTAAAAGCGGCAGAAATGTTGATAAATTCAAGGATTGCGAGCCGCTTTATTCGGATAACGGTCTTGTTTTCCTGCCACGCTATATAAACTCCTTTATGTCGCTTAAGGTCGAGCAGTACGTCGATCTCGATACACACGGAATGTTTATCTGCTCGGTAACCGAGGCGAGGGTAATTTCTGATAAAGAAACAATGACCTACACCTATTATCAGAACAATGTTAAACCCAAACCCCAAACAGAGGGCAAAAAGGGCTATGTATGCACAGTGTGCGGATATGTTTACGAGGGCGACACGCTTCCCGATGATTTTGTTTGCCCGCTTTGTAAACACGGCGCTTCTGACTTTGAAGAAATAAAATAATAAAACAGCTTTGGAGGTAAAAAATATGATGGACAAAAAGGTACACGCTCTGCTTAATCAGCAGATAAACAAAGAGCTTTATTCGGCATATCTCTATCTTGATTTTTCTAATTACTTTAAAGCCAACGGTCTTGACGGCTTTGCCAACTGGTATATGATTCAGGCTCAGGAGGAAAGAGACCATGCAATGCTGTTCTACACCTATCTGCAGAACGAAAATATGCCTGTAACCCTTGAGGCAATTGCAAAACCCGATAAGACCTTTGACAGTCATATGTCGGTGCTTAAAGCAGGCCTTGAACATGAGGAATATGTAACCTCGCTTATTAACGATATTTACGGTGCGGCTTATGATGTAAGAGATTTCAGAACAATGCAGTTCCTCGATTGGTTTGTAAAAGAGCAGGGCGAGGAAGAGACCAATGCAAACGATCTGATTTCGAAAATGGAGCTGTTTGGCTCCGATCCCAAGAGCCTGTATATGCTCAATCAAGAGCTTGCGGCAAGAGTTTACAGTGCGCCTTCTTTGGTGCTGTAATATAAATTTGGAGGTAGTTAAAAATGAAAAAATATGTATGCGATGCTTGCGGATGGGTTTATGACGAGGCAGAAGGCTGTGCCGAGCTCGGTATCGCTCCCGGAACAAAATTCGAGGATCTTCCCGATGATTTTGAGTGCCCTCTTTGCGGCGTAGGCAAAGACACATTCAGCCAAGAATAATCGTAAAGAAAATTCCTGCATTATTTTTAGTAATGCAGGAATTTTGCAAAAAAGGAGTTTTGTATGAAGCTTGTGTTATTAACCGCCCTCGGAGTCGGCGGTGCAACCGTTATTGGCTCGGTTCTGGGCTTTATATTTAAAAAAATCTCGCACAAATTTTCGGACATCGTGCTTTCCTTTGCGGCAGGAGTTATGCTTGCTGCCGCCGTGCTCGGTCTTGTCCTGCCGTCGCTTGATTACGGTGGAAAATACGGGCTCGCTATCACGATTGCAGGAATTTTTGCAGGCGCGCTCTGCCTAAATTTAATAGACAAGCTTGTCCCTCACCTTCATAAGCTGGTTGGAGCGGATGGCGAAGCGCATAATAACGCAAATTTAAGCCGAGTGCTTTTGTTTGTAACCGCCATTGCCATACATAACCTGCCCGAAGGTATTGCCGCAGGCGTTGGCTTTGGCTCGGGCGATAATGCGCAGGCGCTTATTATTGCGGGCGGCATAGCCCTTCAGAATATTCCTGAGGGAATGGTCATAATCGGGCCAATGCTTGCGGCAGGTGTTTCCCCTAAAAAAACCTTTGTCTGCGCTATGATAACAGGCGTTGTTGAGGTTATAGGAACCCTTATAGGTTACTTTGCGGTAAGCGTAGCTTCGGCAATTTTGCCGTTTGCCCTTGCCTTTGCAGGCGGAACCATGCTTTATGTAATAAGCGACGAAATGATTCCCGAAACCCACGCACACGGCTCACAGCGCGGCGCAACCTATGCCTTGCTTGTGGGATTTTGCATTATGCTTGTAACAGATGTGCTGTTAGGATAGAAAAAGCCGACAAACGCTGTCGGCTTTTCTTAATTTTAAGAGGCAAATAAATGATTGTTTTTTTGCAAAAAAAATGCAAATTTTTAATAAAAAAATATTGCAATTAAAGGCGGTTTGTGATAAATTATAGTATATATTTCGTTATTGAGAAAATGCAGCTGATAAATGGCGATTTGTGAGGGTTTCAGCACATTTAATCCGTAACCTGATATGCTAATTTCTCTAAGAGGTGAAAAAAATGAAACTTATGGAAACCATGTGCACAAAGGGGCACGAAAAGGTCCTCTTTGTAAATAACGAAAAGGCAGGCTTAAAGGCTATTATTGCTGTACATAACACAGTAAGAGGCCCTGCAATCGGCGGCTGCCGTCTCTATCCCTATGCTTCCGAAGAGGATGCGCTTTTTGATGTTCTCCGTCTTTCTCGCGGCATGTCGCACAAAAATGCTGCCGCAGGTCTTGATTTCGGCGGCGGTAAGGGTGTTATTATTGCTGACCCCTCGCAGAAGACCGAGGCTATGTTCGAAGCATTCGGCGAGGCAGTTAATGCTCTCGGCGGCTGCTACATCACTGCAGAGGATGTTAACACCGATTGCAACGATGCAATTGTTATGACAAGAAAAACCAAATATGTTTGCGGCCTTCCCGCAGTAAGCGGCGACCCCTCTCCCTTCACCGCTCTCGGTGTATGGCAGGGAATTAAGGCAACTGCTAAGGTCGCTTTCGGCACAGATAACTTAAGTGGACTTAAGATCGCTGTTCAGGGCGTAGGTAAGGTAGGTTATGACCTTTGTAAGCACCTTCACAGTGAGGGCGCAGAGCTTTATATTGCTAACCGCAAGAATATGGCTATTCTTGATAAGGCAGTAGAGGAGTTCGGTGCAAAGATCGTTCCCGCTGACAAGATTCTTTCGCAGGAGTGCGATATTTTAGCTCCCTGTGCAATGGGCGCAGTTGTAAATCCCGACACCATTCCTAACTTTAACTGCAAAGCCATCGCAGGCGCCGCAAACAATGTTATTTTAGATGAGGCATCAGGACTTGCTCTTAAAGAGAGAGGCATCTATTATGCTCCTGACTTTATCATCAACGCAGGTGGCGTTATCAATGCTGCAGGCGAAGCCGCAGGCAACTATAACGAAGAGGAAGTTCTCAAGAAGGTTTATAACATCTATAACACCGTTGAGAGAATCTTAACCGAGTCCAAGGAAACCGGCAGACCCGAGGGCGTTATCGCCGAGGAGTTTGCAGAAGAGTGCATCTGGGGCAAAAGATAAATAAAACCTATAGTAAAATAAAAAAGGACACCCGACAGGGTGTCCTTTTTTGTGTAGTGTGTTTAAAAGCAGTGCTATTGCTCAGTATTTGGGCTTTAATATCAAATGCGTGTCTAAATCAATCACATAGTCTATGATTATATCTTGCGAGCAGGCAACCTCTTGGTAATCATAACGCAAGCAAAACGCAGTTGTAAAATTTTCCTCGCCAACTGTTGAAATAAGGTTTTTGACAATCTTTTTAAGCTCGTCTTGCTTAATATGTTTTCCGTGAACAATTTTGTCACCATATACAGATTCAATTTCTATTAACATATCATTAATCCTACTTATGTTACTATTTTTATTATTATACCATAAAGAGAAAACAACCGCAATCCTAAGATTGCGGTTGCCTGAAGACTAACCCTAATTTTAATACAAATGCACCCCCTTTTGAGGTAAGGGGATGCAAATGTCATTTTAGGGGGTGCATTTTTAAGTCAGGGGGTGCATTTAGATCCATCTGTCCTTTGGATGTGTCTTGTACCAATCCTTCAACCATATTTTTTCTCCGAAACCATTTGCCGTTTTATCAGTTTTGGCGGCATAGCGGATTTCTCGTAAAGCTGCTTTTCTGCTGGATTTGTCGCAGTTCATAACCTCAAGAACATGGTGTGCGACCCAAATTCGGACGCCAGCGTTTTCATGAGAAAGCATTTTGCAAAATTCACTTTTAAGTTCCGGATATTTTTGCTCAATCTCAGCAGCAATCTTACGCATTCTGGTTGCTTTGCGATTGTGTTCTTTTGAAAAGTTTGCGAAATATGCCTTTTCACTAAATTCTTTAGGAAACACAACATCAGTCACTAATGCAAGATATTCTTGAATCAACTCCACACAATCACCGCCTTTTCTCTATTATACCATGAAAAGAAAATAACCGCAACCTTGTATCAAGATTGCGGTTATTCTTTGGCGGAGAGAGCGGGATTCGAACCCGCGTGCGGTTGCCCGCAAACTGATTTCGAGTCA
>SVOZ01000012.1 GCA_015066115.1 Oscillospiraceae bacterium
CGAGCCGTTTTCAAAGGGTACTGTTATTTTAGCAACCCTGAAAGGCGCTTTTTTATTGGCAATATCAAAAACATACAGGCCGTTATGCATATCGGTGTAATAAGCATAACCGTCAGAAACCCTCACATTCCAATAGTCGTTTCCGACATTATAGTATCTTCCGTCAGCCTTTATCGTTGAAACTATTGAAGGAGCATCAGGATTTGAAATATCATAGAGGGATATTCCGTTTCCTGCTCCGTAACCCATATCGGTCACTTTCTTGCTGTCATTTTTTCTGGAATTAAAGCCCATTGAAACAACAAGAGTATCGTTGTATGTATCAAGTCCATAAACCGTTCCTTCAGCTTCAACATATCCCACATATTTAGGCTCAAGAATATTGCCTATATTAAAAATTTCAACCACTTTTGATGCCCAAACCCCTGCATACAGATAATTGCCTTTTACCGTGCAATCAATTCTCTCACTCACATTATCTGATTTAACAAAAGAACAAAACTTGGGCTCTGTAGGATTTGAAACATCATAGATTTCAATTCCATAGTAACGGCTTGCAATAAATAGATAGTCACCCTTTGAGTCAAGTCCTGATGCAAGCTCTAAAGAAGCTATGTGTCCCGCCACGCTGGGCTTTTGTGCATTAGAAACATCAATTAGAAAAACGCCAAACTCACGACTTGCAACCGCCAAGGTTTTATCATTTATAAGCTCTAATCTGCGCACTGTTCCAAGCGAGCCGAGCTCCGAAATAACGGTGGGTTTTTTAGGGTTTGAAAGCGACACAATATAGAGTTTATTGGCAGCACCAACATATGCATATTTTTCGTTGCAAACAACATCCTGTGCGCTATTTATACTTATGTCTTCTACTGACAGCTCTATATTCTGCACATCCTCGCTTATATTGAAGACGCCCGAAAGATGTGCAGGAATGCTTTTGTTTTTGTTGTTTAAAAGCTGAAGGCTTTTAATAACCGCTCCGCTATCACCATCCGAAACCTTAAATTCAAATTTACTAATATCAGAAACATTTGTTATAGGGATATAATAAGCGCTTTTCTGAGTAGTTAATAAGAAGACGTTGTTAATGTTGTTTTCATTTGACGCTCCTGATATGTTCACCTGCAGTTCACATATTTCTTTGTTTGACCGGGCCTCAAAATATAAAAATAGGTTGTCGCTGGCCTCTGGTTTTACATCAACTTTACAGGTCACTGTTTTTTTGTTAAACATAGCATGTTCGGCTACGTCTGCAAAATCATCGGCATCAAGCAAAACATCGGCTTTTTTCAACTCGGAAATTTGTGTGTTTTCTCCGCCCAAAATATTAAGGACATTTTTTTCTTCTTGTTCTTTTAATTGACTTTCATACTCGCTTGCAAGATGATCAAGCTTTTCTTTATCTATCTTATCTTTATACGCAGAAACAACAACTAACGCGGTTAATAATAAAACCAATACTACACTTGTAATTATACATATTTTTTTGAATTTATTATTATCCATACAAGTTCCCTTCTAAAAACAACAAAATAAGTTATTTCTTTTTTGTTCTTCCCGTGATAATACCCTTGACTTTTTTAATCATATAAAATGTTTCGTTTTTAAAGAAAGCAAGATCAGTAATAGCAGTAAGTGCGGTCGAGATCAAAACAACCAAAATCGACTTTGCCGCCCAATAAAGATAATTTGGGGTTGCAAAGGTAAAAAACGCGTCTGATATAACCGCCGTTAAAACTGCTATACCTGAGGTTACCAGAATATGCACAAAGAATATAAACTGGCTACGTTTTATGATATGCTTAGAAACATAAATTGCGTACTCAACAGAGCGAATTACTGTTGCAACTAAGGTTCCTATTGCAACGCCGATAAGCCCAAACTTAATAACACAAATGACCGAGATCACAATATTTAAAACTGCCTCAACAAAGGCTCCGATTTTTGTTTGTTTAAAGTGTCCTGCCGCCTCAACAATGCTCTGATATGGTATTCTAAAACAGGAAAACGCTCCTGCAACCGTTGCAACAACTGCATAGATTGGGCGATAATACTCAACATCCGTAATTCCGTTTGTATAAACAGAAACAAAGGGCAGAACCATTACACCCGCCGTTGTGTAAACAATAGAAACAAGATTAAATATTACAAGCTCGAAAACACGCAGATTCTTTTTTGCAAGGTCGTGTTCACCCTTAGCCAGCATATTACCAAATGCCGCTCCAAAGCCTGTTATAAATGTGTTAACAATATTTCTTATGTTAGCAATAACATAATTGTAGACCGTGTAAACCGAAACCTCTTTTATATCGGCAAAAAAGGTCAAAATCATAATGGGGCAGTTGCTGTTAACAAAGAAGGCAAAGGTTTGCCAGAAAGCGTCCCAACGCTGTTTGATTTTGTCAAAATTAGGAGCAACGGTTTTGTCAACCTTATATCTTTTGCGAACATACAAGTATCGCAAAATCGGATTAATTGAAAAAGCGAGAGCGCTTCCAAGCTTAACTAAGTGAATTCCACAGCCTAATTTTATAAGCAAAAAAGCAAAGAGGGTATTAAGTACCGTTGATATCATCTGTACGATAGATACTATGTATTGCTTTTGGTCTGCCTGCAATAAAAAGAGGTTTGTTATGCCGAAATAATACTCCATAAATGTACTTATTCCAAGAATCATAACAAGCGTAAATGAAAACAACCAATCAAACTCATAACTTACTAGGAGGGGGTACAAACAAGCAAAAATCACAAGCGCCCCTGCGAAAATAAGCGCAACTTTTCTCATAAACTGCTGAGTCGCATTCATAATAGCGCTTACGTTTTCGGTGTCATTTTCGGCAAGCGGTTTAAATAGCGCCGCTCTTGTAACAGCTCCAACGCCGCCGCGAAGCAGAACAACACAGGCAAGAAACTGGGTTATAGACGATGTGATTCCGTTATAGCTCGAGCCAAAGGCAGACAAAATGAGGCGTGGCAAAATAAGGCCACAGACAACGCCCACGGCCTCTTGCAAAATTGCAACTATCGTATTAATAATCGCCTTTTTCGATCTCATTTTTATCCCTTCAGTGCGTTAAACAAATAGTCTTTTGACTGCTCACGCATCACACTTAGTTTTTCTTCCACCTTGTCATAGTCTATTTTCTGATTTAAAATCTTTTCAATATCATCAGGAGTTTCGCAAAGCTGACTGCTTAAATCAAGCATGTCCAGAAGCTCCGTAACCTTTTTCTTATGTCCGCCGAAGTCTGCAAAAGGCTTTCTGTTTATGATTGAGAAAATAGTTCCATGGAAGGTGTTGGTAATAACCATATCCGCGTGATTAAAGTAATACAAGAACTTAAACGGATCGTTTGAAATGTTTATATCGGCAAACGCTCTGTGTCCTCCAAACGAAACTATTTTCTTGCCCGTTTTTTGTCTAAGTTCTGTGATTTTTTCCTCCATTTCCTTATTTAAACGCTCAAACATATAAATCAAAATATATTCGCTGTCAGAGCATTTTGCCTCAAGTTTAGCAAACTCCTCACGTGAAAGCAAAAGAGTAGGGTCTAAAACAAGTGTTGATTCTTTTCCTGTTATCTTATCAACAATTTCTTTTGTGTAGGCGTCTCTGACAGAAATTGCTCCAAGCTTATTCAACCCGTTTACTATAACATTATCATTAAGCAAAACCTCGTATTTTGTGTTTGCAATAGATGTCGCGTAGGAAACAGACCGCTTCTCTGGAAAAAGCAAACCTAAATATCTTTTCTTTTCTTTTTCAAATCTTTCTACCCCAAAATTCCAAAGGGTATCGCTACCAATTGCAAAGCAA
Organism: Oscillospiraceae bacterium; assembly: GCA_015066115.1. Taxonomy (GTDB): domain Bacteria; phylum Bacillota; class Clostridia; order Oscillospirales; family Ruminococcaceae; genus SIG578. Next base: position 3,821 of record SVOZ01000012.1, read on the forward strand.
TCGATCGTACCGACTTTATTCACGGGAATAACAGGGAAATTAGTTCTTGCTACTTTAAAAGAAAAATATGCTTTCCAAAGATGTGAAACCTCTAAAAAACGAAGCTTCAAAAGCTTTTTTAAGCTTGTAACAAGGCAATATTTTATTCCGTTGTTTGACTTTCTCTTTAAAAATGTTACTGTGTGGCCAGCTATTTCGAGAATTTTTTTGAGCGCAAGTGCCTGCAAAAAGCTTCCGCTATTTACGTTGTTATAAACTGTTATAATACTTATATTCATTTATTAATACCTTCTGTTGCACCTTGTTGACATTCCTGTCTTATTAACAAAAGCACTATAAAAAGCAAATACATATTAAGATGCGTGGACCAGGTTATTTGACTATAATCATGTATAATCATCCCAAGCAAGCTAACAAAAAGGCACATCTTCCAAACAGAGTTTTTTCTAAATATAAAAGAAGATATAAGAGTTTTTATTATAGGAACATACCAAATCACAAGCCCTACTACGCCAAAACATGCAGCAATTTCAGTATAATTGCAGTGCGAATAAACAGCTTTTACCTCTTCACCTATAATTTTCGAATAATCACTAAGAAAACAAACGACACCATCTACGCCATATCCAAGCAGTGGACGTTGAAAAAACATAAGGGTGGCAACCTCTTTAAGGTTTTCTCTTCCAACCGTACTACTGTCCGCAACATCAATTCCCAATGTTGTCGAAACAGCTTCTCCAATTCTTACCCAAACTATATTGTATAAAAACGGCACATAATATACAAGTGTAACAATTCCTAGTGCGATAAGCAAAAGAGCTAGTGCTTTTTTTGCTTTTTTTGCAACATTTTTTTCATTAAGAAAAAGACTCAAAACAACAACAATAACCGTATGAAGCATTGCGCTTCGAGACCCACCAATAACTGTAAATACAGCAAAATACACAGATAAAAACTTTCCTATTTTTAAACCATAACAAGAATGCAAATAATAACACAATACAACTAATGGCGCAGAAACCGCGCCAGTGCTGTTTCTTTGCTGAGAAATAGCAACACCGAAGAAATGCTCGCTTCCCCACCCGGATAAGGGCGTAGTTATATAAATAACTATTGTTGTTATAAAAAATGCCATAACAAAGGACAAGAAAATACTTAAGGTTTTTTCTTTGCTATCGGCATAGTAATAAATTAAAAAACCTATTGCAAACGTTCTAATCGCGATAAGCAATGTTCTCGCGGTCTCCAACTTGCCATAAGCCCAGGTCGTTGATAAGAACATCAGTGCAACAAATGCACCAAACCACACCAAATAGAACAAAAGATGTTTTACTTGTGTCTTTGTCACTCTCAATCTTCTCTTTATCAAAAGAAGCCCAAAATATAATATAACTGCTATTTGTATACCAAGCTGAAAATATGTAAATTTATAGAAGCAAAACATTGCCGTAAAATAAAGAAAGAAGGGAATATGCATCTTTATTTGGTCTTTTTGTGTACTATAAAACAAATCTCTTGAAGCCATTTCCGTTCTCCTTTCTTAATTTTATTTTGCTTATTTAGAACAAACCTTTTCAAAGACTTCAATCCACTTTTCTGCTATTTTTCTTGCACTAAGTTCTTCTCTGATTTTAACCGAATTTTCAGAAAGTTTTTCAGAATATTCACTATCCGAAGCAATTTTTGTCATTGCATTAAGCAATGCGTCCTCATCTTCCATATCTATAAGAATGCCGTTTTCATCTGTTTTTACAAACATTTTTGCCCCACCAACCGGGCAATCAGTAACAATAGTTGGCACACCCATTCCAAGCGCCTCAAGCATTGAATTTGATATTCCCTCGTGATTAGAGGTTGAAACATACATAGAAGCATTTACCATTCTGTCCGCAAGATCATTTACAAAGCCGGGCATTGAAACACTATCGGTTATATCAAGGCCTCTACATAGCTCCTCAAATTCTCCTCTGAGTCCACCCTCGCCGTAAAGCTCAAGGGCGTACTCGGGAAATTTCTTTTTAAACCTCGCAAAAGCACGGATAAGCATGGGAAAATTCTTTTCCTCAGAAAATCTTCCCGCCGCAACTATGCGTTTTTCTCTTTCGCCTTTAAAGCGTTCGGGAAGCGCTGAAGTGTCAAGCGGATTAGGTATAATAGTGCTCTTTCTTTGGAGTTTTTTGCCATAAAAAGCCTGTGCATCAGGGGTTTGAAAAATCATATAGTTTGCAAAATTGAAAAATCTTAATTTTCTCATAAAAAAGTTTCCAGTAAGGTTCTGTAAACTCTTTGTTCTATCAAATATCTTTGTTTTTGGGTCTGCTCGTTCTGACATAACCATTTTACGACCAATACCTATATTCGCAATCATAGTATACATCGAAATTGTTGGCAAAAAAGGCACTACTACATCAGCATTGCTTTTCTTTATTGCTTTTCTAAAACCACCTATTCTTCCAATATTTTTTAGACATTTGTTATTAGAATCAATAGTGTAGCAAGTTACTTTCTCAGAAATACTATATGTTCTTTTTTTATCTGTCATTATTACTAATGAAACCTCTGCTCCCATTTCCGCACATTCAGAGGCTAAAATAGACATAACTTTTTCAGCTCCTCCAGAAGTGAGCGAACTTGTTACAAAAAGTATTTTTAATTTTGAATAGTTCACAAATAACCTCCACACAAACCATCAATCAACATTAATTATCGAGTTCATTATCTGCAGGGAACAAATCATTCCATTCTATATTATTGTAATACTTTTTCTTATCTTTTAGCGGCATTCCAACCGTAAAACGCACTCTGTTTTTGTGTTTTTCGTAGTATTCATCAATTGTTTTTATAACTCTCGCAGGAATTCCTACTACAACACTATTATCAGGAATATCATGTGTAACAACCGCCGACGCTCCAATTACGACATTTGAACCAATTCTGACGCCCGGCATAACCATTGCGTTTGTGCCAATATACACATTATCTCCTATTTCAATTTTAGCAATAATATCGGCTCTCTTGCCATCGTATTTGTTTAGCTTATTAAGAACACTTACACCGCCGTCATGTGTTACAAGATGTACCCCGTATGCAAAAAGGCAGTTTTTACCACATTTTATTAAATAAGGCTCTGTTCCAAATGTTTTTAAGTTTCCGTTAATAACAGTTCCTTCACCGATTTCTGCTCCCTGTTTACGTAAGTAATTACATTTTGCCTTTGAGGAGCCTGCTTCTGAAAGAAAAAACCTGTATATTTTGCCCAAAACCATATTAGTCACTGCTCCTTTTATAAACGTGTTTTTTGGTCGCTTTTAGCTGTAATATTTATCAATAGTCACCCGAGGCTCTTTCAACCAAAATTCTTTATTATTCTATGTTTGGAATTTTTATCCATTCACCAAATTTTTCATCCCACTCATGTGGCTCAAACGGCATCATTCCTCCCCAATGGAAAAAAGTTATCTCTCCAAAATAAACCCTGCCATCAACCTCGTAAAAGTCGATTCTTGCCTGTGGAATTCCGACTGATAGTTTTTCGGCGAGAGCCATCATTTCTTCAAACTTTTCGGGTTTTTTTGGGAAAACACCTGCGTTGGGATGCCCGTTTGTAAACGGCAGGTGGTTAAATTCTCTATCAAAAAAATCAAACCTTGTTTCTGTGTCTTTGTTGTTTCTTTCAGAGGCTATAAACATTGCCTTAACTTCACCATCAAAAGCGAAAAATTTATAATCTCGAAGCTCCTCGGTTTTGCTATCTTCCATATACTCTTCAGCAAGAATTCTGGGTTTTACATCCTTATAAGGCCACTCTCTGCTTTGTCGGTAAAAATTGGTTTTTAATCCCCAATTTATCTTTATTTTTGCAATGAATTTGTTCAGTTGTTTCTTGTCCTTACAAACGACAAGTCCACCGCTATCATGGGTACATTTTAAAACAAATTGCTCGGGCAGGGCATCAAAATCAATGTCGTCAAACCTATCCCATACTCCGAGCGTTTTTATAATATGCTGCTCGCCGATTTTTTCGGCAACATAATCCTTAACCGCCGCCTTATCAACCATTGTTGTATAAAGAGGGTTGCGGTCATAAAGCTTAAGCCACTGCAATTTTTCGCTATATGTCTGTGGCTTTTCAAGGTCAAGATCGTAGCCAAAAACATTTTTAAATTGCATTTTTAGATACTCCTCGTCACCCATATTGTTATAAAATCCCAAACGAGCTAAGAGAGTTGTCCTTTTACTTTTGCTTTTTAGAACTTGCACGATTTTTATTAATAATAGCTTAAAATCCATGTTTATCAAACCCCTCGCAAGTCATTTAGCGTATATTCTGAATTTCTTTTATATCTTGATATTCAGAGAGCACAATTTTGTATTCAATTACATCGCCGGAATACACTCTAAGCATTTGATCGACCACAAGGTCCCAGTTATAGCGTTCTAAAATATACTCGCTTGCGGCATTTTTGTACTCCGCAACAAGCTGAGGCGAGTCGGCAAGCTGTTGGAGCTTTTCTAAAAGCTCTTGTTCATCGCCCTTTTTAAAGATTTCGGCATGCTCTCCTACAACCTCTGTGTTTTCGGGAATATCGCTGACTAGACAACAGTTTCCATAACTCATTGCCTCTAAAAGTGAGTTTGCCATGCCTTCCAAATTGCTGGGCAGAGCAAAAATATAGGCGTTACTGTAAAGCTCCGCTATTTCTTTTCCCATAACATATCCGGTAAAAATTATTCTTTCATCGCCGTCGGCAAGTGCAACAAGCTCGTTATAATAATCTTGTTTACTTCCGTTTCCTCCGGCAACAACAAGTTTTTTATCGGTTTTGCATTTTTTAAATGCATTTATAAGATAGTGCAGACCTTTTTCAGGAACAATTCTTCCTAGCGAAAGAATATATCCATCCTTTTCAAGACCGTATTTTTCTTTTATTATTTCAGGAGAGAAAATTTCGGGTTTATCAATACCATTTGCAAACAAAACAGAATTAGCATTATATTTCTTATCTATGTAATCCTTCATATTCTGAGAGAGAACAAGACAAACATCGGCTTTTGTTGCCGCCATTTTTTCTCCGAACTCAAGATATTTAGAAGCAAATCCACCCCATTTTTCCCTTTGGCTGTCAATTCCGTGTAAAGAAGCCACTACTTTTAGTCCCAAAAACTTAGCAAGTGGAATCATGGCGCAAGAACCCGAAGCTCTGTATGAAACAACATCGTATCCCGAAAATGCGGCACGAATTGTTGCAAGAAAAGAATAAAGCGGCACGCTTGCCGCGCCCTTTACTGTCGGTATGGTAATAATCTTGACACCCTTATATTCTTTTAGTTTTTCTCTGTCATACTCCTTGCCAAACACATTGTGTCCGCCACGGTTAAAGGCCGTAACCTCATGTCCGCGAGCAACCATTCTTACTGAATGCTGCTCCACGCCTTTTTCAATACCGCCTTCATTAGAGGGAATTCGCTTATGTCCAATTATCGCTATCTTCAAACATTTCACCCTCAACTAAAATTTTTATTTATTAATGCCCTTATACTCTTTTTGAACGCTTTCGTAGCTTTCGAGGTTGCCGATATCATATCGTTTTCCAGGCATTTCCATGGCGTGAACCTTTGTTTGTGTGCAAAGCCACGCCGCAAAGCTACCCGGAGCATCGACCGCGCAACCCTCTTCAATGCCCTTTTTAATAAGCTTTATATCATCTTTTTTGTAAAAATAAAACGGCGGGCAACACCAGTTGCTCTTAGGGTCGCTCGGTTTTTCTTGCATACCGATCACCTTGTCGGTCTTATCAATCTCCAAAACTCCGCTCCTTGAGAGCTTTTTCTTATCACCCTCAAAATAACGCATAACACAAGAGGTTTTTTTATTCTCTGCGTAAGAAATAAACTGGGTTAAACTAAAGTCAAGCAGGTTGTCACCTGCAATAACAAGCATATCATCACACAGCTTTAACTCATCAATGGCATACTGGATATCACGAACTGCGCCAAGCCGCGTTTCGTTTGTGCTTGTTCCGTCGTCAATAACCGTTATTTTTTGATCTCTTTGTTTTGCCCAAAGCTTAAAATGATCGGCAAATTTGCTGTTTGATATAACAACATACTCGTCCACCTTATCGGCGCGATCAATATCGTCAATCAACCAATCAAGAATAGCTTTTTCCCCTACCTTAAGCAATGGCTTGGGGAAGTTTTCGGTCAGCGGATATAGCCTTGTGGCATATCCCGCGGCCAAAATCAAACACTTCATATATCTTGCTTCTTTCTATAACTCTACTCAAGATAAGCTCCGTCAGAGCTTTCGCAAATATGCATTGAATATTTGCCTTCAAGGTTAGGGAATGCTTTAAGATATTCGCTTTTTACTTTTTCTGCTATGCTTTCCTCGAATTTAGGATCTATAAACGCCATACAGCAACCTTTAAATCCCGCACCCGAAAATCTGCCGCCGTAAACTCCCTCTGTGTCAACCATAATCTCATAGAGGACCTTAAGCTCAGGCGAGCCTGTTTTCCACTTTTCTATTGATGACCTTCCGCTTTCGGAAGAGATTTTGCCAAACAGCTCTATATCGCCATTTCTCCAGGCCTCAACACCTTTTTTAACGCGCTCCATTTCGCTATACCAATGCTCAGCACGCATAGCCCATCTCTCAGGAAGCCTGTCTTTATACTGCGCATAAACCTCATACGGAACATCGCGAAGGTTTGTTGCTTTGAAGTTGTCATACTTCATTCCCGAAAACGCTTTTAGCGCATAGGCGGCACTACGGCACTCGTCAACCCTTTTGTTATATTTAGAACCGGCAAGAGTTCTCTCAACGCCTGAGAAGAAAATGGCTATTTTGTAGGGCTTCATATTTGGACTTGTAGGAATAAGCTCATAGCTATCATCAGAAAAATCCATATACAGAAGATGATTTTTCTTGCAGTAAACCTCACATGACTGGTCTAGCTTTCCGCAGGATACCCCTACATACACGTTTTCTGCGGCCTGCGCAATTTCTATCATTTCCGCTTTGCTTATATTGATGTTATTAAGCTTACACAGCGCGGTTAAATATGTAATAATAACTGCCGCAGAAGAAGAAAGCCCTCCTATTGGAAGCTCTCCGTCTATAACTCCGCACATACCGATCTTAAGACTATATCTCTGAGCGAGCAAAAGCGTTGCTCCGCGCATATAGTCTGCCCAATCCTTTTCGGGAACTTCGGGCGTGGAATTTACGTGAAATTGTGCCCTTTTATTAAACTGCAAAGATGTCAACTCTACTATGCCGTTTTGTTTAGGGCCATATGCAATACGAACACCTTTATCTATGGCAAGGCCAACTATATTACCAAGCTGATGGTCGACGTGTGCACCAATTGGGCAAATACGATATGGTGTGAAGGTTACGTCAACCGGATCACGCTGATATAGACTTGTAAAAACATCAATACATCTCATTTTTTTACTCCGGTTATAAAGAAATTGCTTTTTGCGTTAGATTAAAATAGTCGCTGTATTATTTGTTGCTTAATACCTTTGCACTTTTATCTTTTGTAGCAATCACTACGGGGTCTATATATACGGAAAAAAGCCTGTGGCGAAATTTGCTTATTGGAGCTTTTGCGCGCAGACTTTGGTGCCTAAAATTATGCTGTTACACGCCCTCTAAGCTAAAGACGGCGCCAACGGTTTTGAAAATTATCTTTATATCACAAAGGAGGCTGCGCTCCTTTATGTATTTTAGATCAAGGTCAAGCCACTCATCAAAGGTGAGACTGTTGCGGCTGGGCATTATCTGCCAGTAGCAAGTAAGCCCCTGCTTTACCTCGAGCCTCTCTCTTGCCCTGTCATCATACTGCTCTACCTCGCGGGGCAAGGCCGGGCGGGGCCCGACAAAGCTCATATCGCCTTTTAGGATGTTGATAAGCTGCGGAAGCTCGTCAATACTGCTTGAGCGGATAAATCTTCCGACCTTTGTAATTCTGGGGTCCTCCTTTATCTTGAAAACAGGGCCCTCCATCTCGTTCTTGTCAAGCAGCGAGTCAAGCATGCTTTCTGCATTGGGAACCATTGAACGAAACTTATAAAAATTAAATATCTTGCCTTTATAGCCAACGCGCTTCTGAATAAAGATGGGAGAAGCGCCGGGGCTGTCGATCACAATCACAATTGCGATGATTACAAGCGGTAAAAATAAAATTATCAGTGCTAAAGCGGAAAAAACAATATCGAAGCATCTTTTGAAAAATCTATACACGGGTTTATCAGCATTTGCGGTCGCGCCGCGGTTGTGCGCGCTTTTATCTGACATTGCCACTTTACGCATCCTCCTATACCGACATTACTTCTTCGGTTTAAAAAACAGGTCAATGATCATAGCCTGAAGCTTGTCCTCGTCGGGATAGAATTCCATAAACTTTTCTCCGACCTCGGACTTACCCTCAATATTTTTTATTTCACTTATATCGTGTTTTGAAACAAATGACGCTATTCTTTCAAGCTGGCTGACGGTGCAGTCAGAGACCATATAGTCCGAGATCTCCCGCGCAGCATCCTTTAAAAAGCCCTCGTCTGAATCCACTTTTTCGGTAACTACGGCAAAAAGCTCCTTCATATACTGCTGTTGGCGCAGCATACGGTGAGCGTTGGTTTCATCGTCAATTCCCTTACGGTTGCGCACATAGGTAAGCGCCTGCTGTCCTTTAAGAGTTACCTCCTGTCCCTTTACAAGCGTGTCGTCAACGCCCGAAAAGTCGTCAAGCACCGTTACGGTAACGCCGCCGACAAGGTCGTTTAAGGTGGCGACAGCATCCATTGTAAGAGAAATATAATGTTCCACAGGAACTTCATAAAGGAAATTTGAAACCGCATCGGCTGTATTTTCACAGCTATCCTTGCCGCCGCTTCCATAGGTGTGCGCCAGCGCAAGCTGTGCAGTAGTAGTATCCACTACATCGCCGTCAATGCCCAGAACATTCATTTTTGCCATTGCGTCACGGTTTAAATGAATGGCGGTTGCCTTGTCCTCGTCCCTATCGATAATGAGCAGGGCAAGAAAATCCGCCTGCCTATCGTTGTTATACGAGTCGGTTTGCACATCGGCTTCAAATTTATCAAGTCCCATAACAAGAACAGTGTCAATATTGTCCTTAAGGACATACCACTGCCCGTTATAACGGACGGTCTGCTCGGTGGTGTCACCCAAATCTTGCCACGGCAAACCACCCTGTCGCTTATCCCAGTGATCGATAAACAACAAGGTTATGGCCGCTACGAGAATTATGCTGAGGACAACCAGACCTGAGCGGAGAATTTTCCTTCTGGAAATTCTTCTCTGTGTCATATCAGTTATCCGTTAACTCTTTTTTTGGATTTAACGAAGCAAACAACTGCTACTGCGCCGAAAAGGGCTGCGCCGACAACAAATCCGATGGTGAAATCAAATGCGTCGCTGGTTGCAGGAGAGTCAACATCAGCAGGGTTATTTACTACGATTGCAAAGGGAGAAAGGCCATCTGTTGAGAAGGTGATGCCTGTTCCGTCTGCATTAACCTTTGCATCCTTAACAACTTCCCACTTGCCATTCTTATTGTGAAGAAGAGCAACAAAGTTCTTAAGGGTTGTTGCCTTTATGGTGATGGTGAGCTTTCCTTCGTGCTTGCCATCAACAACGCTGATGTCAAAGAGGTCCTTAACGGCGAGGTCAGCAAGCTTTGCGTTTGCTTTGTCTGCAACTTCTTTAAGGCCATCAGCAAGAGTTGTGAGGTCGGTTGCAGCCTTGATTTCTGCATAGCTGTCCTCAATAGCCTTTTTAGCATCAGCATCAAGATCTTCTCTGTCTTTGTAAGCGGTGATCTCTAACTCAAGAGTCTTTCCGTCTTCAGCAACCACCTTGTCAACTGTGGGGGCTGCGTTTGCGGAGGGGCTGGAAACAAATGCTGCCGAAGCGGCAACAGTCATGGATACTGCCATGATAACCGAAAGCGCAAGTGTGATGATTTTTTTCATTTTGGAATTCTTCCTTTCTCTATTAAAGCGGAGCCTTCCGCTAAAATTTACAAATTTATTTTATTTCGCTCGCAAGCCGCGCGAGCACAAGATACCGCTTTGATATATCTCCCTGAAGGCAGGTGGACAGAAGCAGTATTTTGTCGTCTTTTTTAACCTTACAGTCCTCGTCAAAATTGGTACTGAAGGCGCGGACACTGTAGATCTCGTTTAAAAACTCTTCAACAGTTTCCTCTGTTTTAAAGCTGTTGTAGTAATACAATATATGCCGCTTGCTATAGGGAACTGCGGCAAAAACCTCATAATGAAGCTCTCTGTCGGGAAGATAAACTATTATATCCTTATGTTTTTTAAAGGACTGTTCATCGGAATAGGTTTCCTGCAATCTCCCGAACATAGCGCCCGATTTCATATCGTGGCCGTAGACGGCAGTGACAGGATCATCAAAATCAATTCCGTTATACATATGCTCGGTAAACAGCGTTCCGTTTACGGAATAGGTTCCGTCTATCGAGCGCCTTAGGTAAAATGCATCGTCGGTGGGACTTTGCACTATTGGGTAGTTTACATTTGTGTCCGGAATGGTGAGCCAGGCGTGAATATCGGCGTTTTTGCTCTGAAGCAAGGCAAAATCAACAGGACTTACATAAGGCTCATCCTGCGAAAGCGAGCCCGAGCTGAGCGAACCGATATTATCTATATCGGGGCCGCCCGCAACATTGCCGGTATCGTAAAAAACCACAGTTAAAACAATGCAGGCTATGCAAAGAACCGAGGAAATGATTCCTGCAACAAAATATTTCTTGTTCACATCAAGCCCTCCAAAAAGCGCTCACTGCGCTCCTGAAAATAGCCGACAAAAGCCTCGCCCATCCTGTTTTTAATAACCTTATATGCCTCATCGAGCCTGGGCGGACGGTACTTTATGTCGTGGCAATCTGAACCTATAAGCTGAATGTAATCATTTTTAAGCATTTTGATAGCCTTATGCCTTGTTGCAAACCTCAAAAAGAAATTTGCATTGACCTGCATAAGCACATCATTTTCAACAAGCCTTTCCAGCACCCCTTCTTCCATAAACGGAAGGTATCTCTCTATGTGAGCCAGAACGACCGTTATATCGCCGGTGCAATTAAGCTCAAGCACCTCGCGGACTATATAATCGTTCCACTTTTTTGTGGGCATTTCGAGAAGCAAAAGCTGTGTTCCGTCGATACAAAAAGAGGAAAGCTCCTGCATTCTGCTAATTCCCGAATAGTAGAGCACCTCGGCGCCCAAAATGATCTCGGGGTGGTTTTCAGAAAGCTTTTCTTTAAGCTGGTTATAAGAATTCTGACGCTTTATAAAAAATTCTTGGGGAGCGGTTTCGGTTGCCATAAAGTGCGGAGTTGCTACAACTTTTTTTGCTCCCTGAAAAGCGAGCATATCAAGCATTTGAAGGCTTTCCTCGACATTTTGGCTGCCGTCATCAATTCCCGGAAGAATATGGCTATGAAAGTCAACCATATAGTGCATCTTCCTTTAATTTTTATTTGTAGCTTTTATAATATGCGCCGTGATATTTTTTATACTTTCCGTAGCGTTTTTTATCTTCCTTTGCATAGCTCATAACAAAGCCGAGGATCTTTGCCTTGGAAAGCTTAAGCTGTCTTATTGTGTAGTTTAGATCTTTGCGGCTTGTAAAGTCCTCACGGACAACGACCAAAATTCCGTCAAGGTTAGGGGAAACGGCAAGCGCATCCGAAATGGGAACTATGGGCGGCAGGTCAAGAAGAATGAAATCAAAGCTTTCTGACAGCGCCTCTAAAAGCTCCATCATATACTCAGAACCGATAAGCTCGGAAGGATTTGGGGGAATATCTCCTGCTGGAATCCAATACCAATTATCGTGAACGCCTGTTTTATAAATAGGAATCTGAGAATCACCGAGGCCTGCAAGGATATTACTGAGTCCCGGCGAGCTCTTAAGACCTAATTTTTTTGCGATAGAGGGAAGACGCATATCGGCGTCGATAAGCAGAACTTTTTTTCCCGATTCTGCCAAAACATAAGCTAAATTAATTGAGGTGGTGCTCTTTCCTTCGCTTCTTGTAGAGCTGGTGACGCCTACGATGCGGCATTTTTTGTTACCGGGCATAGAGAACAGCAGATTGGTACGAAGCAGTTTATATGCCTCGGCGGCTGTAAAGCTCAGTCTTTTGTGCAGCGTTCTGCGGCGCTCCTGAGAAGAGAGTTTTTTCTGAACGATACTCATTTAAGCTCCCTCCCTTCACCGGTTTCCACACTTGAAGAATAGTGTTTTTTATATCCGTATCTATCCTTTTCGTCCTCAAGAAGATTGGGGATCTTTGCCAGAACGGGTATATCATATGTATGAAGAAGGAATTCCTCACTGTAAATGGTGTCATCCAAAAGGAAGATAACAACTATTATCGCACATGCCGCAAAAACGCCCAGCAAGAATCCTATTGCTGTGTTTTTGGTAACATTAGGCGACACCTTATTATTGGAAACGACCGCCTTATCCACAACTCGAACCGAGCAGCCGTCAATAATATCGGCAACTCTGTCGGGAAGGATATCGGCAATGGTGTTTGCAATTTTTGCCGCTTCGCGCGGATCGGTCGACTGCACCGTTATCCTGAAGATCTCGGTTTCATCAACGGCGCTTGCAGAGATCATTCCTCTAAGCTCTGCGTATGTATAATCAACACCTGATTCTTCTATGACCTTTTCTAAGGTTGTGCGGGTGTTGAGAATTCCGATATATGTTTTAACAAGGTCACGGGCGGCTGAAAGCACGCTGGTGCTGAAACTTCCGACCGAAACGGTGTTATTAACATACAACTGAACACTTGCCGCATACTTAGGGGTTACCAAAAAGAAGGAATAACTAAAGAATAAAACCGCGGCCAGAACTCCTGCTGTAACAATAAGCCAGGCCTTGCGCCAGAGCACCCTTAAAATTTGCGCTATATCAAGGGTGTCGTTTTCCTCGGCGACCGAGGTTGTGTTTTTAACGTCTTCCATCACTATCTTCTCCAAAATTTATAATAATAGGATTTTGCACGCCATGTTGTAAAGACACTTATCGATTTTACATAACTATCCATTATATACATACTTGATTATAGCACACAAATTTTAGGGATGCAAGTGTTTTTGCAAATAATTTATTGGTAATTTGACCATAAAATTTACCATAAATAAAGGATATATTGCTAAATTAGTACAAAAATATTTGTATTTTTGTGGTAAAGAACCACATTTTTACACCGCAAGTTGTGGTATGCCCGGTGCATAGTCCAACAGATTGTGTTTTGTACAAAAGACTCCGACATTCTTGCCCCTGTGCATACAACGACGCATTATGTAGGGAATGCCCTTTCCATTCCGTTAGGTTTTGCCAAAAGCTTCGGAAGGCATAAATGCCTTCCCTACGGTTTTTAGGCGCTTTTTTGCGGGCGGATGTTGGCCGTCCGCCTCTGCGATTATGATTTAATTTGTAGGGAATGCCTTTTCTATTCCTTACTTATTACATCTTCACTATTACCTATTACCTAAAAAAGCACCCCGAGGGGTGCTTTTTTATCTTTACGCCGGTGTGTTGACGATTCCGACAAACAGCGGCTGGCCGCATTGAGAGGTTATGACAAATATAAAGGGTCGGTCGAGGACAAAATCCACCTCGTCCTTAGGCATCGCGGAGCCTGCCATGAGCATAGCGGTGTATGCAGTGGCGGTGCAGCCTTCCTCGTCTATCTTAACCCTTGCGCCGTGTAAGGCTGAGGAAACCGCAACATCGGTGTCCTCGGTAAGAGGCGAAAAGTTCGACTTTGTAAAGTCAAAAACATTTGTAACTCCCAGCGCCTTAAGGCCGTCTTTAAGCTTTATCTGCGAGGAAACATCAAACTTTGGCACCGACAGGTTTACCATGATTTTTTGTCTCTCGACGCCTTTTTCACCGTTTGAACAGATAAAGTCGAGGGTATCCGCTTCTTTTAAAAGCGCCTCGGGCGTTGTGTTTTCATCAGGCAGAATAAAGGTCATTTTTCCGCCGTCCGAAAAGCGTTTTGATGTGGCGGAGAAATTCTCTGAATAGTAATAATCCTCGGTCGAGCTTCCGTTTAAAAAGTCGCAGGTCACGTCGCCGTTTGCAGTTTTAAAAATATTCTTTTTTGTGTTTATCTCGCTGAAATCATGGTCCCAGCCCGCCTTAAAATAAACGGTGGTAGCAAGCGAAAGAACCGTTTCGGGCGGCATCTTAATTGAGTCTATCTGACCTTTTAAAAGATTGCCCGTTTGCTCGTTGAGCCAATCCTGCAAGGCCTTGTCGAATTTAGCCGTGCCCATCTCGCCCTTAAAAGACGAGGCATAATAGGTTTCTTTTAAGGTTTCAATGGTCTTCTGTTTAAAGTTGATGTTTTGATTTAGCCAGAGAGACGAGGCAAGAATGCTTGTGTACCTGCCGTCGTCGTTGTAGTTTGCGTTCCAGACAGAGACGGCATCGCGCCTTAATGCCTCAATGCTGTCTGCTCCCAAAAGCGAAAGAAGCTGACTTCTGCTCTCGCCGCCGCATATTTCGCTGAGCATAGAAAGCGCCATATAAACATTTATAGGAGAATAAACGATATTTTCGCCGTCCTTGCCAGACAAAAACTGCGGAATGCTCTTTTTGAGAAAGGGATTTAGATCGGCATCGGTTTTGCGAAGCTCTTTACGGCCCTCATAATCTTGATACCAATCATTGAATGCTTTGTTATATTCGGCGTCGCTCATTTCAGAATAGTTGGGATAATGTATTTGAGTGGGATAATCGGCCTCTGCTATTGCAAAGCTTTTAAGAGAGGGGCTTTTTAGCGGGGGCGAGCTATTAGAATGTGTCTGTGTGCTGACTGTATCTGAGGCTGCGGGAGAAAATGGACTTTTATCAGGCGCAAGGATAATCGTTGCTGTTACAACAAGCGCCAAAACCGCCGCGGCGGCAGGAATAAGCCATTTTTTGCGCGGCTTCTCTGCTTTTAGGGCAGGGACATTTGCACTCTCTATCAAGTCTTCGCCGATATTACCTATCGCGTCAAAAATTTTCTGTGATTTCATAGCACTACACCTTCCTTTTCAAGCTTTATTGAAAGCTTTTGTCGGGTTCTGAAAAGCTGGGTCTTAATCTTGCTTTTGCTAAAAGAGAGCCTTTGGGCTATATCGGAAACCGAGCAGAGATAAAAGTATCTTAGTATAAATATGTTGCGCTCGTCCTTTTCAAGTGAACGCAAAAAGGAGTCAATAATTTCTGAGAGAGCGCGGTTTTCAAGAGCTTCATCAATGGTTTTGCCGTCAGAAATGCACTCTTCAAGCTCGAAAAGTGCCGATGTGAGCTCACCGCCGCCTCGGCGCGCCGCCCCTTTTTCTCTTAGCTTTTTAAGCGACAGATTTCGGGTGATCTTTAGGGCAAATCCCAAAAACTGCTGAGGCATATTCGGCGGAATGCAGTTCCAAAGAGCAAGAAGGGTGTCGCTTAAGGCTTCCTCGGCGTCCTGCGCATTTTTTAAAAGGCTGTGCGCAAGCGAAAAAATTGCACGCCCATACCTCTCTTTTACGGCGCAAAGCGCCTGCTCGTCCCTATTAAAAAACTGCTCGATTATTTTTTTGTCGTCCAAATCCGTCACCTCGCTTAAAAGGCCTTTCATTATATAACTACCGTTTTTTTAGAAAAGGTTACAAAAAAAGGCGGAAAGATCCGCCCTTTTTTTAAAAACCTAAAATCATCGGCGCGTAGCCTGAAGCTATGCCCAAAACTGCCGCAAGGCAGATGACCAAAATAGGATGCACCTTTTTTAAGATAAGCGGCAGAGAAACACCGAAGATCACCGCGCCGCAAATAAACTCATAGCTTGTGATGACCTCTAAAATGGGAGCGGACACCGCGGGGACAAAAACAGTTTGCGCCGCCGTTAAAACAGCGCCTGCAATAAGGCCTATCGCGGCAGGGCGCAAGCCGCTGAGCACGCCCTGAACGACGCGGCTTTGCTTAAACTTTTCATAGCACTGCGCCACAATGAGAATAATAATAAAGGAGGGCATTACAACGCCGAGGGTTGCAAACAAAGAGCCCAAAACGCCGCCGACCTCCGAGCCGACATAGGTTGCAATGTTTATTGCAAAGGGTCCCGGGGTAGACTCGCTAACCGCGATAAAATCAACAAGCTCGCTCTGAGTCATCCACTCTTTTGCCTGCACCTCCGACTGAATGAGCGGAAGCATTGCGTAACCGCCGCCAAAGGTGAAAAGTCCTATTTTAAAGAAGGTGAAAAACAGCTCTAAAAGCTCTAACCAAATCATTTTTTCGCCCTCCTATCTGCCACAAGGGATGCAACAAGGCCGAAAACAGCGCAAAAAATAAGCACCGCAAGAACGTTTAATTTAAGAAGCGACGCGCCGACAAAAGCAAGCGCCATAATAACATATCCGTATGCATTTTTAGGGCACTGCTTATACATTGAGATAAGCGCCTTTAAAATTAAAGCGAGCACACCTGCTCTTATTCCTCTAAAGGCAAACTGCACCGCCTGAATCTGAGAAAATTCACGCAGCACGACCGAAATAAGCGAAATTACCACAAAGGACGGCAAAACGACACCTAAGGTTGCGCAAAAGGAGCCCAAAACACCGGCGATTTTGTAGCCAACAAAGGTTGCCGAATTTATGGCAATGGGGCCGGGGGTGGACTCGGCAATTGCGATGATGTCAAGAATATCGGAATCGGTTATCCAGCGCTTTTTCTCGACCACCTCTTTTTGAATGAGCGGAATCATAGCGTAGCCGCCGCCGAATGTAAAGGCGCCTATTTTGAAAAAGGTTACAAACAAAACAAGCGACCGCTTTAATTTTTCTTTCAAGAGAAATCCTCCCTGTAAATTCTTGGAACACAAATATAATACCCTAACTGCACAAAAAAAACAAGACCCAAGGTCAAATTGTAGGCGTGTTTTGTAGGGAACCCTTTTTCCATTACGTTAGGTTTTGCCAAAAGATTGCGGAAGGCATAAATGCCTTCCCTACAGTTTTGTGTTACTTCTGTGATCGGCGACATGAGCGCAAAAAAGCCAAGGTCAAAACTCAGGTTTTAGATTTGATTTTGTGGGATCATATGTAAAATTGGTGCAAAAATATGAATGCAGGGGTTTTGTTTTTGTTTTGACTTGAAAAACGGTTTTAAAACCAGTATAATGCAGATAAAGTGTAAAATAAAAATGCGGAGGGGAAACTATGCCGATTTTTTTTAATGAGAAAACCAAAGTTTTTACCATTAACACCCAAAACACCACATACGCAATGATGATCGAGCCTTACCATCTGCTCACCCATCTTTATTACGGCGAGCGCATTGACGAGAGTGCCGACCTTACATATCTTACAAACGCAGGCTCGGTTGGCAGACCTGCAATCTACCCCGATGTTACATACGACGAGTTTGAGGGCGGCGCAGGCAAATTCTGCCCCCACGCAAGACTTCTTGAATATTCAGGCTTCGGCGTTGGCGACTTTAGAACCACAAGCCTTCAGGGCAGATTTTCTGACGGGAGCCAAACTACCGACCTTCGTTATCACAGCCACAAGATAATCGACTCAAAGCCCTCTTTGGAGGGCATTCCTGCCGTTTACGCAAACGAAAATGAAAAGGCACAGACCCTTGTTATCACCTTAAAGGACAAGGTCTGCGAGCTTTACGCAGAGCTTAGCTATTCTATCATCGAGGGACACGACGAAATTATGCGTTCTGTGCGCATTGTAAACAAGACAGGCGCCCCCTTTATGATCGATTGCGCCCTTTCAATGAGCCTCGATATTCCCCGCAAGGATTTCGACGTCATCACATTTTACGGCAAGCCCAATAATGAGCGCTATGTCGACCGCTCCCCCATCCGTCACGGCAAGACCTCCTGCGAGTCGACTGCAGGACTTACAAATCACTTCTCAAATAACTCAATCATTCTCTGCGAAACCAGCGCCACCGAGGAGAGCGGAGATTGCTACGGCGCGACTTTAGTTTACAGCGGAAACTATTCTGTAAGCTGTGAGCTTGACCACGTCGGCAGAGTTCGTATGGCGCTTGGCATCAGCCCCACGGGATTTTGCTGGAAGCTTGAGGACGGCGAGGCTTTTGTGACTCCCGAGGCGATTATGTCTTACAGCAATAAGGGTCTCGGCGGCCTTTCAAGAGGCTTCCATAACCTCATTCGTTACAACGTTTGCCGCGGCAAATATAAGGATGCCCGCCGCCCTGTGCTTATAAACAACTGGGAGGCCACCGTTTTTGATTTTAACGAGGATAAGCTTGTTGAGATTGCAAAAGAGGCAAAAGACTTCGGCGTCGAGATGCTTGTTATGGATGACGGCTGGTTTGGCCACAGAAACTGGGATAATAACAGCCTCGGCGACTGGTTTGAGCTTAAAGACAAGCTTCCCAACGGCATTCCCGGCCTTTGCAAGAGAATAAACGAGCTCGGAATGAAGCTGGGTGTTTGGTTTGAGCCGGAAATGATTTCCGAGGACAGCGAGCTTTATAGAAAACACCCCGATTGGTGCATTAAAACACCCGGCCGCGACCCCTTCAGAGGCAGATGGGAGCTGGTTTTAGACCTCACACGTCAGGAAATTCGCGACTGCATATATAATCAGATGGCAAAAATTCTCTCTGAAAGCCCCGTTGCCTATATTAAGTGGGATGCAAACCGCTATATAACCGACGCATACTCGCTTTCACTGTCGGCAGACAGCCAAGGCGAATTTTTCCACCGTTATGTGCTTGGCCTTTACGACCTTATGGAAAGAATTTGCAAAAACTTCCCCGATGTTCTGTTTGAAAACTGCGCCAGCGGCGGCGGAAGATATGATGCAGGAATGATGTACTATTCGCCTCAGATCTGGTGCAGCGACAACACCGACCCTGCACACAGAATGAAGATCCAGTACGGCTCTTCGCTTATATATCCTGTTTCAACAATGGGCTCGCACGTAGCTTACAGCCCCAACATCAACACCTTCCATCCTGCCTCGGTGCTCACACGCGGCATCACCGCGATGGCAGGCACCTTTGGCTTTGAGCTTGACCCCTCGCTCGAGGATGAAAAGAGCAAAAAAGAAATGCTTATTATGACCGACCTTTACAAAAAGCATTACTTTACCATTAATCACGGCGATTATTATCGTATCGCCTCGCCCTACGAGCAGGCAAACGCTATGTCGCGCATTTCGGCCTGGCAGTTTGTTTCAAAGGATAAGGAAAGCGCCCTCTTTAATATGGTCCAGATGGACAATGTAAACGACGGCGCAGATGCTATCTTTAAGCTTAAAGGTCTTGACAAAAATAAAAACTACAAGCTTCACATGTACTATGACGAAAGAAACGACAAGATCAAGCCATTCACTCCTTGGCTCGAGCAAAAAGAGCTCGGAGTTTTCAGCGGCGATGTGCTTATGAAGGCGGGCCTTCACCTAAACCTCTTCAGAGGCGATAATATGTCGGCCCTCATTGAGCTTGAAGCAGTAAAATAAAAAATCTCCCCGCGGCAAAAAGCCGCGGGGAGATTTTTAAGTTAAGTGTGAAAAGTTTATGAGGGGTTTTGTGCACATTAAACCTGCGGTGCGGCGGAAAAATCAAGGATGTTGTCATCGCCCTCGGCGGCAAGCACAAGGGCGCTGATTCCAAGCTTTCGAGGCAGGGTGGCGTTTATTTTAAAGCTTGTGGTGCCGTCGGGATTTTTAGAAATGCCCAGATATGTAATAGATGAGCGCTTGTCGCCAAGCATGGTTTCAATATCTGCGCGAAACTTTTCGGCATCCGAGACCCTCGCGTTTACAACTACCGACTCGATAAGGTCCTTGCCGAGAGTGATCTTGTGCATAAGAACCTGTGACAGCATTACAAGTAAGGTTACAAAAACGCCCTCTAAATACATTCCTGCGCCGATGGCTATGCCTATTCCGGCAGTTGCCCAGATGCCGGCGGCAGTCGTAAGGCCTTTAACAGACGAGCCGTGTTTAAAAATTACGCCCGCGCCAAGAAAAGATATTCCGCAGATAACCTGCGCGGCAATTCGCGAGGCGTCGGCTCCGTCGGTGCCTGCAAGAAACGCACCGCTTTCAGACACAAGATCGGCAAAGCCGTACTTTGAAACCACCATCATAAGCGCCGAGGCACAAGCAACAAGAATGTGGGTCCTTATTCCAGCCTCTTTGAAACGTTTTGTGCGCTCAAGGCCTATAAAGGCGCCACAGATGCTGGCGGCTATTATTCTAACAAGAAACTCAAGCTCCTGTGTCAGTGTTATATTATTTAAAAAGTTTTCGAAAAATGTCATTTTTTCTTCTCCTTTCTTATTTAAAAATAAAAAAACCACGCTAATTGTTGACTTTTCTTATTTAGCATTCTATAATAATTATAAATTGAATATTCATAAAGTCAAATTATGTTTTGGCGGCAAGGTATAAATTTTAATTATGGAGGTGCAAAATGTTAAACCCAAAACTGCGTTCACTTTTAAAGGTTGCCCAACTAAAAAGCTACACAGAGGCGGCAAAACAGCTCTCGCTTACACAGCCTGCCGTGAGCCAGCACATCCATCAGCTTGAAGAGGAGCTTGACATAAGGATCTTTGACAGGATAAACAACGAGCTAATTATTACGCCGCAGGGCGAAATAGCGGTTCATTATGCCGAAAGAATGCAGACTCTCTATGAAAATATGAAGTCGGCAATCAAAAACGAAAGGCGTGGAGTTTCTTCGCTTTCTGTGGGAATAACCCACACCGCAGAGAGTAACCCGATTGCGCAGGTGCTCGCAAGGTACACAGCCTCGCACAAGGGCGTAAATATAAAAATGATTACGGATACCATAAGCAATCTTTATGACAAACTGCGTTCATTTGAAATAGATCTTGCAATTGTTGAAGGCAGGATCCCCGACCCAAGCTTACGCTACACCCTGCTTGACACCGACTGCCTGATGCTTGTAACCAACCCCGACCACCCGCTTTCCAAAAAGGGACTTGTAACGGTTGACGAAATCAAAAAAGAAAACCTTATCTTGCGCCTTGCAAGCTCTAACACACGAAACCTTTTTGTTTCGCATCTTCAGAGCAATAATATGGACATTGCCGAGTTTAATGTTATATTAGAGGTTGACAACATTGCAACCATAAAGGACCTTGTTCGCCTAAATTACGGCGTTTCGGTCCTTCCCCAGAGCGTTTGCCTTGACGAGCTTAAAAAGGGCAAGATCGCGGCGATGCCGATTGAAAACTTTAGCATGATGCGCGAAATGAACATTGTTTACAACAGTGATTTTGAGAAATTCGATCTGCTTCGAGATATTATTTCGACCTATAAAGAAACCGTTAAAACCTATTCATAAGCTATAATAAATTATAAGGGCGTCCGCTATAAAAGCGGACGCCTTTTTATTTTAGAGCCGCAAAATTTAACACGGCCGCGCCTTTTGACATATAATGCTTTAGCAAGCCAAAAGGAGAGAGAAAATGAACAATCAAGAAAAATTTTGCTCGGTTTTTAAAAGGCGTGCCGACGCTGTCGCCTTTGTAAAGGGCAGCGAAAAGTACCCTCAGCTGCAGGGCAGGGTGATGTTTTACGCTCTTTCGGACGCAGCCATAGTGCAGGCGGAGTTTATAGGGCTTCCTAGTTCAAGCGCGCCATGCGGTCAGCCGATTTTTGCCTTTCACATTCATCAGGGCGACTGCGAGGACATAGAGTTAGAGCCTTTTTCAAACACAGGGGGGCATTACAACCCAAAAAACTGCCCCCACCCTTACCACGCAGGCGACCTGCCGCCTATTTTTTCTGCAAACGGACGCGCGTTTTCTGTGTTTTTAACAAACAGGTTTTCGGTTTCCGAGATTTTGGGCAGAGCGGTTGTGCTTCACGCCCTGCCCGACGATTTTAAAACCCAGCCGTCAGGTGCAGCAGGTGAAAAAATTGCCTGCGGCAACATAACCCCCACCGCCCGATAGCCACTCCCCTACGATTTTGGGCTGTTTTTGTAGGGAATGGATTTATCCATTCCGTTAGGTTTTGCCTAAAGGTTTGCGGAAGGCATAAATGCCTTCCCTACATTTTTTTGAGCGCAAGAAACGGTTTTATAAATAAAAAGGCTTTCGCGCTTTGCGCGAAAGCCTTCCTAAACTTTTCACTATTCACTTTTCGCTTTTACCTTAAATTTAGCCTCCGTAGGCGATCATCTTGTCGATGCAGGCCTTTGCCGCGAGCCTTGTTTTTTCCTTGAGCACAATCTCCTCGCCGCCCTCGCCCTTGCAGCAGTCAAGCACGTCGCCGAGAGTTGTCAGCTTCATATCGTGACAAACAAGGTTCTTGGTAAGGGGATAAAACTTCTTGTCGGGGCAGTCAAACTGCAGATGCTCAACAATGCTGTTCTCTGTTCCGATTATAAACTCTTTTTTGTCGCTCTTTTTGGCAAAATCCATAATGCCTGTCGTTGAGCCGATGTAATCGGCCTTTTCTGTAACGCAGGAGCAGCACTCAGGGTGCGCCAATAAAAGCGCTTCGGGATGAGCGGCCTTTGCGCGAGCAACATCCTCGGCTGTTGCAGTCTTGTGATAGGGACAGCCGCCGTCAATAAGCTTTATATTTTTGCCCTCGACGTTGTTTTTAATGTAGGTTCCGAGATTAACGTCGGGAATAAACAAAATGTCCTTTTCGGGCATAGCTTTAACTATTTTGAGAGCCGATGCCGAGGTTACACAAACGTCGCAGAGGGTTTTGAGCTCTGCCGTGGTGTTTATATAGGCAACAACGGCGCAGTTTGCGTTCTCCTCTTTAAACTTTTTAAGCTCCTCGAGCTTTACCTGCTCAGCCATAGGACAGCCTGCCTCGGCGTTTGACAGAATAACGGTTTTGTCGGGCGAGAGAATTTTAACCGTTTCGGCCATAAAACGCACGCCGCACATAATAACGATTTTGTTTTTAACCTCTGCCGCCTTTTTTGCAAGCACATAAGAGTCACCGACAAAATCGGCAACCTCTAAAATTTCGTGCCCTTGATAGCAATGGGCAAGAATGCATATATCCTTCTGCTCTTTAAGGCGCAGAATCTCCTTTTGCATATCCTTAATCATTTTGATCCCTTTCTATTAATCAAACAGCGCTGTTGATAGGTATCTTTCGCCTGTGTCAGGCAGCAGCGCAACTATGTTTTTACCGCGGTTTTCTTCTCTTTTTGCAAGCTCTAAGGCCGCCGCAAGCGCCGCGCCCGAGCTTATTCCGACTAAAATGCCCTCGCTTTTGCAAACTGCGCGAGCCTCAGTTATCGCGTCCTCGGTTTTAACGGCGATTATTTCATCTAAAACAGAGGTGTCAAGAATTTCGGGGACAAAGCCTGCGCCGATTCCCTGAATGCCGTGCGACCCTGCGCGCCCTTTTGAGAGAACGGG